>JBCBBI010000005.1:0-190782 GCA_038531775.1 Pseudomonadota bacterium | reverse complement strand
GAAGGTCGCGAGGCCTCAATCATTGCGCAACTGGCGAAAGCCCCCGCAGACGCCACAACCCTTGCTCGGGCGATCTATACGGACACACCTGGCAACCTGATGCGCGCCGCAAGCCGCAACGTACTCGCCCATCTTATTGATTTGTTTGGCAGAGGTGTCGTTAAACCCGTTGGAGAGCTTCATGAAACGGCAGTGTTTGAACTTGTCTGAAGCTTTTTCGCTGCGCGTAAAAATTTGTCATAAGCCCTCTGGACGTGCCAAATACGGATTGCTATATCGCGCGGGTGTTCCGGCGTAGCTCAGCGGTAGAGCAGTTGACTGTTAATCAATTGGTCGTAGGTTCGATCCCTACCGCCGGAGCCAAAATTAGCAAAATAATTTGATGGCTACCCTCTCTACCGGTGGAAGCTCTGTAGTGCTAGCTCAGGTCTTGGATAAGGCGTTTCCCGCCGCGCCTTAAACACATAGTTGTTTGAGCTGTTTTCAGCGACAACCCGTCGGCTGACGAAATGAACCCAATTCGGTCATTTGAACTTTTTTAACTTTTTGAATTTGAACTTTGCACTCGGGCTGTATTCAAATTGGTCATGGTTGCGTTGACGGAAGTGCTTTTTGAATTTGTAAGGACGGTATTTCTTGAATTTTTTTACCTTTAGTGCGTTGGCTTCGGCCTGCGTCGTACTGGTTACGGTTATGAAGCCAGCAAGTGGAACAACCAGCATTAGACCAACAAGACTTATCCAAAACTTTGTTTTAATTACCCTTTTAAACATAAGTTCCGCTCCTTCTGATTGCCACCCAGCCCAAAATTGACCACAGCCGCGAACATGATTTGCAGCGCGGCGCAATGGAATAGCCCCCTGAAAGTGGTCCACCAACTGGGATAGTTTTGTCCCGTAATTGGAGGATCAGCGATGGCTGGAAAACGAGAGAAACCAGACAAAAGACTCGATCTGTAGGAGGGAGGAAAGCCTCTTCAGCCAAGGTATGAAGTTCCTGAGAAAGAATGCTGGCAATCAAGCTTCACAACCTTCAGCAAATGACGATACAAGGCGCGCAATCGGCGCCTTGCTCGGTCTATCCGAGAATACCGGCAAAAAACTTCTTTTATCCATTCGTTCAAAACGGGCGCGCGAAACCTCATTGCTCTGCCGCAGATGATTCAATTTCACGGATCTGACCGTTGCGCGCCAAGGAAACGCGCGGATTGCACGGCAAAGGTCATCCTAGCCTGGTGGTTGAGCTTCTCGAACTGACGATTTTTCAGCCTGAAAACGTGATTGAAATCGGTTTTTACCAAGCTGGGACAATGGAGTGCCATATAAATCTATTACTTCTGCCGCGCGTTTGTTCATCGCGGCCAAACGCTGTCAATGCTGCAGGTATTACACAATCGGTCAGCGGTAGGCTTTCCCTTCGCGAAGACTTAAATTTAGGAGATGATCGTAACTAAAGGCTTGTCGGTCTCGGTGAATTTTTCGATGCGGAAGACCTTATATTTGCTTAATTCGGTCCCGTTTCGGGCACGTTAGAAAGTGTAACGCTCCGATTTTTTCCGCTAGGAACCACTCCGGCGACTGGCGTTCGCGTCAGCAATCCATTTTGTTCCCCGCGCCTTTGCGATCTGAAAATAAGGCTTAGATACAATATCGATTACGGTGCGGATCTTGACCTTGTTGACCAGCCCAAACCGGCCGGAAAAGTCTCAGTCATAGGCCTTCAACTCGGCAGGCCACCCGACGCTTTCCTTGATTTCTCAAACCTGGACACTGGCCAAGCCAACCGCTTTTACTCGTTAGATTTCTGGCAATTTCCAATCGCTAAAGTTCCGGAGTTTATCAACGCGGTCTCGGACGCGAGAGGCGTTGCCGAATTCGCCTTTACCGACGATCTGGGTGGCTTCATCGGCAAAAGCAAAATAGCCTTGCGCGGTTTTCAAAATGCAAAGCCGCTTGCCGGTTTTTAGGTTTCATTGATATATGTGCTTTAAGAAACTGCACGTCATGAACATGAGACTAGCAATCCAGGCTGGTGTCCATCACACCGAATTCTCTCAGCTAAACAGATGCTTGCGACTTAACAGTCGCCTCTTTTTTCGACATGGCTCTTCCGTTGCAAATGCGAATAGCAACGCATACCTCTCCGACTTTCTGAGTTCCGCAACGCAACCCGATTGGAATGGTGAATTCGACTGGAAAGAAATTATAGCAAAGCAAGACCTGGAAAAACGTGTTGTCATAACCAGCGAAAATTTCTTTGGCGGGCCCATTTTTCTCGCTGGTGCACCACAATTCTATTCCAACGCTACACCACGGCTAAGTGCATTTCTAAAATTCGCGTCTCCTGACGAGCTTAAGATGGTTTTTACTATTCGCAATCCGGCAACCTTTTTGCCTTCTCTTTATGAAGGCAGTACCATCAAGAGCTTCTCAGATATGGTCCGCGGTGCGGACCCTAGGGACTTTAAATGGTCTGAGATGGTGCTCAAGCTATCGCGAGAGTTTCCAGAGGTTTCGTTCCATATATTTTGCTATGAAGACCTACCAATGGTCTGGGGCGACATGATCCGCTTGATCGGGGATTTGGAACCTTCCGCATCTGTGCGCGGAGAATATAGTTTTGTTGAAAAACTCATGAAACCAGCAGGTTACCAACGATTAATCAGCTACATCTCAGGTGTGCCTGAACTATCTGCGTTGCAAAGGCGACGCGTTCTTACGGCGTTTTTAGACAAATACGCGATCCAGGAAAAGATCGAGCAATCCATAGATATAGAGGGATGGTCGGAGGATTTCATCGACATCCTGACCAAGCAATACGAAGACGACCTGCAAGTGATGACGAATTTGCCAAATGTTAATGCACATTTCCTCTAAAAAGAGGACTCAGGCCACTCCATAGCACTTGCTGCTTTTAAAGTCGTGAGAGCAAACTCCGTGTGTCCAGCCCATTTATCGCCCCTGCCGTACGCCCACGCTCTCCGACAACCCGTGTTGCGACATAGGCGGCACTCACTTCGCTTGGCGCCTGTCGGATCAAAACGGAGGCCGTCAAAAGCGTGGCCAGACTTTCAACAAACCAACGCGCGTTGGCTTCTTCATGCGTGTTTCCAAAGCGATCCATGTGGGCTCGCAGCGCGGCGTCATAACCGCGATATTGCCCCGTTGCCGCGGCCAACTCTGATTGCAAAACCTCACCGGACATGGGTGCCTTTGCCAACGTTCGAAGTACGTCGAGGCAAATCACATTACCCGAGCCTTCCCAAATCGAGTTGAGCGGGGCCTCGCGGTAGATGAGCGGCATGCCTGTGTCTTCGACATATCCCATACCGCCCAGACACTCCATCGCCTCATAGACCAGCCCCGGACAAAGTTTGTTATTGAGAAACTTTGCCAATGCCACGGCGAGGCGGGAAAACTTACGAGCCTCCTCATCCGTCTTGTCAAAAAAACCTGCGACGTAGAGCCCAAGTGCCAAAGCACCTTCCCAATCAAGCATCAGATCAGCCAAGACCGATTGCATGAGAGGTTGATCAATCAGGGTCTTTTGAAACACCATGCGATGTCGCGCCCAGTGCGCCGCATGCGCCAGGGCCGCCCGCATCAATCCAGCAGGAGCCATGGCCGTATCAAGCCGCGTATGATGCACCATCTCCAGAATAGTGCGGACCCCTGCCCCCTCATCACCCAGCCGAAACGCCAGAGCATTGACGTATTCGATCTCGGACGAAGCATTGGCGCGATTGCCAAGCTTATCCTTAAGCCTTTGGATTTCGATCCCGTTACGCGCGTCTTCCAACCAGCGAGGAACCAAAAAACAGGTAAGCCCGCCGTCTGCTTGGGCCAATGTCAGGAACCCGTCAGACATAGGCGCAGAACAAAACCATTTATGCCCGTTGAGCCGGTAGTGATCACCGTCGCGTGTGGCTTTCGTTGTATTTGCACGCACATCAGAGCCACCTTGCTTTTCGGTCATGGCCATTCCAAGCGTCGCACCGGTTTTCTCGATCACCGGTCTTATTGAGGCGTCATAGATACGCGAGATGAGCTTTGAAACCCAAACAGCCTCCAAACCAGAATCGGCTGCCAAAGCAGGCAACGCCGCATAGGTCATTGTCATCGGGCAACAGACACCCGGCTCGACCTGCGTCATCATATAAACCATCGCCGCATGGGTGACATGGCCGCCCGCCGCACCCTCCCATGGTAATGCGGCATAACCTGCCCCGATCCCTACCTGCATCAGCGTATGATAGGCTGGATGGAACCGCACTTCATCAAGCCGCCGACCACCCGGGTCAAAGAGAATAAGCTCTGGCGGATACCTATTTGCCGCCTGCCCCGCCTGCATGACATCTTGCGCGCCTATAGTTCGGCCAAAACCCGCCAAATGAGCAGTGTCGCCAGAAGATAAAGGCGCGTATGTTTGCAAGACGGCGTCATCGGCCCATAAATTCTTGGCCAAAACGGCCTCAGGTTGATTTGATACATTATGGGTGCCCAAGGCGTCGCGCGGTGGCAAATGTGGCATTAATGCCCCTCCTTCAGCTTTGAACCTAGCTTTTTGCAACTGCTCTATGAAAGGGGATTCACAAATCGTTGCGACTGTGTGATTGTTTGTACCGAGCTGCTCAAAAGAAGCGGCGAGTTGGCGGGCAGGCATTCGTGAGCACCATTCGAAAACCGGCATATGGTCTATTGATTTATTCCTTTGTGGCACTTGCTATTGGGGGGTATTTCGTTTTTGCGGCCGTACAAGGCGATTATGGACTGTTCAAACGTGCCGAGATCGAAGCGCATGAACGCGAGCTTCGCACGCAACTGGATAACCTCAGTACCCATGTTGCACGCATGGAAAACCTGACCAAACGTTTGTCGGACAGCTATCTCGATCTGGATTTGCTAGACCAGCAAGCACGCGATGTGCTTGGTCTATTGCGGGCTGACGAAATTGTTATCCGGTAGATGACCGGCGGCTGAGAGACCGGCATTTTCTCCCATCGATTGCTTGGTCATGAGAGCATAACTTGCAAAGAGGGCAGGTCATGCCAGTTGGGATTTACTGATGCAAATTCAGCTGTTTTCTATTTTATGAATATTTTAACTGGCTTATTTTCGCCTGATAGAACTCTTCATGGAAAGCATGCACAGTATGGTGTGAAACCGTTTTGTTTATCTTAAGTCGCTATTTTCGGTGCAAACACCACCACCAGACTTCGGCGCGGGTCTTTATGCTCGTGCATTCGAAATCCCCAAAAGAAAGCAAACCGCATGAGTGTTCATAGAACTTGCTCAACTGCCTTTGCTGCCACCGTGCTTGCGAGTGAGGCTTTTGCTAGCTGAGGTTCAAGCTCAAAAGAAGATGTCGTTAAGGCCCAAAGCGTCTTGGGCCAAGGCATTGTTGCCATATAGGTGGTGGTGGAAATTACGCAGCACGCACAACCCAACGCAGTGAAGACTTATATGCCAATCGCAAATCAGACGTCATGTTCAAACCTCCACTTGCTGCCGTGGGCCAATTCCGCAAAACCTTCCCCGAAGCGCTGAGCGACTTCGTTGACATACTATGCGCCGAAGATGGTGGCTTTGCGATAAAGGTTTTTACGAACGTAAGCTGGGAAAGCGACGGTATTTTTACGACCGAGCACTCAGCCATAGCCATGGCTAATTGTTTCTTCACTGGCCCAGGTGCCAAAGAAACAAAAGTCAAAAAAACTTTCGGCTATGCGCACGACAATGCAGGAAACCTAAAGACCAGCACAATCTATCTCTGTCCTTCTTACCATCCTGACCTTAAATCAAATAGACAGTTACTCGGCAGCGCATTTCGGCGCTTCTGTTTTGGCCTTCTGCTCTCTTTCAATACGACTGCAAGAGGCATAAAATTCGTTCTCGCCTTAATAGTAATCTTTGTGCTATAAGATAGTTTAACGTTGAACTATATTTTCGCAAAAGGTCTGGCACCAATGGCCGCAAAGAAAAGTCAAGCAAAACCAAATATTTCCGCCGATGAGCTCAAACAGCTTTACTATGACATGCTGCTTATACGTCGATTCGAGGAAAAGGCGGGACAGTTATACGGCATGGGGCTTATCGGCGGGTTCTGTCACCTTTATATCGGTCAAGAAGCCGTTGTCGTGGGTTTAGAGGCCAGTACCGAGGAAGGTGACAAGCGCATCACCACCTACCGCGACCACGGCCATATGCTCGCCTGCGGTATGGACCCAAAAGGTGTGATGGCAGAGCTCACCGGGCGAGAAGATGGCTACTCCCAAGGCAAAGGCGGCTCGATGCACATGTTCAGCCGCGACAAGCATTTCTATGGTGGCCACGGCATTGTAGGGGCCAATGTGCCCCTGGGCGCGGGTCTTGCTCTTGCCGATCAGTATCTGGGAAATGACCGCGTCACCTACACCTATTTTGGTGACGGTGCGGCAAACCAAGGCCAGGTTTATGAAACCTTTAATATGGCGGCGCTTTGGAAACTTCCGGTGATCTTTGTTATCGAGAACAACCAATACGCTATGGGCACCGCGATGCAGCGTTCCACCTCGACGCCAGACATCTACACACGCGGTGCCGCTTTTGGCATTCCCGGTGAGGCTGTTGATGGGATGGATGTACTCGCCGTAAAGGCGGCTGGTGAGAAAGCCGTGGCACATTGCCGGTCTGGTGCGGGTCCCTACATTTTGGAGGTCAAAACCTACCGGTATCGTGGCCACTCCATGTCAGACCCTGCTAAGTATCGCACCCGCGAAGAGGTGCAGAAAGTGCGAGAAGAGAAAGACTGTATCGAGCATGTGCGCGACCTGCTGCTGAGCGGCAAACACGCCACCGAAGACGACCTCAAAGCCCTCGATAAAGAGATCAAGGCCATCGTCAATGACAGCGCCGAATTCTCCAAGCAGAGCCCGGAACCAGCTCTCGATGAGCTTTACACAGATATCTATGTGGATGCTGTGTAATGCCGCGTGTTGAATTTCATGTCTCTGACATCGACGCAGCCAAGGCGTTTTACAATGGCCTGTTCGGCTGGTCCTTTTTCCCTGTCGATGGCTTAGAGGCGGTCTCTTACCATAGGGTCGAAGGCCGGGAAATTGGCGCAGATCAGGCGCTTACTGGCGGTATGTTAGTGCGCGCCGACGAAAAGTCAGATGCGGGCGGCCCTGTGAGAGGCGCTTTGATGACTTTTGAGGTGGATGACTGCGACGAGCGGTATGCTTGGGCGCTCGCTAATGGTGGATCTGAGGCACTACCTCCAAGCGATTTCGACGGTATCGGTCGTGTGGCTTATGCCGAAGACGGTCAAGGAAACATAATCGGAATGATGACTCCGGTCCGAGGATATAACTGACATGCCAACCGAAGTTTTAATGCCCGCGCTATCTCCAACGATGGAGGAAGGCACACTTTCAAAATGGCTTGTGAAAGAAGGCGATACAGTCTCATCCGGCGATATCATCGCCGAGATCGAAACCGATAAGGCCACCATGGAGTTTGAAGCCGTCGACGAAGGTGTGATCGGTAAAATTCTGGTGGGCGAAGGGACCGAGGCCGTAAAGGTCAACACCGCGATTGCCATCCTGCTGGAAGATGGCGAGAGCGCAAATGATATAAAGGACGCCCCTGCCCCCGCTGCTGCAGCACCTCAACCGACCGCTCCGGCTGCAGAACCGGTTGCGGCAGCGCCTTCGAAGACAGAGACCCCACCAATGCAAGACACAACGCCCGATTGGCCCGAAGGCACAGAGATGGTCAAAATGACCGTGCGCGACGCGCTCAACTCCGCCATGGCCGAAGAGATGCGCGCCGATGACACGGTGATGATTATGGGTGAAGAGGTCGCCGAATACCAAGGCGCTTATAAAATCACGCAAAACCTGCTCGAAGAGTTTGGCTCCCGGCGCGTGAAAGATACTCCAATAACCGAGCATGGCTTTGCGGGCATCGGCGTCGGCGCGGCTTGGGGCGGGCTAAAGCCCATCGTCGAATTCATGACCTGGAACTTTGCAATGCAAGCGATTGACCAGATTATCAACTCTGCGGCCAAGACCAATTACATGTCCGGCGGGCAGCTTGGCTGTTCCATTGTGTTCCGAGGCCCTAACGGAGCCGCCGCGCGCGTGGCAGCTCAGCACAGCCAGGATTACGCGGCATGGTACGCCCACATTCCTGGCCTCAAAGTGATCCAGCCCTATACGGCCGCCGACGCCAAAGGCCTTCTGAAATCCGCTATTCGCGATCCAAACCCGGTGGTGTTCCTGGAAAACGAGATTGTCTATGGTCGTAGTTTCGAAGTTCCCAAACTCGACGATTTCACCATTCCCATCGGCAAGGCGCGCATCGCCCGTGAGGGCACAGACGTAACCATCGTCAGCTTTGGTATCGGGATGAGCTATGCCATGGAAGCAGCTGAAAAGCTTGCTGAAGACGGCATCAGCGCCGAGGTTATTGACCTGCGCACGCTAAGACCGCTGGACTATGACACAGTGCTCGCCTCTGTGATGAAGACCAACCGTTGCGTCACCGTCGAGGAAGGCTGGCCCGTTGCATCCATTGGCAATCATCTTTCGGCCGTGATCATGCAGCGCGCCTTCGACTATCTCGACGCCCCAGTGATCAACTGCACTGGCAAGGATGTGCCGATGCCCTATGCGGCCAATCTTGAGAAACTGGCTCTGACCTCCACCGAAGAGGTGCTCGAGGCGGTCAAACAGGTCACCTACCGCTAGGAGAGCGACGCGATGCCGATTGAACTACTGATGCCCGCGCTGTCGCCTACTATGGAGGAAGGCACGCTTTCAAAATGGTTGGTCAAAGAAGGCGATGCGATTTCGTCGGGTGATCTCATTGCCGAGATTGAAACGGACAAAGCCACGATGGAATTTGAGGCCGTTGATGAAGGTGTTTTGGGCAAAATACTTGTTTCGGAAGGCACTGAGGCGGTGAAGGTCAATTCCGTGATTGCGATTCTGCTGGAAGAAGGTGAAAGCGCCGATGATATTGGCGATGCGCCCGCGCCTCAACCGTCAGCGGATACACCGGGACCAGCCGAAGCGGCGCCAGCTCCCGCTTCAGCATCTGCGTCACCCAATCCGGCAAATCCCGCTGCATCTGATGGATCGCGTATTTTCGCCTCTCCATTGGCACGACGGATCGCCGCGCAAAAAGGTCTTGATCTCAATCATATCAAAGGCTCTGGTCCGCATGGTCGCATCGTGAAAGCCGATGTCGAGGCTGCGGAACCCGGCGCAGTTAGCGGACCGGCAACTGCACCAAGCCCTGCACCATCAGCGGCCACAGCACCAGCGGCGATGCCAGCCGGCCCTGGAACCGAGCAGGTTCTGGCGATGTACGAAGGGCGCGAGTTTGAGGAGATCGCGCTCGACGGTATGCGTAAAACCATCGCTGCTCGCCTGACCGAGGCCAAGCAGACCATCCCGCATTTCTACCTGCGTCGGGATATCAAACTTGATGCGCTGCTAAAACTGCGCTCCGAGATGAACAAGGGGCTTGAGGCGCGTGGCGTCAAGCTCTCAGTAAATGACTATATCATCAAAGCTTGTGCAGCAGCTTTGCAAGCGGTTCCGGAATGCAATGCCGTATGGGCCGGCGACCGCATGTTGCAGCTCAAACCATCTGATGTGGCCGTGGCCGTTGCCATAGAAGGCGGGCTTTTCACGCCTGTCCTCCAGGATGCGGACAAAAAATCGCTGTCGGCTTTGTCAGCGGAAATGAAAGATCTCGCTGCGCGCGCACGCGATCGCAAACTCGCACCGCATGAATACCAGGGCGGTGCTTTTGCCATTTCAAACCTCGGTATGTTCGGCATCGACAATTTTGACGCGGTGATCAACCCGCCGCACGGGGGGATTCTCGCCGTCGGTGCTGGCGTCAAGAAACCTGTGGTCGGTGATGATGGCGAGTTGGGCGTGGCAACGGTGATGTCTGTGACACTCTCAGTTGATCACCGGGTCATCGACGGTGCCCTCGGCGCGCAACTTCTTGATCAGATCGTAAACAACCTGGAAAATCCGATTTCCATGTTGGCTTAACAGCGGCTGCGATTAACTGTCGCCACGCCGGTCACGCACCTCTTGCTGGCGCATCGGCATTTTATCGATCACTCGGCTAAGCTCTCGCACATCCCAAGGCACGGGTTTGCGAAGCTTGATCGTGCCGTCCTTACCTACAAGTGCAAGCATAAAGCCACGCGGGTGCAATTTCCGGCGCAAGGCCGTTTTTAAAGATGGGTCCGTGTCGGTAAGAACAACAACATCGCGGTCGGAAAGTTCTTCCAACTCCGCAGTAATAAATTCCATCTGTTGCACAAATCTTGGGTCAGCCGGACTTTCAGCAAAGACGATTAGCGGCCGTTTTTGCCACTTAAACTCTGCCAGATCAACGCCGTCAGCGCCCAGAACAATTTCCTGCAACGACGCCGTCACGTCAGACGTAACCTCCTGCGCACTGAGCGCAGTCGCGGCGATCATAGCAAAACAAAACGAAACTGATCGAAACATTATATCTCCCATTAACAAGGATATATGTAGGTTTAACAAAATTGCTAAGATTGTTTGCACAAAACAACGCGAGAATTTTTAATTTAAATCGAAGGTTAAATGCAAGCGGGCGACACAGTTGCGGCCCGAGTGCATAATACACGTCAGCGGGCCATGTAGGAAAGGTCTGCGGTTATGAACTTAGTATTGCGCATTGGGGCTCACCGTACAGCATCGGCAACATTTCAGGCATATTTGCGGGCCAATACCAAAGCATTGGCTTCACGCGGAATATCTTTTGGGTGCGAGAAAAGCGACACAAGCGCAATGACCCAGTGTTGCGTGCTAGCTGGTGATCGTTTTATCGGCAATACCGAGGACGTATTGCGCAAAGCAGATCTCTACCAGGATATCGCCGAACGCGTGTCCAGATATACGGAGCAAACTGATTTAGAGGTAACTCGCATCGCGATTTCCATTCGCAATTATGAGAGTTTTTGGTCTTCTCTGCTCGCGTTGAAAACCGCAGAGACAGGCATCCTGCCAACGCACGCTACGCTCGAGCGACTGGCCCAAAGCCCTCGACGCTGGCGCGATATGATCTCGGAGTTGGCTCTGGCGCTGCCAAAGGCCGAAATCATCGTGCTGCCATTTGAAAGCTATGCCGGTTTGCCTGAAAGAGCGCTCGCTCATATGACTGATAGGGATAATTTGCCACGCAATAACGCGAGGGAATGGTTGAATCGGGCCCCTGCACTGGAACATTTGCGAAAAATGATAGAAGAACGGGACGAACAAACTGCCCGTCTTCCCGAGGGTACTGGACGCTGGCAACCATTTGACAGGATGCAGCAATCATTGCTGCGCGAGGCTTATGCCGACGATCTGTTCTGGTTGCGCGCTGGTGCTGACGGGTTGGCGGAGCTGAAGGAAGACAAACTGTCGGTCCGAGTGCGGGGGATGCGCGCGGCGGACGGCGCATTGAGAGGACGAAATAGCAATGGGATCGAAGACCGACGCCTGGCGTGAAATTGCTGAAAAAGAACTGCGCGGCAAATCGCTCGACGCACTGACATGGGACACGCTCGAAGGCATTGCAGTGCGCCCGCTTTACACCGAAGAAGACACAGCGGATCTTGAGCATCTTGGTACAATTCCCGGTCAGGCGCCGTTTACCCGTGGGGTGAAAGCCACTATGTATGCCGGCCGTCCCTGGACCATCAGGCAATATGCTGGCTTCTCAACAGCCGAGGAATCCAACGCGTTTTATCGGCGCAACCTGGCCGCCGGACAGCAGGGCGTATCAGTGGCCTTCGATCTGGCCACCCACCGAGGCTATGATAGCGACCACCCTCGCGTTGTCGGCGATGTCGGCAAAGCAGGCGTTGCGATTGATTCCGTAGAGGATATGAAAATTCTTTTTGACGGCATCCCGCTCGATCAGGTCAGCGTCTCTATGACGATGAATGGCGCGGTCATCCCAGTTCTGGCGAGCTTTATCGTCGCTGGCGAAGAGCAAGGTCATGATCGCTCTGTGCTTTCCGGCACTATTCAGAACGACATTCTGAAGGAATTCATGGTGCGCAACACCTATGTTTACCCGCCGGAGCCTTCGATGCGTATCATTGCAGATATCATTGAATACACATCGAACGAGATGCCGAAATTTAATTCGATCTCCATCTCCGGCTATCACATGCAGGAGGCAGGCGCGAACCTGGTGCAGGAATTGGCATATACGCTTGCCGACGGGAAGGAATACGTCAAAACCGCTATGGCGCGAGGCATGGATGTGGACAAATTCGCCGGTCGTCTCAGCTTTTTCTTCGCCATTGGTATGAATTTCTTCATGGAAGCCGCCAAACTGCGTGCGGCGCGGCTGCTCTGGTACCGCATTATGGACGATCTCGGCGCCAAGAACGAACGCTCCAAGATGCTGCGCACCCATTGCCAGACATCCGGCGTGAGCCTGCAGGAACAGGACCCCTATAACAACGTCGTGCGCACAGCTTATGAAGCAATGAGTGCTGTCCTGGGCGGCACGCAGTCGCTTCATACAAATGCGCTGGACGAGGCCATAGCCCTGCCGACCGACTTTTCCGCACGAATTGCGCGTAATACGCAATTGATTTTGCAAGAAGAAACTGGCGTAACAAATGTTGTCGATCCACTCGCCGGATCTTACTATGTTGAAAGCCTAACGGCTCAATTGGCGGACGCCGCTTGGGAGCTGATCCAAGAAGTTGATGAAATGGGTGGTATGACGAAGGCAGTGACCTCCGGCATGCCGAAACTACGGATTGAGGAGAGCGCCGCCACAAGGCAGGCTATGATCGACCGAGGGGACGAAGTTGTCGTAGGCGTAAACAAGTACCGCAAAGACAAGGAAGATCCGATCGACATCCTAGAGATTGACAATAACGCGGTTCGAGAGGCTCAGGTTGCTCGACTGGAGAAAATCCGCGCCACCCGTGACGCGCAGGCCTGCGAGGCCGCATTGGCGGAACTGACCCGCCGCGCCGAGGAAGGAGGGAACCTTCTGGAGGGTGCGGTTGAGGCCGCGCGTGCTCGGGCATCCGTAGGCGAGATCAGCAATGCACTTGAAAAGGTGTTCGGAAGGCACAGAGCAGAGGTAAGAACATTGGCAGGAGTATACGGCGCCGCGTATGACGGTGATGAGGGCTTTGCCGCGATTCAAAACTCGGTGGAGAAATTCGCCGAGGAGGAAGGCCGCAGACCCCGTATGCTCGTCGTCAAGATGGGTCAGGACGGCCATGATCGCGGCGCAAAAGTGATCGCGACCGCCTTTGCCGATATTGGTTTTGATGTGGATGTGGGCCCTCTGTTTCAAACCCCAGATGAGGCCGCCCAGGACGCTATTGACAATGACGTGCATGTGGTCGGCATATCGAGCCAGGCCGCAGGTCACAAAACACTGGCACCGCAGCTTGTGAAAGCGCTCCAGGATAAAGATGCAGGCGACATCATTGTGATATGCGGCGGCGTCATTCCACAGCAGGACTACGATTTCCTAATGGGTGCAGGCGTTAAGGCAATTTTTGGCCCAGGCACCAATATCCCGGAAGCCGCAGAGGACATTCTAAATCTCATAAGAGAAGCGCGGGCCTAAGCCGATGCAACGTGCACTGCCCGTCATCGCGGGGCTGATTTGGGCAGTGAGCGTGATATATGCCGGCCAGCAGGTCTTGGTCCCAATCGGGCTCATTCAGCCCGCTCTTATGGGATCTCTTTTCGCACCTGGCCTAATCTTGGCCGCCATGATTGGGCGTACCATGATCGGGCACAAATCAGAGGCGTCGGGAGCGATAGACCAAGCCGTAGTCCAGGATACCCTGCGACAGATCGTGCTTGGCTTGTGCATCTGGCCGCTCGTGGGTTTCTTTCTCGGTGTCGGTTTGGTGCTGTGCCTTGGCGCGGGCTTGGCTTTCGCCAGATTAATCTATTGGTTTGGCGCGCATCGGTCCCCTGCCATCGCCCTGTTTGGAGCAACCGCAACCTTCGCGCCGACCTTATTCGTAGCAGTAATGGCCGTAAGCCGACTGGCGTTTGGAAACTAACCAGAATTCATCAAATCCTGATACTGCGGGCCAAGCCGGAGTTGGCAAAAAAAGAGGAGTTACAGCGGAAAGCATAAGCAATATGCCCCCCGATGCTTCATATTCGTAGATTTTGTCGATAGCTTTTTGGAACATAATACCTGCTCCTGTTGCCGAATACTCGGTGAGACAGTGCAACAAAGTCAAAATAAAGTGGGCCAGCCAAGGCGCAAAATTGAATGTCGCAATTTACACTCGATCATTTGGCAATCAGTGCAGAAAATCTGCAAGACGGGAGCGAATACGTTGAGAGTGCGCTCGGCGTAGACCTACAGGCAGGCGGTAAACACGCCCATTTTGCGACGCATAACGCGCTCCTTGGCATGGATGACGGGCTCTATCTGGAAGTCATCGCAATCGACCCGGACGCGCCTGCACCAAAATCACCGCGCTGGTTTGACCTAGATCGGTTTTCCGGCCCAGTCCGACCCGGGAATTGGATCTGCAGAACCAACGATATTGCCGAATTTGTCGCAGCCCACCCTGAGGCCGGCACGCCGGTTAAACTCTCTCGCGGGGATCTCCGCTGGCAAATGGCCGTGCCAGATGATGGGCGTCTGCCTTATGCTAACTTGTTTCCAGCAGTCATAGAATGGGCAGGCGACGCACATCCGGCAAATACTCTGGCTTCATCTGGCTGCAGCCTGCATCGATTGATCATCGCGCATCCGCAGGCGCAGGACCTCGAAGCAACACTCAAACCGCTTATTGATGACTCGCGATTGATCTTTGAGACTGGCAACCAAGCGCTTCGTATCGAGATGCAGACACCATCCGGTCTTCGCGTATTGGAATGATGTTGCGCGCCGCAGACGATACCGATGCACAGGCAATCTGTGATATAATGAACCAGGTAATTCGCGAGACATCTATCACTTTCAAAGATGTTGAAAAAACACCTGCTGATGTGCTTTTGGAGATCAAAAAAGCACAGACCAATGATCGCCCATTTTTTGTGATAGAAACGGACGGCGTCGTCGCGGGCTACGCGACCTACAGCCCATTTCGCGCAGGCTCAGGCTATCGCCGAACCATGGAGCATTCAGTAGCGATCTCACCAACCGCACAACGCGCAGGGTTCGGCTATGCGCTGATGTCCGCGCTGGAGGAGCAAGCGCGGGCCAACAAAGTCGGCTCGCTTATTGGGGCGATCAGTGCTGAAAACAGCGAGGGCCTGGCTTTTCACAGAGCTCTTGGTTTCGTCGAGGTAGGTCGCATACCGATGGCAGGTTGGAAATTTAGCCGCTGGATCGACCTCGTTCTTGTTCAGAAAGCTCTGTTAACCCCTAAGGACAAAAGTTAAGTTGCGCACATGTCGATTTGGGCGCGCATAAGCGAAGCTCTTGCAGCTTTGGCGAGTGGAGAACCGCTTAGCGAGGTGTTTGAAAAACTCCGCGCGCCACCTGAACGCAGTGTCGCCTTTACAATTGCGGTTATCGCGCTCGGGGCCAAAATGGCCAAAGCCGATGGGCTGGTCACACGGGACGAAGTCACGGCCTTTCGTGAGGTGTTTCAGATTGCCGAAGGCGATGAGGACGGCGCTGCACGCGTCTTCAATCTTGCGCGTCGCGATGTAACCGGCTTTGATGACTATGCCCGGCGTATCAAATCGATGTTCGGCGATGATACGGACATGCTTTATGACCTGCTTGAAGGTTTGTTTCACATCGCTGTTGCCGATGGGGCCTATCATCCAAACGAAAATCACTTTCTCGAAGAAGTGTCTGAAATTTTTGGCATTCCGGAAAACCGGTTCCAAAGCCTGCGCTGTCGTTTTGTACCGGATGCAAAACCAAATCCGTATGACGTTCTCGGCGTTGACCCAGGCACGCCTATTGAAGAGATCCGGCAGCGCTATCGATCCTTGGTGCGCGAGATGCATCCGGATCGCATGATTGCCCGGGGCGTGCCGGAAGAGGCGGTGAAGCTTGCCGAGAAACGTCTGACCGTGATCAACAATGCGTGGGATGAAATAAACGAGGCGGCGTGAATGCGATTTGCCACCTACAACGTCGAATGGTTCAATGCGCTTTTTGATGATGAAGGCGCGCTTTTGGACGATGACGGTCCCTCTGCCCGTTATGAAATAAGCCGAGGCGCGCAACTTGCCGGGGCGCGCGAGGTTTTCACCGCTCTCGATGCGGATGCAATAATGGTGATCGAGGCGCCAGATACCAATGCAAAACGCTCTTCTAAATTGGCATTGGAGAACTTTGCGGCTGTTTGTGGCCTTCGCGCGCGAGAGGCTATGATCGGCTATGCCAATCAGACGCAGCAGGAAATTGCCCTGCTTTATGACCCCGACAAGATGACCTGTCGGCATGACCCCAAAGAGGCCAGCGAGGCACCGCGCTTTGATGGGAATTTTCGCATCGATCTTGATATTGACGACCGTCAGGACAAAATTGCGTTTTCAAAACCTCCCTTGGAGGTGGCGATCGAATTGCAGGGCGGGTTTTCTTTTCGGCTTCTCGGTGCTCACTTGAAATCCAAGGCACCGCATGGCGCACGCTCGGACAAAGAGGCGATGCGCATGGCGATTGCCAATCGTCGGAAACAACAGGCGCAGGCAATCTGGCTCCGGCGGCGCGTTCTCGCCCATCTTGAACAGGATGAACCGGTCATGCTGATGGGGGATCTCAATGACGGGCCAGGCCTTGATACCTATGAACAGCTCTTTGGGCGTTCTTCGGTTGAGGTCATTCTGGGTGATCCGGATGCGCCTGATCTTGCGCTGTTTGATCCGCATGCAAACCATGCGTTGAGCCGCCGTATGGGCGCGGTTCACACCACTGCAAGGTTTTATAAAAAAGATGAGAAACGCTATCTGCAGGCGCTTCTCGATTACATCATGGTGTCCTCGCATTTCCTGCATAAACGCCCATCCTGGCGCATTTGGCACCCATTTGATGACCCGGACTGTTGGCGCCGAACTGAGCTCAGTCATGCCTTGCTAACGGCTTCTGATCATTTTCCGGTCACGATGGACATTGATCTTTGAGCTTAAAATTCCATCGGTCCGTGCCTATATTTGCCTGATGAGACATAGCCTTTTAGCCTTTGCAGTGATCCTGAGCACTGCCCTGCCCGCCAGCGCCGAAGAAACCGAAGACGGTTTAGGTCTTATGGAACGAGGCGCCCGGATGCTGCTTGAAGGTCTGATGAAAGAGATCGATCCGGCTCTCGATGATCTCAAAGAGTTCAGCGACAATATTCAGCCCGGCTTGCGCGAATTCATCGACGGCATGGGGCCGGCTTTTGTCGAGCTTTTGGGCCAAATTGAGGACCTAAATGCCTATCATCCTCCAGAAATTCTTCCCAATGGCGATATCATCATCCGCAAGAAGACCAAGGATGAGCTCGCCGAGGAAACGGATGATATCGAGATTTAGAATTTCGATTTAACGCAGACTTCTTGAAAATTTAAGATCTGGCTCAACCAGATGCTTCCCACTTTGTCTTTGTGATCCCGCACGAAGCATAATGCCACCCAGTGACATAATGATATAGAACGTCTGAATAAGCGCCGAGCTAAGATTAAAATCAGCAGCCAGTGACACCATCACGCAAGATGCCGCGCACAAGTTGACGATAAAGTAACGCGGTGTCGCACTCGTCAACCGCCCTGTGCACAGACAGAAAAACCCAATCACATAAAGCGCAAAGCCAAAAAGACCGACAGCACGACAAAGCATTGTAAGATCGAAAAACGTAACATCAAACCAAACCATGTTGTATTCCAGTACCTCGGCCACCTTTCACGGCGGCTCATCTGTTGCAGTCTGGAAATGACATCGACGGTTATGGTTAACGGCGCGTCGGCGTAACCGTTAACCAGACGTTAGAAAAAAGTTCGCTACGTCAAAATCAAACTGAATCAAAAAGCGCCGCGTTAACGGTGCTCTCTGAAAGTAGTAATCCCGGCGCGCGCCATCGTAACGCCCGCTCTTGAGACAACAATTTTTGAAACGCCTCTGCGAACCACATGGGCAAGGGTCGTTGCGTCCCAGTTTTTCTTGAAGTTCGACATCGCCCTCTCACCATTCGAACACCGGTTTTAACACGTGTCTCCGACGGGAAAGATTTACGACGTTTAGAAAGAACCTCGAAAGGAGGCGCGGTCTTCGGGTTTAATACGTTTGGCCATCTTAACCTCCGTAGTCTGGTGAACAGAAAGCCAGCAGTTTAAGTAAAGTCAAATCGGACATCAACCAAGTTGGCGCCAACAAGAGGAAGGTGTGCTCTAGCGCACACCCAAAAGCTGATCCATCGCGACAGACGGCTGATCGCACCCAGCCTCGCCGACGATCTTGGCCGGAACGCCTGCCATGGTTTTGCACGGCGGGACTTCCTGCAGCACCACAGAGCCAGCCGCAATGCGTGAGCAGTTTCCAACGGTGATATTGCCCAGAACCTTGGCCCCTGCCCCGATCAGAACGCCATCGCCAATCTTGGGGTGGCGGTCTTCTTCTTCTTTACCTGTACCGCCAAGGGTCACCGAGTGTAGCATCGAGACATTATCGCCAACCACGGCCGTCTCACCAATGACGATAGAGTGCGCATGATCGATCATTATGCCTTTGCCGATGGTCGCGGCCGGGTGAACGTCAACGCCAAAAACCTCAGAGCAACGCATTTGAAAAAAGCGCGCCAGGTCTTTTCGATCCGCGCGCCAAAGCCAATTGGCGACGCGATAGGCTTGGATCGCCTGAAACCCTTTGAAAAAGAGCATCGGCAAAATATAGCGGTCGCATGCCGGGTCACGGTCATGCACAGCCACAATATCAGCCCGCGCCGAATGGCCCAGAGAGGCATCATCGCCATAAGCCTCATCACAAATTTCACGCACAATCTGCTCGGGCATCTCTGTCGATGCGAGCTTCAGCGAAATGCGATAAGAAAGCGCGGATTCAATCGTTTTGTGGTGCAAAATCGATGAGTGAATTAAACCGCCCAAAAGCGGCTCTTCGCTCACAGTTCTTTCCGCTTCGCTCTTTATACGAGCCCAGACGGGATCTAGCTCTGCCAGTTTGGTGTTTGACTGTGGCATGGCGATACTCCTCAATATCGAGCAAGAGATTAACAGATAAGCACAAAAGTTGAAATGCAAAGGCGTCATAGCCGGGATCACGAAAATGAATGAGTCAGATTTGCAGCAGTTTGTAGAGTTGATCCGGTCGCGGTTGAACGCTTTGGCGGAGGAAGACGCGCTCGGCGAAGCGGGGCAGAAAACCGTTGAGCTTGACCAACAGGCCATCGGTCGCCTCAGCCGCATGGATGCCCTACAAAACCAAGCAATGGCCAAAGCCACAGACGCACGCAGATCCATGGAACGGGCACAACTTCAGGCAGCACTGTCTCGGATTGACGAGGGGGAGTTCGGCTTTTGCGAGGATTGCGGCGAAGACATCGCCACCGGACGGCTAAAGCTCAATCCGGCGGCGACCAAATGCATCGAATGCGCAAAAGGGTGATCAAGCGGCAATATCAAGTACTGCTGGCCTTCCCGGACCAAAGCGCGCTGACAATTGAGCGATCTCTATTCTATAAGCTCCTATAATGGCGTCCTCTGCCTGCAAAGCCGCCGAATATATCCAGGACGGCGAAGTTGAGATTTCCTCGCGAATAACACTATTCCCTTGAATGACGCGGATAACGTAGCTTTCGGTTTCCTCGCCAAGCGGAATTTCAGGGATTTCCCAACGATCCGCATCTATGCGGGAGCGACGGATCCAAGAAAGTTCCCGATCCTGTCCTGGTGCACCCGAAAGACGCAAATGCACGGGGCTCAACGGTCTTAAACCAATCCCATCAAACGCCAACTGCGCAACCGAATATGTCGGATCGGTCAAAGGCAAAGAGGCCGGACCGATCCGATAAAACCGGGATAGACCGCGTTTGGCCTCTGCCAAAGTTATCTGACGGACCGAGTTATCGAGCAAAACAATGAAACTACCTTCCGGCCACGTGGCCTCAACTTCGGATCCGCCCTGGCCACGAAGCAGATTGCGCAGCAGGTAGGTGTTGGCATCGATCAATTCCGCATCACGGAATTGAACTACTTCCCAGCCATTTGATGTTCCATCCCCGATGGCGCAAAGATTGGCGCCATTTAGAAAGGCCAGATCGCTCACACTCTGCAGCTCTCCACTTACCATCTTCACCCTCAAGGGCGCTCCGGTATCCGTAAGACCGCTTGGCGCAGTGGTAAGGGGGCTCTGCAACTCGCCAACAGGCGTGCGGGCTGCAATGATTTGATTGAGCTCGTAATTGGAATTCTCATCCGACGAATAGAGCGCGGCCGCACCCGGCCATGGTTCAGCGTTCACGGCGATGTAGGGCGCGTGCGGTACAGTCTCACTGCTAAGCAGCGGCAGGTCGAGGAAGAAGGGTGTTACAGGACCTGGCGCTTCATATGATCTGGTCGAGGAACGATCCTCTTCAAACAAGGCAGGTCGATAATTCTCTGGCTCTATCCGAACCGCCTCAACCTTTTGCAAACCCGAGGCCTGATCAATGCGGTCAATACGGTAGAGGCCCTTGCCGCCCGGTTCCGGAAGGGAAATCGTATGTCCCGCCCGCAGATCAAAGAGCGAGGGCGGCAAAGTGAAGCGCAGCGTATCTGTGGCCGTACGCGACTCGGCCAACCACCGCTCCACGGTTTGACGCGCCTCAGAACGGGTCATTGCCAAAGGTATCTCGGAGCTTGAAACAGCGGTCTCATTGTCGCCGGGCAGTGTTGCCTCAACCGCGGCAACCTCGAAATCACCATCGGCTTCTATAAAACGAAGCCGCACTTTGCCGGACAGATCAACCTCGCTGCCACGGATATATTCGATCAATCCGTCGAGCTCGGGGTCGCGCACGAGCTGATCAAATTCGAGCTCATAGTCAGCAACCCCATCGCGAGTGATAAAGTGCAAAACCCCGTCTCGCTCCACCGCATCGAAACCATAGCGCAAACTGAGCGGTTGCAACGCGCTGCGGGCCTCAGACACCTGATCGACCGTGTAGCCGCGCACCATTCCATAGAGGCGCGTTGTATCAATCTCCAACACGCCTGCCCGATCGCAAATTTCTGCCACGACAGAAGCCAACGGCCGCGATGACATCCGCCCGTTCAACCAATGGCCCCTAGAATAGTTGTCGGCATCTGACCAAAGTTTGTCGTTGCTCGGAAAATACGGATAAGGACGCATGTCCCAAGCCCAGGCGCAGGCGTGATCCATATCGATCATCGCGTCGCCATAGACCGGCGAGACCGGATTATTCGCGGCATCTGACCAATACTCGATGGTGCTGCGCAAATACTGATACTGGATTAACTCATCCCGTAAACCTTCGGAATAAAATGGAATTGCGGACTCCGATGACTTTGGATCAAGAAACTTGTTGGGTTGATTAGTCCCCTTATCGATGGCTGCACAGCCATATTCGGTAAATCTGAACGGCTTGGACCTAGGCTGCCAAGCAGTTGTTTGAGAAGACCTTACCCCGCCTACACGGTCATAGTGCTCATTCTCCCACCAATTACGCATGTCCTTGTAGCGGAAAACCCAAGGCTCATCATATGCACCGTCAGTGATCGGCGTACGTACTTGAGCGTCACGGTCCTCTGCAGAGGCATAAAACCAATCATATCCCTCGCCGCCTTCAATGTTGGCCTTGAGGTAGTCCATGTCATAAATCGAACGATACCCGGCCTGTGCGTCCAAGTGGTCCCGTCCATTACGCCAATCAGACAGCGGCATGTAGTTATCGATCCCGATGAAATTGATATTGCTATCCGCCCAAAGCGCATCGAGATGGAAAAACCGGTCGCCGCTGCCGTCGTTGGGTTGGTAGCCAAAATACTCGCTCCAATCCGCTGCATAACCGATTTTGACATCGGGCCCTAGAATACTTCGTACGTCTGCGGCCAAATCGATCAACTGCTCCACAGCGGGGAAACTGTTGTTAGCGCCTCGTATTTGTGTCAGGCCACGCATTTCTGATCCAATGCAAAAGCTCTCGACACCACCTGCCGCAGCGCACAGTGCCGCTTGATGCAAAATGAAACGCCTATACCCCCATTGATTTGGCCCCGAATATTGCACCGGGCTTTGGACCAAAATACCGCTATGTTCGATAAGGCTTCTAAAGTCATTCAAGGCAGGATCAGGCGTGCTTGAGACACCTCCAGTGAAGGGCGGCCATACCTGGAAGGTAAAATGAGAGGCTTGAGCTGTGCCGAAAAATGCGGCCACCTCAGCTGCAGCACCCGCAGTACCATCGGGGCTATTTCCGATGCCGGGAGCCAGAGATGTTGTAATCCGCCCGCGCCATGGGAAGACCGATTGACCTCCAGATCCAGTGTAGGGATCGGTCAGACTATTGCCTGGTCCCTGATCCATAAGGATGAAGGGATAATACATCACATCTTTACCGGCAAATTTCAGGGCCTGAATCGCCTGAACAACGGACTGATCTGTCGGTGTGCCACCAAAATATTCACGACCAGTCTCGTCTCTGGTCACCAGTTGCGCGGCGGATCGGCTAAGGCCTGAAACCTGCCAAGGCAAATTGCCGGAATCAAACGTCTTTTGCTCAACCTTTGGCCGGATCGTGCAGCGATCACAGCGCAAGTCATTGCCGAACCAGCTGACAATCAACGACGTGGATTGCAGCGCAGGCAGCTCACCATTCATATGATCAAGTGAAACCAAGAAGTCCGGCAGGCCAGTACGTGAATTGACGTTCGCAGGCTTGGTTGAGCCAAAGCCAAAGTTGATGTTGGCACGGGATGTGGCGAGAGCATATTCGCCGCTTCCAGGCAGCAAGGCCACACCCTTCATCGTGTAGGTCAAATCAGGGGATTCAGTTGGCACGGACTCAGGTGTCGGACGGCTCACTTCAAAAGTGAACTGCGGCACGCGGTTGCCGTAAGGTGTCAGGTCAAGATCTTCGATCACAACATACGCCGTTCCACGATAAGCAGGCACGGTACTTGCACCTTCAACGGCGGAAATCTTTGGATCAGGTAGCTGTTCAAAATCTCCTGGATAGGCACGCATATTTAGACTGCGCGTTGAGATCTCAACTCCATCCGCCCAAATCCGGCCAATATGCGAAATCTCGCCCTCGCAAAGACCAAGTGCAAGGCTCACTGAATAGCGGTATTCAACCGTTGTTGGGGTCGGTGGACTCGGCGTTCCTTTTCCTCCGCTACTGCCTTCTGTAACGGTGACATTCTCTCGAAAATCAGTGGCCCAGATGACTTGCCCCGCAATCCTTGTGCGGCCATATATTTGCGAGATTGCATCCCCTTCACCAGCACCGGTCAGGCGCAAACGGCTAACCTTGCCGCTTTCAACAGTGTCAGATCCCTGCCCAAGCAAGCGTTGGTCAATTGTACGGCCGATAACAGCCCCGGCAAATCGCCCAATCGCCGCGACAGACAACCCCAGAACAGAACCACCAACCGTGCCACCAATGGCCGCGCCAGCCGCAGAAAGAAGAATAGTCGCCATGTCTAAAGCTCCCGAGGAAATTGAAACCGCGCCACAATCCGGCGACGCCAAGGCAGGCTCATCGGGCTCTCAACGACCGCGTGGCCGGAAAACGCATGAATGAAACTTGCCTGCTTTCCCACGTCAGCCATCAGGCCCAAATGCTTGGCCACAGCGCCGTCGCGCATACGAAACAGCAGGATATCCCCCTGCTGTAGCTGCACTGATTTCTGCACAACCAAATGCCGCCTTGCCACGCACCAAAGAAGCTCGTCTCCAGCCGGTTCCGACCAATCCATGCTATAGGCAGGCACCGCTTCTGGCTCTGCCCCATAAAGCGCTCGCCAAACACCGCGCAGCAGACCAAGACAATCGGTTCCCGCACCCTTGCAGCTTGCCTGATGCTGATAAGGGGTGCCGATCCAATTTCTGGCCTCTGCAACCGCCCTTTCGGCCACATTGCTCATCGCCTACGGCTCCCGCCGTCAAGCCTTCCTGAACGAGAGGGATCAGTGATCACCCAATCATCGCCTGGGATATCCGGAAAGCCCTGAAAATTTCGCAGATTATCGAACTTGATCCGTGCCTCATCTGCGCGGCCATTGAAACCCGCGATCAGCCTGACCGTAACCGGCGTTACTATTTCAGAACGCAGGGGCTGCCAAAGCTCAATAACGCGCAGATCGTTTTCTTCATAGTCGCGCTTGATCAGCCCACCCAAGTTGGCCGCAGCCCCATCCAGCACAATCAAGCTACCCTGTAAAAACCAGCCGTCGGCGTAGCCAAGTAGCGTGTCGAAACGAAAGATACGACGGTCTTCCACAGCCACCGCGGGCACTTCCGGCGAGAAATTTGCCGCCGAGAGATCAAATCCACTGCCGTCATCTCCCAAAAGCACAGCGCTATTACGCTGATAAACCCGGCCATAGGGAAAATTGAGGCGATCAGTCATACCGCGCAGCTCTGCCTCAAAGGCCCCGCCAGAGCGTTTGATCTCACCAATTGTACCGCGAAACTGTAGCTGTCGCTCCCCTAGGTTGGACCAATTCACCAACCACGCACGCACCTCGGCGCCATCATAACGGCCCGCCTCAATATCGGCCTCACTGATCGAGGCATCGCTGATTGCACCCATAGCCTCTGTATTGTCCACGGCAAGACCGGTTGTCTGCTGCAGCGCCCGCGCGCTCAAACCTGTTTCGGCTTTGAACGTGATCCCTTCAAAGCTCAGGTCAATATCGTGGTCTGTAAACCCGAGCACCTGATCATCAGTGCGGGTGACCGACCAACAGCGACAGGTCGTCGTCTGCCCGGTAGCTAGATGTGCCTTGAGCCCTGCATTGAAATCCGTCATATCCGAACCTCGACGATAGGCACATTCGGCACCTCACCGGCCTGAAAACTGGCAAGGCTGGTATAAATCCGATCAATGTCAAAGCGCACGGGTACATCGAACTCATAGCCTGCCGTTATTACCAGACCTGCCGCAGGGGCCTGAACCAGCGTCATAACACCGGTGGTCGCATCAATCGTGAAGTCATTATTTTCAACGATTTCAACACCATCAACGCCAATCTTTACGGTGCCTGCAACAGGCTTGGTAATAGGCCGCCGGTACGAGTTCTCCCCTGAGCGATAGGTTTTGACCAATTGGAACGTGTCGCTGCTGCCGTCCCCTTGACCAACCTCCTGATCGTCGAATTGCACATCTCGAGAAGGCAGACCTGACTTATAATCCGTCCAGTCTTTCCAACGAAAAGCGTTGATCTGGCCTTGCCTCGCCTCAAAGAAGGCGATCAAAACCTCCACATCATCGAAATTACGCATCGCCACGCCAGCATCATAGCGCCTGCGCGAATGCTGCCATGGCGTGTTGCGCTCTTCAAAACCGTTGGCCAGCGTCACCACTTCGGTCAGACGTTCCGGCCCGCCTATAGAGCCAAAACTTAAGCTGGTTGGAAAACGCACCTCATGAAAAGCCATCGTCTTGCCTCCTTATCTGTTGCGATTGCCACGGCCGATGGCCCGGCCCATTTGCGCCGCGATCTGCGCCTGACTACGCCGAAACCCTTCAACATCAGGGGTCGTGACGTTAACCACTACGTTGGTTGGACCACCTCCACCCTGAGAACGCACGCCAAGCTGTCCATCAGAGCCACGCGACAATGGCATAATAGCTTCTGGCCCCGCTTCTCCCATAAGTCCGGTGCCCCGCCTCATTGGGAAAAGCGTGGGGCCATTGACGATGCCTCCATTGGCAAAGGGCTGCACTTGCCCTTGCACAAAACTGCCACCCTTGGCGAAGCCGAAAAGGCCCCCAAACAGACTGCCAACACCTTGGGAGATCACCCCGCCCGCCTGATCCGTGACAGGTTTGACAGCTGCATTAAAAGCCGTGTTTATCAGTGAATTTGCCAGGGTCTTGAGCGAGTCTGACAGACTATCACCCTCGACCACCGCGCCTCGAATGGCCCTGTTCAGGCCTTGGCTCAGCCCCTTGTCCAGCACAGCCACATCCTGGCCCGTTCCAGCAAAGGCTTCGCGCACGCGTTGCAACTCACCGTTAAATGCGGCCGCCATATCGCTTGCACCGCCGAGGTTCTGCTCCAATGCATCCACCTGCAGTTCAAGCTCGTCCAAACCGTCAAAATCAATCATTATCTTGGTCTCCGCTCAGGTCCGGAAAATCGGTCATCAATTCATCAAATCGTGCGCGTTTCAGCGGGAGTATCCCCGCGCCCTTGCCCAACATCGTCTCAAGCTCCACCGGCGTTAGCGCCCAGAATTCTCCGGGTCTGAGGCCAAGCCCATGAAGCCCCGCACGCATAAGCTCGGGCCAATTGACCCGCTTGCTCATGTCTGCTCCGGCAAAACAAAGGCGCGCGCTAGAAGCTCTGCTGCAACCTTCGCGGCTGCCATCGGGCCTCCTGCAATTTCTGCTGAAACCAGATCGCTGGTTTGGCCACGCCAACCACCGCCGCGCAACCCCGCAACGACCAGAGCCAACAGATCACGCGTGGAAAAATCTCCATCTTCGAAACGCTTCACCAGATCAATCAGTGAGCCGGACTGCAAATCTTCTTCAAGCTCCGCCAAAGCGCCCAAAGTCAACTTGAGCACATGACGCTGACTATCAATCACAAGCTCAACCTCTCCGGCCCACGGATTAGCCATGGTTAAAACGCCGTGAAGGTCAGCTGACCCGCAGACGAAAATGCAAGCTCATACGTGGCCTCTCCATCGTGATTGCCGGCATATTCGATCGACGTGACCTGGAACGGCCCTTGGATAGTCCCGAAATCCGGAATGACAATTTCAAAACCAGGCACTTCACCGTCAAAAAAGATCTGGCGAACACGTTCATCTGTGGCCTGGTCACGAAACACGCCGGAACCACTGATCGCCGCTGACTTCACACCTGCACCTGCAAGCAACTCGCGCCAGCCACCGGCGGACTCGAGGCTCGTAACATCAACGCTTTCGGCATTGAAGCTAATCCGCGTTGCCCGCAAGCCTGCAACGGTCTCGAAAGTACCGCCGATTTGCTGAACTTTGACTAAAAGGTCTTTTCCGTTTTGCACTGCCATGTCTGTTCTCCAAGAAATTACGCTGTGTCGTCGATCCGAGCGCGAAAGATCAGGTCGATGCGTCTGACATCTCCCGTGCCTTCTTGCTGCGCTCTTGCACGAAAGAAATGCAGGCCTGCCAAGACGCCCCTGCTTAGGCTTAAAGGCGCATCGATTAAGGCATCGCTGATCGCCGCGGCCACCTCTTTGGCGGCAAAAAAACCAGTCGTATCGCTCACCACGGAAACGGTGAACCGGTGCCATGCGCCCCGACCCGTTTTATCTGCACCAGAACGCACTTGTTCCGGTCCAAGACTGATGTATAGGGGTGGCAAATTACCCTCAGGCAAACGGTCGTAAATCGCGCCATTGACCAGCGAATTAAGGACCGTATCGCTTATCAATCGCTGATACACGGCCTGCTGTAATGCGGCGGAGGCTCCATAGCTCATACCACGACCTCCTCATCGCAAAAGCACACCAGATAGCGTAGATCGCTGTCATATTCGGAGACTGCTTCGATATTGAAGACCCGACCGCCATCGCGAAGCCTTTGGCCTGCAATCGGACGGGACGGCGCACCATATGGCGCCGCTCGTACAATCACCCGATAGCGTGTTGATGACAGGCTCACCGCCTCGCCAGAAGTTTCTCGACCGCTACGAGATTGAATATCAGCCCATATGGTCCCGAGCGTTACCCATTGCTTGGCGAACCCGCCAGCTCCATCGATCACCTGCTGTGGTTCTTCTAGGTCAAGCCGCCTGTTGAGCGAAGGCCGCGCCATCACACCGATCCTCCGGTGAAGAGGCGCACAGTGCGATATCGCTCTATGAGATTGGCGACACCGAACGGCATCTGCGTATCGCCAAGCCGCGTCTCGTGTCGGCGTTCATAATAATGCGCAGCCAGCAAATTTACCGCTTGGCCAAGGTCTGAGGGTAATCCGGCCCAGTCAGGCGCATAACCAGCCGTAAAACGGATTTCTGCCACGCCACCGGGCGGTACAGCTGGGAAACAACTACCAGACGCCCTAAGCAAAGGTCGCTGACTGTCCGCTTCCAGCCAATAAAAGGACGGATCTATCGTCTCTTCTTCATCAACCCTATTGCGCAATACAAGCGAGGTGATTTCACTTACCGGTGCCACCGGAAGAGACTGAACATCAGGCTCTCGCCAGCGGGTCAACGTCCAAGAAAAGCTCCGAACAATAAGGATCTTGCCGGTTCGCGCCTCAACGGCTGCGATTGCTGCCCGTAAATAACTTTCAAGCAACACGTCTTGCACATCACCATCCGAAAAGCCTGTTCCCAAACGCAGATGTGACTTGAACTCATCTACGGGAAGCGCGGCTTGGGGCACTGCGGTTTCTTCAATTAACATCATGGATTTGCTCCATAAATTTCGGATCGATGAAGTTTGACGCGTGACCGATACATCCTGCAGTCGTAAAAACAGGAAAGGCTTTTGATCAGCGCCGTTCAGGCGGGGGCCAGAACCCCCGCCACGAGCACGGCCCTAGGAAAGGCCGAACTTCAGCAGCTTGATCGCGGCAAAGTCGCTGACATCACCGCCCACGCGCTTTGTGGCATAGAATAATACATGCGGTTTCGCCGAGAACGGATCGCGCAAAATGCGCAAGTCAGGACGCTCTGCTACTGTATAACCGGCTCCAAAATCACCGAAAGCGATTGAGAAGGAGTCGCTGGTAATATCTGGCATGTCTTCCGCTACAAGAACCGCATAGCCCATCAGGCGCGCAGGTTCTCCAGCCGCCAAACCATCAGACCAAAGGAACCGACCATCGGCATCCTTGAGTTTGCGCACCGCACCCGCAGTTTTGGAGTTCATTACGAACGTGCCATTGGCGCGATACTGCGCACCAAGTGCATAGGTCAGCTCAATGATTGCATCTGCATCATCAAAGCCCCCGTCTGCACCCGTGACCACGTAGCCAAGGTTCCCCCAGGTCCAGGATGCGTTCGCAGCGGTTGGATACGTCAAGAAGCCAGTGGGCTTATCTATACCGTCACCAGCAACAAACGCAGATGCTTCAGCACGGGCAAAGCGATCGGCAATACGCCCTGCAAGCCAGGCTTCGATGTCAAATGCGCTGTCGTCCAGCAACCGTTGCGATGCTTTTGGAAGTGCGCTCAGCTCATGCAGTGGGATCGAAATACGATCAATCGAAGGTGTGGCTGTTTCGCTCACAGAGCCAGTTTCAGACGCCCAACCATGGCCCAATTCGGTATGATCAATAAGAACGTCATAGGACGTGGCCTCAACCTGAACCACATTGGCAATTGCCCGAACCGAAGCCGTCGAGCTAAGAACGCTCTGGATGCTTTCCGCCGTCTGTGGATCAACCAAATAACCACCCTCAGCCGCCACTGATGAATTCAAGGCCTTGCCTTCAAGCTCAAGACCACGCAACGCGTCGTCATCACCGGAACGCAAATAGGCGTTAAAGGCTTTCTTGTGAGGCGCCTCAACGTCGGCAGCCTGCGACAAAACCGGACGACGTGCGCCCATGGATTTACGTTCAATCATTGTCATCTTGTCTTCCTGTTGTTGAAGTCGCTGTTGAATGTCGGCCCGAAAGCCTTTGAAGTCGTTCATGAAACCCGCCACGGCGGTCTTCACCTCGGCCACCGGAGACACATCTTCCCCGGTCCGAGAATTGGTCTCGGTGTTACTCATCGCTAGTTCCTGTGTTGCTAAGCTCGAACGCGTCTACATGCGCGCCATCTCCTGACGCGCACCCTCAAAGGCCAACGCCAATTCCCGCAGGTCATCTGAGGCCAGGGTATCTCCCTTGGCCCCCACCCGCGCACTGGGCAGCATCGGAAACGTCACAAGCGACACTTCCCAAAGCTCCAGTTCCTTCAAGAGCCGCTGGCCCTTTTCATTCTTGCTGGCCTTCAAAGTTCGATATCCGATGGAAAGCCCGTCAATGGCACCTTCTGCGATCAAGGCAACGGCTTCACGCGCGCGCTCAACCTCAGCCAAAAGTCTGCCCTTTACATAAAGCCCTTTGTCGTCTTCGCGCACTTCATCCCAAACACCAATCGGCTGGCTCGGATCATGCTGCCAAAGCATTTTGACCTGATTGCCTTGCGCTTTAAGCTTTCCCAAAGAGGACGCGTAAGCCCCAGGCTCGACAATGTCGCCGCCACGATCCGCATCGCCAAACAGGCTTGCATAGCCTTCAATGACCGTGCCGTCTTTGACCGAAAGCGTGTCGTCAAAACGGCAAAATTTCTGCTCCAAACCATGCTCATACAGCATCAGGCAACTCCGTTTTCTGCGCCACATAGCGCGCTTCATTCAAGACAGGCATAACGCGGCCGGGGTCTTTGACCGTATCGTTGCCTTGCAAAATCAATGACATCAGACCGCCCAATATCCCTGCGATTACAACCCACACCAGCCGAGCAATATGCCCTTCGATCTTTTCCAGACGCCGGTCGATATGTGTGAACCGAACATCCATAAACTTCTGTTTTTCCTCACTTACCGCCCGTTCCGTCTCCATTGCAGAGACCGACAGTTCCAGCGAAGTCAGCCGTTTCTCAACGTGCCGAAACATCGCTTGTGTCCCGTCAAAGGAGGCATAGACCGCGTCGAGGTCCTTCATGTCCTGACCCTCTGCCATCACTCAGCCATCACAGTTGGAAGACCAAGCAGCAAACGTTTTTCTTCGTCGGTGAGAAACGCCGCCCCACTCACGCGCGCCCATTGCGCATCGCGCTCAGTTGCAAGCGCCGGCACCTGATCCAGGTCAGGCTTCAAATCAAGCGCCTCCCCGGTAAACTGCGAAAGCCAGTCAGCCACCGTGGCGGCCACCCGCGTTGCCAACGGCAAAACCGTTAGGCGATAAAAGGCGCGATTGGCTTCCTGATAGTTGGCATAGGTCGCATCACCAGGAATACCCAAAAGCATCGGCGGCACACCAAAAGCCAAGGCAACCTCGCGCGCTGCGTTTTCCTTGGTCTTCTGAAATTCCATATCGGACGGGCTAAATCCCATCGGCTTCCAATCAAGACCACCTTCGAGCAACATCGGCCGCCCGGCATTACGCGCACCCTGATGGTGACTTTCCATCTCATTCACCAACCGGTCATACTGGTCCGTCGAAAGACTGCCCTGCCCGTCTGCTCCACTGTAAACAATCGCGCCAGATGGCCGCGCCGCATTATCAAGCAAAGCCTTGGACCACCGCGACGCGCTGTTGTGCACATCCACGGCCTGCGCAGCCGCTTGCATTGGCGAAAAACCATAATGATCATCCTGTGGGTGAAAGTTCTTGATGTGGGCAATGATCGCCGGCGCTTCGCTGACATCAAACCGATGCTTGCGCGCGCCGATGCTGTATTCATATGCAATTGGCCAGCCATCTGCACCCGGCACAACAGACATCCGCTCCGAGCGCAGTACATGCAGTTCCAGCGGCGCTTGCCCCTCTGAACTTCCAACAGATTCCAGATAAGCGTTGCCCGTCAGTAGAAGCTGACCAAAAAGCGCTTCGAAAAGCTCCGCCCGTCCTTGGGCCGGGTTTGGATTACGCAATAGCGACAATAACGGATGCGTATTAAATCGCTCGGTTTCGCTCTGCAGCGTCAAAGGTAGCGAGGCCGCCGCTTCAGCCACAAGCTTCACGCAACGAAAGCCAACCGGGTTTGCGGCAAAACCTGTTCGTGTCAGGCTTGCGGCATCCCTAGGGCTCCAGGCCACACGGCCTGCGCTATGCCAGGCGGCCACACGACCGGTTGCACTGGCTTTCTGTTCTGGTGCGCCACTTGCGGTACTGTTCGGCCGAAAGAAATCGAAGATCATTTTATCAGGCTCTCCTTGGATCGCAGCTGCGCTTCAATCTTCCTCACCAGAGTGAGGTTCAAAACTTGAGCGCATCAAATTGCGAAAGGTTTAAGAAAAATTTAGTAGACCGAACGCACCCTCGGATGCCGCCATTTCGCTGCTGGTACGAGCATCAACTCGGTCAATGCCCATACCAACGCATCAACGCGATCGGGGCTCCCTTTGCCTTCATATCCTGTGCGTGTCATGGCGCACATTTGCTCTTCGAGCGCATCAAGCCCACGGGTGTGCAGCACTCTGCCTTGCTCATAGAGTGCCGCCACTGGTTCTGCCCGCGCGGATTTCCCTCGGCTTGCATGCACTGATTTAAACGGCACCAACGGGTCGATCTGACGCACTACCTGTTCAACCATCTCACCACCCTGATTTACCTCGGCGACAAGTTGGTCCGCGCCGTGCTTTTCCATCGCGCTGATCGCGGCCGTCGCCCAGGCCGAGGGTGACGCGGCACTCATTGAGCAATCCTCCAGGACCACCGCGCGCCAGTCGCGGAGCTCACCCTGCATCCTGATGCCCGATACCACGATCCCGCATTCGTCCGATCCGGCCTTTGAGGTCGTCGGGGGATCGATTGCCACGACAATGCGGTCCAGATCAGGAAGTTTTTCGCTATGACATGCCTCAAGACTTGATGGCGTCCATAAAGCACCATCCACCTCATCAACGAGAATGCCATCAAGTTCTTGGCGGCCCAGAAGCGTACCGGCATACCGTTCGCGGACTTCTTCGAGAAAACTCTGAGCCAAATTCGCTTTATTCGCCTCCGTCGCTGCATGGGTCACAACCGTAGAGCCGCGCTCTAACAACTCCTTCAAAACTCCGATATTGCGCGGCGTCGTCGTCACACAGACCTGCGGTTTGTCTCCTAGGCGCAGACCAAATTGCAGCATATCCCATGTCCCACGCGCCTTACGCCATTTGGCCAACTCATCAACCCAGGCCCCATCAAATTGCGGACCGCGCAGGCTTTCGGGATCATGTGCCGAAAACACCTGTGCCGTAGCGCCATTGGGCCAAAGAAGCCGACGTCGCGTGGCCTGCCATACCGGCATGCGGTCCGGAGGTGAGCAAGCAAGAATTCCGCTTTCACCATAGATCATAACTTCGCGGACCTGATCGATCGTTTCGCCAACTAACGCAATCCGTCTGAAACGTCCTGGATCCAGAGGTCGTGGTCCCTCAACCATCGAACGCACCCATTCCGATCCAGCCCTCGTCTTTCCTGCGCCGCGACCGCCCATCACCACCCAACTGCGCCAATCACCCTCGGGCGGCAGCTGATGTTCCAGAGCCCAAAAATCAAAAAGATACGGCAAGGCGAGCTTTGCGCCGTCGCTCAATCCTTTAAGGAACTTCTTTTGTGTCTCGGGCTCTTGCGTGAGCAGCCATTCGGCCGTCAATCTCCTCGAGTGCCTGATCGAGGTCGAGGCCGTAGGAGTTACTGATCCCAAGATCTCTTTTCTGTCGTGTTGCAAGTTGTGCCTCCGCTTCAATAGCGATCTTCAACCACTGGCGGATCTCTGTTGTGGCCTTGGATGCGTTCTTCAACTCGCCAAATTCACCGTCCTTGATTCGCGCATACATTGCCTCAAGCTCCCGCCGCATATCAGCAAGTTGACGCTCCAATGAATCAATGGAGGTGGTAAGCCCATTCGGGCCCTCATTTGGTGTGATTAATGCCATTCAGAACTATGTCTCATGATAGCTATAGACCGCGCGTGTCGCGATCTGGTGCAAAGCCTGAGAGATAAGCCTGAAGCGCTGATTAAGTCACCGACCGATGGCTACTGGGCCGCACGCTCCAGCGCACGATAGGCCGCGACGTTGCGGTTATGTTCTTCGAGAGTTTCGGCAAACAAATGACCATCGCTTGGGTTGAGCGACTTCGCCACGAAAAAAATGAATTTTGTATCAAGTGGATTTAGCGCCGCCTCAATACTCGCCTTTCCAGGATTTGCAATAGGCGTAGGTGTCAGTCCATCAATTACATATGTATTATAAGGTGTTGGACGTCGAAGCTCACTTTGACGCAGGCCTCTTCCCAGCACACCTTTGCCCTCAGTTACCCCATAGACCACCGTCGGGTCCGTCTGGAGCTTCATGCCTCTGCGCAGCCGGTTGGTGAACACACTGGCCACTTGCGGACGCTCGCTGGCAATACCGGTTTCTTTCTCTATGATCGACGCCAGTATCAGCGCCTCATAGGGCTCGCTCAACGGTGTCTCGGGGTCCCTTGCGGCCCAGGCTGCGGCAAGGATTACCTCCTGCGCCTCGCGCATTCGGGCCAAAACATCCGCGCGATTGTCACCAGAGGAAAACTCATAGCTGTCGGGTGCAAGACTACCTTCCGGAGGCAGTTCCACTACCTCTCCGGTAAGAGCATCCACAGACTTTAGAACTTCAACAACCTGCCACGTGGTCACGCCTTCGGCCAAGGCAACCCTGTACCGCGTATCTGAATTCTCGCGCACTTCCGCATAAAGCTGTGGTCCAGTATCCCCCGTCGCAAACTGAACCCGTTCAACGAAGGTATTTGTCGCCGGATCAAGCTCTCTGATTTGGGTCGTCGCAGAATTCACACCGATGCGAAAAACCACTTCTGTGCCGCAACTGCTCGCACCACCGCGGGTGATTATATCGGCGATCTCGCTCATGCTGGCCGCCTCCGGTATCAACCAACTGCCAGCCTTTAGAAAGCGCGTTTTGTCGGTATAATCCGCACCTAGTCGAAAAATACTTCCGTTGCTGATTGCCCCGCGGTCTTCAAGGTCTTGCGAAATGGCGCGCATCGAACTGCCTCGTGGCACCTGCAGACATATTGCGTCATCAAGTGGGCCCGCTGCCGAGTACGTGCTCTGCCCCCAAAGCAGAACACCGGCCAAAAGAAAGATTGCAACAACCAAAAACGTAAAAAAGTTGGAGGCAAGATGCCGCCACATCAGCGCGGCACCCCAAGACATAGCGACGCGTTCGTGCCGCCAAAGCCGAAGCTGTTGGAAACAGCTACCTTAATTCCTCGCTCATGCTTGGCATTAGGTGCAAGATGCAAAGGCGTTTCAACGGCCGGGTTGTCGAGATTGATCGTGGGCGGTGCCACTTGATCACGGATCGCCAAAATCGAGAACACCGCTTCAATCGCTCCAGCAGCACCGAGAAGATGACCGGTCGATGATTTTGTTGAGCTCATAGTCGCTTTAGCAGCGGCATCACCAAGAAGTCGTTCTACCGCCTGAAGCTCTATCGTATCTGCCATGGTAGAGGTGCCGTGTGCATTGATATAGTCTACCTGATCAGGCGAAACACCGGCATTTTTCAATGCACTTTGCATGGCCCTATAGCCACCGTCGCCATCCTCACTTGGTGCCGTAATGTGGTAGGCATCGCCCGAAAGACCATAGCCTAGAACTTCGGCGTATACACGCGCACCACGCGCCGTGGCGTGCTCGTACTCTTCAAGCACCATCATGCCAGACCCTTCGCCCATGACAAAGCCGTCGCGGTCTTCATCGTAAGGTCTGCTCGCACTTTGCGGGTCATCGGCTCTCTTGGTAGAAAGCGCTTTGCATGCGTTAAAACCAGCAATTCCTATCTCGCAAACCGCTGCTTCCGCACCGCCTGCCACCATCACGTTTGCATCGCCAAACATGATCAGCCGTGCCGCATCGCCGATTGCGTGCGCGCCACTGGAACAGGCTGTAACAACAGAATGATTAGGCCCCTTGAAACCATAACGAATGCTCACTTGACCACTGATCAGATTGATAAGAGCGCCTGGAATAAAGAACGGCGACACACGACGTACGCCTTTGTCTCGAATGACAAGAGTGGTTTCTTCAATACCGCTAAGGCCACCTATTCCTGAACCTATCATGACGCCGGTGCGCAACAGGCTTTCCTCGTCCTCAGGCATCCAACCCGCATCACGAACGGCCTGCTCGGCGGCCGCTATACCATAGAGGATAAAATCCCCTACTTTGCGACGCTCTTTTGGAACCATGTAATCATCCGGATTAAATGTGCCGTCGGTGCCGTCGCCCAATGGCACCTCGCAGGCGTATTTGGTCACAACGTTTTCGGGATCAAATCGCGTGATTGTGCCTGCGCCGGACTGTCCGGCAAGCAACCTGCTCCAGCTTTCTTCCACTCCAGAAGCCAGCGGTGTCACAAGCCCAAGACCTGTCACAACTACTCGACGCATTCTGCCACCCTCAATTCCAATTCTTTTGTTGCTAATAGCCCGGCTTACCCCTCAGGAGCAAGTCAAACGCGCCTCCTGCGCCGTTCACTGCCAATCGACCTTACTACAACCCAAACACCCGTCTCCCCTTTAGCCTCCGAGAGAATAGTGCATCCTCTATATTTGCATCACGCAATGTGGGCGCATTACCGACAATCGTGGGTGACGATCCGTAACGTTGAGGCGCTGCCTGTCAAAACCAGATTTACCTAGACCGAACCACCGTCAAAATTGCTCCTCCAATGAGAATGACCAAGCATCCGACAAAGGTCAGGAGACCGGGGATCTCTCCAAATATTAACACGCCCAGCAAAACCGAAAATACGATCCAGGCATAGTCAATTGGTGCAACCACGGTTAACGGGGCTTCTCGATACCCTCTTATTGTGCCGTATTGCGCAAGCAAGCTCACTGGACCAAGCAGCATGCAAAAGATCGCCACTTGCAATGGCATCGCCTGCCAATAAATCCATGCAAGCGGCGCCATAATCAGAAAACCATAGACCGTAACATAAAGCATAACCGTCCACGCAGTCTCTCTACGGCCAAGAAGCGCGATCAAAACACCCTCTATGGCGAAAGAGACCGCGCCTAAGACTGCAATAATCGCGGCAAATGCGTAAACACCTTGCTGGAAAGCGCCCCTTGCCAACATGACCAAAGCAACGCCCGAAAGAACCACGCAAACAGAAATCAATTGCGGAAAAGACACCCGTTCCTTCAAAAAAATTGCGCCCAAAGCCATTGCAAAAACACCATAAAGCAAACCAATAGCTGTAGCGTCGACCAATGGCATTCGGCTAGAGGCCCAAGTGATCGCCACAGCTCCACCAACACCTGTGGTCGCCCTAAGAAAGTGGGAAACCGGACGGGCGCTTAGGTAGGTTCTTATACCCCCCTTAAACGATAAGATGAGAGCGATCGTCAGGAACGCCCCAAGGTAGCGTAACAGCATCAATTGAAAAACGCTGATTGAGGCATCGATAATTTTCAGCGCTGCAAAAACAACCGTCCAAAGAAAGGTCGAAAACAGAACCCATAATATGGGTGATGTATAAGCTGGCGCTCGCATAGGTGATAATTGCGCCAAGGAAACTCAGCGATACAAGCACAATGATAGCAACCATACGCTCTGATGTGCCCTTGCCAAGTCTGGCTAACGGTGCTCCAACACGGGCTATGGGCAGTTTGCTTACCACTGCAGTTCTACTAACGCTTGCCAGCGCCGCGGCTTTCCTGGCCGAATTTATTTCGCTGCCTTTGCCCTTCCTGATCGGACCTTTGATCTTTTCAGGTCTTATGGCCGCGACGCTTTCCGAACGCTTGCCGGACGGCTACCGCTTCCCACCAAAGCTTCGCTTGGTCTTTATCGCAATTATCGGGCTCACTATTGGCGCGCAGGTCACACCAGAGCTTTTCTCCCATGCAGACCGTTTGGCATTGAGCGCTGTTGCGCTGATCGTCTTTGTCGTTGCGGCACAGGCAATCGGATATTTTGTCTTTCGCCATATCGGCCACTACGACGCGCCAACTGCGTTTTATGCGGCCGCACCGGGCGGGCTTTTTGAGGCCATCGCCATGGGAGAAGAGGCGCGCGGAGACCCCGCGAAACTGACCATGCAGCAATTCTTGCGCATCATTGTGGTCGTCACGCTCCTCCCAATCGGTCTCTCGCTGTGGATCGGCACTCCCGTGGGCAGTTCTGCGGGCATGACACTGGCCGCATCCGATGTGCCTCTCTGGTCGGTACCCGTGACGCTTTCGGCCGGACTTGTCGGCTTCGCTCTTGGCCACTTGCTGCGATTTCCGGCCAAACAACTTACTGGCCCTATGGCGGTCGCGGCAGCGCTTACACTCTCAGGGTTGTTAAGCATCGACATCCCTCAATGGCTCATCAACGTGGCGCAGGTCGTGGTCGGTACCGCTCTCGGCATGCGCTTTAAGGGGCTCAACCCGTCCATACTATTAGAGGGCATCTGGCTAAACTTGATTGCCGTCGGCGGCATGCTTCTCCTTTCAGGCCTTTTTGCATTTGCTTTAATGAGCACAATGGAGCAACCGTTTGACGTCATGCTCATCAGCTTCGCACCGGGTGGGGTCACAGAAATGTCGCTTGTCGCGCTCAGCCTTGCAGCCAACCCCGCCCTCGTAACGCTTCACCATGTGTTTCGCATTCTGATAACCGTTGTTGGCCTCGCGATCAGTGCGCGATGGTTTCGCCAATCAACGCCGCCCCTGAGCTAGGTTGCAAAGAAAAGGATCACTATGCAAATCGAAGATACCGCCGCCATAATCACCGGCTCTGCCTCGGGCCTTGGCGAGGCCACGGCACGCCATTTCCGGCAAATGGGCGCACAGGTTACAATGCTGGATCTAGATGACAAACGCGGTGCTGCCATTGCCAAAGATATAGGTGCGGATTTTGCCAAAACCGATGTAACAGATGAAGAGTCAGTTACTTATGCAATTGAACAAGCCAAGTCCTCCATGGGCAAAATCACCGTGGCGATCAACTGTGCAGGCATTGCGCCGGGTGAGAAGACCCTCGGTCGGGACGGACCGCACCGGTTGGAAAGCTTTCGCCACGCAATTAACATCAATCTGGTTGGGACCTTTAACGTGGCACGTCTTGCCGCCGCCGAGATTGCGCAAAACGATCCCTCCGCTGATGGAACTCGAGGTGTAATAATCAACACGGCCTCCATCGCGGCATTTGAGGCGCAGAAAGGCCAAACCGCCTATGGCGCATCCAAGGGCGGTGTGTACGGGTTGTCCTTGCCAATGGCACGAGATCTTTCCAGAGAAGGTATCCGCGTTATGGCCATCGCTCCTGGTATTTTCGGCACGCCGATGCTGCGCGGTTTGCCCCAAGAAGTCCAAGACAGTCTGTCACAGACCGTGACCTTTCCAAAACGTCTGGGCGATCCGGCCGAGTTTGCAGCGCTTGCGCATTTCATAGTCGAATGCGACTACCTGAATGGTGAAATCATCCGATTAGACGGCGCGCTCCGCATGCAGTAAGGCCACTTCGATTATATCTAGTAAAGCCCGCCAGTGCTAAGATTTTCAAAACTTGATTTTTGGCCTACCTGACCGGTCTGACCAGTGGAGGTTTCCACATCGCGCACCACTTCGGCGTCACCTTCCGCAAAACGGGCGAAATCGCCGCCCATGGCAAAGCCCCCGTCAAACAGCACACCAAAAATGACATCTTCGCCGCCACGGAAACACTCGGCAACAGCATTTCCACCAGAATCCGCCGCTATACGTGCGCCGGAATACCGATCTATTTGAATAAACTGACAACTGTCCGGAACCTTGAACTCTGAGGCCCCATATTTTTGCAGGGCATTTTCCATGAAAGACTGAAAAACCGGTCCGCACATGGAAGACCCAAAAGCCCCTTTGCCAAGACTGCGGGGTTGGTCATATCCAATGTAACAGCCTGCAGCGATGGTGGAGGAAAAGCCCACAAACCATACATCGCGGGCATCATTTGTGGTGCCGGTTTTGCCCGCAATCGGCACCGGCAAGTTGATGGCACCGGCGGCCGTGCCCCGATCAACGACACCGCGCAACATCGACGTTAGCTGATAAGCAGTGACGTCATCCATGACGCGGAACCGGTTCGATTCAATGCGCGGACTCCGATCATTGGCAATAAAGGGATCATCACAATCCACACAGTTTCGCTCATCATGGCGGTAGACCGTGCGCCCGAAGCGATCCTGAACGCGGTCGACAAGCGTGGGCTTCACCCGTTCGCCGCCATTGGCAAACATCGAATACGCCGCGACCATATTGTAAAGCGTGGTTTCCTCGGACCCCAGAGAGTTGGCCAGAAACGTGCCCATGTTTTCGTAAACGCCGAAGCGTTCGGCGTAATTGGCTACCTGATCCATCCCAACCTCTTGGGCCAGACGAATGGTCATCAGGTTGCGTGATTGCTCAATACCCGTACGTAGCGGAGTTGGCCCGTAAAACCGGTTTGACGAATTTTTTGGACGCCACAACCCTTGTGGCGTATCGATCTCTATCGGTGCATCAACGATAATCGTCGCTGGTGTGTAGCCACTATCCAATGCTGCCGCATAGACAAAAGGTTTGAAACTGGATCCAGGCTGCCGCTTGGCTTGTGTGGCGCGGTTGAACACCGAATGCTGATAGGAGAATCCGCCTTGCATGGCCAGAACGCGACCGGTGTTGACGTCCATCGCCATAAAGCCACCCTGAACTTCTGGAACCTGACGAACCGACCAGCGCACAAAGTTTCCGCCATCTGTAACGCGACGCACATAAAGCACTTCACCGCGTTCAAATGTATTTTGCAGATTTTTGGGAAGCCATTTGGTATCGCTGCGCGGCACAACATGCGGCTCGCTGCCGTCGTCTGTCATCCCTTCAATACCAACGCGCAAACGATCATCTTCTATATCGAGGACAACGGCCGGATACCAGGTGCCGCCAAGATCGATATCGCGTGCCACATCAGAGGCTGAAAGCGCCGCGCGCCAGCTCGCCTCATCTGCCAACGCGTCTTCTGGGAGGACAATTCCGGTACCCCGCCACTTGCCCTGATTGCGATCATAGGTTTCAAGCTGACGCTGCAGTGCATTTGCTGCAATCGTCTGGAGATCCGGATCGACGGTCGCGCGCACCGAGAACCCACCGGTGAAAAACTCCCCCTCACCAAAATCACGGCTCAGCTGCCGACGAATCTCATCAGTGAAGTAGTCGCGCGGCGGCAATTGTGCGGCGAAAGGTTCGAAATCCCCGTTCTGCACAGATCGCAAGGGGGCTGCTACCTCCGCTTGGTAAGTCGGTTCATCAATATAGCCGTTCTCATACATTTCCTTGAGCACGAAATCGCGACGTTCGCGCAGCCGTTCCTTGGCTCTGACCGGGTGAAAGTCCGACGGAGCTTTTGGCATTGAGGCAAGAAACGCGGCCTCATGCGGCGCAAGCTCAGTCAGGGATTTGTTGAAATAGGTTTGTGCCGCTGCAGTTACGCCATAAGAGTTTTGACCAAGAAAAATTTCATTGAGGTAAAGCTCAAGGATTGCCTCCTTATCAAGCGTGCCTTCGATGCGCGTGGCCAGAATGATTTCTTTGATCTTCCGCTCAATCCTGCGATCACCCGAAAGCAGAAAGTTCTTCATCACCTGCTGCGTGATGGTTGACGCACCGCGCACCGTCTGGCCTCGCGTCTCAAACGCCTCATAAGCCGCTGCAGCAATACCGCGCGCGTCATAACCGCCGTGTGAATAGAAATTTTTATCTTCGGCTGAAATGAAAGCCTGTTTCACCAAGCGTGGAATGTCCTTCGCCGGGGTGAAAAGCCGCCGCTCTCTGGCAAACTCATCAATAATCTCACCTTCACCGGAATAAATACGGCTGATGGTTGGCGGGGTGTAATTGGCCAATGACTCGTGGCTTGGCAAATCCCTTCCGTAGACGAAGAATATCGCTCCAATTCCCAGAAAGACCCCAGCCGAACCAAGCGTGAGCAAACTAAAGATCGATCCGAAAAAACTTAGGATGGGTCGGAGCATGACTGGCCTTCCTTTCGATTGATCATCATATAAGCAACACCTTTGCTGCGGTCAAAACACATCATCATATTTCGCAACACTGCGCATATCATTGCCGGACCAGATCAGACACCGCAGCGTCCGTAAGACGCCAAGCGGAAATTGCTTCCCCAACCGCCTTTGCCATCTCTGCCCGCCATTTCGGGTCAGAGATATTTTTGCGGTCTTTCTCGGAGGATAGAAAGCCAAGTTCCAGCAAAACAGACGGAATATCAGGTGACTTCAAAACCGAAAATCCGGCTTCTCGCAACGGCCGCGCATTTAGAGGTAATTTGTTTTTCTGCAGGCTAAGGTGGATGGCGTCTCGGAGCTGAATAGCGCGTGGCTTTGTCTCTAACCTTGCCAAGTCCATAAGTACATCTGCTACCACGTCATCTGTACCCGTCAGATCAACCCCGGCCATCAAATCTGCACGGTTGTGCCGTTCCGCCATCGCTGCCGACGCCTTGTCGGAGGCGCGTTCCGATAAAGTGTAAACCGTGGCTCCCTCTGCCTTACCCTCGCTCAAGGCATCAGCATGCAGGGACAGGAAAAGGTCAGCGCCAGCCTGATGTGCGATTGCCACCCGCCGTTCCAATGAGACAAAGCTGTCATCCTGACGCGTGAGGATCACCTGCATATCTTCGCGGCGAAGCAGAACCTCCTTGAGCTCTTTGGCAAACGCCAGCATCAAGTTTTTTTCCATCACTCCGCCTTGCTCGGCCCCCGGATCGATACCCCCATGGCCAGGATCAATGATCACGACGAAACTATCATCGTCATTTGCTTTTGGAGGTAAATTAACCACTGGAGTTTCTGTATGACCGTCCCAGCCTGGAGCGTTCGGCATGCCAGACTCCGCAGCAAAGTCCGCTTGAGATTTTGGTGCCAATCTGACTTTCAGCGCCGCCGTTCCATCCGTGACGTCAACGTCCATATCAGCACTTGCAAGTCCAAAAGGACCTGCCAATTCGACCACCATGCGCGACCATCCGGGACGAAACCCACCGACGCGCACATCAACAGCGCGCTCTGCAGCATCAAAGGCGGAAAGATCAAACCCCTGCCAATCGACCTCGCGAAAATCCAGCACAAGACGCGGCGGCTCTATCAAAGTGAAAACGCGCCACGGCACACCTTGGCTGAGGCTAAGGTCAAGCTGCAATCCAGTGCCGTTATCAATAACGCGCGAGCTTTCCATGTTGCTGAGCGCCAGCCCGCTAAAGTCATGCGCAGTGAGTTTATTTGCGGAGAATACACCGCATAGGCACATTACTGCGCTTACGAATACTCTAATCATACTGCTCATCCGCCGTTATCGGTCTTGCTGTCTTGATAATAGCTCAGCTACGTCTATCCATGAAGTCTTTTAGGCGCTTGAGCCCCTCTTTGATGTCATCTGTCGAGCGTGCATAGGAAAATCTGAGCGTACCACCACCTCTTGAGGGGTCAAAATCAAGCCCGGGGGTCACGGCCACACCTGCTTTTTGGAGAATCTCTGAGGCAAAGGCACGGCTATCATTGGTGAGATCAGAGACGTCAGCATAGACGTAAAACGCACCATCTGGAGGCGCGATCCGGTCAAACCCGGCATGGTGCAAGCCATCTAGCATCAATCTACGATTTTCACGGTAAACATCGACGTTTCCCTGGAGCTCGTCATCGCAATCGATGGCGGCGAGTGCGGCGACCTGACTTGCATGAGGTGGGCAGATGAACAAGTTTTGCGCCAACCGCTCGACCACGCGCACATGCGCCTCTGGCACAACCATCCAACCGATCCGCCAACCAGTCATTGAAAAATATTTTGAAAATGAATTAATCACATACGCCTGATCAGTGATCTCCAGCGCGCTGACCGCTTTCGCCTCATATTCAATGCCGTGATAAATCTCGTCACTGATAAAGCTTGCACCCTGTTCGTGGGTCGCATCGATCAACAACGCAAGCGCGTCCCGGTTAAGCATTGTTCCTGTCGGATTAGCAGGGCTGGCAACCATAAGCCCATCAAGGTTTAGCCCATTCAAATCAGAAGGAACCGGTTGATAGCGGTTTTCCTCAGCCGTTTCGATATCAACAGGGGCCAAATCAAGGGCGCTCAAAATCTGGCGGTAGCTGGGATAGCCCGGCGCACCTATTCCAACACGAGCACCTGTGTCAAAAAGAGCCGTGAACGCAAGGATGAATGCTCCTGATGAGCCCGAAGTCACAACCACGCGCTCTGGCGCCAGGTCGATATCGTACCATTCACCGTAAAGCTTTGCGATCCGATCCCGTAAAGCAGGCAAGCCAAGCGCCACGGTATAGCCGAGCGCATCCTGATCCATCGCCCCAGAGAGCGCCGTGCGTGCCCCTGATGGTGCTGGCGTGCCGGGCTGCCCCACTTCCATATGGATGATGTGTCTGCCTGCGGCTTCCGCCTCTCGGGCCGCTTCCATCACATCCATGACGATGAAAGGATCAACATTCGACCGGCTTGAGTTTTTCATCTCAGGTTCCATAATTACACACACGAAGGTTTCACTTCGAATACGGGTTGAGGTCAATGCATTTTGTTCGGATCGCCATATGCGTGGCGCTGATTTCCATGGTTACAGCCCTGTCTGCCCGCGCTCAGGGGCTTCTGCGTGATCCAGACATCGAATATGCGTTGGGCAAGCTTGCTGAGCCGATCCTGCAAATCTCCGGGCTTGGCCCAAGCTCAATCGACATTTTGATTGTCAACGACGGCCGCCTCAATGCTTTTGTGGTGGATCGAAGCCACATCTTTATTAATTCTGGGCTGATAGACCGTATGACAACCCCAGAAATGCTTCAGGCGGTCATAGCGCACGAGGCAGCACATATTGCAAACGGACATCTTGCACGCCGAACAGTGAATTTTCGCAATGCAAGATCGGCCGCTGGAATAGGCTCAATCCTGGCCGCAGCAGCAGCCGTGGTTTCGGGCGCACCAGAGGCTGCAGGCGCATTAGCCGCAGGCGTTCAAACCTCAGCCACAAGGCGCTTTTTCGCCCATACAAGAGCCGAGGAAAACGCCGCCGATCAAACCGCTTTGCGATACATGACCAGCGCTGGTATCGATCCGATCGGAATGCTTGATGTCTTGAACCTCTTCCGTGGCCAAGAGCTTCTAAGCACATCGCGCCGAGACGTCTATGCGCGCACGCACCCGCTTTCCCGGGATCGCTTTCGCGTGGTCGAGCAAGCGGCAAACGCCAACGCCGGAAAGTTCACGCACAACGAAAATTCGCGGTATTGGTTCATGCGCGCGAAAAGCAAACTTTCAGCTTTCCAACGCGCGCCGAAATGGACACTCACCCGCGCAGGCGAAAGCGGATACGCCGATGTCAAAGCCATGCGCCAGGCCGTGGCACACCACCGGCAATCCCAGGCGGGAAAAGCCATTGAGTATATGCAAAGGGCCATCGCAGAGCGTCCAAATGATCCATATTATTATGAGCTTTTCGGGCAAATCCTGTTCGAAAGCCGCCGGTTTGACGCGGCGGTCGACGCCTATGCAAAAGCCGCTGAAGGTGCACCGCGCAATGCATTGATCCTTGGCTCTTACGGCCGGGCTTTACTGGCAACAGGAAAAACACGTGAGGCGCTTGAGCTTTTGGAAAAATCTCGCGCAAGAGATGGGCGAGACGGGCGAGTGCTTCGCGATATGGCTCTGGCCTATGCGAAACTGGGCAACAATGGCATGGCCTCAGTCGTGACCGCGGAACGTCATGCGATGTTCAATCGCTATGATGACGCGCGTATTCATGCCAAACGTGCGATTACCCTGCTCCCTGACGGCTCGGCAGGCTGGCGTCGTGCGCAAGATGTGTTAATTGTAGGCAAGCAACAGGCCAAAAACCGGCGCTAAGAAAGTATCATCGGATGAAACAGAATTTTGCGCACCAATGGCTCCTTACTGCCACCGCGGCGCTTGCGTTGACACTTCCCGCATCTGCGCTTGATGTGAATTCCATGAGTGATATTGAGCGCGATGCCTTCCAACAAGAAGTGCGGCGCTATCTGCTAGAAAATCCTGAGATAATTATCGAGGCAATTGGCCTCCTGGAGGAGCGTCAGGCGCAAGACCAAGCCCAAGCAGATATAGATCTTGTTCGCGCCAACAAAGACGCGCTGTTCAATGACGCGAATTCCTGGTCAGGTGGCAACCTAGATGGCGATATAACACTGGTTGAATTCGTAGATTATCGCTGTGGGTATTGCCGACGCGCAGCTCCGGAACTGCAGAGTTTTTTAAACACAGACACTAACGTTCGCATCATCGTGAAAGAATTCCCGATCTTGGGCGACGCGTCACTGATATCTTCCCGCTTTGCTATCGCTACTCGGCAATTGGCAGGTGATACCGCATATAAATCCGTGCATGATGCTCTGCTGGCCATGAATGGCGAAGTGAACTCGCGAAGCCTAAAACGTTTGGGCAGAAGCCTCGATTTGCCCACCGATGACATCATCGCGCACATGGATAGCCATGAAGTCACAGCAGTCATTGCAGCCAATCATCAGCTCGCGCAAAAGCTAAAAATTAGCGGCACGCCCACCTTTGTTATTGGAGAGCAAATGGTACGTGGTTTCATCGACGCGGACCAGTTGCAGCAAATCTCAAACGACATGAGATCCAAATAAATCCAATTCTTTCAATTGATAGACGGCGCTAGCTAATCTATCACTCGTCAGCTGTTTCATCACCTTGCAAGGCCGCAACATAACGTTGCAAATCCTTGTCTTGCTCTGGATCAGCAATAACGAAGCGATTCTGTAAAATCTCTGAAGACAGGGACAAACCCGAGGTGACCTGCCCACGTGGCCCTGCTGGACCGTAATGCGCCTGACCGACGGCGAAGTAAATTGCCCCGGATTCGCCGATCCGCACATTTGGAGCCTCTTCCGTCTGAGGCACTTCATAGGTGTCGCCAGCATTCATCACGCCTTCAAAAATCACGCTACCGTCTGGGCTTTGCACCCGCACCCAAGCGGCGCGTACCGCAATCATTTTGACACTTGGTGGCGTGTTTTCGACTAGCACAGGCGTTGGCAAGCCAGTCTGCGGCACAACCGGGCCTATGAAGTCCGCGGTTGCTAAAACGCTACCACTGCTGATCTCGTCTTTGCTTTCTTCGCTTGATCTATCCGCCTGCGGCAGCGTTGGAGCAAGCGTGCCAACCTTGGAAGGATCCAGCGTTGAAATGGGCGCATCCCGCGCAACCACAACCGGTACATCCAAAGCATCGGGTGTGAACAGCCTGTCCAAGCGCTCCTCACGGGTTTCCGTATCAAGCGCTGCAGCTTCCCAGGCAGTCTCGTCACCGGCGTCTGCTGCTCCGCCCTGATCGGTGACCGCATCCTGAAGCGGGTCCAGATCACTCAAAACCACTGGAGTGTTCTCTACTGGCGCGAATTGAACCCGTTGGATTTCCTTGAAAACACTCCATCCGCCGAATGTCAGGCCGCCAACCAACAAAAGCAAAACCATCACTGATCCCACAGCCGCTGGCTCAACCTGGGTCAGAACGCCTTCTTGTTGCGGAAGATATGGCATTTTCGGCGATGCGAGTGGATCGTCTCGGAGTGTGCTCCTAGTTACGGGAGCAACCGCACCTTTGCTCGCACCAGAAGCGCTTGAGGACATCGCCTGCAAGGTTTCAAAGCCACTTTCTTCACAAAAGGTAGCAAAGGCCTGATCGGGGTCCATTTTCAGGTAACGAGCGTAAGAACGTACATAGCCTGGAATAAAACCCGGTGTGTCAAAGGCTTCAGGGTCACAATTCTCGATAGCCGCAACGTAGGCCGCTTTGATCCGCAACTCGCGCTCAACGTCCAGAAGTGACTTGCCCATAGTAGCGCGCTCGCCACGCATGACATCGCCGAGACGCAATTCAAAGTCGTCAAAGCCGCGTGGCTCTGGCGAATGCTCATCTGAGCGGGTTTTGGATCGGAAGCCAATCATCAGCTTCTGCCCTTTTGAAAACGTTAAGCGCCTAAATGACCGCGCGGCGCATCAACCTCGATTCGCCGCCGATCATTGTCGTGACGTTTTCCTAACATAACACTGGGAATATTGCACTTTTTGTGGCCCTAAGCCGACAATTCTGCGCGATTCAACTCGCAATGGCTCCAAAGATCATCCATAGCGTGTATCAGACAGTCTATTTCATGCTTACCGTGCACTGGTGACGGCGTAAAACGTAGCCTTTCAGTGCCTCGCGGCACTGTAGGGAAGTTAATTGGCTGAACGTAAATACCATACCGTTCCAAAAGCATGTCGCTGATGGATTTCGTGTGCACCGGATTGCCCACAATCACGGGCACAATATGGCTTCCATGATCGATCAAAGGTAACCCAAGCGCTTTGAAACGAGTTTTCAAAATGCTGGCCTGAACCTGGTGTTGCTCACGCAATGAATTGTCGTGCTTCAAGAAAGCCACAGACGCCGCAGCACCTGCTGCGATAGCAGGGGGCAAGGACGTGGTGAAAATGAAACCTGGAGCGTAAGACCGGATCGCATCACACATCTTCTCGGAAGCCGCAATATATCCGCCGACGACACCATAAGCTTTCGCGAGCGTTCCGTTGACAATGTCGATCCGGTGAGCCTGTCTTTCACGAGCTGCGATACCCGCTCCGCGTGGGCCATACATCCCTACCGCATGCACCTCATCTATATATGTCAGCGCATTAAATTCTTCAGCGAGATCACAAATGCCGGTTACCGGAGCAAAGTCGCCATCCATTGAGTAAACAGATTCAAACGCGATCAACTTCGGCGCGCTTGCGTCATCAGCTTCGAGCAATTCCCTTAGGTGAGCCAAGTCATTGTGACGGAAAATACGCTTTTCACCGCCATTGCGGCGCACACCCTCAATCATTGATGCGTGGTTCAGCTCGTCCGAATAAATAATAAGGCCTGGGAACAACTTCGAGAGTGTTGAAAGCGACGCGTCATTTGCGATGTAAGCAGAGGTAAAGAGCAGCGCACTTTCCTTCCCATGCAAATCGGCAAGTTCCGCTTCAAGTTGCTTGTGGTAGACTGTTGTGCCAGAGATGTTTCGCGTTCCGCCAGAACCGGCACCGGTCGCGTCAATTGCTTCGTGCATTGCTTGCAAAACAACAGGGTGCTGACCCATGCCAAGGTAGTCGTTGCCACACCAAACGGTTACCGGCGCCTCCGAACCATCCGCCTTGCGCCAGATAGCGTGTGGATAATGGCCTTGGGTACGTTCTATATCAATAAACGTCCGATAGCGGCCTTCCTCATGAAGACGATCTATGGCTTTTTCAAGCTTGGCGGCATAATCCATCTGGATTACCTTCCCTGGCTACTTGGCGGAACTGCCCAGTGGCGATTCCGACAACCGCTACTTTAGAACGAATATAAATCCGTTTCTATTCGTGACAACAGTTAACAAAGTGTCGCGCAGTCCTACTTAGTCCGTATTCAAAAACACCGCATCTAAGAGAGAAACGCGGCTAGACAGTCCAAAGCGTCTTGTTAGGGTACACACAAGTATGGCCTACCGGAGAACTTAGATGCGCATCGACGCTGTTTTAGATCGTATAGACAATGACCTCCCAAACGCCCTCGGGCGATTAATGGGGTTTTTGCGCATACCATCAATTTCGACCGACCCGGCGTTCGACGCACAAACAGAAAACGCAGCAGACTGGTTGGTGTCCGACCTGCAAAGCATTGGAATTAAGTCTGAAAAACGAATGACGCCCGGCCACCCAATGGTCGTCGGCCATATCAATCAAGACGCAACTCACGGCCCGCATTTGCTTTTCTACGGTCATTACGATGTGCAACCGGTTGATCCGCTTGAGCTTTGGCACAGCGATCCGTTTGCGCCGGAAATCCAGGACACGGACAAAGGCCGGGTGATCCGAGGGCGCGGATCCTCCGATGACAAAGGCCAGTTGATGACCTTTGTAGAAGCTTGCCGCGCCTATGCGCATGTCGAGGGCGCGCTACCATGTCGCATCACGTTTCTGTTTGAGGGGGAAGAAGAATCCGGCTCGCCATCGCTTGTCCCCTTCATGACCGAAAACGCAAAAGAGCTCACAGCGGATATCGCACTCATCTGTGACACAACCATGGTCGCTTCCGGTGTGCCGTCGATCGCCTCGCAACTGCGGGGAATGGTCAAGGATGAATTCACAATCCACGGACCAAAAATCGATCTGCATTCTGGTCATTATGGTGGCCCGGCGCTCAATCCGTTGCGCGAAGTCTCAAAAATTATCGCAAGCTTTCATGATTCCACCGGTCGCGTTGCCGTTGACGGGTTTTACGACGGCGTAGAAGACGTGCCCGCGGACCTGCTGCGGCAATGGGAAAGCTGCGGTTTTGACGAGGCCACTTACCTTAGCGATGTCGGTATGAGCCAAGCCCACGGCGAAGCAGGATACTCTGCTTTGGTACAACAATGGGCGCGTCCAACTCTGGAGGTCAACGGACTTTGGGGAGGATATCAGGGCGCAGGCAGTAAAACCGTGATCCCTGCTGAGGCGCATTGCAAAATCACCTGCCGTCTTGTCGGAGACATGGACCCAACCCACGTTCGCAATCAAGTGCGCGCACATGTCGAAGCGCAACTTTCGCCCGACGCAAGCGTTAGTTGGGACAATGACCTGGAAGGAGCTCCGGCTTCGGTCATGGACACCACCCGCCCTGAATTCGAACTTGCGCGCGCGGCCCTTTCAGATGAATGGAACCGCGAGGCGGTATTTGCGGGCATGGGCGGCTCAATTCCCATTGCCGGATACTTCAAAGAGATCCTTGGAATGGAGTCGATGCTTGTAGGCTTTGCGCAGGAAGACGATGCGATCCATAGCCCGAACGAGAAATATAACGTGGAGAGCTTTCACAAAGGCATGCGGAGCTGGGCACGCATCCTGCACAAGCTTAATGAATAGATGAGCATAACGGGGTTCACATCGGACAGCGCTACGTTCAACGGGATTGAGATTGGCTGGTCAATCGGTGGAGAAGGACCACCGCTTCTGCTGCTGCATGGCTTTCCTCAAACCCGCGCTCTTTGGGCAGAAATCGCACCGGAAATGGCCAAAACACATACGGTGATCTGCCCTGACCTGCGCGGATATGGCGAAAGCGGCAAACCAAATAATGTCTCGGCCTATTCCTTTCGCGCCATGGCGCAGGATCAAACCGATTTGATGGACCATCTGGGCTTTGAACGCTTTGCTGTTGCAGGTCATGACCGCGGCGGTCGCGTGGCGCACCGGCTGTGTCTTGACGCCCCCGAACGGGTGAGACGTGTTTGTCTGATGGATATTGTCCCTACGCATACGCTTCTTATTGAATTGCATAAAGACATTGCCGAAGCCTATTACCACTGGTTCTTCCTTGCCCAACCACAACCATTCCCAGAACGGATGATCGGCGCAGACCCTGATCACTATTTTGAGTCATGTCTTCTTGGGTGGGGTTCGGCACGGTTGGAAGATTTTGACGCAGACCAATTGGAGGCTTATCGAAAAGCTTGGCGTGATCCCGATACGATACGCGGCATGTGCAACGATTACCGTGCAGCACTTGCATGCGATTTTGAGGACGATGCTGCGGATTTAGAAGAGAAGATCACCTGCCCAGCCCTGATACTTTACGGTGCCGATGGGATTATGGGTCGCCATTACGACTTGGAAAAAACCTGGGACGCAAAATGCACCAATATGACTTCGCTCCCTATTTCTGGCGGCCATTTCTTCATCGATACAAACGCCTCGGATACAATTTCGGCTCTGCAATTGTTTATGCTACAACGCTAAGCACTGCGCATTGATCGCAATTTGCACTTAAGCGCGAAAGCAGGAGCCTTTTTTGAAAAAAATCACAATTAGGATAGCTTAAATCACTTTTTTGTTATCTACTGCATCCACGAAGGGTAGCCGGGTGGCTCTGAAATTTTCTGCAGGGGCCATTCAGCTTTTTAACAATTAGGAGAATTTAAATGCGGTATTCACTGCCTTCTTTTGGCTTGGGTAATTACTTTTCACCATTTGGGCTTCTGTCGTTTTTTTCGAAATACGATGTCTACGGCACGCGGCGCGATAATGACCTCATGATAACAGATCCCGTTCGCTTTCTTGATGCAAAAGCGGGCGACGATTTCGTAACACTCAAAAAGTTTGCATTCAAAGTGGACCTTGGCAAAGGCGACGACATCCTGATCGCAAACGGTCCGGTGCTCGGGCTTGATGCCGGACGAGGCGACGATGAGGTAACGCTCAATGGCTTTACCGGGAAGGTGGATCTCGGCAAGGGCGACGATGCCCTGACCGCCAATGACTTTGTGCTGAAGCTGGACGCTGGACGCGGCGACGACGATGTCACGCTGAATGACGGCGGCGGTCATATTGATCTTGGCCGTGGCGCCGATGATCTTTTCGCGGATGAATTTGTGTTTTCTGTCGATGCTGGGCGCGGTGCAGATGATGTGACACTCAATGGTGGTGCTGGTCACGTTGATCTGGGCCGGGGCAGCGACACGCTGACACTCAGCGAACTTGTGGACCATGCCGACGGTGGCAGAGGCCGCGATGAGCTGGTCTTTGATTTTGAGGCGGGCAATCTGGATGTTGAGTTCGATGGCGATGACATCACTTTCATCGATCGCTTTACCGGCGAAGAGATGAAGGCCACTGATTTTGAGAAGATCACCTTCTCCGATCGCAGTTTCTCAATCAAAGAGCTGCGCGATGCCTTTGGTGAAGATGCAACGCCCTTTATTCAGGTGGGCGGCGGCACACAGGTGGTTACCGTCAACAACACCGACCCAACTGTCAGCGTTGTTTGGGACAGAGTTGTGCAGCAGGCCGTGATCGAAACCGGCACGCCGGTAGGGCCAACAATCGCCGCACGCGCCTATTCGATGATGCATACAGCCATGTATGACGCGTGGTCTGCATATGATTCCACGGCAACCTACGTCTCTTTGGATGCCGAAGGCGACAATGTGGAAACGACAGGCTCTGATGCGGATAAAGAAAAAGCCATGAGTTTTGCCGCGATCACCGTTTTGCGCGATCTCTTCCCAGATATGGAAGATCTCTATGTCAGCGTCATGCAAGATCGCTATGGCTTCTCGCTTAGCGATGATGGCAGCGAAGCCGCACAGATCGGCATCGACGCCGCAGAGGATCTTTTGGCCCTGCGCGCCAATGACGGGTCCAACCAAGAGAACGGATATACTGACACCACCGGTTACACCCCGTTCAACCCTGATCCGACCGAGATCAACGACATCACGCGTTGGACGCCGGAAAACGTGCCGATTGATCCAGAGGATGCAACGCCCGCTGAGCAGTCTTTCCTTACGCCACAATGGTTGGAAGTCGAGGGCTTTGGCCTGCCAAGCAATCCTGATGGCAGCACTGATTTCTCGGGCACCCTGCCCCCGGCGCCGCAGCCGTTCTTTACCGATGCTTTCGCTGATGCGACGCTCAACTTTGCAGACAAGACCATCACACTTGGCAGTGACGCTACGATTGGTGGCACGGACTTCATGGCCGGGGATACGATCGCCGTAAGCAAAGCCTTGATCGGCGAGGTGATCAACGAAGGCTTCATCACTCAGGCTGAGGAAGTTGTCCAAATTAGCGCCAACTTGACCGATGAGCAAAAGATTATCGCCGAGTTTTGGGAAGATGGCGGTGGTACGGCCTTCCCTCCCGGCACGTCGATGGCTTTTGCGCAATTTGTCTCGGCACGCGACGGGAATTCCATCGATGATGACGCAAAGCTCTTCTTTGTCATGGGCAACGCGGTAAATGATGCGGGCATCGCCACATGGCAGGCCAAGGTCGAATTCGACTATGTCCGCCCGGTCCGTGCGATCCGTGATCTAGGTGAGCTAGGTCTGATCGGCGAAGAAGGTGTGGACGAAAACACCGGTGAGACAGGCTTTGTCATCGAGGCCTTTGGAGGGTTCAATGAAGACGGCACAGGACGCGGAACGCAAACCATCCTGGCCGAGAACTTCATTACCTTCCAGCTGCCCAACGGAAACCCATCTCCCCCATTTGCGGAATACACATCAGGTCACTCGGCCTTTTCCGCCTCAGGCGCGACCGTGTTGAAACTCTTCACAGAATCCGATGAGTTTGGCGGCTCGGTCACATTTGAGCCCGATACGCTAATCTTCGAAGACGGTGTGCCAGAGGTTGAGACAACACTGGAATGGGATACCTTCACCGAAGCCGCCGATGAGGCCGGTATCTCAAGGCTCTATGGCGGGATCCACTTCAACGAGGGCGACCTTAATGGGCGCCAGCTCGGCAAGGATGTGGGTACAGCGGCATTCGATCTGGCGCAGAGCTTTTTTGACGGAACTGCTACGGATGAAGATCGGCCGTTCTTTGATCTGATCGACATCGCCTGAAGTTGCCTTTGGTAACAAGTACAGCGCGCCCTTTCGAGGGCGCGTTTTATTTTGCAAGCCATCTGCGCGTAATCTAGATCGCAATTTCGTGTTAAGTGGCGCGGTTGACGGGACTCGAACCCGCGACCCCCGGCGTGACAGGCCGGTACTCTAACCAACTGAGCTACAACCGCGCACTTAAGTCAGCCGATAGTGCTGCTGACGTGCCGTGCTGTTTAGGCCCAGCCAAAGACATCGTCAAGCGCTGTTGCGGCAATCCATGCGGAAAATCGAAATGCCTGATCCTGTGATCTATGGTGGATGGCATCAATTCCTATGCGGCGTGAAGCATGAGAATTGCACAGACCAGAGATTTAAGTTGGTATAGATCCCAAGATGCAAAAACCTACGCTGCATGAAACTGATGAGGCATTAGCGTTGCTCATTTTGGCTGCGATCACCAATCCGGTGTTAGAGATGAACGGAACTAAAGTTGGCGGCAATTCTCGACTGAGTTTCTTTAATGTCTCTGGGCCATGTTTCCAGATTTCAAGCCGATACCCCCATGCGAATGACCACAGTATTCCGCCTTGTCGTTTCAGCTCGAGTTCCTCATTCGGTGCCTTGTTCGATGGTTTCTGCGACCGCGAAGCGCCGAAAAGCATATTGCATTGCTACAAACGTCAGAAGTCCAAATAACGTCAATGATAGCCAGCTGGCCGATCCAGACAGAACCAATGTGGTTCCTGTCATTTTGAATGTGACCAACCCCACGGCACCCGACGCCGCGATAGCCGCAAAAACGAACAGCGTTTTCGCGATAAACTCAACAATCGAGCGACCAAGAAATTCGAAGTCAGCCCGTCCCATCGCAACAAGCTTTATCGGAAACAGAAGATGTACCGTGTTCTCGACCGCATAGATAAGCAACGTCAGCGGAAGCGCAAAAGCTGCCAGTATTAGTGCAACTGGTATCGTTACACTATCCTCGAAGATAAGGGCGCTTGCTATGATTGTGACGGCGATGACATAGGCAAGAACAACCTGTACCACGAGTTGGCCCGCGCAAATGCGCCATGGTGCGATGGGCAATGTCTTGTAGATTTCCATCCGGCTCAGGTCACCGCGAAAGTCGCAGATCAGATTACGAGGGAGGATGAATGCGATGAAGACATAAATAATCATCATAGTCTCTGCTTGCGTGACGGGCGCTCCTAACGCCAACGAAATTGGCGCGATACAGGCTGCGAGACCGACAAATATGATGATAAGTTTGAACGAATTCCGCGATGCGTTGAGGACCTGCCGCCACGCAACGGGCCCTAGGCCACCTACACTTGGCGCACGGCGGATCGATCGCACCTCGGTCCGTTGTGTAGCAAAGAAAGACCCACCTTGTTTTATGCGCTCCCATCGGCTGCTAAGCCGGGCGTTCTCCGCCAAGGAGCGGTCGGTCGTGCGCGCGTCTAGCAAGATGGCAGCGTACAATAGCGCGGCGTTGATGATGACAGCGACCAGAGCCCAAAGGGCAAGATCTGAAACCGATGGCGCCACAAAAAGTTCCGCAAACACAATGTAGGGGAGCAAGATTATGGTGCCGATCCACGAGTGCCGAAACTCGGACATAAGATCGAAAATGCCACGGTCGGACGTGCCCCATGCGTAGAGCACGGTCAACGCTGCAAGCGTGCAAAACAATGCAGTCACCGGCCACCGTATCTTCGCGAAGCTCGTGCCCTCAAGCACATGACCACTCATACCGATGACGGCACTGTTTAACTGCACAAACACAAGCGTCAGGAGCGAGGCGATAAAGACAGACAGGGCCGAACCGGTTTGCGGCGGCGCAATGAGCGTAATGAACGCACTCGTCAATGCGACGCCTGCGACATAGGCGCCGAATTTATAGACGATCAGATCCCGTCGACGGAACGGCCCAGTAAAAAGAAAATTGATCTCATTTGGTGAAAAATGAAACGTAGGACCGGACGCCATCAATACGGTGAGTAGCGACAGCCCGAGCATGCTGAGCGGCATGAATGTGATGATCTGCTCGCTAAATGCTTGCCTGTCCAGAGCCGCGGGCCCCAGAACGCTCGAACCCGTGGAACTGTTCGACACGATCAGGAACCAAACGATCCCCGCGAAAGCAAGGGAGAAGAGCAAGCCGCGCAAGCTTGCCAATTGGTGAAATCGCTGGCGCAGACCGCCACGCAGTCGCAGGATGAGAAGTTGGCGAAGTGCAGGATCCATTTTTAGACCGCCGTCGTCTCTGAGGTCTGGTCTGGAGCTTGCGTGATTGAGAAATACACTTCTTCTAGGGCTGACGTACTGTCCGTATGGCCAACCTCCTTCAGCAAGTCTTCCATCGTGCCAAATCGGCGGCACTCGCCAAGATTCAGCACCATAATGTGCGTACACAAATTCTCAAACAGGCTCAAAAGATGCGAGCTGATGATAATAGCCGCGCCGGCCTGCGCTCGTTCGCGGATTGCTTGTTGAATTCCTCTGATACCTTGAGGATCTAGCCCCGTGAGGGGTTCGTCGAACAAGATCACTTTTGGATCGTGCAAAAAGGCACAAGCAATCGCCACCTTTTGGCGCATACCACGTGACAAGTTATGGACGAGCGTATTGCGTTTGTGTGTGAGCTCGAATGACGCAAGGAGCGCTTCGGCATCCTCTTCGAAATGTGCGAGCCTGTAAGCAGCAGCCGTGAACGCCAGATGTTCCCAGACCGTCAAGGTGTCAAAGAGCCTTGGATCATCAGGAATATAGCCGAGGTTCTTTTTAGCTGCGATGGGTGCCTGCACAACGTCATGGCCAGCAACTAACAGGCTACCCGAGCTGGGTGGGATAATTCCGCACAATGTACGTAACGTGGTTGTTTTGCCTGCCCCATTCGGACCTAGCAATCCAAGGATCTGGCCCGGTTCTACCGAAAAGCTGAGATTCTTTACGGCCGTGAAGCCTTTGTACTGTTTGCTGAAGTTCTTGACTGTAATCATCTGCTCTTTGCTCAACACTTTCCGGTTTGCCTACAGCTTAGCGGGCTGGCATGTTTTCCAACGTCGCTCACGTCGTCGATGACTTGCACCGATTCATGTCAAATCTAAGTTCAAAACCGTTCCTCCAGACGATTACTCGGTCCGGATCAGAGCGAAACCAGCGAAATATATGGTTGGCGGCTCTTTAAAGTAAACTCACGCGCGCCTTAAGCGTGCTGCCCACAGAGAAAACAAATGCTAAAAATACTGCTTCTATTGAGAAAGGCTCTTCCAAATTCATACTGCGCATAATCAAGGTAGTTTTTACAGACAGCTGAGCAGCAATTGGCGCAAACACATCGAGTGTCGATAAGTCCACAAACTAACGAACTAGAACGACCTTAAAGCTCAAATTCGAGGCGAATGTCGGCAAAGCGGGCTGCCACGCGGAAATTGCAGACTATGTCCAAGATCGGCTCTGGGACGGAATGTTGATCTGAAGTTGGGCACTACATGCCGCGGAGATCTAGACGACGTCTGCTACATCACCAGCGGGCGTTTCAGAAGGTTGCCTGCGGTTAGCTGCTTGGATTTCCTGAAATGCCATGGTTACCGCTCTGAACACTGTCGCAGGACCATCGCACTCTGGGTCGGTGCATATGGTCTCGCGCACTGAAACTAGGCCGTGACCACCAAGACCGAAGCTCCCTCATAAAAGTCACTTCAAGCTCTGTGCATACCAAATGGCATACGTTTTGCTGCGACCGGACGCCTTTATTGCTAAATCTCGATTCCCAGAGCTGACGTGTCTGATGCAGATCCTTTCAGATACGAAGTATGCCGCTGTGATACGACATCTTGCCGCCACAACGGATCATCTTTGCTTAGCGCTACTGTTGTCAAACCGAGCTGTCCCATCCATCGCATCACTGAATCAGCTGATTTTGGGAGTTGAGCAAATTTGGAAGTCCGTGACACCAGTGTCCAACCATCTTGAGAATAACTCAAAACAGCATCAACGCCGTCGGGGATATCTTGTGGCAGACAGTTGTAGGCGACAAGTTCGGGCACGCCTAAGCGTATGCGGTTAAAAAATCCTGACAAAAGTGCCTCAGCTTGATCTTTGCCTGCCCCGACGGAGAGCTCCAGACCAGCGTTTTTGAGCTTTGCAAAACCACCACCATTCACGCGTGGGTCAGGGTCCTGGATCGAACACACGACACGCGCAACACCCGCTTCGATGATACCATCTGCGCAAGGTGGCGTTTTACCCCAATGGCAGCAAGGTTCGAGCGTCACATAGAGTGTAGAGCCGTGAGCAGCGTCACCAGCTATATCCAATGCCTTGCGTTCTGCGTGAGGACGACCGCCTGGGTGTGTGGCCGCCTCAGCTATGATTGAATTGTCTTTGACGATAACGCATCCGACCGGGGGGTTTGGCCAAACATGGCCCCGGACACTTTGAGCCAAGCGCAGAGCACGCTGCATAAACTCAACGTCAGAGCTGTGTTGGGTTTGGTGCATCACCGTAAACCTCGACCGGATCGAAGATTTTGCTGTCTTCCACAAATTTAAGTGACCCGCCCGCGTCATCGGACGTTGGCACCGAGCGATAGAAGCAGGACCGATACCCAACATGACATGACGCTCCAGACCCCGAAACTTCCACGCGCAGCCATATTGCGTCTTGATCATCGTCGATCCGCGCTTCTACGACGTGTTGAACAAGACCCGACGTTGCACCTTTGTGCCAAAGAACCTTGCGCGAACGGCTGAAGTAGTGTGCCTCACCCGATTCAATTGTTAGCCGCAAAGCCTCCGCGTTCATCCAACCCAGCATCAGAACCTCGCCAGAGCTGGCGTCGGTTGTGACACATGGCAAAAGCCCATCGGCATCAAACTTTGGAGCAAAATCCGTGCCTTCTTCGACTTGCTCAATAGATTTTCGAGGTTGAAATTCAACTTTGCTCATTGTCTCGGCCTGGCTGTATGTTACTTTATAACATACGGTTCTTCGCGCACCGCAGCATGAATGTAAAGAGGCTCTGAGCAGACATGGATATCGAGAATGATCGCATACCAGTTACGTTATTGACCGGCTTTTTGGGCGCAGGAAAAACAACGCTCCTCAACAAGCTCATTCAAGATCCGAATTCAGGACGCATCGCTGTTATCATGAATGAGTTTGGTGATGTGGGCCTCGATCATGACTTGATCGAAGAAACGACGGAAGAAATCATTCTTATGCAGTCTGGATGTCTGTGTTGCACTTTCCGAGGTGATATCGCAAAGACATTGGGATCTTTGATGGCACGGCTCAAACGTGGCGAACTTTCATTTGATCGCGTGGTGATTGAAACAACTGGTATAGCTGAACCCGGGCCTATCATGCACACTTTAGTCGTTGATGATCTCATCGCGCCCTACTACCGATTGGACGGAGTAATTACGGTCGCAGATGCGGCGACTGGCCTTGATACGCTTGGCGAACATACAGAATCTGTAAGCCAGATCGCGATGGCGGATCTGATCATCATCACAAAAACTGATCTTGTCTCGGAAGAGGATGTTTCCCGATTTGAAAATCGCATTGATAGCATAAATGCTTCAGCACCCCGTATTTACTCAGATCACGGATATGTCCCAATTAGTCGTTTGTTTGGCCTATCCGCTTTGCGCGAAGACGCTTCTTCGGAAGAGATTACGCAGTGGCTTGGAAAAAGCTCATCCGCTCACTTAGGCACCCATAATCACCACAAGCACGGCAAAATCGTCTCGGGGTCGATTGAACTGTGGGAGCCAATTCCCGCCAACGTATTCGATTTCTGGCTCGATATGCTGATCGCTCTAAAGGGTCCTGATATCCTTCGGATGAAAGGCATTGTGCATGTGGAAGGCATGGAACAACCTTTTGTGTTTCATGGCGTTCAACACATTTTCGATTCGCCCGTTCTCTTGAAATCTTCGAAGAGCACCGACACGAACAGCCGCGTTGTCCTGATTGCGCGTAACATGAGCAAAGAAGATCTTCAAACAAGCCTGGATATGTTGAGGATGCAGCCCAAAGACGTGGAAACAGCAAAAGAAGACGTGGTTGCGGAGCCCGCCGAAATGCCGTTCTAATCCATGCTTCATCTTTTCAATTCCATGGGCCATAACGTCGAGCCATGTGTTTCAAACGACCCGGAGCACGTGCGCATGCATGTATGTGGCCCCAAACTTTGCTCTTTTGCGCATATCGGCGATGCGCGACCAGCGGTGGTTTATGACATACCATCGCGTGTTCGGTGCAAGCAGGTGCCAAAACTCACCAACACGCGAAACATCAGCGACGCGAACGGAAAAATCATTGCCAGATCACTTACTGAGCACCAAATTACACAACGAATCCAAGGGCCGTTTTGGGTTCGTACGCGTATTGAGGCACTCGGGAAAAAGCGTGGAAAAGCGCGTGCAAGTCGTTGTTGGGCAGGAGCGGAAGAACTGCGCAATATTTTTTTTGGGAAAGAGGTCGAAGTAGAAGCCTCAGACAATGAAAGCCACTGGCAGGTTCGCACATGAGGGCGTTTTTTACCTGGCTCCTGATCTTACCGATCCGTGCGTATCGCGTATTACTATCGCCGTGGATCGGACACTCCTGCCGCTTTCAACCGAGCTGCTCAGTCTACGCCATCGAAGCGCTTGAGACCCACGGTCCACTTCGTGGCTTATGGCTAACGATCGTCCGTATAGCCCGTTGCAATCCATGGGGTGGATCCGGTTATGACCCGGTCCCGCCCGTTGCCGATCGAAACGTTGCGAAGGGCCAGTGCAAATGACCAATCGCGGGGACTACATGCACGCTGAGGCTTTAGCCGCGCGTCGCGACGCAGTCCATGCGATGCCGCTATATGACAGGCTCGAAGAGTTAAGATCTGCATACCCAAAGATAGCGCCAGCAATAGTCTACAATGCGTTCACCACCCTGAGGCAAAAAAGCCGCGTTCATCGCATGGAGTCTTTAGAGGCCTACATCGCTTGTAAATGCGAGGAGGGTCATGAACGTTCTTCCGTGCTATCCATTTGCGATGAATACCTAAAGGTGGAAGAGCGCCCGGCCCTAAAGGGTCTCGTATACCTCTCATGCTTCGTTGAAGAGACAGGTTTGGCGCCGCAACGCCACATTATCGAAAAGCGTGCCTTCTGCATTACGTGTGGTTCAGAAATGGAAGGCACCTGTGATAAATGACGAAGTATGACGTGATCTTCAGGGGCGGCATTGTCGTCAATCAAGACGGATCGGCTCAGGCTGATATTGGTGTAAACGATGGTCGTTTTGCAGCATTTGGCGATTTGAGCGGTGCGTCAGCCGATGATGTGATTGACTGTGTCGGTTTGCATATTTTGCCCGGCGTCATCGACACCCAAGTTCATTTTCGCGAACCAGGGCTGACACATAAGGAAGACCTAGAGACCGGGTCTCTCAGTGCTGTTATGGGTGGGGTCACAGGTGTGTTTGAAATGCCTAACACCAATCCTCTGACAACAAGCCGAGACGCGTTTGATGCCAAAATCACTGCCGCAACGAACCGAATGCATTGCGACTTTGCGTTTTACGTGGGCGGCACGCATGAAAACGTCGTTGATCTGCCTGACTTGGAAAGGCTCCCCGGTTGTGCGGGTGTTAAAGTGTTCATGGGGTCTTCTACCGGGTCCCTGCTTGTCCAAGACGATGCTGGCGTCGAAGCCATCCTAACCGCCATCAGCCGCCGGGCCGCTTTTCACAGCGAAGATGAATACATGCTCGAAGACCGCAAGCACCTTCGCGTGGGCGGCGATCCGTCAAGCCATCCCGTTTGGCGCTCACCTGAGGTGGCTCTCAACTGCACCAAACGCCTCGTCAGGCTGGCCCGCAAAACCAGCAAGCGCATTCATGTTCTGCACATTTCGACGGGTGAAGAGATAGCGTATTTAGCGGACCACAAAGACGTTGCTAGTGTCGAGGTGACGCCCCACCATCTCACACTCGACGAAACGGCTTATGACCGTCTCGGGACTTATGCCCAGATGAACCCACCTGTGCGGGACAAAGATCATCGCGCGCGTATCTGGGCCGGTGTGGCAAACGGTGTTGCCGATATTTTGGGTTCTGATCACGCTCCGCATACGCGTGAGGAAAAAGACCACGCCTACCCTAACAGCCATTCTGGCATGACCGGCGTTCAAACCCTCGTCCCGACGATGCTTAACCATGTGAATGCGGGCAAACTCAGCCTTGAACGCTTTGTTGACATGACAAGCGCAGGGCCAAATCGCCTTTTCGGAATGGCGCGTAAGGGCAGGATTGCTGTGGGCTACGATGCGGATCTGACAATCGTCGATCTCAAGCGCCGTGAGACCATCAAGGACGATTGGATCGCCTCGCGCGCGGGCTGGACGCCATACGACGGCGTGACAGTGACCGGCTGGCCCGTAGGCACTGTTGTGCGCGGCAGAACTGTGATGTGGGATGGAAATCTGGTTACGCCAAATATCGGGCAAGCGATCCAGTTTCTCGAAGCTTTGCCCGCCGAGGATATCCCAGCAACCTAAATGTACATGCAAACAAACATTTAGGACGCGTCATTTAAGGCGTCCTTCAATCCAGGAGCACAGACATGATCACAATTCTAGACGGCGGCATGGGGCAAGAGCTTATTGCTAGAAACGGCAGTGAACCAACGCCTCTTTGGGCTACACAAGTGATGCTAGAACATCCTGAGCTGGTACGGTCTGTCCATGACGATTTCTTCGCCGCAGGCGCAACCGTCGCGACCACAAACTCGTATTCTATCCACCATGACCGGCTTGTGACAGCGGGACTTGATGATGAATTTGAAACCCTGCACCGCACAGCCTGTCAGATCGCGTGTGACGCGCGTGATGCCGCCGGGGGTGGTCAAGTGGCAGGGTCCCTCGGGCCGTTGATTGGATCTTACAGAATGGATCCTCTCCCCGAGAATGCGGTCGAGCTTTTTGATGAGGTATGCCGTATTCAAGCCGAATATGTTGACCTGTTCGTAATCGAAACCGCATCGTCCACAGCCCAGGTTGAAGCTGCTCTCGGCGGTGCAACAGGGCATGGCAAACCGATCTGGGTCAGCGTATCTGTGAATGACTATGACGGCACCATTCTGCGTTCAGGTGAACCCGTTGAGAGGCTGCTCGACTACGCAGACCGGGCCGACGCGCTTTTGATCAATTGCTCGACGCCCGAAGCTTTGACGGAGGCTATGGATATCATCAAAGTGACGGAAAAACCTTTCGGAGGGTATGCCAATGGGTTCACGGAAATCACCAGCAGCTTTGTACAAGTGGGCGCGACTGTGAAAGAGCTGGAAGCAAGACCTGACATGACGCCTGAGCTCTACGCTGATTTTGCTGAAAAATGGGCAAATATGGGAGCAACGCTTATCGGTGGCTGTTGTGAGGTTGGACCAGCTCACATAGCAGAAATAGTAAGACGTCTGACCTAGAATTTGTCAGTCAAGTTTTCGCGTAGAAGCCGCCAAAAAGACGTGACGCTCTACAACACCTGGCACGCAATGCACCGTCATGTGACGTCCGAAGCAATTGTGGGCCCAAGTCCTTTGCAGCTTGAAACACAAGTGTTGTAGAGGTCATTTTGCGTCTGCTTTAGATAAAAGAATACTGCTATGCCAAAAGCTACGGACGTTATGCTTGGAGCCCAAACTCCCGTTTTTATGAACTACCCCCCAAGATCAGATTGCGCAAATTGCATTGCAGCGCGTTCGATTTTAGCAAATGGCAGAAAGGGGCTGTCTTTGATTGTTTTGTAGCGCCTACTTTCCCGTCTTGCACACAGCTTGGATCTTCGTACCAGAAGGGTCGCGGACATAGGCTGCGTAGTAAGGTTGCGTATAGGCAGGGCGATTGCCAGGTGGTCCGTCGTCAAGGGCCCCAAGTTTGAGCGCAGTGTTAAAGAACTTGTCGACTTGCGCACTTGTTTCCGCGAAGAACGAGACATGCTGACCATTTCCATAGGCAGACGGTTTTCCGTCGAAGGGCCGTTGGATGTAAGCAACCGGCAGGTCCATACCGCCTTTTGAAAAGGCGTAGTCTTCTCCAGCGGTTTTGCTGGCTTTGTGTCGGTCGATACCCAAGCTAGCAAAAACCGGACGATAAAAAGCTAAGCCTGCCTCCAAGTCGTCAAATGGAAGGGTCACATGAGAAAGGACTGTGCCACCCGGTCCAGCAGTCCGGTTGTTCTCATAAAAAACAGCTTGCAGTTTGTTCCCGTCAGGATCACGAACATAAGCGTCGAAGTAATCAGAGCTATAGTGAGCACGATAACCAGGCGCGCCCTCATCTGTGCCCCCGTTGGCAAGCGCTGCGGCATGAAAGGCCTTCACCGACGCCTTGTTCATCGCCACCCAAGCCACGTGAAAGCCGTTGCCAAAACTCGCCGGCTGATCGTCGTAAGGTCGGCATACGCACAGAAACGGGGCAATAAGCCCGGTTGCGTCGACCTGGCCAGTGGCTTCTGTGCCGCTCACGCCTTGGTTCGGCACATAAGCGACGAAATCATCCAGGCCGATGGGTGCGCGGGTGTGGTTGAGGATCGGCATAACAGCATCATAAAATCTTGCGGATTTCTCAAGGTCATTGCTGCCAAGGGTAACATGCATCATCATGTTCTAATGCTTTCGTCTAAAACGCATGACGCGACCTGCCCTGTTGTTAGCATGAGCTTGCACGACTGGTACTAGGTTTCAAGGTTTAGCTTAAGTTTCAAAATGCCAGCGAGTAAGCAAGCTACGTAACGCCGTTCCAAATCCTTGTTCAGAGTCCACTTCAATTTTGGGAGATGATATTCGATGGGAGAGAGCCAACTGCTGCTTTGTCTGCTGATTATGAATGTGTAAGTTGATCGACCTTACCACGGTCGCGAATGGCAAAAAGGACGGGCAGCATGGTGGCGCGGGCGACCTTGCATGAACGCTAGGTTTGGGCCGCCACGTGAAGGCGATCCAAAGTTGCTAGATTTTAATGGCCTAGGCGATTGCTGTCGTGTCCTCTAACTGGACGCCCTTAGGTCGGTATCAAGCCCCTACCTTCTAAGGGCTGCATCGCAAATGAATCTGATCAATGCGAAACTTATAAATAGTTCGGTGACCTCCAACCGGCGCACACTATTCAGCCACCAACATGACGGGCTCCAACCTCTTGGCCATCGTGTCACAATACCAATCGACAAACCCCATCACACCGGCTTCATGGACCGGAGAGTATGGTCCGGGTTCATAGGCAGGCGAATTGATGCCTTTCTGGTTGTCCTCGACCACGCGGCGATCTTCGTCATTTGTCATGATCCAGACCTCCGTCAACCGATCCAGATCGTAGTCCACCCCTTCGACGGCATCCTTATGGACTAACCATTTCGTGGTGACCTCCGTCGTGGTGGGCGTCAGCGGTGTCACGCGGAAGACGATGGAGTGATCCGGTAAGAAATGGTTCCACGTGGTTGGGTAGTGATACTTCAGCAGGGTGCCTGCTGTCTCATCTTGCACACGCCCGAGCCTTTTGCTGACGCCGGGCTCCAAATCCATGGTGAAGCTCTTGGCCCCAGGCAGAAGAGGCATCCGCGCAAAGCGGTATTGCAGATCTTCTGACATGCGGAAACGGGATGGATAGCCTTGCGCCTCGAGCCGGTCAAAATGTGCTAGCAGATGCGGAGGCGTTTCACCTTCTTCTATTCCCGTGATCGTCGGATCATCGGTGAAAGAGCGACAGAGCCCAGGATGGTTACCGCCGCAGTGATAGCATTCGCGGTTATTCTCCCAAACCAGCTTCCAATTGCCTTCTTCGATGATGGTCGTCTCGTGAGCGACTTTGGCATCGCTGAGATCATGCACGGCCAAATAGGGCCACGCCATATCGGCAAAGGCATCAAAATCAGGGGGCATGTCAGCGAGGCAAACATAGATCAAACCCTGCATTTCGCGGCAGTGCACTGTCTTCAAACCATGCTCTGACGGGTCGAAATCCGGTCCCATGTCCCGCGCGCGCGCCAGTCTGCCGTCAAGTTCGTAAGTCCAATGATGATAGGGGCATACGATCTTGGCATTGCGGCCCTTTGCAGCTTTGCACAAGACCGATCCGCGATGACGGCAGGAATTATGCAGCGCGCGGATCACCCCATCGCGCCCGCGCACGATTATGACACCGTAAGCGCCAATCTGATGGGTGATAAAGCTGCCTGCCTTGGGCAGTTCACAGGCCAGGCCCACGAACAGCCAATCCTGATAAAAGATCGTTTCCATATCCTGCTGAAAGACATCAGGATCGGTGTAGAATGCCTGTTCCAGTCCATAGCCCGGCCTGCGCCGCGCCAGCATATCGCCGATCGGTTGCGTGTACATTTTTGGCCTCCTGCCGCACCCCGCGGCGATTGAGGCGAGTGACACATGACGGCAGAACACGGTCCGGCAACAGAGGGGCCAAACTCGCAAATCCGCCCGCACCGCCACCCGCGGTTTGACGTTTTGCAAGGCTGGTTTCCGGACTTCGGTGCGGCCTTTTCAGACCAGAGCGTGACACCTTCCCGGGGTCCTCCTCCCCAGTGGTTATGATCACACCCGTTGCAACACGGTTACCGTTGCGGGGGCAGTGCCGGACTTACACCGGCTTCCCAATTCTCCGCCCTCGATATGTGATCGAAAGCAGCACCTTACATGCCTGACGTAGCAGGATTCAGATCAGCGCGAGAGATAGATTTGCGACAATCACGAGATCAAAAAAGACATGCTTGATTTTTTCCTGAAAACGATAGACCTGGGATCTAACTCCCATCAAACGACGCAAGGAAATCAGATCAGCTGGCAGCCTAGGAACTCAAACCTTAGGGTAAAAGATCGCCCCAGGCAGATAGGCGCCCGGCAGGTCCATCCCCACAGGCAGCGCGCGACCGATCAACAGCTGATTTGGCGAAAGATGAGTGTGTGGTCCGGCGGGCATAGTGGCACTTTCGGTGGGAATTTGCCCTTGCACTTCGATGCGTCCAAGGGCGGTTTCGACGACCCGAGTCGGGCTTTCTTGCAGAAGTGCCGCGCCAATCTGTGGGAAGCTATCCGCAAATGGTAGACCCGTTGCGCGATCCAACGCAATGTGGGCGGCGCCATCTCCGACCCGAACGCAGAACCGCGCCTCTTTGCGGCCAAGGCCCAGGTCGAAAAGGCGCGTGGCCTTGTCGCCTAGCAAGGCGGCCTGATCTTCACCTAGGTCGATCAGCCCATCTGCGACCGGCAAGCGCCCGCGTTCCCGTTTCACCGCCAGAACCACGCGAGGGGGCGTTTTGAGGCTCGGTGGATCAAATGTGAGCGCGCGCAAGTGGTCGTCGATTGTCATCCGAAGCGCGCCATTTTGGGTGCGCGCGATCAGATCATCGCCATCATGTATAACCTCTGCCACCGCCCCATCAGTCACCAAAAACTCCGCAACCGCGCCCACAACCCCCATCACCCATGTGCCGCGCCCCGGGGCGCAGGACGTGGCTACAAACTCTCGGATATCTTCCGTCGTCCAGGGTAAGCGACGGCAGGCCACTCCTAATTGTCCCAAGCGGTCAGGGATGTCTGCCCAGACCTGATCCCGGTTGCTCTGTGGCAAACCACGCCAGACGGCAATCTCGTCACCGGTGCGACCGCAACCGAGGCACCAGCCTGTCTGCTCATCAAGTTTGCAAATGCCTGTGCAGGGGCTTGTCACTGTCATTTTTGATCTCTTCACTGGGAGCGAGCGCCGCCAGAATGGCATCAAGACCATCTGTCAGCGCCGCGGGGCCTGGTTGTAGAATGATAGGCGACTTGATCTCCGTGATGCGTCCAGACTGGACGGCGGGTATAACATCCCATCCGGGTCGCGTGCAGATTTTTTCTGGGCGCACTTTCTTTCCGCACCAGGATGCGAGGATCACATCGGGTGCGGCGGTAATCACTTTCTCAGAGGTTACGATACGGTTCGATGCAGCAGCGGCTTGTGCATGCCCTGGAAAGACGTCGATGCCACCGGCGATCTCCACCAACTCAGAAACCCATTTGATACCGGAGATCATCGGGTCGTCCCATTCCTCGAAGTAAACGAGCGGACGTGTGGTTTGCGATGTCTTAGTCGCGATCTCATCCAGGCGACGCTCAAACCCATCTGCAAGGTGCATGGCCTGATCGGCCTGGTCCACCATGGTGCCCAGTTGACGGATCATTGCCAGGATCCCCGCGACATCGCGCTGATTATAGGCCATTACCGTCACGCCAGCACGGATCAGTTCTGCGGCAATGTCTGCCTGAAGGTCTGAGAACGTCAAAACGAGGTCGGGATTGAGCGCGAGGATTTTCGGAATATCAGCCGAGGTAAAGGCAGACACGCGCGGCTTTTCCTGCCGCACGCGCTTTGGGCGGACAGCATAGCCCGAGACACCGACAATGCGGTCTTCTTGCCCCAAAAGATAAAGCGTCTCGACCGTCTCTTCGGTCAAGCATACAATACGTTCTGGAGGAAAACACCGCACGGGATCAATAGGCCGAACGCCGTGCCCGAGCGCCGCCGCGCCGCTCACGCGCAGGCAGTTTGAGTGGCAAGGGTGAAAGCGGTGCCTTCAAAGAGCTCAGCAAGAGATCGCAAAAGACATCAACCGCCGGGGAGTTGGCGGCAAAGGGCTTGGCGAGGGCATAAGCATGTGTCGCCTCGTCAATGTAGTGAGACATGGCGGGCAACGCACCCAGCCATTGCATATAACCCAATTGGCCCATGACCTGCGCTCGACCCTGGGGAACGTATCCTATGTCGAGCTGTGAAATCGTAAGTTCAAGAAGCATCGCGCCCTCCGCGCAAAACCGATGGCACGCAAGAAGCAAGATCTGAATGTAGGGCCTTTTTGGTCCAACTTTTTATCTCCCTCCCATGGCGCCCCGCCGGGGTTTTAGGTAACTGCGGCGCGCACCATGCGCTGACCGGAGATGGCAGGTCTCCTGACTTGCGGGTCGCAGCTTACCCGAACCTTCCCGGGTCGTTTCTTTAAAACTGACCCAGTGGTGCTCTTCGGGGTCGCTCACCGCCTACAGTTGCGGGGGCAGTCACGGACTAGGGTCATGACCCGCACCGTGTTCCCTTTTCATCCCATGCGACATTCAAATCGCGTGCGAACCATCACTAACCTTATTCTTCGGTGCGCGGGATTGCGTCAAGAGGATTTCAATCGATTGGCTGATTAGCCGGCGTTTTTTAGGCTTGATCTGACCGATACATGCGGGAGGCAGGGATATTTACTCTATAAGCAAGTTGATAAAATAACATGCGTCGGTCAAATGCCTGAAGTGAAAACACGTGCTTTGAATTGTCGGTACGCGCAGGGGACGGCACAGGTTTCGCTTCGGAAATTGCAAGCAAATTGAGAACGAAACGCCTGTCATTTTGATGTGGAAGGATCACAACACTAGGGCTCGGGTAAAGTCCGCATTGTCGCGGTTTTTCGACTGCAGAAGTCAAACAAGAGCGGGTTTGCGGTCTGGACATCAAGAAGCGTCCCAATCACACGAACGCAACCACTGGCTGGGCTAACGAGCCGGAGCACAGCAAGCAAACCATGCGACGACCCGATGTACCAGGTTGAGAACAAGGCTAAGGCTGTGTGTCTTGTTGCTGATTTGGTTCATTATAAACGTCAGGAGTATTCAGCGTCGACCATGTGTCGTCACGAGGTGGCGACGGTGGTGTCTCGCAGGTGCCACGATGAATGCTGACCTTGGCGATAAAATTAGCAGAAATTGGCGCTGTCACAAACAGAAAGGCCAAAATCAGTAGTTCATGGATCGAAGGATCCCCTGCCGAGAGAGCCTTCAACATAGACGCCAACAACAACATTCCAACGCCAAGGGTGCCGACTTTGGTCGGTGCATGCAACCGGGTCATTGCATCATCAAATTTGAGCAGGCCGATCACGCCTATGACAATGAAAGCTGAACCTATCAAAAGCGAAAGTGTTGCAGCATAAAGACCAAGCGTTTCGAATGTCATTCGATGATATCTCCCCGAAGAATGAAACGCGCCAATGCCACGGTAGACACAAAGCCCAGCATGGCAATCAGCAAAGCCACCTCGAAATAGACCTTCACGCCCTGATGCATGCCGAGGACAATCACCAAACCAAGCGCGTTGATTACCATCGTATCCAGAGCGAGGACTCGATCACCAGTAGTCGGCCCTATCAAGAGACGAACCATCGACATCACCTGTCCGAAAGCAAGCGCGAAAAGAGCAACGATCAGCGCGAAGTTCAGAACATCTGCGGGGCTCATCCGAAGATCTCCAATAGGCGGCGTTCGTAGCGCTCTTTGATTTCGTCGCGGACGGCATCGGCGTCGTCTGTATGCAACACATGGACCAATAAGCTGTGCCCTGCATCTGAGAGGTCTGCGGAAACCGTGCCAGGTGTAAGGGTGATGGTGCCTGCCAGAAGTGTGATCGCCTCAGGTTGCTTCAGCTTGAGTGGTATAACGATCCAGGCTGGTTTCAGCTTCGCGTTGGGAACGGCCAGCACGATCCAGGCGACCTGAATATTGGCGACGATAATGTCCCAAATCACCACGAAGGTGTAGGCTACCATCTTGCCCATGCGAAAGCCCTTAGGTGTCCCCGGCCACCAGACCGAAGTCATCCAGGGAATGATGATCCCTAGGATAATACCAAAAACGACCATCCCTGCGGTGATTTCATTTTGCAACAGCACCCAGACAATCGCGAGGATAAGCGTCAGCAACGGATGCGGCATCAACCAGTAAAAAGCGCGGGCCATATTACTTGTCCTCCTTTGCGCCGCTGAGTTTGCCAGGCGTTTCAAGTACGACCGAAACATATGCGTCCGGGGCAAAAAGCTGGGCTGCCATCTTCGTTGTATAGGCGTGGACCTGGCCTGCAAAAACCGTGTGTGCGACCAAGAGCGCAAAAAGCCCGAAAACTGCCGAATAGGCAAGAACCGAAGGCGTTTGGGTTTCGTCTGTAGGCTCTTCTGGGAGATCAAAGCTGTACGATTTCCAGAATACGACGCTGCCCGCGCGTGCAAAACCTACAATGCTGATCAGACTGGTACTTAGGACAACAGCCCAGACCCAAACCATTAGTGCATTGTCATAGGCCGCATCCAGGACAAGAATTTTGCCCAGAAATCCGGACAAGGGCGGAAGACCAGCCATGGCGATGGCGGCCACAAAGAACATGCCTGCTGTCAGATGGGTACCAGCCATTGGAGGTTGCGCCGTCAGATCAACGTTGCCGCGCCCCGTCCGAACGAGGTCCGAGATAAGGAATAAAGCTGCGGCCGCCAGGGTCGAATGCACTATGTAGTAGAGCGCGGCCGCAATGCCCGCCGGGCTAAAGAGTGAGATAGCGGTGATGACCATGCCCATGGAACCGACTATCGAAAAAGCCACCAGACGATCCATTTTGCGGGCCGCGAGCACTCCGACCATGCCGATGGCCAACGAAACAAGTGCCGCGGGCAAGAGCCACAGATCGTGCAGCCCTGACGTCACTCCGACATCCGGGGGGAAGATCATCGTATAGACGCGGATGATGGCGTAGGCACCGACCTTGGTCATGATGGCAAAAAGCGCCGCGACTGGAGCAGGAGCTTCGGCATAGCTGGACGGCAACCAGAAGTGTAACGGCACTAGGGCTGCTTTGATTGCAAAGACGAGCAAAAGAAGGATCGCCGCCACCCGTATGCCAACGGTTTCGCTAGCGTCGATCAGTGCAACGCGCTCAACCAGATCAGCCATGTTGAGCGTACCCGTTTCTGCATAGATTGAGCCAAGTGCGAAAAGAAACAGGGTCGATCCGATCAAATTAAAAAGGACATATTGAACGCCAGCCCGCAATCGCGCTTTACCTCCCGCGTGGATCATCAATCCGTAGGATGCGATCAAAAGGACTTCGAAAAACACGAAAAGGTTGAACAAGTCACCGGTCAGGAAGGCACCTATGATCCCCATCAACTGGAATTGGAATAGAGCATGAAAGTGATTGCCGCGTTTGTCCCAGGCCGAACCAATCGCATAAAGCAGCACGAAAAAGGCCAGGATACAGGTTAACAGCACCATCATCGTCGACAGCCGATCCGCAACGACAACAATACCGAAGGGGGCCGCCCAGTCACCCAGGCGGTAGTAGATGACAGACCCGTCCGACACGTTCCATGCCAGTCCGGCAGCCATGGCGATCAGTGCGATGACACCGGTGACCGACAGGACACGTTGAATTCCTATGTGGTACCGAGCCGCAAGTACAATGAACGGCGCGAGCAGCGCAGGCATAATGATAGGAGCTACGACCCAGTGGCTCATGACTGACCCTGCGGCTCGGTCGCTTCAGACTGATCGTCCACATGATCGTCATCGGTCCCTAGAAACGCACCCAGACCAATCATCACAACAACCGCCGTCATCCCGAAGGAAATCACGATGGCCGTAAGCACCAAGGCCTGGGGCAAAGGGTCCGCGTATCGTGTCACATCATCGCGTAGAACCGGCGGAGCACCGATAATAAGACGACCTGACGCGAAGAGAAACACATTCACGGCATAGGTCAGCAGTGAAATGCCTAAAATGACCGGGAAAGTGCGAAGACGAAGCACCAGGTAAATCCCGGCCGCGACCATCAGGCCAATTGCAGAAGCCACAAGGAACTCCATTACGGTGCCCCTCCTGTCCCTGTTGTTGCGGTCCCAGCTGACGGATCGTCTCGTTCTGGGTTGATGTCCATCGCAAATTTGCTGTCCTCCGAACCTGCGCGCCGCGCCAACCGCGAGAAACTCTCCAAAGACAGCATTACAGCGCCCACAACAGCCAGGAACACCCCCAGATCAAACAAAGCTGCTGTGGCCAATTCGAACTCTTCGAAGGGTGGAATCCGAACGTAGGTGAAATCCGAAGTCAAAAAGGGTTTGGTGACAAACCATGACCCAATACCAGTCAACCCCGCGATCAGCACGCCAGCGCCGATCACCCCGTGATAAGGATACCGCAATCTGGCCGAGGCCCAACTAAACCCGCTCGCCATATATTGCATCACAACGGCAATGGATACGACGAGACCCGATATGAAACCGCCGCCCGGCTCGTTGTGACCGCGCAGAAAGATGTAGAAGCCGACCAGAAGCACCAGGGGCATGATGACGCGGGTCAAGACGACCATCATCATCGGGTGCACGTCGCCTGCCTGCGCTTGATCTGAAATGCGGTTCAGCAAACGTGCGCGAACCGGTCCTCGCAGCAAGGTTTCGGTGAGCGCATAGATCAACAATGCCGCGATGCCCAGTACGATGATTTCGCCATAAGTATCGAAGCCGCGGAAGTCGACTAGGATGACGTTTACAACATTAGTACCGCCACCGCCCTTGTAAGAGTTGGCCAAATGGAATTCGGAAATCGGCGAGGTGACCGCGTCGCGCAGCATATAGTGATAGGCCAGCGCAAAAGCCGCGAGTCCTCCCACGACGGCCACGCCGGCATCGCGAATGCGGCGCAAGGGCGTGCTTTCGACGGGTGTGGTATTGGGCAGGAAATTCAGGGCCAAGAGCAACAGGATGATCGTCACGACTTCTACCGTGAACTGGGTCATCGCAAGATCGGGTGCGCTGAGGAAGACGAACCCGACCGAGACCATCAGACCAACGATGCCTATAAGGATCAGCGCCAAGAAGCGGTTGCGGTGCAACATGACCAACCCGCAGGTCGCAACCACAAGCATCGCCCAGCCTGCGATTGGAACCGGATCGGCCGTTTGCAGCTCGCGTGTCGCCTCGCCAACCGTCCCGGTCGCCCAAGCATGGTACCCTGCCGCCAAAATGGCAACGAAGCCAATCATCGCGTAACGCGTAAACGCGCCGTTGTGGAGCGTATGTGAGAAGCCTCGTGCGACGGCTGAAACCCATTCGACCAAACCTTCGAAAATCACCTTCGCTTCCGGACGCGGGGTGGTGTCCCAGACTTTCAGAAGCGGCTTGAAGGCCAACAACAACAGCCAGCCGCCTACGACGGCCACAATCGACATGTAAAGGGCCGGGATCAGGCCGTGCCAGATCTTGATATGTTTGTCAGGCACCTCGGCCGCTGTTCCCAAAACCGCTTGGGTCACAAGTTTCACGAACGGCTCTGCCAGGCTTGGTGCCACGCCGATGACCACCACCAACACCACTAATATAGCGGGCGGCATCCACAATCCGGGGTTCGGATCATGTGGTTCATCAGGGTAATCGTCGCGGACAGGACCAAGGAACGTATGCCCAATGAGCCTGAAGCTGTAAGCCGCTGAGACAAGCGAACCAAAAGTCGCCAGAGCAGGTACCAGCCACCAGATGTCGAAGAGAACTGTTTTTGTCGTTTGCTCTAGCATCATTTCCTTGGACAGAAACCCGTTCAGTAAGGGGATACCCGCCATAGACAGTGCGGCAATTGTGGCGATCACAAAGGTGATTGGCATCAATTTTCGGAGCCCACCGAGGCTGGGTATGTTGCGGGTCTTGACCGCGTGATCGACGATACCTGCGGACATGAAAAGCGCTGCCTTAAACGTGGCATGGTTCAGGATGTGAAAGACTGCGGCAAAAGCGCCAAAGGCGGTGCCAGTGCCCAGTAGCATCGTGATCAGCCCAAGGTGGCTGACGGTCGAAAAGGCCAAAAGGGCTTTCAGGTCATGTTTGAACAGCGCGATGACAGCGCCGAGAACCATCGTGACCAAACCAGCGGTTGTGACAATGAAAAACCATTCCGGGGTGCCGGACAACACAGGCCACATCCTTGCCATAAGGAAAATACCGGCCTTCACCATGGTCGCAGAGTGCAGATAGGCCGACACAGGTGTCGGAGCGGCCATCGCGTGAGGCAACCAGAAATGGAACGGAAATTGCGCTGATTTGGTAAAACAGCCAAGAAGGATCAGGATCAGCGCGGGAAGGTAAAGAGGACTTTCCTGAATTGCCTCGCGGTTCTGCAAAATAACGCTTAACTCGAAGCTACCCGCGATATGACCCAGTAACAGCATTCCTCCGATCATCGCCAACCCGCCCATTCCGGTGACCGTAAGGGCCATGCGCGCGCCTTGGCGTCCTTCTGGCAGATGCTTCCAAAAGCCGATCAAGAGGAACGACGACAACGACGTGAGTTCCCAAAAAATTAGCAAAAGCAGAATGTTGTCGGAAAGAACGATGCCTACCATCGCTCCTTGGAACAGCAGCAGGTAGGTGAAAAACTCACCCATATTGTCATCACGGCTTAGGTAGTGCCGTGCGTAAGATATGATTAACGAGCCGATACCCAAGATGAGAAAAGCAAAGAAAAACCCCAAACCATCTAGCATGAGCGTGAAGTTGAGGCCCAATGCCGGCAGCCACTCAATACGCGCCGTCAAAACCTCCCCCGCCAGCACGCTTGGCAGGTTTGTTAGCAAGCCAATCAGTGCAGCCAGCGTAACCATTAAGGTCGTGCCCGCGCAGGCTGCACGCCCGGCTGGATACATCACGCCTGGGATTAAGGCGCCCAGGAACGGAAGAGCTACGATGAAAAACAGTGACAGAGTTTTGTCCCACTATTTGATTGCGTTCCTTCATGAGCGAGCAATAAAGGGCACCGTCAAAGAAAGAATGCATTGATTGACTGTGTCTTGGTGACTGCTGAGATTGTCCCGGCCTAATGTAACTGCCGCACAGAGATGTGCCTTAAACGTCGTTAATCAAGCGATGCGTTAAAGCGCAAGTAGCTTTTTAAGGACGTGAGCAACTTTTCTGCGATTCGTCGTTGGTAGCGCTCTTTCACCCCGGCTGAAACCCAATCAAGAAATTTCATTGGGCTTGGGTATTGGTCACCTGGATTGGCCCCAAAAGAGTACTCACTGTGATCCGCTTTTTATCACAATCAAACTTCTTCTCTTTCAGCCCATCGAACTCGAACCCGCCTTCCCAAGAACGCCAATTGCCCCGGTCATCGTCTGCCACCGCTCGATGATGAGATCAACGTTACGCGGGTCGAGCTCCATCTTAAGGATTTCCAGCGCCTTAATGACACTATCAAGTCAGGTGAAGTGATTGCCGATGCGTTTTGGCAGCGCACGATGCCTGTCATAAGGGCGAGCTTTGGGATTATCTTATTACCCCTTCCGGAATCGGCGGGAGGCTAGTGGTTTTTTTTTATCCTGCCCCTTGTCCCTCTTTGTTGTTTTCAAAGTCACTCACGGCGCATACCTTTCGGCCAGTCAATGCTTGCCTCATCCGCTGCGCATCGTTGATCTCAAAAATCGTCCTTTTTGCTAGACGTGCTCATGTGTTATCACCTTGGGCCGCGTTGACGACCCAGGGCGCCAGTTGCCACCGCACGGTCTCCGTATCTGATGGATTATATTCCCAGTCTCGTGTTGCAATGCCCAAGAGTTTCAAGTCATCCTCCGCATTGTCTGGTTCTTGGCCAAGGACGCGCGCGATCTTCGACGGGTAGTTCCTGTCATACTCCGCACGTCGCCAGTTTTCGCGCTTGATCACCCAGCCCATGACTTTCCTTGGCACACGCGCTTTGCCGTCCATAGCCTCTTCCAGCGTCCACAGATCAATGGCGAAAGCGATCTTTAAAGGCCGCCATATCGCAAAGTTTACGCTGGCGCGCTTGCTGAGTTTCGACAAGCCTTTGAGCTGGGCAGATCAGAAACAACTTTTGGGACAATGTTTGATTGACTGACGCCGCACATACGCAAACCGTTACAATGACCCAAAACCCCGTTTCAGGGCATCGATCACGCAGAAACCCGGGGCAAACGCCCGGTTAACAGGCCAAAACTCACCTGTTACGGGCGTTAACAGGACCTACGGGCGGGTGGCTTCTAACCAGTTGAAATTTTTGAAATGCGGGACTTCAAGGGTCGGTCGCCACTGACATCACCTGTTATTTCCCTAAATTTGCAAAAAATTCCCGCCTAATCCCCAAGCCTGACCTTGCATCAAACGCGCAGAGACAGACCATTAAAAATGGCGAGCGTGTCTCCAGGTTTCGGGGAGGTCTTTGGCACGGAACAACGGAATAAAGCCAACAAGTCGGCTTGTTTCGGGAGGTTGCTAGTCTACCTGTCGCCGGAGACGGATGGTGAAAGTTGGTGGCGGAGAGACAGGGATTCGAACCCTGGAGACGGTTTCCCGCCTACACACTTTCCAGGCGTGCGCCTTCGACCACTCGGCCACCTCTCCGACGCCTGTGCTGTTTAGACAATTCCAGCATTTCAGTGCAAGTAGGATTATTGGTCAATCGCGTCTCATGCCCAGTAGAAGTGACATGCCCAGCACAACTTCAACAATTACCGCAAGCAAGATAGCTTCCGTCGCACGCCCTTTTGACAAATCAAATAGGACAATGCAGGCTTCTAAAACTAAACCCCAGCCCTGCAAACTCTAAAAAACAGAGGCGCTGAACCGCGTGCCACTATTTCTGCAACCGGGTCGATTGCAACATCAAGCATCTTTATTTTTCAGAAGGTACGAACACCAAAAAGGTGCCCAAATAGAGGTTCAACAATCCACCATATTAACTGATGTTCCGAAAAATTCACGTCTCCAAATGGACATAAACCCGGCGATTTTGCCGTCCCTTCTTTTCGATCTTGCAGATCCGTAGGCGACCGATTTCTGACGTGCGTGCCACATGCGTGCCGCCACAAGGCTGTAGGTCAACCTGAGTGTCTCCTGCGCCGATGCGGATCAACCGCACATGGCCCTGCCCGGATGGCGGGCTGACAGACATCGTTTTAACCAATCCCGGATTAGCGGCCAGTTCCGCATCAGTAATCCAGTCCTGTGTGACCGGCAAATCTCGCTCAATCAACTCATTGAGTGCTTTTTCCAAAGCGGATTTATCTTCTGGTGGTTCGGCCATATCAAAATCAAGCCGCCCCTTCTCTGCGCCTATTGAGCCGCCCGTTACCGGCAATGGGATCACTACAGACAGCAAATGCAAAGCTGTGTGCACGCGCATATGACAGAAGCGCTGCGCCCAATCGAGGCTTTGTATTACATGCGTTCCAGTAGCGGGGCGTTCTGCATGACCTTCTGGCACAAGAGCGATCAGATCACCCTCAATCTTAACAGCTGTTGCAATGGAAAGGCTCCTTCCGTTCCAACTCAACGTGCCAGCATCGCCTGGCTGACCGCCTCCGGTCGCGTAAAAGATCGACTTATCAACCACAAGACCGCCCTGCTCCGTATGCCCGGTTACAACGGCGTCAGCCTCTTTCAGGTAGGCGTCTTCCAAAAACAGCTTTCGTGTCACGCTACGTCGCCTTCGGCGTCCGGCTTGGAGGCCTCAACATCATCGGTCTTGCCAGGTTTTGGCGTGTCGTGGCCGGGCGGTTCTGGTGTGGTAGGCGGCGTTCCGTGAAGTGCCTCCGGATTGCGCAGCCAAAGGTCGGTCTGAGCGAACGGAATTTCGATCTTTGCCTCAACAAAGCGACGATTAATTTCATGCAACATCTCTGATTGCACAGTGACCACGTAATTCACGTCGCGCAGGATGGCGCGAATCTCAAAATCCAGCGACGACGCCCCAAAACTCCGGAAAAGGACAGCGGGCGGCGGATTCATCACCACCAGCGGGTGTCCTTCAGCCACTTCGCGCAAAATACCCTCAACCATTTTAGTGTCTGTTCCATATGCTACCCCGACCGGCACAATGACCCGTCCAATGGTGTTCCCACGGGTGTAATTGGTCACACGCCCGCTAACCAGGTCTGAGTTAGGCACGATCACGTCAGAACGATCAAACGTCTGGATGATTGTCGAGCGCACCGAAATATCGCGCACAGTGCCATGAACGCCGCCAACTTCAATCCAATCCCCCTCCGAGATCGGACGCTCGATCAAAAGTATGATGCCTGAGACAAAGTTAGAAACGATATTTTGCAAGCCAAAACCAATGCCGACCGACAAGGCACCGGCGACAATTGCAATTGAGCTAAGGTCAATTCCAGCGGTGGTGATGGCGATGAGTGCGGCCAGAAAAATACCGAGGTAACCAACGCCAGACACTATTGCGTTGCGGGCGCCCATATCCATGCGCGTCTTGGGAAGGATTGTATTTTTCAGCGTGCCTTGCAAAAGGCGTGTCGCGCCGTAACCAAGAATGAAAACCAGTGCGAGTGTGAAAAAGATCGCTGGTGATATCCGCGTCTCGCCAATGCTGAAGCCTCCGATCACCTGCGACCAGACCTCTGTCAAATCAGCAGTACGGGCACCCCAGAAGAGCGCGACGAACGGCAACGAAATCAACAGCATGAGGAAACCGATGAGAACCGGGATAAGGGAATCTGAGGCTCGGTCGCGATTGCCGGTAAGCAGGACATAAACCTCAACCACCACCCGTTGCAGCACCAAAAGCAATGCCAATAGCTGCAACGTGGCAAGGGAGGGATAAAGCAAGGTTTGGCCGAGTTTGAAATAACCGATTAGGCTTAGAAGCGGCGCTGCGAAACTGAGCAGGACCAACACAATGGACAACCATTTAATGATCCGCGATGCAAAATTTCCATCACTATCGGAGGCGTTTTCCGCTTTCAAATGCGCTCGCAGCAATGCAGCAACACGCCACAAAAATACGCAGCAGATAACCAGCAACGGGAACAAGACCACCACTTGGGACGCGCTTGACCATCCGTAAAGAAGTCCAACGTCTTGTAGAAACAAGCTTGACGCAGCTGCCAAACCGATCGTTGCCGCATACCAGCGACCGCGATAACGTTGTTCTGGGCTCAAATTGAGCGGAAGCGTGCGTGCCTCGCGTGCTGGAAACACCCGTGTTCCAAGCCAACGCGCCGCCAAGAAAAAGAACACCGGTAGCTTCAGATCTTCTAAAAGCTGATTTGTATTTAAGCCCGCGAGACCAGTAAGCTGGATCGCTTCCAATAGCATGAAATAGCCAGCAAAGGGTAAAAACAGGCTGCCTGTGGAAAGGACAAAGCCGCTTATCCAACGCCCCGCCCCCGGATCACCTTCTAGACAGCGCTCCGTGAAGTGCCTGCTCCAGCGTCTTCCACGCAACAACAGGGTTAAGCCAACCGCGCTGAGCAGCAGCACCACAGGCAAACTATTTTGAGCCTTTTGGCGGCGCACCGAATTGTTCCAAGAGCCTAAAAGCTCATTGGAAACGTTGGTGATCGTCTCCTGAACATCAGTAAGAGCCTCGCTCCAATTGGCCGGATTTGCCGGAGATGGGCCAAACTGCAGCACCTGTTGCGCCTGCCGATCACGGATTACGCGATCAATCCCTTTGATCAAACCGTCGGCTTGACTAAACGCGACCTCGGCGCGCAGGACCGGCGCGCTCAGATCAGTGAGCCTTTTGTTAAGCTGCTCGCGCAGAACACTGACCGATGCCTCTTCCTCTTCGCCCTCGGCAGGTGCAGGACCCAGTGCGTTGAGCTGGCGCTCAACCGTTTCGAGTGCGTTGGAATTGATGTTTTGTGCATTCAGAAAGCGCTGACGCCAATTGGTAAGCTCACTGCGCAATTCCTCGAGGGCGGAGTTTGAAGCGCGCGCTTGTTCAATGGCATTTTCTGCGCGTGTGGCTACACGAAACCAGGCTTCATAATCTGGGGTTTGAGCCGTGGCAGTACTGCTTTGGGCAAAACCAGGCGTAGAGATCACTGACAAAGATAGGGAAAGACAAGCAAGCGCGAAGCAAATGACAGCCCAACGAAAAAAAGCTCTCATTCGGCGAAAACCTCTGGGATTGTACGGGAGGGTTCACTAATCCAGCCTGGCAAAGGCAGGCCCTTTTCGCGCAGGAATTCAGGGTTGAAAAGCTTTGACTGATAGCGTGTGCCATAATCACAAAGGATCGTCACAATTGTGTGCCCCGGGCCAAGATCCTTTGCCAAACGCATGGCACCTGCGATGTTCACACCGGTTGAAGCGCCCATACAAAGACCCTCAAATTGCAGTAAATCAAAGACAATCGGCAAGGCTTCTTCGTCTGTGATTTGATAAACAAAATCAGGCTTTAATCCTTCAAGATTTGCGGTAATGCGCGCCTGGCCTATGCCTTCGGCGATCGACCCACCCTCTGACTCCAGCTCACCTTTGGTGTACCAACTAAAGAGCTTTGCCCCCATCGGATCGGCAAGGCCAATCTTCACACCTTTCGGCTGCAAAACCTCTGCCACTCCAGCCAACGTTCCACCTGAGCCGCAGGCACAGATGAAACCGTCAACTTTGCCACCGGTCTGCTCCCAGACCTCTGGCGCAGTGGAGACGACATGCGCTTGACGATTGGCCACATTGTCAAACTGATTGGCCCAGACAACGCCATTTGGCTCGGTCTCAGCGAGCTTATTCGCAAGACGCTCGGAATAACGAACAAAGTTGTTGGGATTGGAATAAGGTGCTGCAGGCACTTGGATGAGCTCTGCGCCGGCCAGCGTTAGCATATCCTTCTTTTCCTGGCTCTGCGTCTCGGGGATCACGATAACGGTCTTGAACCCCATTGAAGCGCCGACAAGTGCAAGCCCAATTCCGGTGTTGCCCGCGGTTCCTTCGACAATCGTCCCACCTGGTTTAAGCGCACCCCGATCCATGGCATCACGGATAATCGAGAGCGCAGCGCGATCCTTCACCGACTGACCCGGATTAAGAAACTCTGCCTTGCCCAAAATCTCACAGCCAGTGAGTTCACTGGCCTTGCGCAATTTGATCAACGGGGTATTTCCGACCGCATCGGCCAGATCTGTGGCGACACGCATCAACGCCGCTCCTTATGCTGAGTTGCGTCTTGGTTTAGAACCTCTGAAAGGTTAACTCAAGCAGGTCCGCTACGCTTTACCGCGCAGTTTGTCGCGTTCCCGCTCCAGCCATAAAAGCATCAGGTAAAGCGGACCGATATTGATCTCTCCGCTTTGCATCAGGGACTGAGCCTGCACGAATGAAATCACATGTGTTCTTATATCTTCGTGTTCAGTCTCAAGACCGCCATGACCAATCACCGCATCAGGCAGATCACAAAGACCCAGGTAGCAATGAAACATCTCCGTCGAGCAGCCCGGGGAACAGTAATGCGTGTTGATATGCGTAAGCTCTTTGAGCTCAAGACCTGCCTCTTCTACACACTCGCGGCGTGCGGCGTTTTCAGGTGTCTCGCCAGCGTCCACTCTGCCTGCAACTGGCTCAAGCACCCAAGGCAAGACATCACCGCGCCCATAAGGGCCGAGGCGAAACTGCTCAACCAAAAGAATTCTGTCACGCAAAGGATCATATGGAAGAACCAAAGCCGCCTCGCCGACTACGAAAACTTCGCGTTTTAGGTCAGGGCTCATGCCACCCTCAAAACGTGGATGACGCAAAGTATAGGTACGCGTAAGAAAGAAGCCTTCATGCGTGGCAATCTCTGCCTCACACTCAACCTCTCGACGCTGCCGAGCGGAGCGTTGCTCTGCTGCAAACGGCTTTTGGGCCAAGGCGTAAGACCAAGCGCGTGATTTAATCATCGCACGTCGCCAAGTTATGTCAGATACATCCAGACGGCCGTAATATCCCATTACCTCGGTAAATAGGGCGCGCAAAAAATCTGCCTGTAGTTTTGCATCAAATGTCTCGTTGCCAGATTTGGCGGCATCACCCAGATAAACCAAGGCGGATGATCCTGCGATATGGAGCTCTTTGGCGGCAAAACCCAATGCTTTGAAAACATAGTCAAGGCGCTGATATTCTTCGGATTTCAGATCCAACAATAACCCGGGAGTTCTTTCGCCGGTATTTTCATAGGCGATTGGAAGAATGCCTTCTGACAAGGCCACACCTTCGGCCTCTAGCTTCTCACCTTCAACGGGCGATGCCAGAACTAACGATATGATTTCCGGCGTTGCGAAAGGCTCAGGTACAAACACCCGCTGCAGCATGGAAAAGCTCCTGCGCTACGCCCAGCGACGCGCCACCAATTCGCAGAAAATCCCAATGAGTATGCCTCCCCCAACCAGCAGAACGAGCAAAGGCACGTGGGCGAGATTGATCCCAAAGTCGAGAGCAATCTCGAGCATGGCCTGAATCGCCTCAAACGGACCGCCAAACCGGTTTTCAAGTGAAAGGCGCAGCATCTCATTGCCGCTTTGCAGAAACAAAGACCAACAAACAAAAGCAAATACGCCGGTTAGACCAGCGCTTATGCCGTCAGAGATGCCCCGCCCCATACGACTACCGATCACAACCCATCCGCAGACGACTGCAGTTGCGACCGTGGCCTCATTAAACCAACCGAAATCGGTGCCTTCCGGCATCAAAGGGCGATAAAGCTCTGCCGCATACCATCCCAAAACCCCCATAAAAGCTGCGGCAAAGGCTTTACTGGCTGTAGGCATTCTATCCGTTTGTGGCATCTATTCAGGCCTTGCGATAGTGATCTGGGTCACATCGCAATTACCCGTCAGAAAGGCTCCGGCGCAAGAGGTGAGGTAAAAGTTCCACATTCTTTTGAAACGATCGTCGAATCCGAGCAACGCTATTTGATCCCACTTTTCATTGAATGTATCATGCCAACGTCGCAGGGTCTGGCTATAGCTTTCGCCAAACTCTATTGATTTCAATACATTAAGGCCTGCGTTCGTGACCTGCGTGCGCAATGCGGAGGGGCTTGGCAGCATTCCTCCCGGAAAGATATATTTCTGAATAAAATCCACGTCATTTTTGTATGCCTCAAAACGCGCGTCTTGAACGGTAATGATTTGCAGCGTCGCTGTGCCACCCGGCTTCAATCGATCTCGGACAGCGTTAAAATAAGTCGGCCAATATTTCTCGCCTACAGCTTCAAACATCTCAATACTAGCAATGCCGTCATAATGGCCCGTTTCATCGCGATAGTCCTGAAGCTTAAATTCAACAAGGTCTGAAAGCCCCGCCTTTTCAATGCGTTCTGATGCGTATTTGAATTGCTCTTCGCTGATGGTTAGGCCCGTGACTCGCAACCCACGTTCCTTCGCCGCGTATTCTGCAAAACCACCCCAACCACAACCTATTTCAAGCACATGATCGCCAGGCCTCACGTCCAGCTGGTCAACCATACTGGCATATTTCGCATGCTGGGCTTTCTCGAGGCTTTCCTGACCCGTGGCAAAGATTGCGCTGGAATAGGTCATCGTATCATCAAGCCAAAGACCATAGAAGTCATTGCCGAGATCATAGTGATAACTGATGTTCTTACGCGCCTGCCTGCGGCTATTGCTTTGCAGCCAAAAGCGCAACTTCTCATATAGCTCAACAAGCTTTTGGCCAGGAAAACCGTTATACACACTGTCATTGCCGGAATTGATCCAGTCCATGAAACTCTGAAGATCTGGTGTGCTCCACCAGCCGTCCAAATATGCCTCGCAAAAGCCGAGATAGCCCTCGCGTACAAGCCGGGTAAAAACATCGTCATTTTGGATGTCGATACGCGCCACCGGGCCCGATCCTTCACCTTTGGCCCGGAACACACGTCCGTCTTTGAGACCAATATCGAGCTGGCCCTGCTCAAGGCGTTGCGCCACTGCAAACATCTGGGCGAAGTATCGAGGCAAGTTCTGTTGCCCTTCGGTACTTGTTAGGATCATATGCTCTTCCGACCTGTTAACTAAAGTTGACATTATTTTGCTTTTGAATGGGTAAGCAAGTTTTTTGCGCACGCTTTCAAAAGCTTCGGTTTTCGTAGGCTTCCAGTGCACGTGCCCGACCATCACTCAGCGATACAACCGCAGTCGGATAATCGGCGTCAGGCGCCAGTCCCCAACTGCGCGGTATCGCCTGAAAATAGCTCAGCGCGGTATCAGAAGGCGCACGTTCATTCTCAGAAATCCAACGTTTGCGGTAGCTGCGATCTTTGTCGAATTTTTCAAGCTGGGTAGCCGGATTAAATATCCGAAAATAGGGCGCGGCGTCCGGCCCGCATCCTGCCGCCCATTGCCACCCCATTGCGTTACTTGCAGGGTCCCAATCGGTGAGACAATCATCGAACCAGCGCATGCCGATCTTCCAGTGGCTCAACAGGTGCTTGGTCAGATAGGACGCCACAATCATGCGTGCGCGATTATGCATCCGGCCTGTCACATACATTTCGCGCATCGCCGCATCGACAAAAGGCTCACCGGTGCGGCCCTGCTTCCAGGCGATGACATCTGGATGCTCTTCGTCATCGTTCCAGGGGAAACTGTCCCAGGCTTCACGCCAATTGCGCGTGGTGATTTGCGGCGTGTGGTAAACCAGATGATAAGCAAACTCGCGCCAGACGAGCTCTTTTACCCAATTCTCGGCATCAGGAGCGCTGCGCTCTCGCATCGCCCAATGTCCTGCGTGCCAACACACCCGAGGGGAAATTTCACCCAGCGCAAGGTTTTCGGACAGACCCGACGTGGCATCCAGACCCGGAAAGTCACGGTCACTTGCATAGCGGCTCACGGGGTTTTCAAGGAACCACTCCAAACGCGCCGTAGCGGCCGCTTCTCCAACGGTTTGGTATGGCAAACAGATCGCAGCACCACGATCCATGGCGGCACCCAAGTGCCAGTTCGAGATATCCTCGCTTTCGGGCCAGGTTTGTGGAGCGGTCAATTTGTCTGGCGCCGGCAGCGGCTCTGCAATCTCTGTGTTGCGCACCGATTTCCACATCGGCGAATAGACGCGAAAAAAACCACCTGTTTTGGTTTTGACGGTCCACGGCTCAAACAGGAGGTGCCCGGAAAAACTCTCCGCTTCAATCTGCGCCTGTTTCAGGCCCGCCTTCACGGACGTGTCGCGTTCGATCGACAGGGGATCATAGCCGCGCGACCAATACACGGCCCCTGCCCCAGTTTCCTGCGCCAGCTCGCGCAGCACTTTAAGCGCGTCACCGGATCGAAGGATAAGACTTGAACCCAGCGCCTCAAGGGTCTTAGCAAAGCGTTCTAGCCCGAGACCAAGTCGCCATTTTGGCGCGGCGCCCAGACCATCGACGAGACCGTCGCGGATGAAAACAGGGATTACAGGTCCACCGCGCTCAATCGCTGCTGTAAGTGCCGGATGATCGGCGAGCCGCAAATCCCTGCGCAGCCATAGCAGCGTTGGTGTGGTGTTTGACATGCCTAACCGCCCCCTTGGTAATAACAGGCTATACGGCGCACGTCTCCGGACGGATCAAAGACAATCCTCAAGTGCATTCAGCAGCTTATCAACATCTTGGCGCGACGTGTAGTGGACGAAACTCAACCGGAGAACGCCCTTATCCAAATCCACACCCATCGATTGCAGCGGGCGAGATCCGTAAAAGTCACCGCCGCCGGCCATGATCCCGTGCTTAGCAAGCTTTGCCGCTGCGGCCTCGCCCGGCTCGGCAAGGTCTACGGCCACAGTGGGCGCCTTCACAGACGCATCAGACGGGCCGAGCAAACGCACCGAGTTCTTTGCGGCAAGATAATCGAGTAAAGGCTGCAAAAGCGTCGTTTCATGTTCCCGCATCAGGTCATGCACGCCGACGGTGCGTTCAGTCGCGTCACCATCGATCTGATGATGATCCGCAAGCGCGTCATAATAGTCGACCATACCCGCGCATGCGGCAACCTGAGCATGATCCGGCCCAGCGGGCGTGAACCGTTTGTAAAGAGCACCTGCGTTGAACCAATGGCCCTGGTTGGGCAGAAGTGATCCAAGCTCTCGGCGCATGACCATGATCCCCTGATGAGGACCATAGGTTTTGTAGGCGGAAAACAGATAAATATCTGGGCCCAGATTGCCGATATTGAGAAAGCCGTGCGGAGCATATGAAACGCCATCGACACAAACGAAAGCACCGGCGGCATGGGCCGCTGAGGTGATCTCAACAATCGGGTTCACCGCGCCGACGATATTGGAGCAATGCGGGAAGCAGACCAAGCGCACATTTTCATCCAGCAGATTTTCAAGGTCTTCAAGCTCTAGAAGACCTGTCTCAGGGTTGATCTTCCACTCGCGCAGCTTGATCCCCGTATCCGCAAGGCGTCGCCATGGACCAGAATTGGCCTCATGATCCTGGTCCGTGACGATCACCACGTCCTCTGGCCCTAACCAATCTCGGAAAGCCTGTGCCAGCACATATGTGTTTTGGGTGGTCGAAGGACCAAAGCTCAACTCTTCTTCAGCTACACCCATCATGGCCGAAAGCCTGGTGCGAGCCTCGTCCATCTCATCACCAGCCAATCGACTGGCCTCATAGGGGGCATAGGGCTGCACCTTGCGTTCCCGGTAATAGCGCTCCAGCCGTTCAATCACAGCCCCGCATGTGTAGGAGCCACCGGCATTCTCAAAAAACGACTGTCCCTGCAGGCTGTCTACTTCAAAAGCTGGAAATTGTGTTCTAACGAAGTCTAAATCCAGTGCCACAAGTCACCCCCATCGTTGACTGGCCGAAGACAACAACAAACAATCATCAGGCACAATCCCCAATAAACCCGGGCCGGATTGCAAAACGCCACAGCAAAGCATATGTTAGCATCGTCTTTCGGGACTATGGACATAAACGCGCTCGTAATAAGCGGATCGGACCCGGGGGCGGTACCCGGCGGCTCCACCAAAATCCTTCGTTGGGGGATCATGGGGCCGAAATAGGATCGACGAACGTCTAAAGGGGTTAGCTTTGTCCCGGTGAGATACCACCGTTATCGGTTCACTTAAGCATAATTGCCAACGACAATAATGCTCCGGTAGCTCTGGCTGCGTAAGCAGTTCGAAAAACCGAAAATTAAGCCCTAGGCTCTTGCAAGTCTAGGCGGGGTTCGCAGGCGCCTGGCAACAGAAGCCTGCACTAAAAAAGCCTGCTTCTTGGCGGGCATTGTCTTTTTTAATATCGTGAAGATTACGTGGTCGTTGAGTAAGTCATACTACGGCGGAATATCCTGGGGCTTGTAGCGTGTGTTGATCTAAGAGAATGCGCCGTCTTGGTCACAAAGCGTTTCACGCCTATACCAAACTGATCCTCACCTCGTCGATCCGTCATCTGCCCGACCTTTCGCCATTTTCGAATAGATTTACCGTAATGGCGCCGTTACCAAAAACTTTCTGGTTCGCCTCCAACGCCGTTTGACTTTAGTGACATCACAACGATAAGTAATGGTGCGGGGCCAAACGCGACTGCCCCATCAGGCCACGGCCCAAAGTCGCATCCGATTGCTATGCAAAGGATGTGTACCGCTATGGCAAAACCCATTTCTGTATCTGAACTAAACGCGTTCATTGGCACGGCTCGGTGTCCGGTGATTTTTGACGTTTGCATCGATGAGGACTTCAAAGATGATCCCTATCTAATCCCCGGATCAAAGCGTCATCCGTATCGCGACATTGCAGGAATTCTAGACGAGCTCGGCACAGCTCCTGCAATAATCGTTTGCCAAAAAGGCTTGAAGCTCAGCCAAGGCGTGGCAGCGTGGCTCAATGCAGAAGGCATCGAGGCACATTATCTTGAGGGCGGGATGTATGGCTGGCGAGGCGCGCAGAAGATGCGCCTGCCGGCAGCTGAAATACCGACCGCCACAGATGGCCCAAGTCTTTGGGCCGTTCAGACGGATCCTGATATCACCCAATTGACTTGCTTGTGGCTGCTTAAACGTTTCATCGAACGCAATGCCCGCATACTCTTTGTCAAACCAGACCAGGTGAGCAATGTCGCGGAAGAATTCGGTGCAGCGACCTTACCAGATACATCATCGCCCGATCAGGAATTGCAAAACCGATACCAGTTAAATGACGAACGCCTGAGGACTGTTTTAGCAACCGCAAATACCAACGGTATTAGGCGTCTCTGGGACGGGATCAAAAAGCTCCAGCAAAACGATCAAACCATGCTTGAGGCAGGGCTTGCAATTTGCGACGCGCTATACGCCTATACCGGACAAGATCAGGCAAGCGAGCTGTAAAACCATGCAAGTGACAAGTTCCGATCTTTTCAAGGTTTTTGGTCGCATTGGCCTTTTGTCCTTTGGCGGCCCTGCGGCGCAAATCTCGCTAATGCAAACGGAGCTCGTCGACAAACGCGGCTGGCTCTCTGACAAGCAATTTTTGCAAGCGCTGTCCTTCTGCATGCTCCTACCCGGACCGGAGGCGATGCAGCTTGCTACTTATGCGGGTTGGCGACTACGAGGTTTGTCAGGTGGGCTATTGGCGGGGCTTCTCTTTATTGGACCCGGTGCTTTGCTGATCCTCGCGTTAGGCTTTGGGTACGCGTATTACGGTGATCTGCCATTGGTGCAGGCGGCCTTTCTCGGCATCAAGGCAACCGTTGTCATCATCGTCTTTCAAGCGCTGTTGCGGCTTGGCAAGCGCACATTGACAGGCCACCTGCCCCGTGCTCTGGCCGGAATTGCGTTTATAGCGATCTTTGCCTTCAACATCCCTTTTCCGCTGATTATTGCAGCAGCCGCTGTGCTGGGGTGTATTTGGATGTCAACGCCTTTGGATGAGGCGGCTGACGTAGCGCCCGTCTTAGTCAGCCCTGCAAGTACCATCAAAACCACGCTGATATGGGGCGCTATCTGGGCAGCGCCTGTTGTCGGGCTATGGCTCTCAGGATCGACGCTTCTATTCGATCTCGCGATCTTCTTTTCAACCCTCGCGGTGGTGACCTTTGGCGGCGCTTACGCGGTCTTGGCGTATATGACGCAAGAGATCGTTTACGGGTTTGAATGGCTGTCGACCGCGCAAATGATAGACGCACTTGGCCTGGCAGAGACGACACCCGGCCCGCTTATTCTCGTCACAGAATTTGCGGCCTTCCTGACCGGATACTTGCAAGGTGGACCATGGCTCGGCATCGCTGCGGCTCTGGTGACGCTCTGGGTGACCTTTACGCCCTGTTTCCTTTGGATTTTCGTAGCAGCACCGTACGTCGATGCCATCTCCACGCGTCCGCGCCTCAAAGGGGCATTGAATGCAATCTCGGCCTGTGTGGTTGGCGTTATCCTTAGTCTCGCGGTCTGGTTCACCCTCAGCGTTTTGTTTGACGCGCCAAAAGATATCTGGGGCATTGCTTTGGCCGACATATCGATCATTAACGCCGCTCTCATCGTCGTTGCAGGCATCTTGCTCCTTGGTTTTCGCCTTCCTCTTTTGGCGAGCTTGGCGTTTATGGCGATCATCGCAGGATGCGTTCCCGCCGTGCTTTAAGCATGGCTAAGTTGAGGTCTTTCGTTTTGCTTCGAATCCCCTATGCTTTGGGTCATTGGCATCGAGGTGTGCAATGACCCGGTCGATCGATTACGGAAAGCTGATGCACAAGGCCATGCGTGGCCTGATCAAAGAAGTGCTGGAAGATGTGCGCAATAGCGGGCTTCCCGGTGCGCACCATTTCTTTATCACCTTTGAGACGGTTCATCCGGATGCGCGACTGGCCGATTGGCTGCGCGAGCGCTATCCCAGCGAGATGACCGTGGTGATGCAGCATTGGTTCAACGATCTTGAGATCACTGATGATGGGTTTTCTGTCACGCTCAATTTCGGCGACAACCCGGAAAACCTTTATATCCCCTATGATGCGATCCAGACCTTTGTTGACCCTTCTGTCGAATTCGGCCTGCGGTTTGAGCCGCAGGAGGAAGATGACGCAGAAGAGCCGGCTGTAGCCGGGGACGCCCCGGATGCGCCTGTGCCAGTGCCCGAACCCGCACCAAAGGAAGACGCCGAAGTTGTCAGCCTGGATAACTTCAGAAAGTAGCCGTCTCGGCACGGCTTTCAGTTTGCCCAGCCGAAAGGCTTGTTATAGGACGCTTGGGGAAAACCAGGGTGCCGATCCATGGGACCAAGCAATATGACAGGGGAAAAGAGACATGGCAGAAACACGCACGGAGTCCGATAGTTTTGGCCCTCTTGACGTTCCCAATGAGAAATATTGGGGCGCACAGACGCAGCGCTCATTAATGAACTTCCCAATTGGCTGGGAGAAACAGCCCGTGGCGATCGTTCGTGCCCTTGGTGTGATCAAAAAAGCCTGCGCTATGGCCAACAAAGCGTCGGGCGCGATGGATGCCAAGATTGCTGATGCAGTGATCGAAGCCGCGGGCGAGGTCGTCGATGGGAGGCTCGACGATCATTTCCCTTTGGCGGTTTGGCAAACCGGTTCCGGCACGCAATCGAATATGAACGCTAATGAGGTGATCGCAAACCGCGCGATTGAAATCCTCGGCGGCGTAATCGGCTCAAAGGATCCGGTACACCCGAATGATCATTGCAATATGGGGCAGTCTTCCAATGACACCTTCCCAACGGCGATGCATATCGCGGCTGCGATGAGCGTGCGCGATGTGCTTCTGCCAGGACTGGAAAAGCTGCTTTCGGGCTTGGAACAAAAATCAGAAGAATTCAAAGATATCATCAAGATCGGACGCACTCATACGCAAGACGCCACGCCGCTCACTTTAGGCCAGGAGTTTTCCGGTTATGCCCATCAGATCCGCCAAGGCATCGCTCGTATCGAGACCGCTATGCCCGGCATCTACGAGCTGGCCCAAGGGGGCACGGCCGTTGGCACCGGGTTGAATACGGTTGAAGGCTGGGGCGAAACGGTTGCGGCCAATATGGCAGAGATCACCGACCTGCCCTTCGTGACCGCACCAAACAAGTTTGAGGCGCTGGCGGCCCATGACGCGATGGTCTTCCTTTCCGGCGCGCTCTCCACCGTTGCCGGCAGCTGTTATAAGATTGCCAACGATATCCGCTTTCTGGGCTCCGGCCCGCGCTCCGGTCTGGGGGAATTGATCCTGCCCGAGAATGAACCGGGAAGCTCGATCATGCCGGGCAAGGTCAATCCGACCCAAGCCGAGGCACTGACCCAAGTAGCAGCCCATGTGATAGGCAATGATGCGGGCATCAAATTTGCGGGGTCTCAGGGGCATTTTGAGCTTAACGTCTACAACCCGATGATGTCCTATAACCTGTTGCAATCGATCCAGCTTTTGGGTGACGCAGCGGACAGCTTTACCGAGCGCATGCTTCTGGGCATCGAGGCCAACGGGCCACGTATTGACAAACTGATGAAGGAAAGCCTGATGCTGGTCACGGCTCTGGCACCCACCATCGGCTATGACAACGCCACAAAGGTTGCCAAAACAGCCCACAAGAACGGCACGACCTTGCGCGAAGAGGCCATAAATCTTGGCTTTGTCGATGAAGAGACCTTTGACAATGTGGTGCGGCCAGAAAATATGATTGGCCCGAAAGCCAAATGAGCCAGCCGGTCAACCTCAATCAGTTCCGCAAGGCCAAGGCGCGCGCCGAGAAACGCGCCAATGCCGATGAGAACGCGGTAAAGTTTGGCCGCACAAAAGCGCAGCGGCTGGTTGAAAAGGCAGAGGCGGAAAAGGCGCGCAAAACCATTGACGAGCACCGACGCGAGGAATGACCGCGCGCCCGCAGAAACGCTCTCTCACCTTGCGCGGACACCGTACAAGCGTGTCTTTGGAAGAAGAGTTCTGGCAGGCTTTCCGAGAGATCGCGGCAGAACGCGGTATGGCTCTCAACGCATTAGCCGCAGAGATCGACGAGGCGCGCGGAATAGAGACCGGTCTCGCTTCTGCCATTAGGCTTTTTGTGCTGCGGCGGTACCGGGGTTAACTATGTTTTAACCTTGTCCAATCACGCTCTTTCGCATGCATGGACTCCAACGTTTAATGCCCGTAGAAATCTGGATGCAACGTATCTTCGATGCAAAGGCTGCTCGTGAAGGCGGTGTCGTTCGGCGGAGCCTGCGAGATGTGGATCGGATCGTTGGCAGAGAGACGTTTTTGCTGGAAATGCGGCGACGCGGCTATCACGTTGTAGAGAACGCGGGTCAGGTTGTGATCTTTTGCAATCAAGACAAACTACGTCTTCTATGCTGAGGCCAAAAGTTTTTCGAAAAAGATTTCGACCTAGGAGCGAGCGGTCAACTTCACCCAAATCCCGTCCTTTCCTCGCACTGTCAGATGCGCCACGGGTACGGCTTGTTTTTCCTCGACCAGTGCAAACTCAAACCGCGCCACCAGCATCGCCAAAAGCAATGGACCTTCGATCATAGCAAACCCGGCCCCGGTGCAGACCCTTTGCCCGGCTGAAAATGGCATATAGGCCTCGCGCAGGCAGGCTTTGCCATTCTCCGTCTTATAGCGGCTTGGATCAAAATCATCTGGTCGCTCCCAAAGCCTCTCATGGCGGTGCAGATGCCAGGGACTGAGCACGATCTGGCTGCCTTTGCGCACGTCGCGATTACGGAACTGCTCGGGACAACTGGCCTCGCGCACCATCATCGGCACAGGCGGGTAAAGCCTGAGTGTTTCGCGGAACACATCGCGCGCCACCTTTAGCCGTGCCATATCGGAAAACGGCATCTCTTCCTGCGCAAAAACCTCTTGCGCCTCGTCTGCCAGCCGGGCTTGCCACTCTGGATACATCGCCAACAGATAGAGCGCCCAAGCCAGCGCAGAAGCGCTTGTCTCATGTCCAGCAAGAAAGAAGATCGCCACTTGATCGACCATCTCTTCTGTATCAAAAAGCGCGCCGGTTTCCGGGTCCGGCGTGGTCATGATCTTTGTCGCCAGATCATCCGGTGCCGTACCCTCTTCAATCTCAGCAAGCCGCCTCTCTGTCATCTGCCGGATCAAATCGCGGATCAGCTTTGCCGTCTCCTTCGTGCGCGCCTTGTGAAACCTCGGTAACCAGCGCGGCAAAGGCAAAAGCGCTCCCATATTCACAATTGGCTGCGTGCGTTGGTGTTCACGAAACGCATCAAAGACCTGACTAGCGAGATCGTCCTCAATCGGCACGGAAAACAACGTGCGAAAGATCACATCAGCTGCGACATGGCTGGTCTGCGCCTCGATCTCTTGCGGCGCACCGTCAGCCAGCATCTGCAGTCTAACGACAGCCTCCTGCCCCGCTTTCAGCATTGCCGGGAACGTGTCGCGCAAGCGCCCGCCCTCAAAAGCCGGATCAATGATACGACGCTGCCGCTTCCAGTCCTCCCCGTTTGTCAGGAAAACCGAATTGCCGAGCAGCGGCGAAAGCCCTTCTTTCACCCGATCAGATTTCGGAAAGTCATCCGGGCGCCCTTTTAGCACCAGATCAACAAGCTCAGGTTCATTGCATAGATACGAGCGAAAGAATGGCGTTTTGAACTCAGCCATCCAGGCGCGGTAAAGCCGCGCTGGTTGGGCCGACAGAATATCCTGACGAAACATTTGCAGATAGCGCCAAAGCGGCACCTGGCGATCACGGGAGGGCGGTTTGGGTGGCTGAACGTTCATGCGGCCACGCTGGTGAATTTTGAAACCGGTGTCTCAATCCGGCTTGGGGACGGCGCGCGCCCGGCATAACGAGCGCCAAGTGTATGCGGCCCGGCAGTAATCTGAAAGTAATCGTAGTCACCGGGACGGTCAAAGGCGCAGAGATATTGAAAATGCAATCTGAAAAACCGCCAACGCAAGTCTTTCCAGCGTTCAGGGCTCAGCGTCTGTGTAAAGGCGGCTGATACGACCAATGGCCAGCGCTTATCCTCTGGCGCAACGCCCGAAACCGAAACCGGATCGCAAAGCGCGAAAGCGCAGCCATCTCCCGGCGCGGTGACGTCGATCCAGGTCAGCTCTTTTCGTGTTGAGAGATACTCTAAATCAGCGCGCAAGCGATGCGCCTCAGGCAGGAAAGACACCATCGGGACCACCTGCCCGAGCGACAGAAAGGATAACACAGGACCATTTGCAGGCACGTGACCGGCGCGGATCAGATCAGACAGGATAGAGACCGCCAAATGCGCACCAGAGGAATGGCCGACCACCAAAACCTCATCTACATCTGAGCGCAAAGCCTCAGAAATCACCTTACCAAATTCGGCCATGCGCGCCTCAAGCTCCGGCGGGTTTGCCCCTCGCAACCGTGCCGAATAGGCGTAGTCATGCATCAAATAGTAAGCAAAGAACTTGTTGTCGCGCGCCTTGAACCAGCGCAGAATCCAAACAACGGAAACCATAGCAAGAACGCCAGGCATGATCATCCCACCGTTTACGAGAACATGGGCCATTGCAGCATCCACAAACAGGAAAATGATACCTGCGGCAACAAAGGACAACGCCAGTTGCAGCAGTAGAAAGCAAACCGGGTAAAGCGCAGCAATGACCGGCCCCTTGCGCAACCGCATCAGGCGAAAAAGCGCCCCTGATCCTATATATGTCAAGGCCGTTCTTGCGAGAAGAGTGTATGTAGAAACAATCCCTTGATCCATACTGTCCCGTACAATGTCGGACCAAACGAGAACCGAAAAATCCGTTCTGATCTTAACCCGTTCGATCTTGCTCCGCACGGTCCAGCCGAAATAAGTGTCGTTCTTTTTAGGTTTAAGATTAAGGGTGTAATTGGATATCTTAGCTTGCTCTGCGCCTTCCGTTCTATAGAGTTCTCGGTAACGGCGCGGATGAATAGGATCATATCCCGGCAGGTACAAAACCCGCCGAGTGTGTACAGTTCTTTTGTTTTCAGGGTTCGGCTGACTGCTCATACCATACCTCTTATGGTGTGCAGACTAGCCTACCATTAAGGCGAGAGTAAGTCTTATCCAACAAGCGCCAGTGCCGGAAACACTTCAAGTAGCCAATAAGAAAAGGCCGCAAAGCCGCCTGTGAGCATCAAAAGCCCAATAGTCCAGAGCAGCAGCCCCATGATCAACTCGATCTTTTGCAGGTTCCGCTTCATCCAGCGCATGAAGCCGCCAAGGCGCGGCAGAAAGATCGCAAAGAGCAGAAACGGTACGCCCAGACCAATCGCGTAGACACCAAGCAGGAGGGTGCCACGCTCAACGGACCCCTCGGAGGCCGCCAGAGACAGGATCGCACCGAGTTGCGGGCCGATGCATGGCGTCCAGCCGAAGGCAAAAGCAAGTCCCAGAATATAGGCTCCAAAGGACGATCCACCTCTATCACCCGCATCAAAGCGGGCCTCCTGATCGAGAATGTGCAAACGGAATATGCCGATGAAGTGAAGGCCAAAAAACATCACCACAAGGCCGGCCGCCGTGTTGAAATAACTTTGATATTGCAGGAATGTACGCCCGATACTTGAAGCGGCAAATCCAAGGATCAAAAATACCGTCGACAGCCCCAGAACAAAGAACAACGCGGGCATAATCGCCTTATTGGACGGGTTCTCGCGGTCTTCTAGCTCACTCACAGTGACCCCGCCCATATAGGCGAGATAAGGCGGCACAATGGGCAAAACACATGGGCTCAAAAAAGAGATCGCACCAGCGATCAGCGCAATGACCATCGCCGGCAAAAGCGAGGCATCTATGATATCAATTCCAAGCATCCTAGCTCATTTAAAGGATTAACCTCGCAACGTCACCACGCCCAAGGTCACAAGTTTGTGGACAGTCTGTAACAGGCGACTTATGTGCCACATATGCAAATCGCTGATAAAATTGACGCCCTTGGCCTGCTTTGCCCCTTGCCCGTGCTAAAGCTTCGCAAGCGGATCAAAGCACTGAAACCCGGTGATGTTATTGAGCTTAAGGCCGATGACCCGGCTGCCGTGGTTGATGTGCCGCATTTTTGTTCAGAGACCGGTCACACGCTCATAGATACCTTGGAAGAAACCGAATTCATGCTTTTTAGGGTACAGAAGGCGGATTGATCGACTTGAAGATGCAACACCTTCCCGCGCGATGCTTGAGATTAGACGTGAACTTACCTACATTGAACTTGTTATTGGTCGGAAAGCCTATCCATGTTTGCAATACCCGGAAAGCAAGCTGTTAAAATTACAGCAAGCGCTGCGAAGCAGATCGCGCGTCTGATGGACAAGCAGGGTCATCAGGGGCTGCGCATTGGCGTAAAAAAAGGCGGTTGCGCAGGCATGGAATATACCATGGATTACGTGACCGAGATTGATCCAGCCGATGAGGTTGTCGAACAAGACGGCGCGCGGGTGATGATTGCCCCAATGGCGCAAATGTTCCTGTTTGGTACTGAAATCGACTATAAGACCTCACTGCTCGAATCCGGGTTCGTATTCAACAACCCCAACGTCACCGAGGCGTGCGGTTGTGGCGAGTCAATCAAGTTTGCTGATATGTGACATTGTACTGCTGGTTGAGCACGGCTAGGTTCGCCGCAAAGACCGCAGGAAATCAACATGCCCCGTAAACTTGTCGCTGGTAATTGGAAAATGAACGGTTTGCGCCAGCAGCTTTCAGAGCTGGACGCGCTTTATAAAGCAAAATCAGATGCATCCGTGGGTATCCTCATTTGCACGCCCGCGACGCTCATCGAAAGCGCTGCCGCCCTAATGGCGCCCGGAGCAGTCAAAATCGGCGGACAGGATTGCCATGCGAATATAGCGGGGGCGCATACGGGAGATGTATCCGCTGAAATGCTGGCCGATGCGGGCGCCGCGGCAGTGATCGTGGGCCATTCCGAACGCCGCGAGGATCACGGCGAGAGCTCAGACATGGTTCGTGCAAAGGCGGTGGCGGCCCATCGTGCAGGACTTACCGCTATAATCTGTGTCGGTGAAACACTTGCGCAACGCGAGGCGAAAAACACCCTCGACATCATCGGTGGTCAAATGGCCGCCTCTCTGCCAGATAGCTGCAACAGGGAAAATACAATCGTCGCCTATGAGCCGGTCTGGGCCATCGGCACCGGAAAAGTCGCTTCGACCAAGGAAATCGCCCAGATACATAACTTTGTCCGCGAACGGCTCATCCGCCGATTTGGAGAGGAAGACGGCGCGGAGATGTCACTGCTCTATGGCGGTTCCGTGAAAGCATCCAATGCCACAGATATCTTTGCCACCGATAATGTCGACGGCGCGCTCGTGGGCGGCGCGAGCTTGGCTGCTGATGACTTTCTACCTATTATCAAAGCTTTGGAGAACACTGCTTAAGTCATTCGGTGTCGAATGGCAGCATTGTTGTCGACTTGATCTCTTCCATCGATAGAAGCGCCGTGACGTTATAGACATGCACCTCTGAAATAAGCGCCTGGTAAAACGTATCATAAGCCCGCGCATTGGCGACAACGACCTTCAAAATGTAATCGATATCGCCCGCCAACCTATGCGCCTCAAGAACTTCAGGCCGGTTCCGCACCGCCTCAAGAAACGTCGCCTGCCAAGATGCCTCGTGGGACGACGTGCGGATCAGCACAAAGAAACAGGCCTCTAGACCCAACGCTTCCGCGCTCAGAATATAGGTTTGCTGTTTGATCACACCGGCATCGCGCATCTTGCGAATGCGGTTCCAAACCGGGGTTTTTGAACTGCCCACGGCTTTGGCAATCTCATCAAGCGACTGGCCCGCATCCTGTTGCAGCTCAGTGAGAATTTTCCGATCCAGCCCATCAAGTGAAACCGTCATTCTTTTACTTTCCCAATTTTGGAACAGTTAGGTGAGCCCGGCGCCAATTTGGAACATGTGTCCTTATTTGCAAGGGTATCTAGCGTCAAACCGGGAATATTTCCTATATCAAAGGAAGTCAATCGTGATCCGGAGCCGATAGCCATGAAACATTTTCCGATCTTTGTTGCTCTTGAAGGGCGCCGCGTTGTCCTTTCGGGCGGTGGTGAGGCCGCGGTGGCAAAACTGCGCCTTATCCTCAAAACCGAGGCGCATGTGACGGTCTATGCCAAAGAGGCAGACGAAGAGATCATTGATTGGGCAAACGAGGGCAAACTCACGCTTGAACAGCGCGAGATGCAACCGGGCGATGCGGCCGGTGCTGTACTGTTTTATGCCGCCGATGAGGATGACGAAAAGGACGCGCATACCTCTGCCATAGCACGCGCCGATGGAACGCTTGCCAATATCGTGGATAACCTGCAGGCCAGCGAATTCATCACGCCTGCTATCGTCGACCGCGATCCGGTGACCGTCGCCATTGGCACGGAAGGCGCAGCGCCAGTCCTCGCCCGTGCGATTAAATCCGATCTCGAAGAACGTCTGCCCTCAACGCTCGGTCGGTTGGCAAGGATCGGTAAAATTTTTCGCAAAGCCGCCGATGCCCTGCCGATGGGCCGGGTGCGGCGCGAGTTTTGGTCTGATTACTATTTTAAAGATGGCCCTCGCGCGATGGAGCGCGGTGGTGAGACTGCGCTTGATGAAGCATTGGATGACCTCCTAGACCGACATCTGCACAAACAGGCACGCAAAGGTCATGTCGCCTTTGTCGGTGCCGGCCCCGGCGATCCTGAGCTTTTGACGCTAAAGGCGCGTAAAGCGCTGCATGACGCCGACGTAGTGATCCACGACCGGTTGGTCAGTAAAGAGATCCTCGAATTAGTGCGGCGAGAAGCGATCCTGGTCAATGCTGGCAAGCAAGGCTTTGGCCCCTCGATCAATCAGCAAGACATCAACTCCGTTATGATCGAACACGCGCTTGAGGGTGCGCAAGTGGTCCGTCTCAAGGGAGGAGACCCAACCATTTTTGGTCGGTTGGACGAAGAAATTGAGGCGGTCACCGAGGCCGGCATTGGTTGGCACGTGGTGCCCGGTATCACAGCCGCGTCGGCCTCGGTTGCAGCAATCGGTCAGAGCATGACCAGACGTGGGCGCAACTCCTCCCTTCGGATTGTTACAGGGCACGATATGAAAGGTTTTGCAGATCATGATTGGGCCAGCCTGTCCAAACCGGGCCAGGTGGCAGCCGTCTATATGGGCAAGAAATCAGCGCGTTTCATACAAGGACGCATGCTGATGTATGGTGCTAACCGGTCAACGCCTGTTTCGATCATCGAAAATGCCAGCCTTCCAACGCAGCGCGTGATCGGTAGCACGCTTGCCACTTTGACCAATGATCTTGACGAGGCAGAGCTGAACGGAGCCACGTTGGTGCTCATCGGCCTTGAGCCTCGTGCCGCCGCGCAATCAGTGCCGGACATTACGACGGCCCAAGAGACGGCATAACCAAACCACTATCGGCCATATAAATCTGAGGCGATTTTACCACCAGCATAGTTGCTCACGAGAAGATAGCTTCGAAAAGGCAGGTGGTTGTTAAAGGTGTTAAAGACGCTCGGACCCACGGGCCGTTTGGTTGTGGTCAAAACGCTCTGACCAATTTGCTGCCCGGATGTGGCATCGAACACAGACGTCTCAGTCGTGAGTTTCGATTGAGAAAACGAAAATGCTTTGAGCTCCACCAACGCACGGGCCGGTTTGGTGCCTGCGACATTGGCCGCAAGCAATTCGTGTTCAATGCCGCCCTGCATTTCACCCAAAAACCGTTGGATCGTTATACCGTTATCAATGTCACGCTGAAAATCATCAGCAACTTCAACAGTCACGTCTACAATTCTGACATCATTCGATAACTGTGAGCCTTGGTCTGCAATGACGGTGCTTCTGCAGGGCTTTGCAAATCCTGCACGGTGCATGCGCATAGGCAAAATACAATAATCAAGCTTAAAGGCTTGCCAATCATCACGCTTCTCCACCACAGCCTGCGCTGTTGCCCCAGAGCGCTGCGAACATATATCCTGTAGCGCCAAGTACAGGGTCGAGGATGACAATCCCTAATCTAAAAGCAGTTCTTTGCATGCCTAAATCTAACAGAACCGGGTCTGAAAGTCATCTCGACCTTATCGAAGTGGCAGCAGCCTAAATCAGCGTAGAGACGCAAGGCAATTTGAACTCTTTCACTACTGTCAATCTGGGTTTAAACCTGCCCACATTAGCCATCGCTTCATCATTCAAGAGACAAACACCGTGACTGAGGCCAAACCCGTAAAAATTCCTGCCCTGCCCGACGCCCAGACTATCACAGAGGTGAAACACTGGACCGACAGGCTTTTCTCCTTCCGCTGCACACGGCCACCGTCTCTGCGGTTTCGCTCAGGCGAGTTCGTGATGATCGGGCTGATGCAGACGGACGAAAAAACCGGCCGGGAAAAACCTCTGCTGCGGGCCTATTCGATTGCCTCTCCCGCTTGGGATGAGGAGCTTGAGTTTTACTCGATCAAAGTGCCTGACGGTCCGCTCACCAGCAAGCTACAGCATGTCAAAACCGGTGATGAGATCATCCTGCGGCCCAAACCCGTAGGAACGCTGGTGCATGACGCTCTGCTGCCGGGTAAACGGCTTTGGCTCTTTGCAACCGGCACGGGCTTTGCTCCCTTTGCCTCTCTCTTGCAAGAGCCACAGACCTATCATGACTATGACGAGGTGATACTGACCCATACATGCCGCGAGGCAGGTGAACTGGTATATGGTGGAAAGCTTATCGAGAGCATCCGAAGTGATGAAATGCTCGAAGAACTGATCGGCGAAGGGTTTCACCAAAAGCTGCGCTACTATCCAACCACGACCCGGGAAGAGAGCCCTAAGATGGGCCGGATCACAGATTTGATGCGCTCTGGCGACGTGTTTGAAGAGCTCAGCGTGCCACAGCTTAAGCCCGAAACCGACCGCGCCATGATCTGCGGCAATCTTGCATTCAATCTTGAGCTAAAAGAGTTGCTTGAAAGTTATGGCCTACGTGAAGGTGCGAATTCCGAACCTAAGGAATACGTTGTTGAAAAGGCATTCATCGATTAGTTGATCCTTACGCTGCGGTTCAAGCTGTGCATTGCTTGTTTCTTTACGGCTCGCAGGGCTTAATACTTGAACAAAATAAGTTCAGGTCACATGGGTGACTTGAGCTTTAAAAACTGCATGAGGCTTACGCGCCTGAGACACAAGGTTTCACTTGGTCGACTGCTATTTCCCGAGACAAGCCGCTCCCGCTGATGTTGTCCCAATACCGTTTGCAATCTCATAACTCTAGTACAGATAGACAAGTTTTGTAGCAAAACGTTTACGAGTTAGACCAAATGAAAATGCAAGTGACGGAAAAGACATGGAAGAAAGATCAGTGGTCTTAGTGGATGGCACGATTGGTGTAGGAAAGTCCACATTTGGTCGCGAACTTGCCCTGCGTTTCGAAGGAAGTTTCCTCGACGGAGATGCATACAAGACGAAAGGAAAACCATGGTATTGCTCAAGCCTGCAAACCTGTCGCGCATTGCTTCGCGCGAGCACTTATGAGCTAAAAACAAAACCATTCGTTTTCATCGCCCGCCCTGTGCGTTGTTTGGATTGGCTCTACTTCAGAACACATTTCGAACAGAACGGCGTTACGCTCTATTTGATTGGTCTCCAGGCAACATTTGAAAATTTAACTAACAAAAACCGGGGACGTTCATTTTCGCAAAGTGAATGCCTCCGGATGGTGGAAATGATCAAAGAGGGCTACGGAGCGCGCAGCTTTAGCGATTTTCATATGCGCACTGACCAACGAAACATAGAAGAGACCTCTGCCAGATTAGAAGCACATCTAAAAAGCATGACAAAAGTCTAGTTTTATACAGTTGTTTTTATTTTCTAATGTGACACTTAGCGTTTTGGAGCAACCACCGATGTGGAGCTCGGTGATTTTCTTAATTTCGGCGTGCATGCATGCTCGTAGGACATGATTTTCGCGGTCCCCGCTCTATTTTTTAACTATGCAATATATCGAGATAAGCAGCGCGGACGAGCTTTGGGCTTGGTTAGAGGCAAACCATGCGCAAAACGACAGCATTCGCCTTGTGACGTGGAAAGTCGGTCATCCGGACAAATACGTGAGCCGTGAAGAGGTTCTTGACGCGCTCATCGCTTATGGTTGGATCGATGGACGACGCTTTAAGGTTGATGATGATCAAACGGCTCAGCTTATCGCTCCGCGTAAACAGCAAGCATGGTCACAAAGCTACAAGGAACGGGTCGAAAAACTTCGCCGTGAAGGGCGTATGAAATCCGCAGGAGAGCAAAGCGTGCAAAACGGGCAAAAATCGGGTCTTTGGGATTTCTTTTCCGATGTGGATGCCCTGATCGTACCCGATGATCTAGCCGCCGTGATAAACCTTGAATCTTGGAACGATTTCGCGCCTTCATATCGTCGCAACGTGCTACGCTGGATCAAGGTCGCAAAAACCGAGGCCACACGGAAAAAACGCGTATCCACCGTCGTCGAAGCTACGGAGAAAAAGCAGAAAATCCCGCAGTTTTGAGACGCCCACGAAAATTAAAATAAATCTTGAAATAGAAATTAAAACAGTATGATAAACGATAATCCTATTCCAAAAATCAACCTTGGCTCGCCTGCTGAGCCGCTCGAGGTTTCGGCCCTTGGACTTGGTTGCATGGGGATGAGCGAGTTTTACGGGCCTCGCGATGATACGCAGTCTTTGTCAACTCTGCACGCCGCTATAGACATGGGCGTCACATTTCTTGACACGGCGGAAACCTATGGGCTTGGACATAATGAGGAACTGCTTGGTCGTCTTGTCCAAGACGTGGGTCGCGACGCCGTTACCATCGCCACAAAGTCTGGCATCCGACGAGAGCCCGGCGCTTATGCCAGAGGTATTTCCAACGCGCCTGACTATATTCGACAGGCATGTGACGCGTCTCTGAAACGTCTGAACACGGATGTGATCGATCTCTACTACATCCACCGGATTGAGGCCTCGCGTCCGATTGAGGACACCATGGAAACGCTCGCACGGCTGGTTGAAGCCGGCAAAATAAGGCATATAGGCATTTGTGAAGCCAGTTCTGAAACCCTGCGGCGGGCAAATAGCGTTCATCAGATCACGGCACTGCAATCTGAATATTCGCTTTGGACCCGCGAACCCGAGACAGAGATCTTCGCCACCTGCAAGGAAATGGGCATTGGTTTTGTGCCCTATTCACCGCTGGGGCGCGGCTTTCTGACCGGTGCTATGACACCGACAGACGCTCTTGCAAACGACGATTTCAGACGTGGCAACCCACGTTTTTCGGACGCAAATATGGCGCATAACATGGCTTTGGTAAAAGCGGTTGAGGACATGGCCAATGACAAGGGCTGCACCACGGCGCAACTGTCTTTGGCCTGGGTTATGGCGCAAGCCAAAGTTCACGACCTGCCGATGGTGCCTATCCCAGGGACCAAAAGAGAAAAATATCTGAAGGAAAACGTTGCCGCTCTCGCAGTAGAGCTCACATCGGACGACCTAAAACGGCTTGACCGGCTTTTGCCACTAGGGGCCGCCGCTGGCGCGCGTTATACAGAGGAAGGCATGAAAGGCATCAACATCTAGCGCATGCCCAAGCGCAGTAAGACCCGTGCCCACAAAGAGCACGGGTCTTGGTTTATTTTACAGACCAAGCGCCTGTTTGACCGCATCGAGTGCTGATTTGAGCAACTCCGGGTTATCCTGAGCCGCTTGCAGGCTGCTCTTGAGACCGGTTTTCTGCAAGGCGCCGAGGCTGGATCCGTCGATCATTTCGGTGACCTTGCTGAGGTCGAAGCCGTCAACCGTCAAAAGCTCTGCAAGACCCGGCGCTGCATCAGCAGCCTCGGTTGTAGCAGCAGCATCTGCAGCTGCGTCTCCCGCAGAGGCCAGCTCAGTCGTGCCATCAGTGGCATCTGTTGCCGCCTCAACCGCTGTGTCTACGGCGTCAGACGCAGCATCACCCGCAGCTTCCGTGGCATCGCCATCCGCATCCGCAGCCGCGCTTGCTGTATCGGTTGCTGCGTCGGTGGCCGCTGCTGCTGTATCAGTGGCCGTGTCCACCGTGTCCGAGGCAGCGTCAGTTGCGGCATCGGCTGCTGCTGCAGTAGCATCCGTGGCAGTGTCAACCGCATCTGTGGCCGCATCAGTCGCGGCATCGGCGGCAGCCGCTGCCGTGTCAGTGGCCGTCTCAACGGCGTCTGCAGCTGTGCTTGTTGCTGCATCAGCCGCATCAGAGGCCGTATCGGTAACTGCGGTGGCAGCGTCAGAAGCAGCATCCGCCGCACTACTCGCTGTATCGGCGACGGCATCGGCAGCATCGCTGGCCGTATCCGCAACCGCATCCGCAGCAGCGCTTGCTGTATCAGAGGCTGCATCAACTGCGCTACTCGCGGTATCCGCCGCCGCGTCTGCAACGCTACTGGCGGTGTCAGCAACCGCATCAGCGGCACTACTGGCCGTTTCGGTTACCGCGTCAGCCGCAGCGCTCGCCGTGTCCGAGGCAGCCTCGGTGACAGCCGAACCGGCCTCACCGACATCGGAGGCAATTTCCTGCGGCGACTTGCCGGTAAAGAGCATATACCCACCGATCACAACCGCCGCAGCTACAAGTATCCACAACAGGTTTCTCATAATCCATATCCCTTTATGGTGACATTCTAAAGCTCGCAGAGAAGGCGCGCTTTCCTTGGTCTCAGATGCTCACGCGAAAGAAAAGCCTCAAGGGGAAATTCCCTTTAATCGGCTCAGATCAGCCGATATTGCGGCTTGAATACCCCCTGCTCCAGCGTTACGATGTTGCCTCAACTGAATAACTTCAAAAGGATCAAAACCATAGCCAGAAGACCCCACAATGCGCCCCCCACGCGTGACACCGGCCCTCGAATAAATGACAGGATCACTTCAACTGAAATCCGTCTCATCGGCGCGGATGGCGAAAATGTGGGTGTAGTCTCTCCAAGCCGAGCTATGGATATGGCCGATGCCGCTGGCCTTGATCTGGTAGAAATATCGCCAAACGCGAGCCCGCCGGTCTGTAAGATTATGGATTTCGGCAAATACAAATACGAACAGCAAAAGCGAGAGTCTGAAGCCCGCAAGAAGCAGAAGGTAATAGAGGTCAAGGAGGTCAAATTCCGGCCCAACACCGATACGCATGACTACGATGTCAAAATGCGTAATGTTTTTCGGTTTTTGGAGAATGGCGATAAGGTGAAAGTCACGATGCGTTTCAGAGGGCGCGAGATGGCGCACCAGGAGCTTGGGCGCGAATTGCTCGAGCGGGTTGCGGGAGACGTGGACGGCATGGGCAAGATCGAAAATATGCCCAAAATGGAAGGCCGCCAAATGATCATGATAATCGGCCCGGTCGGCAAATAACCGCTTCCAAGGGTCGTGTCGCAGGCGCTCACACTGTGCACATCGACTTCGATGAGCACAAACCTTCCCTTCACGTCCTATGTTGGCGCAACGGCACCAACCCAGTAGCGAGCGCAGTTTGCCAATTGCCTAGGCCCACGCGCGCCGAAATGTACGGCTGAGCGTTTCACACCTAAGTGCACTGGTCCCTATAGGGTCGAGGCGTTTAGACCCACTGATCTGGTGCACTACGCCATTAATGAGGCCCATCTCGATCCTGACAAACCCGCATTTCTGTGCGTTTTGCCAAAGGGCGGCGGGACGGCAAAATCCGCCGGACGCGCCGCGCTGGAGGCTGGCGAGTTTGATTATGCTTGGACCCTACAGGTTACCCCCGAAGCGCTCGCCTCAATGAAGGCCGCTGGCAGAGGCAAGGTATCGCGGGCTTCGGCACATTGGTGGAACGGTTCTTTCTAAATCTGACCGATCCGCAGTCTGAGCTGGGCGAAACGCTATCAAGCACGGCGTTTACACACCCTGCTCTTTTGGAAATGACCCTGCAGGCGATTTCGCTGGCGATTGATCGTGGCCTACTGGTGGAGATCGGCTATGGCGTGGCCGGGCGCGTGACGTGCAATGTGCTTCCCGCACCTGCCAGTTACGCCACCACCGTCAACGAGTGCTGTATGCTCCAAAACAGCAATATGGCGCGCGCCCTCTTCGATGCGGCGGGCCGTTTAGACAACAATGGTGACGGCGTACAGGAGAAAGACGGGGTTGAACTCCGATTTCTCTAATCGACATCAACCAACGCCGCGCGCCAGGGTTTTCAGGCCTTGATCAAGCAAAGGCGGTCAGAGATTGACATCGCGGTTAACCTGCACAATGTCGATGCGAGCGTGTTCTTCGGCGACAATCCCGGCGGCTCGGATACATTTCAGAAATTCTTCGCTGATGTGCAGACGCACGCGGGCAGCTTTGATGGGACCGATCCGGAGACATTCTTGGCCGCCTGGACCTGCGACCAAATCCCAAGCCCAGAAAATCAATGGCAGCGCAGCCAAATCTCGCGCTACTACGATCCGGCCTATGATGCGTTGGTAACGCAAATGCAGGCCACGGGCGCGTTGGCCAAACGCATTGAGCTCGCCAAAGCGATGAATGACAAGCTGATGCAGGAATTCATCATGCTACCCTTCGTGCATCGCGGCCGCTTTTCGGCCCATACCGACCCAATCGGGGGCGTAGCGCTTAACATCACAGACAGCGAGCTGCGAAATCACAGATTGGTACAGGGTGAAAATAATTCACTCCAAAATCTTGGTCAAACCGACGATCTCTGGCTCATCAAAAGGAATAAGTGCGATCCTTGGTTTCTCGCTTCTCAGCTCTTTATATTTTCTTTTTTGGTATTTTTCGAAAAATAAAGTGTCCACCACATCGCTATAGTTGAACTTAACAACGCCACCTGTAAGCCAAATTTTTTCAGCTGGCGCAAACAACAGCGAAAGCTCTGCACAAGCATCAGCTAATACAGACTTAAAGAGTTCAATTGCCAGCGCAGCCTTATCATTACCTGCTCGATAATGCTTGAAAACGGTTTTCGAAGAAAGTCCAGGAACACTGTTACCACAAAGCGCTGAATACATTCTTTGTAGCCCCAGTCCTCCCAGTACATCTTCCAACTCACGAATTTCATAGTCGGCACCCGCAGAAAAAAGACGCTGACCGATTTCTGTGAGTGCTGTTGTCGAAATACGACCTGGCTCAAACCCCAGTACCCGATAGCTGGGCCGTCCTAGCACCAATGCGCCTCCAAAGCCTGAACCCACGTTGATCACAAGCGAACGATCAAAAGCGGGGAAATCGTCGCCATATACAGACCAAGCTGCAGCAACCAAATCGTTTACCAAGGTGGTATTTTGGGTGTTGTAGTTGTTGCTGATTTCACTTTTTGAAAACTCAAGGTCTGCATTGGTCATCGTAATTTTTTCGCCAACCAATGGCCCTGCGGCCGCAATTCGCAAATCATCAATGACCGCATCGGGAAGAACGGCATCCAACAACTCTTTGGAGGACGCAAAAGAAGAGGTTTCCCATCTTTTTATGTCACCGACATCGGTCCCGACCGCCTTCGCCGCCGACACTTTTGTGGCTCCAACATTTATTAGGAATTTCAAATTAGCTGTCTCATTGGCTGTCGCTCAAGTCGCGCTTTGTTTAGCTTCTTCCTTTGGCAGGAACTTTTGCGCCGAAAGCGCAATACTCCATGCCAAGGTTACCAAAAGAGTGCCCACAACTGCATAAGTCCACATGATAATAGTGTTCAGTTGGGGGTAGCCTAACACAGGGCCAGAAAACCACGCAAACGCCAAAATCGAACCAGCAAGATAAAGAGACACAACAGCGAAGAAGCAATTGGTCAAGTAGTTGTCTACGCTCCGCGTTTTTAAATCAGTGTTTGAATTCAACCAACTTTCCCAACCATGCCCATTTGGGGCAATTTCGGGCTCTATCTGTGTGCGGATATAAGCCCCAAGCCTCATAACACCAGCATGCTCTGAGACATAAAGAAAACTGAAGATAACGATGATAGGCGGTGCGATCAGAAAAAAACCTCTCCGATATCTGCTTTTTCTTCAGCAAATCTAGCAAATGCAACTACAGCCGGGATACCAAACAAGCCTTGGATAATGATTTTGAAAACCCTTGAAAGACGCTCCGAGACCTCGGCTCTTAAGGCTTCAAATTCGGAAATTAAAAATTGCTTTTCGACTTCTATTTCAATTTCTGGCACTGCATATTCCCCTGTACCGTGAAAAATTCATTCAACTAATTTTATGATTATCGGTGCGTATCACCTCGCTTACTCAGGAATCTTTATTTATGACCACCTTTTGGTCGCTAATTCCCTCCAATTCGGAATGGCGCAAGCACCCGAAAAGGTTTCGCCTTGCACCCATAGCGACGATCGTAAAAGGATTGTCAACTTGGTACTCGCCTCTTTTTGCTAAGAAAAAGAAACCAGGCGCGGCATTCGGCACGGAGACCGGGCAATTCTCGCTGATTGTCATAGCCATCGGCATCACCAGTTGGATGCCCATGGCGAGGGTTGCGCTTCGAAATGCTCTGCATCGAGGAATGCGATTTGGAGCTGGTTATGCGATGCATTGGTTCCACGGTCGGTTAGCTGATCATGCGACACATCCTGCCCAATGTGGCGACACCGATCATGGTCGCTGCCACCCTGGGCAGCGCTTAACACGATCTTCGGCAACAGTGCTTCAGCTTTCTGGGCCTAGGCTTTCCCCTAGATTTTTCGATATGGGATGACCTCTGAGGCGGCAAAAGAACCGCTTGATATACCGGAACCCGTTGCCGGGCCGCTTTTTGAGAGCTTTGTCCTGGACAGCGGCCTAGAGATTGCCGTTGCGAACCATGATCAACGCATCCTTAAACCAGAGATTGGGTTTCGGTATGGCATGGATCTGCCCAAGGGGAATATGGCCCATACCTTTGAAGAGGTCATCGGCGCCATTGACGCCGTGATGCCGGTCATTGAGCTTGCGACGACGCGCCTGCCAGGAGGCATCAAGCAAAGGGTCAAGTGGGTTAATACAGACGGTGCTTATAGTCAGACGTTGGTGATCGGCTCTTCAATCCCTTTTCAGCAGTTCTATTTCTCGCGCAGAGGAAGGCGTGTGTGCGTTTGAGGATGGAACGGAAATCAATTCAGGTGTGGGGTCCAACGCGCTCAGCGTTCCACTTGCAGTGATGGTTTGGCCGGCCAACCATCTCAACGCCCTAGGGCTGCACCTGCGCAAAGGCGATGTGCTGGCCACAGGATTGCTCACAGATGTGATCGAAGGAACAAAGGGCAAAACCTACCGCGCAGAATACCATCATCCAGGCACCGTAGATGTAACGCTGACCGCGCGGTAGTGCCTAAAGCGGCATGCGCTGTTCAATGATTTCGGCCCACCAGCTGCACCCTGACAGGATCACCTCGTCGTTGAAATTATATTTCGGATGGTGCACTGGTGCGCTTTCGCCGTTACCGACCAGAATATAGGCGCCGGGGCGTTCCTCGAGCATAAAGGCGAAATCCTCGCCGCCCATGACAAGCGGAGCGTCATCGCACTGCCCGGAGACACTGCGCGCCACTTGGGCGGCAAATTCCGTTTGCTCCTCGTGATTGGCCATAACCGGATAATTACGCTCGTAATCAAGCGTGATCGTCGCACCAAAAGCCTCTCCAATATGCTCGCACACGTCCGTCATACGCTTTTCAGTTAAATCACGCATCTCAGCGCTCAAGGTGCGCACCGTGCCCATCATCGTGATCCGTGCGGGGATCACATTGAATGTGTGCGATGAACTTTCAATGGAGGTGACGGAAAGCACCGCCTGCTGGATCGGATCGGCATTGCGCGACACGATGGTTTGAAGGGCGGTGACAAGCTGCGCCGCAACAACCGTTGGGTCCACTGTCTCCTGCGGTTTCGCCGCGTGTCCACCTACGCCCTCGACGACAATGTCGAACTTATCAGTCGCTGCGAAAAACGGCCCCGGACGTATCGCAAACCGTCCGGTCTCAACGCCCGGCCAATTGTGCATGCCGTAAACCTCTTGCACGCCAAAGCGTTCCATCATGCCGTCTTCGCACATTTCTCGTCCACCGCCGCCGCCCTCTTCAGCCGGCTGAAAAATCACCACGGCGGTGCCGTCAAAATTGCGCGTCTCGGACAGGTATTGCGCCGCGCCAAGCAACATCGCGGTATGCCCGTCATGGCCACAGGCATGCATTTTGCCGTCTGTCTTGGAGGCATAATCAAGCCCGGTTTCCTCATGAATAGGCAGCGCATCCATATCGGCGCGCAGGCCAATAACCTTGCCGGAGCCATGCGCGCGACCTTTGATAATTCCCACAACACCGGTTCGGCCAATACCCTCAACCACTTCGTCACAGCCAAACGCCCGAAGTTTTTCTGCCACCAGCGCACTTGTCCTATGTGTGTCAAAAAGTATTTCAGGATTTTGGTGGATATCACGACGCCATTCGGTGATGTCATTTTGCAATTCGGCAAAGCGGTTTTTTACGGGCATAGTTGGTGGCTTTCTGAGCTGATATCCACAATCGGAAACTTAAACATGATGGCCCTGCCCTAGCTTTGTGTAAGAGCAAGGCTCAGGTTGTGTTGCGAGTCGTGTATCGCAGACGAGACAGGTTTGAAATTCAAATCACGAGGGCGGCGTTGCGTTGGATCAATAATCGGCACGCCCGAGAGAAGCGCATTGGTGTAAGCATGGTGAGTATCCGAAAACACCGCCGTTCGCGGGCCGATTTCAACCACGCGCCCTTTATGCAAGCGCTTTCGCAGATTTTCCCGAACCGGAATCCTCTACGACGCAAACTGTTCCACCGCCAGCAACATCGAAAGACAGGTCCTCAACGCCTGCTGCCTCCTACTCTGTGCTTGCACAGGTTACGCGCAGGATTTCAATCCGCAGAAGTCACTGATCACTCCTGATCAAAAGCTAGCGGCGGGTAGGCATTGCGACAAAGGTTTTTCTACTGGCGCGGCAATAGTTTTGTCACCCCTACCGAGGCCGCACGCGCCAGATTTTCATCCAACGTCATCGGGATATACTCACCACGCCGCCAAAGCCGCGCCATGTCATCATAGTGGCGGGACAAGAAATGTCCTGATTGGCCCGTTGAAATGATGAACAGGCTGCTATCGGGATCGGCAAAATCATAGACGCCGCGATAACCTGCACCGCTAACATTGAAAAACGGGTTTTGCCCACTGCCTTTGGTCAGGCCACGTTGCAGAGTGTTGTCCCCACCGGAGGTCGATTGCCTGATATTTACAAAATAACGCAGCAAGGGTTGATCCCCTAGAACCTGGTGGTCATGGGTTGCTTGATGCACATCGCCCCAACGCAGGCTTTCGAGCGCTTCGCCATAGCGCTCATCAATCCAGATCAATGCCTCATCAAGTGCGATGCGAGAAATATCTGCGCAGGTTTCTTTGGGGCTTGAGAGTTTCACATCACACCAGGCCGAGGCTCCGTCAACATCGCGGAAAACACGTTCGATAAAAAGCGGATCGGGATGTTTGAAATCGTCGGCCAAAGGGCCGAGCTCATCGATGACCAGCTTGCGCTGCAGCTCTCGCAGCCAAGCGGCATAAATAAGCGGCTCCGGCAAATGCTCGTTCATTTCCCCATTCCAATTCGAGAGCAGATCCAAGGCGCGACGACGTAGACGTTCCTTGGTGCCTTCTGGCGCTGCCTCTCCGGTGAACCAGAGATCTTGGCCAATCAGCGGCAATAGGGAACGCGCCGTAAAACTCACCGTATCCAACTGTGCCTCGGTAAAGCTGTCGCGCGTGTGCACCTTGCGGCTTTGCATAAGGCGGCGCCAACGAAAAACGCGCTGCGTATCACCCCATTTATAGCTCACATGGCGCGGGAATGGACGTTCAACCGTTTTGTTGTTGGTATTGCCCAAAAGCCCGCCTTCGGGGCTTACAAATTCCGGGTTATCGGCAAAGGGAAGCGTTCCTTGCCAACGGTTTTTTTCTATCCAACCGCGGCTTGGAAAGCGTCCTTTGGTCTCATGCAGAACCGAACGCTCGGGCATCCTTCCCATTGTCTTCATCGCAATGGTATTTTGATCAACCAGAACAAGATTCTGCGCCGGGCTTACAAATCTCTCGCCGGTGGCAATCCCCTCGTCAACCGATTGCGCCTTCATAAGAGCCATTGCCGCACTCATCGACGTATCTTCGCCCGATAATGCCGTCCAAGCCAATGAGACCACATGCCCTCTAGGCGTTATTTCGGCGAGATTGAAGTGACTGCCCGGCAAAACAGGACCATTATCCGTCCAGCGCAGCGTAAGCGTAATCGGCGAACGGTCCCGGATCCGGATAATTGAGTTTTCCGTACGGAACTCGGCGAACCCATCCGGGGTTTTATATTCCTGCGGGTTAAAAGGGTTCAGTTGTTCGATATAGAGGTCTTGATTGTCGAGATAGGCCGATGTCACACCCCAACCAAGCATGGCACTACGACCAGCCGTAACAAGCGGTGAGCCAGGAATTGTTGCGCCGATGACCCCGCCGGTTTCAAGTTCCAGCCGCGCCAAATACCAAATCGCAGGTGCTGAAAATCCTAAATGCGGATCATTGGCCAATAGCGCGCCACCAGCTGCAGACCGCTTTGGAGCGGCAGCCCAGACATTTGAGGCTCCTCCGAAGGCACGCTTTTTGAAGGGCGACAGCGGGTGATCGAAAACACCGCTACCAGTCGGTGCACTGGCAAACCGGGTACCAGACGGAAAGAGCGATGCAAAATCAGGCAAGGCAGCGATCCCGGTACCAGGCGCAAGCGGCATAATATCGGCCAGCCGCGCCTCGTCCTCAAGGGCGATACTGGCTCTGGCATAGACCACTTCTTCATCCAGATGCGTGGCCAATTGCACCGACATCAGCTTTATCACAGCGATGGAATCGGCCGGTTGCCAAGGCGCGATTGGAAAGCCGAATGCAAAAAACTCAGGTGCACCACGCCCCAACGCGCGTTCGTTGATCTCTCGCAAACGCGCATTGACCCCGGCGGCGTAAGCGGAAAGCGCGGCGCGCGTGTCTTCGTCTTGCACCTCAACCGATTGGCGCGCCAGCCGGTATAGATCATAGCGGCGCATCAACTGGTCGATTTCGACCGTGGGCGTACCGAAGACCTCGGACAACCGCCCTTGAACCGTTCGCCGAAAGATCACCATTTGCCAAAGCCGGTCCTGCGCGTGCGCATAACCAAGCCCAAAAAACGTATCCTCGTCGGTCTCACCAAAAATATGCGGTACATTGGCGTTATCACGCACGATTTCAATCGGCGCGCTGATGCCGGCAACCTCAAGCTCTTTGGAATAGTCAGGCAGAGAGCGGGACAGCAAAAAGTAAACACCCAGCCCGGCCGCAAGCCCAAGCAAAATCAGCCCGCCAAAAATTCGGACCAACCATAAGAACACTTGCGTCATCTGAGTCTCAAATTAGGTTGCATAACCGTTGGCATATTCAGATACCGCAAGCGAGACAATGGTCGCAAGCGGCAGCAAAGGAAAAATCGATGGCGAAATTGGCGTTTTTGGGTCTTGGAGTAATGGGCTACCCAATGGCGGGACACTTACAGGCGGCAGGCCACGATGTCTGTGTCTACAACCGCACAACTTCCAAGGCGGAAGCCTGGGTTAAAGAACACGGTGGCCGCCATGCCCCAACACCTCGAGAAGCCGCTGAGGGCGCTGAATTCGTCATGTCCTGTGTCGGCAATGACGACGACCTGCGCAGCGTGTGTACGGGCAGTGATGGTGCCTTTGCCGGGATGGCCTCCGGCGCGTGTTTTGTTGATCACACAACCGTTTCGGCCAAAGTCACGCGCGAGCTCTACGATGCCGCCAAAGAAACTGACCTAGATTTTGTCGACGCGCCAATCTCGGGCGGTCAAGCCGGCGCGGAAAACGCGCAGCTTTCGATTATGTGCGGCGGAGATGAGGCTTCATATGCCAAAGCCGAGCCAGTGATGAATGTTTATGCCAAGCTTTGCCGTCGTATTGGCGACAGCGGCTCAGGCCAGATGACCAAGATGGCCAACCAAATCGCCATTGCAGGTTTGGTGCAGGGACTAAGCGAAGCGCTGCATTTCGCCGAAAAAGCCGGGCTTGATGGCCGCTCGGTAGTCGAAGTGATCAGCCAAGGCGCTGCCGGAAGCTGGCAGATGTCAAACCGCTATGAGACCATGATCGACGATCATTTTGAGCATGGCTTTGCTGTTGACTGGATGCGCAAGGATCTGGGAATTTGCCTGTCCACTGCCGATGAAAACGGCGCCTCGCTGCCGGTCACGGCGCTTGTCGATCAATTCTATAAGGATGTGCAAAAAATGGGGGGCGGGCGTTGGGATACATCTAGCCTCTTCAAAAGGCTGCGCAATTTGGGCTAGCAGACTGTTAAATCCCGGGACGTTGCGGCGCGCGGCGCGCCGCTCGACTGAACTTTTTTCGAAACTTCTTGACCCGACCCGCATCACTAGGCGAGGCTTCCTTTCATAGCTGCGTTTAAATGTCAGACAATTGCAGCATGGGAGGAACATATGAACCTGAGACCGGACCCGACATTTTATCCGTCCGCCAAAGACGCCATGGGCGCGCCAGCCGAAACGCTGGCCTTCACGCTGATGCTGAGCCCCGATGGATCACAGCCCGATGGCCTTGCCGTTGTGGATGTTGATTCGACATCAAAGACTTATGGGAAAATCCTGCACCAACTGATGATGCCCAATAAGGGCGATGAGTTTCACCATTTCGGTTGGAATGCCTGCTCTTCGGCGCTTTCACCGCTTACTGGGCACGCTTTCCTGGAGCGTCGGTATTTGATCATTCCAGGCATTCGTTCGAGCCGGATTTACGTGATAGACGTGAAAGAACCGCTGAAGGCCAAGATCCATAAGATTATCGAGCCGGAAGAGGTGTTTTCCAAGACGGGCTATTCCCGCCCACACACAATCCACTGTGGCCCCGAGGGTATTTATGTCTCCACCCTTGGAGGCGGTGGCGAGGATGGCACCGATGGCCCTCCTGGCATTTTCATCATGGATTGCGAAACTTTTGAAATCCTTGGCCGTTACGAGATGGATCGAGGCATTCAGGATAAACACTATGATTTCTGGTGGAACCTGCCGCGCGATTACATGGTAAGCTCTGAATGGGGTCTGCCGCCGCAGTTTGAAAATGGTATTGTGCCAGAGGATCTGCTGTCCAACAAATATGGTCACACGATCCATTTCTGGGACCTGCGCGCACGCAAGGTGACCAAATCCATTGACCTTGGCGAAAACCACCAGATGGCGCTCGAAATACGTCCAGCCCATGACCCGGTGAAGGAATATGGCTTCTGCGGCGTCGTGGTCGATACGACCAACCTGCAGGGTGCGATCTTCACCTGGTGGCGTGATGAAAATGGCGAATGGCAAGCCAAAAAGACCATCACCATTGATCCGGTGCCTGCAGATCCAGACGATCTTCCCGATCTGCTAAAGGGCTTTTCGGCGGTGCCAGCCCTGGTCACTGATATTGACCTTAGCCTTGATGATCGCTTCCTCTATGTGGCCTGCTGGGGTCAGGGCGAGATGCATCAATATGATGTTTCTGATCCAATGAACCCGAAACTGGCGGGTAAGGTCGAAATTGGAGGTATCGTCAAAAGGACCAAGCATCCCAATGGCAAAGACTTCGGTTACGGCCCGCAGATGGTCGAGATCAGCCGCGATGGCAAACGCGTCTATTGGACCAACTCGCTCTATTCCACCTGGGATGATCAGTTCTACCCAGGTGATCGAGGTGCCGCCATGGTGATGGCGAAGGTTGGTGAAAATGGCGGACTGGAGCTTGATCCGGATTTCTGGGTGGAGTTCCCTAAGGGTTATCGCAGCCACCAGATCCGGCTTGAGGGGGGCGATTGCTCTACTGACAGCTTCTGTTACCCGTCGGTCTGAATGGGTCTCGAGCTTGCAGGCGCGGCGGGTCTCTGGCTCGCCGTTCTGGCCTCCGGGCTATATCACGGGGCCAATCCAGGCATGGGTTGGCCTCTTGCTGTCTCTGGTGCGCTGTTTGAGCGCAAGTTGAGCGCTTTGTGGCGGGCGCTTGCGGCGCTTGGCGTGGGGCATGTTCTGGCTATGGCCGTGATCTTGTTGCCCTTCGCTGTGGTCTTTACTCTACAGGAACACCAACGCGAAATTCGCATCGGTGCCGCTCTGATTGTAACCGCGATGGGTATCGGCCTGCTGATCTGGCGACGTCACCCAAGATTTCTGTCACGCGTGAAGCCATCGCGCCTCGCGCTATGGTCCTTCCTTGTGGCCACGGCGCATGGCGCGGGCCTTATGCTCTTGCCGATTTATCTCGGGCTTTGCGGAATAGATGTCGGCGAGACCAAGGGCGCACATGCGGACCACCTTGGCACATTCGACGTTATAGCAATGAATGCTCAGATGGCTATGATGGTTGCCTTGGCTCACACACTGGCCATGATCCTCTCAGGTGGGGCTATAGCCCTCGCCGTGCATCAGGTGCTCGGTTTGAAATTCGTCTCTACCAGCTGGTTTAACCTCGACATGGTTTGGGCGCTCAGTCTTGTAGTCGTCGGCGGTATATCCCTCTGGGCGGTCGTCTGAGCCGCACGATTGGCGGGCCTCGGATCGGCGATCAACCTTCTTTCTTAAGCGATTTATTCAAATGTAATCCGCCGAACTACCGAGCGACGCGCTTGGCCCGAACAAATCGCAGGTCCTTGGAGGAGGTTGATAGTGGGAGCATGCCTCTTACATGACCGATTGGTCGGCGGCTTTGCCTTGAACGCGCGCCGATCAGCGACCTAGGCCGAAATGCTCGACAAGTCTGACGCGGTCTCCAAAAGCGCAGCGATCGCACCCTCAAGCCGCGCATCATCAACGGTCAGCGCCACCCGCAAAAGCCCCGACGCCGCGGCCCCAAAGCTTTCGCCCGGCATCACCGCTACATGCTTTTCTTCCAGCAAGCGTAGCGCAAACGCCTCACCCGAAAGGCCAGTGGCGCGGATATCCAGCATCACATACATGCCCCCGCCTGAGGGAAACGCCTTCACCAAGTTTTGCCCAGCAACTTGCGCCAGCACAAGCGCTCGCCGCCGCCGGAACGGTTCTGCCACACGCGCCTCGAACCCATCGCCCTGATCAAGCGCGAAACACGCCGCTTCCTGCACGAACCCGGCCACGCCGTAGGTCGTATGGGTCGCAAGATTGCCCAAATGGTGTATCGCCTCTTCTGGCCCAATGACCCAACCGATGCGGCTGCCAGTCATGGCGTGGCTTTTCGAAAGCGATCCAATCACCAAAGTACGATCCGCAATCTGCGGCACCATGCGTGGGCTGATATGTTCACCTTCCCAAACTTGCGTATCATAGACTTCATCGGAAATCAGCCATATGTCATGCTCGACACAAACTCCCGCGATGCCCTCCATCGTCTCTCGCGTATAAATGGCTCCAGTCGGATTATTGGGAGAATTGATCAGCAGGCTTTTGGCCCCCTCCGCCACAGCCGCAATATCGCTAGCACGCGGCTGAAATCCGCTCTCCGGCAATGCTTTTACCGGGACCGGCACCGCGCCTACGCCCCTAATTGTGCCAGGATAGGTCGCATAATAGGGATCGATGTATAGCGCGTTGTCGCCCTCATCACAGGCGGCATGGTGGGTGGCAAAAAGACCCGCCTGCCCGCCCGGCACCACAAGCACATTGTCCGGCGTGGTCTTGACACCTGTGCGCGCTTCAACCCGCCGCGCCACCCGCTCTCGCAGGTTCAGGTTCCCGTTGAACATGGAATACCCTACATGCCCTGCCGTCGCAGCCGCATGCATGGCATCAATGATGCTCTGATCCGTTCCGATGTCATGCTCACCAATGGTCAGCATGGCGATATCAACGCCCGCCGCCTGCATATCCTTGGCCTTGTAATAGACATCCCAGCCATCCGATCCACCCCCAATAAGACCGGTGATCCGCTTCGACAACGCCATCGCTCGCTCTCCTTCATGACGCAGGCCTATTCCATTTGCGGGGGTATCTTGCTAAGGGCCAAAGCACAACACAGGACACGCAACCATGACCACGATCACGCTTTATAATTCCAAAGGCCGAAGCAAACAGGCGTTTACGCCGATCGACCCAAACAACGTGCGCATGTATGTCTGTGGCCCAACCGTGTATGATCGAGCACATCTGGGCAATGCGCGACCTGTGGTGGTTTTTGACACGCTGTTTCGGCTATTGAGACACGTTTATGGAGAGGCGCATGTGACCTATGCGCGCAACTTCACCGACATCGATGACAAGATAAACGCGCGCGCTCAAGAAACCGGCAGACCGATAGGCGATATTACGGCGCAGACGACGCAGTGGTTTCTGGAAGATATGGCCGAGCTTGGTGCGCTGGAGCCAAACCATATGCCGCGCGCGACCGCCTATGTCGATGAGATGATCGAGATGATCGAAACACTTGTCTCTGGTGACCACGCGTATGAAGCAGAAGGGCACGTTCTTTTTCGCGTTCGGTCCTATTCTGACTACGGTAAACTCTCGGGACGTTCCGTTGATGATATGATTGCGGGTCTGCGTGTTGAAGTAGCGCCATTCAAAGAAGATCCGATGGACTTTGTCCTGTGGAAGCCTTCAACCGACGATCTTCCCGGCTGGGAAAGCCCCTGGGGACGTGGCCGGCCTGGATGGCATATTGAATGCTCGGCAATGTCACATGCGTTGCTCGGCAAAAGCTTTGATATCCACGCGGGCGGCAACGATCTTATGTTTCCGCACCATGAAAATGAGATTGCTCAGAGCCGTTGCGCCTTTCCCGATGGCGATTTCGCGCATTATTGGCTGCATAACGAGATGCTGCAGGTTGAAGGGAAGAAAATGTCCAAATCATTGGGCAATTTTTTCACTGTGCGGGACTTGCTGGATCAAGGCTATACGGGCGAAGTGATCCGGTATGTCTTTTTGCAGACACATTACCGCAAGCCCATGGATTGGACCCAAGCCAAAGCACAGGATGCGCTCAAGGAGCTTGGAAAATGGCACAGGCTGATCGGTGATACTGCCCCAGGTGAGGTACCAGACGCTCTGCTCACGGCCCTATCGGACGATCTCAATACACCCGGAGCAATAGCCGTCTTGCGTCAATTGGCTGATGCGGGCGATACAGCCGCGCTCAAGGCTGGCCTCGATCTGATGGGCCTGCGGACGCTTGATGACCTGGCAAGTGATCGAATTCGGGATAGCGAAAAAGAAGCTCTGTCTGCGCTCGCCGACCGTTTCACGCAAATCCGGCTCGATGCTATGCAAAGCAAGGATTTCTCTGAAGTTGACCGACTCAAATCCGCGCTGATCGCCGCTGGCGTCGAGGTGCGTATGAGTAAAGATGGCGTTGAACTTCTACCTGCCGAAGGTTTTGATCCAAAGGCTTTGAATTCAATCTAAAGCCTTTCGTCGCTAACCTGAGGCATCGGCTGAAAGCGCAAGGCTTGCAGCATATGACTATTATGCTGCGTTTCGCGGTGGGCTGTGAACGAGGTCTATCGCGAAACGCTGTAGTTTCGCCGCGCTTCGAAAGCAGCCGAATTACTGAACGAGGTAACGAACTAGCGAAGCGTCTTTTTAGGGTCTAAGACGAAGCGGTTTTCGGAGCGCGCGCCACCAACCAGAGCAACGCACCTCCCGCAAGCGCAATCAGTGGCAACATCGCCATATTGACCGAGGCCCAGCCAGAAACGGCATCACCGCCCGAGCAATTCATAAGCCCGCCCGAGGCCAGAGACGCCATAGTCACGCCACCAAAAACGATCAAATCATTCATGCCTTGCATACGGCCACGCTCTGCTTCGGTGTGTTCGGCAGCAAGCATCGCCGTGGCGCCGATAAAACCAAAATTCCAACCAAGTCCAACAAGGACGAGCGCTACAAAGAAGTTCTCTAAATCCACGCCCTGCAGAGCGACAGAGCCGGCACAGGCCAATATCAGCAGGCCAAGCCCCATCATCTTTTCCGCTCCAAAACGAGCGATCAGATGACCAGTGAAAAACGACGGCGCAAACATTGCGAGCACATGGCCAGTGACGACATCAGCGGCATCTCCCGCGGTAAAACCGCAACCAACCACGGCGAGCGGTGTCGAGGTCATCACCAGGTTCATAAGTGCATAGGTAACTGTAGCGCATATTACAGCAACAGTAATGCGAGGCGTTGTAAGAAGTTGCCAGCGCGTTCTGCCCTTATCTGCGGTCTCCGAAATTGGTGCGGGCTTCGGAATATCGATAAAAGCAAATAGAAACGCGCCAAAAATATTGATCGCAATGATCGCCAGATAGGTGCCAAGAAACGGGATGACCATCGCCTCGCTGGTCACCTTCACCAGTTGCGGGCCTATTATGGCGCTCGCAAGGCCTCCCGCCATAACGTACGAAATTGCTTTTGGCCGAAAAGCCTCGCTCGCCGTGTCCGCAGCCGCAAAGCGGTAAAAGCCCTGCGCCGACATATATGTCCCGGTGATGAACGAGCCTAGCAAATAGATCGGAAAAGACGCCACATAAAGCCCGTAGGCCGCTACGCATGCCCCTATTGCGCCAGCGCTGGCTCCGATAATGAAGCCGGTCCGACGCCCATAGCGTTGCATCACCATGGCCAACGGATTTGCTGAGACCATAGAGCCCACGACAATCAACGAAATCGGCAATGTCGCAAAGCAGATGTTTGAAGCAAGGCTTTGCCCTGCCAAGCCGCCAACGATAAAGATCATTGCCATTTGAGCGCCCAAGAATGCCTGCGCCATTACGAGCACACTAACATTGCGCCGCGCTCTGCGATCATCAAACCTGGTATCAACGATGTCGGTCATTGCTTGCGGAACTGCCCTTTGCGCATGCGTTTTTTATTTAGCCCGCAGCACCCAGTGCTAAAGCCTAAAACACTCTTACCTCTAGAGCAACCCAGGGCCTGTTTGATCTATTAAATGCGCAAAAGATCCTGACACTTTTTCTACACAGATACCCATATCCGGAAGCTGATTGCCTGCAGCATCCTGTGCCGCGAAAAGCGCGCGCCCCTCCGCTCGTAGCGTTGTGGCATAATGAAATTCGTGACCTGCCCAGAGCCCTTTCCACGGCCCGCGCATAGCCCTGAGGCGCCGATAACCTAGGTGACGTGTCCGCTCGGCAAAGCTTGTCTCCAGCGGCAGGAGGTCCGCCATTGGATGCCGTATTCCTTCTGCATCAATAAGGCCTGATCCCAATACCATGTAACCACCACATTCTCCATATATTTCAGTGGTTTTCGCAGCCATCCTAAGGCTGTTCATAAAATGCGGCGATGCAGACAATCGCCCCGCATGCAGTTCCGGGTAACCGCCGGGCAAAAATACAAAATCCGCCTCTGGAACCGACTGATCGGCGAGCGGTGAGAAGAACTTGATCTCTGCTCCTGCAGACCGCCAATCCTGCAACATATGTGCATAAGCAAACCCAAACGCCGCATCGCGCGCCACCGCGATGACGTGCCCAGGTGGTGCCAGCGCAGGAGCGGCGGAAACCCGCTGCAACGGCTGTGCCAGATCAAGCAAAGCGTCCTGATCGATGCATTCACCAAGAACCGTTGCTGCTCGGTCAATGAAGTCATCGGCATCGGCATGCTCTCCGGCCTGTACCAGACCCAAGTGGCGAGAGGGCAGCGCAAGGGTCGCATTGCGCCGCAGAACCGCCAGAACCGGTAGGTCAAGCGGTGCAAGTGCCGCGCGCAGCATTACCTCGTGGCGGTCCGAGCCAACCTGATTTAGGACAATGCCAGCAACCTTAACCTGCGCATCAAACCCTGCAAAACCCTGCACCAAGGCCGCCACCGATCCTGACATACGCCCGGCATCGACCACCAAAACTATCGGCAGATCCAATATCCGTGCCAGATCGGCCACTGCGCCCTTGCCATCGGGCGGGGCTCCGTCGAAGAGACCCATGGCCCCTTCGATCACCAATAGATCGTCGCTCGAAGCCAAACCACGCAACCGCTCATGTGTCATCGCCCAAGCGTCGAGATTCACACAATCGCGCCCCGACGCCAGCGCGTGAAACGCCGGATCGATATAATCGGGTCCCGATTTTGCGCCGCGCACTGCGATGCCTTGCCGCGCCAAAAGCCTCAAAAGCGCCAGCGTCACTGTGGTCTTCCCGCAGCCAGAGGATGGCGCCGCAATGATCAATCCGCGCCCGTTCATCGGCTTTCTTTTTGCTGTGAATATCCCCGGGCGCTCGAGGGGTTGAGCCCCTCGTAACCCACCTTCAACGAGACAAACCGACTCAAGCGCTTTCTGCCGGACGCCCGCGCCCAAGCGGATCAAAATCGCGCGGAACCTCCCCATCCAGCATCGCCTGCCAATCAAGCGCCTGTCGCATCAGGACGGAACGCCCTATACAAAGGATCGACGGTGGCTCCATGCCATGTGCGGCAATATCGGCGGCCATGCGAGACAGCTGTGTCTCCAACACGCGTTGCGCACCGGTCGTTGCAGAAGAAACAACTGCGCAGGGCTCAGCTGGATCACGACCGGCCGCAATCAGCTTCTCAGCGATTTGCGCGGCGTGTTTCATCCCCATATATACCACAATCACTTGACTGCCTTCGGCAATACCCCGCCAGTTCAGCGAAGCCGGCGTCGATCCAGATTGATCATGGCCAGTGACGAAAGTGACAGACTGATTCACGTCGCGATGTGTGACCGGGATGCCCGCATAGGCCAAGCCACCAATCCCGGCGCTAATACCAGGAATGATCCGGATAGGGATACCCTTTTGCACTAAGGTTTGTGCCTCCTCGCCGCCACGACCAAAAACAAAAGGATCACCGCCTTTAAGTCGCAGCACGCGTTTTCCTTCATGCGCAAGTTCCACCAGCCGAAGCGAGATATCGCGCTGCTTGGCAGAGGGCTTACCACCACGTTTACCGGCATAGATCAGTTCCGCCTGACCGGCCCACTCGAGCACATCGTCCTGCACCAGCGCGTCATAAACCACCACATCGGCCTGCTTCAACGCATTGAGCGCATGCAACGTCAAAAGCCCCGGATCACCCGGCCCAGACCCACAGAGCCACACCCATCCGGGCAGCAGTTCGGGCCAGTCACCCGATGGAAGATCGCCTGAGTCGCGCATTGTTCCTCTATGACCGCTCTTTGCCTTGTCGAAAAGCCCCGCAACGACCGGTTTGATCCTGTTCAGCGACATTAATGGTCTGTAAGACCCGGAATTCATTGCCCGTTGCACCACTGACCCCTGCGCGTATAGTCCTAGTTCAAATGGTGCGCAAACCGGATAGACCTTTGCGCCGGGGGTGGACCACCGGGGCATGTGCCACCGCGGCAACGCGGGCGGCGTTGATGGGGTTATGGGGCGAAGGCAGGCCCAACAAGGTGCGCATCACTCTGCCCGGTGGCGAGCGACCGGTCTTTGAGCTGGCTCATTGGAAACAGGGTTATGATTGGGTAGAGGCAGGCATCATCAAAGACGCAGGCGATGACCCCGATGTGACCCATGGCGCATTGGTCAAGGCGCGGGTTTCCGCGTCAGAGGGAGGTGTCACGTTCAAGGCCGGGGATGGCATCGGAGAAGTCACCATGCCAGGCCTGCCGATTGCGCCGGGAGAACCTGCGATCAATCCTGTACCACGCACGATGATGTCGCAGACCGTCTCTGAGATGGCGGCTAGGTTGGGCGAAAGCCCTGATATCAATATCGAAATCTCCATTCCTGGCGGCGCAGACATCGCTCTTAAAACCTGGAACCCACGTCTCGGGATTAAGGGTGGCCTATCGATTCTCGGCACCACAGGCATCGTACGGCCGTTTTCCTGCGCCGCCTGGATTGCTTCTATCCACCGCGGTATCGATGTGGCGCGCGAGGCTAAACTGCCTCACGTGGCTGGTTGTACGGGAGCGACAAGTGAGAAGACCGTGCAGCACCTCTATTCACTGCCCGATCACGCCATGCTCGACATGGGCGATTTTGCCGGAGGTCTGCTCAAATACCTCGCCAAACACCCGATCCCGCGCATCACGATCGGTGGTGGCATCGGCAAAATGACCAAGCTTGCCCAAGGCGCGCGCGATCTGCATTCGGCGCGTTCGCAGGTGGATTTCAAGGCCTTGGCGGAGGTTATGGAAAAGCCCGAGATCCAATACATGAATACAGCACTACAAGCCTATGAAGAAACAGGTGAAAAGATGGCGTTATGGGTTGCGCAAAATAGCCAAGCGACGGTGCGAAAAATGCTGCCAGACGAGATCGCCTGCGACACAGTGGTGATTGACCGGCAGGGCAACATTATAGCGAGTGCCGGTGCATGACGCTTCTTCTTTTGGCTGGAACACGTGAGGCACGCGAGCTCGCTCAAGCGCTTGCCGCGGAAAATACGCCTGCTCTCGCCTCCTTGGCCGGGGTCACACGGGAGCCGACCAAGCTCGCCATTCCCACCCGTATTGGCGGCTTTGGTGGGGCGGAAGGATTTCGTGACTACCTACTTGGTAACAAAATCAAGGCCGTGCTCGATGCAACACATCCTTTTGCACATTTGATTTCATGGCGTTCGGCAGAGGTTTGCATGACCGAAAGCGTCCCATACTGTCAGCTTCTACGCGAAGCGTGGAAACCTGAACCCGACTGGCATATTCTTGAACGCGAAGAGGACGCCGCTGCGCTGGTACAACCGGGGGAGACAGTGTTTCTCGCGACCGGGCGGCAAACGCTGGATCGGTTCGCAAATCTCTCTCACGCGCGGGTGATTTGCCGTCAGATCGACCCACCAGAGGCACCGTTCCCCTTCGCCAACGGTCATTATCACGTGGCTAAGCCGCCCTTTTCCGAAGATGACGAGTATGAACTCTTTCAGGAACTGGGCGTTGACTGGCTGATTGCAAAGAATGCTGGTGGCAACAGCTCTCGGACAAAGCTTGATGCGGCAAAGCGCTTAAAAATCAAAGTTGCCCTGCTGGCACGGCCACCGCAACCGGCCGGTGACAAGGCACAAACCGTCGAAGACGCCCTGGCATGGGTCGCGCGGCTATGATCGGGCGGATCATTGAATGCGAAGAGGATGTGAGCGAGGGCGTGGCACATCTTGGCGCCATTTGCCCGCGCATGAAAGTGGCCTTTGCGGAAACCGGCCCCCTACCCCTGCGCCGTCGTCCCGACGGGTTTGAGCAACTTCTGAGCGCGATTGTAAGCCAACAGGTAAGCGTGGCGGCGGCGGCTTCGATATGGAGAAAAATGAAGACCGCCCGCCTGACCGGCCCGCAGAAAATCACCGCCGCAACCGATGAAGAGCTGCGCGCCGTTGGCCTAAGCCGTCAGAAAATTCGCTATGGGCGCGCTCTGGCGGAGGCACGCATCAATTACCGTGCGCTGCGAGGTGCACCCAATGAGGAGATCATCAAGGAGTTGACGCAAGTGCCGGGCATAGGCATTTGGACAGCCGAAATTTACGCTATGTTCTCTCTGGGTCGTGCCGATGTGTTTGCTCCCGGTGATCTGGCCCTGCAGGAGGCGGCAAGACTTTTATACGATTTGCCAAAACGCCCCACCGAGAAAGAACTTCGCCAAATGGCGGAGGCCTGGTCACCCTGGAGATCGGTTGCAGCGCGTCAGCTCTGGGCGTACTACCATGTGGTAAAGCAGCGAGAGGGGATCAGATGACAAGAGTGCTTACGGCTGGCCGACGAGAGCCACAATCCGGCGCCACCCACTCTGTTGTTGTCTTTTTGCACGGCTATGGCGCCAATGGCGCTGACCTTCTGGGTCTGGCGGACGTGTTGGGCGAGCATCTACCGGATACGCTTTTCGTAGCCCCCGACGCGCCGGAGACGATCCCGGGCATGCCTACTGGCTTTCAGTGGTTCCCGATCCCCTGGATTGACGGCTCGTCCGAGGAAGAGGCCCATCGTGGCCTACAAGCGGCGGCCGAGGATCTTAACGCGTTTCTCGATGCCCTGATGGTCGACGAGGACGTATTGCCCGAACAAGTGGTTTTGTTCGGCTTCTCCCAAGGTACGATGATGTCACTGCACGTGGCCCCGCGCCGAGAGGATGCCATAGCCGGGATCGTGGCCTTTTCCGGTCGTCTCTTGCAACCCGAGCTTTTGGCCGACGAGGTGGTCGTACGTCCGCCTGTTCTATTGGTACATGGGGACGCCGACGACGTGGTCCCGCCCCAATCCTTACCCGAGGCCGCAGAGGCATTGCAAAACGCCGGATGGAAGGAGGTTTACGCCCACGTCATGAAAGGCACAGCCCACGGCATCGCGCCTGACGGGCTGTCGGTGGCTTTGGCCTTTATTCGCGACAAACTGAGTTTTTAAGCGGGTTTTGGGTGACGCGTTATTTTGCGCAATTTTCCATCTCGGCAATTAAATCAAACAGGTACGAACATACTTGCACACTAAATTATTTTAATTATTAGAATCAATATTTTATCATGCGCAGCTAAACTTTATTAAGGACCCACCTTACGAAGTCGGTCTTTCTACTGCGTATGAAAGACGCACAAATTCCGCTGCCTACGCATAGCTTTGAACGCCGCCGCGCTGCGTGAAAACCGGCACAGGCCTTTAAAGCGCGCAGATCACAATTAATCGGCCACCTCGCAACAGTCGCGTGGCATTCGCGCAAATACGTGACAATCGGTCGGTCGAGCTGCTTCAGAAATGACCCGCACGCCAGCCCGAAGAGGAGTAGGCCTCAAGGTCAAATACTGGTAGTTGGTAGGTACCGTAAGGTTTGAGCCAACCACGAAGATCTTGGGTGATAACGGAATAACTGCCGCACCTTCTAGGAGGCCCGTATGGGACTGATCAACTACATTACACGCGTCCAATTCGGTTTTGGTGCATTATCGACGCTTGGAGACGAACTTTCCCAAGCATCCATATCCCGACCTTTCATTGTGACAGATAAAGGCGTTCTCGCCCTAGGGTTTGTCGAGCGCATTCAGGAGCTATTGAAAACCGGTCCGGTTGGTGTTTACGACGATACTCCGGGCAACCCGGATGAGGCCGCAATTCATGCGGCCACCCTTCAATTTCGGGAAGCCGAGGCGGACGGGATAATCGCGGTCGGCGGGGGTTCGGCATTAGACCTCGCTAAAGGGGTTGCAATTTTGGCCGGACATGGCGGCGCTCTCAAGGACTATGTTCTCATTGAGGGAGGCTTAGAGCGCATCACGGCCAAGACGTTTCCAACCATCGCCATCCCGACAACTGCAGGAACTGGAAGCGAAGTCGGTCGGGCCGCTATCGTGATCCTTGAAGATGGCCGAAAGGTCGGGTTGCTGTCGCCGCATTTGATCCCGAAGGCCGCCATCGTGGATCCCGAACTTACATTGAGTCTTCCCCCCTTGTTGACGGCCGCGACGGGCATGGATGCGATCTCGCATTGCATCGAGACCTTCTTGGCGCCGAGCCACAATCCGCCCGCAGATGGGATCGCACTAGAGGGGTTAAGGCGCGCTTGGAAGAGCATTCGCCGTGCAACGGAAAACCCGACGGATCGCGACGCTCGCGCGGACATGGCCATGGCGGCCACGATGGGGGCGATGGCTTTCCAAAAGGGTTTGGGATGTGTCCACAGCTTGAGCCACGCGCTTGGCGGCATCAATCCTAAGCTGCACCATGGGACGTTAAATGCGATTTTTATGCCTGCGGTGATCGATTTCAATCGAGATGCGCCCACGTCTGTGACGGAACATAAATACGCTAGACTTGCCTCGGCGATGGAGCTTGACCATCATGACATTGCCAAAGCTATAAAAGACATGACAGGCGTCCTTGGCCTTGCAACAAGCTTAGAAGAAGTGCAGGTCTCGCGTGACATCTTTGACCGCGTCATACTGGGCGCGTTGGCCGACCACAGCCATAAGACGAACCCCATTGATGCCGACACAGATGATTACCGCTCAATACTTGAAGCGTCCTAGAGAGCACTAACAAGTCGAACAAGGGCAGCGCACAACGAAAACAAAGATAGTTGAAGGCATACCGACTAACAGTTGCCTTTAGTCGTTTTGTGCTTCATGCGTCTTGTCTAAAGCGGCAGTCCCAGCGGAATATTTGGCTTATATTTCGTTGCGTTAGAGCCTTCGACTAACCGCCACGGCGATATTGACTGCAAAGAAGCGAAGCACCCCACGCAAGAGCGAGCAATTGCTGCGTGAGCATTGGTTGACTTTGCAAAAAGTCGGTTTGTCCCACACCACCTACGTTGTCTTTGGCGGAATTGAATGTCAGCAATAATTTGCAGGACCGAACACCCTTAGACGCCAAACTGAAAACAGATGGGTCTATCTCACAGTTTGCCTTTAGAACAAATAAAACCCCCGCCAAAAGGCAGGGGCTTTTTAGAATTCATTTGCGGGCGGCTTAGGCCTCGCTGATGAACTTCACCGCATCACCAAAAGTTTGGATTGTTTCGGCCGCGTCATCAGGAATTTCGATGCCGAATTCTTCTTCGAACGCCATGACCAGCTCTACCGTGTCGAGGCTGTCTGCGCCCAGATCGTCGATAAAGGATGCGTTTTCCGAGACTTTATCCTCGTCCACACCAAGATGTTCTACAACGATCTTTTTAACGCGGTCTGCGATATCGCTCATGTTTGTTTCCTCACATTCGTTTAGGCGCTCAGCCCATTATTCTATGCCCTTCTGGGCGTTTGATATGGCCCGAACAACCGGGCGTCTATTGGGTGTATCGTGTCACCCCCAACGCAATCTGCGCCGCCTATAGCACATGGTGCTAGGATGGCAAATAAATTCAAAGCAGGTCAACTTGCCGATTTAATGCGCAAGTTTAAAGCATGACCATCCCGCCATTGACGTGCAATGTGGTGCCCGTCACATATCCCGCCTCCTTACTTGCAAGGTAAAGTGCCGCCGCAGCGATCTCATCAGGATTGCCAATTCGACCGGCCGGTATCTGACCATTGATTTTGGTTTTTTGTTCGTCGCTAAGCTTGTCTGTCATTGGCGTGGCCACGAACCCCGGCGCGATAGAATTGGCTGTGATACCGCGGCTTGCCACTTCATAGGCGATGGATTTGGTCAACCCAATCATGCCTGCCTTGGAGGCCGCATAGTTGACCTGCCCCGGGTTGCCGGTTGAGCCAACGATAGAGCCGATGTTGATGATCCGACCCCAGCGGGCCTTCATCATCGGGCGTATAACACCGCGGCAAAGTCGCATAGTCGAGGTCAGGTTCACATCGATCACACTTTGCCACTCTTCATCAGACATGCGCATGAAAATCTGATCGCGTGTGATGGCGGCGTTGTTGACAAGGATATCCAAAGCGCCCATCGCCTCAATGGCCTGCTTGGGCAGCGCCTCAACCGCGTCTGTATCCGCAAGGTTACACGGCAGCACATGCGCCCGATCGCCCAGCTCACCGGCAAGCGCCTGCAGTGGCTCCAAACGTGTGCCAGAGAGCCCAACGGTCGCCCCGGCATCATGCAGAGCTTTGGCAATGGCGCCGCCGATACCACCCGATGCGCCAGTAACCAGCGCACATTTTCCTGTTAGATCAAACATATTTTCCTCAGTATCTTAGTTTGCTGACGCTGTGACAACATCATCGGGTGTACCTATCGCACGTACCTCGGCGCTGCGTTCTATGCGGCGCACCATACCGCCCAACGCCTTACCGGCGCCAATTTCCCAGAACTCGGTGACCCCCTCGCCCAGCATATACTGCACGGACTCGCGCCAACGGACCGATCCGGTGACCTGCTCGACAAGCAAAGAACGGATCAGCGCCGGGTTCCGCACGGCCTCAGCGCGCACATTGGCGACCAGAGGTACTTTTGGTTCATTGATCGAAACACCCTCTAACGCTTCGGCCATTACGCCCGCTGCCGGCTCCATCAGCGCACAGTGAAACGGCGCGCTGACCGGCAGCAGCATGGCCCGTTTGGCACCGCGTTCCTTGGCCAGCTCTATCGCGCGGTCGACGGCCGCTTTATGACCAGAGACCACAACTTGTCCCGGATCATTATCATTGGCCGCCTGGCAAACACCTGCCTCTCCTGCTTCATTGGCCACATCCTGCACGGCGGCAAAATCGAGCCCGAGGATTGCGGCCATTGCGCCCTCGCCGACCGGCACAGCCTCTTGCATAGCTTTACCGCGCGTACGCAGAAGCCGGGCGCAATCGGCAATACTCAGTGCACCGGATGCGGCCAGTGCGGAGTATTCACCCAGAGAGTGACCGGCCACAAAATTTGCAGCCTCGATTTCAACGCCTTCAGCTTCCAAGGCCCGCATTGCCGCAAGCGATGTGGCCATAAGCGCCGGCTGTGCATTCTGGGTCAGTGTCAGCTCATCCTGATCCCCCTCCCAGATCAGTTTGCTCAACGCTTCTCCCAACGCGTCATCAACCTCATCAAACACAGCCTGAGCCGCTGGATAGCTCTCGGCCAGCGCCTGGCCCATGCCAATCGTCTGTGCCCCCTGTCCAGGGAATATAAATGCTTTTGTCATTTTGCTTTTACCGCCTGCATGTTCTTATTCCGCCGCATAGCGCGACATGGGCTTTTGCGCAACGGTGAAGCGTGCCCGCGCAGAAGTGATCGCCCGCGCACGGAGGCTGTGCACCGGCTGCGCTTGCTTGCGCCAGGAATGTTTCTAAATGGTACAGTCTAATGTCGATCTCATCTCAGCAATTTGAAAGCGCCACGATGCAGCTCAACAACTCGACCGACCGTTATGGAGCCGTATCGAAGACTTTTCATTGGCTTACAGCTCTTTTGATCCTTGCTGCGATCCCACTTGGCATCATTGCCAATGACATCGCGGCGGCGATCAAAAACCCCGACATCGCCACCACCTCTGCCGAGATCGCGCGCACGGCGTTTCTGTTCTCGATACACAAGACCATTGGAGTTGCATCCTTCGTTGTCGCACTCGCACGCATAATTTGGGCGTTGTCGCAACCAAAGCCCGGCCTGTTAAACGGCGATAAACGCGTGGAATCGCTCGCGGCGGAAACTGTGCATTGGTTGCTATATGGCTCTTTGGTCATGGTCCCGCTTACCGGCTGGATTCATCACGCCGCAACAACCGGGTTTGCGCCGATCTGGTGGCCTTTTGGGCAAAACCTACCATTCGTGCCCAAGGATGAAATGGTCGCAGAGATTTTCAGCACGCTGCATTTCCTGCTGAGCTGGCTTTTGATCATAAGCCTTTTGCTCCACATCGGTGGCGCGCTTAAGCACCATCTGATCGAAAAAGACGCCACGCTGCAACGTATGTTGCCGGGTATCACTGCGGCCAAACCATCGGCCAAGCAACCGGGCCATGGGGGGGCCTTTGTCTCTGCGCTGGTCATCTGGACTTTGCTTTTGGGCGGAGGCGGCGCTATGGGCATGTTTGCTCACCACAAAGACGCACAGGTTTTTGAAACCGCCCTAAAGCCTGAGGCAGCTCCGGACGCGCAAAGCGAAACTGGTAATGCCTGGACGGTGACAGAAGGCACGCTTTCGATTGGCGTCACTCATCTTGGAAACTTGATCGAAGGCAGCTTTGCAGATTGGGCTGCGGATATCGACTTCAATGAGACACCCGATTCCGAGGGCGTCCATGGAAGCGTTTCCGTGGACGTGGCAATCGGGTCTCTTACATTGGGCTCCGTCACCTCGCAGGCCATGGGCAAAGATTATTTCAATGTGGCTGAACACCCTGCTGCTCGGTTTGAGGCGGAAATTATCAAAGAAGGCGAAGGCTATGTCGCACAAGGGGATCTGACGATAAAAGACGTGGCTGTGCCGATCACTATGCCCTTTGAGCTTACGATTAACGGCGAAACCGCAACAGCCAGCGGCGGCTTTGATGTGGATCGTCGCGGATTTGGCATTGGCCCAACCGATGAAGGCTCGGTCAAGGCGCCGGTGTCCATCGCATTTGCATTGACCGCTGAAAAAACCGGACAGGTAGCAAAGCCTCAAGCCCAGGTTTCTGACGGACCGGTATGGGTTGTGGATGACGGTGCCTTGGAAATCGAGGTGTTACAGCTCGGCTCCCCCGTTAAAGGCGGCTTTGGCAATTGGACCTCAGAAATCGTATTTGCGGAAGAACCGAATGAGAATGGCTCCTACGGTTCAATCCTGACGGAGATCGACATTGCTTCGCTGACTCTAGGGACAGTAACGTCGCAGGCCATGGGACAGGACTATTTCCACTCCAGCGCTTTTCCCAAAGCGATTTTCGATGCGCAGATTATGAAGGCAGAAGCAGGATACGAAGCTGTGGGTACGCTGACCCTGAAAGGCGCGAGTGTTCCTGTCACCCTGCCCTTCGACCTGCTGATTGAGGGCAACACGGCGCAAGCGTCTGGCACATTGAATGTTGATCGTCGCGACTTTGGTATCGGGCCTGCGGATGAAGGCTCTGTCGCGGCAGCCGTCAGTATCAACTTCACCCTGACAGCCACGCAAAAATAAAGGGCCCCGGAAATCGGAGCCCTCTATTCAAATTCAAATAGCTTTATTCGGCTTTACCAGCTTCAATTGAAATCGCCACGTCCAACTCGTCGCTGACCGCCGGAGCAAATCCACCCAGGTTGTAGTCAGAGCGCATAACCACGGTTGTTGCGTTGAAGCCCACCCAGGTTTTGCCATTTAGCGGGTTGGGGCCGCTTTGTGTCATGGTCGCATCAAGTGTCACCGGCTTGGTGATGTCATTGATGGTTAGATCACCGGTGATTTTTGCAGTGTTTTCGCCGGTTACTTCAATCTCTGTCGAGTTAAAGGTGATTTGATCACCATCTTCGGCGCCAAAGAAATCATCAGCCATGAAATGCGCAAAGCGCGCTTCCCAGCCGGTAAAGAGGGACTTCACCGGGATGCTGACGGACACGCTCGAATTTGCGGGATCGGTTTGGTCAAATTGAATTTCACCCTCAAAGCCCGAGAACATATTGTATGTCGTCGAAAAACCGAGGTGGTTGTAAGAAAACAGAACTTGGCTGTGGCTGGCATCAAGCACATATTTTTCCGGGGCTGCGAATGCTGCGGTGGCTGGCAAAGCAAGTGCCAAAGCCAATGGCAGAGCAAGAGATTTCATAAACCTTCTCCATGTGGTGTTTATAATAGGAGAAAGGTGGTGCGCTTACCGCATAACGGCAAGCGCATGTTTATAAACAGATCGTGTGAATTGACGAACAGACCGGTTTTGAACGGTTTCCCGCTCAACTTACGTTAGCTTCAGCTCTGTAGAGCCTTACGCAAAGCCTTTTCCGTCTCAGGGGACTCGATCGGCATATCCAGGATCAGAACGCCGTGAGCATTTGTGGCCGTGACCTGATGCTCGCTGATCTTCACGTCCTGCAGTTCATCCAGGCAATGTTTCGCTTTCATCGTGGCTCTACCGCGACGGTCATATTCGTAGACCCGAAGCTCGCGTTTCACTGGATCAACTGCGATTTGTGGATCGATGGAGCGTGCGCTGATACCGTGGAGCAAGTACATTCCAGCGGCAATCATCGACAGCGAGACAAATGCTTTGATCAACTGAGTGGCAGAGTCCACCGACGGGATAAACCAAAGGCCACATGCCGCAATCAGCAGGGCCGTCGCAGCCGTCACCGCGATGAAACGCCGTGCACCGTCATTAGATACCTCGTCGTGGATATCGTGGCTGGTTTCCTGCGCGTTCTGCTCAACCTTTTGACCATGTGAAAAATCTGTCGATGCCATCATGGGGTTCGCTCCTACTCACTGTTGCACTTTATTTTATTGGTCATCTCGACGAAACTTGGGCGTGTTTATGTCAAATATAGGTTCATAAGACGGTGTGAGAGCGTTCTTGATCCCATATCCGTTTCATCGTATACGCCAGCTTCGTTTCGCAAATTTACTTATCCGCGCAGCCTCTCGTGGCAGGGTCGCGAAACGCCAAGACCCGCCTTTGAAATGCGCCCGAAAAGAAGTGGAAATCGCATGCCGCTCTATGAGCATGTCTTTATTTCGCGTCAGGACTTGTCCAACGCGCAAGCTGAAACCCTTGTCGAACAATTCAGCTCTGTCATCACAGAAAATGGTGGATCGATTGTCGAGTCCGAATATTGGGGCGTGAAAACCATGGCCTACCGGATCAACAAGAACCGCAAAGGGCACTATGCCTTTCTCAAAACCGACGCCCCATCTGAAGCCGTCCAGGAGATGGAACGCCTAATGCGCTTGCATGATGATGTGATGCGTGTCCTGACCGTTCGTGTTGATGAGCATGATGAAGGCCCATCCGTTCAGATGCAAAAGCGCGAAGAGCGCGGCGAGCGTCGTGAACGCAGCGACCGCAACGCGTAACTGGTTGAAGAAAGGACTATAAACCATGAGCACCAAACCTTTTTTCCGCCGGCGCAAAGTTTGCCCTTTTTCCGGCGAGAACGCACCGAAGATCGATTACAAAGATACAAAACTGCTACAGCGCTATATTTCTGAGCGCGGCAAGATTGTGCCTTCTCGGATCACTGCGGTATCCGCCAAGAAGCAACGTGAGCTGGCCCGCGCCATCAAACGCGCACGCTTTCTTGCGCTTCTGCCCTACGCCGTGAAGTAAGGAGAGAGCTATGCAAGTTATCCTACTGGAACGCGTGGCCAAACTCGGCCAAATGGGCGAAGTCGTAGATGTAAAGCCAGGCTATGCGCGCAACTACCTTCTTTTGCAGGGCAAAGCACTGACCGCTTCGAAAGAAAACATCGCGCAATTCGAAGCGCAGAAAGCGCAGCTCGAGGCACGCAACCTTGAAAGCAAAAAAGAAGCCGAAGCGCTGTCTGACAAACTCGATGGTCAGAAGTTCATTGTGATTCGACAGGCCTCTGACGCGGGCTCGCTTTACGGCTCTGTGAGCACACGCGATGCCGCAGATGCCGCAACCGAGGCGGGCTTTTCCATTGATCGCAAACAGGTGGCTCTCGCCGGTCCAATCAAAGAGTTGGGCCTGCATGACGTTATTGTTGAGCTCCACCCTGAAGTGTCAGCGACCATCCAACTCAACGTAGCCCGCTCTGAAGAAGAGGCGGAACTTCAAGCCTCAGGCCGGACCATCCAGGAGGTCGCCGCCGAAGAAGAGGAAGCGGCTGAGTTTGAAATTGCAGAGCTTTTTGACGATATCGGAAGTGCAGCTTCAGAAGATGAAGATCTCGCCGAAGCCGTAGAGCCATCGGAGCCGCAAGAAGAAGCGTCGGAAGACGAGCAGAGCTGATCTTTTCTGCGGAAACTTCAGGAAAGCCGTCGGTCCCAAGATCGGCGGCTTTTTCATGTCCGGTGGACACTCATCCCGGTATGAGAGGAACATCAGCTGGCCGACCTTTCCGGACCTTAGTTTTTAGCTTTGCGTTGATGTAAACTGATCAACGATATCAGACGGAGTGGCTCCAAAGCGTCGTTTGAAAGCACGTCGCATGTTCTCTTCAGAACCAAAGCCAAAGTCTAAGGCTGCTACCTTCATCTTTACGTTGCCGGATATAAGCGCTTCACGGACGGCTTCGAGACGGACTTGCTCAACGTAGAGAGAAGGAGAGCATCCAGTTTCAGCCTTAAACAAACGTGCGAAATTCCTCTCAGACATATTGGTGATAGCTGCCATTCTAGGAACTGAATATTCTTCTGCTGGATGCGTCTCAATGGCTGCTAACAAAGCGTCAAACCGCCCTGTTAAACTCTCAGTCTGGTAGCGCAAAATCGAACTAAACTGGGTTTGTCCTCCAAGACGCTTCATTGGCAAAACAAGCAAACGTGCAACGCGCAACGCTTCCTTTCGACCTAAATCTTCTTCAACGAGGGCAAGTGCCATATCAATGCCTGCTGTGACACCTGCGGATGTCCAAACTGAACCGTCTTTCACAAAAATCGCATCTTCGGTTACGCTGACATAAGAATAATCTTGAGATAACCGAACGCTCTCCATCCAGTGAGTTGTGGCATGCTTTCCATTCAATACGCCCGCTTCGGCAAGTATGAAGGCTCCTAAACATATAGAGCAAATGCGCCGAGCCGAACGGCTAGCCTGTCCAACCAATTTTTGTAGCGTTGATGAATATCGCGCTTCAAGCGCGCCTCTGCCGCCTGCTACAATAAAAGTGTCGCCAGCTGAAACCTTATCTGCTCGTATTGTATCCAAGGGAATTATTGTGTCCGTCGATACAGACCCACCATCAATTGAAACAATGCTTATGTCATAGGCTTTAGAGCCATCGCGTTGCCGGGCATCCGAAAACACCTGAACCGGACCCGTGACGTCCAGCAGTTTAACATTGTCATAGACAACAATACTGACTGAACGCGCGGAAAGTTTGGCAGAATTTGCTTTCATATTGTCATTCTGCCAATCGCGAACACAAGTTACAACAAGCTAAATTCAACAAGAAACGCCAAGAGGAGTGCTCTCGAAATGAATAATCTGAAACTTGAAGACTGCGTGAATAAGACATGTCCTTGGTCCGGCAATGAGGTGGCAAAAGATTCTTTGACCCTCTATCGCGGTAAGGTCGTTGGGTTCTGTAACCCTTGTTGCCGGGACAAGTTCGAAAAGGCGGCTAAGCATTTCGACAATGCCGTTGACAATGAGGCTGTGCATCTTAGGCATGCATGACCGAGTGGGGTTCAAAGCAGACATTCATTTTGTCGCAAAAGCCGGTTCTTTAGCACAATAGTGGGTCCGCCAAGTCGCAAACCATAGCCTAAAAGAGAAAGGCCGGGGTGATTGCCCCGGCCTTCCCCGAATTTCGAAGATCCGTTTTACTCTTCCAGCGCTTCAACCGCTTTTTCGAGCTTGGCTTTTGTCACATCCTTTTCGCTGATCTTAGCAAGTGAGGCGATGTGATCAATCACCTTTTCCTCAAAGATTGGCGCGCGTAGCTGCGTACGCATTTGCGGGTTTTTCTGAACAAATTCAAAGAATTCACGTTCCTGCCCCGGATATTGACGCGCCTGCTCCATCACCGCTTGGCTCATCTCGGCATCAGTCACCTCAACCTCAGCTTTCTGACCAATATCTGCCAGCAAAAGACCTAGACGCACACGGCGCTCGGCCAGAGTGGTGTGCTCCTCCGTTGTTTCGATCTCTGGGGTTTCCTGCGCCTGTTGCGCCTCTGGATTGTCATCCATGTAGAGTTGATGCGCGATCTGTTTGGCTTCCATTTCGACCATACTCGGCGGCAGATCAAAACTTACCAACTTATCGAGCTCATCAAGGATACCCCGTTTCATCACTGAACGTGCCGCACCAGCATATTCTGCCTCAAGCCGTTCAGTGATCTGGCCTTTGAGCGCATCGAGGTTTTCAGCACCGTATTTCTCAGCCAGAGCATCGTTGACCTCAGCCGCCACAGGCTCCTTCACCTCTTTAACGTTGCAGGTGAACTCTGCGGCTTTACCGGCCAAATGCTCGGCCTGGTACTCATCGGGGAAGTTGACCTCGACGACCTTCTCATCACCGGCCTTTACACCAACAAGCTGCTCTTCAAAGCCAGGGATAAAGCTATTTGAGCCAAGCACCAGCGGATAGTCCTCCGCACTGCCCCCTTCAAAGGCCTCGCCGTCAACTTTGCCAAGGAAGTCAAAGACAATCTGATCGCCGTCTTTGGCCTTGGAACCTTTCTTGCGGGCTTTGAAATCCTGCGCGCTCTTGGCAAGGTTATCGAGCGCCTCTTTGACCTCTTTGTCTGCGGCCTTGACCACAAGCTTCTCGGCCTTGACCTTCGATAGGTCGACTTCTGGTATCTCGGGAAGCGCCTCGTAAGACATCTCAACCTCGACATCCTCGCCGGGCTTCCAATCTTCCTTGGTCATTTTGACAGAAGGCTCACCGGCAGGCTTTTCGCCCTTTTCCTCGAAATGCGCGCTCATGGCGCCGTCGACGGCCTCTTGCATCGCTTCGCCCAAAACCCGGTCGCCAAACTGCTTTTTCAGCAGCGGCAGCGGCACCTTGCCTTTGCGAAAGCCCTTCATCTCCACATCCGGCTGCGCTTCCTTGAGCTTTTCCATGACTTTGTCGTCAAGCTCTTGGGCGGTCAGCACCATCTTGTAGCCGCGTTTCAAACCTTCGTTGAGTGTCTCTGTGACCTGCATGTTCGTCCTTCCATCGCATTGTGGCCGCGGAGGCGTCCGCGGCGGTCAAAATCACCGGGTCCTTCTAAGGATGGTCGAGAAAGGGTGCAAGAGAAGACTATGACCGGTTCATAGAAAAAGCAGTTTTGGGATGGTTTGAGTTTTTGGGGTTGGTCGCTGAGCGTACCAAGCGCCAATTCGCTGCCGGCGTACGAAGGTCTGCTCTTGAATAGCCATGCATTATCGAGCATGCCATTAGTGAATATGCTCCAAAACATCCCAGAGCACAATGGGCCCCGCGTTCGCCTCCGCCCCTTCCATCACTCGGATGTTGCCGGGCGATTGGCACTTGGACGTTCGCCGGAGATTGTGCGCTGCTTTGGAGGCAACCCAGACGGTCTGCCCCCGTATCGCGAGAGCGAAGCGCGGTCCTGGGTGGAGCGGAACATCGGACATCCTCTTTGCTGGGCGGTCGAAGTCGATGGCCGTTTGCTGGGCGAGGCGCGTCTCGACGGTCTTGATCTGCATGACAGCCGAGCGCGCTTGGCAACTGGGCTTTATGACGTTTCACAGCTAGGGAAGGGTCTGGAACGCGAGTTGATCAAACTGGACTTGTCGTATGCCTTTGGAACGATGGAGCTGCATCGTGTCGATCTACGGGTTTTAACGTTTAATGAGCTAGCAATACGCTGTTATCGTGCCTGCGGTTTTGTTGAAGAGGGACGGGAACGCGAGAGCGCTCGGATCGACGAGGTCTGGCACGATGACGTTATCATGGGAATACTGGCAGAAGAGTATCAGACTAAGGTCAAGTAGCCCTGTTTATTCAGCTAAGCCGACATTCATGCGGTGTGCAGTATCTGGAAGCATGGGCTCAAAGCAAACGCTAACACGTTGCACTACGCAGCCTTGACGGAGAAAGACGCTTTTTAGCTGGGGTCAGCTCCCCTGCGTCGCGTAGCCTCGGACGATCTTGGCCACCTCATTGGGTGGTATGACCGGTGGGATGAGGGTCAGGACTTTGCCCTGCGGGTCCATCACAAAGATATGCCCCGTATGGGAATAGATCGGACCGAAATCAGGGTCCTCGAAGAGAAACTCGAACTCAACATTGAACGCCTCATAGGCAACCGAGAGCTCCTCGGTCGTCCCCGTAAGACCAACAATATTGTCAGCGATTTTACCCAAACCCGGGCCAATTGTGTCAACCGAGTCCAAAGTCGGGTCTATTGTGATCATCACCGGTGTGGTCGGCACGCCGTCGGCCTCCAACTCGCTGGCGATCTGCGCCATCATCGGCAGCGCCGCACTACAGATACCAGGGCAATTGGCATAGCCAAAGAACAACAGCTGGTGTTTGCCATCAGGATCCGCCGCGCCGCGCGGCTCGCCTTTTTGATTGGTAAGCTCAAACGGGCCGCCAACCTCCCACGGAAGCTTCACACCCTCGCCAAAGGCGGATGCAGAGGCGGCGAGCATAGAAATACCCGCCGCTGAACACGCTACCTTCAGAAGATTCATTAAAACCACTCTTCGATGAACTTCTTGTCTGCCTCATGGCCGAGGCCAAGATATCCGCTTTCCTCGATATACGCGTTTACACGCGGGTCACGGCGGAACCACGGTCCTTTGCCTTTGGCTTCCGGATGCTTCTTGGCCCATTTTTTCGTCCAAGTACCGGCCTTGGTCCATTCCTCGTCACCAGTTGCGCGAATTTTCTGCACCTGGAAGATGTTCTTGGCGCCGAGGTCCGCCTCGGTAATCATCAGGCCGTCAACCTCCACGTCCTGACCACAGAAGGGCAAAAGCTCTTCCACCGCGCCACTAAACGCAGGTTGAGAATTCTTGTTGGGATAGATCAAGACATCATCGTCTGCGCGCAACAGGCCGAGCTGCCTGCGACCATCGCCGCAATTATCGGCACAATCGCCCGCCACTTCACACAGGATGTCCACGACTTTTGCTTGGAAAAGTGCTTTCTCTTCACCGTTAAGACCCCAACCCTTGGCGGTAGAGCCCGCGGAGTAATCCGCTGCCAATACAGGCGCTGCAGAAACAGAGGCGATGAGTGCTGCTGTAATCAAAGACTTCATATCAATCTCCTCACTTCTTCCGAAGGGCTTTGGGAATGGCAAACCCTGGATTGGTGCCCCAATCCTCATGGTTTTGGTTGGTGATGCCGTGATCGGTCACCACGCTCTCAACAACGAGGTAGTTTATGCCGTCACGCTTATAGAGCATGCCGTCGGCCTCAACATCATGGCTTGCAAGGCTCAGCTGTGTATCACCGCTTGCCGAGCTGTCATCATCACCGATCTTTAGAACCATGTAGACCTGACCATCTTCGCCCAGCAATCCAACGGGAATGCCACCGGCTGAGCACCAGAGAGCACAGGTGTGGTGCGCTGTGCCTGTCGTGCTTTCAGCGGCGCCCATAACGCCGGAATAATAACACCATGTATCAATAAGTTCGCCGCGGATCTGGATGCGTTCCCCCTCAGCCGCATAGGCCGATAGCGGGGCAAGCATCAACGCCGCTGTTGCAGGCAAAAATCGCCACATCGAATAAACCCTCCTGTTCTGTCACCACGTTTTTAGAGGAGCGCCTGTCGATTTCGTGGCAGCCGTATGTGCCTAGAATCGATTTTTACAAACGCACCTTTATGTTTAGTTTGATACGCTTACCCAAGGTTGGAAAGTTCTAAAGGGTCTTCTGACAGGAATGTGAGAATCCGTGCCTCAGGCATGTTTGAAAAGCATTCAATGCAATCAAAACACACCAACCGGGTTTGAGCGTGCCACGCACTAGTACCGCTGTGCTTGGCACCATATATTTGCCCTATGACTGGAGATGATACAGCAAGACTTTTATATTTGGCGCTTTTGGGAGCGGCCGTGGCGGGGTGGTTTTTCACTCAAAATCGTGCCTCGCTTGGGAAAAACGCCCAATATGCCATGGTCTGGGGCCTGTTATTTTTGGGCGTGATTGCCGGTGTTGGTCTTTGGGGAGACATCCGCAATACGGTCCAGCCCGGAACATATAGCGCCTTTGATGATGGCCGCGTGGAACTGACCCGTTCGATGGACGGGCATTACTACGTCACCGCAAAGGTCAACGGGGCAGATGTCGATTTTGTCGTCGATACCGGCGCCACGCAAATCGTACTTACCGAAGATGATGCCGTTCGCGCCGGGCTTAATACCACAGACCTGGCGTTTGTGGGCCGCGCAAGCACCGCAAATGGCGTGGTTCGCACGGCACCGGTCAGGCTCGATAGCCTAAGCATCGGCCCGATCGAGGATCGCGGTATTGCTGCTGTTGTGAATGGCGGTGAGCTTTTTCAGTCTTTGCTTGGTATGAGCTATCTGCAGCGCTTTGAAAGCGTCGAGATCACCGATGGAAAGCTTATCCTGACGCGCTGAATTTTCAGGCGATGGCCCCATCCAGTCACGATCAACAAGGCCGCTATACCGTCGACAGGGCCTTCCCCAACCTTGGCAACCTTGCCTTTTTCATCAGCTTCCGAATTTGCCATGCCTCCCCTGAAAGCCGCTCTGCCTCCTTGAGCACAGTCTGCGCCACCGCTGAGACCACATCAGGTTGCGCCTGCCAAATCCCCATCAGGAACCCATCGGGGTCTGCCCGGCTCAGCCCCTCTTCGGCCAAGACCTGCCGTGGAAAATCCTTGGCGTTCACCGTCAGGATAAGGTCAGCAGAGCTCGCCACGGCCGCGGCAAGCACATGGATATCTGCAGGATCAGGCAACCAGAGCCGCGCCTCAAGCGAGGCAGGCCAAACCACTTCCGCTTGAGGCCAATCAATCTTTAGAAACGTGGCCTCAGAGCTGGCCTGCGCAACACCGTCCGGGCCAAGTTTTTGAGCCACGCGCATCCACTCTTCGATAATCCGAGCCGACCACACCGGGGTGAAGGCACCTTGCTTGGCCACCCCCAAAAGCATCTGGCGCATCACCGTCGGATAGATCACGCAGGTATCAAGAACAGCTTTCATAGTCGGAAAAAAAGTGCCTTGAGGTAACCGCTTTCGGCCAGTTGTGGATGCTGTGGATGATCAGGTGCAGCAAAGCCCGTATGGATCAGCGACGCCGCACGCCCGGCCCGACCAATTCCACGAAGAGAGGCCGCGCGAAACTTGTCAAGGTTTGCGGCATGAGAGCACGAACATAGCCCCAGATAACCACCCTCTTCAACCAAACCAGCGGCCAGGCGCGCGACGCGTTCATAGGCGCGCAACCCAGCCTCCAAAGCTTTCTTGTTTGGCGCAAACGCAGGCGGGTCACAGATCACAACATCAAAACGTGCGCCCTCTTCGGCCAAAGCCGCCAAGACCTCAAACCCGTCACCACGGCGGGTTTCAAGCTGATCTGCAACGTTCATCCGTTCTGCGCCTTTTTGAGCCAGATCAAGCGCGGCCTCTGAGCTATCAACGCAAAGACCACTGGCAGCGCCCTGCCCTAATGCTGCCAATCCAAAACCACCGACATGCGAGAAAACGTCGAGCACCCGCCCGCCGCGGGAAAGACTTGCCGCAAAGCGTTGATTTAGCCGTTGATCATAGAACAGCCCGGTTTTTTGGCCGTCGATAAGATCAGCCATATAGATGGCATCATTCATCGCCACCTCTACAGGCTGATTTGGCGAGTCACCCGCAAGCACCATGCTTTGCTCATTAAGCCCTTCCAGAACACGCGCACGACCAGTGGCGTTCTTCAGGACGGTTTCCACACCAGCGACGTCGAGCAGAGCCTTTGTGATGAAGTCCAGATTTGTCTCGGCCCAGGCGGCATTCGGCTGCACCACTGCAACATCTCCGAAACGGTCGATGATCACACCGGGTAAACCATCCGCTTCTGCATGGATCAGCCGGTAGAACGGCGCCGTAAATAGCCTCGACCGCATGGTGAGAGCCCGCTCAATCCGGGCAGTCACCCAAGCCTGATCGATGACAGCCTGCGTATTCAGGTCAAGCACCCGCGCGATGATCCGCGATGCGGGATTAACGGTGACAAGAGCAAGCGGCGTGCGCTCTGCGTCTTGCAGCACGGCAATTGCTCCGGACTGCAGTGCTTTTGTGCGCCGGTCGGTGACAAGTTCGTTGTCATAAACCCATGGCGCCCCGCGTTTTATCGCCTGCGGGCGGACATTGGGCCGCAACCGTACGACAGGAAAAGAGGACGATGTCATATCGTCCCCTTAGTGCGTTTCCAGCTTTAGTGAAAGTTCTAAGCGCGCTTCTTACGCGTGCAACTTAGAACTGGTTGAGCACACCGTAGAAGCCAAGGTTCTTGGCGTTATACCCTTCGTTGGTCGTCAGCTCTTGCTGGATAACCTGTGCGAGATGCTTTGTAATACGAACCTTTTGCGTGATACCGCGGTTCTCGGCTTGAACAGCCGCTTGACCGCCAAGCGCACGGAAGTCAGCCTCCACGTGATCTGGCTGAGAAATCGGTTGACCGGTCTTTGCGTCACGTAACATGACGTAAAATTTGATCGAGTGCACGCCGCCTGTGGTGTAACGCGCTTTTTCCGTCAGCGCATGAAAACGTGTGACCTGCACATCAAGGATGACCGGATATTGTCCAGTTCCGAGCGCATCGACGCCTTCCTGAATTCCAGCAGCAACAATCGCCTGAACCTGAGCATGGCGATCCCCAAGCGGGTCTTCACGCCAAACGATATCACCACCTGGATAGTAGCGGTTTGCCTCAGATACGGTCAGCGTCTTTGGTACGGACACGCGTACTTGTTTGACGTCCAGTGACACCTGATCAGGAGAAATCGCTGCCGTCTCGAGTGGAATTTCACGTGTTGCTGTTTCAGTTGAAGAACAGCCAGCCACCGCCAGGCCAAAAAACGCGATTGCAGTCAAACGACGAATATTCATTTTTACCTCCTTGGGCTGATGGCCCCGGTTGCGATGAAAACGTAAATCGTCTCGAATTGAGGCGTATTTTAGACAATATTGTCGCTAATACGTGGATGTTGCTCGAAAAACGCGGCTATTTCAGACTTTTTTAACCTCTGCGCGCACGCGCTCCGCCGCGCCGCTTTGGTGCATCAGATTGCGCTAGACCTTCGCGTAAAACGGCGGTCATTGGGTGATTTTCTTCTGTATTTTCATAGCGTTCTAGCAAGCTTCTCACGTTTTCTCTATGATCATCAGAAGCGCCGATGGACAGCGCCCAATCAAGGAAAATTGTTCTACAATCGGCATAGTCTATACCGTCAATCCTGTAAGCCTCTTGGATCAGGCCTTTTGGATCTAGCGCATCACCCTTCATTCAGTGGCCCTTCCTGGTGTGAAGTTAATGCTTTATCTATCGCTGCAGCCGCGCGTGCCGTCAAGTCAACGAGATCATCGCTCAAGCTGGCCAGTGTTTTGTGGCCTGTCTCGCGCAAAAGAAATGCACGAGCGCCTTCGCCCAACTCATCTTTTTCAAGCGGTTTATGACTTACAAGCTTCGCCACTTGCACCACTTTCCAACACAGTTCGTATGCAGCAAACAAGGTCTCACGCGCGGTATCGGCTATCCAACCCTCTTGTTTGGCAAACTTAAGTCCTGTTTCCACATCACGCTCCGCTCGACCGGCTTGCAGACACCCCGCTTGTGCCAAAAGTTCAATGTCTTGCATCCGGCCCGCGCCAAGCTTGGTATCCCAATCACCCTGTGGTGTCTTAGCCTCGGAAATCCGACGGCGCATTTCGGCAACCTCATCTAGTACCCGTTGCGCATCGGAGCTTTCGTGCAGCAAGTCACACCGAAACGCTTCTACATCACGCGCCAAATCCTGCGGTCCCGCGACGACGCGCGCTCGGGTCAGCGCAAGATGCTCCCAAATCCACGCCTTCTCTTTTTGATAGCTCTGAAAGCCGCCCCAACTTGTGGCAACCGGTCCCTTATTCCCAGAAGGCCGCAGGCGCATATCCACCTCGTAAAGCCGCCCCTCAGCCATAGGCGCCGAGAGCGCCGTGATCAGCGCTTGGGTCAGGCGCGCATAATAGGTGCGCGCTGGTAGTGGGCGAATTCCATCTGAGGTCTCACTGTCCTGCGTGTCATAAATCACAATCAGATCAAGATCAGAGGCCGCATTGAGCCGCCCCGCGCCAAGCGATCCCATGCCCAACACGACCGCACCGCGACCTGGAGCATCACCATGCTTCAGAGCAAACTGCGCCCCGACCACCGGCCAAAGTGCCGCGAGTGTGACCTCAGCCAGTGCTGCATAGTGCGCTCCGGCAGTGTCGGCATTTATCAAACCCCTCAGATGATGCACGCCGATACGGAAATGCCATTCCTTGTGCCAGCGCCGTGCCGCATCGAGCTTATCTTCATAATCGCTTTCTGCGTTAAGCACCTTTTGCAGTTCTTCAAATAAGTCCTTCGGCTCGGGCCAGGACTCAAAGAAAGCACCGGCAATCACCGCATCGAGCACGCCTGCGTTTTGCGACAGATAAGACGCAAGGTCTGGCGCGGTGCCGCAAATATCCACAAGCAGATCAATCAGCTGCGGGTTTGCCTCGAACAAAGAAAACACCTGCACTCCAGCGGGCAAACCCGCAAGGAAGGCATCAAAGGCATGCAGCGCCTCCTGCGGCGTGCCCGACCGTTCCAGACGCATCAGGATTTCCGGTTTGAGGCGGTTAAAAATAGCCACCGCGCGATCACTGCGCAGTGCCGGATAGTTGGGCCACCGTGCGATAATGTCTTCATCGAGACTATTCACCTTAGGCGCAACAATCGGTGTAAATTCGGGCGCGAAAAAACCCTCGGTCAGCACATGCACAGATGAAAGGCGTTCAAGCAGGTCATTTTGCAAAGCGCTGGTATCCAGTCCGCAAAAGGCCGCAAGCCGATCCCATTCCAAGGGTCTTGTAGGCAGCGTTTGCGTTTGCTGATCCTGGATCATCTGCAACCGGTGCTCGGTTTCGCGCAACACGGCATAATGCGCAGCCAATTCCTGTGCCGCGTCTTTTTCAATCCAGTCCTTGTAGGCAAGCCTCTCAAGCCCATCAATCGTGCCACGCACGCGCAAAGACGGGTCGCGGCCACCCGATATCAATTGGCGGGTTTGCGTGAAAAATTCGATCTCGCGGATACCGCCATGACCCAGCTTTATGTTATGACCATTCAGACTATTGAGACCAAAATAGCCCTTATGCTCACGGATGCGCAGGCGCATGTTATGTGCATCCTCAATAGCCGCAAAATCCAAATGCCGGCGCCAGACAAAAGGTTGCAGTGCTTTGAGAAATGCCTCGCCAACCTTTAGCGCGCCCGCCGCAGGCCGCGCCTTTATATAGGCGGCACGCTCCCACGTGCGTCCGAGGCTTTCATAATAGGCCTCAGCCGCTGATACCCCGATGCAAACCGGAGTCACCGCAGGATCAGGCCGCAAACGAAGATCCGTGCGAAAGACATAACCTTCAGCGGTGCGATCCGACAGCATCCCAGCCATCTTGCGCGTGACGCGGACAAGTGCGGCACGGGCCTCGGTTTGCTCACCGGGTTCAAATCGTGTCTCATCGAAAAGACAAATCAGATCGATATCAGAACTGTAATTGAGCTCATGCGCGCCAAGCTTGCCCATCGCAAGCACTACCATCCCTGCGCAATCCTCGAGCGCGCTCTCATCAAGACCGGGAAGTTTGCCGCGACGCTGCTCTGCAAAAAGCGCATTGCGTAGGCTCAGATCGATGGCGATATCGGCAAACTGCGAAAGTCGGTTTGTTACCTCATGCAGGGACCAAACGCCGCCAAGATCGGCCAACGCCACGGCGAGTGCGGCCTTGCCCTTTGCCTGCCTCAAGGCGGTAGATAAATCAAAGTTCTCAACTGCGGATAGCTCCGTAAGCAGTTTTTGAAATTCGCCATTGGGATCATCAAAGAAAGCGCACAGCCATTCGGCATGCATCAGGCATAAGTCTTTAAGAAATGGGCTGCACCCTGCGGCCCCTTTGATCAGCTCGGAAAGCTCTGGCGCCAGTGCCGGATACTTTGCCAAAACCTCCATTCCTTGGGCTGCATCAAAGGCGCGAGGTGTGCGGGTCATTTGGGCGGCAAAACGCATAGGCACAGTGATACAGCCACCTGATCAAGCGTCAATCACAAGGACCGAGCGCAGGAAACGGTTTTGACATCAAGTCAGCACGCGCAATATGTTAAAGAAATTTACATTTAGCCTTGCAATGCGGAATTTTGATGCCATTTATTAAATGTGAAACTGATTCACATTATTCAAAGATGAACCGAAAGGACCTATAGGATGAATACCCATTCCTCTGCAATTCAACCGGCTGGCTGGTTTTCTCGGGCCGAGGCATGGCTTGATGACAAGGGCAAAGGAGCCTGGATCGTCGCAATGGTTTTGGGATTCATCGTGTTTTGGCCAATCGGCCTGGCTCTTTTGGCCTATATGTTATGGAGCAAAAAAATGATGTGTAGCCAAAAATGGCGTTCCTCTTCGCGGCGTCCTGTCACGAAGGAAAGCAGCGGAAACAGCGCTTTCGACGCCTATCGCAACGAAACAATCCGCCGCCTCGAAACAGAGCAACAAAGCTTTCAGGCATTTCTTGGACGGCTCCGCGACGCGCGTGATAAAGCTGAATTTGATCAATTCATGGAAGAGCGCGCACGTCAGGCCTCAAATCCAGAGGCGGATGAGGACGGAACCGGTATGTCGCCTACCGCGTAAAACCGAAGCAAACCACATAACGCTCCGCCTTGCCCTTGCACTAGGCGGAGCGATTACCCACGTTAAGACCCGTAAATGATGACGGATCGAAATTGGCATATCCCCGACCCTGAGGTGCAGCCGGAATTTTACGCCGACGTGCCAACGAAAAGGCTGTTGGCATGGCTCGTTGACACGGTGATCATCCTTCTGTTCAGCGCGTTGATCATTCCGTTCACGGCATTTACCGCCATATTCTTTTTTCCGATTTTAGTGCTCATTGTGGGATTCATCTACCGAACGGTGACAATAGCGCGCGGCTCAGCAACTTGGGGCATGCGTTTTTTTGCGATCGAATTTCGTACATTGGCAGGGGCGCGCCTTGATACCTCGCAAGCGGCGCTACACACGCTTGGTCTGACAGTTTCTTTTGCTTTCATACTGTTACAAGTCGTTTCTGTGATCCTGATGCTAACATCCGCTCGCGGTCAGGGCCTTTCGGATCTTTTGCTTGGCACCGTCGCCGTTAACCAACGCGCAGCACATTAACGTTTGTTAATGCAATTCAGCTTGGCGTTGGGATTTTTCGTTGTTATCGTTTGTTTAACCTTACGGATCAAAGCCGCCTATGCGTCACACGCTTCCCCTTGCGCCACAGTTCTACGTAACTGCGCCCCAGCCCTGCCCATACCTTGATGGTCGGCAGGAGCGGAAGCTTTTCACCGCCTTGCAAGGCGACGGCGCACAGAGGCTGAACGACTCACTTTCGAAACAGGGCTTTCGGCGCTCACAAAATGTGCTTTACCGCCCGGCCTGCGCAGATTGCGCTGCGTGTCTTTCGGCGCGCATCAATGTTGAGACGTTCAAAGCCTCGCGCAGCCAACGGCGCACGAAGAACCGCAACGCAAACCTGTCGCGTCGCGCCTCTTCTCCTTGGGCCACGGAAGAGCAATATGACCTCTTCCGGGAATATCTTGAGACACGGCACGCCACTGGCGGCATGGCCGATATGGATTCCTTTGAATTCGCTGCAATGATCGAAGAAACCCCGATCAGAACCCGCGTCGTCGAATACAACGACGCGGACACCGGCGATCTCGTGGCGGTCTGCCTAACCGACGTGTTCGATGACGGCGTCAGCATGGTCTATTCCTTTTATCAACCGGGTCAGCCGCGCGCCTCTCTAGGTACATACATCATCCTCGATCATATTGAGATCGCGCGCGAGGCAAACCTACCATTCGTTTATCTGGGCTACTGGGTGCCTGGCAGCGAAAAAATGGGATACAAAGCCGCGTTTTCGGGATTAGAGGTCTACACCAACGGCAATTGGAGACCGATGAGCGATCCGGGCGATTATAACTCCAAATGCCACCCGCTTTCGAACGAGCCTATTGCCAAACAGGTGGCAAACATCTCGCTTCCTGATGGCAGACCCTACCAGCAAGAGAAAGACTAGCCATTTCAATATATTGCTCGGCAAAAGCAATGTTGCCTTACCTGGGCAATGGAACCTCATCTTTGACCGGTGAGATCACAACGCTTGTTTCAATACCGAAAACGCCGGGAAGATCTGCCAAAACATTCCTCAAGAAAAAATTATAGGCCTCCATCGTCTCAAACCGCATGGTCAAGATGTAATCATGCTGGCCCGTGACCAGCGTACAATTTGAAACCTCTGGAAAACCTAGGATCTTATCCTCAAACTTCTTGAGCGTCGCACGGTCGCGCCCTTGTAATTTAACAAAAGCATAAACCGTAAGAGCATAGCCCAGCTTCTCCATATCGACACTGAGCGTGTAGCGCTGAATCACGCCATCATCCTCGAGCTTTTTAATACGCCTGCGCACCGGTGTCGGTGAAAGCCCTACCTCCTCAGACAGACGCTCAATGCTTTTGCGCGAATCTGCCGAAAGAGTGTGGAGGATTTTCTTGTCAATTTCGTCAAACATAGTCGATTTTCGCTAATTTTTTTCTAATTTGTAGCAAATAAGGAGTTACTCGTCTCGATCTATTGGATAACTTCGATTGTAACGAATGAGAGGGCACAATGAAAATAAGAGATTACCGCCGGACGCATTTGGACGGCCACGAATTGCATCCATCTACTCAGATGACAGCTTATGGGTATGATCCCTCGCTATCCGAAGGTGCGGTAAAACCGCCAGTGTTTCTGACATCGACCTTTGCTTTTGAAAGTGCGGAACAAGGTGCGGATTTCTTTGATGTTGTAGCAGGACGAAAACCCGCGCCAGAGGGAATGGGTGCAGGCGGGCTTGTCTATTCGCGCTTCAACCACCCAAACACCGAAATTGTCGAGGATCGCCTGGCACTCTACGACAAGGCAGAGGCGGCGCTTTTGACATCGTCGGGGATGGCCGCGATTTCGGCCGTGGCATTGAGCTACCTGCGCCCGGGCGATGCGCTTGTGCACTACACACCGCTTTACGGCGGCACAGAGACGCTCTTTGGAAAGGTGTTTCCGCAATGGGGCATCAAACCAATCCCATTTATCGAAGGACTGAATGCCGAGCAGTTGCTTTATGCGCTGGAAAAAGCGGCTCGCCACGGTCCGGTCAAGATGGTCTATCTTGAAACGCCAGCAAACCCGACAAATGCAATGATCGACATCAAGATGGTCCAGCAAACCATTGATGATTGGTCGAAAAGCTCGGGGCAAAGGCCCGTTATTGTCTGTGATAACACAATGCTCGGCCCTGTGTTTCAGCAACCTCTTACCCTTGGCGCTGATATCTGCGTCTATTCGCTGACAAAATATGTCGGCGGTCATTCCGATTTGATCGCCGGTGGCATTACCGGCTCAAAAGAAATGCTGAAGCCTGTGCGTCAAACCCGCTCGGCCTTTGGCTTTCAGCTTGATCCACATTCCTCTTGGATGCTCTCGCGCTCTATGGAAACACTGAGCTTGCGCATGGAAAAAGCGGCGACCTCTGGGCTAAAAGTGGCCAGTTGGCTTGCCGAGAATGACATCCTGCCTGCCAAGGTGCTGCACCCGGAAATCACCGGTTGCGAGCGTGCAAACGCAGTTTATGCAACACAGTGCAGTGGGCCTGGTTCGACATTTTCTTTTGTGGTCGACAATGACCGCGGTCTGGCCTTCAGGCTTATAAACGCGCTCAAGATTTTTAAGCTTGCAGTATCGCTTGGTGGCTCTGAGTCCCTGGTTTGCCATCCGGCGTCAACAACGCATTCGGGCGTGCCGCAGGAGGCACGAGATATTGCTGGCGTCACCGAAGGGCTTATCCGTATTTCTGTCGGACTTGAACATCCTGACGACCTGATCTGCGACCTGAAACAAGCCTTCAGACAGGCCGCATCAGGCGATTTATCCGAGGTGGTCTAAGCGCACAGACAGTCACCCTCTCTCTTTTTGCAATAAATGTCTTTGGGGGGCACAACCAGGCAACGCCACCCGTATTTAGCAGCAATCGCGAGAGGCCTTTGGCCGATGCCTCAGATGCAAGGTAAAGGTCTTTCGTAAAACCCGAAGGATTTAGCCCAAAGAATACCCAGCCCCGCGCACAGTGCGCAAAAGGTCTTCCCCACCATGCAGGCAGAGCGCTTTGCGCAGCCGTCCGATATGCACATCAACCGTACGGGTGTCGACGTAAATGTCACGCCCCCAGACCCGATCAAGCAATTGCTCACGGGACCAGACCCTGCCCGGCTTTTCGATAAAGGTGGCCAGCAAGCGAAACTCCGTCGGGCCAAGCTTTAATTCCTGTTCGTCGCGGGTTACACGATACGTCTCTGCATCAAGAACAATGCCCTGATACTCCAACCGCTCGCCGACAGTCGCGGGTCGCGTCCGCCGCAAATGCGCCCTGACCCGGGCCATCAGTTCCATAACCGAATAGGGTTTTATCACGTAGTCATCGGCACCGGTTTCAAGGCCGCGCACCCGGTCCACCTCTTCGGAGCGTGCAGACAACATAATGATCGGTAGGCTGCGCGTCTCAGGCCGAGATTTAAGCTGACGGCACACCTCGATGCCGGATACATTCGGCAGCATCCAATCAAGCAGAATGAGATCTGGCGCGCTTTCTTTGACCAGCATCAGCGCCTCCTCACCATTCTCGGCCTTGATGACGATAAACCCGTCCGCTTCCAGATTATAGGCCAGAACCTCACGCTGCGCCGGTTCGTCTTCTACCAGCAGTACACTTGGCTGTTGCGACGGCATTAGCTCAGCTCCTCACACTACGCTTCAACATCTGGAGGAGCGGCAGCCGGTTCCAGTGAGGTTTTATCACCTTTCGTGCGCCCCTCATCCGGCATTTGCCCTGTGACCAAGTAAATCACTTGCTCGGCAATATTGGTCACATGATCACCCATTCGCTCGGTATTTTTGGCGATGAAGTGCAAATGCATGCAAGGTGTGATGTTGCGCGGATCTTCCATCATGAAGGTCAGGAATTCACGGAAAAGCGTGTTATACATCTGATCCACGTCCAGATCGCGCTGGATCACCGCGGCCGCCAAATCTGCATCCCGCTGGATATAGGCATCAAGCACATCGCGCAGCATGCGCTCGGTCTCCAGTGCCATACGGCGCAGCGAAGAGGCGGCACCGTTAACCGTTGCCATCTGCGTCAAAACAGAGGTGCGCTTGGCCATGTTCTTGGCATGATCTCCAATTCTCTCAAGATTGGATGCCACCTTCATCACGGACAAGATCAGCCTCAAATCAATTGCTGTAGGCGCACGCAGGGCAATGATAAGCGCGGTTTCCTGATCGATCTGCTCTTCGAGTGCATCAATAGTCTTGTCCCCGGCGCGCACCTGCGCGGCAAGCTCTTCGTCGCGGGTTTCAAGCGAAAGGGCTGCGTTTTTGATCGCCTCTTCGACCAACCCGCCCATTTTCATAATAAGCGCCTGAACCGCCTCGAGGTCGCGGTCGAAGGCAGAAGATATATGTTCGTCGTGCATCGCTGACCGCTCCTCTACCCAATCCGCCCAGTAATGTAACTTTCTGTACGTTCATCTTGCGGGTTGGTGAAAATCTGGCTGGTTTCGCCATACTCCACCAAATTGCCAAGGTGAAAGAAAGCTGTCTTCTGGCTGACACGCGCGGCCTGCTGCATTGAGTGGGTGACGATCACCACCGAATAGCTCTCGCGGAGCTCGTCGATGAGTTCTTCAACCTGCGCCGTGGCAATAGGGTCAAGCGCCGAACAAGGCTCATCCATCAAAAGCACCTCAGGCTCTGTTGCGACAGCGCGCGCGATGCACAAGCGCTGTTGCTGACCGCCAGAAAGGCCCGTGCCTGGCTCATGCAGGCGGTCTTTCACCTCATCCCAGATCGCCCCACGGCGCAGGGACTTCTCGACAATCTCATCAAGCTCAGCCTTGCCATTGGCCAGCCCGTGGATCCGCGGACCATAGGCAATATTGTCATAGATCGATTTTGGAAACGGGTTTGGTTTCTGGAACACCATGCCAACCTTGGCGCGCAGCTGCACCGGATCGACACGCTTGTCATAGATGTCTTGCCCGTCGAGGTGAATGTCGCCTTCGACCCGGCAGATATCGATCGTGTCATTCATCCGGTTCAGGCAGCGCAAGAAGGTTGACTTGCCACAACCGGAAGGACCGATAAAGGCAGTCACGGTCTTGTCCTGAATCTCAACGTCCACGTCTTTGATGGCATGGGTATCGGCGTAATAGACCTGCACTCCCTTGGCAGAGAACTTTACTTCTTGTTGGTCCACTTTTCGCTCCGAGATTGGCGTGTCATACATGTTTCCGGCTCCCTAGCACGGTTACCATTTTCTTTCGAACTTATTGCGAAGATAGATCGCCAAGGCGTTCATCATGATCAAAAAGGTCAGCAGCACGAGGATTGCCGCCGATGTCCGCGAGACAAAGCCGCGCTCTGGGCTGTCGGCCCAGATAAAGATCTGCGTTGGCAGCGCCGTTGCGCTGTCGAGCGGAGAGCCCGGCGCAGAAGTGATAAACGCGTTCATCCCAATGAGCAGAAGCGGCGCGGTTTCCCCAAGCGCTTGGGCCAGACCGATGATTGTACCGGTGAGAATGCCGGGCATCGCCAGCGGTAAGACGTGACCAAACACCACCTGATGCTTGGAGGCCCCGACCCCAAGAGCGGCCTCGCGGATCGAGGGCGGCACTGCCTTCAACGCGGCCCGCGTGGCAATGATGATCGTAGGCATCGTCATCAACGCGAGCGTCATTCCCCCCACGAGGGGCGCCGAGCGCGGCATGCCGAACCACCCAAGAAATACCGCCAGAGCCAAAAGGCCAAAGACGACGGATGGCACAGCAGCAAGATTGTTGATGTTGACCTCAATGAGATCACTCATCTTGTTCTTGGGCGCAAATTCCTCAAGGTAAATTGCAGCACCAATGCCAAGCGGGAAAGAAATCAGAAAGCAGATCAGCAGCGCCCAGAAGGAGCCAACAAGCGCCCCGCGCAAACCGGCCAACTCTGGAAAACGCGAGTCTGCATTGGTCAACAAACCCCAGTTGAGTGGCTCAGAGATCATGCCCTTTTCGCTTAGCGCATCGAACCACGCAATCTGTTGGTCGTTTACGCGACGCTGCTCTTCAGGCGTCTCGCGCTTCACCAAGTTCTTTTGGAGCTGGTCAAACGGGTCAGAGACCGGCACCGTCAGACTGATCGTTTGTCCGATGATAGTTGGATCGGCAGCGACTTTATCCCGCAGGGTGAACTGCGCCCCGTTCGACAAGATGTCGGTTAACTTCCTGATGTTTGCGCGCCCTTCCACATCCGGGAACTCCGTCAGCATGGTAGCGGCCAGCACCTGACGGAACCCGCCGCGCGGCAGGCGTTCTTCTTTTATCTGCTCCGGGTCCACAAACACTTCTAGCGTGATGTGCGTCTGAGTCAGCGCCTTGTAGCCTGTACTGACAAGCGAAGACAAAAGGATGAAGAGCATAATGCCCGCAAAACTGATCGCGGCAATGCCACACGCCTGCAACATGATCTGCGACCGGTTGCGCTTGCGCAGTCTGGAGCGCGTGCGCCCGCCTGCCGTGAGATCGCCTGAATTTGCAGAAAGATCAGTCATGGATCAGGCCCTAGTCATAGGCTTCGCGGTATTTGCGCACAATGCGCAGCGCGAAAATGTTGATCACCAGCGTGACAATGAAAAGCATCATGCCAAGCGCGAAGGCCGCCAGTGTTTTTGGGTTATCAAAGGATGTATCGCCGATAAGAAGCGTCACAATCTGCACAGTAACGGTGGTGACACTATCAAGAGGATTGAGCGTCATTTTAGCGATGAGACCCGCCGCCATCACGACGATCATCGTCTCACCAATCGCGCGGCTCACGGCCAGAAGGATACCTCCCACGATACCTGGGATCGCGGCAGGAAACAGCACGGTCGTCATCATCTCTGCGCGTGTCGCACCGAGCCCGAGCGCGCCGTCGCTAAGTGATTTTGGGACAGCCGAAAGCGCATCATCGGTGAAGGACGAAATAAACGGGATCAGCATGATGCCCATCACCCCACCAGCCGCCAACGCGGTGTTGGGTGACACATCGAGGCCAAGGCTCTGCCCAAAGGAACGGATCGCAGGGGCCACCACAAGAATGGCGAAGAATCCATAGACCACCGTGGGCACGCCTGCGAGGATTTCGAGAACAGGCTTGACCACTGACCGCAAACGGCGCGGCGCGAATTCATTCAGATAAATGGCCGACATCAGGCCCACAGGCACCGCAACGACAAGGGCGACAACCGTGATGACGAGTGTGCCAAGGATCACTGGTAGCCAGCCAAAAGCACCCTCTGCTGCCACCTGATCCTCGCGCAATGGGATCTGAGGTTCCCAGTTGGTGCCAAAGAGGAATTCGGCGATGGAGACTTTCTCAAAGAAGCGGAACGTCTCGAAGAGAAGCGCGGCGACAATCCCGATGGTGACAAAAATGGCGACAGTTGCACAAAAGATCATGAGCCCTGAAATGATCTTTTCCACACCGTGACGCGCGCGGAACTCGGCGGCAACCTTTGAACGCGTCACGATAATCAAAGCAATGCACACGATTACCACCGTGGCGAGCATCGCCACGGACGAAGCCGCACGCAGCTGATTCAGGCGCTCGGCTGCGTCAAATTTCCACTGCTCCGGGTTTCCGAAGACAGTGCCCTGCGCGATGGATTTAATTTCGGCAATCACAAGCTGCTGCTTGCCGATGTCTTGCTGAGCGTATTCTGCGTCGGGCAACCCACCTGCGATCATCCCGTCAATGATAGGTCCTTGCAGCAAGAGCCAGAAAAGGATGACCACGAACACCGGCACGAAGCAGACAAGAAACGAAAACAGTCCGTGGAAATGACCGAGGGAGTGCAATCTGTCGCCGCCACGGCGGATCGCATTGGCGGCTTGGACGTTCCAGACATATCCGAAAATCGAGATGGTGAGCAGCGCGAAGAAAGCGAGACTGGTCATGGTGACGTCTTCTGCAAGTAAATAGGAGGCAGCGAGATCTGCCCGGCCGGATTACAGCCGGGCACAATAGGTTTAAGAGGTCTTACGACTTGGCGCCCATAGGCTCTGCGCCAATCACGGCGTCTTGAGTATTGGCGCGAACGTCGTCAGGCAGGGTAACCATGCCACGCTCCTCAAGGTAGCCGCCTGGCGCCATAGCATCTTCAGACATATACTCTTCGATGAACTCCTGAAGGTTCGCAATAACGCCGCGGTGCGCGTTCTTCACGTAGAAATACAGCGGGCGGGAAATCGGGTAGGAGAAATCACCAATTGTATCAGCAGAAGGCTCAACACCGTTGATCAGAACCGGCTTCAGGCTATCGAGGTTCTCAAACAAGAAAGAGTAGCCAAAGATGCCAACCGCGTTTTCGTCAGCGTTCAGGCGTTGAACGATCAGGTTGTCGTTTTCGCCTGCTTCAACAAACGGGCCATCCTGACGCATGCGCGAGCAATTATCTTTGACGAAGGATTTGAACTCTTTCTTATCGAGCGCTTCTTTCTTCGTTTTGAAAAACTCGGTAGATTTGCAGCCAGCGTGCATCGCCAATTCTACAAACGCGTCACGTGTGCCTGAAGTTGGCGGAGGACCGTAGGCAAGGATTTCTACGGCAGGCAGGCTTGAATCAACCTCGGACCACTTTGTGTATGGGTTGTCAATCAGACCATCTTCGCCCGGCACTTGCGCAGCCAACGCGAGGTAAACTTGATCAAGTGTCAAATCCCAGTTTTCGCCAGATTTGCGTGAAACAGCGATAGAGAGACCGTCATAGCCGATCAGGGCCTCAGTGATGTCTGTGACCCCGTTCTCGGCGCACAGCGCTTGCTCAGATGCCTTCATCGCGCGGGATGCGCCGGTCACATCCGGATGTGCTTCACCGATGCCCGCGCAAAAGATTTTCATACCACCGCCGGTGCCTGTCGATTCAACAATAGGCGAAGCGGCTCCAGTGAGGTTAGCGAACTGTTCCGATACGGCTTGGGTGTATGGAAAAACCGTTGAGGAACCAACGATGCGGATTTCGTCGCGCGCTGTTGCAGCAGTGGCCGAAAGAGCCGCGATTGCTAGAGCAGAAGTGGTCAATTTTGTGAAAGACATGAAAAGCTCCCAATGTCAGTTTATGGCCACCCCCCGGTGGCCTCGCGAAGCTTCTAGGATCGCTTAAAGGAGCTTTTGTTACGTTTTTGTAACAGTTTTATGACAAGTGACGTCGTCGTTAAGAAAATGCCGAAGAGTTTCGCTTAGCGGCAAATACAAAACGCCCGCCGAAGCTCGACAGGCGTTCTGAATTCAATTTCGATGATCGTTAGGTGCTCTTGCGCTTACGACGCGCGACAAAGCCAAAACCGGCAAGGCCAGCAACCAAAAGAGGCATAGCAGCGGGCACTGGCACGGCAGGCACTGCTTCTAAGACAAGCGAGTCGATACCGCCAGAACCAGAGGACGTCACAATGATCGAGTCGCCGACATTGAGAATGTCAGACACGAACGTGATTGAGTCGCTGCCTCCATCGTTGCCTTCTACATTCCCGTTATTGATGGTGCCAAGGATCGTATCCACACCGCCGATACGCACGCCGAAATCAAAGGTCGCATCATCGATGGCAGAACCGCCGAGGAATCTAAATGCCGGACCGTCAAGAAGAGTAAGCACAAACGTACCGCCGCCTGGCGCGTCATCTGGCGTATTGGCACTCCCGCCTTCCTGGAAAATCAGGATGTTGCCTTCAATCCCATTTTGTCCCTGACTTTGCGGAGTAAGGTCAACATCGCCATTACACGCCGCGCCCGTACACGTTGTGTCAAAGACAGCAATGCCAGGTGAGTTGTTTGCAAGCGGGTCGCCCGTTACGGCAAAAGTAAAACCGCCTTCCGTGAAGTTAGGCAATGGAACCGTTTGACCAGAGGTGCCATCCAGCGCGTCAAAACCGATTGTGGTCGCCTGAGCTGCAACTGGAAGAAAAAGAGCTGCCGCAGCAGCGAAGATAGTAGAACGCATATTTATGCTTCCCCATACAAACCTGCGACAATGAACTGCCGCGTAACGTTAACAGTGCAAAACAATTAAATTAGGTGTCTGTCAGACAACAGTGGGCAAAACCCGGTTTAATTCCCCGGTAATTTCAAGACACTCATAGAATTGTTCATTTATTCCTCTTTAAATCGAGGCAGGATCACCTCAAACACGCTACCAATGCCCAGTTCTGAACGGATCCGAAGCCTTCCACGGTGTCGATTGATTATGTGCTTCACGATAGCGAGACCAAGACCTGTGCCGCCCATTTCGCGGGATCGGTGGGTATCTATACGGTAGAACCGCTCAGTCAGACGCGGGATGTGTATCTCATCAAAACCCGGTCCATTATCGATTACCGACACAGAAACGGACGGTCCGTGCATGATCTGATGGTTTTCAGACGTTGCCAGCGTTATCCGCACCTCTTTGCCGCCAGCACCGTATTTGATCGCGTTCTCGATCAGGTTGGTAAAAACCTGTTGAAGCTGGTCCGGATCGCCTGGGATCAGAAGAGGCGCCTTGGATAAATCATGGTGAACCTCAACGCCCAACTCCTCTGAAATCGGGGCCGTGCCGTCAAGCACCGAATGTAATACGGCGATCAGATCGACTTCATCTGTTGGTTTAACGCGCTGCTGCTCCTCTACACGGCTCAGAGATAACAGATCCTGAACCAAACGCTCCATACGCGCGGCCTCGGTTTGCATGATGCCTAGAAACCGTTCTGTTGCTAGAGGGTCATCTCGCGCCGGGCCGCGCAGGGTTTCAATAAAGCCAAGCAGCGCGGTGAGCGGCGTGCGCAGCTCGTGGCTTACATTGGCCACAAAATCACGTCGCATCTGGCCTACCTGTTCAACATGCGTGACGTCCTCAAAGCACACCAGCACACCACCTTGATCAACGCCGTCAACATAAGAACAAGTGACGACAAACGTGGTGTCCTGAGCACCATCACTGGACAGATAGCGTGACTTGCGCGTGACCTTGTCGCGCATACATGCCTCAATCGTGTCAAGAACGGCAGGCTGGCGCATCGCAGTCATAAAGTGCCGACCAACGAAATTGGTTTGCCCTAGAAGTGCTAGCACTTGCTGGTTGGCGCCAAGAATACGGTCTGAGGGGTCAATCAAGAGCGCAGGCAGGGGCACAGCCTCAAGAAACGCCTCTATCTGCTCCACTGTCATCCGCCGTCGAGCACGCGCAGACCACTGCGGAAGGTCTCAGCGCGTTTTTGATAATGGATCGCCGAGGCGCGCAGGCCATTGATCGCCGCCTCATCAAGTGTCCGGATCACCTTGCCCGGCGCGCCCATCACAAGCGAGCCATCCGGGATCTCTTTGCCCTCCGTGACCAAGGCGCAGGCACCGATCAGGCAATTGCGCCCGATTTTCGCTCCGTTGAGCACGGTGGCCCCCATGCCAATGAGTGTGTTTTCCCCAAGAGTGCAGCCGTGCAGCATCGCCTTGTGCCCAATGGTGCAACCCGGACCAATTGTAAGTGGAAAACCCGGATCGGTATGCATCACCACATCTTCCTGCACGTTGCTGCCCTCGCCAACAACGATGGGCTCGTTATCACCCCGCATGGTGGCTCCAAACCAGACCGAAACCGCCGCCTGCAAGTGCACATTGCCAATCACATTGGCATCAGGTGCGACCCAAGCCGTCGTGTCAATCTTAGGCACCAGGTCGTTTAAACCATAGACTGTCATTGCATGGCCTCAAATTCTTGCCCGAGCCGTGCAACATGCGCTTCCAATTGTGGTTGCTGCAACCGGCCTTGTCGAGCAGCGGTCACAATGGTTTTCAGCCTTTGATCGGCATCGTCCAGATCTTCATTGACCAGCACATAATCGTATTCTTTCCAATGACTAATCTCGACCAGGCTTTTCTGCATGCGTTTGTCGATCACTCTACTGTCGTCCTGCCCCCGACCTTCAAGCCTTGCACGTAGCTCTGCGATGGAAGGCGGCAGAATGAAAACGGATAAAACATGGTCTTTCAGATCGGAGCCGTTGATCTGTTGCGCCCCTTGCCAATCGACATCAAAAAGCACATCACGACCGTCCTCAATAGCTGCCTGAACTGGCGCTTTGGGAGACCCGTAGGAATTTCCAAACACAGTTGCGTGCTCCAGCATTTCACCGGAATTCACGTCATCCTCAAACTGCTCGACGGTCATGAAATGATAATCCTTGCCATCAACCTCACCCTCGCGCGGTGGGCGCGTTGTAGCAGAAACCGAAAAAGAGATCGTGCTATCCCATTCCAAAAGCCTGCGCGACAATGTCGACTTACCTGCACCCGAAGGAGACGACAGAATGATCAAAAGCCCTCGCCGTTGAGCCTCACTCGACATTTTGAACCTGCTCCCGCATCTGCTCAATCAACGACTTCAGTTCCAAACCAACAGAAGTCAGCTCGGCATTCTGGGATTTAGAACAGATCGTATTGGCTTCGCGATTGAACTCCTGGGCGAGAAAATCGAGTTTGCGGCCAGCGGGGCTTCCGCCTTTGATCAGGTCGCGCGCGGCGACAACATGAGCACGGAGGCGATCAAGTTCTTCTGTGACATCAGATTTCATCGCAATAATCGCAAGCTCTTGGGTCACGCGGGCCTCATCAATCTGATCGGAGTTTTCGAGTACCCGCGCCACGGCGGCCTCTAACTGGGCCTTGGCCTCAGGTTTGCGCGCCTCCGCAGCGGCTGCAGCATCGTCAATCAGTGCAGCCAGAGCATCGATTTGCTGACCGAGAACTTTCGCAAGCACGGCACCCTCCCGCGCCTGCATATCGCGGAGTTCCTTCAGAACACTATCGAACCCGGCAAGCACTTCCTTTCTCAGGGTCGTTGTGTCCTGCTGTTCTTTGGAGACGTCAAACACACCACGTAGAGCCAAAACATCAGCGGCATTTGCCGGTGCCAGCGAAAGCCCCCGCTCCATTGCACGCGCCTCGACCTCTGCCATGGCAATAAGCACTGTCTCTAGTCTGTCAGCATCAAGCTCCACACCGCCTTCAGCACCAGAGGATTGCACTTTCAACGAGACCGATAGATTGCCGCGCGACATGCTTGCAGTCACTTTAGTGCGGAGGTCTGCGTCCAATCCAGTCAACAATTCCGGCGAGCGAAAGCGCAGGTCGAGCCCTTTGCCATTCACACAGCGCAATTCCCAGTCCCAGCTAAAGCCGTCTATGGCCCCCTGCCCGGTCGCGTAACCCGTCATAGAATTCAATTTTTTCAAAAGTGCTTAGCCCTCAATTGTAGGCCTTTGGTCTAGCTACTGCGCGCGCTCCGCGCAAGCGTAGGCCTGGCGAGACATTAACCATTAGCCAATAAATTTGGACAAATTCGAGATAATTTGTGCAACAATTGTTTGTGTCGCGGGTGGTGATTCACAATTCGGAGTCACCCAGGGGCAAGTTCTTACGCGAAAATAAAAATCGCGTCTGTGTGAGTTGATGTTGGTTGGAGCAATGAAGACAATGATTGAAGATGTCGACGTGAAAGACAAAGAAAATATCCTCGAAATCAAATCAGCCGCAGCTGCCGAACGAGGCCACGAGCTTTCTGCTTTCATAGACTACTGGCAAAATATGCGACGCGGTCAGGATGTGCCGTTGCGCACAGAAATCGATCCCCGCGGCTTTGAGTCTTTGCTGTCCAACTCCTTTATCGCCGAAAAAGTGACGCCCGGGTTGGCGCGGATGCGGGTGGCTGGCGCTGAACTATCAAAACTGCTGGGCATGGAGATTAGAGGCATGCCGATCTCATCATTGATCGACGCCGATGACCAGACGCGCCTAAGCGATGCAATTGTAGAATTGTTTGAGCGTCCAGCAATTGTACAGATCGAGCTTATCTCAAGAGATCGCTTTGACACACAGCCATTGCAAGGCACCATGGTAATTTTGCCTTTGCGCTCTGATTTGGGTGACATTTCACGCGCTTTGGGTTGTCTGGTGACATCCGGCGAAATTGGCGATGGACCCCGTCGGTTCAAGATCAGAGATATACAGCTCCGCAAAATTGATATTCCGCAAAACTCCAAACCTCTTCAGTTTAGCGAGGCGCAAACGCTACTTACCGGGCCAGGTAAGAGCAATGACGGAGATAGACGCCTCTATAGAAGCGAGCGTCCATATTTGAAATTGGTTCACAGCAGCTAACGCAACCATGGGTGGGGGCACCCCAGCGTTAAGCGAGACCAAAGCCCTCCCAATTCGGGAGGGCTTTGTCTTTTAATCGGGTCATCCGGCCTTCTGCTCGGCCATGCTTTCACGGAAAACTGTGAGTTCTCCAGCAACTAGGAATGCCAATTCCAAGGATTGCGACGCATTCAAGCGTGGATCGCAAGCCGTGTGGTAACGATCTGACAGATCCTCATCCGTTACGGCACGCACGCCACCAGTGCATTCTGTCACATCCTGTCCGGTCATCTCAAAATGCACGCCGCCGGGGATCGTACCCTCAGCGCGGTGCACCGCAAAGAATTCCTGCACCTCACGCAGCACTGCGTCAAATGGCCGTGTTTTGTAGCCAGACGATGACTTGATCGTGTTGCCATGCATCGGGTCGCAAACCCAGGTGACATTGGCGCCTTCTTCACGCACGGTTTTGATCAGGCGCGGCAGATGTTCAGCCACTTTGCCAGCCCCAAACCTTGCGATCAGCGTAAGACGCCCGGCCTCGTTTTCGGGGTTCAATTTAGCAAGCAGTTGTTTGAGATCGTCGACTTCGAGCGTCGGACCGCATTTGAGCCCAATCGGGTTCAATACACCGGAAAGGAAATCCACATGCGCGCCATCAGGCTGGCGTGTACGATCGCCAATCCAGAGCAAGTGCCCAGAACCAGCCAACCAATTGCCTGAGGTCGAATCTTTACGACAAAGCGCCTCTTCGTACTCCAGCAAAAGACTTTCATGCGAAGTGTAAAAATCCACCTTCTCAAGCGTCGGTGCAATATGCTTATCAATGCCCGCTGCCTGCATGAAATCCAGCGTATCGGTAATACGTGACGCCAACTCTCTATACTGCTGTGCCTTTTCACTTTCGGTAAAGCCTAAGGTCCAGGCGTGCACCTGATTAACATCGGCATATCCACCCGTTGAGAAAGCACGCAGCAGGTTAAGCGTCGCTGCCGCTTGTGTGTAAGCCTGCAGCATCTTTTGTGGGTTTGGAATACGAGCGTCTGCGGTGAAGGCCAGATCATTGATGATATCGCCGCGATAGCTTGGCAGCTCTACCCCATCAACTGTCTCAGTCGGTGCCGAGCGCGGTTTGGCAAATTGACCAGCCATGCGACCAACCTTGATCACCGGCACTTTGGCGCCATAGGTCAAAACCATCGCCATCTGCAGCATCACCTTGAAGGTGTCGCGAATAGAATCTGCCGAAAATTGATCAAACGCCTCGGCACAGTCCCCACCCTGCAGCAAAAATGCCTCCCCACGAGAGGCGGCACCTAACTCTTGGCGAAGACGACGCGCCTCGCCGGCAAAAACCAGCGGCGGATATTTCGAAAGTTGGGCCTCGACACCATTTAAAGCGGCCTCGTCGAGATACTCCGGCATTTGGATCCGGGGCTTGTTACGCCAATCAGATTTTTTCCACGTGCTCATATCACTCTCCATTTACGCCCAAGGCGGATGCAGTCCGCTGTATACGCAATTGATCCCGCATGCGCCAGTGCCTCCTGCCCGTCCGCATGTATATTTACCAATTGCCGAAACCAATGAAGTAAGACATTCTCAGACAACTTAAAAAGCCACTGGGCGAGATTCTTTTTCATGCGCACGGAAGCGGAAAATATCGTTGGAAAAATTGAACGAACAAGCGATTCCGTCGCAACCAAACGTTTTGTCTTTGTTCTGCTGAATGACTTTACACTGCTGTGCTTTTCGGCAGCGGTCGAAAGCCTACGCATTGCCAACCGGATGGCTGGTGAAAAACTCTATGATTGGATTATTGCCGGTGAAGGCGGAGAAACCGTGACCTGTTCGGCCGGTGCGAAATTCAACGTCGATATGGATCTCGTCGAGCTGCACCGCGACGATGTGCTGATGATCTGTGGTGGCATCAACGTGCAGGCGGCGACATCCAAACGTGTTCTGAATTGGTTGCGCCGCGAAGCGCGACGCGGATTGGTCGTTGGTGGGCTGTGTACTGCGGCCTATACGGTCGCAAAGGCAGGATTGCTTGACGGCAAACGCGCCACGATCCATTGGGAAAACCATGATAGTTTTGCCGAGGAATTCGATGAGGTAGAGCTCACCAAATCGGTGTTTGTGGTCGACAATAATAGGTTGACCACGGCAGGTGGGACATCCTCGATCGATTTGATGCTTAAATTGATCGCGGATGATCACGGAGAGCAACTGGCCAATGCAGTGGCCGATCAACTGATTTACAGCTCAATCCGCACCGATCAGGACACGCAGAGGCTTTCTGTGCCAACGCGTATCGGGGTGCGCCATCCAAAGCTCAGCCAGGTAATCCAAATGATGGAGAACAATATCGAGGAGCCGATCAGCCCCTCGATCCTGGCCAAGGAGGTTGCGATGTCGACGCGCCAGCTCGAACGGCTGTTCCGGCGCTACCTCAACCGAAGTCCAAAGCGTTACTATATGGAACTGCGCTTGCAAAAGGCGCGCAACCTACTGATGCAAACCGATATGACGGTGATCAATGTGGCGCTGGCCTGCGGGTTTGCCTCACCTTCGCATTTCTCCAAATGCTACAGATCACATTACAATACCACGCCTTACAGGGAGCGCGGCAGCCAAGCGGCACGTTTGTCGGTTTAAGGCAGCGCTGAAAGAATTTTTGCCTCCGGCGGGGATATTTTAAGCAAAAAGAGAGAGGTGTGGTCAGGCGGTTTTTTCTTTGACCCGGGACGCACGCTCCTCATCTATCACCTCTTGCGGGAACTGGCTCATAAAGCAGCAGCAGACGCCCTGATCGATCATCGTACGCGGCCCGTTTGGGTGACCGATGTGACGGTAAACGCCGTGACTGTGACCGTGGTGATGATGATGGTGCCCGTGGTCATGATGGTGATCGTGGTCGTGGCTATGGTCATGACCGCCGCCAGCCTCATCATCGAGCGGGTCGCGGAACTCGGCATGGTGATGGTGCACATCGACCTCGCCTTTGGCCAGCCGCTCTTTGAAAGACGCCATCAAATCCTGGGTGTCGACAATCGCCCCGGCCCGCGCCTCTTCGATACGGGCCACGAAGGTGTCTATCACGTGGTCCTGATCGGCCAGGTAATGTGCTTTGAAGAATTGCACATCCGGAGCGCCCTGTGCGACCCGGTCGACATAGGCATAAATCCGATCGATCAGTCGTCCTGAGAACAGGAAATACGGCGCCACCACTACCTTTTTGTAGCCGAGCTTTAGAGCCATTTCGAGGCCACGTCCCACCGATGGGTAGGTTACCCCCGAATAGACCGTTTCGGACCAGCCAAAACCAAGGTTTTCTGTCACAATCCGGGTAAGTCGCGCGGCTTCGGCATTGGCGAGCGTGTCGGACGTGCCACGACCGACCACGACCAGCATCGTGTCGTAAAGATCTCCGTCATGGACATGATCCATGCCCATAGCTTCTAGAATGCGCGCCTCAAAAGCCGCGATCATTTGCGGATGCAGGCCAAGCTCGCGACCGTAATGCACCTCTAGCCCCGGGTTTTTCTCGCCATAGGTGGTCAGCACCGAAGGGATGTCGTTTTTAGCATGCGTTGCAGCAAAGAGCATACCCGGCACCGCCACGATCTCATCCACGCCCGCATCGCGCAAAGCATTAAGCCCCATGTGAATATTTGGGGCCGAGTATTCGAGAAATCCGTATTCAACCGGCAGATCAGGAAAGCGCTTGCGCAGTCCTTTGGCCAAAAGCGCAAATTCTTCCTCAGCTGACTTGGCGCGGCTGCCGTGGCCGCAGATCATGATACCTGTTTTAGTCATGGGTACACCTCCGCTTGACCGTCACCTAGCGCGGGCAGGCAGAGGGGGAAAGTGCAGAAACGACCTGGCGTTTAGAATTTCAGACCCGCACCGGCCGCCATCCAGCCACCATCGGCAGGCAAGATGGCGCCAGATACGTAACGACCCGCGTCAGAAGCCAGAAACAGGCAGGCCTGCGCTACGTCATCGGGTGTACCCATGCGGCCCATCGGCACGGAATTGATCACCGCCTTGCGCATCTTCTCGGTAGGCGCGAGCCGGTCCATCCCTTCGGTTCCGTCAATTGGACCTGGGATCACAGAATTCACACGCGCGCCTTTGCCACCCCATTCGATGGCCAGCGTTTTGGTCAGCATATCAACGCCTGCTTTGGCGGCGCAAACATGGGCCTGCATCGCCATCGGCACTTCGGCTTGCGGTGCGGATATGTTGATGACAGCGGCTCCTGGCAGGCGCAAATGCTCATATCCGGTGCGCAGCACATTGAAGGTACCAAGCAGATCGATATCGACCACCGCTTTAAAACCATTGGGGCTCATCGAATTGGCCAGCGCTGGGAAATTGCCAGCCGCGCCAGAGACCAAAACGTCGATCTGGCCCAGCGCCTCGGCATGACCTGCATAGACAGCCTCGACCGCCTCCTTATCGCGGACATCGGCAGTGCTGTACCGTGCGGTTGCACCGCTGACAGTAAGTTCGGCCAAGCCATCCGCGGCCTTTTGCGCCTTTTCCTCGTTGCGCCCAATAACAGTGACAGACGCGCCCGACCGGGCAAACCCCTCGGCAATGCCAAGGTTGATGCCGCTCGTGCCGCCAAATACGACAACATTCGCGCCGGTAAAATCAAAACTCGCCTTGCCTGTCATCGGGTGTCCTTTCGCAATTTGCATAAGTATAGAGCCCCGATATCATCGGAGCTCAAGTTTACCTAGACTGTCGTTACGTAAGTTTATTTGCGGCTGTTAACTCTGTGTCGCCGCGGCTTGCTCCAAGATGCCCTCAAGCCAAGGCAAAGCGACCTCTTCGGGCATATCAGCAGAGGACGCATCAGCCATCCCGCGCTCTCCAACCATCTGCGCCTTGCACTCCGTCAGAGCTTCGACCAGTTTTTCCGAACCCTGATTATAAGTTTCGCCAAAGGTCTTATCACCAAGACCAAACATCGCGAAGCGAACATGGCTCAGATCAGGCTTCGTCCCTTTCAAAGCGTCAAAAAAGGGCTCAGCCGTTGAGGGTAGGTCGCCGCTTCCGAAAGTGGAGCACACCACGACGTAGAGCGTGTCGTCTTGAAAGCTTGAGACGTCCATGTCTTCAAGGCTTGTGACCTTTGTATCTACGCGATCGGATACTGCTTCTTCTAAATCCTCACAAACGATCTCGGCAGTACCTGTTTCTGTCCCGTGCAGGAATTCAACCTTCATGTGCGTGGCCCTTCTCATTCAACTGTTTCGCGTCGTCGGGTGCCTATATCGCCATGCGCGCGATGTTCGGGTGTTTCCGATTCGATTAAGCGAAAATAGGGCTGGTCGGGGTATGTGACAAGGACAAGCCGCATGATCGGCCAAGGCTTTATTGTCACAGTGTATTTATGTGCATCAGCCGGTCACGACATGCCGCTCTGCACTGATTCATGAAGCGCAAGCGCCAAAGCCTTTCGGTCTTGATAATCGGCCACGTTCAGCGGCTCATGGTAAAGTATATGCGCATGACCCTGACGTAGATGCGATAGAATTTGAAGCGCGTGGGGCCCAAGATCCATGTCCCCCCACCAGCCATAAAAACGCGCGTCTAAACCTTCCGGTGCTACGTAGCGCAGAGTGACGGGCTGAACGCGTTTCACCGGTACTGCCGCATCACCAAAGAAAGCACTAAAAAGCGTTGATTTAAAGGGCAAAACACGCAATCCATCCGTTGAGGTACCTTCAGGAAAGAAAAGAAGTTTTCGCCCACTGCGCAATGCTTCACGCAAAAGGTTTTGCTGCGCTTTGGCCTGTTTGCGGTCGCGTTGGATGAAAATCGTACCTACGAGCCGGGCCAAAAAGCCAACACCGGGCCATCCCGACACCTCTGCTTTGGAAACGAAGACGACCTTTTGCGGTGAATTCAGCACGAGAATATCGAGCCATGAACAATGGTTGGATACCACGGCACCGTCAGTATTGATTGGCGTGCCAGATGTTTTGATCCGCAGCCCCATGATAGCGAGGCTGGTCCGAAAAGTCATTTGTGTGATCGGCGATGTCATCGGACGCGGAATGCCAAAAAGAGGACGTTCAACGATCCGAAGCAAAAGTGTTGCCCCAACACCTACTGCGAAGGTCAGCACGATGAGCACCGCACGCACCACAACCAACAACCAGCCAATAATTGAAATCGGGCGGAATTCAGGGGCATCATCGGAATGCCAGGTCGGCGTCAAACCGTTTCCCCTTTGCTATAGATCGCACGGTGGCGTTCGCTTAGCTTGGCGGTGTCCATCACCAGGCAGACATCCGTGGTGTTAAAATCGTGATCGATAAACGCCCCGTCCCCGACACATCCGCCAAGCCGCAGATACGCCTTGATGAGAGCAGGCACGTCGCGCATCGCGGCCACCCTGTCGATCTCATGCTCTGGCACCAGATCCATGGGCTGATACTGCGTAGCGAGCGCACGAACCCGAAGCGGCTCCGGCGCCAGGTGGCGGTGATGCAAAAGCGAGAGCGGTTGAGCGATTTTGCTAATGTCCGTGCCGTGAAAGCTCGCAACACCAAACAGCACCTCAATCTGGTGTTTCTCCACATAGCGCGCGAGGCCTTTCCAGAGATGATATATGGCTGTGCCCCCGCGATACGAATGCGCCACGCAAGACCGGCCAAGCTCCATCAATGAGCGACCAGAAGACAGGATCGGCCCGAGGTCATATTCACCATTCGAATAATACCGGCCCACTTTGTGCACCTGATCATCACGCATCAGGCGATACACACCGACGATTTTCCCACCCAGGCTCTCATCGATAAGTAAAAGATGATCATAAGCCTCATCAAGTTCATCGCGTTCAAGCCGGTTTGCGTGATCAATTGTCGGGCCATCGCCGCCCAACTCAGCCACGAATACCTCATAACGAAGCCGCTGCGCTGCCCGCAAATCTGCCGCCGTTTCGGCAAGCCGAACGTGAAATTGCGGGTCATCGGCTTGCATTATGGCTCCACGCTTTATGGTTCGGCGCGGTTTTAATGCGAATTCTGCGCAATTCGCAAGCACAGCGGTCATTGCAAAATGAAAAGGTCCTTACAATAAAGTGTATAAGTATTTATATAAACAACCTTAAAGAGTATTATTTAATTAATTCGAAACCGGGACAGCTCCAAAAACCCGGAAGATATTGTTGCCTGGACTTTTGAGACAGCCAAAAAGGATTAAGCAGTGCAAACACAAAATGCATCCCTCGCCGCGCTGATTGGGTCGCGCATCTGCCACGATCTGATCAGTCCTCTTGGCGCAATCAGCAACGGGCTTGAACTTATGTCGATGTCCGGGATCGCATCAACCGAGGAATTTGGGCTTGTGGCAGAAAGCGTGGCAAGCGCAAACGCGCGCATACGGCTTTTCAGAATAGTCTTTGGAGCGGCAAGCACGGGGCAAAGTCTTAAGTCCGCCGAAATCGACCAAATCCTGCAAGATGTCTACGCCGATAGCAAACTTCAAGTTGCGCCATTCCCAGTAGGCGACTTTGAGCGGGTCAAAATACAGGCGGTGCTATTGGCGCTTTTATGCGTCGAACAAGCTATACCGTTCGGTGGCGCATTAAGCGTGGAGCATTCAAACGGCACTTGGACAATCAAAGGATCAGCTGACCGTATAAAGATCGATGAAACACTTTGGGGCCGCCTTAGGGGCGCATCGATGTCAGATATGCCAAGCCCAGCCAGCGTGCAATTTGCTGTACTGCCAAATCTCGCAGCGTCAAACGGCTTTGAGATTCATGCGCAAAGCACTCATGATGATGCGACAATCACACTTAAGACCTGATCGTTCCAGAGCCTTCCACCAAGTATTTAAAGCTGGTTAATTGCGCGGCTCCCACAGGTCCGCGCGCATGCATTTTTCCGGTTGCAATGCCGATTTCTGCGCCCATTCCGAACTCCCCACCATCCGCAAACTGTGTTGAGGCGTTACGCATCAAAATAGCGCTGTCGAGTTGCGCGAAAAAGGTTTTAGCTGCAGCGTCATCTTCGGTGATGATGGCGTCGGTGTGCTGAGACCCGTAACGCGTTATATGCGCGATGGCCTCGTCAATACCCTTAACCACGCGCGCGGCCATCGTCATTGAAAGGAATTCAAAACCCCAGTCTTCTTCTGTTGCAGCAATTGTGCCTTGGAATTTTTGCACCTCCGCGTCACCGCGGATTTCGACACCGGCCTCCACCAACATTGAAACCAGATCCGCGCCAAGGCCATCCAGCACATCGCGGTGGATCAAAAGACATTCCGCCGCGCCGCAAATCCCGGTGCGCCGGGTCTTGGCATTCAGTACGACACGCATCGCCTTTTCCGCATCCGCGGCCTTGTCGATATAGATATGAACAATGCCTTCCAAATGGGCAAAGACCGGTACTCTTGCCTCGCGCTGCACAAGGCCGACAAGCCCCTTGCCCCCTCGTGGCACGATGACATCGATCGCACCGGTCATTGAGAGCATTTCGCTGACTGCGGCTCGATCACGCGTCGGCACGAGTTGAACGGCATCCTTTGGCAACCCTGCTGCTTTGAGACCGTCCACCAAGCAAGAATGGATTGATCCAGAGGAGTGAAAGCTCTCCGAGCCGCCCCGTAGGATCACGGCATTTCCCGATTTCAGGCAAAGCGCGCCTGCATCTGCGGTTACATTCGGACGGCTTTCATAGATTACGCCAATAACTCCCAAAGGCGTCCGGACACGTTTGATATGCAAACCGGTGGGCCGGTCCCATTCGGCCAGCACCTCTCCCACCGGGTCATCTTGTGCGGCGACAGCGCGAAGACCATCGCAAATACCCCGAATGCGCGGCTCATCCAGCATCAGACGGTCCATCATCGCGTCGGTCAAACCCTTGTCACGGCCGAATTGTAGATCCTTAGCGTTGGCTGCGATAATTTCGTTGCGGCGGTTCCATACTGCATCTGCCGCTGCGTTGAGCGCTTTAGCCTTGGTTTCCGCGCTTGCCATGGCCAAAGCTGACGCAGCCCTCTTTGCGCGTGCACCAAGCTCTGCCATCACGGCGGGAATGTCTTCGAGGTCTTTCATGATCTCAGTCGTCTCGTTTGATCTTTGGTAGCATTTTTTTGTGCTAGAACGCCATATCGTCGCGATGGATAAGCGGGCCTCGCGCAGGATAACCCAAGACAGGCTCTATTTCATCAGATCTAAGCCCAACAATCCGCGCCGCATCCTGCGCATCATAGCGGGTCAGGCCCTGGCCCAGTTTCTTGCTGTCCAAATCCATAACCACAACGGCATCGCCACGGGCAAACTCACCGCTAACCGCGGTTACGCCTGCGACTAGAAGGCTGCTGCCCTTCCCGATGGCACGTACTGCTCCTGCGTCTACCGTAATTTGGCCCTTAGGCTTCATCGCTGCGATCCATTGTTTGCGCTTTTGCTGCGGATCGCCTTGTGCTTTGAACCAAGTGGCCGCAGCGCCCTCCGAAAGCGCTCTCACCGGGTGCAGCACCGATCCTTCGGTGATCACCATATCGCAACCGGCATGGGTCGCCGTGCGCGCGGCCGTCAGCTTGGTCTTCATGCCTCCTTTGGACAGTCCAGAGCCCACATCACCCGCCATGGCCTCGATCTCGGGTGTGATTTCTTCGATCATATCCAGCCGCATCGCGGCAGAGCTTTCACGCGGGTTGGCCGTATAGAGCCCATCCACATCAGAAAGCAGAACAAGAGTATCTGCACCGGCTGTTACCGCCACTTGTGCGGCTAAACGGTCATTGTCACCGTAGCGGATTTCATCGGTCGCGACCGTGTCATTTTCGTTCACAATCGGGACAACGCCAAGGCTCAGAAGCTGCTCCAGAGTCGCACGGGAGTTCAGATAACGACGTCGATCCGCACTATCCTCCAGCGTGACCAGCACCTGTGCCGCTTTCAGATCATGCCGCGCGAGTGCCTCGGTATAAGCGCTGGCCAGCTGGATTTGCCCCACTGCAGCCGCCGCCTGACTCTGCTCAAGGCTGAGCGCGCCGTTTGAGAGGCCAAGCGCCGCACGGCCGAGCGCTATGGAGCCTGAGGATACAAGGATCACATCCGCCCCCTGCTCGCGAAGCCACGCAACATCATCCGCCAAAGCCCGCAGCCACTCCGCCCGCAGCGCGCCTAATGTTTGATCCACCAAAAGTGCCGAACCAATTTTTATGACCAGACGTTTGGCTTCGCTCAAGGTTGCCATGGACGGCTCTCCTCGAGCGAGATTTGTGATCTTGCGCGGCCCTCATCAATCTGGGCCTGCAAGGCGCGCAGCACATCGGTCGTACCCTCCCGCGACACCCCTGACATGAGCATGACCGGCCCGCCGACCGCCTCGGCAATCTCGTCACGAATAAACGCGCGCTCTTCGTCATCGAGTGCGTCGATTTTGTTCATGACTGTTATGCGCGGCTTCTCGGCCAAACCGCCACCATAGGCCTCAAGCTCCTGAATAATCGTGCGATAATCGGCCACCGGATCACCAGACGTACCATCGACCAGATGCAAAAGAACAGAGCACCGCTCCACATGACCGAGGAACAGATCACCAAGACCGCGCCCCTCGGACGCGCCATCGATCAGTCCGGGGATGTCGGCCACAACGAACTCGCGCTCATCAACGCCTACGACGCCAAGATTAGGGTGCAGCGTGGTAAAAGGATAATCGGCCACTTTGGGCCGTGCGTTAGACGTGGCGGCAAGGAACGTTGATTTGCCCGCATTTGGCATACCCAGAAGGCCCACATCGGCAATCAGTTTCAGCCGGAGCCAGATCGTGCGCTCTACCCCCTCTTGCCCCGGATTGGACCGACGCGGCGCCTGATTGGTTGAGGTCTTGAAGCGCAGATTGCCCCAGCCGCCATTGCCGCCTTTTGCCAGCAGCACCCGTTCACCCACTTCAGTGAGATCAGCCAGCAGGGTTTCCTGATCCTCGTCAAGCACTTCGGTACCCACTGGCAAGCGCAAGGTGATATCGTCCCCGTCGGCACCTGTCCGCTGTCGCCCCATCCCAGGACGGCCATTATCGGCAAAGAAATGCTGCTGGTACCGGAAATCGATCAGCGTGTTGAGGCCGTCCACCGTCTCAGCCCAGACCGAGCCACCGGTGCCCCCGTCACCGCCATCGGGACCACCGAACTCGATATACTTCTCCCGCCGGAAGCTGATGCACCCGTTGCCGCCACTGCCGGAGCGGATATAGACCTTGGCAAGATCAAGAAATTTCATCGGTCAGCTTTCATTGCACCGCGCCCGCCTAAACCATCAGGCGGGTTCGCTCAAGGTCTGCCAGCGTTTGGAGGTCAACTTGTACGTCTCGCTGGCGGTCATTTCGTTTCGGGCAAGCGCGTGGACCGTTTCCTCAACTGTAAGCTCAAAGCCAAACTTCGTCAGCAGGTGGCGTGAAATCTCGTTGTCGGCCCAGATGTCGGCCGTGACCTCCTCGACGCCATGCACTGCAAATGCTTCCTCCAGAGCGTCGCCAACGGCGCGGCCCATAATGCCTTGCCCATGATGTTGCGGCGCGAGCATGTAGCCGAGCACCCCTCGCACAACGGCCACCTGCCCGATGAACACGCCATCCTTGCAGACCGCCCAAACGAAGCCGTCGCCGTCAAAAGGCTGACAACGCTTGCGGACAAACGCAGGATTCGGTGGCCAAGACCAAGAACCAAGATTGCGCACCACCTCCCAGTGGTTAACCATGGCGCACATAGGCTCAAAGTCATCGGGCCTCATCGCGCGGTAGCTGATCAAGCCGCGTTCCGCTTGAACCTTCAAGGCCCTCCGCGTCAGCACCATCCGCCGCGAAGGATGCGCTTTTCCTCGGGCCGTACTGAAAAGCTCCGTCTCGCCAGCATCTTGGAACCCCACCTTCTGGAGCACGCGACGAGATCCCTCATTACCAACAAAATGGCCTGAGGTTATCTCTTTAAGATCAGTGACGGAGAAGCGCCACGAAAGCACCGCTTTAGCGGCCTCGGTCATATAGCCCTGCCCCCAGTGCTCCATATTCAGATAGTAGCCCAGCACATCCTCCACACTGATCACCCCGATCAGCGTTTGATCCAAGCTTACCGCCCAAACCGGGCCTTCCTCACCCGCCTCCACCAGTTCCAGGAACGTATGCGCGTCCTCCAACGTGTAAGGGTGCGGCACCGGAACGAGCCATTTTGACACCTCATAGGTCTCGACAATCCCCGTAATCGCTTCAGCGTCGCTGCGTCTGAGTGGGCGCAGCAAGAGCCGCTCAGTGCGCAGATGCGGAAGGGTCACCGCTCGCACCGATAGGAATAGGTCCAGGTGGGAACCTTTGCATTACGCGCGACGGAAAAACTTTCAGCATCGCCTAGATACTCAAAACCGCAATTGGTCAGCACACGCGCTGAGGCGGCGTTGTCTTGAAACACCGAGGCAAAGACTGTTTTGGCGTTATGCGGATTGGCACGCAGCATGGCCTCAACCGCCTCCGACGCGACGCGCCCATTCCAGAATGGCGGTGCCACCCAGTAACCGATTTCCGATTGCTCCCGGTCGAGCCGCTCAAGACCAATCAGCCCCATGATTTCGGCCCCGCCGAATCGCGTCGCATCGATGGCCCAGACATCCTCGGCATGCTCCGCATCATTGGCGCGTTTGATCAGGCCTTCGGCGGCACCGGGCGGCAGAGGATGGGGAATGTCCGTGGTGTTTTTGGCCACACGCTCATCGTCACAATAAAGCGTAATCAGCCCGGCATCAGAGGCGCGAAGAGGGCGCAGGTCAAACCGGCCAGCGTCGATAAAGTGCTCAGTGACAAAAGAATCGTGTTTCATCTGCTTTCTCCTCCGAAAAGCACGAAAAGGACCGAAACCACGGTCAAAACCGCAAGGCTTCGCATCAAAAAGGGTTCAAAGGCTGTTCCAGCGACAAAACGGGCAATCTGCTCGCCCGCCGCGGCCCAGACCGGGTGCACCACTGCCTGCAGCGTCAGCAGGACAAGTGAAATGGTGGCAGTGGCCTGCAAGGCAGACACATCAGGGCCAATAAAGCTGGTAAATCCTGCGGTGATCATCGCCCAGGCCTTGGGGTTGAGCGGGTGCACGATAAGACCAGCCATGAAACCCGGCGCCTCGGCAGCGCTTTCAACCGGGCCAAGCCGGATATTGGCGATCTTCCAGGCCAACCAACAGATATAGGCCGCAGCGGCCCATTTCAGCACTTCAAACAGAAGCGGCACAGACACGGCAAGTCCCATCAGACCAAAGCCCAAAGGCCAGATCAAAAGCTGTTTGCCAACGGTCACACCGGCGACAAAAGGCAAGGCCGGACGCAGTCCATAACGCGCTCCTGTAGCGAGCAGAGCCATGTTGGCAGGCCCTGGTGTGGCCACCTGCGAGAAAAAGAAGATGATCATGGCAAGGCTCATTGCTGCGCCTCCCATGCGGCATGGGTCAGCTGCATCACCTGGATTTTGACATCGGCACCCTCGCCAAAGCTGTGCACGCTTTTCTGCGAGACATCGACAAAGCCCAGCTTCTTCAAGACCCGGCGCGAACCCGGATTGTCAACACGGTGACCGGACAGAAGCGTCGAACGATCCCGCTCGAAGCGATAGCCCAGAAGCCCGCGCGCCGCTTCGCTGGCAAAGCCTTGGCACCAAGCCAGGCGTGAGAGCCAATAGCCAAGCCGTATGTCCGCGCCAACGGAGCCGATCAACGTGCCGTTATGCTCAATCGCAAAGCCGAGTGGTTTGCTCGGTGCAACCTCGCGGACATATTGCTCCGCATCTGCTCGCGTATAAGGCCACGGCATCTGTGGCATCATCCGCACGATATCGCGATCCTGTAGCGCCGCGGTGATAGCTGGAATATCGGCGTCTCGAAAACGCCGCAGAACAAGACGCTCTGTTTTAATCACATCCATCATAACCGCGCCTCCCAGTCGGAGCGCTCAAGGCGCAGGTCGATATGTGGAATATCCTCGCGGCGCGGTTCGCACCAATGCGTGCCTCGGCCCGTTTCGACGAAGCCAAGCTTTGCCAGCACATTGGCCGACGCGGTGTTGCCATCGAAGTAGCCAGAGACGAGATGATCAACGGCCGTCTCTTCAAAGACAAGCGCGGCCATCGCCCGGCCTGCCTCAGTGGCAAAGCCCTGCCCCCACGCCTCTTGCAAAAGCCAGAAGCCCAGATGCGGCGCGCCGCTTACGATCCCGATCATACGGCCCTTGTGCTCAATCGCGGCCATTTCGGGCCAGCGGCTTGAGCCGTCGTCGTTGTGAATGCGCAAATCGGCTGCGGTGAACGGATATGGCGGGCGAGCGAGCCACTTGATGACCTCAAAATCGGCAAACCCCGCCATTATGACCGCTGCGTCCTCCGCAACGACAGGGCGAAGGACCAGACGTTCCGTTCTTATACGGTCGGTCATGGCGCACGACCTTTTGCGGCATATTTCGCCGCAGCTTTCTTGCGCCAGGGCGCGTCACGTTCCCAATCGCCAGCCATTACAGAACCATAGGGCAGGATGCGATCTACGGTCTCTGCAAGATCAAATTTGCGCATTTGCGCCTGCACCGTTTCGGCCGGTTTATAGGCCGAAGGCAGCTCTGATATGTCGATATTGCCCGAATAGAACCGAACGTCCAGACCCGCGGTTTCCTCATCAAAGATCGATTGATCCGTGCGCTCGCTCAACCCACGTTTATGCGCGGAACGAGACATGTTGCGCCCTGCGCCGTGAGGCGCAAAACCGAGGTTGCTCTCATTGGTTTGCCCACGGATGAGCAACACCGGTTCTGCCATATTCATCGGCACGATCTGCGTGCCGTTGGTGTCAGGCAAAAGCTCGAGGTCCACGGGCGTTGCACCCTTGGCATGGTAATAAAGATCGCCTTTGCGAAAGACGAAATTATGCTCGTTCCAAAAGCGCTCGCGCATCTCGGCATCGGCGATTACCAGCGCACGCTGATGGATCGCGTTATGGTTGGCTTTGGTCCATCTGCGGATCAGCTGCAACGCCTCCCAATAGGCCTCACCATCGGCGGTATCGGCTGGGATCCAGGCGTTTTGCTTCAACACACCTTCGGAGAGCTTCTTGCGATAAACCTCTGCCTTGCGCATGCCCAGCCGATAGAGACCGGCACCGGGACCGCGAGAGCCGTGATGCGTGACAAGACAGGTTGAGCCATTCGCCTCAGAGCGGCCAACATAGGCAAAATGGTTGCCGTCTCCTTGCGTGCCCAAATGCTCCTGCGCGGCTTGCAGGATTTTCTTATCGTTCAGAAACGGATTGGCCCGGAACGCATCGTAGAGTTCAGGCGACATTGTGTAACGTTCACCATTCGGGCGACCGCCCGGGCCGAAATGCGTGGCCTCGTGCACCGCGTTTAGAATATCGAGCGGTTCGGCATCCTCAAACTCGGTGACCATCACAGAACAGCAAATGTCGGCCGAGTGCATGCCTGGATGAATCGCGTTTTTAGCTACCGCAACACCACCCACCGGGATCGTACCTGGTCCCCCTGCAGGGCAGGCATCTGGCATCACTGCACCCGCCACCAAGGTTGGTGTTTGCATCAAGATGTCCATGGTCTCGCGAACCATGGCGACATTGGCCATTTCAAGCTCGTTTTCGGCTTCGAGATTGAAAAGATATCCCGGATTTTCCTGAAGCTTTATGCGCGGTGCGGGCTTGTTCTCAGCCACCCACGCGGCCAGTGCCTCACCTTCAAGGCCTTGCGCGTTCACAATTTCCAACGCCTTGCCAAGATCATGGCCTTCCTCAAAGCCAAGCTTAATGAGGTCTTTTCCGGTAATCGTCATTGTTCTAGTCCATTCTTTCCTCGTCGGGCGACGCGTCTTTCGACGCTGAACTGGACCGGTCAAATTTCTTTTTCTGAAACGAAAAAGGGACCAGCCGTTTCAGCCGATCCCTTTGGTATTTTCTTACCTATTCAGATGCGGCTATTCAGCGGCCTCCATTGCCGGAAGCACCGAAATAAATGTTCGGCCCTTGAGGCCTTTGTGGAATTTCACTGCGCCTTCCACTGTTGCAAAGAGTGTATGATCTTTGCCTTGGCCGACCCCTTCGCCAGGCCAGAACTTATTGCCGCGCTGGCGCACGATAATATTGCCTGGGATCACGGCCTGGCCGCCATATTTCTTCACGCCAAGACGACGACCTGCTGAGTCGCGTCCGTTCCGGGATGAACCACCTGCTTTTTTATGTGCCATCGGGTCTCTCCTTAACCTTTTGCCAGCTTCTTGGCCTGTTCGATCCAGCCCTCACGCTCAATCCGACCTTTGAAGGATAGTTTCTCGTCCATAGCAGCAACATCGTCTTCGGTCCAAGCCGCGATCTGAGCGAATGTTGTCACTCCATTTTCATGAAGCTTTTTCTCAAGGGCCGGACCAACACCGGACAATTGCTTAAGATCATCCGCCTCAGCAGTGGCTGCCTTTGTCGGAGCGGCCTTTTTGGGTGCTTCTGCTTTTGGTGCTTCTTTCTTGGGCTCAGCTTTCTTCGCTGGTTTGGCCCCAGCTGCCACTGCAACAGCCGCAACAGACCCTGCGCCTATGGCTGCTTTCACACCAGACTTATCGCCGCCCTTTTCCAGGATTTCTGTCACGCGCAGAACGGTGAGTTGTTGCCGGTGACCTTTCGTGCGCTTCGACGAGTGTTTACGACGGCGTTTTACGAAGTTGATAACCTTGTCACCTTTGATCTGATCGACAACTTCGGCCTGAACGGCCGCACCGGCCACCATAGGCGTGCCGATCACTGGCTTGTCGCCGCCCAGCATCAAAATTTCGTTGAACTGCACTTTTTCACCGGCATCCGCCGCAAGCTTTTCCACCCGGAGTGTGTCACCCGACTGAACTTTGTATTGCTTGCCGCCGGTTTTGAAAACCGCAAACATTGGCTTAATCCTTTGTCCTTCGCGCCCTGCGGTCCCGGTATCAACCGGCGTTTTCTACCTCGAGCAGCGTGCCCACATCCAGGCATGCGTTGAATTACAACAACCTCTAAAGAGGTGCGAGGCCGCGTAGTGCGTTGGATGCACTGTGAAGTCAAGCGTTTATGATGTGTCGACCAGAAAAATCCCCTTAAATTCGAGACGCCTTTACACGATATTGGTGCTGTTAGGTGTAACGGCCACTACTTAGGCCAGTTTATGAGTAATCACCGGTCGGGATGTCAGGGGCATATCGACCGGTGAACTCGTTCTTTTCATTAGCATAAAACTTGAATTCAACGCTTTTTACGTTTTTCTTCCGGCCTTCGAAGCGTTCTCGCTTTGAAAGCTTCTTTCTTATTGTCGTCTTTGATGCCCCGTATCAGCTCTCTGAGCGTAATCGGACCAAATACCACTGCACTCAGTATTGAATTATAAGAAAACCCTGTTTGGGTATCATTACCAAGCCAGAGCATAAAGCCGGGATTAGAACACAAAGGACAAAGTTCACGAAAGGCTATGAGTATCTGTTCATGCTCAGGCTCCGCTAAAACACTTTGAAGACCAACGACAAATGGCAACGCTAAGTGGAAGTTACTCTGCCAGTGTTGAAATTGCTTTTACAGCGGGCTTTTTGCCTGCGCCGGTGATTAAACGCGCCCCTTTTGAATACGTTAAATAGGACCAGAACCAACTCATTGCGACAAAGATTGGCTGTCGTACACCAATCAGGAAGAACACATGTGCCACGCCCCAAAGCCACCAAGCCAATGTGCCAGTGAGTTTTGCCCAGCCGAAATCAATCACTGCAGAATTGCGCCCGATCGTCGCGAGGGAGCCATAGTGACGATATTTGAACACCCGCTGTTTGGTAATGCCGCTGATGCGATCCTTGATGACCTTGGCCACGAATTTACCGCCCTGTTTTGCCGCAGGGGCAATGCCAGGCACGTCTAGCCCGTCTTTCCAGGCGGTCTTGCACGCATCGCCGATGACGAAAACCTCCGGGCGGTTGTGCATCGAAAGATCAGGGGTAACCTCAACCCGACCGGTATGATCGGTTTCGCAATCGAGCCACTTATCCAAGTGCTCGACTTGCACGCCAGCGCCCCAAATGGCGGTCGAAGTGGGCAGCTCAAATTCAGACGTTTTTACCAGATGATCGTCGATATGTTCGACCCGCGTATCGAGACAAACCTCGACCCCAAGTTTTTCCAGAGATTTCCTCGCCTTTTCTGAAAGCGCTGGTGGGAAAGCGCGCAACAGACGATCTCCAGCCTCGATTAGCACTATGCGAGCATCCTGCGGCTCAATCCGACGGAAATCTCGGGCCAATGTGAAATGCGCAAGTTCTGCAATGGCACCGGCCATTTCCACACCGGTTGGCCCGCCACCAATAACCGCAAAGGTCAGATGCTTGCACTGCTCTGCTTTGTCTTCGGCAAGCTCTGCTCGCTCAAAAGCCATCAGCACACGGCGTCTGATTTCGGTCGCATCAACGATTTTTTTTAATCCAGGCGCGTATTTAGACCATTCGTCCTTGCCAAAATATGAGTGGGTGGAACCCGTTGCGACGACCAAGTAGTCATAATCGATGTCCTTGTCGGCGGTATGCACCTTGCGATTATTAAGATCGATGTTTTCCACCTCAGACATGGTGACCGACACATTATTCTGATGAGAGAAAATCCCGCGGATCGGCCAGGCAATATCAGCAGGCGAAAGATCAGCCGTTGCGACCTGATAAAGCAACGGTTGAAAAAGATGGTAATTACGTCGATCGATCAACTCAACATCAACATCAGCACCCTTAAAGGCCTTGGCCGCTGCGAGCCCGCCGAAACCGGCGCCGATGATTGCTACTTTTGGTCGTGTTGATCCGTTCTCTTGCATGGTATGGCCTTTCGTCGCCTGTCATGCGCCCCCTTCGAGACCCCGTCGGCCTCGCGCAAGGTATTTGATCGCCTAAAAACACACGTAAGCAAAGATGCTGCGTCTGCAAAGAGCAGGCAAGGAAACGTGAAACAGATGAAATATTCGCTTGAATTTACGCGGTATAACGTCATCTGTTGCGACCTAATAAGCGTATGAGACAGATCGGAACTACGCTTGTTTTTCCACTTTTGGAGACCCAATCTTTGCTCGAGCTGACGCGGATCGAAAAATCATTTGTCGGAAATGAAGGAAAAATCCCGGTTCTGAAGGGCGTTTCCTTTTCGCTAGCTGCAGCGGAAAGCGTTGCACTAACCGGTGAATCGGGTTCGGGCAAAAGCACGCTGTTGCATATCGCAGGCGGATTGGAGAGCGCTGATGCGGGCACGGTAAAGCTTGATGACAAAGATTTTTCTCATCTAAAAGAGGCCGAGCGGGCCGATTTACGACGCAAAAAAATAGGCATCGTTTTTCAGCAGTTCAACCTGATCCCATCCATCAACGTTGCGGCCAATATTGGCTTTCAGGCCCGGTTGAATGGTGAGTTCGATGCCGCCTACATTGACCATTTGGCGGAAACACTTGGTTTGAAGGCTCAATTGCAAAGTTATCCCGAAACGCTCTCTGGTGGTCAGCAACAGCGCGTTGCCATTGCGCGAAGTCTTGCCGCGAGACCCAAGATCATTCTGGCCGATGAACCAACCGGAAACCTCGATGAGACAACCGCCGGGGTCGTTCTGGACCAAATGCTGGCACTGGTTAGCGAGACTTCCGCCGCTCTTTTGATGGTGACTCATTCAAGCACGGTTGCGGCGCGCATGCAGCGCAAAGTGCATCTGAGCGGCGGGCAATTGACATGACGCGCACCTGCCTTTTTGCCCTTTTGTCCCACTGGCGGCGTAACCCGTTGCAGCTTATCACCTTTTTGACAGGCCTGGCTCTGGCCACCGCGCTTTGGTCTGGTGTTCAGGCGATTAATTCAGAGGCACGTGCAAGTTACGATGCAGCAGCAGCCACGCTTGATGAAGGGCAGTACGATCAGATCAGAGCACGCGGCGACGGCGAAATCGCATTGTCGAGTTATATCGATCTGCGTCGGACCGGTTGGCAGGTATCGCCGATTGTTGAGGGGGAGATAGAGGGCCTGCGCCTGATCGGGATAGAACCGTTGACAGCACCAGGAGGGTTTACCGGTGTGCAACTTGATGAGCAGGTCTCTTTGGGGAGCTTTTTGAGCACGGGCGCGGTGCTCATCCATCCAGAGACCGAGGAAGACTTGTCCGGAAACCTCTTTCAAAACATGGAGATCGTGACCAATCGCAATGTAACGCCGGGGCTTGCCTTCACCGATATTGCAATTGCGCTAGAGCTTTTACAGCGCGAGCGTTTTTCACGCCTTATCGTCGCTGATCAGCAGCCTTTGGGGCGTGGCATTCTTGAAGAAGTTGCACCCGACCTCATTGTGCAGAAAGCCGAACATACCGCCGATCTCGGTGAAATGACCGATAGCTTTCACCTCAATCTGACCGCTTTTGGCCTACTGAGTTTTGCAGTCGGAATTTTCATCGTTCATGGTGCCATCGGCTTGGCCTTTGAGCAACGACGCGGCACAATCCGCACCATGCGCGCCCTCGGCGTACCACTCGGAAAGCTGACAGTGCTGGTTGCGTTTGAAATGATGTTTTTGGCTTTGATCGGCGCCTTGATCGGCGTGGCACTCGGCTATTTCGTTGCGGCGTCTTTGCTGCCGGATGTCGCGGCCACGCTGCGCGGTCTTTACGGAGCAGACGTGACCGGCACACTAAATCTGCGGACGGAATGGTGGGCCTCGGGTCTCGCAATTGCATTGCTGGGTGCTTTCTTTGCGATGACCGGTAAACTTTGGAGCATCGCAAGGATGCCGCTTCTGGCAAGTGCCAAACCGCGGGCTTGGGTAATTGCCACAGGACGAACGCGTCTTTTCCAAGCTTTCGGTGCTCTGACTTTAGCAGCGGCCGCGCTGATACTTTTAATCTACGGTAGCGGTCTAACCGCCGGCTTCGTGCTTCAGGGCTGTCTTCTCACGGCAGCGGCCCTTGCCCTGCCCTTGCTTCTTGACCGTATTCTATCGCTACTCCAGCGCAGCTCTCGGGGTGTGATCTCGCACTGGTTCTGGGCAGACACACGCCAGCAATTACCGGGTCTCAGCCTTGCTCTGATGGCGCTCTTGCTGGCGGTTGCGGCCAATATCGGCGTTTCTACCATGGTCTCCAGTTTCCGGCTTACTTTTGTGGAGTTCTTGGACCAGCGACTTGCCCCGGAGCTTTACATCAATGTCGAGGATGCAGCGCAAAGCAGAGCGCTGGACGCCGCGCTCGAGAAGCACGCACGAGAAAGCCTTATTGTCCTGAGCACACGCAGTGAAGCTGCAGGATTGCCTGTTGAGATCGAAGCGCTTCGTCTTGGCGAGACATACCGTGAAAATTGGCGGCTTCTGGATGGCTCGCCTAAGGCATGGGATTGGATGGAAGATGGCGAAGGTGTTCTGGCCAACGAGCAATTCGCCCGACGTGCCGGATTATGGACAGGCGATCGCGTGACTTTGCAAGAGGGTCCAGAGGTAGAGATCGTGGGCGTGGTCGGCGACTATGGGAACCCTTTGGGCCAGTTGTACCTGGATGAGACTTTGTTCCTTTCAATTTATCCTGATGCTGTGCCAGTAAGGTTTGGTGCACGCACAGATGATCCAATCGCGCTGCGCGATATCCTAACCGCGGAACTTGGCATTCCAGCAAGCGCGATGACTGATCAGGCTGCAGTTAAAGAGTTCTCCCTACAGGTTTTTGAACGCACCTTTACGGTCACCGCTGCGCTCAATGTTCTGACGCTCTCAGTGGCCGGATTTGCAATGCTCATGAGCCTTCTGACGCTTGCTGATCTACGTATTCCACAACTCGCTCCGATCTGGGCTCTCGGCCTCACACGGCAAAAGCTTGGTCAGCTTGAATTGATCCGTGCAGTAGCTCTTGCGGCAACCGTGTGCTTGTTTGCCCTGCCGCTCGGTCTGGCTTTGGCCTGGATCTTGCTTGCAATAGTCAATGTCGAAGCCTTCGGTTGGCGCTTACCCATGTTCCTGTTTCCGTTCGAATATGCGCAACTGTGGTTATACGCTTTTTTTGCAGCCCTTCTTGCAGCCTGCTGGCCTGCGCTTAGACTTGCCCGGACGCCCGCGAATGCGCTTCTAAAGGTTTTTGCCAATGAACGCTAAGGCGCTCCTGTTTTGCTTGCTGTTACCTTTTTCGGCGATGGCTCAGGGATTTGCCGGGCTTGGCACCGATGCCGAAGGCTTTGCTATACCAGTGCCGGGCACGCAATTCTCCTTCCCCGCCGACCACGGCCCGCATCCGAATTACCGGATCGAATGGTGGTATCTGACCGCCAATCTCAAAGGGGATGACGGTCGTGATTATGGTTTACAATGGACGCTTTTCCGATCCGCTTTGGCGCCGAAGGATGACGGCGGCTGGAAATCCTCGCAAATCTGGTTTGCGCATGCCGCCGTCACCACCCCCGATGCGCATTACGCAACCGAACGCGTGGCGCGTGGCGGGATTGGCCAAGCTGGTGTAAGAGCATCTCCGTTTAGTGCTTGGATCGACGAATGGTATATGCGGGGCGATGACTTGGATCGCTTGAGGTTATCCGCGCAAAGTCATGAATTCGCTTACAGAATGAATCTGGAGGCGCAAGGACCGCTGGTGTTTCATGGCGTTGATGGTTTTTCGGTAAAGTCCGCTGAGGGCCAAGCAAGCTATTACTACTCGCAGCCCGACTACAACATCGACGGGACATTGACCCTGCCGGACGGCGATATCAAAGTCACTGGCACCGCCTGGCTTGATCGAGAGTGGTCGTCTCAACCGTTATCAGATACTCAATCGGGCTGGGATTGGTTTTCGCTTTCTTTTGATGGGGGCGCAAAAATGATGGGTTTTCGTCTGCGTCAGACGGACGGCCCGGACTATACCGCCGCCACATGGATCACGCCTGATGGCGAAACTGAAAGCTTCGACGATGAAGCTTTTATTGCTGTGCCTCAAAACCAAACAGAGGTCGCAGGTCGCCAAATACCCACTCTCTGGCAGGTGCGCCTTCCAGACAAAAGCGTTGATATCATTGTTGAAGCGATAAATCCGCAGGCCTGGATGGACCTATCCATTCCCTACTGGGAAGGGCCCGTACAGGTACGTGGCAGCCATATTGGCAAGGGCTATCTGGAAATGACCGGCTATGAGTGATCCCAACGATCTGGCTTCCTATGTCGACCTGGCATGGCAAGTGCTTGGGCGTGGTGTTGCTGACGCAAAATCGCCTGCTCGCCATCCTGTGTTCGCCACCGTTTCACCCGATGGCAGGCCCGAGGCTCGTACGGTCGTGTTGCGCGGCGCCACCAGGAGCACGGCCACGCTTGAGGTACATACCGATACGACAAGCGCCAAGACCGCCTCGCTTGCAGCCACGCCGCTTTGCGAGTTGCACGTCTGGGAGCCGCGTCGCCGGTTACAGCTTCGGCTTGGTTGCAGGGTTGAAGTGGTGACCGGTCCAGAAACAGCGGGGAGATGGGCGCGTGTGCCCCCGGCCTCGCGCATTTCATACGGCACACAACCGGCCCCCGGCACGCCGATTGATCACGTATACGCATATAAAAAACCCGCTGATCCAGACCGCTTTGCTGTGCTGATCTGCCACCTGCAGCGGCTTGATTTAGTGGAACTGGGTGAAAAACACCGCCGCGCCTTGTTCCTCATAGAAGACGGGTTTAAAGGCGTCTGGCTTGCGCCATAGTTTGGGTTGACCGGCGCGGATGCCTAAATCAGTTTCACAGCATGCAACGCATCATGATTATCGGCCAGCCGGGTTCAGGCAAGTCGACCCTTGCGCGCCAAATCGGTGATCGCACGGGCCTGCCGGTTTATCACATTGATCACATCCATTGGACCCGCGGCTGGGTCGAACGCTCTGCCCCCGAAAAAACCAGAATGTGCCTGGAGGTGCATGCCAAAGAGAGCTGGGTTTTTGAAGGCGGCCATTCTGTAACGTGGCTAGACCGGCTCGAACGCGCCGAAGCTTTGATTTGGCTCGATATTCCGATCTGTGTCCGGCTCTATCGGATCATGCGTCGCACTGCGCGCTACCTTGGAAAATCCCGCCCAGACTTGCCAGATGGTTGTCCGGAACGGTTTGAATGGCGCTTTATGCTATGGGTCTGGCAAACGAGGGATTCTGCGCGCCAACACTGCCAAAAACTGGTGCAAGCCTGCCCTCAAGACAAAAGCCTGGTCATCCTGAGAACTGACAATGAGATTTCACAATTCCTCTCATTTCTCAGCTGAGGCAACGCAACTCTGCTGCTTTCCTTTGCCAAAAACCCCGCCGGAGGCGAAAACATTTTAGTGTCCGACCAGCCTACCCCATATCCACGTCGAATTTACGCACGATGGCGCCGATCTGTTCGGCAGACAACATCATCGGTGCGGCGTGCCGGGTCAAAAGCGCCAGCTTCGCAGAGGCTTCCAATTCCTCGATGGCGTTCACAGCCGTGCCAATATTGCGGCCGGCCACAACAGGCCCATGATGGGCCAGCATTATCGCACTACGCTTACCTGCAAGACCGCGAATGGCGTCACCGATTGCAGGGTCGCCCGGTAGGAAAAACGGCAATAGTTTTACTCGGCCAAGCAGCATAATCCCGTAGGCTGTCAGTGGCGGTAGCATATCCTCGGGGTCCAAGTCCGGCATCAGAGACAACGCCACCGAATAGCAGCTGTGTAAATGTGCGACCGCGCCTGTGCCGTTACGCGTCTCGTAAAAGGCCTGATGAAGCGGCACTTCCTTGGTCGGCGCCTCGCCAGAGAGCAGAGCTCCGGTCTCGTCAATGCGCGCGATCATCGCCGGGTCGAGTCGCCCGAGCGCATGACCTGTAGGTGTCACCAAAAACGTTCCATCAGACAGCCGCGCGCTCAGATTTCCGGTAGATCCGTGGGTCAAGCCACGGTCAAAAAGCGATTTGCCTAGCACGCAAATTTCCTCGCGCAGTAAGGACTCTTCGCTCATTGTCCCTCCAGTGCCGACAAGGCTTCCGCAAAAAATTCGGGCCCGCCGAAATTTCCAGATTTGAGAGCAAGCCCAAGGCCATCTGCGGCCATGGCGGGAACTCCGGCCGCAATGCGCGGCCCGACCTGCATATGCTGCAGACCCAGAGCTGATGTCACCGCACCCGACGTTTCACCTCCAGCAACAACGACACGTGTCACGCCGCGTTGCGTTAGCAACCGGGCCGTTTCGGCAAAAAGGTTTTCAATGGCTTGCGCTGCCTTTTCACGTCCGAACCTGGCTTGCACAGAGGCGACTTTTTCGGGATGCGCCGAGGAGTACAGCAACGGATCCTTCTGATCCATAACCCAATCTGCCAGAGCTTCTGGTGTTTCGCGCCCCTCAAGAGCGTCTTCGGCTTCAATGTCGCGCTTTGGCCCTTCAAAAACGTCAACCTGAGCACGTGTTGCCTCGGAACAGCTTCCAGCGATCACGACACCTGGTCCCTTGACCGCAGACCATGATGGTCGCGTGGCCTTTGCTCCGAAATTGGCAGGTAGGCCAAGCGCTATACCCGAGCCGCCGCAGATCAAAGGATGCGATTTTGACAAGCGCCCAAGGAGGCGCAATCCATCTTCGTCTATTGCATCAGCGATCACATGCGACGGTCTGTCTTGCATCGCATCTCCAAGGGGCAAATGCGTAACCTCTCGCGCAGATTGCCGGGATAAGACACGGCGCAAGTCCGGATCGGTCATGGGCGTCAAAGGGTGTTTTGCCATGCCGGTCTCGCTCAGCAGTCGGTCGCCTACAAAGAGATGTCCCATATAGACCCGCCTGCCCGCCTCTGGAAACGCCGGGCAGACAATTACGGGGCCTGCGTCAAGGCGCTCCGCCAAGGCATCTAGCACAGGTCCGATATTTCCTACGTCAGTGCTGTCAAAGGTGGAGCATATTTTGAAGACGATCTGCTCAGCACCGGCCTCTAACAAAGCCTCGGCCGCAGCCAAAGATTGCGCAACGGCTTTGTCCGGCGCAATTGTACGCGACTTAAGCGCTATAACACCAGCTTCTGCCCCAGGCGCGGGGGCTGTCGGTACGCCCACGAATAGCTGTGTTGCCATGCCCTCTTCTGCGAGTGTCAGGGCAATGTCCGACGCGCCCGTGAAGTCATCTGCGATAACTCCGATTTTCATCCAGGCACCTCACCATCCGGGCCAAGATCAAGACGTCGAATATGCGCGGCGGGACCCTGTGGAAAGATTCGCCCAACTATCGGATCGTGCCCCGGAATAAGCAAGCGCCGTGAACTGGCCAACCGCTCTATTGTATCAAAACCAACGAGCATATTCTCCAGATCAACCACGATCGGAAATGGTTTTCTAGAAAAAACGTTTTCATAATAATGCGCAGCATCCGATGCTAAACAAAGCCAACCTGACTGCGTTTTGACACGCACCGCTTGAAGGCCGCGCGAGTGTCCTCCGATACAATGCACCGTTACGCCCTCTGCGACCTGACCGTCGCCCTGATGAAAGATCACACGTCCGCAATAAAGCCTGCGCACGGCCTCGCATACATGATCAGCGGTGAAGGGTTCACGCAAATGATCGTGACACATGCACGGACCGGTAGCATAAGCCATTTCGGCGCTTTGTAGATGGATGGTGGCGTTAGGGAAAAGATGCAAACCGCCCGCATGATCATAGTGCAGATGCGTACATATGAGCGTATCAACCGCCTCCGGTGTGATCCCCAAAGGCGCCAGAGCCTCTCGCGGGTCGAGCCTTATCGGGCGGTTTCGCAAAGCGCCTTCCTCTGCATCATAGCCTGTATCGACCAGGATGGTTTCGCCCTCACGGCGCAAAACCCACATGTAATAGTCAATCGCGTGCGGGGCATCGTGATTGTCATCAAAAATAAAGCTATCCGCCCGCGTCCGGCCGGGCCGATCTGCATATTTGACTGCATAGACCTCCCAACTCATGGGAAAACCCCGTTCCAAAGCTCGACCTGTTTGTTGATCACCATATCGATTACTGCGCTATCGAACTGTTTAAAATGATCCGATGTCAAATGCAGATCAAAAGCGGCGCGATCATTGTAAATCTCGTAGAGAAATACCTGATTTGGCCGGTCCGGATCGGTAAGAACATCGAAGCGGCTGCACCTCGGTTCCTCGGCGAGCGAGATTTCAGAGTTTTCGCGTACCAATTGTAAAAAGGTGGACATGTGATCCGGTTTGACCTGAAACCGAACGAGGACTGCGAAGGTCATGGTTTTCCTGTGTCTTTTCTTAAAGCCAAAAGAATACAAGCGATGGGCCGCGTCAAGCGGCCAGAGTATCGGTTGTGAGTGTTTCGAACGGCGCTGCAGGCCATCCGATCGATGGGAGAAGTTTTACCCCTCGTGCTCCCCAGGATATTTTCGGCAAAAAGAAAGATACTATGGTGTTTTTCTTGACAGGTTGCCCCTGCCCCGCCTAGAGGCAGATTTGCGCGGAGAGCTGGACGGCCGCGGCGCCTTTGGGCGGCGAGGAAAGTCCGGACTCCACAAGGCAACGGTGCCGGGTAAC
>JBCBBI010000004.1:0-233939 GCA_038531775.1 Pseudomonadota bacterium | reverse complement strand
CATAAATGAATGTTAAACATTAAGTAATGGATGTTTTAAATGGCTAACGTTGATCCTGACCCATTGTTTCGCTCGGCTAAAGTGTTGTCCTATCTGCTTTCGTTTATGTTGGCTGTTATTGTGTCAGTCGTCGCTACAGGATTGTTCGTTCTCCTAATCGATGCTCCCGGTTTGGGTACGTATCTGGCGTCTTTGATCGGGTATAGCGACGTTTCATTGCGACCTTGGCAAGTGCTTGTGCTGTCTGCGCTCGTGTTGATCCAGTTGTCGATTTGGACCGCGATTCTGTACAATGGCCGTCGCGTTTTCGGCTCTCTTCAAGTCGCTGACGTCATTACAGCGGCACATCATGCGCGTGTTGCGGCACGCCTGCTTTGGCTCATGTTGTTTTGGGGTATTCTTGCCCACACACTATCGGTTCTGGCAATCACTTGGCACTTTCCCGTAGGTCAGCGCGCTTTGGGGATCTCTTTCGGAACGTCTGAGGTGTCTACGGCCTTCGCTGCGCTATTGGCCTCGTTCACGTCACAAGCCTTCGTCATGGGAGCAGCACTCTGGCAGGATCACCGCGAGGTTATTTGATATGGCAATTGTCGTTCGTTTAGACGTGGCGCTTGCAAAGCGCAAAATGACGTCGCGCGAGCTGGCGCTGCAAGTCGGTATTTCGGAGCAAAACCTGTCGATTTTGCGTTCTGGAAGGGCGAGGGGTATACGGTTCAATACGCTTGATGCGATCTGTCGTATTCTTGGGTGTCAACCAGGTGAGCTTCTAGAGTATATGCCTGATGCCGAAGGCCCTCCCGAAGACCTTGTCGTAAACGGTTAGTCGTAAGCGCTGAGGTCCTGCGGAGCGTTTAGCAGCGTGCTGTCATATTTTGGCAGGTCATCGTCCATCGGCAACCACGGCAGCTTGGATTTCCAGTTCACGTGGAAGGTCGGGTGAAAGTCGCTTGGGTGTTCAAGCGAGGCCGCGTATAGATGCATTCCGCCTGCGTAATGATCCGCCTCAAAGCCCATAGGCGAGCCGCAAGTGGCACAGAAATGCCGGAAAACTCCCGGTGAGCTTTCTCACCCAGCCATGTAAAAGTCCTTTAGCGGCACCCCTAGCCATCCTACCACTGGTGCCCCGCAGTTCCGTCTGCAATCATCGCAATGACAGTAACAGGCCCAGGTAACCTCACCCTCATAGGCCCAAGCGGTCTTTTTGCACAGGCAGTGGCCTTTGGTGGTCATAAGCGTTTCCAAACTTGTCAGTTGCCTATGACCATATCCCGTGGAACCCATTTAACTGGCCAAGTTACGACCAAAAAAGTACGATCCAAGACGTCGCGTTAGGCGCGGGCTGGTTTCCTGGGCATTTGGTTCACGTTCGCTTGTCTGGACCACTTAACACAGCATCCAGTGCTTGAGATAATTCGCGAAGGCTAAACAAGACCTCTAACCAAGCAATTCCAGTGACGGAGATTTTTTATGTCCAAAACCAATTTCGGTAAGCCCATTTGGCACGATCTAACTGTAGACGATCCAGAACGGCTGAGACCATTCTACGAAGCCGTTTGTAATTGGAAGGCGTCGGACCATGACATGGGCGACTATGCGGATTTCGACATAAGCACGCAAGACGGCGATCGGGTCGCGGGGCTGTGCCATGCACGAGGCAGCAATGCCGCCCTGCCACCGGTTTGGTTGATGTACGTTGCTGTGCCGTCTTTGAAGACAGCTTTGGCTCAGGTGGAAGCCCTTGGCGGCGAGGTCGTTGATGAACGACACGGCTCTTTTGCGGTCATTCGAGACCCAGCAGGCGCGCATCTTGCACTTTTGGAACAGCCAGCTTGAGAAAACGCCCGGGCAAAACTTTATGGTGCGAGAACCTGCCATAATCTTACGAACGTCATTTTGCGTTGATCGGGCCAGTCGTTTTGAAGCTATGCGGACAAAACGCTAATTCGCGGTAGCCGCGCTAAGATGCGCTCTGCCTGAATGCAAAACCCCTATAGGTGACCAATCAACTAACCTGCCAGGGCAAACCATTTGAATCGCGAGTATAATCGGAACGGACCGGAGACAGAAAGTAAGCAGAGCGCGGAGTAGATTCTGCGTCAAATGCCTGTTGCACACTTGGGCGCTGCTCTAAACTCTCTAAAAGCTCTTTCAAGAACGGAAGGGTGGCCACAGCCGCAGCCTCCAGCGGAGCATGTCGCGGGGCTATCAGCGACCATCGAACACAGCCGCCAAGGTAAAAGTCGCACACGCTGAGATCGGCGCCAAGCAACCAAGGGCCACCTGTTTCAGCGATTGCCGCATCCAGCATTTTATAGTGAGAACGCATTCGGTCATGGATCTTTGGCCTTACCGTATCCGCAAGGGCATCTCCCACATATCGTTCGGTGTAATACTGCAGTTGTGCATCCGCATGGAGCGTATTGGAGAGAAAATAGAGACGTTGAAGAAAGCTAGCCCTCGCCTTTGTGTCGCTTGAAGAAGGTGCCAGTTTCCCACTCATCTCTGCGAGGTAATGTAGGATCGCCCCTGTCTCGGAAAGAATGGCGCCGGTTCTTTCGTTCGCAAGAACGGGCACCATCCCCCTTGGATTCAAGCGTCGGAATTCGTCACTTTGATGCGCCCCTTCATGCATGGGGACAACCTCATCCCTGTAGGGCTCGTTCAATTCTTCGAGCACCATGCGCACCACATGGCTTGCGCAATCGGGATATGAATAAAGAACGTAGCTCATTAAACGAACTGGCCGGAAAAAACGGTTCTATTTTCTTAAATGTAACTCAGTGCCTGAGCGCCTATCATTGGTGAGCGACAAGGTAGCCGTACATTGCGACGGATATCGACAACTGCCGTTCGAGAAGTATGCGGCAAAGGTCAAAGGCGGCCATAAGCTGCTCTTCAAAGTAAAGGACTATCGCTCAAACGCACTCCCGATCCGCAATCTCTAACGCCCGGTCCAGTATCTCGATCCCGGTCATCAGGTCCTCTTCGCTAATATTCAGCGGTGGGGTGAGGCGGATGACGTTGGAGAAGAAGGACAGATAGAGGCCTTCGCCCATGGCATAGCTCATAATCTCGGTCATTGGCTTGGCGGCCTCGCCCTTGGCGCCAAACGGCACCAGCATCTCGCGCGTCTCGCGGTTTTTCACCAGCTCCACACCGTTGAACATGCCCAGGCCACGCACCTCTCCAATCGAGGGGTGCTTTTCGACCAGCCGTCGCATCTCGGCCCGGAGCCGTTCGCCCATCGTTGAGGCATTGGTCAGCGTGTCTTCCTCCTGCATCGCGCGGATTGCTGCCACGCCTGAGGCGCAAGCCAGCGGGTGGCCGGCATAGGTTAGCCCGCCGGGCAGGGGATAGTCGCGTAGCCATTCGTGGAGCTGCGCAGAGACAGACATCGTGCCAAGCGGCACATAGCCCGAATTGATCCCCTTGGCGGAGCATATGATATCGGGCTGCACACCCCAGTGATCAACGGCGAACCACTTACCGGTCCGGCCAAAGCCCGCCATCACCTCATCCATGATCAGCAAGATACCGTGTTTGGTGCAGGTCTCTCGGATCGATTGAAGATACCCATCGGGCGGCACGATGATCCCATTGGTGCCTACCACGGTTTCAAGGATCACAGCGGCGACCGTGTTCGGGTTCTCATACATCAGGAGTTCTTCCAGATGCGGCCCGCCCTGACAGACCGGACAATCGGCCGGGTCCTTGTGCCCCGTTGGCAGCCGGTAGGTATAGGGATCAAGCATTCGCACCACGCCGGGCATATCGGCGCGTGTCAGGTGATGACGCGGATCCCCGGTCAGGCTCAATGTGCCACCAGTAGAGCCGTGATAGGAGCGATAGCGCGCGACGATTTTCGAGCGCCCTGTAAAGTGCCGCGCGATGCGAATGGCCGTTTCATTTGCCGCTGCACCACCGGTGGTGAAGAATGTCGCGGTGATGTTCTCCGGCGTGATCTCGTTCATGATCGCGGCCAGCTCACTACGCACGTCAGAGCCCATGGCCGGGCCGATGTAACAGAGCTTATCGGCTTGATCTTTGATCGCCTGCACGATCTTTGGATGCTGGTGACCCATATTGGCGTTCACCAGCTGGCTTTGAAAATCGAGATATCGCTTGCCGTCGCTATCCCAGAACCAGCTGCCTTGCGCACCGGTAATGACCTTGGGCTTGCCACCCTGTTTCGACCAGCTCTGCAGGTAGTGATTGGCGTGCATCTCCTGCACCCATGACGGATCATCGGTTGGGTAGCTGTTTCTGAGGTCTTTCATCGCGGCCTCCTATTCGGCGGCTTCTAACACGGTGTCGGTGCGCGGCAGTTTCGATTGTGGGTCATAGGCAGCCTCTCCGAGGACACGCCCCGCGCGCGGTTCTCCAGCGATCACGATCTCAAGCTCTGTACCCGGCGTCGCGGCGTGCGGTTTGATATACGCGAAGGCCAGAATTTTGCCGACACTATGACCATAGGCGACGGATGCCGTTGAGCCAACCACTTCACCGTTGAGGCGCACCGCCTCACCACCATGGCCGTCATGCACGTCGTCGGGGTCAATTTCCAGATAGGCGCAGATCCATTGGCCATTGCCTGCCTCCATCTGAGCAATACTGGCTTTGGTTTGCTCTAGGCCTAGGAAGTCCTTATCGGTCTTCACAAATCGCATGACATTAGCCTCGGGCAGAGTGACCTCGTTGGTGAGCTCGCCCGCACCGGGAAAGCCTTTCTCCATACGCATGGCGTTCATCGCAAAGGAGCCGTAGTTCTCGATGCCAAAACGCTCGCCAGAAGCCCAAAGCGCCTCATAGACATCGACGCAGGCCGAATTGGGCATATGAAATTCCCATCCAAGCTCACCTGCGTACGACATACGGAAGGCCCAGATTTTATGTCCGGCGACAGTGATCTCTTGCGCCGAGAGCCAGCGGAAACCGGCATTGGAAAGGTCGGCATCCGTGCAATGGGCGAGAACGTCGCGTGCTTTCGGTCCGTTGAGCGAAAGCGCCGACCAGCTTGATGAAAGCGCGGTGATAATCGCGTCTTCGCCGTTCAGATTGTAATGCAAATGGTCGAGCAGGCGCTGTTCGAAGAAGGCTGCGCAGACCAGATAGAACCTATCCTCGGCCATCCGTACGATCGTGGTCTCCACCTCGATCCGCCCGCGCCGATTCAACATATGCGTGAGCGTGATCGAGCCGTCTTTTTGCGGCATGCGGTTCGCGGTAAGGCGGTCGAGCAGGGCGTAGGCGTCTGGGCCGCTGACGTCGACCTTGGTGAAGGCAGTGACGTCCATAATGCCCACGCTTTGGCGCACGGCGCGGCACTCATGGCCCACCATGTCGTGCACCTCGTTGCGCCGGAAACTATAATGATCACGCTGTTCGACGCCGTCACGCGCAAACCAGCGAGGGCGTTCAAAGCCGTACACTTCCTCGTAAACGGCACCTTTTTCTTTTAGGATTTCATATAAAGGAGAAGGCTTTATCGGGCGACCTTCAAGTCGATTGTAGTGTGGGAAGGGAATCTCATGGCGCAGTTTGTAATCCTCATGCGCCTTCACCACTTGCCAGTCTTTATTGGCATAGGCACCAAAACGGCGCGGGTCATAATCGCGCATGTTGATGTCGGCGGCCCCATGTACTATCCATTTCGCCAGCTCTCGCGTCAGGCCGGGGCCCCAGCCAATGCCGATTTGCGTGCCGCAACAACACCAGTAATTGCGCACAGCAGGCGCCGGGCCGACCATCGGGTTGCCATCGGGCGGGTGTGAAATTGCACCATGTACGTCCCGCGTGATGCCCAGATCGGCAAAGACCGGCATCCGATCGAGCGCATTTTCCAACCACGGCATGATCCGGTCGTAATCGGCATCAAACAGCCAGTTTTCATATTCCCAGGGGCAGTGATCGTGCCAAACGGAGTTTACATTGTCCTTCTCGTAAATCCCGATCAGGCCTTTCTTCTGCTCCATCCGGATATAGCCGGACACGAGTTTGTCATCGCGGATAACCGGCAGCTCCTGTTCCAACTCCTGAAATTCTGGCACTTCATCGGTGACAAAGTAGTGGTGCGTCATCGACGTCATCGGAAGCTGCAGACCAGACCACTCGCCCATCTGACGCGCATAGGTGCCGCCCGCGTTAACCACATGCTCGCAAATGATCGTGCCTTTTTCGCTCTCGACCAGCCATTCGCCCGCATCATTTTGCGTGATATTGGTGGCGCGACAGCCACGGATAATTTTTACGCCCTTGGCCCGAGCACCGGCCGCCATTGCCATGGTCACATTGGTTGGATCGACATGACCGTCATCGGGCGTGTAAAGCGCCCCAAGGACACCCTCAAGATTGTAAAAGGGATGCTTTTCGGCAATGAAATCAGTGTCTACCAGTTCGATATTGAACCCTAACGCGCGCCCCACAGAAAGCGTGTGGCGTAGCCAGTCCATTTCATCTTCGGTATAGGCCAACCGGAAAGAGCCGCAGCCGTGCCATGTCACCGCCTGACCGGTTTCTTCCTCCAGTCCTTTGGAATATAGCCCGATGTTGTAGTCGACCATTCGGCCCAGCCCATAAGAGCTCGTTGAGTGGGTGATTTGACCCGCCGCATGCCAGGTGCTGCCGCAAGTGAGCTCACCCTTTTCGAGCAAAACGGTGCCGTCGCCCCAGCCTTCGTGCCCAAGGTGATAGGCAAGGCCCACGCCCATCACACCCCCTCCAACAATGACGACTTTGGCGCGTTCGGGCAGTTGCGTGGCGGACATGGCGAATTTCCTATTAATGACGCAGATTTTAATGGACTTGTTAAGCGAACATCTGTACCACCGTCAATAATAAATCGTACAAATGATCGCTAGGTGAGAAATCGTGACGCAACTCGACACATCCACTGCCATCATGGACAGGCTTTGCGAGGAGCTTGATGAGCTCACACCAGAGGCGCAGAAGGCCGCGCGTTATGTATTGGAAAACCCTCGTGACGCGGGTGTTTTGACCGTGCGAGAGATTGCGGATGCGGCAAACGTGAAGCCCAATACGCTAGTGCGGATGGCACGGCAGGTGGGCTTTGAGGGCTATGATGATTTTCGAGAGCCCTTCCGCGAGGCGATCCGTCGGGGCGATGCTTCTTTGCCAGACCGCGTGCGTTGGCTGCAGGATGTGCAGAAGCGCGGCGAGATTGATGCGCTTTACGCCGATATGGTGACAAGTGCGTTGCGCAACATCGAGGAAACCTTCGCCCATATCGATACAGAACAGCTTAAGGCCGCGGCAGAGCTGCTTTGGAATTCGCGCAGCGTTTATACTCTAGGCGTGGGCGTCAATAGCGCCAATGCCAACAATTTTACCTATCTGGCCCGGATGAGCATGGTGGAATTTCATGCCATTCCTCGCCCGGGGTCGACTCCGTCCGATGATCTGGCCTGGGTCGATGAACGCGACGCCTTGATCGCGCTTACCTGTAGGCCTTACCGCAGCGAGGTTGTCGAGGCAGTGGAGTTGGCAAAAGAACAGGGTGTCAAGATCGTCGCCATCTCAGATTCGCCGGCCTCACCCATCATACGTGCGGCCGATTACGGCTTTGTTCTGGCCACTGATACCTCGCAGTTCTTCCCTTCATCGGTGTCAACTATTGCCCTGCTAGAGACATTGCTCAGCTTTATCATCGCCAGCGCGTCTGAAAAGCTTGTGGATCGCGTCGAAAAACTCCAAGCACGCCGTCACGACCTTGGTCTGTATAGAGAGGACCCGCAATGAACGCCCCGCTAGTCCGTTCTTTGGACGCCAGGTATTACACAGACCCCCAAATTTACGACCAAGAACTCGACGGGCTTCTCTCGCGCACATGGCAATTCGCCTGTCATCAGGCACAAATCCCGAAGCCGGGTGACTATTTTGCGCTGACCATTGCAGGGCAGGGTATCTTCTGCGTTCGCGGGCGCGACGGCGTGGTAAAGGCGTTTTACAATGTCTGCCAGCACCGAGCCCATGAGCTTGTCTTCGGCCAAGGCAATGCACGCATCTTGGTCTGCCCGTATCACCAATGGGCCTATGACCTTAGTGGGCAGTTGAAGGCCGGGCCGAATGTCAAAAAAGTGCCGGGTTTCGATCTGTCGGCGGTTTGCCTGACGGAAATCAGACTAGAGGATTTCAACGGATACCTCTTCGTCAACCTTGATGACGACGCAGAACCTATGGATGAATGGTATCCCGGCGTGCGAGAAGAGATTGCAGAATTCGTCCCGCATGTGCACGAGCTGGCGCCGCTCCAATGGGTGGAAATCCCTGAAAACTGCAACTGGAAATGCTCGGTTGAGAATTACTCGGAGTGCTATCATTGCCCTTCTAATCACCAGACCTTTGCAACCGGCGTGGTGAAGCCTGAGACCTATGACATTCAACCGGACCCTGCAGGAGGGTATGTCCTGCGCCATCTTACAGAGTGTCAGTCATTGGAAAAGATGACCTATCCTATTGATCTCTCAATCCCCCATGCGGGCGAGTATCAAAGCTGGTTCCTCTGGCCGATGTTTTCATTTCAGTGCTACCCGGGCAATGTGCTCAACACTTACCATTGGCGCGATCGTGGCGTGGGGAACTGCACCGTCTGGCGGGGTTGGTACACGAAGGGTGGCGAGGAGGATGAGACGATCCGCAAGCTCGCCATTCAGGACCGCGAGACGACTGTGGAAGAAGACATCTGCCTTGTTGAAAGCGTCAATCGTGGGCTGCGCTCAAAAGGCTATAAGCCAGGGCCTCTTGTACTCGACCCGGATTTTGGTGTCATGTCCGAGCATTCGATTGCGAAACTTCACGAATGGATGCGCGAGGCGGTGGATGGCTGACGTAAAAGCCTATTGGCAGAACTATATCGACGGCGAATGGGTCGATGGCGGGGCAGGCCGCATCGATATCGTCAATCCAGGGACTGGTGAGAAATTGGCCGAACATGCGTTGGCCGATGCAGCAGATGTGGACCGCGCTGTAAAAGCCGCACGGCGGGTGCATCAATCGGGGGTGCTGAGCGATCTGCGCCCGGTTGAACGCGGTCGCATGGTACAAGCAATGGGCCGCTACCTGCTTGATCATATCGACGAAATCGCACCGGTGCTGACCCAGGAACAGGGTAAACCACTCTGGGAAGCGGAAACCGAGATCCGCGGCGCAGCACGGTATTTTGAGTACTACGGCAATCAGGCGGAGACAGTTGAGGGACGTTCGATCCCACTTGGCTCCGGGTATTTTGATTTCACCACCCACGAACCTTACGGCGTCTCGGCGCAGATCATACCCTGGAATTATCCGATCGAGATGACCGCGCGATCCCTTTCCGCAGGGCTTGCGACAGGCAACACATGCGTCATCAAAACGCCCGAAATGACACCTCTCACCAACGCCTGGTTTGCCCATGCAGCAGAGGCGGTTGGCTTGCCGACAGGAGCCGTGAATATCCTGTGTGGTTTAGGCCATGAGGCGGGTGCATCGCTTTCTGCCCACCCGGGTGTAAACCAAATTGTCTTTACCGGTTCCGTGCGCACCGGCATCGCCATCGCCACCGCAGCGGCACAAAACGTGGTGCCATGCGTATTGGAGCTTGGTGGTAAGTCAGCGGCAATCGTGCATGAAGATGCCGACCTAGAGGCGTTTGAGCGCGATATTCGTTGGGGGATTTATTTCAATGCAGGGCAGGTGTGCTCAGCCATGAGCCGCGTGATTGTGCATGAAAGCCGCCATGATGAACTGGTCGAGCGCGCCACTTCCGTTGCCAAGAGCCTCTCGGTCGGCCCCGGTATAGAGCGTGCCGAAACTGGCCCCACTATGGGCAGCATGGTCAGCGAAGCTCAGCGCGACCGTGCGGTTGGCATGGTCTCTGACGCGGTGGCTGCGGGCGCCAAGGCCGCAACCGGCGGGCGCAAGATGAACATTCCTGGAGCCTTCCTCGAACCCACAGTCCTAACCGAAGTGGCCCCCGACATGACCATCGCGCAGGAAGAAGTCTTTGGCCCGGTGCTCTCCGTCATGCGCTTTCGCGACGATGCGCAGGCCATCGAGATCGCGAATGGCACGGATTATGGGCTCGTCGGAGGTGTCTTCACCCGTGATCTGGATCGCGCCACCCGCGCCGCCGCTAAAATCCGCGCCGGTCAGATCTTCGTCAATGAATGGTTTGCCGGCGGTGTCGAGACCCCCTTTGGTGGCTACGGCAAATCCGGCTATGGGCGCGAGAAGGGCCGCGAGGCGCTCTGGAATTACGTGCAGACCAAAAACGTCGCGATCAAAACCAATCCATAACCCGGAGAACACCCATGGATGACAACCTCTTTGAGGTCGGGCTCGAGCAGCGTAAAGGCACGCTCGGCGCCGAATATGTTGAGAAAAATCTGGCCGCCGCAGATGACTTTACGCGCCCCTTTCAAGAAGCGATGACCGCTTGGTGCTGGGGCTTTGGTTGGGGTGACGACACGATCGATGCTAAGACCCGCTCGATGATGAACCTCACCATGCTGGGCGCTTTGGGCAAGATGCACGAATGGGAAATTCACTGCAAAGGCGCGCTGAATAACGGTGTCACGAAAGAAGAAATTCGGTCCATCATTCACGTCATCGGCATTTACTGCGGCGTGCCGCAATCCTTGGAATGTTTCCGTGTGGCGCGCAAAGTGCTCGAAGAGCGCGGCCTTCTATAGGGCTGTTTCCTTTGGTTTTGGCACAGAAATACGCCAGGTCAGTCTGAAAGCACTTTGAAATCTGCAGCCGTCAGCTTCCCCTGTGCGTGAGATCGATAGCGTAATCGAACAGCCTTTAGCAGAGTTTTGTCATCGACCTCGGCTGTATAACCTGCCATTGCAGCGCGCCGCCGAAATTCACCGTGATCGACGGGCCCGGTATAATCTCGCCAACCGCGCCCGCGCGCCAGGCCTTGCCGCTCTAAACGGAGCCAATCAAAATGTGGCCCAGGGTCTGATTTGCGCCCAGGGGCCATGTCCGAATGACCGATCACACCCTCCGGGGCGACACCGTGGCGTTGCATGATGGCGGTGATTAAATCCTCCAAAGCGGACATTTGCGGCTCCGGAAAGGGCGCATTGCCTGTATTGGCGAGCTCTATGCCGATGGAATGAGAATTCACGTCGTCGATCTCATGCCACCGGCCTTGCCCGGCATGCCAGGCGCGCTGCGCCTCATCGACCAATTGGAAAATCTCGCCGGTTTCCGAAATCAGATAATGCGCTGAGACCTCAGCCGCGGGATCGCATAATCGAGCAAGTGCTACGTCGCAGGTCTGCATCGCTGTGTAGTGTAGAACAATAAGACCTGGCTGCGCGCCGCCCCGACGCGGCGCGAAATTGGGTGAGGGCACCCAAATCGGTGCTTCTGTCACCGGACTTTAGCCGCCGACAGCGTTACGAAACGGGCGCGGATCCCAGTTGCAGGCGTAACCGTCGCCGTCCGGGTCAAGGCTAAGCTTGTCTTTCTTCGGACCGCCTTTGGCCAGGAAATCCTCCTGGGCCAGATCAGCAGAGGGATATTTCGCACAGTTCTGGCGGAATTTCTTCTCCTTGTTGAAGCCTACGCGGTTATAGACCTTCTGGCCCAACGGGTGACGCGTCTGCAGGGCATATTGAACGATGTTGGGTCCGCTTGCGCTGCTGCGTGTGGGTAGCGCTGTGGGCTGCACGACGCGGTATTGAGACCGGTTTTGCGCGATGAGAGCAGCATCATCCTCGATGGACCGTTCGTTGCCCACCGCGTTGAAATCATTTTCTACGGAGATGCCGGTAGGCGAGGTCACCGTCTGGGGGGCCGGATTCGACGGGCTTGCATGAAGAACGGATTGACCTGAGTTTTGCGATGTCTCCGCCAGACGCGCCTGTGTTTCGCGCGCCAGGTCTTCGGCTGTATTGGCATATTGCGGGCCACCCGTTGGCGTGACGGCGCCCCCGGAGGCGGTGGTTATAGGTTGGCGCACGGCCGAGATCGGTTGTCCAGGACCTGTCTGTTCGTTCGAAATGGCCCGCGCCGGTGGTAGGGCATTGCCCTGAAGCTGAGCTTCCCGCGCTGCGCGGCGTTGCGCAAGAACGGCCGGATCGGTGAAACCGACGCCGACACCTGGATCTGGTGGGGCGCCAAAACCAGCGCCACTTTCCGGAATAGAAGGGCTACACGCCGTAAGCGCCACAAGGGCGGTAACATAAACTGTCAATCGCATCTGCTATGTCCTGCCTTTATCGTTGCGCGCAGATTACCACCATTTGTTTGGCTTGGCTACAAAACCGGCCTTTTGCTCAAGAGCGTAGGCCGTATTGAGCAAATCACCCTCTTCCCAGGGCCGCCCGATAAGCTGTAGCCCAAGGGGCAGGCCCTTATCATCAAGACCTGCAGGAACCGAAATACCAGGAAGTCCCGCCAGGTTAACGGTAACAGTAAAAACATCGTTGAGATACATCTCGACCGGGTCCGAGACATCTTTGCCTAGTTCAAACGCCGCCGATGGTGTAGCTGGCGTGAGGATGGCCTCGATACCGGCATCAAATACCTTTTCAAAGTCTTGTTTGATGAGCGCACGCACTTTGCGGGCCCGGTTGTAATAAGCATCGTAAAAGCCAGCGGAAAGCACATAGGTGCCGATCATTACCCGCCGTTTGACCTCGGCACCAAACCCTTCCGCACGCGTCTTCTCGTACATCTCGGTGATCCCGTCACCTTGCGCCAGCGTCGCGCGATGGCCGTAGCGCACGCCGTCGTAGCGAGCGAGGTTCGATGACGCCTCGGCGGGGGCAATCACGTAATAAGCGGGCAGGGCGTATTTCGTATGCGGCAGCGAAATATCGCGCAACTCCGCACCGGCATCGGCGAGCATTTCCTTACCTTTGGTCCAGAGGGCCTCGATCTCTGCGGGCATACCATCCATGTGGTATTCTTTCGGGATGCCGATCACTTTGCCTTTGATGTCGCCGGTCAGGGCCGCCTCAAAATTTGGCACCGCGAGCTCAGATGAGGTGGAATCTTTGATGTCATGACCACACATCGCCTCAAGCATGATCGCGGCGTCGCGCACTGATTTCGTCATCGGACCAGCCTGATCGAGCGATGAGGCAAAGGCCACGATGCCCCAGCGAGAGCAGCGCCCGTAAGTTGGTTTTATGCCAGTTATGCCGGTGAAAGCCGCAGGCTGGCGGATCGAACCACCGGTATCGGTGCCGGTCGCCGCAAGGCAGAGATCGGCGGAGACCGCTGAGGCGGAGCCGCCCGAAGAGCCGCCCGGCGTAAGAGCCGACGGATCATTGCCCGCACGCCACGGGTTCACGGCATTGCCGTATACGGACGTCTCGTTGGAGCTGCCCATGGCGAACTCATCCATATTAAGCTTGCCCAGCATCACCGAGCCTGCATCGGCGAGGTTCTGGCTTACGGTGGATTCGTATTCCGGCTTGAAACCATTGAGGATGCCCGAAGCCGCCTGTGACGGTACGCCTTTGGTGCAAAAGAGGTCCTTTATGCCAAGCGGGATGCCGCACATGTCAGGTGCATCGCCGGCCTTGATCCGCACATCTGCTGCTTTGGCGCGGTCATGCGCAATCTCGGGCGTGTGGTGCACAAAGGCGTTTAGCTCGCTAGCCGCCTCAATCGCCGAAAGGCAGGCATCTGTCAGTTCAACAGATGTTATATCACCCGCACGCAACCGGTCACGCGCCTCGGCGATGGTCAGTTTGTTCAGCTCGCTCATCACTCAACTACCTTTGGAACCGAGAAAAAGCCTTCGCGGGCATCGGGCGCGTTAGAAAGAACCTCGCCCTGCTGGTCGCCATCACTCACCGCATCATCTCGCCGTTTCAGCCGCATTGGAGTGACCGAGACCATTGGCTCTACGCCGTCGACATCCACTTCGCTCAGCTGTTCGATAAAGCCCAGGATGGTGTTGAATTCCTGCGCCAACGCAGGAAGTTCGTCGTCTTCAACGCGGATACGGGCCAGTTTGGCCACTTTGGCGGCGGTGGCTGTGTCGATGGACATGAAACGCTCTCTGATTTGCCTTGCTCGCTTGGCTTTAGCGCTGCTCCTCGCCGCGTGCAAGCATGTGACGGCGGTAAAGCTCTATCATCCAGCCGAGCATGATCGCATTCAGGATATGCCAGAGGAAATGTGTGCCGAGCGGCAGGCGCGCGCAAACGGGCATATCGAGGCTGCGGAAGGTTAGCGAAAGGATCAAAAGTCCTGCCCCAAACGCCAATCCCATGGCGAGTCGCGGCTGGCGGTAGAGCAGCAACGCGTAGACCAGGATCAGGAGCGGCACGGGAAGGTACACCGATGAGACGCCGTAAAGCGGAATATTGGCCATCAGTGGTGTCAAAAGAGCCGCAAAAGGCAGGAAAGCGAGGACTGAGAGCGCGGAGAGCAGAGGCGGAAGACCAAGGTAATCTCGGCTCGCTATAAAGAGATATAGCAACACGAATAGAACGATCGGGAGCACATCGCTCATCCCTGCCCAGGCCGTGGCAAAGGTGTGGAACAGAAAGCTACCAATCCCAATAGCAGTAAGCAGTGCAACAAGCGCCCAAGCCAGCGGCAGGTGTATACCGCGCAATCGCCAGGCAATTATTGCTGCCGCGATCAGAAAAGCCGCATTGGTCAGTGCATTCACCGGCTCGGCCCAAAAGCCGGGATCAAGCCGTTCGCAATATGCGTCAACCTGTTGAGACCAATTCATGACGTTATGCCGCGCGCAGTTTCTTCGGTGCGCTTATAGCGGCTTATGTCTCGAAAATATAACATGACTGGCAGTCACCAGAAAAACCGGGTTTCGGGACACAATCACGCCAAAGTTGTCTGCTGTGTCATTTCGCAACAGGCGCTAATCCGCATCACAAATACTTGATAACAGGCGAAAGCATACCCATATGTTTTGTATGCCATTGAATACAATAACTTGGGGTGAACGATGTTCGATCTTTACCTAACGGGCCCGTTTGTGCCCTTTACAGTCGCCTTGGCTTTGCTCTTTGCGCTGTTGTTTGTTGAGCTTCTAATGATCACTTTCGGCGCAACAATGCTTGGCGGAGAGGCAGAAGCGGAGTTGGACGTCGACGTTGACATAAACGCCCCGGATCTGGACGCGCTTGATGTCGATTTGGACGGTGTCGACCCGGAAATGCTCGATCTTGGAGAGCCGGAGGTTGATGTCGCAACGACACCATCTGCGTCGCCCGCCTCATGGCTGGGTATTGGCAAGATGCCGTTCCTGATCTGGGTGGCAGCTGTGCTTATGGGCTTTGGCGCCACTGGCTACGCATTACAATCTACGCTTGCAGGTTTGATCGGTTTGACATTGCCCGCCGTCGTGGCGGCGGTGCCAGCGGGCGTAGTCGCCGTCTGGTTTGCCAAAACCTTTGGCGCGGCCTTCGCGCGGATTTTGCCCAAGACCGAGACAGAAGCGCTTTCGGCCCGTCATCTCGGGCGCAGGTTGGGAACTGTCTCCCAGGGTATTGCTCGGCGCGGTAGCCCTGCCGAGGTGAAGGTAACGGACCGCTTTGGCAATACGCATTACTTGCGCGGTGAACCACTCAAGGACTGCGAAGAAATTACCGCTGGAACAGAGGTTTTGGTGCTGCGGCACAAAAGAGAAGAAGGCTATCGCCTTGTTCCGATCGGGCCGAGCAGTTGAGTTTAACGGAAGAAGGAAAAAGGAATGGATAGGATAACGCTTTTGATCATTTTTGCCTCATTTGTGGGCTTTTTGATTTTCATCGGTCTGGTGCTGGGCCGTCTTTACCGCCGCGCCACGCGTGAGGTGAGCCTTGTGAAAACCGGTGCTGGCGGCAAGAAGGTCATCATGGACGGAGGCACGGTGGTTGTGCCGCTCTTGCATGAGATCAGTCCGGTTAACATGAAGACGCTCCGCCTTGAGGTCCAGCGCAACCATGATGGGGCTTTGATCACCAAGGATCGGATGCGTGTCGATGTGGGCGTTGAATTCTATGTTTCCGTGAATGCCACGGAGGAGGGGATCAGCCGCGCTGCGCAAACCCATGGCGACAGGACAATTTTCGTCGATCAGCTGCGTGAGCTGATCGAAGGTAAGCTTGTGGACGGCCTTCGCGCTGTGGCGGCGCAGATGACCATGGATGAGCTGCATGAAAATCGGGCTGAGTTTGTCCAGGAAGTGCAAAATACCGTCTCTGAGGATTTGCTGAAAAACGGTCTTGAGCTGGAATCGGTCTCTCTTACTGCTCTTGATCAGACGCCGTTTGAGGCCTTGGACGAAAACAACGCTTTTAACGCTGTTGGTATGCGCAAACTGGCGGAGGTGATTGCCACCTCTAAAAAAGAGCGCGCTGAAATTGACGCTGAAGCCGGAGTAGCCGTACGTCGCGCTGCAATGGAGGCGGAACGCCTCAAGCTGAAGATTGATCAGGATGAGCAGCAGGCTGCAATTGCCCAACGCCAGGAGATTGCAACTCTTCAAGCGGCGCAAGAAGCGGAAATCGCGCGTCGTCAGGAAGAGGCCGAGCAAGAGAAAGAGCAGGCGCGCATTAAGCGTGAAGAGGCGATCCGCGCCGCGGACATTGCCCGTGAAAGAGCGATCCGCGATGCAGAGATCAGCCGCGACCGAGAGTTAGAAGTGGCAGATCAGGATCGTCAGATCATCGTGGCCAAGAAGTCCGAAGAAGAGAGCCACGCGCGTGCCTCTGCTGACACGGCCCGTGCAGAGGCCACCAAAGCCGAAGAGGCCGTCGAGACTGCGCGCTCGGTGGCCATGGCGGAACGTCAAAAGCAGATTGCCCTGATCGAGGCGCAGCGGGAAGCTGAACGCGCTGCTACGCGCATCAAGGTCGAGGCAACAGCCGAAAAGGATGCAGCGCAAGATCGTGCCGAAGCAGTGCGTGAAGAGGCACAGGCCGAGGCTGACTCGCTGTCGATCCGAGCAGAAGCCAAAAAGACCGACCTTCTGGCAGAAGCGGAAGGCCGCCGGGCAATTGTTGAGGCTGAAAACGCCATCACCGAAGAGATCGTCAACATGAAGGTCGCCTTGGCACGCCTTGAAAAGCTTCCGGAAATTGTGGCCGAGATGGTCAAGCCCGCCGAGAAGATCGACACCATACGCATCCACCAGGTCTCGGGTCTTGGTCAAGGCGTGACAGGCGGCGTAGGCGGTGGCGACAAACCTCCGGTTAACCAGGCGCTCGACTCGATCATGGGCATGGCGGTTCAACTGCCAGCGCTAAAGAAGATCGGCGAAGATCTGGGCGTGTCCATGGACAACGGTGTCGCAGGACTGGTTGATGAGCTGACCTCGGATAAAGCCGCCAACGAAGATGACGAGGCTGAGACCAAGCAGCTTCCGGCGGCGGAATAAGCGGCCAAACCAGATTGGAACGACGAGGGGCGGGTGACCGCCCCTTTTCTTTTTGTGACCGCTCGTTAGGCTCTAGGCAAAATATTAGGGAGAAACTCATGAAAATCATCTGGCTCGGCCATGGCTCATTTCGCCTAGAAATAGCGGATCAGGTTTTGTTGATCGATCCGTGGCTCACAGGAAATCCGGTTTTGCCCGAGGATAGCCATGAAGCCGCCACTGCTGGGATCACCCATATACTCCTGACCCATGCGCATTTCGATCATGCCGCCGATTTGCCTGATCTGGGCAAAAAGCTCGATGCGCCAATCGTGGGGCAATTTGATTTGATGAGCTATTGGGAGCAAAGCGATGTCGCCACCGTGGGATTTAACAAAGGTGGCACGGTACAGCTGGGCGAAGTGGCCGTGACCATGGTGCATGCGGTTCATTCCAATAGTTTTGGCGGTCCGGACGGGCCAAACGTGCCCGGCACCGAATGCGGTTTCATGATCGAAGGTGAGGGCCATGTGGTCTATGTCAGCGGTGATACCGATGTGATGGCGGATATGGGCGTGATGAACGACCTGCACGCGCCCGATATCGGCATTCTATGCGCCGGTGGGTATTTCACGATGGACATGCGCCGCGCGGCCTACGCGGCCAAGACGTTTTTTAACTTCAAGACGCTTATCCCCTGCCATTACAAAACCTTCCCGATCCTCGAGCAATCGGCCGATGAGTTGGTCAAAGCTTTGCCGAGCGTGAACGTGATCGAGCCCGAAGTGATGGTGCCGATTGAGATTTCTTGATGGTTTTGACTATGAGACTTTTTGTATTTTCAAAAATGCAGTAAGCTTAGTTGAACTTGGTTTTTGATTTCGCGCAATAAGAGCAAAGCTTTGAAATGACCTTCACAAAAAAACAAACGGTCGTCCAAGCAGCCATCATTTTTTTGGGAATATTTCTTAGCATTCAGATTTTTCCAGCGGTTAATTCCTCGTGGTTGTTAACGGGTTTGAATGGCGGGTTTTGGGCGCTGGTTTCTTTTGTTGTGCTGGACGCGATGAAACGTCGCGAGGATCGAAAACTAAAAGATCGGTCATGAAATTCAGTCTTAAGACTCTGATTCCAATATCGATTTTCCTTTTCGCGGGCTGTGCCGAGGTGGATTTTGATCAGGCGGAGGCAAAAAAACCAAAATTCTTTGGAAAAATGGCGGTCTTTTGGGTGGATCAATCAACAGATTCTTCGGGCAGCGGAGGGCGATTTATCTACGTGCCGGACCCGGCGAAGCCTTTAACATTCATTCGCGATGAAAGCGTAGAGGGCGCAGAAATCATTGTTCCTGGCGCGTTCTACACCGATGGCGGTTCTATTCCGCGACAATTCCAGGTTTTTCGTGGGTTCTCGCCTTGGGCCTATGGACCAGTTTACATCGTACATGATTGGTTATTTGCGGCCCGGCGTTGTGCAGAGCTGCCTGAGGCAACTGATGAGCAGAAAAAAACACTCGAGCTTGAGTTTCAGGATACCGTAGACATTTTTCTGGAATCCTTGGTTGCGTTACGCCGCAGCAGGCGCATTGAGCAGAGCGACATCGCGCAAAGATCTATAAGCTATGTGATATCTGGACCTCCATCTAGAAATCTGTGGAATGACGGCGAAGAGTGTAGTCGCGCAAATTTAGACGCGATCGAACTCGGCAAATCCATCAATAGGCTACGGTCGCAAAAATCCGGTCCGCGGATTGCGGGGGATACAGCAATGGTTAACCAGGTTGAAGTTCAACTTGTGACGGAGTTCTCGTTTTAGGTTCTGGCTCTCTTGCGCCCAAAGAAATCGGTCAGCAAGGCAGCGCATTCATCTGCCGCAATTCCATCATAAACCTCAGGCGCGTGATGCGCTTGCGGATGGCTGAAAACCCGCGCGCCATGGGCCACGCCCCCGGATTTCGGATCATCGGCCCCATAGTAGAGCCTAGCGATCCGAGCCGCAGCGATGGCTGCGGCGCACATGGCGCAGGGCTCTAGAGTGACTGTCAGGGAATACCCCGTCAATCTTTCTGAACCAAATGCGGCACATGCCTCTCTGATTACCAGAATTTCGGCATGGGCCGTTGGGTCATTCAACTCGCGCGTCCTGTTGCCAGCGCGTGCCACGATCTGACCTGACGCATCAGCAATCACAGCACCAACGGGAACCTCGCCGCGCCCTGCCGCCGCGCGGGCCTCTTCGAGCGCCTCGCTCATATGGCTGTTGAATCGCATGGCCCTGATTGCCCTGACATGGTGGCTTTCGCAAGGGCTGCAGATCGGATAGGAGGCAGGCATGGCACAAAAAACCCCTCCCGGCGCGCGTATCGCCAAGGTCATCGCGCGGTCCGGTCTGGTAAGCAGGCGCGAGGCTGAGCGGCTCATCGAGGCTGGTCGGGTCAAGCTTAATGGCAAGCGCGTGGAGCGTGCGGCGCTCAACGTCATGCCAAAGGACCGTGTCGAGGTGGATGGTAAGCTTATCGACGCGCCGGAGCCGCCCCGGCTTTGGCTCTACCACAAACCAACCGGTCTGATCACAACCACGAAGGATGAGCAGGGACGGGCGACTATATTTGAGACGCTACCCGATGATCTGCCGCGCGTGATTAGCGTTGGGCGGCTCGATTTGAACTCGGAAGGTCTTTTGCTTTTGACAAATGACGGCAGCATAAAGCGCAAGCTTGAGCTGCCCTCAACCGGCTGGGTGCGAAAGTACCGCGTGCGGATGAATGGGCGCCCGGATGAAAGCACGTTTGAGCCACTGCGCCAGGGGCTGGAGATGGACGGCGAAAGGTTTCAGCCGATGCAGGTGACGCTGGATCGCCAAACCGGCGCCAATGCCTGGGCGACTGTGGCGATCCGGGAAGGCAAGAACCGCGAGATACGCCGTGCGATGGAAGCGGTTGGCATGAAGGTGAACCGTTTGATCAGAACCTCCTATGGCCCATTTCAACTTGGACCACTGAAACCCGGCGAAGTGCAGGAAGTTAGGCCGCGCGTGCTGCGCGATCAGTTGGGGCTTGAAGCCCCCGAGGCCGACCGCAAAACGCCAGGAAAACCCAAGATCAAACGCCGTAGGGCGCCCTCTCGCCCAAAAAGTCTTTGAAAGACTTTTGCCAAAAATTTTGAAATTTTTTCGACGCCTGGCGTCAAACGCCTGTCCAGGACTTACGGTAATTGGACGGTGTTTTGCCAAATCGCGCCTTGAATCTTTGGGCCAGTTGCGATGAGCTGGCAAATCCGGTAGCGGCGGCGATCTCTGCTATGCTGAGTTGTGTCTCATTAAGCAGCGCATGAGCACGATTGATCCGCAGATCGAGATAATACTGCGCCGGTGTTGCTGAAAGATAGCGTTTGAAAAGACGCTCAAGCTGTCGGCGAGACAGACCCACCTCGCGCGCCACATCGGCGATTTCAACAGGCTCTTCGATATGGACATTCATAAGCTCGGTCGCTGCGATCAGATGGGGGTTTCGGCTTCCCAGAGCTACTGCATAGACCGGTCTTTGCGGCGCGCTGCGATGTCCTGCGCGGCGATGCAGGCACATATCGGCGACAATAGCGGCAAGGGCAGGCCCGTGATCGCGTTCTATGATTTCCAGCATCATGTCGCTGGCCGCCGAGCCGCCACCGCAGGTCAGCAGCGCCTCATCAATCTCATAGAGATGGCCCGTTGGTTCCAACTCCAGGAATATCTCGCGAAAGGCAGGTTGATTTTCCCAGTGTAATGTAAAGCGTTTGCCCTCTAGCAGCCCTGCGCGCGCCAGAGCAAAGGCACCCGTGCAAATCCCGCCAACCCGCGCGCCATGGGCAGTCTGCCTGGTGATCCAGCTTTGTAGATGCGGTGCTGACGTTGTTCGATCTGGCTCAATACCAGAGCAAACAAAAGCCACAGCATCGCGTGGCAAGTCGGTCAATTTCGTGTCAGGAGAGATTTCGACCCCGCAGGAACAGCGCACCGAGGCGTCATCCTCAGTCATCACAAACCAACGATAAAGCGCTTTGCCAGAGATTTGGTTGGCCACGCGCAGCGGTTCAATTGCAGAGGTAAAGGCCAGCAGGGTGAGCTTTGGAAGCAGAAGGAAATAGTAATCCCGTGGTGGCCCGTCATATTCAACAGGCAGGCTTGCGGCACCTCGGGGGATAAAACTCTTGGCATCCATAAATATGCTCTAGCATTGCCGATGGGAGTAATCCAATTGGGTTATCATAGGCTCATCATGGGGCGACTGCCCTTTTAGAAAGGAAAGCCAGAATGCGCGTATTGCTGCAAAGGGTGAGTGAGGCGCAGGTCTCGGTGGCGGGTGAAGTTGTTGGCCGGTCCGGGCAGGGCTTGCTCATTCTGGTCTGCGCCATGCAGGGCGACACGGATGAGGCCGCGCGCAAGATGGCCGCAAAAATTGCCAAGCTGCGCATATTCAAAGATGAGGCGGGTAAGATGAACCGCTCGATCATCGACATCCAAGGCAGTGCTCTGGTGGTGTCCCAATTCACCCTGGCGGCCGATACCAGCCGGGGCAATCGTCCCGGTTTTTCGGATGCCGCGCCGCCAGAGGAAGGCAAGCGGCTTTATCAACTTTTTGCCGATGCGCTGGCAGAGCAGGGGATTGCAGTGGAAAACGGCGTCTTTGGTGCGGACATGGCTGTATCATTGATCAATGACGGGCCGGTGACGATCTGGCTCGATGCTTGACCAAAAGACCGGTCAAAGGAGTTAAGTCATGGTGGTGTCTTGCTTCGTACGATAGGCCCGGGGTTTGGTTCGTTCGATCCAGATATTTCGTTGCAGAGCGCCAATTGCCGCGGTTTTACTTTTCAACAAATCAGTTACATTCCACGCATGCCCTATCAGTGGAAAGATGATTCTGAGACCTGTGACGCGCGTGAACTGTCCCTCTGGCCGCATAGATCGCTGCCGCGTTGGGGCTTTGCGCTTTTCATTCTGATCACCGCTGGCATGATTAGTCTGCCGCTATTCTCCGTTTTGGGCACAGGTGTCCTTTGGGCGCTGCTGCCGTTTTTGTGCGTCGCGGTGGTGGCGGTCTGGATCGCTTTGGAGGCGTCTTACAAGCAGGGCCGGCTGGAAGAGCAACTCACCATTGACCGAGAACAGGTGCACCTGCGACGCATGAACCCCAGAGGATCTGTGCAGGAATGGGATTGCCAGAGCTATTGGGCCAAGGTGCAGATGCACGAAACTGGCGGCCCGGTGCCCAATTACGTGACGCTGAGCGGTATGGGACGCGAAGTAGAAATCGGCGCGTTTCTTTCTGAGGAGGAGCGCAAGGCACTCTACGCAGAACTTTTGGAAGCTTTCCGTGCCGTCGCATTGCCGGAACCAAGCCTGAGTAGCTGAGAATACTTTATTTTATTGACGACTAGCCGCGTCTGGAAGGTATTCACAGAAACACTTCAATTAAGCTTTTTTGATTTGTTGCTCGCAAACGTCACCGCTGATGGCTTTACCCTGCCGCGTTAAGGCGGTCTTTCACCTGTGGGCCAACCGAGCCGAAATCCATCTGGCCGGTGTATTTCTGCTTCAGCTCACCCATCACCTTGCCCATATCGCGGATTGACGCAGCACCGGTTTCCGAGATTGCCGCAGCAATTGCGGCATCCACCTCTTCGGAACCGAGCTGACGCGGCAAGTAATCCTCGATGATCATGATCTCTCCGCGTTCTTGCTCTGCCAAATCAATCCGACCGCCTTCTTCATAAACGCGCGAGCTTTCCTGACGCTGTTTTACCATTTTCCCGAGGATGGCGAGGATATCAGAGTCGGTGATCCCGTCTTCGTTTCCTTCGCCGCGCAGGCAGATATCCTGGTCTTTGATCGCTGCGTTGATCAACCGAAGAGTGGCCAGTCGTGCCGTGTCTTTATCTTTCATAGCCTGTTTGAGCGCTGTGCTCAGCGTGTTTCTCAAGCTCATTCGATAGGTGTCCCGAACCATTTCGCAAGTCTGCTTGGTATCTCAAAGAGAAGGGGGGTTCAACCTATCTTCGCAATCACAAAATCGCGTTTTGCAGTCAGCCAATTTTCGCGAGTTTCCTTTCTTGTGGCCCTTGACCCTCCCAGACACGACATCTAGTTTCCCGACAATTTGTCTGCCGGAGATTCCCCCATGTCAAACGTCCCTGAATCCCACCCCACAGCTTGTCTCGCGCTGGCCAACGGATCGCTTTTTTATGGGCGAGGGTTCGGTGCGGAGGGTGAGGTTTCGGCTGAGCTTTGCTTTAACACGGCGATGACAGGCTATCAGGAGATCATGACCGACCCGAGTTATGCGGGGCAGGTTGTTACCTTTACTTTTCCACATATTGGAAATGTTGGCGTAAACCCCGATGATGATGAGACCGCCGATCCGGTGGCTGAGGGTATGGTGGTGAAATGGGATCCGACAGAGCCCAGCAACTGGCGCTCGACCGAGCGGTTGAGCGATTGGCTCGCCCGACGCGGCAGGGTGGCCATTGGTGGCGTTGACACGCGGCGTTTGACCCGCGCGATCCGTCAACAAGGCGCGCCGCATGTGGCGCTGGTGCATTCTGCAGACGGCAAATTTGACGCCGTGGCCTTGGTCAAGAAAGCGCGGGCATTTGCAGGCCTGGAAGGCATGGATCTGGCAAAGACGGTGAGCTGCGCGCAATCCTATCGCTGGGACGAAACTCGGTGGGCCTGGCCCGAAGGATATGCCAAACAGCAACACGCCAAGCATAAGGTTGTAGCCATCGATTATGGTGCAAAACGCAATATCCTGCGTTGTCTGGCGAGTGCGGGCTGCGAGGTAACGGTGATGCCCGCGACCTCAACGGCGGAAGATGTGCTGGCACAGAACCCTGACGGCGTGTTCCTCTCTAATGGTCCGGGTGATCCGGCCGCGACAGGTGAATACGCCGTTCCGATGATCCAAGGGGTTTTGAATGCGGATGTGCCGGTTTTTGGCATTTGTCTTGGTCACCAGATGCTGGCGCTTGCGCTTGGGGCCAACACGATCAAGATGAACCACGGTCACCACGGCGCCAATCACCCGGTGAAAGAGATCGAGACCGGCAAGGTCGAGATCACGTCGATGAACCACGGCTTTGCGGTCGATAGCAGCACGCTGCCGGACGGCGTGCAAGAGACCCATGTGTCGTTATTTGATGGCTCCAACTGCGGTATTAGGGTCAAAGAGAAACCGGTTTTCTCTGTCCAGCACCACCCAGAAGCCAGCCCAGGCCCACAAGACAGCTTTTATCTGTTCGAGCGATTTGCGGCATCGATGGCCGAACGGGCCTAGCGCCTTCTTTTAGCGCAAATTTAGTCTTTTGAGGCTCGGCCCCCGTTGCAGCCACTACAATCACGCTGCGGCTGAAAAATGTGTTGCAAACCCAAAGCTACCGATGCTGCACTGTGGGAAATGAGCCGCACAGCACTTGACGCCGATATTCTCAACGACAAACGCTGTGCGTAGCGAATGTATTGTCCACGTATTGATCTTAACCTGCGTAACCTATATTCGACGCTTTCGGTATTTTGCTGCGACCAGATGATATCAAAGGGTTAAGCAATCACTGAAAAATCGCATTACTCAGCGGCCATTGTGGCAGTCTGGTCTTCAGTTTCGCCATAGCCTTTGGGAACCGGCAGATCAGGCAAATCAACCGCACGTTTTTGCAGCGCACGCCCGATGACAACGCGGCTGATTTCTGTTGTGCCGTCTACGATCCGTAGCATTTGGGCCAGACGCGACAGCCGGTCCAGGCCGTAGGGTTGCAACAGACCCATGCCGCCCAAAACTTGTGTGCAAGTGTTCGCTGCTTTTAAAGCAGCATCCGGAACAAAGCGCTTTGCGTGAGCTGCCATGAGAGGACCCTCAGGAGTTCCCAGAGCTTCGGCAGCTTTGCGGTAGAGCAGTTTAGACGCTTCAAGATCAGTCGCCACCTCTCCGAGCATCCATTGTATACCGTCCAGCTCCAGGTTCTTGCCGCTGAACATACGGCGGTTTTTTGAATAGGACAGAGCGGTATCAAGTGCGGCCTGCATCAGGCCACAGCAACCCGACGCAATGGAAACGCGAGCAATGTCTATTGCCATGAGCGAACCTTGAAAGCCCTGGCCGATGGGGAGGATGATGTTTTGGTCACTGACCACCACGTCGTCCAGATACATCTCGGACATCGGCAAGAAATTATAGGATGGCGTGTCATAGATAGGACCAAAGCTGATACCTGGTGCGTCGGCCGGGATTGCGATCATTGCCATGTCCTTATGGCCAGGTGCATCGCTGGTTTTGACGACCGTGAAATAGATATCGGCTTCGGTTGCCAAACTTACCCATGCTTTGGCACCATTGATTGTCCAAGTGCCGTCACCATTTATCGTTGCTCTGGTGTACATTTTCATTGGATCAGACCCTGACTGTGGTTCGGTCAGAGCAAAATTCGCAAGCTTTCGTCCTGAGATCAGGTCACGGGCCCATTGCTGTTTGAAAGCGTCGGTTCCGTATCCGCAGCCTGCAAAGGTGCAAATGTTATGCATTGATAAAGCAAAAGCATACGCTCCATCACCCAAACCCAGTTGCTCATAAACTTGAATGCCTTCGGCCAGTGACAACCCTTGTCCGCCCCATTCCTCTGGAGCGTAGATACCTGTCAGACCCATCTCACCTGCTTTGTCAGATGCTGCGCGCGGCCAAGCTTTATCAGCGTTCCACTTATCAACATTTGGCGTGATTACATCGCGAGCGTGGTCGTGGGCAGCGGCGAGTATTTTTTCTAGCTTAGATGCCATTGTTCTGTTCCTTCAAGAGGCGCACAATTCTCCCATCGCGCCAAAAGAAATTGGCAACGCCAAATGGTCATGTGCTCTGTACGTCAAGATTTTTCTTAAATAGCAGTAGGGACCGCAATATTTCCATCTCGCGGACTGACAGTAGATTGTCCAAAAGTGACAGATTTACGTAGATTTCATATTCCGCCAGCGATACGAGCTGGGGGTTGCACCTGTCCATCTATGAAAAGCTTTGTGGAAACTTGCTGCCGAGGAAAAGCCAACATCCTGCGCAATCGCTTCAATGCTCAGGTTGTCGACTTGTAGACGTCGAATTGCAATGTCTCGTCGCAAACCGTCTTTGATTGCCTGAAAGGATGTCCCGTCTGCATCCAGCCTCCGGATCAAAGTTCGTGGTGTCATATGAAGCGCGTCGGCCGCGTCAACAAGAGTCGCCTCTTTCCAAGTTGATTGGTTCAAATAGGCCCGAACGCGCAAAGACTGGGTGTGTTCTTGCGATCGCGTGAAGATCCAGTCGCGTGGGGCATTCTCCAGGAAGCGGTCTAGATCATCTGTGCTACGGGTCTGCACTGGCCCGAGAGTTTTGGCATCAAAGTAAATCGCCGTCGCAGCCGCCGAGAACCGCACCGGTGCGGGAAAGACAACGGGATAGTCCTCATCAAAAGGTGGGCGCGCAAAAGAGAATTCAACAGCTTTCATTGGCACTTCCCGACGAGCCAGCCAAGACAATATTCCGTGTGCCAGTTTAAGGATCAGCATATGTCCAAACCGTTGTGGAGGGCCATCGGTCCTGGGCTTTAAGCAAAGCACGCGCATTTCGTCACTGTCGATCAGTTCAAAATAATAATCGTCGAGTAGGAGGTTCCAAAAGGTTGAAAAACGATAGAGCGCTGAGGACAAGGATGCAGATTCGCGCACTGACGTTAACAGATGCTGGAGCGCGCGCGGACGGATCGGTCGAGACCATAACCCCATCATCTCATCCTCCGTTTCAACCGCAGCCAATTGGTACAGGCGAACGATCTGATCCAGCGTCACCCGTCCTTGTGGCGGATCTTCTCCAATTGGCAAATCGGAACGCTCAAGCAAAGAGTTGAAATGGGCTTCTGTTGACAGTGCCTTAAGCGAGACAAGCCAATCCTGGATGAATTGGCTTGAGACCGTCGAAAACGGAGCTGTAGCTGCGGTGTTCATTCAGCTGTCAGTTTAGCAGCGAAAGCAAGGAGCTAAAACCCATCTTCAGGGGAGTGCGCGGCGTTGCTTTTTCAGCCTGTCAAAGTGTTTGAAATTGTAATTGGGATAAATCCTGCGAATTGGCGCTTCGTCCAGAATCCCTGACATTCGGTCTGCGGTCACCGAACGGAAGGCCTGAGCGTAGGTAAGGGAAAATTTTGCCGTCAGAAAAACCAAAGGACGGGAACGGGTGAAAAACGAAATTTTTGGTAAATTTAAGGAAATGTTTACCGCTTCTTAACCTTGTTTTTACAGCTTCGCGCATGTCGACAGGGCAAGGTGGTACGTTATGGGTATAACAGAACTGCGGCAAATGGGCCCGCAGGGCGCGGAGTTCGCCCCTGCGCCAGGCGCGTTGGATACGGAACTCGTTGCGCGTGGTTTGATCAGTGTGAAAGATGCAGCACTTGCGCGGCATGTGGCGCGCAATTGCGACACTTCGATTGATCGAATTCTGCTGGCCGAAAAGCTTGTTTCTGAAACCGATATCTTGGAGGCCCATGCGCGGATACTTGGCACGCGAAGTGTATCCGAAGAGGATATCAACTCTTTTTCGCATTTCCCGGTAGAGATTGCGCCGCAAACGCTGATGCAGCTTTCTTTCCTGCCCGTGACGGATCGTGATGGTTCGCCTGCCTTGTTGACCGGGGACCCCAATCGGCTTGATGAGGCATTTGCCTTTATGCCTCAGGCATTGAAGTGGTTCAGAATTCTTGTAGGTCACCGAGATCACGTGCAAGCGCGGGTGGCGGAACTGCATCGTGAGGCTTTGACAGAAACGGCCTGTGCCCGCGTTCCGCCTTTGGAAAGTTGCCGCACATGGGCTGCCAATCACGGTAGGCGGCTCGCCGTCGTTGCGCTTTCTATTTGCGCTTTAGCCACAATATCAATGCTTTATCCGTTAATGGTCCTGCTTGTGCTTGCGGCTTGGGCCGCTTTCACCCTGATTGTCACGGCAATGCTCAAAACCGCTGCTTTCATCACCCGCCTAGCGGAGGCCGATGCCAGCGAAGAAAAACCACCGCAGGAGCAGAGTGCGCCGCTCCCACGGGTTTCCGTGCTGGTTCCGATGTTTCGTGAAACCGAAGTTGCCCATGCGCTTATCGCCCGGCTGACGCAGCTGACCTATCCTAAATGCCTGCTCGACGTGCTGCTGGTGCTTGAGGAAGAAGACGAGCTTACCCGGCGCACACTTGCGCAGATTGATCTGCCGTCGTGGATCCGTGTGGTTGTTGTCCCGGATGGGCAGCCTCGGACCAAACCGCGCGCGATGAATTACGCGCTGGATTTTTGTACTGGCGATATTGTCGGGATCTATGACGCCGAGGACGCACCCGGACCCGATCAGATCACCCGCATCGCGCGCCGGTTTCAGCAGGTGCCCGATGATGTGGTCTGTCTGCAAGGCATCCTTGATTACTACAATCCTGACCAGAACTGGTTTTCGCGTTGTTTTACAATGGAATACGCGGCGTGGTTCCGCCTTTTGATGCCGGGCATGGCGCGGCTTGGGTTTGCTATTCCGCTTGGCGGAACAACGCTTTTCTTCCGCCGCAGCGCCTTGGAGGAGCTTGGTGGATGGGACGCGCATAATGTCACAGAGGATGCGGATTTGGGATTTCGTCTCGCGCGTCATGGTTTCCGAACGGAGATGATCGAGACGGTAACGGATGAAGAGGCCAATTGCCGTCCATGGGCCTGGATCAAACAGCGCTCGCGTTGGCTCAAAGGATACATGACCACTTATCTGGTGCATATGAAACAGCCCCGTTTGCTCTACCGTCAGCTTGGCGCTTGGAAATTCTGGGGCTTTCAGGCGCATTTCGTGGCGGCGGTTTCGCAGGTTTTGCTGGCCCCGGTCTTGCTATCCTTCTGGCTTGTTTTTCTGGGTCAATCTCATCCGCTAGAGGCGGTCCTTCCACGCGCCTTTATCGTGGGGCTCGCGGCGCTGTTTTTGACAATCGAAGTGATAAACATGACGATTTTCGCCGTAGCCGTATGGGGCCAAAAACATCGCCATCTAATGCCTTGGGTGCCGACGATGCATTTCTATCTGCCTCTTGGCGCAATTGCCGCATACAAAGCGCTTTATGAGTTGGTGGTAAACCCGTTCTTTTGGGACAAAACAAAACACGGGCTGTCGCTAGCAACCGTGCCGCCGCCGATCCGCCGCACTGAAACCGACGGTCTTTTAGGGGATGGCGCTGATTTCCCCTGAATCAAGCTTCAACCTTGTGACAAACGCCTTCGAAATGTGAGACTTAAGCGCCTCACCGGCGGCTTCGCTATTGGCATTTTCAATCGCGGTGACGATTGCATCATGCTCTGCAAGAGCATCCTGCGGGCGGCCAACTGCAGCAAGCGTTGTGGTCGCCATCAAAGCCATAGATCGATAGAGCAGATCAAGCTGTTGCACGAGAAAGCGATTGTGCGATGCGAGATGGATTTGTTTGTGAAAGCGCCGATTGGCCTGCGACATGGCATTTGGATTATCAAGCCATTGATAGTCGTCGTTGACCATATCGCGCAGCACGCGCACTTCTTCATCGGTGGCGCGGCGCGCCGCCAAATTGGCCGCTAGGCCCTCAAGCTCAGCCCGTACGATATAAAGTTCAGCGAGCTGATTATGATCTAGAGAGGCTACAATCAGGCTACGGCCATCGCGACTTAGTAATGATTGCGTTTCGAGCCGTTGCAGCGCTTCGCGAATAGGCGTGCGCGACACCCCGAAACGTTCCGCGAGATCGCTCTCGACCAGGCGGTCTCCCGGCTTGAAGTCGCCATCTTCAATTGCATCTAGCACAAGTGCATATGCATCTTTTGTTTGAGCAGGGATTTTAGTATCTCCTCTGTTCGGTGCGCTGCTACGAGGACCTGGCCGCAGTTTCGGTATGGTGTTGTATGCAAAAGTATCAACTGTGCGCACTCCCGCGTCAAATACAAACCGCTAAAAGGGACTTGAGTGACTGAAAAGCCTAAAAAAATTGTTGGTTTCGAGCATGTAGATACTTGGGTTTTTGACCTTGATAACACGCTTTACCCGCCAAAAGTACGCCTGTTTGACCAGATTGAGGAGCGTATGACACGCTTTGTGATGCGCGAATTGCGCGTAAGTCGGGACACCGCAGATAGGTTGCGCGTGGAGTATTTTCGTGCGCATGGCACAACATTGGCAGGCCTGATGGAGCAGCATGGGGTTGATCCTGATCCTTATCTGATTGACGTGCATGACATCTCATTTGATGCGCTTCAGCCTGATCCAAACCTGGCCGCATCAATTGCTGCCCTGCCGGGGCGAAAGATTATCTATACCAATGGCAGTGCGCCCTATGCCGCGCAGGTGGCTGAACGAAGAGGGTTAAGCGGGCTATTCGATGCGATCTACGGGGTTGAGCATGCGGATTACCAACCCAAACCGCGCCGCGCGGCGTTTGAAGCCGTGTTTGCGCGTGACGGTCTACATCCGGGGGGCGCCGCGATGTTTGAGGATGAGGCGCGTAACCTGGAACAGCCTCATGCGATGGGAATGAGAACCGTGCATGTGGCCCCTGCGCAATCTGAGATGACTTATATTGACCACCACACCGAGGATTTAGCCTGGTTTTTGCAAGCGCTGATGTGACAGGCTGTCACTTGGCAAAATGGCCCCGGTGTTTAGATGTATACCGAGCGGGTAAAGAGAGCAGAAATGACAGCATTTGACTGTGATATCATCGTTTGCGGCGGCGGGGTTGCGGGTTTGTCGGCGGCGGCGCTTTTTGGCGGTGCCGGCTATCACACAGTTTGCGTCGACCCTGCTCCTCCCGTAACCAAACGCGACGCCGATGGTGCTGATCTGCGCACAACGGCAATCCTTCAGCCTGCCCAAGCGTTACTCGAAAAGGCTGGTATATGGGCCGCGTTATCTTCTGAGGCTGCTGAGCTACAGATCATGCGGATCGTTGATGCAGGTGGCCGGGTGCCAGAGCCACGGGTGACCAAGGATTTTGACGCCTCCGATATTTCTGAAAAACCCTTTGGTTGGAACGTTCCGAATTGGCATTTGCGCTATGCTCTGGTCGAGCATCTGAAATCGCAGCCCCGGGTTGATTTCCGTCCAGGTACCGGGGCCACATCCCTTTTCACGCGAGAAGGCGAGGCGCGCGTCGGGCTGTCCGATGGCACACGTCTGCGGGCTCGCTTGGTGATTGCCGCTGACGGGCGGAATTCCTTCATTCGGCAGAGTGCGGGCGTAGCGGTGCGGACCACGCGGTACGGGCAGAAAGCGCTTAGTTTTGCTGTCACCCATGATGTGCCGCACGAGAATATCTCGACCGAGATCCATCGCACCGGTGGTCCTTTCACATTGGTGCCGCTGCCCGATTATAAGGGCAAACCATCCTCCGCCATCGTATGGATGGAAACGGCGGCAGAGGCGACGCGAATTGCCGATTTGGACGAGGCTGAATTTGAAGCGGAGATGAACACACGCTCATGCGGTGTGCTCGGCTCGCTCAAACTGGCCTCGCGGCGCACGGTCTGGCCCATCATCAGTCAATTGGCGGAACGAATGTATGCAGAACGCGTGGCGCTCGTTGCGGAGGCCGCGCATGTGGTGCCGCCAATTGGCGCGCAGGGGCTCAATATGAGCCTTGGCGACTTGCATCTGCTGCTGGAACTGGCTGAGAGGTCCTATGAGGGGCTCGGTAATTCCGAGATGCTGATGGCTTATAACCGCGCGCGACATTGGGAAATAACGGCTCGGGTGCAGGGGATTAACCTGCTGAACCGAACCTCAATGGCGTCTGCGCCACTGCTCAGAGACGCGCGCGCTATGGGCATCGAGGCGCTTTACGCCATGACACCAGTGCGCAAAACACTGATGCAGATGGGCCTCGGCGCGCGGGGCTAGACTCGTTAAATCTTTTTGAAAAAGATTTGCCAAAAGTCTTCAAAAGACTTTTGCGCCGCGCTTAGAGAACCTTGTCGAACACAGACTTTAACCGTTCGAGGGCTGCATCGGTGTCGTAAAGCTTATCGAGACCAAACAGACCCAGCCGGAACGTCATGAATCCATCCGGCTCATTGCATTGCAAAGGCACACCGGCCGCGATTTGCATACCTTCGGCGGCGAATTTCTTACCGTTCTGGATTTCCGGGTCATCGGTGTAACTCACCACCACACCAGGGGCGCCAAAACCAGGGGCTGCCACGGAGACAACACTTTTATCGGCAAGCATTGCGCGTACGCCGTTGCCCAGGGTCCATTGCGCATCGCGAAGCTTCTCAAAGCCAAACTCGCGTGTTTCCAGCATTGTATCGCGGAAGGCGCGCAATGCATCGGTTGGCATCGTCGCGTGATAGGCGTGACCACCATTTTCATAGGTTTGCATGATGCCGTGCCATTTCTTTAGGTCCACGGCAAAGCTGTTGGATGCGGTGCTCTCAAGGCGCTCTAGAGCGCGATCGGACATCATTACCAATCCTGCACAAGGCGACGCGGACCAGCCTTTTTGCGGCGCTGAGATCAGCACATCAACGCCCGTGGCGCGCATATCCACCCAGGCACAGCCCGAAGCGATACAATCGAGAACCATCAACGCGCCAACCTCATGGGCCGCATTTGCCAGGGCAGTAACATACTGATCGGGCAGGATGACACCGGCAGAGGTTTCCACATGTGGGGCAAAGACCACATCCGGCTTAGTCTCCCGGATTTTGGCCGTGACATCCTCAATTGGGGCAGGGGTGAAAGGCGCTTGCACGCCATTGCCCGTCTGACGCGCCATACAAACGGTTGTGTCACCGGCAAAGCCTCCCGCCTCGAAAATCTGCGTCCAGCGGAAAGAGAACCAACCGTTGCGCACGATCAAAGCATGTGCGCCGGTCCCAAACTGCCGCGCTACGGCCTCCATCCCATAGGTGCCACCACCTGGCACGAGCGCCACACCATCGGCTTTGTAGACGTCTTTCAGCATGGACGAGATATCGTTCATAACGCCTTGAAAGGATTGACTCATATGATTCAGAGAGCGGTCGGTGAAAACCACGGAATATTCCAGCAGGCCGTCTGGGTCGATATTGGGCAATAGCGCGTTCATGGGGCAGCTCCTTGATTTTGGCTTATCCACTTGTACCAGAGGTGATTGGACAAATATGCAGGCGTTTGCGCCAATAGTCTTTCTAAATGCGCCGCATGAATGCGAAAATTTAACCGATTGGCCCCGGAAGTTTCTCTTCGGAAAGCAGCACATTGGCCTCGACATCGGCCACGCCTGGCAGGGTCATGATCCGTCGCCTTAGGACCCTCTCAAAATCCGATATGTCGCGCGCAACCACGCGCAGCCGGTAATCATAAAGCCCCAACACATGCTCAACGGTTTGCACTTCTGGGATTGCTGACACGGCGCGTTCGAAATCCTGCAGGCTGACGCGCCCCTTGGTGGCAAGCTTGATGCCAAGAAACACGGTGACGCCAAAACCCAGTTTTTCCTTATTAAGCTCAAGCCTTTGAGTTTTCACAACACCCTCGTCGCGCAGTCTTTTGATGCGTCTCCATGTGGCCGGTTGAGAAAGGCCGAGCGTGCGACCAAGAGCGCCCGCCGACTGAGTCGCATCCTGCACAAGCGCGCGGAGGATGGCGCGATCTGTTGTATCGAGCTCGATCATAGGGGCAGAACCTCATCGGTCTTGATGCGCGCGACCAGCATCAGCGCCTCGATATCGGCGATATGGGGCAGGGTGAGGATCGCGTCGCGATATATTTCTTGGTAATGCGCCATATCGCGAGCGATGACCGAAAGACGGGTGTCAACGCGGCCAAGGAATGTCTGAATTTCAATGACTTCCGGGATGTTTCTCGCATTATCTGAAAATTCGTCAAAGGCGCGGGGATTGGTCTTATCGAGTGTGATGCGCAGCGAAACCTCGACCTCATAACCAAGGGCGCGCCAATCGATCACTGCGTGATTGCCTTGTAGCACGTCCGCACCGGTCATTTTCTCTAACCGCCGTGCACAGGTGGCCGTCGGGACCGAGCTTACCTCAGCCAGTTCAGCGGTGCTAAGCCCGGGTTCATGTTGGTATTGACGCAGAATGCGGCGGTCAGTGTCGTCAAGCATGAAAATACCGATTTAAACTAAATATTCGCATGAATACTTCAGAAAAGTGAAATATCAAGCTTATTTCGTAAGCTGTTCATGAAAGCTATGCGGCATGTTGCGTCCAAACGCATAGGAGGATGACATGCGCGTATATTATGATCGTGATTGCGATATTAACCTGATCAAAGACAAGAAAGTGGCGATGCTGGGCTATGGCAGCCAGGGCCACGCCCACGTGCTGAACCTGCGCGACAGCGGTGCGAAAAACCTCGCCGTGGCTCTGCGTGAGAGTTCTGGTAGCGCCAAGAAGGCCGAGGCCGAAGGACTGCACGTGATGGGCATTGCCGAGGCCGCCGCTTGGGCTGACGTTATCATGTTCACCATGCCTGATGAGCTTCAGGCCGAGACATACAACAAATACGTCAAAGATAATCTGCGTCCGGGTTCGGCCATTGCGTTTGCCCACGGGCTCAACGTGCATTTCGGCCTGATCGAGGCCCCCAAGGACGTCGACGTGATTATGATGGCCCCAAAAGGTCCTGGTCACACTGTGCGCGGTGAGTATGTCAAAGGCGGCGGTGTGCCCTGCCTTGTTGCGGTGAACAACGACGCGTCGGGCAAAGCGCTTGAGATTGGTCTTAGCTACTGTTCTGCCATCGGTGGCGGGCGTTCGGGTATCATCGAGACCAATTTCCGCGAGGAGTGCGAAACCGACCTCTTCGGCGAACAGGCCGTGCTTTGCGGTGGTCTGGTCGAGCTGATCCGGATGGGCTTTGAGACACTGGTTGAGGCCGGCTACGCGCCTGAAATGGCCTATTTCGAATGTTTGCACGAAGTGAAGCTGATCGTCGATCTGATCTACGAAGGTGGCATCGCCAACATGAATTACTCGATCTCCAACACTGCGGAATATGGGGAATATGTCTCTGGCCCGCGCGTGTTGCCGTATGATCAGACAAAAGCTGAGATGAAACGCATCTTGCGCGACATTCAAACCGGTAAATTTGTTCGCGACTTCATGCAGGAAAATGCCGCAGGTCAACCGTTCTTTAAAGGAACGCGCCGTATGAATGATGCACACCAGATAGAAGAGGTGGGCGAGAAACTCCGCGCGATGATGCCGTGGATTTCTGCAGGCAAGCTTGTGGATCAGGAAAAGAACTGATCTACGGGCAATTGAAGTCGGTAAGGGCGTCCGGCGTGGGCGCCCTTTCTTTTTGAACCCCGGATTTTTGATGACTGATATCTCGCCGATCAATTGGTTAAAGCTCGTGCTGCTCGGCGTTATCTGGGGGGCGTCGTTTATGTTTGTGAGCGTCGCTTTGATGGGTGTCGGCCCCCTGACGATTGTTGCGGCGCGGCTTGCTCTTGGAGCGTTGTTCCTCGTTTTTTTGGCCTTTGCTTTGGGCGCTGGATTGCCGCGTGTCACGGGCGATGGGGCAGGGAAGCTCTGGCTTTTCATCCTCGCCATGGCGTTGTTGTCGAATGCAATCCCGTTTGTTTTACTGACCTGGAGCCAACAGATCGTGGCGTCCGGTTTTGCCGGGGTTTGCATGGCGGTTGTACCGCTGATGATCCTGCCACTGTCGCATGTCTTTGTGCCCGGTGAGAGCATGAGCGTGCGCCGTCTTATTGGGTTTTGCGTGGGCACGGCTGGCGTGATCGTCTTGATCGGGCCAGGGGCATTGTCCAGCACCGGGCAGGATTTTGAATTACTGGCTAGGGTGGCTTGTGTCGCGGCGGCGGCGTGTTACGCGATTGGCGGGATATTCACCCGGCTTTGTCCGCCCGTGAACCCGATTGCCTTGGCGGCGGCGGTCCTGGTGGTCGCGGCGGTGCTCTTCACGCCCTATGCGATTTGGGTCGAAGGCCTGCCGGGTGTATTAGGTGGGCCGAGCCTCTGGGCGTTGCTTTACCTCGGGCTTTTGCCCACCGGCGTGGCGCAGATTTTGCTGGTGCAGGTGATCCGCGATGCCGGGCCGGTTTTCCTCAGTCTGGTCAATTATCAGGTGCCGATCTGGTCCGTTGTGCTTGGTGCGGCGGTTTTGAGCGAGGCCTTGCCCCCGAGCTTGTTACTTGGTTTGGCGATGATCCTTACGGGGGTTGTGGTGAGCCAGTTCGGGGCGTTGAAGCGGCTTTTTAGAGGGGTTGCTTAATACTGTAGACGCGCCATCGTCGGGCCTCGGATCGGCGATCCGATGTGTATTCTGAGACGCTTTATCTAAGCCAACCCGCAAGACCGCAGAGCGATGCGCTTTTGTGAACCAAATCGCCGAGCCATCTGGGAGGCACGGCGATGGCGCGGCGGCTTCGCCTTGATTCCGCGCGGGCCTGGGACCTTAAACCATCATTTCTTTCGTCGCCGAAAGCGTCACATCCGGGTGATCCCGCTCTATCCGGTCGATATCCCATTGCATGCGCGTGAGATAGACGATGTCGCCGTCATGATCGTGCGCGATGTGCTGTTTGTTGGTGTCGGCGAATTTCTCCACCGCCTCCTGCGGCCCGTGGGCCCAACGCGCCGAAGTGAATTGTGACCCCTCAAACCGGACTGGCAGGCCATACTCCAACTCAATCCGGCTGCCCAGCACCTCAAACTGCAACTGGCCGACAACACCCACGATAAAGCCAGATCCCAACGTCGGTTTGAACACCTTGGCGGCGCCTTCCTCGGCAAATTGCATTAATGCCTTCTCAAGATGCTTGGCCTTAAGCGGATCGCCCGCCCGCACATTCTGCAAAAGCTCCGGCGCAAAGGACGGGATGCCAGTCACGCGCAGCGCCTCACCCTCGGTCAGCGTGTCACCTATGCGCAATTGCCCGTGGTTGGGGATGCCGATGATATCTCCGGCCCAGGCCTCTTCAGCAAGTTCTCGGTCGGCCGCCAGAAACAGCACCGGGTTCGACACGGCCATGGGCTTTTTCGAGCGCACATGGGTGAGCTTCATCCCGCGTTTGAAATGCCCGCTCGCCATACGCAGAAAGGCCACGCGGTCGCGGTGTTTGGGGTCCATATTGGCCTGCACTTTAAAGACAAATCCGGCCACCTTGCCTTCTTCCGGAGCGATCTGGCGCGGCTCGGCTGATTGCGGCTGCGGCTGCGGGCCATAAAGGCCGATGCCTTCCATCAGCTCTTTGACGCCAAAGGAATTGATCGCCGAGCCAAACCAGATCGGCGTCATATGCCCCTCCAGCACCGATTGCGGATTGAGCGCAGGCAACAGCTCGCGGGCCATTTCCACATCTTCGCGCAGCTTATCGATCAGCTCTGCTGGCACATGCTCGGCCAGTTTCGGATCATCGAGGCCGTCAATCGCCACGGTCTCGGCCACTTTGTTGCGGTCCGCCCGATCCATCAGCTCCAGCCGGTCGTGCAGCATATCGTAACAGCCTATAAAATCGCGCCCCTGACCGATGGGCCAGCTTGCAGGCGTCACATCAATGGCCAGCATTTCCTGAATTTCGTCGATGATCTCGAACGTGTCGCGGCTCTCGCGGTCCATCTTGTTGCAAAAGGTCAGGATCGGCAGATCGCGCAACCGGCAGACCTCAAAGAGCTTTTGCGTCTGGCTTTCCACGCCCTTGGCCCCGTCTATCACCATCACGGCCGCATCCACGGCGGTAAGCGTGCGATAGGTATCTTCAGAGAAATCCGAGTGGCCGGGCGTATCTACGAGATTAAACCGCAGGTCTTTGAAATCAAAAGACATTGCCGAGGCGGAGACAGATATGCCCCGGTCCTTCTCCATCTGCATGAAGTCAGAGCGCGTACGCCGCGCCTCGCCCTTGGCCCGCACTTGCCCCGCCATCTGGATCGCCCCGCCATAAAGCAGGAATTTCTCCGTTAACGTCGTCTTGCCAGCATCCGGATGAGAAATGATCGCAAACGTCCGCCGGCGGGCAATTTCGGGAGGCAGCTCAGGCCGGTTATGAGCGCTATCAGGCATGGGCGGGCGTATAATCTTGCTCGCCTGAAGAGGCAAGTTGTTGCGCAATCGAACATTCTGTACTGGACGATGCAGATCGAATCTTGCATGATGAGAACATATCAAGAACATACTCATAAAACTGCTGGGAGAAAATTATGTCATTGATGGATATTGCAAACGAGCTTGTCGCCGCGTGTCGTTCGGGCGAGGAGGGGGATACGTTAGATCGGCTTTATGCGCCGGATGCGGTTTCGGCCGAGGCCTTTGCCATGGAGGGCACCGGCATGCCGCGGGTGGCTGAGGGGCGCGATGCGATCCATGCCAAGCATGATTGGTGGAATGCCAATATGGAGATGCTCGGCGGCTCGATCAGCGATCCGATGCCCCATGGCGATGACAAATTCGCCGTCATTTTCAAAATGCAGGCCAAGGAAAAGCATTCCGGCAATGTCATGGATATGGAAGAGGTGGGTATCTACACCGTCGCCGATGGCAAGATTACCCGCGAAGAGTTTTTCTACTCGATGTGAATTACTTCTTGGAAGCGTCCTTGAGAAGCTTGGCCAGATCCGGCTTCACATGCGCCTCATCAATCTCAAACCCTGCGTGAGGCTCCCCGCCATGGGGGGCGTTGTCCTGTCCAAGGCTGGCGCCGAGTTCTGCCGGTAATGCAGCGCGGGTGCGCGGATCTACAAACAGGGTTTCGACGGCAATGCCTTCGGCATATACGATCTGATGACGCTCGAAGAGCAGCTGGTAATACTCGATAAATCCACCAGAATCTTGCATCACCGTATCGCCGTCCACAAGGTGGCGCGCTCGAACCAGGATTTCACTACGCCCGGCACCAACCGCATCGGAGCGTTGATAGACAAACAATCTGTGATCAGGGCTGAGCAGTAGGTCGGCTTCATTGTTCATCGCGCCTGCTTGAATGCGAATTGGGGCAAACTCGCCAACGGCACGAACAGTTGATTGGCCGATCCAAGCAATTTTCTGGGGTCCATCATCGCGGGTCAGGATAACGTCACCGGACCGCAGCTCTTCCACTGGCTTCAACGCACCCGAGGCCGTGGCGATCCGGGTTCCTCTTGCCAGTGAGGCATAGGCCATTTCGGCAAATTTTTGATGCGCGTTCTGCGTGTCGAGACCAACGAGCGCATAGCCCATACGCGGCTTTAACTCCGCCAACGGCAGGATATAGACCTGGAGCGCGTCGCCCTCGGCATCAACCTCGACCAGCACGATCACTTCGGTGGTGCGACCGTCGCTCGACATCATGGTCAGGCAGCTATCAATGTGCAGGGCCGAACCAACCGTCCCAAAGCGCGTGTCAGGGGCAATTTGCATATGGCCTTCAGGATCAACAAGCACTGAGAGCCTGCCGGTGAGTGCGCCGACGCGAAGATCATAGGTATCATCAAGATCAAGCTCAGTCGCGAACGAGACCGCATCGCCGAGGTTTGCCCCGTTGATCACTGTAAAGTCGCGCGCGACATAGACAGGCAAAGAATAGGCAGGGATATCAACGGCTTTGCTCATCTCGCCTGATGGTCCACAGTATTGTTGAAAACGGGTCAAGCCTAAGATAGGCGTGCAACACGGTCAACGTCACCGGGATTTTATGGCGTAATTTCACCAGCTGGTGTTACATCTAATCAAATGCTGCAAGAAGGACAGGTTATGGATCTTGGCATCAAAGGAAAACGCGCACTGGTCTGCGCCTCGTCAAAGGGTTTGGGTCTTGGCTGCGCGCGAGCGCTTGCTGAGGCGGGTGTTGATCTGGTGATGAATGCGCGCGGCTCTGAGGCGCTTGAAGCCGCTGCCGAGGCCATCCGCTCTGATTTTGGCGTTGAGGTGCAGACTGTGGCCACTGATGTCACTGCTGAGGCCGGACAAGCAGAGCTTCTTGCGGCAGCCGGTGCGGCAGACATCCTTGTCAATAACGCAGGTGGTCCGCCTCCCGGCATGTGGAGTGATTGGGATCGCGATGATTTTATTGTTGCCTTGGATGCCAATATGCTGACGCCGATTGCTCTTATGAAGGCGTTGTTGCCTGGTATGATGGAACGTGGCTGGGGCAGGGTGGTCAATATTACTTCTGTCAGTGTGAAAGCGCCGGTACCCGTGCTGGGGCTGTCGAATTCTGCACGAGCGGGTCTCACGGGCTACGTCGCCGGAACCTCCCGTCAGGTGGCGGGCAAAGGTGTTGTGATCAACAATCTGCAGCCTGGCATTCACGCCACAGACAGAGCCGATGCGCTCGACACAGCTGTAGTAAACGCACAAGGCGTAACCATGGACGAGGCGCGCGCGCAGCGCGCAGCCACAATACCCGCAGGACGCTATGGTACGATAGAAGAATTTGGGGCGGCTTGCGCATTCCTGTGCAGCCAGCATGCTGGTTTTATCATTGGGCAGAATATTTTGCTTGATGGCGGCGCGACCAATTCGACCATGTAGCAATGGCGCAAGGGTTCTCTTTAAAGGATCAGTTGTTCAACGCAACGACAGTGGCAGAGCTTGCTGGTGAAATATCGGCGGGAGTGCCCGGTTTTGACGCCGCTGGTTTTCAGGCGGATGTTCTATCCGGCTTTGCTGAGCGTGAGCTTATGGCGCGGCTCGATTGGATCGCCGACTGCCTTGAGCCGCATTTGTCCGCGGATTTCCTCGAAATGGCCGATCAGCTTGAGGCGTCCATGCCTGCTCGTCTTGATCCAAGCAGAACAGACGATGATTTTGGCCATTTCATTCACGCTGTGCCGGGCATTTTGGCGGTTCGACACGGCATGGAAGAGCATCGGGAACGCGCGCTTAATCTACTTTATGAAGCAACACAGCGTTTTTCGATGGAGTTTTACATAAGGCCGTTTTTGAACCGTTGGCCTGATGAGACATTGGCGCGTTTGAAAGTTTGGGCAACGGACGAAAACTATCATGTTCGTCGCCTGGTCAGTGAGGGCACGCGGCCTTCACTCCCTTGGGCCAAGAAATTGGACATCGATCCGATGGTGCCGCTTGAGTTTTTGGACGTTTTACATGCCGATGGCGCACGTTTTGTGACAAGATCGGTTGCTAATCATCTGAATGATATATCTAAATTCAATTCTGATGCGGTTTTGGGACGTCTTGATCAGTGGCGCGGTGTGGGCAAACAAAACGAAAAAGAATTGGGCTGGATGACGTCCCATGCATTGCGGACTTTGATCAAGCAAGGACATAGCGGCGCTTTGCAGCGCTTGGGGTATCGAAACGATATAAATGTCGACGCAAAGCTTGATATTGTTAGTCAGCCTGTGACCATCGGAAAAACCTTGGAATTTAAGGCCTCACTCTCTGCGCCAGAGGACCTTCCGGTACTGGTGGATTACATACTCCACTTTCACAGACCATCAGGAAAGCCGGGGCGTAAAGTATTCAAATTGAAACAAAGCAATGTGAAAGCGGGCCAAAAACTGCAGCTCGAAAAGGTCCATAAGCTCAAGGGCAATGCCACCACGTTTAAGCTTCACCCAGGGCCGCACCGTATTGATCTTCAGGTGAACGGTGTTGTCGTTGCGGGCGAAGATTTTGAACTACGCGCTCAACTGTGATCACGTATTTGTTTAAATGCGCACGGGCGCTGGCCTTTTCTAATTGTGAACGTTACCCGACCGTAAGGATCTTCTGGATGGACCGGGCGGAATGAGCATCACTGCAGTAATCGTAATTTTTGGGCTGATCGTATTGGCCAGTGTCGTCGTTGCGCCACGGCGCGCCACCACCGAGGGATTCTTTGGCGGGGCCACGCAAGATGGGCGTGCACCTGGCCTTTGGGTGCTTGTGCTCAGTCAGGTGACGACATGGATATTTGCCCGCTCCCTGATGAATTCTGCCATATTGGGATATTTCTACGGCATTTGGGGCGTGCTGGCTTATGCGGCCTACTACGGCTCGTTTCTGACGGGCGGATATGTCGTTGGACGCCTGCGCGATCAGGGTGCGGGATCGGTTCAGGACTGGCTGCGTGACCGGATCGGGCCGATAGGGACCACATGCTATAACATAGTGATTGCGCTGCGGCTGCTTTCCGAGGTTTTCGCAAACCTTCTGGTGGTTGGCCTTATCTTTGGCGCGGCCCTTCCAGAACTAAATTTTGCACGTGAAGGATCGATCCTATTGGTGGCGCTGTTTGGTCTGGCCTATAGCGCTTGGGGCGGGTTGAGTGCCGCGCTGCGCAGTGACGTGCTGCAGATGTTGGTTTTTCTGATCGTTTTTGCGGCTGCATTTGTGGCGCTCGTCACTTGGTCCGGGTTCGACATTAGAGCTGTTTTGACGGCTGAGGGTGCAAGCGGGTCATGGAACGGTAAGGTTCTGCTCCTGGTGGCGTTGCTGCAAGTTTTCTCCTATCCGATCCACGATCCCGTTATGATGGATCGCGGTTTTCTTGCGGATCGTAAAACAACACGTCATTCCTTCCTGCATGCCTTCTGGATTTCCTTCCTTTGCATTGTTGGCTTCGGCTTGTTCGGCATTGAAGCGTCTTTACGAGGCGCAGAATACGAAGGCGAGCTACTGGGCACCTGGGCACAGATGTTCCCCGCTTGGGTTTACGTGGCGTTGCTGTTGTCGCTCCTGATCTCGGCGCTCAGCACGCTTGATTCCGCCCTTTCAAGTGCCTCGAGACTCATGGTGATAGAGCTTGGCCTTGCCCCCCGAACGTTGGCCGGTGGTCGCGTCGTGATGGTCATCTTTATGGTGGCTGGGGCAGCACTTACTCTTTGGGGCAACAAAAGCCTGTTCGACGCCGTGGCGGTCAGCGGTACGGCAAGCTTGTTCCTGACACCGGTGCTTGTCGCGGGTCTCGTGCTTGGTTGGCGTGTGCCGATCTGGTCCTATCTGGTGAGTTTTGCCGCCGCCATGGCGGGTGCCTTTGCCTATTTTGCACAAAGCTGGCCATGGGTCGCCGCGGTCCTGCCTGAGGGTCACAAATATGAAAAACTCTTCGCGATTTGTATCGTGGTTCTGATAGTAGGCTTTGGGGCTGTTGTCGCTGGTGCGCGTGGCCGGAATGCCGAACAGCGCGCCTAGACTGCCTAAACACGGTGCGATATCGCTGGATTTTTGTGCCAATAGCCGCAATTCGTTACGATAAGTCCTTCCAACCGGGCGCTCTTGGCCTTAGATACGGTGGACGAAAACCCGCAGGGCCAACACTTGGCCCCGGAGTAGGGAGAGAGACATTATGCTGAACAATATCGGCTTGCCTGGCATTCTTCTGATTGCTGTTGTGGTGCTCGTGCTTTTCGGGCGTGGCAAAATCTCGTCGCTGATGGGCGAAGTTGGCAAGGGCATTACCTCGTTCAAAAAAGGTGTCGCGGAAGGCGGCAAGGAGATCGAAGAGGCCACAGACGCGGCCGACGTGGCCAAGGACATCACGCCCGAAGACGGCAAAGACAAAGCCTGAGCCTGAGCCATGTTCGATCTTGGCTGGACCGAACTTATGGTGATCGGCATCGTCGCGCTGATCGTCGTAGGACCAAAGGATTTGCCCGGCATGTTTCGTGCCGTTGGCAAATTTGTCGGCAAAGCCAAGCAAATGGCGCGCGAGTTTAGCCGCGCCATGAATGACGCCGCTGATGATGCGGGCGTCAATGACATGACCAAAACCATCCGCGCTGCGACCAACCCGGTCGGTACTGCGATGGATCAGGTCAAGAAGTCGACCGAAAGCTTCACCTCCAACACGCTCGCAGGACATCCGCCAAAACGCGCGGAGTTCGACGAAGAGCGTCAGGAGATGGCCAAGAAGATTCACGAAAAATCCGCCGACGACGCCGAAAAACGCATTGCAGCAGAGAAGGCGGCTGCGGAGAAAGCAGCCAAGAAACCTGCAGCAAAGAAAACCACGGCTAAGAAGCCCGCCGCTAAAAAACCGGCGGCCAAAGCCGCACCAGCGAAAAAGCCCGCGGCCAAGAAACCTGCGGCAAAAGCCACAGCAGCTAAATCGACCACGACAAAATCAAACGCTAAAAAACCTGCTGCTAAAAAGCCGGCAGCTAAGAAAGCCGCTTCAAAGTCATCAACCGGTGACAGCGCATGAGCACCCAAGATAACAGCGATGAAATGGAGGAAAGCTCCGCGCCACTGATTGAGCATCTGGCGGAGTTGCGCACACGGCTGATCCGCTCGGTCATTGCGTTTCTCATTGGGATTATCGTGGCGTTTGCTGCTGCTGAGCCAATCCTTCAGTTCTTGCTTGCGCCGATTGAGGAAACGCTCCGCGAGCTGGGGGATCCGTCACCGACGCTCCAATATACCTCGCCACAGGAATACCTCTTTACGCTCTTTCGCATCTCCATGGTGTTTGGTTTTATTCTGGCTTTCCCGGTGATCGCGCATCAGATGTGGCGTTTCGTGGCGCCCGGTCTTTATAAAAACGAGAAGGCTGCCTTCCTGCCTTTCGTGTTGGCTTCGCCGATTATGTTCCTGCTTGGTGCGGCGTTCGCGCAATTCGTTGTGACACCGCTGGCGATGGCCTTTTTCCTTGGCTTTGCTGATGTGAGCTCGATCTTTGCCAATCTTCTCTCGGGTGTCGTGGCGGACGTCAAAACCGTTACTGACCCGAACCTACCGGCTGTACCTGACAATTTCGGCGCGGTGGTCCCAGCAACGGATGAAGGGCTTCGAATTACATTCTTTGGAAAAGTTAATGAGTCTCTCGACATCACCCTTAAATTCATCATGGCCTTTGGCATCTGCTTCCAATTGCCTGTGCTGCTTACCTTGATGGGCAAGGCCGGGTTGGTCAGCGCCGTTGGCCTTGGCAGCGTTCGCAAATACGCCATGGTCGGCATTCTTGTGCTGGCCGCGTTGGTCACCCCTCCAGACGTCATCACGCAGCTGATCCTCTTCACCGTGGTCTACGGGCTCTATGAGGTCTCAATCCTATTGGTCAAACAGGTTGAAAAGAAACGCGAGGCCAAGTTGCGCGAAGAGGGTGTTTGGTTCGAAGATGACGAGGATGACGAGGGTGATCCTCTGGAGGATAATGCCGTCGCCGATCAGGAAAAACCGTGAGTGACCCGCTAGAGCGCATCGCCGCCGCTCTGGAACGCATGAGCCCGCCGCCCATGGAGCCCCCCGAATTCAGCGCTGCACAGGCCTTTGTTTGGCATGTGGAGCCAGACCGGTTGGAGCCGGTCCCGGAGGTCAATCGTGTTGATATGAGCCTTCTCATCGGCATTGATCGCTCGCGTGACACCCTTTTGCAGAACACCCTGCAGTTCGCCAAAGGTTTGCCTGCTAATAATGCGCTGCTTTGGGGCGCGCGGGGGATGGGCAAATCCTCTTTGGTCAAAGCCGTGCACGCCCATGTCGTCGTAGATCATCCCGACCTGAAAATTGTCGAGTTGCAACGCGAGGACTTGCCGAGTGTCGGGCGGTTACTCAACGTTTTACGCGGCAGTGAGGCGCGATTTGTGCTGTTTTGCGATGACCTCAGCTTTAGCCATGACGACCAGCATTACAAATCACTGAAGGCAGTACTTGATGGTGGTATTGAGGGGCGGCCTGACAATGTGGTTTTCTACGCCACTTCGAACCGTCGTCATCTGATGCCGCGCGATATGATCGAGAATGAACGCTCTAGCGCTATTAACCCAAGCGAGGCGGTTGAGGAGAAAGTCTCCCTTTCGGATCGTTTTGGGCTTTGGTTGGGTTTTCATCCCTGCACACAGGATGAATACCTGGCGATGATAAATGGATATTGCGCCGCTCACGGCTTGGATGTCGCCCCTGATCTTCTGCGCGCCGAGGCCATCGAATGGCAGGCAACGCGGGGCGCTCGTTCGGGCCGAGTCGCTTGGCAGTTCTTTGTGGATCTGGCTGGCCGACAAGGTTTCGATATTTAAAAATCGCAAGCTTTCGTTCAGCGAGTTCTCTTTTTTGAGCAACGAGGAAAGAGGTCGTAAATATTTAAGTTACTGCAAATGCAGCCTATCTGAGTTTGCGATAAAACACGCAAATTATTCATTAACAAATTCGTGTGAAATAGGTGTTTTTTTCTAAACCACACGTGATTTTTAAGTGATCCCACAAAGTGTTTAGGTCCCGCGAGTGGCGAGTTGCCACACTGCATTTGGTTTAAGGGGAGCACTCTATGAAGTTTTCAAATCGCACAGCATTTGCTGCCGCTTTGGCGTTGGGGACGATGGCCTCAACTGCAAGCGCAACAACGCTGGAAATAACTGTAACGCATAATGGTGACACACCGCTGTTCATCACGCCGTTGTACACGGCTTTTCACAATGGCGACTTCGACGCTTTTGACGTGGGAGACAGGGCGTCTGATGGTCTGCGGCTACTGGCCGAAACTGGTCGGTTTGGTCCTGGGTCAGAAGTCGGCACGATTGCCAATGAGCGCGTTAGCACAGTTGGCGGACAAGGCGGCGGTGTTTTTGGTAACAGCACGCCTGGAACACCGATTTTCTCACCCGGTCTCGGCCCAGACGGCGCCAGCACTGGAACAGCAACAATCGATATTGCCGATCCAACAGAAAACAGGTTCTTCACCTTTCTCGCAATGATATTGCCGTCGAATGACACCTTTATCGGCAATGACAACCAACGTGCCTATGAGCTCTTTGACGAATTTGGTGACTTTCTTGGGCCAATCGATATTGATGTGACAGGTCTCGATATCTACGATGCAGGGACCGAAGTGAACGATCCAAGTGCCTCTGGCGGCGGTGCCTTCGTTCTGGGAGCTGATATCGCGGCTGGTGAGGATGAAGACGGTTTCATTCGCCAAGGCGTAGACATTAACGACTTCGCCGGAGTTGGCCTTGCGCCTCCGCCAGACCGGTTTAATCAGATCGGTACGCTGGATGGCTTCATTGATTTTACGGCCGACCCGAAAAATTTCAATCTTCTTACCATCTCAATCAGAGAAATCGCACCTGTGCCGCTTCCTGCCTCCGGCCTACTGCTTTTGGCAGGGGTGGGTGGTCTGATGGCCGCGAGACGACGGAAAGTCTGAGAATTCCCACATATGCACATTTAGGCCGCGTAAATATTTTGCGCGGCCTTTTGCTTGCTTGCGTCAAATTACCTTTATGGGCTTATGCGGTATCAAACACCGGAATCACGCATGAAAAAATGCCATGTCGTCGAAAGCCGGTGACGTTTAACGTGCTTCATTCGTCATCTTTTTCTGCGCGACGCTCTGATTTGAGCGCTCGGCTAGGTGGACAGACCTCTTGCATAAATTTCGCAAGCGTACCCCCAAGGTTATCGGCGCGCATGCCGTATTTCACAAACTGACCTTCGCGTTTTTTCCAAATTAAATCAGCACTTTCCAAGATGGAAAGGTGTTTGGAAATCGCCGGTTGCGACATCTCGAAACGCTCTGCAACGACACCAGCGGTGAGCGGGCCTTCTGACAAATACGCCAATATCCGTCGCCGCGTCGTGGACGCTAGAGCCTCAAAGACTTTATCAGCGCTTGACAAGATTTCACCTTTTAACTTAATAGTTATATATGTAATTCATTATCATTTTAATACCCCATGCCAGGAGAAACAAGATGCACCTATACAGAACAGAACGCGTGATCCCCGAAAAACTCACAAGCGCTGTGAATGGTCAAATAAAATGGGACGCGCCAAAATCGCTTTGGCTATTTTCCATGATCGCAGGCGGCGTCGCGGCCGTTTCTCTTGCGCCGAGTTGGGAAGGGTTTCTGGTCTTTCTCGCGACCACCGCGATAACAATCTGTGCCGGCCACTCGGTCGGCATGCATCGTTTGCTTATCCATAAAGCGTTCCAGACGCCAAAACTGTTGGAGTACATGCTTGTCTGGCTTGGCACGCTGGTCGGCATGGCCGGACCCTTTGGTATGATCCGAGCGCATGACATGCGCGACTGGCATCAAAGACAGTCAGTATGCCCGCCACATCCAAGCCACGGTGCGGGATTTTGGCGCGATGCTTGGTGGCAGATGCATTGCAAGTTTGATCTGCAACACCCGCCACGCTTTGAAATTGAGCCGGAAATTGCAAACGATCGTGTCTATCAGTGGATGGAGCGTCATTGGATGGCGCAACAGCTTTTCCTCGCGGTGCCGTTATTTCTGGCGGGCGGCGTTGGCTTCGTGCTTTGGGGTGTTTGTATGCGCGTTGCAATATCGCTAATTGGTCACTGGCTTGTGGGTCACTTCGCACATAAAACCGGGCAGCAAAACTGGTTCGTCAAGGGCCTGCCGGTGCAGGGGTATAACCTGCCAGGTCTCGGCCTGATTACATTCGGTGAGAACTGGCATTCCAACCACCATGCATTCCCGCATTCTGCACGGCTTGGCGTCGAAAAGGGCGAGACCGACCCTGGCTACTGGTTCATCAAACTGCTGGAGTGGGTAGGGTTGGCTCATTCGATCTTGGGCCCTAGTGATAAGCCAGAGCGCGAGGGTTTGACCCCAGTGCAGGCAAAGGCAAACGTGGGAAAACCCGTGCTGTTACCTGCGCTTCTATCTGTAGAGAATGGCACGTGAATTGACGCGCTCGAAACGTTTCGCGATCAACCTGAATAACGGCTAGTCGCGAAACGCAGCGCAATAGTTATGTATTGTACGCCTTTCGCCCTATGCTGAAGCCTTAGATGAAAGGCGAAAGGCTTTACCCTTCAGTTCAGGTACGGAATGGGATCCACGCTATCAAAGCCCTCGCGGACTTCGAAATGCACCGCCGCCGCCCCGTCTTCCCGTATCTCTGCAAGCTTGCCACCTTTGTTGACAGAGTCGCCTTTCTTGACCGCAAGGTTGCCAACGTTTGAATAAACCGTCAGCACGTTGTCGCTATGCTTCATCACGATAATTGGCACGCCATTGGTGTCTTCGGTAATCGCGGCAACGGTGCCTGAATCAGCGGCGACAACGGAGGTTCCGGGGGCTGCGGCAATATCAATTCCGTCATTCTTGCCCTTTGAATATTCCCGGATAATCTCGCCTTTCACAGGGAAGACCATGCGCGACTCAGATGTCTTTGGCGCGCTTTCGGCACCAAGATCCGGCGCAGTTTGCACTTCAACCGGCTCGGCGGCTGCAACTGTCTTTTCTTCAGGAAGAGGCGTGCTCGCACTTGGTGGCAGCGGGGTAGGAGAGCCCTGGCCAGGTGCCTCTGTTGTCAAAGTCGTTGTCTGCACGCTTTGCGTCGCTGCGGATGGCAAAGCGACGGGTATCAGCAAGTATTGCCCTTCATTGACGGCAAAATCGGCACCAAGACCGTTCCAATCTGCCAGGGCGCGGGGCGTGACCTTGTAGAGGCGCGCGATCGTAAAGGCGGTTTCACCGCGTTCGACCTGATGTCGAACAGGCTCGATACCTGACTGCGCCACGCTTGTGCGCGGATCAATGCTCTGCGTGCTCTCAGCGTCCGCAATGGCCGATCCGGCAAGCGATGTGATGTCCACATTGCCCGGTGTGATTGGTCCGCCTTCCGGCTCGGCTACCCTATTGGGCAGCGCGAGGAGCGCACCTTCGCGCAGTGTATCGTCAGTGCCGCGGCCGTTAAACGTGGCCAGTGCTTGCGCGTCTGTGCCGACCCTTTGTGCCACACTCGCAACCGTATCGCCTCGCTGCGCCACGGCCACCTGATAGCTTGGGTAGGATATAATGCCGCGCCCATCCGGAATAGGGCGCTGTGCGCTTGCCGCTTGCACAGCGGAGGCTGTGCCGGAGTCGCCACCGCGTAGGTCAAAGTCAAGCGGTTGACCGCAACCAGCCAATATCAGCAAAGATACAGCCGAGATACGCCCCGTTACATTATACTTGGTGAATTTCATCTCGTCCTCACATCGTGCTCCTTGTTGCCGGAGCTTTTCACAAACTGTTACCCGGGTTCTGCCTTGCCGGGTCTCACTTTTATTCTTCCGATCCCACACCCTCTATCAAAGGCACAAACCGTACCGGTGAGAGCTCATCATAGTCCAAGCCTGTCTCTGTTTTGGTCACTCTTATCAGGCTCTGGACCGCGTCGGACTGTCCAACCGGTAATACCATAATACCTCCGATTTTTAATTGCGCCAAGAGCGGGCTCGGCGGATCTTCGGCGGCGGCCGTAAGAAGGATGCGATCAAAGGGCGCTTGATCGGGTAGGCCAAAGCTGCCATCGGCGGTCATAGCAGTGATATTTGTGAGGTTGAGATCGGCAAATATCACGCTGGCCTCGGTCACCAATCCCTTATGCCGGTCAACGGTGTAGACCCGGCGCGCCAACTGGCTCAGGATCGCGGCTTGATAGCCAGAGCCGGTGCCGACCTCTAGCACCTTGTCCCTGGGAGATACCTTCAACGCCTGGGTCATCAGACCTACGACGGAGGGCTGTGAGATCGTCTGGCCAGAGGCGATGGGAAGAGCTGTATCCTCATAGGCGCGTTCGGCAAAGTGGCCGCGTACGAAAGGCCCGCGATCTATCTTTTCCATGGCACTGAGCACGCGATTGTCTGTCACCCCGCGAGAACGCAGCGCAAAAAGAAACTGCATTTTGCGTTGGGCGATTTCGTCCTCTTCGCTCATGCGTGGTTTTCGATTGCTTTGAGAGGGTCGAGTACATCATGCGCTGTGAGGTCCGCGCGCATTGGCGTGACAGAGATATACCCCTCAAGGTTAAGGTAGGTGTCTGTGCCTGCTCGTGTGGCAGTTTGTTGAGCCGATCCTTGGATCCAAAGAAACTTGCGTCCCGACGGGGATGTGGTTGCGCTGACGCCAAAGCAGCCATCCTTACGGTAGCCCTGGGCACAAGCGCGCATGCCGAGCACCTCCTCACCGGGAACAGGTGGGAAATTCACATTGTAGAACACACCGTATTCGTCGCCGCCCCATGTGCCGTGCTCCAGCAATGCCTGCACCGTATGCAGCCCATGCTGGCGCGAGGATTCAAACGTATCCGACAGATCGCGATTGCGTGGACCGTAGTATTGGCTCAACGCAATAGAACGTATACCTTGCAGCGCGCCTTCCATAGCCGCGCCGACCGTGCCCGAATAGGCGGCATTTTCGGCTGAATTATTGCCCCGGTTCACCCCTGCAAGCACCAGATCAGGCAGGTTACCCGCCATAATCTCATGCACCGCTGCCAAAACACAGTCAGCAGGTGTGCCATGCACCGCAAAGCGGCGCTCCGCGTGTTGGGAGACCATCATCGGCTGGGTGAAGGAAATGCAATGTCCGACGCCTGACTGCTCCGACGCCGGGGCCACGGTCCAGACCTGCTCGGCAGAGCCCGTCAGGGCCAAAGCAATTTCATGCATCACCTCAAGGCCTGGTGCGTCTATTCCATCATCATTGGTGATCAATACCCGCATTATCCTGCCCGTCTGCGACTACTCTGTTCTTGTCCCGGTGTAGCTCTGCGCCCAAGCCTCGGCAAGCGCGGCTTTGGTACAATTGTCAGATCAGATCGCGCAGAAGCTTTTTTGCCTCAAAAATGGGATGCGGCAGGGTTTTGCGATCTTCGCCCGGGTAAAATCGGGCGCGCGTGTGGGTGCCCATGGGGCCGGGGCTTAGAATATGCACTCTGGGGCCGATTTTCTCAGACTCCGCCTGCCAACTGCGAACGAGTGCCATTTGTGCGGCTTTGCAGGTGCCGTAGTTGGCAAAGAACTTCTCGCCATTGTAATCATCATCGAAAAATACCGCCTGGCTATCCTCGCGTAGAAGAGGCGCAACAAAAGTAATAAGCCGCGCCAAAGCCGTCACATTGATATCCATAGCTTTGATGAAGTCTTTCACTTCCATTTGCGCAGCCGGGCCAATTGGGGCTGCATGTATGGCTGTATGCGCCCAGAGATCGACAGTGCCCCAGCGGTCATAGATCGATCGGCAGAGCTGCGCCATGGCCGCCTCATTGGCAATGTCCATGGGCGCCAGCGTGGCCGCGCCACCTTTGGCTTTGATCCGGTCGTCCAACTCTTCAAGTGCGCCGGTGGTCCGGGCCACAGCAACCACGTGATGGGTCTCGCTTAGCTCAAGGGCCAGCGCGGCGCCCAAACCACGCGAAGCGCCGGTCACAAGAGCCAGTTTTTCAGTGCTCTCCGTCATGACCGCCCAAATCTCATCGCTTGAGCGTTAATTCAAGCGCCAATCGCTTGACTCTGCCGCGTGCGCAAACAAAAAGAGCCGCAGGTTTGACAATAGAGGACAGCATCATGGGTGAACCTGTTTTAAGTAGAGCACTGATTGGCCATGACGGGCTGGTTAAGAAAATTGGTCTCGTACTCGTCGGATCGATCTTCATCGCGCTTGTGGCACAACTCAGCGTTGGATGGCCTGTACCAATGTCGCTGCAAGGTCTGGCGGTACTGTTGATCGGCTTCACCTATGGCTCGCGCCTCGCGGCAGCGACCCTGGTGACATATCTAGCCTATGGGGCCATAGGCTTCCCGGTATTTTCCAATGGCGGCTCGCTGCCATCGCTCACCGGTCCGACGGCTGGGTTCCTTTACGGCTTTGTTGCAATGGCATGGTTGGCCGGTCTGGCCGCCGATAAGGGCCTGACACGCAATGTGGCCGCTATGATTGCCGTCGGAGTCGCGGTGTCTCTGTTGCTTTACATCCCTGGTCTTGCTTGGCCTGCTGCCTTTCTTGGCAAAACCTGGGCACAGCTTTGGTCCGGTTGGATGTCACCATTCTTAATTGGCGATACGATCAAGGCTGTTTTGGCGGCGATGATCGTCTGGGGCGGTTGGAAAGCGCTTGGATCCAAAGCCGCTTAATCTAACCTATACCTTCATTTACAGAAATGCCGCCTGTACCGGGCGGCGTTTTTCTTTTTTCGAGTTGTCTTACGTCGTTGCATATTAAAGCGTGTCGCTTTCGTCGAAGCAAACCCAGATCAAAACACAAATTTTAACATTATTGATATGCTTAACGCCGACGTGAATCGGATCGATAATGCCCAGGAAATATGCGCTTCTGGATGAAACAGCGCTTGTGGCCATTGAAGCGCAGGCCGCCCAGATATTGTCGGAAATCGGTGTTGAGTTGCAGGAGGATAGTGCAAGCCTTGATGCGTTTCGCTCAATCGGTGCGCGATGCGAACGTCAACGGGTATATCCGGATGCGAGCCAGTTGAGAGAGCTGATTGCTCAAGCTCCGAACCGCTTCGTCTGGCATGGCAAGACTGATGCTGCGTCGGTTGAGATCGGCGGTTCGCGTCCTATTATCGCGCCCGTATTCGGGCCGCCTAAAGTTCTCGACAAGTCCGGTGAGACACATCTCGGCACGCTGCAGGATTACCGCGATCTGGTCCGATTTTGCGACCAGTCGGATGCGATGGATTCCACCGGTTTTCTGCTATGCATTGCCCATGGTGGTGGGCTTGCCGTACCTCATATGCAACTTTTGAAAGCGCATATGGAACTATCAGACAAGCCGATGATGGGCACGGTCATCTCTGAGGTGGCTTTGCGCGATATCGCGGATGCAGTGGGCGCCGGGCCCGACCAGTGCCGGCTATTGCATATGGTGAACCTGACGCCGCCGCTGACCTATCAGGTCAATCCGCTACGCTGTCTGCGGGCCTCGGCGGAGCTGGGGCAGGGCACTGTTATATCCTCTTACATGATGATGGGGGCAACCTCGCCCGTCATGATGGCCGGGGCTTTGGCGCAGGGTTTGGCGGAAATCCTGGTGGGGCTGGCCCTGACGCAGATTTACAGGCCCGGCGCACCGGTCGTTGGCGGGATCTTTGCAACGCCCTTTTCGATGCAATTCATGGGGCCGGTGTTTGGCACGCCAGAATCGCATCTTGTGCAATTGGCCGCATGTCAGTTGATCCGTCGTTTGGGTATTCCGGTTCGCGGCGATGGTATGATCAGCTCGTCAAAGCTTAATGATGCCCAGGCGGGGTATGAGGGAGCGGGTGTGCTTGGGGCTTCCCTTTTGGGAGGTGCTGATCTCATCCTCCACTCAGCCGGGTGGTTGGAAGCGGGCAGGCTGGTTTCGTTGGAAAAATGCCAGACGGATATGGCCTGGATAGAGCAGGTTTTGCCTGTTTATTCGGAAGCTGCGGTTTGATGTATAGCCAGACCGAACTTGGCTTTGCTCATTCTGCCGCTTGCTTCATCTGGAATCCCTGTTCCAGCATGTCTTTTGGCTCGATCGGATAGTCACCGGTAAAGACCGCATCGTAGTAGGCCGGTGCCTTAGGATCACGGCCCTCTGGCATACCAACCGCTCTGTAAAGACCATCAATCGAAACAAAGCGTAGGGAGTTCACCCCCAGATAATCGCGCATTTCGTCCTCGGACATCTTCGCCGCCAAAAGTTCATCGCGGTTCGGCATGTCGACACCAAAGAAGCATGGCCATATCGTCGGTGGGCTTGCGATGCGGAAATGCACCTCTGCAGCGCCGGCTTCAAGGATCATTTCCTTGATCTTGCGCGAGGTGGTGCCGCGCACGACGCTATCGTCAACCAGAATGACCCGCTTTCCGCGCATCAGGTGGCGATTGACGTTGAGCTTAAGCCGGACACCCATATTGCGGATTTGCTCGGTGGGTTCGATGAAGGTTCGTCCGACATATTGGTTGCGTACGATCCCCATCTCAAAGGGAATACCGCTTTCCTGGCTAAAACCGATCGCGGCAGGCGTGCCGCTGTCTGGCACAGGGCAGACCATATCGGCCTCTACCGGTGCTTCGCGAGCCAGCTCCCTGCCAATGTTGCGGCGCACCTCATAGACGGATTTGCCATCGATCACTGAATCTGGACGGCTGAAATACACATATTCAAAGATACAAGGTCGCGGATCAACGGGCTCAAAAGGATGAAAGCTGCGAATGCGCTGCTCGCTGTCGATGACAACCATTTCACCAGGCTCAATCTCGCGAATGAATTCCGCGCCAATGATGTCAAGAGCGCAGGTCTCTGACGTTAGCACATGGGCGTCACCTAGCTTGCCCAAGACGAGCGGTCTAATACCCAGGGCGTCACGTACGCCGATAAGCTTGGACCGGGTCATCGCGACAACGGAGAAAGCCCCTTCAACCTGTCGCAGCGCTTCTTTCATCCGGTCAGGGATCGTCCGACCCATAGAACGCGCCATCAGATGGATGATGCATTCGCTGTCCGAAGAACTTTGAAAGATCGAGCCGCGCTGGATCAGATCGCGGCGCAGGGAATTGGCATTGGTCAGATTGCCGTTATGAGCAATCGCCGCGCCACCCATGGAGAACTCACCAAAGAACGGCTGCACATCGCGGATCGCCGTGTTGCCCTTGGACCCAGCCGTCGAATAACGCACATGGCCAACTCCAATGGCCCCGGGCAGCATAGAAAGCGTTTCACTGGTGGTAAAGTTGTCGCGCACGTAGCCGAAACGGCGCACGGAGTTAAACCCCTTGGCGTCGTCATGGGTGACGATGCCGCCTGCTTCTTGTCCGCGATGTTGAAGCGCATGCAAACCTAGCGTGACAAAATTGGCAGCATCTTTAACGCCGATTATACCAAAGAGCCCACATTCTTCCTTGAGCTTTCCCTCATCATCGTGCTGATCGAAGCTGTCCGAGTAATTTTCGAACGTCTCTTGGGTACTGGCGGGGGGCATGTTTGTCTCGGACAATGGGCAGCTCCGATTCCCTTTTCGCTTGGAAATCCTAAATAGGGTGTCTTGGCCCATATGTCACGAAACTATCGTTAATCTTTTGATGGTTTACGCGCCCTTACGTAAGGTCACTTTGTCCAACAAAACCACCTCTAGCCAGGAAATTTATAGCATATGACAGCCTAACAAGCGCCGGATTATTGAGGTGCGTCGCAGGCGCCCACCAGTTCCTCAAATTTCTCGGTAACCCAAGTTAGCGCTTTTTGCGGCTCGCCGCTTTCAACGCTTCCGGTCAATTGTGCAAAGACGCGGGCAGACCGGCTATCGTCTATAATCTCAAACTCTTGCGAGGCTCCAACGGTTTCGTAAACAAAATAGGCAATGGCCACGAGAAGCACGCCGCGTGCGACACCAAAGAGAAATCCCGCACCCTGATCCAAACCGCCGAGCGCAGAGCGCTGTACCGCGGATGAAAAGAGAGGGGTGATGAAGGAGGCGACAATCAGAACGACAGCAAAGATCGCAGCCGCCGCAGCCAGCATGCTTAGAGCACAGGTTTCGGCGAGAAACTCACCAACAACAGGCACTTCCTTTACCAACGGTTCGACCTGCGGCGCAAAGATAAAGGCCAATATTGCCGCTACGATCCAGCCGCCTATGGCCAAAACCTCACGTACAAAACCGCGCGAATACGCTAGCAATGCCGATAGCACAATAATCAGCGCGACGATGCCGTCGATGATGGTAAGGTCTTCCATTGGCCTATCCTGCTCTATGGTGCGCGTCACCCCGCACCGAAATACTCACCCACAAACCCAGTAAGATCAGCGAACTGACCTCGCTCTATGCCCCGCGTTTCGCCCGGTTTTCCTCCAGACGGTAATATGGCCGATGTGAAACCAAGTTTTTTGGCTTCTTTCAACCTGTTTTCGGTTTGAGAGGCCGGTCTGAGGGCTCCTGAGAGGCTGATTTCGCCAAAAAGAACACACTTTTGCGGCAGACTGGTATCTTCTCGGGCCGAAAGAAGTGCCGCTGCAACAGCCAGATCAGCGGCTGGTTCGTTGATTTTGATGCCGCCTGCAACATTGAGATAGACGTCCAACCCGGTGAACGGGATGCCGCAACGCGCCTCAAGAACGGCAAGGATCATCGCCAATCGCGCACTGTCCCAGCCAACCACAGCGCGCCTAGGCTGTGCGTGCGGGGTCGGGGCCACAAGCGCCTGCATCTCAACCAAAACAGGCCGCGTGCCTTCAATACCGGCAAAAACCACGGACCCGGGAGCTGGATCACCGCGACCGGAAAGAAAAAGCGCCGAAGGGTTGCCGACCTCGGCGAGGCCCGCGCCGGTCATCTCAAAGACGCCGATCTCATCGGCCGGACCGAAGCGGTTTTTGACCGCGCGCAGAATGCGGAACTGATGCCCGCGCTCGCCTTCAAAATAGAGCACAGTGTCCACCATATGCTCAACGACGCGCGGGCCAGCGATCTGACCTTCTTTGGTGACATGGCCCACAAGGATCACGGAACACCCTTTGCGCTTGGCAAAGGTTGTCAACTCGTGCGCCGACGAGCGGACCTGCGAGACAGAGCCCGGTGCGCTATCGACAGTATCGAGCCACATGGTCTGAATGGAATCGATGATCACAAGCTGCGGCGCGGCAGCATCAAGCGTTGTCAGAATGTCGCGCAAAGACGTCGCTGTGGCCAATTGTAAAGGCGCATCTGAGAGCCCAAGACGTGACGCTCGCATACGCACCTGCGCACTGGCTTCCTCGCCTGATACATAAATTGTGGACAAGCCCGCAGAGGCAAAACGTGCCGCTGCCTGCAGCAAAAGTGTTGATTTGCCGATACCCGGATCGCCACCGACCAAGACTGCTGATCCAGGGACAAGGCCGCCGCCTAAAACGCGGTCAAGCTCAGCAATGCCGGAAAGAGTGCGGGGCGGTGGGGCCTCTGATTTGGAAAGATCACCGAGAACAATCGCGTTGCCGCGCTTTGCGCCGAGCGACTTGGAAGACGGGCCGGTTGTTAATGGCGCTTCCTCAACGAGTGTATTCCAAGAACCACAGGCCTCACAACGGCCAGACCATTTGGAATAAACCGCACCGCAATCGGTGCATGAAAAGCTTGCAGATTTTCCCATGGCAGGGTCATGCCCGATGCCAAAGGCGGGGTCAAATGCTTCGCGAATGATCCTTTTCAGGCCATTCGCGAATTTGTTGCTTTATTCGGCTGGGCGTTGGTGCAGCCCGATGACTGTACCATCGATTTGGGCCACGTTTTGATAGCCGAGCTCGGGCAGAAGCTCGCGGAGTTCGTCGCGTAGAGCATCCAATTGACCCTCAGCCTCGGTCTCTTTTTCATCAACGCTATGCGACCATGATTTTAGCTCGCTTGTCACCGCCTTGGCGCGGTTGAGCTGATCATTGAAGCGCACCAGCTCATGCTCGCGCTCTCGCAGGAAACCTCGGGCGCGCTCGATCTTGTCGGTTGAATAGGTCGCCGCCATGTCGCGGGCGATATGAGACATCTGCGCTGCAACTTCCATGATTTCAGGCTCAAGCATCTCAAGGTCCGGATGCTCACGCATATATGTCATACGCTCTTTGACGGAGTCGTATTCGTGCGTTTGTGTAAACATGCCGTCTTTGTCGGCGTTAAACGAAATCGCAAAAGCCTGCGAGACATCGTGCATGTTAATGTGAAAACGACGGTGCGAGTTTTCCAGCACCATAATGCGCGAATTGGCAGGCAAGAAAAAGCATAGCATGACAGCCAATGCCGTGACGCCGATCTGAAGCAGCATACCGGCATTCGTAATCGTCGTCGCACCAAAGCTCGCCTGCAGCTGCAGCCAAGGCAGCACGCCAAAGGCAGCTAAAATTGAGGCCCCGGTAAGAACCAGAGCTGTGACGGCAAACACAAACATCCCAAGCCATTGCAGCGCGATTTGCATAGTTGCCATATAGGATCTTAACATACTCATTTTCGCTTCCCCCGAAGCTTACTGACCCGTCGGTGGGCCACTATTTTATGTAAGTACGGACCACTTCGAATAGAGGGTGGGAAATTTCAAAAATTTGTGTACCTAAATCAGATTATAAAAATTTATTTAATTTCAGTATTTTATATTTAGATACAAAAGTCTCGCTGTTTTTCAAATGAAGACAGTTATGGTGCGATGCGGCGTTTGTTTACGCTTCCGAGAAGCCTCGTGATTTCAATTTGGGCGTATTTTTTGGGCTGCTAAGGCAAAAAACCTGAGAGGTTAATGCAGCCTCGCGCGTCACTCGCGTTCTGATTTCCGCTGTGTAAACCAGCCGATCAGGATCGAGGCAACGATGCATGCAGTAAAGAAATAGAGCCCCCAGGCGATTTCAATGCGTCCAACGCCAATGCCTTTGAAGATCACCACGTAAAGCGCGATCAGGAATACGTCCGCCATCGCAAGCTTCCCCAGCAGTTGCAGGACAGGCAGGGTTTTGCGCCGAAGCAGGCCGAAATGAATAAGCGCCAGGCCAGCGGTCTTCACGTAGGGGGCGAAAAGCGCAAAGAAGGTGACCGCGAGGGCCAGGAAGATATCCGTCTCCCAGAGCGATTGCAGCCCGGTGATGACCGAGATCTCGCTGAATCCAAAAAGCGGCAACAGCCCTGCGCGCATCAGTGGTGCGAACCATGCGACGGGGAAGAGGATCAATAGGGAGAGGTTGAGGTATTTGAGCATGTTGCCTTAGGTTCTGGTGGGGGAGAGGTAACTATCCTTGTCTACTTTCGCAAGATTAGGCGACACCCACATCACAAGCACCTGCGCCGGATAAGGGCGAAGGAGCCGTGCCATGATCGGGCCTCCCAAATGGCTCGGCGATTTGGTTAGACGTGGTGCGCCGCTCTTAGGATTTGCGGATTTTTTTACCTATAAAGAGCAACTGAACTTGCATTTCTTTGCCGATCCGAGGCCCGGTGATGGTCTGTCTACCGTACGGCCTCAATAGGCCCCTCCGCTGAGCCGTTGATAAACTGTTCCACATGGGCGTCGCCGGATGCGTCCATCTGCGCCACGGGGCCTGTCCACTGGATCACGCCTTTGTGCAGCATGGCTACGTTATCCGCGATGGCTCGCACAGAGCTCATATCATGGGTGATGGTCATGGCCGTGGCGCCCATCTCTACCACGATCTCGCGGATCAGCTCATTGATAACACCCGCCATGATCGGATCGAGGCCGGTGGTGGGCTCGTCAAAGAAAATGATCTCTGGCTCGGCGGCAATAGCGCGCGCCAGTCCCACACGTTTCTGCATGCCGCCTGACAACTCGGCCGGGAGCTTGTCAGCTTGCTCGGGTGTAAGGCCTACGCGGCGCAGCTTTTCAATCGCTATCTCGCGGGCCTCGTCGCGGGGGCGTTTGAGTGAGCCGCGGAGTAGACGAAAGGCCACGTTCTGCCACACTGGCAGCGAGTCAAACAATGCCGCGCCTTGAAAGAGCATACCGAAACGAGCAAGAAACGCATCGCGGTCCGCCTTGGTCACGTCCTCTCCATCAAGTGTAATCGTTCCGCTATCAGGTGTGATAAGGCCCAGGATACATTTCAGTGCCACAGATTTACCCGTGCCAGAGCCGCCGATGATCACCATCGACGAGCCTTTCTCAATCGAAAGGTTCACGCCCTGCAGCACGCGATTGTCGCCAAAGGCCTTATGAACATCGCGCAGCTCTATCATAGCGAAAAGAACACGCTGGTGAGGATGAAGTTGGCGGCAAGGATCAGAACGGCGGCGGCCTGCACAGAGCCCTTGGTGGCGCGCCCCACGCCTTGCGCACCACGGCCTGAACCTATGCCGTAATAGCATCCCATCAAGGCGGCAATCCCGCCGAAGGCTGCACCTTTTACCAGCGACGAAATGATATCGCGCAGCTCCAGGAAGTTGACGGTGTTCTGGATATAGGTTGCGGCATTGAAGCCGAGGTTTTGCACAGCCACCGTATAGCCGCCCAGAATGCCTATGATATCGCCCACTCCTACGAGGAGCGGTACAGTAATCAGCGCGGCCAGAACACGCGGTACCACTAGGTATTTCATTGGATTGGTCGACAGCGTGACAAGCGCGTCGATCTGCTCGGTCACTTTCATAGTGGCGATCTCAGCCGCAATGGAGGAGGTCACGCGCGCAGCAATCATCAGACCGACAAGAACAGGTCCCAATTCGCGCACCATACCAATGGCCACGATCTGGGGCACCACGGCCTCTGCATTGAAACGCGCGCCGCCTGAGTAAATCTGGAGCGCCAATGCGCCGCCGGTGAAAATCGCGGTCAAACCCACCACCGGCAGTGAAAGCCAACCAACCTGGAGCAGAGCGATCAGAAGTTCACGCGGATAAAATGGGGGTCGCAGGAAATGGCTAAAGGTCTCACCGGTGAAGATCGCCACTCTGCCCAGCATAGCAAGCAGGCCGAGCGTCGCCCTCCCGATGGCGGCAAAAGGGGAGAGCACCAGGTTCATCTGCCAGAGTAGCGCCGCGTGTATCGTGCGCCCAGGGATGTCAGGATTTCATATCCGATTGTGCTTGCGCCGGTGGCCAAATCGTCGACGGTTTGTCCGTCGCCCAGAATGCGCAGGCTTTGCGGATCACCATCAACCTCGGAGATGTCCACGGTGATCAGGTCCATGGAAATGCGTCCTACGACAGGGCAGGGCACACCATCGAAAAGCAGCATGGTCTTTGGTCCCATAAGACGGATCAGGCCGTCGGCATATCCGGCTGATACGGTCGCGACCCGGCTGGCCTTGTCTGCACTGAAGGTGTTGCCGTAGCCCACGCTTTCTCCCTCAGAGACCTCGCGAATTTGAATGACAGGAAGATCGAGCATGACCGCTGGTTGCGCATCGGCGAAGGGCAAGCCACCATAAAGACCTACACCGGGCCGCGTCATGTCAAAGTGATAGTCTGGCCCTAGCAATGTGCCACCCGTCGCCGCCAATGAGCGCGCAACCTGCACGCCCTCGGTCATGTCCTTGAAGCTCTGCAACTGTTGAGTATTCATCGCATGGTCAGGCTCATCGGCGCAGGCCAGATGGCTCATGATGAGCGTAGGATTTGCGGCTAGGACCGTGTCGCGCACAGCCGCCCACTCGGCCGGTTCCATACCAAGCCGGTTCATGCCGGTGTCAAGTTGAACGCCAAATGGCGCCTTGGGCAGTGCCTCCATATGCCGGATCAACTGATCTATGGAGTTTATCATCGGCGTGAGGGCCATGTCGGCAATCATATCGGTATCACCGGACATATGACCCGAAAACACGCTTATCTCTGGGCCAGGGCCAAGCGCATCTCGAAGGGTCGCACCCTCTTCAGCGATCGCTACAAAAAACTGCCGCACGCCAGCGCGGGCCAGAGCGCGGCCGACACGTGGCATGCCGAGCCCGTAGGCGTCTGCCTTCACCACGGCCGCTGTGGTGCCTGCGCTCATCGCATCAAGCGCCCGCCAGTTCGCGACAATGGCATCCAAATCTATGGTGAGTTTGCCTGCACTCATAAAAGGCGTTTTGACAGGAAAGGTGAAAGGGTCAAGTGGAAAGCTGCTCAGGCACTGTGTCGGATCTCGTCCAGCGCGTGAAAAACGATTTGTTGAGCACGTTCCATACGCCGTAGTTTTTCTTTGGAAGAGGAGGGCCTATCGGGCGCATCTGCAAGAAGATCCTGCCTATCGAAAAGTTCTGGCAGTTCGGGACAGTATTTTGCGCATAGGTCTTGATTATGTTCTTGGTACTTGTTCAAAATGGCAAGTCGTTCAGACCTCTTGAAGCAATCGTCTGACCTCAGTGCGCCTTCCGGCATCGTTCGCGCGAGTTGACGGATAACTTCCGGCGCATTCACTTCTGTTGTTTTGACCAGCAATCCCAGTAATTGGCTTACTTCCAATGAGAGGGTCGGGTTGGTCGAGTGAGTTGGTAAAACCAAGTTGGGGACATCACCAACACCAAAGTAATGAGCCGCGTCTAAAACAACGTTGCCGTCTGGAAAGTGCACGCGATCAAATGGCCGTACGATCAGGGCGTCTTGGCCAAATGTCGAGGCGAACGCAGATATTACCCGGTCATAATACCCTAACTTGGTACGAGAGTTTACAAATTCTTGTGCCGTACCAAGAAACCTTCCGTTTTTGAGCCGTTGTTTATAGATCGCCTCCAAAAATTTGTCCTGGCGACGTATATAGGCCAACACTTTGGTTCTTTGACGAACGTCATCGGGAAGATGTTCTGCGATATCGCTCGCAATGTCAGGGCGAAAATATAACTCTGAGGTTAAAACGTGTGTATGATCCGGTTTGCTTTGAATTTCCTCAACGATCTCTGACATGATCTCGGAAAGTGTTTCTGATCGGCGCGCCTGAAGTATCCGGTTATGCGCATGAGCACGACGCCCTTTGCGCAAATAGTTCACGCCATGTTTATGCAACGTCTGGTGGTTACGAAAAAGAAACGCCTGGATCGCTGTCGATCCTGTCTTTTCACTTCCGATATGAATCACGAGCCGGGTCAAATCTCGCCTACTACTCTTGCAATTTGGTGATAATATTTGTCCGGACGAACCCTATTTGTGATGTTTAAACCCAAAGGTTTTGGGATGTTATTTTACCTTTTGGGTGAATGAATTGACCAGAAGAGGTCGCTATTGCTAGTACCTATCCACATCACAATTTCCACTAGAATTCTTCGCTATTCTGCTGCCATGGCTTGGCGAGATTGCCAAAACGGGTAAACCGGCCTTCGAAACTGAGCTCGACAGTGCCAATAGGGCCGTGGCGTTGCTTGCCGATGATGACCTCGGCGCGACCGTGCAGGCGCTCCATGCGCTCCTGCCACGCTGCCATTTCCTCGAGCTTGTCATCGGATGGCTTCTCGCGCTCGGCGTAATATTCCTCGCGGTAGACGAACATGACGACATCGGCGTCCTGCTCGATTGAACCGGATTCGCGCAGGTCTGAAAGCTGTGGCCGTTTGTCGTCGCGAGATTCAACCTGTCGGCTAAGCTGCGAAAGCGCGATCACCGGGATATCCAATTCTTTCGCTATTGCCTTAAGCCCCTGCGTGATCTCAGAGACTTCATTGACCCTGCTATCTTTCGCCGAAGCGGGCCGCACAAGCTGAAGGTAGTCGACGATCAACACGTCCAGCCCATGCGTCCGCTTCAGCCGACGTGCACGCGCCGCTAGCTGGGAGATGGGCAAAGCGGGGGTGTCGTCGATAAAAAGAGGGCACGATTCCAGTGTCTTGGCAGCTTCGACAAATCGGCGAAACTCGCCTTCTGTCATATCGCCGCGCCGGATCTGTTCGGAAGGCACTTCGGCAGCCTCCGACAGAACCCGCGCGGCGAGCTGCTCTGCACTCATCTCGAGCGAGTAAAAACCCACGACGCCCCCTTCAACAGCACCTTCGCTGCCGTCGGGAAGCTCCCCGCGTTTGTAGGTTTTCGCAATGTTAAATGCGATATTGGTGGCCAAAGAGGTCTTGCCCATTGAAGGGCGCCCGGCCAGAATGAGCAGGTCAGATTTATGCAGACCGCCCAGTTTTTTATCCAAGTCAATCAAATCCGTGGGCACGCCCGCAAGACCGCCGTCACGTTTATAAGCCGCGTTCGCAACATTAACCGCGTCTGTTACAGCCTTGAGAAAGCTTTGAAATCCTGATTCTGATTGGCCTTGTTCGCTAAGCTTGTAAAGCTTTTGCTCTGCATCAACTATTTGATCATAGGGCTCTTCTTCGACATCGGCGCGCGCGGCCTTTCCAGCAATATCACGGCCCAAGCCGATCAGCTCGCGCCGAACGGCCATATCGTAAATCATTTGCGCATAATCTCGTGCTGCAAACGCCGAGATCGCGGCGCCGGCGAGGCGGGCCAGATAGGCAGGCCCGCCAAGCTCTTTTAGCCCCTCGTCATCCTCCAGGAATGTCTTAAGAGTGACCGGCGAGGCGAGATGCCCTTTGGCAATACGGGCCGATGCAATTTCAAAGATCCGCGCATGCACAGGATCATGAAAATGCTGAGGACCGATAAGCGATGATACTTTGTCATACACATCATTATTGGTGAGTATCGCACCCAGAAGTTGCTGCTCTGCTTCTGTGGAATGCGGCAGCGCGTCGACTGCCTGAAGCCCGTTCGTTGACGGATTTATACTCGCTAGTTCTTGCATTTCGCCCCCATAGTCTCTTGCGGGCAGGTCTTAGCCATAATGCCTGAGCCGAGGCAAATTGTATGTTTATGTGGATACTCTGTGTATATTACGGCCATACCACATATTGAAGTAGGGCCTACCTGATAGTCAACATTTCGTTATTGCCCATAGTGCAACCTCTGCGAAAGTGACGGTTTAACAAGGTAAATTTATTTTTCAATTTCACTCTGGATGAGAGCTGTTAAAGCTCTGAGCGCGAAAATTCACTGCATTGCTTCCTGCCAGGCTCGCGGATCGCGCAGAAATGATTCGACCTCATTTAGGGTTCCTTCGTCGAACTTATTTTGAACACGTGCCTCAGCCAAAACATCCCACCAGGTGCACAGCGCATGAAGCTCCACACCGTGATCTCCAAGCGTCTTCAAGGTCTCCGGAAAAATACCATAATAAAAGATCACTGCGGTGTGCGCGCAGCTGGCACCGGTTTCCCGGATTGCATCAACAAAGCTAAGTTTTGAACCGCCATCGGTTGTCAGGTCTTCGACAAGCAGAACCCGCTCGCCTTCTTTCATCACTCCCTCAATGCGCGCATTACGACCGTAGCCTTTGGGTTTTTTGCGTATATAGGTCATAGGCAAACCCATCCGATCTGCGACGAAGGCCGAAAATGGAATGCCTGCGGTCTCCCCACCTGCGATATTGTCAAAAGCCTCAAACCCGACATTGCGCATGACAGTCACGGTAAGGAAATCCATTAGTGTAGAGCGGATCCTGGGATAGGAGATCAGCTTACGGCAGTCGATATAGGTTGGGCTCGGTAGACCAGAGGCCAGGGTGAAATGCTCTTCAGCATTGAAATGTACCGCGTCAATCTCAAGCAGCATTCGCGCGGAAAGTCGGGCAATTTCTTTTGGATCAGGGTAGGTTGTTGGGATCATAGTGCTGTCCTAGTGGTGAAGTATGGAGCCTCCGGCGGGGATATTTGAGGCAAAAAGAAAGATCTAGTTCACCCTCCAACGCGGCGGCATTTGCGGATCAAACAAAGCGACGGGACCCTCGTCGGAATGGAGTTTTTCGGAGTATGCGACCGGTTCACCACGCGTCAAAATAATCTTATCTTCGTTTGCAGGACGTCGGTAGAAAGCCGGGCCATTAAGCGAAGTAAAACACTCGAGCCGGTCAAGCGTATCTTCCTGCTCGAATATTTCGACGAGAATGGACATAGTATTGGTAGCCGTAAAGCAACCAACGCAACCGCAGGCCATGTCCTTGTTCAGGTTCGTATCGCAGGTGCTGTCAGTGCCAAGGAAGAAGAACGCCTCGCCAGAGGTGGCTGCTTTGCGCAGGGCGAGCCGGTGCTCTTCGCGTTTGGCCAAGGGCAGGCGGTCGTTATGCGGTCGGGTGCCTTCGAGAAGTAGGTGGTTGCGGCCGATCTCGGCCATGCGCTCTAGCATTGGACGCATCTGCGCCATGTCGCGCGCGCCACTGGACGAAGTGGTGGTGGCGCCAGCCGGGTAAAGCTCTACCGCATGGATAAGACCTTGGGCATGTGCGGCAGCGACACCCTCTGGGTCTGTATCTTCAGGGAGGTTGAACATCGTCAAAGGTGTGAAACTCATTGCGCCGGGCAGGGTGGCAAGACTGCTGTCTCGACAGACGCGTGCATTTGCCCCTGAGACAACAGGCGGCACGAGATTTTCCATTACAAACGCGCGTGCGAAATGCTGATTTGTCTCTGGCAGACCGGCGCGTGACAATCCCTCTTCACGCTGATGCATGTGCAAATCTTCGGGACGCGTGATCGTAAATGTGTCGGTCATTGCGAAAGGCTTTACACAATCGCTTTACGCTCTGCCAGATGCGGCGACTCTATTTGATTGCGCCTACGTCTTTGGAACCGTACTTGCCCCAGTCTCTGGGATATCAGCAGATGACCAAGGGCATCCTGCGTTTGAATTTCGCTGTGCAGTGCGAGCCAGGTTAATCGCGAAACGCTCTAGGCTTCGGATCCATCGGGCGGCATATCGACACCGGTTTCCTTGGCGCGTTCATACGCCGCTTTTAAAGCCTTGCGAAAACGAGGGCCCGGTGTGTTGCGCATGGCAAACTGGCATAGGCGGGAAATCTGATAAACCCGGCCTTCATCTTCGAGCCGCGCCAAAAGGCCCTTTAGATAAAGCACATAGTTCCGGCGCGCCCGGAACGCGCGGCCAATCGCGGGCACTGTCAGACTATCATCGGCAAAACCAGCAACAAGATCGGCGAGGATCTCCATGCGCAATAGCCCGCGATCAAGCAAAGCACCCATATGGCGCATACGAAATCGGAGTAGATTGGATCGCGCAAAGAGAGCAGCGTGCATCGCATCTTCATCAATGTTTGGATCGTAAAGCAGGATACCCTTGGAGCAGGCATCAAGCATGTCTGGCGCATAGCCGTAGCGCGAAATAAAGTCAGTGCGACGTTTGTAGCGAAAGCGTTGATCCCATTCGGCGAGGCGAGGGTCGAGTGTGGCTTGTGGCTGGATCAAAAAGACCTTCGCGCCTGGGGCTGCCACTGAGAAAGCCGCTGCCGCGTAGCCGCAGGCACCTGCACCATAAAAAATGACCTGTTCAAATTCATCAAAGAAGCCGTCGTCGATCAGACGATCAAAATAGCCGTAGACGCGTGGCTCACGAAACCACGTGTCGGATTTGCATGCCAGGCATAAATGCGACCAGCCTTGGGCGCGCGCCAGCTGCCAACCGAACGGACGTTGTGCCTCTGAAATGGCACCAATCTCAGGAAAGCTCTCGAACGTCACAAACAGGGTTGGACTATTCTCGATAAAGATTGCGGCGTGATTTTCTCCAAGACGCTCGGCATATCCATCATCTTGCGCAAGCTCATACATCCGGTCCAACCAAGGAGACCAGTCAAGCTCCGCTAGGGATGTATCCAGCGCTTTTGGATATTCGGATTGCATGCGCGCCTCAAAAATACTCTCTTTTTTATCGAATTGTTCACAAAATCTATTTGGTAAAAGAGGCGAAAATTTGGACAATACTGGGGCATTCTTGGCGCAGGGTGGCATCGCAAGGCGATGATTTTGCGCTTAAAACCAGAGTTTTGGCTCAGCTATCTCGATGGAATTACCGGCAGGGTCTCGGAAGTAAATCGATCTCTCGCCGCCCGGCCATTTAAAATCCGCCTCAATTTCGTGCCCGCAATTTTTCAGGCGCTTCAACCATTGATCAATCTCTACTGCTTCGGCGGCAAAACATATATGCCCGGGGCCATGTGCACCGTGAGGCGGAACGGGCAAGTTAGGATTTCCGGGAGGCGCGTTGGTCGCATTGGGTTCGAACAGTAGAAGAATCGTTCGCCCAACTCGGTAGAAGATGTGTCTTCCCTCAACGCGCAGAACCTCGGGCAGGTTCAGGACTTCGCCATAGAACCTCGCAGCAGCACCCAGATCATCGACATATAACGAAGCCTCTAGAACAGTATCGAGCCTGGTTTCCATATTCCTGGGCCTTCTTGCTTTGTGCCCTTAAAATCCTACTCTTTACGTGGTTGGCATCAAGGCTTGAGAAGCATGTTTGTTTTTTTCCAGCATGTCGCGAAGTTTGATAGGTTTCGCAAATTTGGGTGAGAGAAAGCTTCTGTCTATATATGCGTATTTACACGGGCTTGTCAGTTGCAAAACACGATATATAGTAGCCGGTGAGAATTAAGTTTGGGAACTAGGAAATACGTCATAACGGGGTACAAGAGCGGGTAGTAAACGGCATGGAACTTGATTTCAGAAGTGATTTCGTACGCGAGCCAGCGGCCCTTCGGCGGCATCCGGCGCTGGTGCTCAATGCGGATTACCGGCCGCTATCCTACTATCCCCTGTCGCTTTGGACTTGGCAGGATGCTGTAAAGGCCGTCTACCTCGAGCGAGTGCAGATCGTCGCAGAGTACGAAGACACGGTCCGCAGCCCCTCAACAGAGATAAAAATACCTTCGGTAATTGTGCTGCGCGATTATGTGAAACCGCAGAAAAAGGTGGCATTCACGCGCTTCAACCTATTCTTGCGCGATGAGTTCCGTTGCCAATATTGCGGCTCCAAAGGGGATCTGACCTTTGACCATGTGGTGCCGCGCTCAAAGGGAGGTATCACGTCTTGGGAAAATGTTGTGGCGGCTTGTGGGGCTTGTAACCTAAAGAAAGGTGCAAAAAGCCTTAAGGAAAGTAATATGAGCTTGCGCCGCCCGCCGCGCATGCCCGAAGCTGAGCAACTGCGTAACCTTGGTCGCAAGTTTCCACCTAACTACCTGCACGAAAGCTGGCTTGATTTCCTTTACTGGGACGCGGAGTTGGAAGCTTAAGTTTGCTCTTTAAAGCTTTCATCAAAAATGAAAAAGCGCCGCTTTGCACAAGGGCGCTTTTCTAAATTTTATGCTGCTTAAACCTTAAGACGCTTTGACCGCTTCAGGCTTTGACGCTGGCGCTGATTTCGCGCCTGTATTGAGCGGGTCATCCTGACGTTGAACGGAGCCTTCAAAATGCGCTCCGGATTCGATTGCGATTGTCTTGTGGATGATGTCGCCTTCAACGCGTGCAGTTGAGGTCAGGCGCACCTTGAGGCCGCGTACACGACCAACAACACGGCCATTGACCACCACGTCATCAGCGATGACTTCGCCTTTGATTGTGGCGCCTTCGCCAATTGTCAGAAGGTGAGCGCGGATATCGCCCTCAACGGTGCCTTCTACCTGAACATCACCGGTCGTTTTTAGATTGCCGGTCACGTGCAGATCAGAGGAAAGCACAGAAGCAGGGGGTTTCGCCTTTGGTGCGGTTGCCTTGAATTCGCCGCCCGAGCTTTTGCTCGCACCGCTGTCTTTTGCAGATGCTGAACCAGATGCGCTGGCGTTGTCCGTCTTCGCGCCGGGTTCGTTGATTTTGCTTTTAGAAAACATTTCTTGCAGCCTTAATGTATATCATGGGGTTGATTGCTTTACCGTTGATACGGATTTCATAGTGAAGGTGAGTGCCGGTTGATCGTCCTGTATTTCCCATATCACCGATGCGCTCACCGCGCGAGACCCGTTGCCCCTCTTTAACGCGAATTTTTGACAAATGTGCGTATCGGGTCTCAGTACCAAACTCATGTTTTATTTTGATTAAGCGGCCATAACCGGCGCTCCAGCCTGCATCAATCACGACACCGTCGGCCGTGGAATAGATTGGCGTTCCATGCGCTCCGGCAAAGTCGGCGCCGTTGTGCATTCGGCCCCACCGCAAGCCAAAGCCCGAAGTGAAGCGATAGGCCGCTTTTATTGGCATGTCAAAAGGTGCTTTTTGAGCGGCCAAAAGGTATAAATTAAGCTCGTCCATTTGCTTCAGAATGCCGTTGGCGCGGCTCTCATCAAGCGAGGGTTCAGTGCCTCTCGTGGAAAACCGAATGGGAAGCGATGGGCCGCCTTGGCCAGAATACGCAGAGCGCACGGTTTTAATCATTCGATCCGTGTCCATGCCAGCCGCGCTGAACATTTTCTCCAATGGTTCGACAGAGATCATCATGGCCTCTTCCAGCTGGCGGAAGATCTGGTCGTTTTTATCCTGCATGAGCTGGATTTGCGTTTCCATCTCATTTGCGCGCACAAAGGCTTCTTGCGCATCGGCGATAACCTTATCACGCTCTTTAGCGGTCTGCGCCAGGGCGAGGCCGAGCGCATCGATCATACCCTGATCCCCTGAGGTTTCGTTCTGGCTCAAAAGCGGGTTATCTTCAGAATTCTCGATGGCTTGCGAAAGCAGCTGTTTGTCATGTTCCGCCGTTTCGCGCTCTTTCATAGTTCGGCGCAGAGTTCGCTGAACAACCTCTATCCCTGTTTTGAGCTCGATGCGGCGTGTTTCTGAATCGAGCAATTGGGTTTGCATAACAGAGATCTGTTCGAGAGCGGCGCCGAAACGATTATGAGCAGCCAGGGCTTCTTCGGCGCGTTTGTCGCGCTCAGCTTCAAGAGCGTTGAGCCGCATCTCATACGTCCGCTGATCGCGCTTGGCTTGTTCGCGAAAATTACCGGCACCAATTGAGTCCATAACCAAAACGGCAGTTGCGATGATCGCCCAGGCAACAACCGCAGAAGCACCTAGGAATGCAAAACACTGTGATTTTGGTTTGAGGCGGATAAATCGGGTGTCCGTATCAGACCGCAAAAATATACGACGTTCAGGGAATTGTTTTTCTAGCAGCTGGTTTAGCTTTTCTGCAAAACGTCTATGCACGTGGTCCCGTTCCTCTTGGTCTGCCTCAGTACGGCGGCTTTACCTTCGCCGGTTGCTTCAAGCCCTGCATGCCCCAGCCCTGCACGTAGAACTCCCGCCGTTCATGGGTACCTTTTGCCCGCAAAATGGGCAAGAATTTTGACTTAATTGCGCAAAGTCCCGGATTAACTATTGCATTATGCGCAAGAAATTGCCGATCTGCGCAGGGTATTGAGCCAAATTATTATACTTTAGCAGTAGCCGGCTGAGACGTGTCTTGCACCCAACCGGCTGAAAATTTTGCCGTTTTGCAGCGCTGATTTGTCAACACACGAAACAGCAAGCGAGCGTTTCTTCAAAGTGCCTTTACGGCTTCGAGCACAGCGTCTGCGTGCCCCGGCACTTTCACTTTGTGCCATGCTTGCAGGATATCTCCAGAGCCTGAAATCAAGAACGTAGAGCGCTCGATTCCCATGTAGGTTTTGCCGTACATGCTTTTTTCTTTCCACACGCCAAACTGTTCGCAGACATCGCTTTCTTCGTCCGACAAGAGCGGAATGCCAAGGCCGTGCTTGTCGCGGAATTTATCGAGTTTTTTGACCGGGTCTTTGGATATTCCGAATATTTTCGCGCCCGCAGATTCAAAATCCGCTGCCAACTCGGTGAAGGCTACTGCCTCTTTGGTGCATCCGCCTGTGTCGGCCCTTGGATAGAAGAACAGAACCACCGCGTTGGGGCGTTGGTCAGAAAGGGTCACAGTTTCGCCCCCATCCCGCGGCAATGTGAAATCCGGAGCCGATTGTGGTGCATCCAGCATGCGTTTTCTCCTTTTTAAAAAGTGATTGTCAAAATAGAACGAAAACAGCGAGAATAAAGACAACGGGCAGGCAAAAAATAACGACGTGTGAATGGCGAAAAGCAAAACTGAAATAACTTTTGGTGCGCGTATTGCGAATGGCCTCGTATCGCTGTGTTTCAACGCGATATTGTTTTGTATTGTTGTTAGTTTTGTACTCGTCGTGTCTGTCGTTGGCACTCGTATTGTCGCGCCAGACTGGCTGCGCGAAAATATTGCAGAGCGGATCAACTCTTCGGTCGAGACAGTCACTATCGATTTCGGCGATATTTCCGTCGTTGTTGAGGATGGTTTAGTTCCGAGGCTTTGGCTGCGAGATGTCACAATCAAGGACGAAACCGGCATTCCAATCGCGCGTTTGTCTGATATGCAAAGCGCCGTTGCCCTGCGTCCTCTTTTGCGCGGCGAGCTGTTCCCAAGCTACGTGAAACTCTCAGGCGCTCAATTTAAATTACTACGCGCCGATGATGGAGCTGTTGCCTTATCTGTCGGGGACGTCGTTGCCCAAGTTGAAACGGCGCCTGATATCGCGGCCCTAGTTGAGCAATTTGACCAGATATTGTTGCATCCGAGTTTCGAGCAGCTGACCGAGATCGAGGCGCAAAATGTTGCTTTGCAATATGAAGATGCGCGCTCCGGCCAAGTCTGGACAATGGATGGCGGCAATATGGCCTTCACCCGCGACGGCGAGGATGTTCGACTTCGCGGAGATTTTGTCCTGCTTAGTGGCCGCGATTATGCCACCGCCCTTGAGATGAATTACACCGGTCGCATCGGTGAGACAGCTTCTGATGTTGGTTTGATTTTTGAGGACATGCCGTCGCGCGATATTGCAGGACAATCACCCGCACTGGCGTGGTTAAGCGCGCTTGATGCGCCAATATCGGGCGCTTTGCGCGCAAGTGTTGATGATGACGGCGCGCTTGGCCCATTGAACGCAACGCTCAGTATGGGCGCAGGTGTTTTGCAGCCGACACCAAATGCAAAGCCATTGGCCTTTGATGCAGCGCAAAGTTATTTCACCTATGACCCGGATGCGCAGCGCATTTCCTTCTCTGAGGTTTCTATCGAAAGCAAATGGCTTAGTGCATCTGCTGAAGGTCAGGCGACACTCGTCGGTGCAGAAGACGGCTGGCCTGATGCCATCGATGTGCAATTTGGGGTATCAACCCTGTCTGCCACACATGAGGATTTTTACCCGGAGCCTGTGGCGCTTGAGGCCGCAAATGTGGACATGCTGCTGCAGCTTGATCCGTTCAAAGTCGATTTACGAGAATTTGGCATTCGTGATCAGGGTCAGGATTTTCGCGTCACGGGTCAGGCCGCAGTGGAACCCGAGGGGTGGAACGTTGCAGTAAGTGGTGGCATGGAAACCATCGATCCTGATCGCCTGCTTGAGCTTTGGCCGGAAAGATTGGTTCCAAAGGCCCGTCAATGGGTAACACAGAACATCTATACGATTGATCTGCGCAACATCAATTTCTCGGTCACGTCAATGCCAAAGCACCGTCCGGATCTTTTGGTTGGGTTTGAATTCAGCGGTTTCAGCTCACAATTCATTAAAGACTTTCCAATCATCGAAGAGGCCCATGGGCAAGCCACACTGCGTGACAATGTGTTTCTGGTGACCGGGGAAGGGGGCCATATCCAGGCCCCGCAAGGTGGTAAGATCGACATAACCGGAACTCAATTTGAAATCCCCGACGTCCGGGCGAAACCAACACCCGCCAAGGTGCATCTGAAAACGTCCAGTACGATCACAGCTGCGCTGTCATTGATTGATCAAAAACCACTAGGCTTGATGCAGAAGACGGCACTGCCACCGACCTTGGCCGATGGTACAGCGCAGCTGGATGGAGTGCTGGATCTTAATTTATCCAAAAAGCTCGAAACAAAAGACATCATCTTTGACGTGGACGGTATCCTCCAAAACGTGCGTAGCGACGCATTGGTCAAGGGCCGTAGCCTGAGCGCCAAAAAACTGACGCTCAATGTGACGCATGAGACATTGAATATCGGCGGAGATGGTCTCATAGGACAGGTGCCGTTTACGGGGTCCTTTACGACCTCTCTTCAGGCAGACGGAAAGGGTAGTTCGGCAAAGGGCAAGATTGCGCTGTCCAACCTTTTTCTGGATGAATTCAAAGTTGGATTGCCGCCTGGGACGGTTTCTGGAGAAAGCCGCGCTGACGTCGAGATAAAATTCAAAAAGGGACAGACCCCTTTATTCAGTCTGTCTTCGGCGCTTGATGGTCTTGGACTTGATATACCTCAAATTGGCTGGTCTTTGCCGCGCTCGACGAAGGGTTCGCTGGAAATAAGCGGCAGGCTCGGCGAGCCTGTATCTATCGACAGCCTGGTTTTGAATGCTGCAGGCCTTCGCGCTTCTGGTAGCGTAAGCTTGCGCCCCGGTGGACAGCTTAACCGTGCCGAATTTGAGCGCGTGCAGATCGGTCAATGGATCGATGCGCCGCTTGAGTTTGTGGGCAGGGGGCAGGGGCAAGCCCCGTTGTTGAGGGTCTTGGGCGGCAGTCTTGATTTGCGTGAAACATCGCTGGCAAGCGGGCGCGAACCGAATGACCGACAAGCAAACAGGAAATCCGCGCCGATTGAGGCTGTGCTCGATCAACTTTACATTTCGGACACCATTCGTTTGACGAAAGTGCGCGCTAACCTGAAAACTCAAAATGGTCTCGACGGTGTCTTCACAGGTCTTGTTAACGGTGGTGCGCCGATCAAAGGTCAGATCGTGCCAAAAGATGGCCGCAGCGCCTTTCGCCTGCAATCTGACAATGCAGCAGCGGTCCTGGCCTCGGCAGGTCTTTTGCAACAGGCGCGCAACGGCAAGCTTGATATTTCTCTTTTGCCCGGTGACAAGCCAGGCGTTTACGAGGGGTATCTAAAAGCCACGGGTAACATTCGCATAAAGAAAGCGCCGACTATGGCCGCGCTTTTGAACGCGATCAGCGTTGTTGGTTTGCTTGAACAGATGGGCGGCGAGGGCATACATTTCGAGGTGGTTGAAGGCAGATTTCAGCTTTCGAAAGACCGTCTCACGCTTTATTCTGGTAGCGCGGTCGGCGCATCGATGGGTATTTCGATGGATGGCTATTACTTCCCGGCAACTGGCATGGTGGATATGCAAGGCGTGGTCTCGCCGCTCTTTGTCCTGAACGGGTTGGGAGGCGTTTTTACCCGCCGTGGAGAGGGTCTGATCGGATTCAATTACGCGGTCAAAGGCCCAAAAGAAAATGTAAAAGTTCGGGTTAACCCCTTGTCGGCTTTGACGCCGGCCATGTTCCGCAATCTGTTTCGTAGGGCGCCGCCGGAACCCAGTACGGCCACCCGTGACAGTGGCGGCGTCGCCGTGCCCTCATCAGATGGGCTCAATGCAGGCGGGACAGGTAGTAATCAGGATGATGGTTTATTTTCAGGGCAGTCCGCACCCGACCGATGAAACTAGACGATTTTGATTTTGATTTGCCTGAAGCTTTGATTGCGACCAGGCCAGCGACCCCTCGATCGTCTGCGCGGTTGCTTGTCTCTGACGCTGAACAGATTTTAGATAGCGTAGTACACGATCTGACAACGTGGCTGCGTCCGGGTGATCGACTGGTTCTCAATGATACAAAAGTTCTTCCCGCGAGGTTGAGTGGAGCGCGGGCACGCCATTCTCCTGCTGGTCAAACGCGTGCCAATATAGAGCTCACCTTGCTTGATCCCACAGCAGACGGGCAATGGCGCGCTTTGGTCAAGCCATTGAAAAAGCTCAACCAAGGGGAGGTTGTGCAATTTGGCGATGGTTTTAGCGCAACCTTGCTCGCCAAAGAAGCAGGGCATGGGATTTTTCAGTTTAACCTGGCAGGGGCCGATTTCGACGCCGCTTTGGAAAAAGCAGGTGCTATGCCATTGCCGCCCTATATTGCCGCAAAACGTCCAGCCGATGCGCGTGATAAATCAGACTATCAGACCGTATTTGCCCGAAATCCCGGCGCAGTGGCCGCGCCAACCGCATCTTTGCATTTTGATGCGCCATTGCTTACGCAGCTTCACGAGCATGGCGTGCAATTCACCTATGTCACCCTGCATGTGGGAGCGGGGACTTTCCTTCCTGTGAAGGTCGAAGATGTGACCAAACACAAAATGCATGCGGAATGGGGAGAGGTGAACCAGCGCGCAGCGGACGAGATAAGAGCGACCAAGGAGCAGGGCGGCCGTATCATTCCGGTAGGGACCACAGCTCTTCGACTGATTGAAAGCGCGGCGAGGCTGGGGCAGATATCGCCTTGGACGGGAGAGACCGATATTTTCATTTATCCGGGCTTTGAATTTCACGTGACCGACGCGCTCATGACAAACTTCCACTTACCGAAATCCACCTTGATGATGCTGGTCGCGGCGTTTATGGGGCAGGACCAAGTCAAACGCATTTATGCTCATGCGGTGGCTCAGCGGTACCGGTTTTTCTCTTACGGTGATGCTTCACTTCTGATCCCCTCGAAGCATCTGTGATCCACTCGCGACCGCGCCTGGTCGTATTTGAAGCAGACGACCGTACAAACGCGCGCTAGCTACTCAGACAAATTTTTGGAGAACGACCATGTTTTCGGTTCTATCGGGTGCATGGGCCCTACTTTTGGGCATGATGTTACTGCAGGTTGGCAATGGCATGCAGTCGACCCTGCTTGGGATACGTGGCGGGCTTGAAGGGTTTAGCACCTTCGAGATGTCGCTGGTTATGTCGGGCTATTTCATTGGCTTTTTGTCGGGCTCACGTCGCGCGCCGGGTATGATCCAACGTGTGGGCCACGTGCGCGTTTTCGCCGCGCTGGCCTCTTTGATTTCCGCCGTCATCCTGCTTTATCCAACATTTACAAATGTTTATGCTTGGGCATTTGGTCGGGTGCTAATCGGATTTTGCTTCTCCGGGGTTTATGTGACCGCGGAAAGCTGGCTCAACAATGCCGCAACAAATGAAAACCGGGGCAAAGCGCTTTCGCTCTACATGCTGGTGCAGATGATGGGTATTGTAAGCGCTCAGGGTCTGATGCTTGCCGCTGATCCAAGCGGTTTCATCCTTTTCATAATTCCGTCAATCCTTGTCTCGCTTTCCTTTGCGCCGATCCTTTTGACGGTTAGCAAGCAGACGCCTCAATATGACGTTGCCAAGCCAATGAGCCTCAAAGAGCTATTCGTAGTGTCGCCTCTCGGCGTGGTCGGCCAATTTCTGCTCGGCGGCGTTTTCGCGGCACAATTTGGCATGGCGGCTGTGTTCGGCGCTGAGGCAGGGCTTTCAATTGGTGAAATTTCTACTTTTGTCGCGACTTTTTATGTCGGCGCTCTGATTGTCCAGTTTCCTTTGGGCTGGTTGTCGGATCGCATGGATCGACGCTTGCTGATCCTTTTCGCGGCACTCGCATGCGGTTTTGGCGCTCTACTTGGGATGATTTTTGGTAACGTTTTCTCGGTGCTTTTGGTGGCCGCTTTCATTGTGGGAGGCATGTCTAACCCGCTCTATTCCCTGCTCATCGCTTATACAAATGACTTCCTGAATCATGAGGATATGGCAGCAGCGGCAGGTGGAATGGTCTTTGTAAACGGTCTTGGAGCGGTTTTTGGTCCAGTCACCACAGGCTGGATTATGGGTATTGTCGGGCCCAGTGGATTTTTCCTTTTCATCACCAGCCTTTGCTTATGTATGGCGGCTTACGCCGGCTACCGCATGACACAGCGTGCAGCACCCTCCGTCGAAGACACCGATAGCTATAGCGTTGTCGCCCCCAGTGCGTCACCGGCAGCGGTAGCAATTGCGCAGGAAATTGCAATCGAGGCCGCGCAGGAATCGGAAGAGGCTTGACCTTCTGATGCGTTGCAACGAAGTCACAAACTATTGCTGATGTTGTAAATTTTTACTGTTCAGCGGGTGATTTAAATCGTTAATCTTCTCTGGACGCGTGCTCAGTTAGGAGAGGGTCATGGCGGCGCCGGAAGATATTTTGAAGTTTTGGTTGGACGAGGTTGGTCCGAAAGGCTGGTACGAACAGTCTGAGGCGCTTGACCAAAAAATCTCGCAGAGGTTTGAAAATGCCTACATTCAGGCCTGTGAGGGCCGGTTCGGCCTATGGCTAACCTATCCCAACGGGACGCTCGCCTATATCATTCTGATGGATCAATTCCCTCGCAATATGTTCCGGGGCTCTGGTAAGTCTTTTGCTACCGATAAATATGCTACCGCGGCGGCAAAAGCGGCGATTGATCGACGCTGGGATATGCGCATTGATGAACCGGCGCGACAGTTCTTTTATCTGCCTCTTATGCACTCGGAAAATCTTTGCAATCAGGATCGGTGTATCCGGCTTATTTGCGAACGCATGCCAAAATTTGGTGACGAAAATATGTTGCATGCCCGCGCCCATCGCGAGGTCATCCGTCAGTTTGGGCGTTTCCCTTATCGCAATGCCGCTTTGAAGCGCGGCTCGACCCAAGCCGAAATTCGCTATCTTAAAGAGGGCGGTTACGGCTCAACAGTCAGATGTTTGCAAAAGGCAGATGTGGTTTAACTGCCAAGTCATATAGGGTCACATTGTACCTGCTGAAAATTTAGTTTAATGGTAAACTGAATTCCAATCCAAGGCATTGATGGAGCAGGCCATGGCCGACAAAAATTTCGATTTGATTGTCATCGGTGCGGGCCCTGGCGGGTATGTTGCGGCTATCCGTGCCGCACAGCTGGGTCTTAATGCCTGCGTGGTCGAACGCGAGCATATGGGCGGCATTTGCCTCAATTGGGGCTGTATTCCGACCAAAGCCATGCTGCGATCAGCAGAGGTTTTCCACCTGATGCATCGCGCCAAAGAGTTCGGCCTTTCGGCGGACGGGATCGGTTATGATCTTGATGCTGTTGTGAAACGCTCACGCTCGGTTTCTAAGCAGCTCAATAGCGGGGTGGGGCACCTGCTCAAGAAAAATAAGGTTACGGCAATTATGGGCGAGGCAAGCCTGGCCGCCAAAGGCAAAGTGTTGGTGAAGACCGAGAAAGGTACCGAAACCCTTACGGCGAAGAACATTATATTGGCCACAGGCGCCCGCGCCCGCCAATTGCCTGGGCTGGAGGCCGATGGCGATCTTGTGTGGACGTATAAGGACGCACTTGAGCCGCCGAGGATGCCGAAAAAGCTTTTGGTGATCGGATCCGGTGCCATCGGCATCGAATTTGCCAGTTTCTATAACACGCTTGGCGCTGACACGACCGTGGTTGAGGTTATGGATCAAATCCTTCCGGTGGAGGATCCTGAAATTGCGGCTTTTGCCAAAAAGAGCTTTGAAAAGCAGGGCATGAAGATCATGGAGAAGGCCATGGTTAAGCAGCTTGATCGCGGCAAAGGTATAGTGACCGCGCATATCGAAGCTGGTGGCAAGGTCGAAAAACATGAGTTTGACACCGTGATCTCGGCCGTGGGTATCGTCGGCAATACGGAAGGGCTTGGGTTAGAGGCGCTTGGTGTGAAGGTTGAAAAGACTCATGTCGTCGTGGATGCATTCTGTCGTACTGGCATAGAGGGGCTCTTTGCCATTGGGGATTTGGCCGGTGCACCGTGGCTTGCCCACAAAGCCAGCCATGAGGGCGTTATGGTGGCGGAGCTTATCGCCGGTGGTCATCCGCATGCGGTAGATCTGGAATCTATTGCGGGCTGCACCTATTGCCACCCGCAGGTTGCGAGCGTTGGCATTACTGAGGCAAAGGCAAAAGAGAAGGGGATCGAGGTCAAAATTGGCCGCTTTCCGTTCATAGGCAATGGTAAGGCAATTGCGCTTGGCGAGGCCGAGGGCATGATTAAGACTGTATTTGATGCAAAAACCGGCGAACTATTGGGCGCGCATATGGTTGGTGCTGAGGTGACAGAGCTCATTCAAGGCTATGTTGTCGGTCGCCAGCTCGAAACAACAGAGCAAGACCTGATGCAAACAGTGTTCCCGCATCCCACGTTGAGCGAGATGATGCACGAATCTGTTTTGGATGCATATGGTCAAGCCGTGCATATCTGACGCGCAGGCTTTCACTATTCCAACTGTCTAATGAAAATTGCCGCTTTTCAGCGGCTTTTTCTATTTGGAATACGACCTCATATCACGCTTTCGTGAGTTGTGTGGAAATTTTTCACACGTGTAATAATTTCACACGTACCTTCGTATAAGCGAGGGACTCATGGGAGTAAGTCAATGATACGTAAATTAACTGCAGTGATATTTTTACTGCTTCCCGGAATGGCATATTCAGCGACCATTCCATTCACCGGTGGCACAACCACCGTTGAAGTTACGGCCGATCTTGAAGGTCTCGGCCTTGCTGGAGCGCCCTTTTTCAACGCTGAGGTAGACGCAAGCGGAGAAAATCCTGTGTTTTCATTTGCTATCACCGGCGGCTCCGCTGGCGATAATACGCTAATCGAGCATGACGGCAGTGGCGTCACTCTAGGGGCGCTCGCCGATCCAGCTATCACAGCCACTGTTAGCAACTTCTTGATAGACGTGAATGCCGGGACTGTATCTGGCAACGTAAATGGTTCAGCTGATCAAGCTGTGTTGTTTGATTTCGGTACAATCAATGACGATGGCATCCAACTATTGATCGCTGATCCGCTCGCTGGCGCTTTGACGGCAGTTTTCGGCGCTCCTGATCTTGGTGGTGCCGAGTTTGGTATTGCGAACACTGCTCCAGAAACCGCTGATGTTTCAGTCGTCCCACTGCCAGCTGGTCTTCCCCTATTGGTAGCAGGTCTTGGTGGCTTCTGGTTTGTCCGTCGCAAAAGGCAGGCGGCCGGTTAAGCAAACGTAATTGGTTTTTGGGCGTCCGAAAACTCACATATACCCATACCCTTCCCCTTTCGGATGACCATGTTTCGGCGGTGGCGCATAATGCGCTGCCGCCTTTTCTTTTTGCTGAATTAGAGAGTAATGACGTCTACAATCCCATGCGGTCGGCGATTGCGACGATCCGGTACATGTTGCGCAACACAGGCTTTTCAATGAGCTTGCCGTCGATCACCACCAGTCCGGTATCAGCCGCCTCAAATTCTGCAATGACGCGCCGCGCGCGAGCTATAGCCTCGGCGGAAGGGGTGAATGCCTCATTCAGTGCGGCGATCTGTTTGGGGTGAACGGCGCCTTTGCCAGCAAAGCCCAAATTACGCGCGCGGATCGCCTCTTGTCTTTGGCCGTCCGGATTGTCCAGATCAAGAAACGGTACGTCAATCGCATCAAGGCCAGCCGCGGCGGCTGCATGCACCACCTTGGAGCGCGCATAAAGCAGAGGCTCCCACGCATTTTCACAGCGTAGCTCGGCCGCCATGTCTACGGCACCAAAGAAGAGCGCATCGATCCGATCTGAGCATTGCGCGATATCATAGCAGGTTTCCAATCCGGCGTTGGTTTCGATGATCACGTGCAGTCGCGTCTCATGACCTGCCTCGCTCAACAAGTGATCGAGCATCACAACCTCATCGGGCGTGCGCACTTTGGGCATCATAAGGGCTGGGGGAGGTGTCTGGCTTGCCAGAACAGCCTGCACATCTTCAATACCGAACCGCTCACGCATTGAATTGATGCGCACGATACGCTCAACCCCGTCATCGGCCTGCGGCTTTTCGAAAAGCGCCAGCGCGTTTTTGCGTGCGGCAGCCTTATCCTTTGGCGCGATGCCATCTTCAAGCTCGACACAGACGATATCCGCACCAGAGACCAATGCTTTGGGAAACATTTCGGGCCGTAGCCCGGGCGTGAAGATGAAAGACCGGCGTGGTCGGGCGATCCTGTCAGTCATGGCGTCGCACTCTTGTTGGCTTCGAACTGACCTATCACGGTGCCGGACGTTCGGGAATGGTACGATCAATGCCGCGCACGATATTTTTCTCTCGGTCAAAAAACGGAAGCTCGACCACCTCAACCCGATGTATGCCGCCGTCTGGAAGGCGCAGGTTCAGTTTCTGCCCAACCCAATCGTCTGGGTTCTGAAAAACGACATATCCGATCCCAAGACCGAGGGTCGGAGAGGGCACGCCGGCAGTGATCCGTCCCACTATAGTTTCGTCCTGTAAAACCTGACTGCCTGCCACTGGTATTTCGGAGCTACACGTTACACCAAAAAGACAGGTGCGCGTGTCACGTCCAACCAGGGCCTTCCGACCAACAAAGTCGCCTTTTTCCGTGTCTACAAACGGGGCAAGACCGGCCTCATAGGGGGTCATCTCGGTTGTCATGTCGGTGATATTGCCGAGAATGCCGCCCTCAATCCGCCGGATCGTCATCGCACGAGTGGAAGAGAACTCCATGCCGTATGGCTCTCCACAGGCCACCAGGTGATCCCAAAGCGCGAGGCAGTCAGTTTCAGCAGATGTGTAGATCTCAAAGCCCAGCTCGTTGGTGAAGCCTGTGCGCGACACATAAAGCCGTTGGTCTCCAATCTCAAAAAAGCCGGAGCGGAAGTAGGGCAGGCTTTCGTCAACGCCACCGTCAGATGCCGCGCGCATGATATCCAAAGATGCTGGACCCTGGATTTGCAGAACGCGACTTGTTGGATCGGAAATTTTGACGTCATAATTTCCTGAATGCGCCAAAAGCCAGGTTTCAAACGGGCCGTCCGCCTGCACATACCAGAACTTGTCCTCTGCCAGTCGAAACATGACGCCATCCATGAAAACGCCGCCCTTGGGCGTGCAGGCGATGGCGTAATACCCCCGCCCTTCGCGCATGGTGGCGATCTTGCGGGTAAATACATAGTCCAGAAAGGCCGCCGCATCGGGGCCGGAGATTTCGACCGGCCGTTCCGGCACATCAAAAATCAGCGCCTTCTGCCGAAGTGTCCAGTATTTGTGGAGTTCATCCTCCCCGCAATAAATGGCAAAGTAACGACCGGCATAAACGCCGCGTATCATCTCAGGGCTACCGTTTCTGACCAGAAACGGGGATTCCTCAAACCGTCTCGCGCTGATTGAGACGAGGTTTTTTAAATCGGAAGCTTCCTGCAAGTTTCCCATGGTTCGTTTGTCGCTTCTATTGCGGTTGCTTCGCATATGGCTGCACACCGGAAAACAGGCTGTCTATGCAAAACCGACCGTTGACGGGTCGTTTTGAGCTGCTTTCAAGACTGGCCATTTGCCTTTTCAGGTTTTTCGAATTTTGCATGTGGTGTGATGGTTTGTGTGCGGTGGCGAACCATGCCAGTCGGCAAACACCCGCCCGCAAATCTACGGCACTCGATTTATCCACAGAAATTCTAGCGGCGGATTGCTTTTCATTGGCAATGTTCTCTTAATGTTCTAATCTAACGATTGAGACTTGCGCGACAACCGCTATGTGTCTTTGGAGATAGCAAAGGTGAGCCATGGCTGAGCTAAAAAACATCGAAGTGCGCGGCGCGCGAGAGCATAATCTCAAGGGGATTGATGTCGATATTCCGCGCAACGAACTGGTGGTGATCACCGGGCTAAGCGGCTCTGGTAAATCCTCGCTGGCGTTCGATACGATCTATGCCGAAGGGCAGCGGCGCTATGTGGAATCGCTCTCGGCCTATGCGCGCCAGTTTCTTGATATGATGGAAAAGCCCGATGTGGATCACATCAGTGGTTTGTCTCCGGCGATTTCCATTGAGCAGAAGACTACGAGTAAGAACCCGCGTTCGACCGTTGGGACAGTTACCGAAATTTACGACTACTTGCGTTTGTTGTTTGCCCGGGTTGGCACGCCCTATAGCCCGGCAACTGGTAAGCCCATCGAGGCGCAGCAGGTGCAGGATATGGTTGACCGCATTATCGCGATGGAAGAGGGCACCCGTGCTTTCCTATTGGCCCCTATAGTGCGCGACCGGAAAGGTGAGTACAGAAAGGAATTTCTGGAACTACGCAAGCAGGGCTTCCAACGGGTAAAGGTCGATGGCGCGTTTCACGATCTCGATGATCCGCCCACACTGGATAAGAAATTCCGTCATGATATTGATGTGGTTGTGGACCGCGTTGTGGTCAAACCGGGCATTGAGACGCGCCTCGCGGATAGTTTGCGAACGGCCTTGGATCTGGCCGACGGCATCGCCATTTTGGAAACTGCGCCAAAGGACGGTGATCCGGAACGCACGACATTCAGCGAGAACTTTGCTTGTCCGGTCAGCGGCTTCACCATTCCCGAAATTGAGCCGCGGCTGTTTTCCTTCAATGCGCCCTTTGGGGCCTGCACCGAGTGCGACGGCCTTGGTGTCGAGCTTTATTTTGACGAACGCCTTGTGGTGCCCGATGAGGCGCTCAAGATTGCGGATGGGGCGCTCGCCCCGTGGCGCAAGGGCAAGTCGCCTTATTTCCTGCAAACCATTGAAGCAATTGCGAAGCACTACGAGTTTGACAAGCAGTCGAGGTGGAAAGATCTGCCTGCCCATGTGAAGCAGGTGTTTCTTTATGGCTCTGGCGATGAGGAAATCCTGTTCCGCTATGACGAGGGCGGCCGTGTCTATCAAGTAACCCGCGTCTTTGAAGGCGTTATCCCGAACATGGAACGCCGCTATCGCGAAACCGATAGCAACTGGATCCGCGAAGAATTTGAGCGCTATCAAAACAACCGCTCTTGTGGTGCCTGTGACGGGTATCGTCTGCGTGAAGAAGCGCTCGCGGTAAAAATCGATGGCCTGCATGTGGGGCAGGTGGTCGAGATGTCAATTCGAGAGGCTTATAAGTGGTGTGAGACTGTACCGGAGGCGCTCACCAAGCAGAAAAACGAGATTGCCCATGCGATCCTGAAGGAAATTCGTGAGCGTTTGGGTTTCCTGAACAATGTTGGGCTCGAATATCTGACACTTTCGCGCGCTGCAGGTACTTTGTCCGGCGGCGAAAGCCAACGGATACGATTGGCAAGCCAGATTGGATCGGGTCTTACAGGTGTTCTTTATGTGCTTGATGAGCCGTCCATTGGCCTGCACCAGCGTGACAACGGACGCCTTCTGACAACGCTGCAAAACCTGCGTGATCAGGGCAACACGGTGATCGTCGTCGAGCATGATGAAGAGGCGATTCGCACCGCGGACTATGTTTTTGATATTGGCCCCGGTGCCGGAGTGCATGGTGGCCAAGTGGTCAGTCACGGTGTGCCAGAGGCGGTTGCATCCGATGCCAAGTCGGTCACTGGGCAGTATCTTTCGGGCACTCGGGAAATTACGGTGCCTTTGGAGCGTCGCGCCGGAAATGGGAAATTTATCAATATTGTCAAGGCGACAGGGAACAACCTTAAATCCATTGATGCGGAATTTCCTCTGGGCAAATTCATTTGCGTGACAGGCGTATCTGGCGGCGGAAAATCCACACTTACGATTGAGACGCTTTTTAAGACTGCCTCGATGCGTCTCAACGGGGCACGCCAGACGCCTGCGCCTTGTGAGACTATCAAGGGTCTCGATCACCTTGATAAGGTCATCGATATCGATCAGCGTCCCATTGGTCGTACGCCGCGTTCGAACCCTGCCACATATACTGGGGCATTCACGCCAATCCGAGATTGGTTTGCCGGGCTGCCCGAGGCAAAAGCGCGCGGCTACAAACCCGGGCGGTTCAGCTTTAACGTCAAAGGCGGGCGTTGTGAGGCGTGTCAGGGCGACGGTGTCATCAAAATCGAGATGCATTTTCTGCCAGATGTCTATGTCACCTGCGAGACCTGTAAGGGCAAACGCTACAACCGTGAAACCTTGGAAATTTTGTTCAAAGGCAAGAGTATAGCCGACGTTCTTGATATGACAGTCGAAGACGCCCAGGAGTTTTTCAAAGCGGTGCCGTCGATCCGCGAGAAGATGGACGCGCTCATGCGTGTGGGCTTGGGTTATATCAAGGTTGGTCAACAGGCGACGACGCTATCAGGCGGTGAGGCGCAGAGGGTGAAGCTTTCTAAAGAGCTTAGTAAGCGTTCAACGGGCCGTACGCTTTATATTCTTGATGAACCGACAACGGGTCTCCACTTTGAGGATGTGCGAAAGCTACTGGAGGTTCTGCACGAGCTGGTTGAAAGCGGCAACACTGTCGTTGTGATCGAGCATAATCTGGATGTCGTCAAAACCGCTGACTGGATTATCGACATCGGTCCTGAAGGGGGTAACGGTGGTGGTGAAATCGTTGCGGTGGGCACGCCAGAGGAAGTGGCTGAAGCGGAACGCAGCCATACAGGCCGGTATCTCAAAGACATGCTCTCTTCGAGAAAGGTCGCTGCCGAATAAGGGCGTTTCTGTTCTCTATTTCGAGTAATGCCAAGCGCTTGCTAATTCATTTGGTTTGAGACCCGTGAATTCGCTAGTTTTGTTTAGGCAAAATTAACCATGTTTTCCGTAGTCTTCATTCGCGCCTCGGATTGTCTCGGTGTGCTTTGGGGGAAGGAAAACGGAATTAAGAATTGAAAATCATATCTTATTTCATCGTGATTTTATGTATCACCGCCTCGCCTCTCAAGTCTTCAACGGTTTTGATTTTTGCCCCCGGATTTCAGCTTAATAGCTTTGTCTTGGAGCAATACTTAAACTTAGCCGAGGAGCAAAAGACCGATCTCCAATATGACATATCCGTCCCTGACCCACGCGACAAAGAAGATGTTCGAAAAAAACCGCCGTCGCAACACGAACATTTTAAGGCTCGTGGGCACGGATCCAAGATTACTTTTCACCTGCCAAAGGCTTTCAAGCCATTGCTAGCGGACGCTGAAAGAAAAACAGGAAAAGACGTCTCTGATGCAGCGGCGGTGAATCCTTTCTATGCGTTTGCTTCGGAAAGTCTCTTACCCAATCGTCTTGCCCCGGTCCCAATCTTAAAGGACGTCATCGCGAATCCCGAAGGTGCGCCTATATTTGCCTTGGCAAACAAAAAAATCAGTCACGGGGTGGAGAACTATGCTAAGCGCCTAGTAGTGATGCCACTTCCGGCCTCATCCTGGACGCTTTTGACCTGCATTATCGCACTTTGTGCGTGGCGTGTTTTCAGGCGCTAGGTGGCAATCATTCCTTGCAGGTCGAAACGCCCAGCATGGCATAAATGCCGCAATGGCCGATCATTCCAGAGGCGAGCGGCACAACTCCAATCAAATAAAGCCAGCGATGCGCGGCTCCAGCATCCAGAAAGAACCCGATAAGAAGCGCCGTCCCAAGAGCAACACGCAAAACGCGGTCAGATAGTCCAACATTCTTTGTCAGCATAAAACCAACTCCTTTTCGCTGAGTCTCATTTTAGATCAAATGCGCTTGATATGCGATAGCAACCCCTATGTGCGTTTTTGCATGCCGCCGTTATGCGAAAGGTCATATCAACGGATAAAGAGGCAAAAAGATTGACCATGGACGGTAACGGAACGTGGGAAAAAAACATCTTGTTTTGCCATGGGAATGTAGAAACAATAATTTTTCCAAAGCCATATTGTTGCCCAAATCAACGACTAATCCAAACCGTAAAAGACATTGGAGCGGTCAGTTGTCAGCATACGCAGAAGATATTGAAAGCATCGAATCTAAAAGAAAAATGAACTTTAGCGAGGGTTTGGTGACGGCCTCGCGCGCAACTGGTCGCAATCCATTTAGCATTGCGCTCGATTTCAATCGTCTCCGCAGGAAACGTGGGAAGCTCTGGTTTTACGAATACATCATGTATGAGCTTTACGATCGTCAAAAATGGAACGATGAAGAGCGCACTCGCTTCATTTCAGCTCATATTCATTGGCCTCTTGTAAAGAAGTGCAATAATCAATCTTGGTGGTCGGTTACCGAAGATAAGTGGTTGTCTGCTGCAATTCTGGAGCACAACAAGGTCCCAACCCCGAAATCGCTTGCCGTTTTTGACACAACGCAAAGAATATACCCTAACATCACTAAGCTGACGACGGTGAAAGACTGCGAAGAATTCTTCGATAGTCAGACAAAATTTCCAATTTTTGCCAAAAGTATAGATGGTATGTGGAGTGCTGGCGCATTTCGCATCGATGCGTGCAAAGACGGTCAGTTGAAAATTTCTGGACGCGATGAGCTTGTTGCTCTTCGAGACTTCCCCGATAAATTTTTGGCCGGTAAATCATATATTTTCCAAGAGTGTCTGACGCCACACAGCTTCTTTGATGGGCTAACGGATGCCATTGCGACGGTCCGTTGCCTCAACTTGGTTGATGAAAACGGCCTGACAGTTCCACATGCGGTCCTGAAATTACCGAGTTCTGGAAATGTTGCCGACAATTTTTGGCGGGCGGGAAACCTTATTTGCGAACTTGATCCAGAAAACGGTCGAATCCTTGGCGTCGTCGATCGCAAAGATGGAGAGCTCGTTCGATTGGATGCACTGCCGAACTCGGATCGAAAACTAGTTGGAGAATGTCTGCCAGACTGGGACGCCTTACGTAAGGTGAATGAAAAAGTTGCGTTGATGCATTCCGAAAATCACTTTGGTTCAACGGATATAAGCCTGACCGTGGATGGGCCAGTCGTCGTTGAGGTGAATAATGGATGTGCTTTCGAGCTTATCCAGATCGCAACCGGAAAAGGTTTTTTAACGGATGATATTCTCGAATTCTTCGCGAAAAACAACGTGAAGATTTAGCAGGCGCTACGTTTGGGTGTGACGCCGTATCAACGCGTTTTTTGACACTTCTATCGACCGGTGATCGCTCGGATTGCGCTGAGTTAACCTCGCCTGCGTGTTTCAAACCGCGGCAACATGGCGGAGAAGTCTTTGCCTCTGCCGTCTTCTTCCTCGACAAATTTAGTGTAAAGCGCGCAAGCAGCTTCGCCAATTGGTGTGTCCGCATCAACGGCTGCTGCGGCTTGCATTGCAAGATTGAGATCCTTGAGCATTAGCTCGGCCGCGAATCCAGGCTGGTATTCATTGTCTGCGGGCGATTGCGGACCGACACCTGGGGCAGGGCAGTAGGCATTCATGGTCCAGCTATAACCCGATGACTTGGATACCACATCGAACATTTTTTGCCGCTCCAGGCCAAGCTTATCGGCCAGAGAAAATGCCTCGCAAGTGACGATCATGGTGGCGCCAAGTATCATGTTATTACAAATCTTGGCCGCCTGACCGTTGCCGGATGGGCCGCAATGCACTGCTTTTTGTCCCATGATCTCAAAAAGTGGCGTAGCGGTGGCAAAACCCGCGTCCGGCCCACCCACCATAAATGTAAGCGTGCCCGCCTGGGCACCACCAATCCCCCCAGAGACCGGAGCGTCCAGGGCTGAAAGCCCGGCCGCTTCGGCTTGTTTGGCCACCGCTCGCGCGCTTTCTACATCCACGGTTGAACAGTCCAGAAAAACTGCATCTGTTTTCATGGCAGGGATAACCTGATCGGCCACAGTGCGAAGGATCGCCCCATTTGGCAGCATAGTGATGACCACATCTGCAGCCGTCGCTGCCGCCTCTGCGTTCTTGGCTTGGGAGACGCCATCGGCCGTTGTGCCCGCTGTGTCGTACCCCGTGACATCGTGGCCAGCTGCGGCCAGATTGGCCGCCATCGGCGCGCCCATGTTGCCCAGTCCGATAAATCCGATTTTCATGCGGTTTCTCCCTGTGGTTCAAATCGCAGCATGTCCTTGCCCAGAGGCATAAGCATTTGCATAGTTGCAAGCGATGGCGGATTTTCCAGCTCGTGCTGCCATTTGGGCGAGCGGTCTTTATCGATCACTGCTGCGCGAATGCCTTCCAGGAAGTCACCTTTTTCCATGGCCCGGAAAGTGAATCGATATTCCATTTCGAGTGCTTTGCGAATATCTGCTGTGGGTCCGCGCAGCCGGTGAATGATCTCAATGGCGCAAGCGATGGACAGAGGTGAGTTGCGCGAGAGGGCCTTCAGCGCCGCAGCGTTGAACTCTGTTTCCTCGATCTTGAATGCGTTGAGAATAGCGCGAAGGTCCTCGCCACCGAAGACCTTGTCGATCTCCGGCTGCAACGTGGCGAGTTGTCCGTATGGAGCCGTATCACTGTCATCGTCGATCGCCGAGACATCGCCGGATTGTTCCAATCTTTCGATCAGCTTTGGCCACTTGGTAAACTCAACGAACGTGTCGGCGAAACCCGCGAAAATTGCATCCGCCGCGCCCATGCGTGTGCCTGTTGTGCCAAGATATTCCCCGAGCCGACCAGGCGCGCGGGCCAGGATAAGCGAGCCACCGACATCGGGGACCAGACCGATGCCGCATTCTGGCATCGCAATCTGGCTGTTCTCACAGACAATCCGGTGCGAGCCGTGGCAGGATATGCCCACACCGCCGCCCATAGTGAAGCCCTGCATGAACGCAACATAGGGCTTGGGATACTCTGCAATCTTGGCGTTGAGCCGATACTCATCACGCCAGAACCGCTGGCCAAAAGCGAAATCACCGGCCTGTCCCGTATCATAGAGGTCCTGAATATCACCGCCCGAGCAAAACGCCTTCTCGCCCTCGGCATCAATGATTACTAGAGCAACATCATCATCACTCACCCAATCATCCAGAGCCGCCTCAATGGCCAGACACATGTCATAGGTCATGGCGTTCAAAGCGTGCGCGCGTGTCAGGCTGATCCGGCCCGCGCGTCCGGTTTTCCGAATATTGATATCGCTCATTGCTCTGCCAGCATATGCCGCGCCACGATCAGGCGCATAATCTCATTAGTGCCTTCGAGGATTTCATGCACGCGCAAATCGCGGACCAGTTTTTCGATGCCGTAATCGGCCAGATAGCCGTATCCGCCATGCAGCTGCAGGCATTGATTGACGATGTGTGATCCTGCCTCGGTGGCCTTTTTCTTGGCCATTGCGCAGAATTTTGTAGCGTCTGGCGCGCCTGTGTCGAGCTTCCACGCCGCCTGACGCAGGAACGTGCGCGCGGCCTGAAGCTCAATCTCCAAATCAGCCAGCCGGAATTGTAGCGCCTGGAATTGATCGATGCTTTTGCCAAACGCTTTGCGTTCATGCATGTATGCCACGGTCTGGTTGAGGGCCTGTTGCGCTGCGCCAATTGAGCAGGCCGAGATGTTGAGCCTCCCGCCATCAAGCCCCGCCATTGCGTAGGTAAACCCTTGGCCTTCCTCACCGACAAGGTTTTCCGCAGGGATGGCGCAATCGTCAAATTGCACCTGTGTTGTCGGTTGAGAGCGCCAGCCCATCTTTTCTTCTTTCGCGCCAAAGCTTAGCCCCGGGGCGCCATCTTCAACCAAGACTGTTGAAACGCCCTTTGGCCCGTCTTCGCCGGTGCGCACCATGACCACATAGGCGTCAGAATAGCCGCCGCCCGAGATAAACGCCTTGTTGCCGTTCAGCACATAGCCCTCATTGCTACGCTTTGCCCGCGTTTTAAGCGCGGCCGCGTCCGAGCCTGAGCCGGGTTCCGTCAGGCAGTAGGACAGCACTTTGTTCATCGAGATGACATCAGGGAGAACTCGAGCTTTCATCTCGTCGGAGGCAAAGTTATCGATCATCCGTCCGCACATGTTGTGGATCGACAGGAAGGCCGAAACAGACGGACAGGCCATACTCAGCGCTTCAAATATCAGGGTTCCCTCAAGCCTTGAGAGCCCGGAGCCACCGCTTGCCTCATCCACCAGAATACCGCCAAAACCAAGCTCTCCGACCTGCGGCCAAAGTTCTTTGGGCATCGTACCTTCGGCCTCCCAGGTTTGGGCGTGCGGCGCTATAGCGTCCTGTCCAAATCCATGGGCCATTTCGAAAACCGCGTTTTGTTCTTCGGTAAGGGCAAAATCCATGATGCGAGGCCTTTTGGAGATTAATTGAACATATGTTTAATAAATCCAGTCAAATTTCACAATAGAGCGTCTGACGTAAAATATCGGAATTCTTTACGCCAATTGATGTTTTGCAGGAGTGAAGACAATTGCCCTTTAGATTACCCAAGCCGGTGTTTTTTGATGCGCAGCAGTCGGCTCAGTACCAAGAACTTACCACTTCCAAGGACCAAAAGAGTGAACGATTGCTGAACTCTCGAAATTGCGCAGTTATCTCTGCGGCTCGAGATTCGCGTTCTTTTTCTAAATTACCTTCTCGGCGCTATATCTGCCACAACCGCCCTTAAAGAGTTCTTCTATGCGTTTGCGATACAGCTGAACCCAAAACGGCTTTGACCCCAGTCGAAGCTCCTTGATTGAACCTTTGTCTTCGTAACCGAAATGATCTTTCAGAACACGATTGATCACTTGGTCTGAAACTTTCAAAATGTCCGCACGCACAACGAACGCCAACGCGCTTTCTGTATCAAGCGGTTCTATCGTTGCCATAGACAGGAGGCTGCCGCGAAAGTGGCTTTACAACAAACCGACCTTTGCCAAGCTACAAAAGCTGAACTTTGGTGCCGACCTTAACCTTGGCGAACAGGGCCTCGATATGCTCGTTATAAAGGCCGATGCATCCTGAGGATGAGCGGCGTCCAATCTTACGGGTGTCGTGGGTGCCGTGGATCAGGTAGGCGGGCCAGCCGAGATAAAGAGCGTGCGTGCCAAGCGGATTTCCAGGGCCGGCAGGCATATGCGCAGGCAGGCTTGGGTCGCGTTGACGCATGGCTGCTGTTGGCGTCCAGCTCGGGCCAACTTTCTTACGCACTACTTCCGTAAAACCGCGACGGGTGAGTTCCTCACTCATAGGCACAGAAGACGGGTAGAGCGAATAGCTTCCATCCGGATCCCAATAGTGCAAGGCACGGCTATCGATATCGGCCAGGATGCGCCCTACACCCAGTGAGCTAAAGTGATCTCGCCAGTCGCGGGTCTTAAAGGAAGACGCATTACGCTTTACGGCCCTATTGGCAGTACCTTCGGCGTGAAGGACCGTTGGCGCCGCAAGCCCGGTTGCCGCAAAGCCAAGAAGTGCGGCACGACGGCTGAATTTCGATTTGCTCATACTGGATGACCCATAACTGCTTCTATTACGTTTGGTAGCATATAATACCGAATTTGTGTTTAATGTGAGACGCGAAACAAGTTGTCACGTAAGTTTGATTGTTGGCTCCGGCGTGTCAAAGATCGTGGTGGAATTCTTCGATCAGAAGCCCAACTACTGCGCGCAGAGCATCTTCGTGGCTTTTTTGCTTTTCGATCGCGTCTTTATACGCGGCCCGCTGTCGTGTGGCGCTGGTGCCCGTTTTGACGATGTCACGCATAGTTTCGATCTCGTTTATTGAGCCGAAATGAGCCGCATCTGGTGCCACCAGTTCAATTATTTCTTCGACAAGCGCTGTCATAGGTATGATCTCGCGGCGCCCGAAGTCGATGAGACCTTCTTGCACGCCATAACGTTGCGCGCGCCAGCGGTTTTCGCCGACCAGAAAGTTGTCATAGACACGCCAACGCTGGTTTTCTTTGGCGAGCCGCCAAAGCATTCGGGATAGGGACTGCGTAACTGCCGCGAGGGTCAATGTATGCTCGAGCCGCGGTTGCACATCGCAAATCCGCGTCTCAAGTGTGGGAAACCTGTGCGAGGGGCGCAAATCCCACCAGATTTTGGTGGCATCCTCGATCACTCCGAGGTTGATCAACGCCTGCACGGAGCGTTCAAACTCGGCATAGCTGTTCATCGGCGGCGGCAGTCCGGTGCGCGGCAAATTGTCAAAAACGGTCAGGCGATAGCTTTCCAGCCCGGTGTCGCGGCCTTGCCAATAGGGAGAGGAGCAGCTCAGCGCCAGCAGATGCGGCAGAAAATAAGTGAGCTGGTTCATTAGATCGACACGCCGATCCGGCTTTTCAATGCAGACATGCACATGCATGCCGCAAATCAGCATGCGCTGAACCACGCCGCCCAGATCGCTGGACAAGGTGTTGTAGCGCTCTTTGTCGGTATGCGCCTGATCCCGCCAGTCGGAGAACGGATGGCAGGAAGCCGCGATTGGTGCCAGGTTGTGTGTGCCCGCGTGTTTGGCAACGCATGAGCGCAAGCGTTTGAGATCTTCGCGCGCCTGGGCGATGGTGCCGCAAGTCTTTGTGCCAATCTCAATCTGACACTTGAGAAATTCAGGCGCGACTTGTCCCTCAAGCTCCGCCGCGCAAGCATCCATCAAAGCCTCTGGCGCCTCGGCCAAAGCCAGACTGTCGCGGTCAACGAGAAGGTATTCCTCTTCAACGCCTATGGTGAAACTAGGGTCTTGGCGGGTCATGGGGGTGATTTTAGCCTAGGCGCTGAAAGATCGGAACAGTTTATGGCGATGTCAAGAAACCAACCAGCATGGCAAGCCCGGCGACAATCTCGATGACGCCGGCAAACCAGCCGAGGCTGACCGCTTCGGTGACACGCTCGGTGGCTGGAATACCGATCAATTTTGTGAGCCATGCAGCAGAAAAATGAGCTCTGCAACAATGCGTAAAACGCTAAGAAAAACGGCTGCATTGATGAAAGTCCTGTCATTTCAAACCTCGATAAATGAATTTGACGGTTTGATTGGCTGGCGCGCAAAACGTTTCTAAGTGTTGCTGGGCTTTGCCAACAATGTTCTCAACGCAGCGCAGAATTCTGCGAATTGTGCGCGGGCCTCCTGGATCATCTCGTGACTTTTTCATTCGCTCTCGATACGCAACAACGTGACGGCGTTCAGTGCGTTAAAGCTCTAAAAGGATGGAAAATTCACAACCATAGACGCCAGTCCGAAATAGTCACCCGAGGACAGTGTCTCCACCGGTCTGGATTTGCCTTTGTCATCGACAACACTTGTCTCGATCAGATCGCTCTTGACAACATCGACTGAGGAAGATGTCGCGCTCTCGGCAAGTAAAATACTGGGGTCGAAGAATAGCTCCGGTTGATCGGTGTTTCTTTTTTTTCTCGTCAGAGATTTTCGTGAAACCCAAGCTCTGCAGCATGTGTCACCATACGGTGCTTTGATCTCAGTCTTTTTCGTGCGTTGCACGCGCATCTCCTGAATAAAGGGCGCGTTTTGTATACCTGTCTCGCGCAAGGCGTAATGCATGCTGCGAAAGAACTCTTCACGGCCTGCAAACACGGAGGCGTAATCCCTGTAGTGCACCCGCATGCTATATCTGTAGGGAACCGTTGTGCTATCGGCGAGGCGCACGGAGGGCAGGGGGCTCTTCAGCGCACTTTTGCATTTCAGTGCCAGGTCAAGCAGCAGTGCCTTGGCCAGACGCGGATTGATATCGACCGGAAGGGTGACAGTATACCAAGGCGCATAGGCGTGATCGGCCCCGTGCAGGTTGCGATAGGTTTGCTTTGCCAGAACGCTGTTGGGAATGATGAGAGTAGAATTATCCCAACCCGGCCCACGCGTGGCCCGTCGACTCACAACGCACACCTGTCTTATTGAGCGTGCGTCTCGGGTGGCGAAACTCCGATAGATGCTTGCGTGACTATGGCAGTCTATGCCAATCGTTAAATAAAAAAAGCTCCGCCAAATTGCGGAGCTCTTGTAGTTTCTTGTCGATTTGAAGAACGCTGGTTAGTCCATCGCCTTGAAATTAAATTCGCGGCCTTCTTTGATGCCGGACGGCCAACGCGCGGTGATCGTCTTCGTGCGCGTGTAAAACCGGAAACTGTCTGGCCCGTGCTGGTTAAGGTCGCCAAACATGGATTTCTTCCATCCGCCAAAGGTGTGATAGGCGAGCGGCACAGGGATCGGCACATTGATCCCGACCATGCCGATATTGATCCGGTGGGCAAAATCACGCGCCGTGTCGCCATCGCGGGTAAAGATCGCGGTGCCATTGCCGTATTCATGATCCATGGCAAGGCCGATCGCCTCTTCATAGGAACCGGCGCGTACTGTCGATAGGACTGGACCGAAAATCTCGGTTTTGTAGATGTCCATTTCGGGCGTTACTTTGTCGAACAGGTGAGGCCCAACAAAGAACCCGTTTTCATAGCCTTGCAGTGAGAAATTACGGTTGTCGACGACGAGCTCTGCGCCTTGTTTCACACCTGTCTCGATCAGGCCCAGAATACGCTCCTTAGCGGCGGCAGTGACCACTGGGCCCATGTCAACATCGTCGCCGGCGGTATACGGTCCGACCTTGAGGTTCTCGACCCGTGGTGCGAGTTTCTCGATAAGACGGTCTGCTGTCTCTTGCCCTACGGGCACGGCAACCGAGACAGCCATGCAGCGCTCGCCAGCGGCACCAAAGCCTGACCCAACCAGCGCGTCGGCCGCCTGATCCATATCAGCGTCAGGCATGACAATCATGTGGTTCTTTGCCCCGCCAAAGCACTGGGCGCGTTTACCGTTCGCCGTGGCACGGGCATAGATGTATTGCGCAATTGGCGTAGATCCGACGAAGGAGACGCCCTCTATCAGTTCATGATCTAGCAGTGCATCAACCGCTTCCTTGTCTCCGTTCACCACCTGGAACACGCCTTTCGGCAGGCCCGCCTCAACGAAAAGCTCTGCCAGCATCAGCGGCACAGACGGATCACGTTCCGAGGGCTTAAGCACGACAGCATTGCCGCAAGCGAGCGCTGGGCCAACATGCCAAAGTGGCATCATAGCCGGAAAGTTGAAGGGCATGATAGCTGCGACAACACCAAGAGGTTGGCGCATCGAGAACATATCAATGCCGGGTCCCGCATCATCGGTATATTCGCCTTTGAGCATTTGCGGCGCGCCAATGCAGTACTCGATTACCTCAAGCCCGCGCTGCAGATCGCCCTTGGCATCTGGAAGGGTTTTGCCATGCTCGCGGCTGAGCGCCTCGGCGAGTTTGTCCATGTCGCGATTGATCAAACCCACGAGAGCCATCATCACACGCCCCCGTTTTTGCGGGTTGGTCGCGCCCCACTCAGGTTGGGCCGCGGCGGCCGCTTCAATGGCGGCATTGGTCTCATCGGCGCTCGCCATCGGGCATTTGTACTGTGCCTCACCAGTGGCCGGGTTGTAGACATCGGCGAAACGGCCAGATGCGCCCGGCACCTGTGCACCACCAAGAAAATGCGTCAGGTCATTCATGGTCTCTCTCCCAAAGGTCATCACGCTTGCTCCATACTTACCGTTGCATTTTTGAGTAAAAAAGAGGCAATATCCCAAAAACAACCTGCAATTTTGCAAAGCTCTCAAAGAGCGTTTCTGTCTCGGGGGTAAGCATGGACGGACATTGGGATGACCTGCGCGTGTTTCTGGCCGTGGCGCGGGCCGAGAGCCTTTCCGGTGCTGGACGGGCGTTGAAGCTTGATCCAGCAACCGTTGGGCGACGGGTTGCGCGATTGGAAGATGCCTACGGCGCACCGCTCTTTGCCAAGTCTCCCACGGGATATGCGCTCACCGATATCGGCCAGCGCTTGATGGGGCACGTGTCCAGAGCGGAACTTGCGATGCAGGATGCGGCAGAGGAAATGGCAGGGCAGGCCAGCGGGCTTAGCGGGCAGATACGTATCGGTGCGCCAGACGGCGTGGCAAATTTCCTTTTGCCGCAAATCTGCGCCGAGATATCGGCCGAAAATCCTGATCTCGATATTCAGATTGTGGCGCAACCGCGCGTTTTCAGCCTAACGAAACGCGAGGCGGATATGGTGATTGCGGTTAGCCCACCGACCGCTGGTCGGCTTAGCGTCCAGAAAATCACCGACTACAAACTGCACTTGGCGGCGATGCGTTGGTATTTGAAAAAAACTATGCCGATCAATGAGCTGGCTGATCTCCGCTGGCACCGGATGGTGGGCTATATCCCGGATATGATTTTCGATAAAGAGCTTGATTATCTGGGTGAAACAGGGGTGCAGCGCGTCGGCCTTGCATCAAATTCTGTATCGGTACAGCTCAATCTGATCCAACGTGGCGCAGGGATTGGAATTGTGCATGACTTTGCGCGTACGCAAATCCCACGCATGGATTTGGTGCTTCCCGAAGAGGTGAGCCTCACTAGGTCTTTTTACCTGGTCCGCCATGCGGATGATCAAAGACTGGAACGTCTTAATCGATTTGCTGAGCAACTCTGCGATGGCATCCGATCGCAAGTTGCGACGCTTGAGGCAGATGATTAGCGCCTCTTGCATTCTGCCACGTCATATTGTTTGTCGACACCGGTAGCCCAAGGAGGTGCAAGATGCGCGTTGGTCTTTATCCCGGCACATTTGATCCCATCACTTTGGGTCACACGGATATCATTGGGCGGGCATGCCAATTGGTAGACCGACTGGTGATCGGGGTGGCGATCAATCGTGACAAGGGGCCGCTTTTCTCGCTTGAGGAACGCGTGGCGATGGTCGAGGCGGAATGCGCAGGCATTGCCGCCAAAGGCGGGGCCGAGATCAAGGTACATCCGTTCGAGAACCTGTTGATCGACTGCGCTCGAGATGTTGGTGCTTCTATGATCATCCGCGGTCTGCGGGCTGTGGCCGATTTTGAGTACGAATTCCAAATGGTCGGCATGAACCGCGCGCTTGATCATGAGATTGAAACGGTCTTCCTCATGGCCGATGCGCAACGTCAGGCAATTGCAAGCAAGCTTGTGAAAGAAATTGCGAGGCTTGGCGGCGACGTTTCAAAGTTTGTGCCGCCAGACGTGAATACGTCTTTGCGCTCGAAATATAACTGACGCGTCAAACGTCGGACCTTTAACTATTCTTTAGCAGCCTAGCGCCAGAACGCCATCCACTCGATCAATTCTGTTGTTTTGCGCGCGAGGAAAAACGTGCCGTCGAGATCATAAAGGAAATAATCCACGCCAATTCCGATTAGGACCAAAAGGCCAAGCCCGAGAGCGAATTTATTGGGCATCTGCGCCTCAATGCTTGTTTTAGGCGCAGATATGCCTGAGCTGTAAGTTTAGTTCAAGCGGGCCATCGCCACGGCCACATCGGCCATGCGGACGGAAAAGCCCCATTCATTGTCATACCAAGCCAGCACGCGGACCAGACGACCGCCGGTCACCCGTGTTTGATCAGGTGCAAAGATCGAGCTTTCCTCGGTATGATTGAAATCGATGGAGACTTTTGGCTCTGGATCATATCCCAGAACGCCCTGCATCGGGCCTGCGGCGGCTTCGGCCACAACCTCGTTCACATCCGCTGCAGTTACGTCCTTTTTGGCCACGAAGGTCAGGTCGACGGCCGAGACGTTTGGCGTTGGCACGCGGATGGCAGAACCGTCAAGTTTGCCTTTCAGGTCGGGCAGAACCTCGCCGAGCGCTTTGGCCGCTCCGGTGGAGGTTGGGATCATCGACATTGCTGCGGCACGGGCGCGATAGAGGTCTTTGTGACGACGGTCGAGCGTTGGTTGGTCGCCGGTATAGGCGTGGATCGTGGTCATGATCCCGCTTTCGATACCAATGGCCTCATGCAGAACCTTGGCCACCGGCGCCAGACAGTTGGTTGTGCAGGACCCGTTTGAGATCATCCGTTCACCGGCCCGCAGATCCTCATGGTTCACACCGTAGACAACCGTGCGATCAACATTCTTGCCGGGCGCCGAGAGCAGGACCTTGCCCGCACCGCGTTCCAGGTGTTTCTTGGCCTTCTCGCCATCGTTGAATTTACCGGTACATTCAAGCACGACATCAACACCGGACCAATCAAGCTCATCCATATCGTAGGTGGAGAACATCTGCATCGGGCCGCGGCCCAAATCCATGCTGTCCTCGCCAAGCTCTATCTCCGCCGGGAAGCGGCCATGAACGCTGTCGTATTTGATGAGGTGCGCCGCTGTTTCCAAAGGACCCGTGGCGTTCACTTTAGTGACTTTGATATCATTGCGTGTGCTCGCCGCAATATGGGCGAGAGTGCAACGGCCGATGCGGCCAAATCCATTAATGCCAACGGTAATCGTCATGGTGGAACTCCGGAAATCGTCTTGCTCGGCATATAGCCACGCCGACGCCTTTGTGGAAGGGAAAAATACGTTAAATCAGAGTGTTAGCGTTAACTTTTTCGCATTTTTCACGGCGCCTGACAAATCCATGCGAGTGGCGAACGCCATTTATCCTGCATTGATGCGGAGTTAGCCAAAATCGCGGCGAAACCTTATAATTGTTTATGTATGGTCGAGTTTGCAAAAAAGACTGCATAAAACCGATTGGTGGGTTTTTCGCGAGTGCTAACTGAGATGACAGGATCTAAGACTGATAAAATCGAAATAATCACGCTGCGAGACTTGCATTTTGCACAAAGTTTTGTACTCGCCACCGAGGTTTTCGTCCATGGGAGCTCCCTGCATAAAGCGTTGGGCGTGACGCTTTTGGAATATTGCGATTACTTGCGACCGAGCTTTGCTGCGATGGTTGACGAAGGGCTTTCAACGGTTGCGGTTGACAGCAGCGGGGAGGTCATGGGCTGTTTGATCTGGGCTGATTTTTTCAATCACCGGTACTCTTCACAAAAAACGCCTGACAAATTCAAGCCATTGGTCGCGCTCACCGAAGCGCTCACCGCGAAATACACGCGCTCCTTTGCACGCGGTGAGGTTATGTTGGCGGATATGGCGGCGGTCGCACAGACGGCTGCGGGGCAGGGGCTTTACCAAAGAATGCGCCTTGCGGCGGAGGCACATGCCAGAATGAGAGGTTTCCGCTTCATATTGTCTGAACTGTCTTCTGTCAGGACGCAGCATGTCCTTTTGAATAAGATGGGCCACAAAGCGGTGGCAGAGATTGCATTCGCTCAATTTGAACACGAAGGAAAAAGACCTTTCGCAGCAATCGATAGCCCGCCAAGCCTCATCTTGTCCGAATGTATGCTCTGAGCTGTGCCTTTACGCTGTCGGCTTAACCAATCCGAGGTTTCCCAAGTTGGTTGGTTCTCTTGTAGGGATCTCCATCCGATCAATGTCGCCCTGAATGGTGAAGGTCACATCGCGCAGAAAAACATCGTCCTCGAAATACCAGGTGTGGGCTTTTCTCGGAGAGGACAGGCCGGGATCGACATTTTCTTTGTAATATTGGCCACAGAACACATCGACCGCCTTTTCCGGAACACGGTCCGGCAGCCCAATACGTCCGGCGCGCGGGCGGACCCCGATGCGCTTGGCATTGGAAAGTTTAAGAATGGCGTCAGAAGGATTGTAATAATTGGTAAATCTTACACAGTGGCGGTAGAGCGAGCTTGACTTCGACGCTCCTTCTCGCATGCCGCGTGAGGATACGTCACCAGCCACAAACATCACCTGACTCACGGTCCAGCTTTTGGCGGCGACAGAGGCTATGTCATCGGCATCATCAAAAGCCTCGCGAACCACGTAGCAGCCCATGGAATGGGCTAGAATATGCTGATTTATCCTGCAATCGGGCCGTTGCAAGGCCGCAAAAGTCCGAATGCCCTGATCCACCAGACGCAGCATCGTCTGTTTGGCGTCGTGGCGATCCTCGAGATAGTTGATGGCGGTATTGGCACTGGGCCAATCAAAGCTTACGACAACGCCCTTGAAGCCGTGCTTCGCCAAGCCCTTGGAGAGTTTGCGATGTCGCTCGGCCACGTCTTTGGGGGAATTGTTATAGCCATGCACGTAAAACAGAATGTCACCAACCGGCTCACTGTTTTCTATGCCGCTTGTGGCCTCTTCCATGACTTCCTTGATCCAGTCGGTTTTGCGGATCCGGTGTTTGGGACTGGGCGTCGCGTTTCCTGGAACCTTCAAAAAATGCGTGGCGCCGGGTTCACTGCCAAATTTGTCTTTGGTGATGTTCCTCACGGTCATGAAATAAGTCATCGTAAAATCTCCATTCGAAATACCTAAATATAGCATAGGTCCCAGGTCTAAGCACCGCTGCGTGTCTTGGATAAGCCGCGCGACAGTGCTATGCGCGCCGAAGAAGATGGAGCGGGAGAAAGATAGCGTGAACATAGACAAAAAGATCGCCGATGATCTGGTGGCCAATGAGGTGTCTTTCGTCACCACTGTGCCATGTAAGCAATTGGCTGGCGTGATTGATGAGATTGAAAACCGCAATGACATCTTTCACATCCCCTCCAACAAAGAAGATGAGGGCATGGGCCTATGCGCCGGTGCCTGGATGGGCGGTAAGCGCCCGGCGATCATCATGCAGAACACAGCGATCGGCGTGACAATCAACACGCTGGCCACGCTTATCCAATATTACCGCATGCCGCTGCCAATGATCATCTCTTACCGTGGAGAGCTGCGCGAGCCAGTGGCGTGTCAGGTCGAAATGGCGGTGCACACCAAGGCGCTTTTGGCGCAGATGAATATTCCGACCTACCACTTCCATTGGCAGAAGGATGTGGAGGAATTCGACAACATCCTGAAATACACCTTTATGTGCAATAAACCGGTCGCTATTCTGACCGATGCCAACTTCTGGGGAGGCTACGGCGATCAATGATACGCTCAGAAATACTTAAAGAAATTGCCCCAATCCTGCGTGATCAGCTTGTTGTGTGTAACATCGGCATTCCGAGCCAGGAGCTGCATGCGATCGACGATCAGCCGACGAATTTCTACATGTTAGGCACGATGGGGCTGGCCTCCTCGATTGGCCTCGGCCTCGCACTGGCGCAGCCCAAGACGGTGATTTCGATTGATGGCGATGGATCGGTCCTGACCAATCTCGGCACGTTGCCCACCATCGCCAATAACGTGGCGGATAACTACATCCTGATGATCATCGACAATGGCTCCTACGGCTCCACCGGGGATCAGCCGACATACACGGGCAAGAAGACGTCTCTGGCTGCTATGGCGCGTGCCGCTGGCTGCGATAATGTGGTTGAAGTGCAAGACGTGGACACTGGCAAGGCGCTGCAAGAGGCCATCGATAGCCGCAGGATGACGATCATGGTCGTCAAATGCGATAGCGGCAACGCCAAAATGCCCGTCATCACAATGGATCCTGTGGTGATCCGGGACCGATTTATGAAGGCGGTGTCGGCCTGAACGTGGGATAATCCACCGAAATTTGTTTGCAGCAAGATTTATGCCAGAGCAGATTGACACCGTGACGGCTTGATTGTAGCTCACATCGGCAAGACACCGGCCCAGGTGGCGGAATTGGTAGACGCGCTAGCTTCAGGTGCTAGTGTCCGTATGGACGTGGAGGTTCGAGTCCTCTCCTGGGCACCAATTTTGTTTCCCTTCGCAGTTGTGTATCCGTTGCAGTTCAATGCAACGAATAAAAACCAGATACATAGTATCTTGTCTTCTCCGTAGTCGCCCTCTGACGTCCACCTTCAGCCAGCACTTTTTCTGGGTTTTTTGTTGGTCAATCCCTGGATTCATTGTTCGGTTTCGTTGTTGAAGACCAACAATCGGTGGTGATGAACCAAATCGGATTTACCGGCGGCTGTTGAATTCGTATTTCAAGCTGCGATTTTGTCTGAATTCGAGGCTTGTTATTGTTTCTCCTCCGCTTCGATTGGCCTTACTTTCATTGTAACCTTAGCATGCCCTGCTGCATTTTTGATTTTCTGCCTGTTTGGCAGGGTTGGACTGAAACAACGCGACGCTCGGCTTTTGAATAAAGCTAGATCCGTGGGGAGCGATGTTGATTAGTTCCCTTTTTGGAAAACTCATTTTGTGCCCATTAAAAATTCAATTTCGATCACTGTAATTTTTGGAAAGCATGGGGCATGCTATGGCTTACGAACATTGGGTCGTTGATATCTTGAGATACGTTGGGCGTTATGCAGAACATCACGGCTACGAACGTTTTAAGTGTTCTTTACAAAACGCCACGGACATATATTTGGACGAAGTTCGCGCCAGACATCCCCGCGCTTAGTGTCACCTCGCAGCAGGATTGCACCCCAACTTTGTGAATATTTTCGGATTTTTCAGATAAAACTGAGCAAGACCATGGGCCGACAACTTACTTTTCTTGAAGAAAGGCTGTGAGCCAGCCCGCCAAAATCAGGCCACTGAGATGCTGTCAATCGGTCCAAGCAAAGCATGGATTATGAAATGCAGATTTTGTGACAAGCAGATCATCGGGACGATCATTGTCTCAGTGGGTGTTTTATGACGGCTTTGGGAACACTGCAAAATGCAATTGGCGGCTTTATGACCACCCGTTTGAACGCGAAGACATATCCGTGTGGCTCATCTGTCTTGGCGGCAGTCTCCGCGTGCGCAGGTGTATTTCTAGGGAGCCACCTGTAGATTTTTAAGCTGCGCGCCACGCGCACCTTGTTTGTCGTTGCGGTTCTCATCAACGGCTCTGTCTTGCTTCCCTAGGCCGCGAAATCCTTACTTTTTATACATACGGGCCTGAATATCTCGACTGGCGGGCTTTACGACATCGTCGGCGGCACTATCGCCGGATTTTCGGGGGCTATTGCTATCCTCTTGCTAATTGAAAGAGCCGGTGGCCTTCACGTGATGGGATATCTAGGCGTGGCCAATGTTCGTTTCATGGCCGTGCTTGCAATCCTTGCACTGAGCGGGTTGGATGTAAGAGAGACCATTGCCGTCATGCTAGTCGAGGCGTCGTTACGGGGTTGTGCCGATCTGGCCGACAGGCAACAGAACTTGCAAGCTTCATAGGATTTGAGGGGTTGGCATATATGATATTGGCGGGCTTGTGACTTATTCTGTTCAACCGGGTCGGCTTAGCGTCAATCTCAGCTTTCGGCCTGGTTCTTTCGATTTGTGGTGTCGTAATGGTCCTGTCTTCAGACAAAAGGTCTGAGAGCAACATCTGAGCATTCCCCTTATGAGAAACGGGTCCTGTGCTGCATCTTATTATTCAAGACCGATTGGTAGCGTTGTAGATAAAACAGCGTTTTTGAATTGAGAGCAATTGCCACAAATTTCTCATAAACTTGACCTTTTTGCGGCTCCTTTGCTGTGCATTTCGCAGGTGCAGCAAAGTCTATGAGGGTGCTATGTTTAATATGTCTGCTAAGTTGCTCGCGTCAGTTTGTGCGTTGGCTGCTTTCACTAGCGTGTCACACGCTTCAACGATCAAATACGATATTCCAAATAATTTGGCCCGTAATGTTGTTCAAAACAACTCTGCCGTCTTATTTGCAGAACAGTCCGGTGTCAGCGTAGGTGATGGTCAAGTCACCGTTGACTATCTTGCCTCAAATCTGACCTTTGGTACCGCCAACCGAGGTGTAAATACGTTTACGTCCGGTTTCGACCTGGGTGCAGGCACGTATGATAGTTTTCTAATCCACTTTGACCCCGCGATCAGAAGCGGCAGCGCGCGGACGTTTGATACGTTTTCCTTTGAAGACGACATCGTTGCCGTCATCTTGTCCAATAGCGGGCCAGGTGGCGCAAGTCGCCTTTTGAATGAAAGCGATGATGTATTCGGCGCCCCAAACACAGATTACGAGAACAACAACGCGCGTCGCGCAGAGAGAAACGACACATTCACTCTGATCGATCCCAAAACGATCTCGGTCAACTTGAGTGCAAACGATAAGCACATCGACAATATACGCGTAATTACGGCGCCGGCAGTTGTGCCCGTGCCTGCCGCAGGTTTGCTCTTGTTAACGGCGCTTGGCGGTTTTGCGATTTTCCGTAGACGGTAGTCATCGCTCACTTGGGGACTCAAACGCTCGCAGGTTTCTGCGGGCGTTTATTTTTTGGCGATTTGGTTGGTGTTGATTGTCACGTTGTCTTTTGCGCGTATGGTAGTTCGAAAAACAAGGACATAGCAGCCATGAAGCAAATCGGAACAGATCAGCGCCGTATCGCCAGCATCCATGATAGAACTGCCTTTCAGGCTTGGGATAACGCAAGTGAGGTAGAGCAGGGTACTTACATGCTCAAACTAAACAAAGATTTGCCGCGTGATGTCGGGTTCTATATTTACAAAATGGATCCCGGCTCCCACTCGACGCCGCACCGGCATGGTGGTGCTGAAGAGTTTCTGATGATTGAAGGGGAACTGATCGATAATGATGGCACAGTGTACAAACAGGGCGATGTCGTTTGGCTCGCCGCAGGGACAGAGCATACATCACATACCGAAACAGGCTGTTTGATTGCCGTTTTTGCCGAAGGTGCGGAAAGCGCGTTAAAGGCCTAAGGCGTGCATCATCTTTCCAATCCGCGATATTCATTTATAATCAGACGTATACAAAGCGATGCTCTACTGACTTTAAGCATAAGATCGCAAGTGACTGGCGTGGCATTGCTTTGACGCGTCCATCGCGCTCAAGATATGATGTCGTAGACTTTGACTTGGGACCAATGAGCCTGACATATGTTTAAAAAATCGGCGTGGTGCTGTCCGACTTGATAGGCATCGTGGTCTTGTGTCGTGAAAAAATTCACGACGATGGCAAAATCATAAGTGTTATCAACAACATCGCGGTCTGTGTTGGCCGGAGTGCCGATGGTGTAGTCTTTTATGTGTGGGTCTTGCAGCAAGTGCTCCAAACCTTTACGAAATTTTCGACGAGTGTCGTCGTCTGTAGTTTCTTTGAGCCAAAAAAATACGGTGTGTGTATGCATGGCGCACCCTGCTCAATTTAAGTTTGCTGTAATGTTTTTGGCCTTAGCAGGCGTAAGGCCTTGGCTTCAAGTAAGACGGGCCTCGCTGAGATATCAGGAGCCGCTCTTTCCGCCTTCGTTTGCACCGGGGTTCGATTTGCGCTCGAAATAGGCGACCCAAACCAGACCGATTAGGGCAAGCCCGCCGCCCAAGCCACTTTGCCATTGGCTCGTTATCGCAAACCAGTTTACCAAAGCTGACCCGTCGCCCCCGCATTCGGTAAAGGAGCCAGTCCAATCACCGGCTTCCTGCTTAAAAGTGGCGCATTTCGCGATAAGCGAATGCATCAAAAGAAGGCTCGCAAGAACAGCAACAAGTATGCCGCCAAAAATCCATCTACCGGTCAAGATCCATCTTTTTCCATCCGGAGTGGACTTCAACAGACTAAGGCCGCCGCCAACCATGGCACCTGCGGCGATAAATAAAGCAGGGAAAAGCCAAGCGTAATCCATTATAGACACCTCGGAATAACTTTTGTGATTAGACGGCGAAAAATGCGCCTCTCAACCTAGAGTAATAAATGCTTTACTTAAGGCAAGGCACTAAAAGGGATAATGTCAAAATCGGCTGCTCGTTAATTCACGATGTCTAGGTCACAGCCTTATCTGCCGCCAATTCCTCCTCCAACCGACGTTCTAACGCGCCTTGCGGTTTGGTAAAGCGAGCCAAAAGATCATAAAGCACGGGCGTTACGATCAGCATCAACACCGAAGAAAGTGCCAGCCCGGCGATGATCACGATGCCGATGCTCTGACGGCTTTCCGCCCCGGCGCCGGTGGCCAAAACAAGCGGCAACGCACCAAGGATCGTGGATACAACCGTCATCACAATCGGACGCAATCGCAAAACAGCCGCTTGGATCGCCGCCTCGCGCCGTTCCATGCCCTCTGAACGAAGCTGATTTGCAAACTCTACAATTAGAATGCCATTTTTTGCAGCTAGACCGACGAGCAGGATTATACCGATCTGGCTGTAGACATTGAGCGTTAGCCCACCAAGTGCCATGGCGTAGACAGCACCAGCTGCCCCACCGGGCACCGTGAGCATAATTATAAGAGGGTGAACAAAGCTTTCAAATTGCGCAGCCAGGACGAGAAACACAATCAGCAGAGAAAGGCCCAAAACCAGAGCCACACCAGAAGACGTTTCCTTCAATATCCGTGACTGACCCGAATAGCCAAGAGCAACGTCAGCGGGCAAAACGTCGGCAGCGATACGTTCAATTTCATTAAGGACTGTTCCGAGATTGGCCTCAGGCGCCAACGATCCGGACAGCGTAATCGATGGCAAGCGGTCAAATCTTTGAAGGCTAGGAACAGCTGCATTTTCCGTTGCTTCGACCAGAGCGCCGATTGGCACCAATGTCTCGCCGTCGCCCGCGCGCAAGAAAATATCGTCGATATCAGAGGGCGAGCGGCGGTCTTTTTCTTCCGCTTGCAGGATCACAGGATATTCGCGGCCCTGCGAAACAAACGTCGTGACCTCTCTCGATGCCAACATGATTTGCATAGTCTCGGCAATTGTCTCAATCGAAATTCCCAGATCATCTGCACGGGCGCGGTCGACATTGATGTCAAGCTGCGGCAGATTTTCTTCAAAGCTGATAGAGGGATTGATCAGGCCATCAATTTCATCTGTATGCTCCTCAAGCGTTGTTGCCCAATTGCGTACAGTATCAAAACCTGGACCGGCGATAATGACATTGACTGGCCGAGAACTGCCTCGCAGGCCTAGTCCCGCCGGTGATACAGGAAATCCACGCGCTATGGTGATCTGCTGCATATCAGGTTGGATCCGCTTTACGACTTCTGCCACAGTCACATTACGGTCTTGCCAAGGCACCATTCTGAACACGACAAAGGAGCGATCCGCGCGATTATTCCATCCGGTAAAGGTAAAGATTGTATCGACAATCCCTTCATCCTTAAGCGGCTGCAAAACTTCTTCGGCTTGCCGGGCCGCCGCGTCGGAGTATTCCACCGTGCTGCCTTGAGGGGCAAAAAGAGGAATGAAGCCTACGCCTCGGTCCTCCTTCGGGGCCAACTCGCTAGGCAGATCTTGATAGAAAAGCGCAGCCCCACCGGTGATTGCAGCTGCGCAAGCCAACATAACCAAGGGCATCGCGATGGATTTGCGCAACATCCATTGATACGACTTTTGAGGGAGACTTAGTTTTGCTTCTTGTTCAACCCCGGTAGAGCCTGGGCGCATGGGCATCAGCACCTTAGAGGCCAATGCCGGACATAAGGTTAAAGCCACAAAGGTTGAGATCGCGACGGCCCCAGCCAGAACCCAGCCGAATTCGACAAAAAGTCTACCAACCTGACCTGGCATGAAAGAGAGCGGGATGAACACCGCAATCAGAGTGATGGATGTGGCGATCACGGCAAAGGTGACCTGCCGCGACCCACGAAATGCAGCTACAAGAGGGGTTTCTCCGTTTTCGATGCGGCGCTGGATATTCTCAAGCACGACAATTGCATCATCAACAACCAACCCGATCGCCAAAAGCAGCGCCAGAAGTGTCAAGGTGTTCACCGAAAACCCCCAGGCACCGATCAGCACGAAACATCCGATCAAGGAGACAGGGATCACCACGGCCGGGATCAGTGTCGCGCGAAAGCTGCGCAGGAATATCAGGATGACGCAAACGACCAAGACCAGCGATATCGAAAGGGCAATCAAAACTTCGCGTATAGAGGCACCAACAAACAGTGCATCGTCAGAGCCCACATGTATTTCCATACCTTCGGGCAGGGAAGGCGTGATTGCTGCGATCTCGGCTCGCAGCGCTTTGGATATCTCAACGGTGTTCGACCGGCTCTGGCGTAAAACGGCCATGCCGACGGCCTCAATGCCATTGTTGCGCGCAATCGTTGTGTCATCGGCTACACCGGCTGCGATGCGAGCCACATCACCCAATCGAACCGGGTAACCAGCCACTTCGTCAATCACGATGTCTCGGAAATCATCGAGCGAGGTGAGCCTGCTATTGAGCCGTACGGTCAATTGCTGACTGGTGGATTTTACAGTTCCTGCGGGCAGTTCAAGGTTATTGCGCGTGATCGCGTCCTGAACATCCGCCACGGTCAGGTTGCGTGCAGCTAAGGCGCGCTTATCCAGCCAAAGCCGCACGGCGAAAGGTCTGTCACCATAAACCCTGAGGTTCGCCACTCCGGGTACGGTTGAAAGCCTGTCAGAGATATTGCGGTCAAAGTAGTCCGTAATTTCTGCGGTGGTTAGCCTATCTGACGTCACCGAAAGTCGCATGACGGGGTCCGCATCGGCGTCGGCCTTTAAGACGACCGGATCATCAGCCTCATCCGGCAAATTGCCTCTTATTCGGCTCACCGCGGTTCGAATATCGCTTGCCGCGACATCCACATCGGTGTCGACCTCAAAATCGATGGTAATTTGTGAGCGGCCCTGGCGTGAGGAAGAGGATATACTACGCACACCGGCAATGGCGGTGATTGCACCTTCCAAAACCTGCGTTAAGTCGGTGTCAACGACACTTGGTGCAGCACCGCGATAGCTTGTTGTTATTGTCACAACAGCGTTGTCGACATCGGGCAGCTCTCGCACCGGAATGTCGCGCAAGGCGGCAATGCCAAATACCAAGATCAAAAGGCTCGCCACCGCGGCCAATACAGGTCGGCGGACGGCGGTATCAGAAAGCGTCACGAGTCGCTATCCTCTGAGACTGTGTCAGCGGCTTGCTCAATGGTTTTGCGTTTGATCTTTGCACCGTCGCGCAACCTGGTTAGGCCACGAACCGCCACCTCATCCCCGCGTTCAAGCCCTGAGAGCACTGCTACCCGACCATCCTGGCGCGGCCCGGTGGTGACACGTGCACGCACCGCTTGCTCATCCTCGATGCGGAAGACATATGTCTGAGCCGCTTGGAAAACCACCGCCTCTTCGGGGACTGTGAGCGCCTCAACCTCGTTGATAATCAACGTCAGCGACATGAACATGCCGGCAGGCAGAATATTATCTTTATTCGGTAATTCTGCCCTGGTGCGGAAAGCACGAGAAACCGGATCGACCCGACTGTCACGTGCTGCAATTTGCCCGTCAAAGACTTGATCAGGGAAGGCGACACTGCGCGCCTTGACCGGCAGGCCCGGTCGAATGCGTCCGTAAAGCGTCTCAGGCAGCGAAAATTCCAGGATTACTTCTGAAAGGTCATCGAGCCGCGTAATTACGTCGCCTGGCTCCAATCGCGCGCCGGTATCAACCTCCGAAAGACCAACTATGCCTTCAAAAGGAGCGATGATAGTGCGGTCCAGAACACCTTGTTCAGCTCGATCCAGCTCGGCCGTCGCTTCTGCCAGCCGTGCGGTTGCTTCCTCCAATGACGCAAGCGAGACGGCGTTGGTACTGCGCAGCCGCTCAATGCGCGCCAATACCTGCTGTTGTTCGGTCAACCGCGCTTCAGCTTCGGCCAAATCAGCGCGTGCCACCCGTGCGTCAAGACGTGCCAGAACCGCGCCCTTCTCAACCCGCTGCCCAGGTACGATCGCAAGCTCGATCAAACGTCCATCAACCTCTGGCACAATCGCAACCGACTGTTTTGCGCGCGTTGTCCCGATGGCTTCGACGGTCTCCGCGATCACGCTGGTTTCCGCGATTGCCGTTTCAACCGTCACCGACCTTGGGCCCGGGCTCCACTCTTCGGTCGTTTCTGTCGCTGCTTGTTCGAGATAGAACTCATAGCCCACATAGCCGAGACCGGCTATGAGCGCCAAAACAAGAAGTTGTTTGAAAACAGACATTAACGACCTCGGGGCGCCCAAATGACGCACCTCTTCTCCCCCATAAGACTATCTTAAGTGGGCGTAATATCAACCATATGCAATAGGATTAGCTGCGTGGCAGGCTCATATCTTTGTCATACGGGCTTGGCTCGATCACGCGGGCTGGCACGTGTTCCCCTATGACGTCGATGGTCATTTCCGTGCCCGGCTGGCAAAGCTCCGGTTTAAGAAACGCCAAGGCAAGGTTCTTCTGCACCCGGTGGCCCCAATCGCCAGAGGTTACAGTGCCAACGACAATACCACCCTGCATGAGCGATGCGCCGGGATGGGCCGGGGCGTCGTTATGGCCGATCTCAAGTGTGACGAGTTTCTGGCGCGGGCCTGCTTTCTGACGCGCTGAAAGGGCCGCTTTGCCCACAAATTCGCCCTTATCCAGCTTTACAAAGCGGTCGAGACCGGTCTCAAACGGGTCAAACTCGGTCAGAATGTCTGATTTCCAGTGCAGGAAGCCTTTCTCCAATCGCATGGACTCTACGGCACGCGCCCCAAATACCCGCATACCATGAGTCTCGCCCGCCTGCCGCAAGGCCATATAAGCGCCGTAAAGCTGATTGTTTGGGAGGTGAATTTCATAGGCTAACTCACCGGAAAAACTCACGGAAAAGACGGTTGCTGGGGCCACTCCGATAAAACATTCCCGCGCGCTCAACCATGGAAACGCATTGGCGGACCAATCTGCCCGGCTGACCGAGCTCAGCACTTCGCGTGCCTTTGGTCCGGCGAGGACGAGGATTGTTTGATCATTGGTCAGCGACCGGATTGATACATCTTCATCCGGTTGCAAATGCGCGGAAAGCCAATCCATATCGTGCCACTCAGCAGCTGCAGCGGAGCCGTACCAAACCCGGTCAGGCCCACGATCAGACGCAGGTAGATTGGCTATTGTCGCCTCGGCCTTAACCATTCCATGGTGATTGAGAAGATAGGTCAGGCCGATCCGTCCTGAACGCTTTGGCACAATGCCGCAGGTCATGCGATCAAGAAAGCTATGCACATCCGCACCGGTCAGCTCAAAGCGGTTGAAGCCATTGACCTCGCAAAGGCCGACACGGTTTTGTACCGCGTCCACATCGGCGGCAATCACATCAAAAACCTCATTGAAGCGAAACCCGTGGGTTTCCTCAAAATCAGGGCTTGGTTTGATGTATTCCACGCGCTCCCAGCCATTAACCGTCATGAATTCGGCCCCTTCGGCGGCCATGATCGGGGTCAAAGGTGTGGTTTTGAGCGGTCTACCGGCAGGGCGGTGCTCGTGAGGGAACTCGAAACGGAATTCGTTTTGGTATTCCTCGATGGCCTTAAGAGCGCAAAGCTCGACATTCGCATGCCCAGTAAAACGGCGCGGATCGAGCGGCCAGGTGTCATAGCACGCCTCGCCATGCACGATCTGTTGCGCCAAGAGCCAGCCATGCCCGCCGCCCTCGCCAAGACCGGCGCGCAGACCGATGATGCAGAAGGCATTGCGTTTGCCTGGGATCGGCCCAACCAGAGGCGCGCCGTCGATGGAATAGGTGATCGGGCCGTTGACGATGGTGTGAATACCGGTCTCTGCCAGTGCAGGCATGCGAGCGATGGCCCCTTCAAGCACGTCGGTGACCCGCTCAAGATCATCCGGGCAGAGCGCGTTGACGAATTTCGGATCGATCCCATCCATGCCCCAGGTTTTGCAATCTTGTTCATAGAAACCCACCAGCAAACCCTGTTTTTCCTGTCGGCAGTAATAATCAGAGATCGGGCAGCGCAGCAGGGGCATGCGGTGGCCTGCATCGATTATTCCTTGGATTGGCTCGGTCAGGAAATACTGATGCTCCATCGACATGACCGGGTGATGCACACCCATCATCGCGCCGACCTCATTGACGCGGTAGCCGCAGGCGTTGACCACAACCTCGCAGTCGATGTCACCTTTCTCGGTATGAACGGTCCAGCTGTCATCACGGTGCTGCGTCAGGGCGGTTACGGGGGTATGTCGATAAACCTCTGCACCGGCCTTGCGGGCGCGCCGCGCCAGCGCCTGACAAAGCTGTGCCGGGTCGATATCGCCGTCCAGCGGGTCCCAGAGGCCGCCGATAAGGTTCTCAGTAGAAATCAATGGATGGCGACGTGCGCATTCCTCGGCATCGATCACTTCAAAATGAACATCCATGCCGCGCGCCATAGAGGCAAAATGGCGGTAACCATCCATTTGCGCCTCGGTGTTGGCAAGTCTTATGCCGCCATCGCCGTGGTGATAGTTGATCGGGTACTCAGGATCGTCTGCCAACTCTTTGTAAAGGTTGATCGAGTGGGTTTTCAGACCAACCATGGTTTGGTTCATACCAAAGTTGGTCACCTGGGCCGCCGAATGCCATGTCGTGCCAGAAGTCAGCTCGTCGCGCTCAACGAGCACCACATCGGTCCAGCCCTCTTGGGTCAGATGGTACAGAGCCGAGCATCCGGCGATACCACCTCCGATCACAACACAGCGTGCAGTCGTTTTCACCATAGGGCTCCATCAAAAGCGTTTCGGTATGGGGCGGGTTTGCAGGAACAAGGTCAATCAGTGCTGGATCAAATTTGAAAAATTAAAAATAAAAATTTTGAATAATAAAAAATTTATGGTCCTGCGTTGCGCAGGACCTATGCGTTTCGACAGACTACCCTTAGAAAAGCGCGAGGAGGCGCAATGGCGCGAAGATCAGGACGGCAGGAAAGATTGGTCAAAGCTGCCGCACCTCCGGCAATCAATCCTGCACCGCCCGGTCAAAGCGGTGGGCAGTACCGGCCGTTGAGTGAAGCCGACCTGTTGGCGATCTTTCAAACTTCGCTTGATTTGTTATCGCGTCTCGGCATGGGTGAGGTGCCGGAAAGGCTTGCAGATTTATTGATTAGAAATGGCGCGCAGTACATTGATTACGATCGCATTTCCTTTCCTGAACCTCTTGTCAGAGATGCAATCGCAGGAGCAGCGAAAACCTTCACTTTTGAAGGCCGCGACCCAAACAGATCTATTCAAGTCGGCGGAAAGTCGGTGCATTTCGGCACTGGCGGTGCGGCCGTGCAGGTGCTTGACCTCGATACCGGTCTTTACCGGGAAGCAACGCTTAAGGATCTGCATGATTTCACCAGGTTGCAGGATACACTGACAAACGTAAGCTGGTTCACCCGATGCTGCATCGCAACCGATGTGGAGGATGTCTATGACCTCGACGTCAACACGGCTTATGCCCTTATTGCCAACACCACCAAACCAATGGCGACCGCGTTCACTGTCGCAGAAAACGTGGCTCCACTGGTCGACATGTTTGATATTGCATCCGGTGGCCCGGGCAAGTTTGCGGAAAGGCCCTGGCTGAAGGCACATATCAGCCCGGTGATTAGCCCGATGAGGTACGGCGAGGACGCGGTCGATGTGACATTCGCCTGTTTGGAGCATAATATTCCGGTCTCGCTGATCACCGCGGCGCAGGCTGGGGCGACAGCTCCGGCAACGTTGGCAGGTTTTCTGGCCCAGTCTTTGGCCGAGACACTCGCGAGTCTCGTCATGGTGCATGTGATCAAGCCGGGCCACCCGATGATTTTTTCCAACTGGCCGCTTGTGATCGACCTGCGCACCGGAGCCTTTGCCGGGGGAGGCGGCGAAATTGCGGTGTTGAATGCGGCATCGGCACAGCTCAGCAATTGGTTGGGTCTGCCAAGCGGTGTGGCTGCGGCCATGTCAGACGCCAAGGCAATTGACGCCCAATATGGGGTGGAAAAAGGGCTGACCACCCTGGCCGCGGCCCTTGCTGGCGGAAACATGATCTATGAAAGCTCCGGCATGACCGCCTCATTGCTTGGTGCGAGCTTTGAGGCTTTCATTCTAGATGATGAAATGCACGCAGCGACGTATCGGGCTCTGCGCGGCATTGAGGTGACGCCAGATAACCTTGGCTTTGACGCGATTTGTGACGCAATCCTTGGTGAGGGGCATTTTCTGGGTGGGGCGCATACCTTTGCCGCGATGGAGCGCGATTATGTTTATCCCGAGATTGCAGATCGCGATATGCCGCGAACCTGGGCAGAAAAAGGCGCACCGGATGCCTGGGCCGTGGCGCGCGAGAAGGCACGAGAAATACTGGACAAGCATCGCCCGGAATATCTAACGCCAGAGCAGGATGCAGAAATTCGCGCTCGGTTCGATATCTTGATGTAATGCATTGGTTTCGAATAGCGCTGCGTGCTGTCCGACCAAAACAAAAGGGCCTCTCCTCCCTCGCGCTCCCCCAGGGTGTTTTCAGCAAAAACAAAGCGGAACGGATTAGAGGTTTTCCTGAGTCAGCACTCGGAAGCCATTTTGCAGCCAGGGCAGGGCTTCGGTACAGGGTTTGACGGCGCGCATCTCTATCAGGCGGCGCAGAGTTTCTGCCACAGCGCGTGTGGCGCTTGTATCCGATAACTCACTGGTGAAGGCGCTGATCGTGCGCGAAAAACCTTTGCCGGGGAAAGGCGCGAGCCGGATCATAGAGTGCATGACACGGGCGCGCATGAAATTTGTGGGTGTCGTTATTGCCCAACCGCCACCGTTTGCGATGACAGCCATGAGTGTCTGGTTGCTGTCAAACTCATGCTGCGCGGGTAAGGATCGACGCAGACGGCGCAGGTGCTGTTCAATCTGAGTGGCCATGATTTGATTGGCGGAGTAGCGCAGGAATGGAAGATCTGCATGTGCCTCAAAGACATCATCGGCCTCTAATTTCGAAGATGCAGGCAGTGCGATCACAAATGGATCACGCAAAAGCGGCATCTCAATCAGTTCACCGGGAACATCGGCCGGCCGCGAGGCAATGCCAATGTCAATCGCGCCATTGCGTAAGAGCTCTAAGATTTCATGGCTGGCCCGTGTCAGGTGACGAAACCTGCATTGAGGCATTGCGGAGCTTAGCATGCGGGCAAGTTCGGGCGCGATCTCGGTATCAAAATCCTCAATCAATGCGATGGCCAGGCGGCGCGTGTCTGGCAGGCTGCCGGATTGGGCCTCTATTTCCGCCTTGCGGATCAGTTGCAGCGCAGCGTCAACATTCCTTTGAAAGACGGCGCCCGTCGGCGTTACGCGCAGCGGACGTCTTGTATGATCAAAAAGCGCTGTGCCAAGTGATCCCTCCAGTTTGCGCAGGTGGTGCGAAGCTGTCCCAATCGAGAGCCCAGTCTCGCGCGCGGCCAATTGCACGGAGCCCGTCTTGGCCAATGCGCTGAACACCTCAAGCGCTTTCAGGCTGAATGGCGATGATTTCATAAGACGTCCCAGAATCTAATTTTTAAAAACTAGACTTTGAGAGATTGAAAAGTAAAGCGCCCTTGCGTTAGGCCGCCTTTCGAATGTCTTTGAGCTCATGTCGCGCCGCTTGCCATAGCGCTGGCAAGGTTTGGATCGCCAATTGCGCACGGTTGCCGTCGCCAGCCTCAAGCGCTGCCTCCGCATGGCTTAGAGCGGACCTCAATGCAGTGGCGCCGAATGTTGCCGCCGAACCGGCAAAGCGATGTAATTCTTGTGTGACATCAGTGGAGGGCTTTCCGCTCAAACTTCTAAGCGTACGGATAAAATCGTCGCCCTCCCGTTCAAAACGCTGGAGTAAATCGTTAAACCCGTCTTCTGGAAGCGTTTCTCGAAGCTGAGTCAACACCAATGTATCAATAGGACCGCTTTGACTAATCGCGGGCAGGGTGCCTTCTTCAAGCGTACCGGCGACCAAGTCACGAAGAGCAGTTCGCCGCAAGGGTTTGGGAATGACCGCCTCAGCATTTAGGCCGGAAAACTGTTCCGGCGCGTCTAGCTCTATATGAGCGGTTAAAAAGATCAGGCGTGCATCGGCAGAACGACCGCCGGATGCACGTATACGTTTTGAAGTCTCAACGCCATCGATCCCTGGCATGCGAATATCCATAAGGATGAGATCAAAGTCGTTCTGGCTGGCCAAACCGATTGCCGAAATGCCTTCGGCAGCGGATTTTACGCTATGGCCGTCCTTACGCAGCATCTCGCAAAGAACAAAACGATTAGCATTATTGTCTTCGACCACAAGGATCGACTGTGGCTTGGTCCTTGTCAGAACGTCGACACAGGTTGTGCTGTCATTTGGTCGGTTAATCTGCCTAAGGGATGACACCGTTGGTAACGGCAACCTAACCCAGAAAAGACTGCCTTCGCCCTCAATACTTTCCGCACCGAATTTGCCGCCCATAAGTCCCAAGAGTTCGCGTACAATGCCAAGTCCAAGGCCGGTGCCTGGCACGTCTTCTTGGTTTTCATTGGCGACACGCACAAAGTCGTCAAAGATGCGCTTCAGATGACTCTCGGATATGCCAACGCCCGTATCTATTACTTGCACTTCGACACAATCCTCGTCTCCTAAAAGACGAGATGCTTCGACCGTGACCTCTCCATTTCGTGTGAATTTCACAGCGTTCGAAATGAGGTTAACCAGGACTTGTAAAACACGCGCTCTGTCCCCTTCGACCAAGCCGAGTGGCGGGTTTGGTTTGCTGACAAGCAACTTGGTATTGGCCTCTTCGGCGTGAACTGAGTGGCTATCGGCCGCTTCCACAAGCAGCTCATCAAGATCGAACACACCACGACTGAGGGAGAGCTGCCCAGAGCCCACCTGAGTGCGGTCAAGTGCATCGTTGATCTGGGTCAACAACTGCTGACCGGCACTTTGGATGATACGACAATATTGAGATTGCTCCGCGCTGAGTGTGCTGTCCTCCAACAAATCGACAGTGCCCAAAATGCCATTCAGAGGTGTGCGCATTTCGTGGCTTATCATGCCCAAAAACCGAGCTTGGGCCTGCTCACCAGCCAACGCTCTGTCGCGCGTTGCTTTCATCTTTGTTTCTACTTCGACGCGGCGTGATATGTTGCGTAGATAGCAAACGCAGACCTCTTGACCATCTTGTGATCCAAGGCTGGCAGAAAGTTCGACCGGAAAGACATCCTTGTCGGGTCCACGCGCTAGCAATTTTGAACACCGATTGGGTCCGTTTCTGCAAGACGCCAAAAGCGCACTGCCAGTAACGCCGTTAAGCACTCCAGCCTCGTCCTTGCGAACCAAAACATCTTCTACCGTGCGCAATGATCCGTCATTGTTTAGTAAATCCAACTCAGAAACAGCTGCCGTGTTTGATTGAATGATGTTGCCGGATTTATCGACAACCAGGATAGCGTCTGAAGCGGTGTTGAGCACCGTGCTGAGACGTTTAAGGTTGTTTTGGTGGTCTGTGGCGCGACGTCGATGCTGGAGATAGAGTTGCCAAAGCTGAGCCATGAGCGCCAACATCGTGAGGATCATAACTGCGCTCATAATTGACAGCTCTGTCAACTTACCCGTAACCGCATGCCGCTCAACGAGCGAGCGCTCTGCCTGCACTACAACGCCAGTATCTGCAATTGAATTGACCGTATCTGAAAGAGACTCAATGTCGCGATGAACCGCCATTCTTGCTTCGAAAAGCGCCTGATCCGATCCATCCATTAAAGAAATCATGGTATCAAGACGTGCAAGTACCGAAGATACATTCACGTCAGCAGCAGTGCCGCGCATTGTGTCGGAATAGGCCGCGCCGCTCGCAAGTATATTTGTGCGGCTGTAGAATGCATTGAAGCGACGACGCAGCTGCGCAAGTTGCTCGGGATCAGCCGTAGCAGATTGCTGGAGCACGCCTGATGCAGACAAGAGCTTTATGTGATCGACCTCAAGCTGCGCCATAGTGTATTGAATATTGTCGCTTTGCGCTGCGTTGAATTCATCAAGCCGAAAAAACACCTGCGACGTATAAAAGGCCACCGCAGCGATCAACGCAAAAACCAGGCAGGACAGACCGACCAGGTAAAATTTTGGAGTGAAATGAGCCTGTTCTTCCGGGTGTGCCATCAGCCGTCAAGGGTTGCCAAAAGTCAATCAAAGGAAACTACCGCGAAATGGTGACACGGTCCAGTTGCCAAATACTATTTGAGTAAATGCTCTCTGTCCGAAACGCCGGATTTGAGTCATAATTCCAAACAAGCCAGAACGGCCCCTTTTTTCGTGGAGAGAGCAATTCACCATTGCGTTTAAAGGCCAAAAGCGCGCCGCCCTGTTCAAATTCAGTCACGTCCAAAGAAATCGAATAGTCGTTGATTGCCGTCATTTGAACGACGCCTGTACGAATATTCAACGCGTCTAGAATTTGAGACATCCAAATCCCAGTGAATTCTTGCACACCTTCCGTCCAGGGCGTGTTTGTCATGAATTGCACTGGCGCCATATCTTCTAAATCAGTGAGTTTAAAGTTGACTTCACTTATGGCTTCAGGTGATTGCGTAATGACCGTAATCGATAAAACCGGCCCCCCGTTTTCGCATGCCTCGGAGAGGGCAGGCCGCCAGAACAGCGCGAGCACAAAGCAAGCTAACAGTATGCTTAACCTAGAAAAATTCATAACCTTGCCGAATTCCTTTTCAGTAAAACAGAGGTTCCAAACCGTGCCAGTAGAGACGAAGGCATACAAAATATAAACCTGACCTGTCGTATAAGGATCAGGACATGGTATGACGAAACCAATGGTGGTGCTCTTGAGGGGCCAAAAGATAGAATGGAGCATTTAAGGCAATGAAAATTCTATTGGCAGACGACCATGATCTTGTGCGCGAGACGCTGTCGGAATTTATGACGCGTGAAGCGGGGTTCACGGTTGTTCAAGCGCGCAGTTTTCCAGAAGCGATGACCAAGGCTGAGTCCGCTGGACCGTTTGATTTGATTGTACTGGACTACACAATGCCTGGCATGGATATGCTTAGCGGATTGGATCAGATGCAGGCCGCGCAAAGCTGCCCGGTTGCAATCCTTTCTGGTACAGCGCCACCCAATGTGGCTTGGCGCGCCTTGCGTGCTGGCGCGGCTGGATTCTTGCCAAAAACACTGGCGCCGCAGGACCTAGTGGAGGCTATCAGCAGCATGTTGGATGGTGATACCTACTTACCGATGGAGTTTCTGGCCGATGAGGAAGCAGCAAATACAACAGTGAATCTGACCCCGCGAGAGCGGGATGTTTTGCTTGGCGTCACAGAAGGCAAGCTCAATAAAGAGATTGCGCGTGACCTTGATATTCAAGAGGTCACGGTAAAACTGCACGTCAAGACTTTGTCACGTAAACTGAATGCCAAAAACCGCACCCACGCGGCGATGCTTGGTCGTGACATGGGTTTGGTCTGATCGTAGCTTTTTGTCGTGACTGGATTGGTCGCAGACACCTGAAAGCATCGTCATGATTATAACGCTGGCAGTATCCGGTTACCGTTCGATCAGAGATCTGATCTTGCCTCTTGGGCCACTTACGGTGATCACCGGCGCGAATGGAACGGGCAAGTCTTCGCTCTATCGTTCTCTTCGCCTGCTGAGTGACGTGGCCCAAGGTCAGGCGATTTCTTCGCTCGCAGCCGAGGGTGGTTTGCCATCCACTCTGTGGGCTGGCCCGGAAGACTTCTCAAGGAGTATGAAGGCGGGCGAACAGGCCATAACCGGTACAGTACGAAGCAAACCAGTGCGTCTCAGACTTGGCTTTGCCTCCGAGGATTACGGCTATGCGGTTGATATGGGTCTGCCACAGGAAAGATCGGCCTTTGCTGCCGACCCCGAGATAAAGTCAGAAGCGGTCTGGGTCGGCGAGAAGCTTGGTCAGAGAAACCAATTTGCCGAGCGCAAAGGGCCAAGCGTGAAGGTTCGCTCTGAAACCGGCACATGGCAGCAGGTCTCGACAACGATACGACCATTCGACAGCATAATGACCCATGCCGCCGATCCGGTGAACACACCTGAACTTCTGACGCTGCGTGAGCGGATGCGCGGTTGGCGATTTTATGATCAACTTCGCACAGATCGCGACGCGCCGGCCCGAACGCCCCGGGTGGGTACGAGAACACCGGTGCTTGCGAGCGACGGAGCGGATATCGCCGCTGCCGTCCAAACTATTCGAGAGATCGGCGATAGCATTGCTTTTGATGCCGCGATTTCTGATGCGTTTGAGAATTCGTCCGTGAATGTAACGATGAGAGACGGATTGTTTGGCCTTGAAGTGCATCAAATAGGTCTTTTGCGTGCTCTAAGCGCCGCGGAGCTATCAGACGGCACTCTGCGTTTCATATTGTTGACCGCAGCTCTTCTTACACCACGCCCGCCAAGCCTCATGGTCCTGAACGAACCCGAAACCAGCTTGCATCCAGACCTTATCGCGCCGCTGGCTCGTTTGATCCTGCAGGCGTCTGCGTATGGCCAAATTATTGTCGTGTCCCATAGCAAACCTCTGACTGACGCGCTTGAGGCGGAAGGCGCGTTGGCGCATCGGCTTGAAAAAGAGACGGGCGAGACTTTGGTTCGTTCCGCGGAAGACGTTGGCTGGACCTGGCCAAAACGCTAAGGTTGCGAAGCGCGTCACCGCTTGACCCGAGCTCATCAGCGCGACATGGTTGCCGAAAAACGGGGGGATAGCGTTGGGATTTTTGCTGGAAGTGGGGCTGCCACTCTCGCTGGCTTTTATCATGCTGACGCTGGGGATCGGGCTGATCCCAGCCGATTTCAAACGCGTTTTAGAGCGTGGTAAGCCCTTCCTGATCGGGGCATTATGCCAGATTTTGCTGTTGCCCATCGTGGCTTTCATCCTGATTTACATCTTCCGACTTGAGGGCGAGATCGCAGCAGGTTTCATGCTGCTAAGCTTTTGCCCTGGTGGCGTGACCTCGAACGTGATCTCCAAACTGGCACGCGGTGATGTGGCGCTATCGGTCTCGCTCACCGCACTGGTTTCGCTGCTTTCAATTGTGACGGTGCCGATCCTAGTGGTTTGGTCAGTTGGTTATTTCATGGGCACTGACGCGCCGCCGATTTCGGTCACGTCACTCGCCATTGCGATGTTCTTGATCACTGCTCTCCCCGTGGCACTTGGGATGATAATCCGTGCTTTGGCGCCGGGCTTCACCAGCCGCATTGAAAAGCTATTCCTCGCCATCGCCAGTGTGCTGTTCGTTCTTATCATCCTGGCGGCTGTGGCGGTAAACTGGTCCACGCTTATGGCGAATTTTGCAGCGCTCGGACCGGCGACAATGCTTTTGGTGGCGCTCATGCTCTCGCTTGCTCTAACACTCGCCGCGGCCGCCGGGCTCAGCTGGCAAGAGCGGAAAACTGTTGCCATCGAGGCCGGCATTCAGAACGGCACGCTTGGTATCACGCTTGCACCGCTGATCGTTGTTGGCGCGGTCGGGCTTCCGGCCATCGCGCTGCCCTCTGCGGTTTACGGCGTCGCGATGTACCTTGTGACGATCCCGTTTGTGATCTGGATCAGAAACAAATGAGCGAGGCTGCGGATGTTGTCATCGTTGGCGCAGGGCTCGCTGGTCTCGCCGCTGCCGCGGAGCTTGGCGACCGAGGCAAGTCGGCGATCATAGTAGATCAGGAAGGGCCGCAAAATCTTGGCGGGCAAGCGTTCTGGTCCCTTGGCGGGCTCTTCATGGTCGACACGCCAGAGCAGCGGCGAATGGGCATTCGCGACAATCTTGACTTGGCACGTGGGGATTGGGCCGGATCGGCAAAGTTTGACCGGGCCGAGGATGACTGGCCCCGCAAATGGGCCGAAGCCTATCTGGAGTTCTCATCAGGCGAGATGCGATCCTGGCTTCACGCTATGGGGCATCGCTGGTTTCCTGTCGTGGGCTGGGCAGAGCGTGGTGGCAGCTTTGCCGACGGCCACGGCAATTCGGTGCCGCGCTTTCATCTGACCTGGGGCACGGGACCGGGCGTTCTGGCGCCTTTCATTGCGCGCTGCGCAGAGCATGAACGGGCAGGGCGGCTGCGCTATGCCTATCGGCATCAGGTTGACCGGATCGAGATGACAAATGGTGCGACAACGGGCGTGTCGGGCACGCTTTTGGCCGAGGATGATGCGGTGCGCGGTGCCAAAACCAATCGCGATCCGGTGGGGGAGTTCTCGCTACAGGCGGGCGCTGTAATCGTCACCTCCGGCGGTATTGGCGGTGATTTTGACAAGGTGCGCGCCCATTGGCCGACGGAGCGGCTTGGCCCCGCGCCAAAGGATATGGTTTGCGGCGTACCTGCCCATGTGGATGGCCGCATGCTGGACGTAACCAAAACCACCGGCGGGCGCGTCATAAACGAAGATCGGCTTTGGACCTACACCGAAGGCATTAAGAACTGGGATCCCATCTGGCCAAACCACGGCATTCGCATTTTGCCGGGACCCTCCTCGATGTGGTTTGATGCCGAAGGCAATCGGTTTGCCCCGCCCGCACTGCCTGGTTTTGATAGCCAAAGTACACTCAAGGCAATTCTAAAAACCGGGTATAGCTATAGCTGGTTTGTGCTGACCCAATCGGTGATCAAGAAGGAGTTCGCGCTTTCCGGATCGGAACAGAACCCCGATTTCACGTCCGGCAAATGGGGCGAGGTGATCCGCCAGCGTATACTATCTGGCAAACGGGCCACGGATCCGGTTGAGGCGTTCAAGGAACGTGGCGAGGATTTTGTCGTGGCGCAGGATTTGCCATCGCTGGTGCGCGGCATGAATCAGGTTGCCGGTGGTGGGCTGATCGATGAGGCGCATTTGCGTGCGCAGATCGAGGCGCGCGATGCTCAGGTCGACAATCCGTTCAGCAAGGACGCTCAGATCATGGCGATCAATGCAGCGCGCAAGTATCGAGGTGATAAGCTCATCCGGACGGCCAAACCGCATAAGTTTCTTGATCCCGCCAACGGCCCGCTGATCGCCGTCCGCCTGCATGTGCTGACGCGTAAATCCCTGGGTGGGATTGAGACCAATCTGCAAAGTCAGGTGATGGGAGCCGATGGTAGTCCGATCCCGAGTCTTTTTGCGGCTGGTGAAGTGGCTGGCTTCGGTGGCGGCGGATATCACGGCTATAACGCGCTTGAGGGTACGTTTCTTGGCGGTTGTATTTTTTCAGGTCGGATCGCGGGGCGAAACGCAGGTTAGAATTAGCCTTGGCCGTATCTAAATCGGGATGTAAGGCACCGCTGTTCCGGCCCTTTGCGCTTCGTCTTTAGCGGGGCGAATATAAAGCGCATTTGAGCCTGCCAATACACTCAAGAGCGAGCTATCTTGTCGCTCCTGAGGGAATAGTTCTCCGTCTTTCAGATTGGCACGCATATAGTGTTCGCGCGGACCGTTTGGGCCGATGTCCTTGCCAAGCGGTGCGGTAAGCCGGGGCAGAGGTTTCGCCGGTAAGCCCTGCATCGCCTCCACCATTGGAGCCAGGAAAACATGACCGCAGACCAGCGAAGAAACAGGATTGCCAGGCAGGCCGATCATCGCAGCGTTCCCAATTCGCCCGGCCATCAAAGGTTTGCCCGGACGCATCGCGACTTTATAAAACGCCTGCTCCATTCCCAGGCTTTGCGCCACTTCGCCTACAAGATCATGATCGCCCACAGATGCTCCACCGATGGTAACGACAAGGTCCGCATCATCGATTAACGAGAAGGCGGTTTGCAGGGAAGAGACGTTATCGCGCGCAATTGGAAGAACCCTTGGCGTAGCACCCCAATCGGAGAGCATAGCTGCAAGGCCAAAGCTGTTCGAGGCAATGATCTGACTTGGGCCGGGGGCCTCACCCGGCATCACAAGCTCATCCCCGGTCGCTAAGAGTACGACCTCCGGTTTGCGATAGACCTCGACCTCTGGGATGTTCATCGCGGCAAGTAGGGCCACTTCAGCCGCAGACAATCTACGCGGCGCTGAGATCACGTCTCCAGATTTGAAATCACCGCCTGCCGGACGTATCCAATTTCCTTGTGAGACCTCAGCACCAAGGGTGATCTTATCTCCGTCACGCGTCACATCTTCCTGCAGGATAATCTGCTCGCCGCCGTCAGGGACCGGAGCACCGGTAAATATGCGCACCGCTTGTCCAGGCCCGATCGAACCGTGAAAGCCATGCCCCGCCGCGGCCTCGCCAATTATTTGCAACTCAGCACCGGGTGCCGCATCAGACGTGCGGCCGGCGTATCCGTCCATGGCGGAAGCGGCAAAGGGAGGCTGATCTCGCAGCGCTGTCGCATCCTTGGCCAAAACGCGCCCGGCGGCCTTGGCCAGAGGTACGCTTTCTGTGCTCAAAGGTGAGATGAGCGCGAAAAGCTGGCCCAGTGCCTCATCAACGGAGATCATTTGGCCTCGAACCGCCCGGATTTCCCACCGTCTTTGAGCGTTAGACGAATGCCGCTGATTTGCATGGTCTTATCGATGGCCTTGACCATGTCATACACGGTAAGCGCGGCGTTGCTCACAGCAGTGAGCGCCTCCATCTCAACACCGGTCTGGCCAGTTGTCTTAACCTGCGCCTCAATACGAACACCGGGCAAATCGGGATCAAGGCGCAGATCAACCGAGACGCTCGAAAGCGGCAGAGGATGACACAAGGGTATCAGATCGGCGGTTTTTTTGGCGCCCTGAATGCCTGCGAGCTGGGCCACCGCCAACACGTCGCCTTTCTTGATGCCTTTTTCAGAAACGATATCAAATGCTTCCGAAGTCATTTTGATGTGACCTTCTGCAACGGCACGCCGTGCCGTCACAGCCTTGTCCGACACATCGACCATATGCGCATCACCCTTATCATTAAAATGGGTGAGCCCAGACATCAGATGCCGCCGCCTTGCTGCGCAGAGGTCGAAAGCAGCGCTTTGGTCGCCTGCGCGACATCGGCCTGTCTCATCAGAGATTCCCCGATCAGGAAACTCCGGGCGCCAAAACGGGACAACTCATCGAGGTCTTTGGCCGTAAAGATACCGCTCTCGGATATAATCATCTTATCGAGCGGGGCGTATTTCGACAGTGTCCGCGTCACATCAAGCGATGTTTCGAACGTGTGCAAATTGCGGTTATTGATCCCAAGAAGGGAGGACTTTAGAGTTGATGCGCGGTCCAGTTCTTCTGCATCGTGCACTTCAATAAGCGCGTCCATGCCAAGAGCGATAGCTGCGTCCTCAAGCTCAGACGCCTGCATATCGCTGACAGAGGCCATGATGATCAAAATACAATCGGCACCCCAAGCTCGAGCCTCGGTCACTTGGTACGTATCATACATGAAATCCTTGCGTAGAACCGGCAATTCACATGCGGCACGCGCTTGTTGCAGGAATTCGAGCGCACCCTGAAAGCTTGGCGCGTCCGTCAGGACTGAAAGACAGGTCGCGCCTCCCGCTTCATAAGCTTGCGCCAGCGCAGGTGGGTCAAAATCTTCGCGTATTAGACCTTTAGAAGGGCTTGCTTTTTTTATCTCGGCGATCAGGCCGTAGCCGGTATTCGAGGCCTGTTGCAATGCCGTTGCAAAGGGTCGGATCGCTGGCGCAGCAGCGGCCTCGGCCTCCAATGACTCAAGAGGCTTGGCGGCTTTAGCAGCAGCTATTTCCTCAAGCTTGTAAGCTTTGATCTTTTCCAGAACCGATGGCGTGCTCATGCGGCCTCCGATGTGATTTTTGCAAGTGTTTCTATGCGTTTACGCGCCTCACCGCTATCAATGCTTTCCTTGGCCATTTCGACACCCTGGGGCAAATCATCGGTCTTGCCCGCAATCATCAAAGCGACGGAGGCGTTGAACAGAACCGCATCTCGATAGGCGCCTGTTTGGCCGTCTAGCAGAGCCTTGAACGCCGTGCCGTTTTCCTCTGGCGTGCCGCCAATGATCGCTTCAAACGGATGCGTGGGTAAACCCGCCTCTTCGGGATGAGCCTCTTTGTCTTTTACCGTACCGTCTTTTTCGAGAGACGCGACCCAGCTTGAGCCGCAAATGGTCAGCTCATCTGTGCCGTCACTGCCGTGAACAATCCAGGCGCGCTCCGATCCCAAAGCACCAAGGGTCTCCGCCATGGGACGGATCAGATCACGACTAAACGCGCCTGTCAGCTGGCGTTTGGCACCGGCCGGATTGGTCAGGGGACCCAGAATGTTAAAGATCGTACGCGTCCCGAGCTCCACCCGCACAGGACCAACATGGGCCATGGCAGGGTGATGCATGGGTGCCATCATGAAAGCAACACCAGCGGTTTTGAGCGCTTCTTCAACGACAGGCGGCTCCACCATGACATTGACGCCCATTTGCGTAAGCGCGTCAGCAGCCCCGGATTTTGAGCTCAGGTTTTTGTTGCCGTGTTTGGCGACCGGCACACCGCATCCAGCCACGACAAACGTGGTGGCCGTGGAAATATTGAGTGTGTGTTTGCCGGACCCTCCGGTGCCAACGATATCCATAGCGCCTTCTGGTGCGCGCACTTTATTACATTTTGACCGCATAACTGCAGCCGCAGCGGCATATTCATCCACGGTTTCGCCACGCGTGCGCAGCGCCATAAGGAAGCCGCCCATTTGCGCGGGAGAGGCCTCACCTTCGAAAAGCGCGGTAAAGGCCGTCTCCGCTTCTGCGCGAGTAAGCGGCCGGTCCGCAGCTGCAGCAATCAAAGGTTTAAGATCGCTCATGCAGGAACTTTCATTGTATCGAGGAAATTTTGCAGAAGTTTGTGCCCGTGCTGTGAGGCGATGGATTCTGGATGAAATTGCACACCGTGAATAGGAAGGCTCTTGTGCTGCAGTCCCATGATTGTGCCGTCTTGCAGCTCTGCTGTCACCTCGAGGACATCAGGGCAACTTTCCCGATCAACCACAAGAGAATGATAACGCGTAGCCTCAAACGGTGAGGGGAGGTCCGCAAAAACGCCCTTGGCTTTGTGATGCATGACGCCCATTTTCCCGTGCACGATCTCATCGTGGCGCACCACTTTGCCTCCAAAGACCTGACCGATAGTCTGATGTCCCAAACAAACGCCTAATAATGGCGTGCCCGTTTCCGCAGCAGCCTCGGTCACGGCAAGACAAATCCCAGCCCGATCCGGATCACATGGACCTGGCGAAAGCAGTATGCCCGCCGGGTTCATGCCCATGGCTTCTTGCACGTCAATGGCGTCATTGCGGCGTACGACAACCTCCACACCAAGTTCCCCTACGTAATGCACGAGGTTGTACGTAAAGCTGTCATAATTATCGATCAAAAGCAGCATTTCGCTCATTTCGTCCTGTGGCATTCGAGACTTACGTCTCGTTAATCAATCGCGGTATACTTGCTCAGGGTTGCAAGGCAGCGTCAAGAGGCGCAAAGATGGAAAAAACAGGCGCAACAGGTAACTGCGCACCAATTTAGTGGAGGCAGAGGTCAGTGTTTGGGCGTATTCTTTACGGATTTTTGTCCGGGATAGGGCTTTCGACGTTGGCGCTCGTGGCGGTCTCGTTGGTAAGTGTTGTGCCTGATGAAGGCGCGCGGGAAACAGCACCGTCAGCAGCGGCGGTAGAGCTTCCCGCCGGGTCTGGCTTTGATGTTTTTAGTACTGAAAAGCCTGCCAACCTTCCCAAAGTAGATCAGGCGCGTGAACCGGTTGCCTTGGCACGAGTTGAGCGGCCTGTCACCGAAGACAGCGTCACAAAAGTCGACGAAAGCAACTACACAACACCCGAAGTCGCAGGACTGGAGATCGGTGATACCACGTTTGAGGCGCCAAGTATCGCCCAAGACGGATCAGGTGTTGAAAGCGCTGCGCCAAGGGCCGCTGACACTCTTTTGCAAGCGATGGCAACAGCGCCCACCGCGCCCGATGACGAAACCACGCTCAACGTGGCCACGGCTCCGGCAGCGCGACCTGCGAAAAAGCCGGAACCAGTACCTCATGTACAGCCGGATATCGTTGTTGCAGAAATTACACCTGAATTAGAAACCGCGCCCGAATTGCCAGATCTGCAGGCGTCCGATGATGCTCCAAAGATTATAGTTATTGATAACAACAGCATTCCGAAAAACGATGCAGCGCCGCAGCAAAACGCGGGTGTTGATACGCAACCGTCGTTGGATTTTGCCACGATATCGACGCTTGGCGATTCTCCGGAAATTGAAGCCGCATCAAAGGTGAACAATGCGGCCGAGCCGGAAACAGTGCTTGAGGTGATTGTCACGCCACAAAATGTAGAAGAACCAGCCGTAGGGACCGCGCCAGCGGTGACGCCGCAATCAACCTCCGCAGATGAGCCTGTGGAAATAGCCCCGACTGCAAATGAGCCAGAGCCGGCCCCGGTTTTGGAGGTGGTCGAGACGGAAGTGGACGAACCTGAGATTGCGGTGCAACCTGATAACACGCAGGCGCCAAAAGACGTCGAGGCAACCGAGGTCGAGAGCGATGAGGTGGTTATCGCGCAGGCCGACACCGAGGTTGCTACTGCGCCCCAAGCGGTACCTGAAGTCACTGCGGTGCAGTTGCAGGCTGATACGAATGCCGAAGAAAGCTCCAGTGTGGTAGGCAACATAGCGGACGGGGTCGTTACAGATCGCTTACCATCCGTTGGTGCGGACAACGAAGCGGAGCCGGAGGTGGAAGTGGCCGCGGTAGAGGCCCCAAGCGACCCGGCCCCTGCCGAACGTGATCCTTCATTGCCACCTATTGAGCGTTTTGCAGTAGATTTTGAGAACCCAGACGGTAAGCCGCTTTTGTCGATTGTACTGATAGACGAGCAAAACAGCACAGTTGATCCTGCACTTTTGGCAGATTTCCCTTATCCAGTGAGTGTGGCCGTCAGTGCAGCACGCTCAGATGCTGCCGACAGGGCCGGGGCCTATCGCCAGGTCGGAACGGAAATCCTCGCGATGGCGGATTTTCCGCAGAATGCCGGGCCTGAGGATGCCGAAGTGACTATGGAAATCTATCTTGACGCTGTTCCAGGTGCTGTGGCTGTTATGGAGGGCTTGGGCACCGGCTTGCAACAAAGTCGCAAAGCCGGTGAACAGCTTGCCCCGATCTTGCTTGAAAGTGGGCACGGGCTTGTTCTTTTTGGCAGTGGTTTGAATACGCTTCAAAAGATCATCGCGCGCGAAGGCGTGCCGTCAGGTGTTGTGTTTCGCGACATCGATGGACAGAAGCAATCTGAAGGTATGATGCGGCGGACACTTGATCAGGCGGTTTTCAAAGCAGGCCAGCAGGAAGAAGGCGTGGTCATCGTTGGGCGTATGCGCCCCGATACGATCAACGCGCTTGTGGTTTGGGGCTTGGAAGGACGCGCAGAACGTGTGGCGCTTGCACCAGTTTCGGCCGTTCTGAATCCTCCTGCACCGGTCGGGCAGTAAAACCGGTTGTAGTATCCCGCTAACACCAACGGCATTCCGAATCCGGGTAATTGACGAATCAGCGCTGTTGAAAGGTTGGTTTCTCGGCTTCTTCTTTTGCGCACATCAATGCTCTTACAGAAAAAGCGAGAAAAATCATGCTGTACCGATTGGATTTTACTGTCGAATATTCCGCTGAAATGGGTCAGCAGGGGTTGTTTCAGATTTGGGCCGAAGAGGCCGAAGCCGCCTTGGGCGCCAAAAAAGCGGGTGTAGTTGTCGACCTGTGGAAAATCGTTGGCGAGCGCAAGGTGCTTGCCATTGTCGATGTGGAAAGCCCTGGGATGCTCGATCAGATCCTGTTTGATCTGCCGATCATGCAAAAAATGGGCAATCACGTGCAGGTCGACGTGAAATCCATCCGCCCCTATGAAGACTTTGCCGCCGATGTGAAAGAGCGACTTGGGCGGTAACCCTTCGGAAGATCGAACCAAAATGACGCGCTGCCGTGCGGCTTTTCTTTCTGCGGGAGTGCACCGCGATGCGCCTGTTTTGCGTCAGCGCTTCCTTTGCGTTTCAGGTTTAAATGCCATGGGATAATGACAAGAGCATCTCTAGAATTTCTGCGTCAGAGTTATCACAATCAAGTTTTCCGTCACAGTCCCAGGCGATGGAGAGCGCACATTTGGCGGTGGCCCACGCGATCTGACGCGGTGCGGGAACGTCGAGGAATTCTTCGGCAAGATCAGCGAGGTGTAGCACGCGCTCTGGTTTCATGATCTGCTCCCTCGCGTCCTGAGGATTGCGGAAGGCATTGGCAAGCTCAAAGCCCGGATCACCAAGGATACCTTTGGCATCAATCGCGCGGTCTCCATTCGGCGTACAAATCACGTTGTCATGGTGAAAATCGCCGTGTAGCGCAACACGCCTTTTTGTGGTTTTCAAAAGCGATTGGACCAATTCGCGGGCCCGATTGATATTGTCTTTCAGACGGTCAGGACAGTCCGAGCCGAATTGCAGGTTCTGCAGGTCCTGAAACCAAGCCTCTAGATCATGCAAACCGGTGGGCGGTGGTGTAAGGTTTGCATGGATTTTCGCCGCAAGCGCCGCGAGCCTTCGGTTGGCGGCGGCATCTTCACCGGCGCGGCTTTGGTCGCCAAGTGTCGGGCCCTCCAACCATTCCAGAACCAGCACGCGGTTTTGCCGCGCGTAGACCTTGGCCGCGTCTCGCCCGTCCAAAGTGCGCATCCAGACAATGCCCGGCGCTTCGTCTTCAAGATCATGTCGATGATAAAGCTTTACGGCGGCCGCAGCATCGTCCGCGCGCTCAATTTTCCAAATCTCCGCAATGTGAGTGGTCACAATATGCTGCGCGGACTGTATCTCATCCGCGGTTAATATTTCCTCCAATTCGTTTTGCGAATTGAGATCCAAGGCAAGCACCAACAGGGTTTTGATCTACCAAAACATACATTCCTTGCCCCCTACAAGACGGCTTGCTATCACCGGCAACTGAGCAGACCGGGACAAATCATGCGCGCTGAAATTGAAAGCATCATTGCCGAGATTGAAAATTCATTGGAGCTTTTGCGCCAGCGGATGGGATGGGAGACTGCCCAACATCGGCTTGAGGAATTCAACGCGCGGGTTGAGGACCCGAACCTTTGGGATGATCCGGCCAAAGCGCAAAAGCTGATGCGAGAACGGCAGTCGCTGGTTGATGCTATTGCCACCCATGACGGCATCAAGACAGAGATGGAAGACAACGCCGGACTGATTGAGCTTGGCGAGATGGAAGACGACCAAGAGGTGATCGCGGAGGCGGAGGCGGCCATCAAAGCGCTGGCCAAAAAGGCGGCGGCGAAAGAGCTTGAGGCGCTACTCAATGGCGAGGCTGATGCCAACGACACATTTCTTGAGATCAATTCCGGGGCAGGGGGCACCGAAAGCTGTGACTGGGCCTCAATGCTGGCGCGGATGTATGTGCGTTGGGCCGAACAGCACGGCTACACCGTTGAGCTGCAATCGGAGACGGCGGGGGAAGAGGCGGGTATAAAGTCTGCGGCCTATAAAATCTCCGGCCACAACGCCTATGGCTGGCTGAAATCTGAGTCTGGTGTGCATCGATTGGTGCGTATCTCGCCCTTTGACTCTGCCGCCAAAAGACACACTTCGTTTTCGTCTGTTTGGGTTTACCCGGTTGTCGATGACAATATTGAAATTGAGGTGAACCCGGCCGATATACGCCTGGACACTTACCGCAGTTCTGGCGCTGGTGGGCAGCACGTCAACAAAACGGACTCTGCCGTGCGTATCACGCACCATCCCACAGGCATTGTTGTTACAAGCTCTGAAAAGTCGCAACACCAAAACCGTGATATTGCGATGAAAGCCCTGAAATCAAGGCTTTACCAACTGGAACTTGATAAACGGAACGCCGAGATAAGTGCCGCGCATGAGGCCAAGGGCGACGCGGGCTGGGGCAACCAAATCCGCTCCTATGTGCTGCAGCCTTACCAAATGGTCAAAGACCTTCGCACTGGTCATGAGACGTCTGACACCAAAGGCGTGCTTGACGGTGATCTGGATCCATTCATGGCCGCGACCCTTGCGATGGATGTCTCTGGTAAGTCGCGCGCAGAGGCTCAGGGCGAAGATATATAATCCCTGTATCCACTTTGTCCGCCAGTTATGACTTTATTATGGTCGACTGGATGCGCTATCGTACATTTATTTAACACAACATTTTTGAGGTATGTGATGTTTAGAAACGTTTTTGCTTTTGTTTTTGCGTACGTGGTTTTGGCCACTCCGTTGCATGCGGCCACGTTTGAATTTGATATTCAGATCGACGCAATTTCCGGCGATGGGGCCGGAATGGGATTTTTTGCAACTGGCGCGGTTGGTGATCTTGGAACCGGACGAGCCCAGATCAGTGACATGTTTCCTGGCGATTACCAGATGACTTTGGAAAACTCTCTCTTTCAGGCGGTTTTCCCAGGTACCGCATCGGCTGGGTCTCAATTCGACGCAACAATAGCGCATGACAATATTGCCGGTACCGTTACTGTCAGCGGACAACTTGGGGGATTAACAGGACCAGGCGGAATGACGGGTTTCTTCTCGGCATCAGATTTCGAGTTTGTCTTTACCGGTATGCCCAGCACATCGGAATTTACGTCCCAATCAGAACTCGAAAGCTTCCTTTCAAAGGCTTCAATGGCTGGGTTTGTATCGGCATTTTTAATTCCCGATGATAGTGATTTTGAAACAGCCTTTTTGCAACGGATTGATTTTAGCGCCGTGCCCCCGGCGGTCCCACTCCCAGCTGGTGGTTTTCTGCTCCTCTCCGGAATTGCTCTGTATGGCTTTTTAAGACGGCGAACTGCTTAGACTAAAACAATTTGGTTTGTAGCCACGCGCGATGCGGCAGTTCGCCTCTTGCGCGCTGGCAAGGCTTTGCATAGCTGGTGTGGACCAGCACGGGCTAACAAAAATGTTCTGCGCAAATGTCAAAACAACGTCCTTAAATTCGGAAAGCCGTCTTTGGGATCGGGTTTGTCAAGGTGACTTCATCGATTGCTACACGGTGGCGGCCGATGCGACGCCGCGCCAAGCGGCTGAGATCATAACCAGCTTTCCAGGCTGGGCGCAGGGACTTTTGGTGATACGGCGCTTTGTAACCGCGCCTTTTGGTTTGTCGAATGACGGGCCGGCGGCGGATGATAAACTTGGGCCTTTTCCGGTCGAACTAGAAAACGATAACGAAATCATTGCCGGCTTCGATGACAAGCATCTGGATTTCCGTGTTTGCGTCTTTAGCCGCGACGGTGAGGTCTCTCTTGCCACCTGGGTACACACAAACAATTTTGGTGGGCGAGCTTATCTGGCGGCCATCATGCCGTTTCATATTCTGATTGCCAAAGACGCCTTGCGCCGTGTTGCATCCGCCTCGCTCGCTCATGAGGCCCAAGCTCTTTAGCAGGCTCGCCGGACGGCAAATCAGAGTCGTCACTGGTCGCAGTCACGCTTGACCAATTTCGCACAAAACGCTAGGCCATTCAGGCTGAGAGCAATCTGTTTGAACTCCGTGAAAGCATTCAAAACCATGCACCGCATGCTATCAGGCATTCTTGCTATGGCGACCATTGTGGTCGCATCCAATATACTTGTGCAGTTTCTATTGGGTGACTGGCTAACATGGGGGGCGCTCAGCTATCCGCTGGCATTTTTGGTGACCGATGTGATGAACCGGGTCTATGGGCCAACACTTGCGCGGCGGGTTGTTTTTGTCGGTTTTCTTGTCGGAGTGGCTTGCTCTCTTGTGGCGTCGGTATTCGATCTGACGACGTTGCGCATCGCGGTTGGATCAGGCCTTGCGTTCCTGACGGCTCAGCTTCTTGATATTGCGGTTTTCAATCGTATTCGCTCTGGCAAATGGTGGGCTGCGCCAATGGCGTCGTCCTTTGTCGGCTCGAGCATTGATACGCTTTTGTTCTTCTCAATTGCGTTCAGCCAGTTCTTTAGATTCATTGACCCGTCCGATGATGTGAGTTGGGCCAATGAGCTGTTGCCGCTGCTGTCGCTGGGGCCGATGTCTCCGCTATGGGTTAGTCTGGCTGTTGCAGATTGGGGCGTAAAGCTAGGCCTTGCTCTTTTAGCCCTTCTGCCTTTCCGTTTGATCGTAAAACGCCTGATGGCTGCGCAACCGCAACACTAAGATAAAGGTCGGACGTCCACGCCAAATGCTGCATAGGGTCCACTAAATGTGTCCCAAGCCTTGCGCCAGTTAAGCCGGTTGATTTGTTTACAGAGAATGGCTGGGATGGCAGGACTCGAACCTGCAGCCTACGGTACCAAAAACCGGTGCTCTACCAATTGAGCTACATCCCAACGTGCCGTGCTTCCTACTCTGACAGTTGGTGCTGTTCAAGGTATTGCAATAAAAAATTTCGCCATATTCGTGTTCGAACAAAATTGCGTTGATGAATACGTTTGGTGATAAACGTGACCAAGAGATAATCGCGAAACGCAGTACAATTCACATACCTTTCACGCTTGGCGCCTTTTGATAAAGCTTCAAGTCGAAGGCGAAGGGTTTTAGTCGATTACTTCATCGGGCTTCACGCCCCACAGAAAGCGCTTTTTGGTCCATCCGCGATAGCCGCCTGCGCTGATCCGGCACCAGTCCAGATCGCATTTATCAAGACGTGCCACAACGCCTAGCTCAAGCTGCGCCACTTGGAGCGTGCCTTTGTCCGGTTGAGCGTAGATTGTGATTAGGTCATTTTCGACAAGCGCCGTACGGGTGCCCGACAAAAGCGAGTAATGGATCCAGCCGCCTGCGCCATCACGGTCTCGCACGCGGCGCCAATGACCATGCTCTGCCGTGATCTCAAGCGGCAGGTTGCGGCGTTTGAAGACCCAGTCGATCCGATGGGTCAGGCTCGGGCCGCGTCGCACATTACCTTCTGAGGTTTTCATCGAAACGAAGCGTGGGAGAGGGAGGTTGGTCTCAGGGCCTCTTGTCGGGCTTGTTGAGCTTTGTGCCAAGGCGGGTACGCTTATAGCCAATAGACCCAGAACGCCGACAATCTGTGCAACAAATTTCATTAACTGCTCATTTTTCATTGGTGCTGGGTTCTTGTGCCCTGCGTCATCATAGTACACTCTGCCATTAAACCATATGGTTTGAAAGCAGGAGGTTTCGCGCCATGGCATCTGATCGGCTGAGTGTTGTTGTAACGCGACGCTTGCCCGACCGGGTTGAGAGCCGGATGGCGGAGCTGTTCGACGTAAAGTTGCGGGGCGATGATACTCCAATGGCACGCGATGAATTGGTCGAGGCCATCAAAGCGGCCGATGTTTTGGTACCCACGATCACCGATACGATTGATGCAGGTTTGATAGGGCAGGCGGGGGACCGGCTGAAGCTGATTGCCAATTACGGGGCTGGGGTGGACAATATCGATGTGCAGACCGCGCGACAGCGTGGCATTCTCGTCTCCAACACGCCCGGGGTTTTAACCGACGATACCGCGGATATGACCATGGCGCTGATCCTCAGCGTGACGCGGCGCATCCCCGAAGGCCTGTCTCGTATGCAGCGCGAAGAATGGACCGGGTGGTCACCCACGGCTTTGCTTGGTGGCCGGATCGCCGGTCGTCGTCTTGGCATTCTCGGCATGGGCCGTATCGGTCAGGCTGTTGCCCGGCGTGCCGCGGCATTCGGCATGGATGTGCATTACCACAATCGACATCGACTGCGTGAAGAGACCGAAGCAGAGCTTGGCGCCACCTATTGGGAAAGCCTTGATCAGATGGTAGCGCGCATGGATGTGGTCAGTGTCAACTGCCCTCATACCCCGTCGACGTTTCATTTGATGAATGCACGTCGGTTGAATCTGATGAAACCTGACGCGGTTATCGTCAACACCAGCCGTGGCGAGGTAATCGATGAAAACGCGCTCACGCGCATGCTGCGTGCAGGCGATTTGGCGGGTGCGGGACTTGACGTCTATGAGGATGAGCGCTCTATCAACCCGCGTTTGCGAGAGCTCAAGAATGTGGTGCTGCTACCCCACATGGGATCGGCCACCGTTGAGGGGCGTCTCGAAATGGGTGAGAAGGTTCTACTCAACATCAAGACGTTTGACGATGGCCACCGGCCTCCTGATCAGGTGGTGCCATCGATGCTCTGACCATTGTCCGGAGGATCCGACATGCGAATTTTGTTAATCTATTTGATGATGCTTCTGCCTTTTGCCGCTCTGGCACAACAGGCTGCCGACGCGGTTCAGCCGGAAGCAGCGGGAACCGGGTCATTCGCCACCTCGCCGGAAGCTGAGATCGCTCTTAAGGCCAAGCGCGCCGGGTTGCCGTTGAAGGCTGACGACTGGATGGTCGTTGCAGCCAATCCTTTGGCTGTAGAGGCTGGGGCAAACGTCTTGCGCGTCGGCGGTAGTGCGGCAGATGCCATGATCGCGGTGCAAGCAGTGCTTGGTCTGGTGGAGCCGCAAAGCTCTGGTCTTGGCGGTGGTGCGTTTCTAATCTGGTACGACGGCGCCAGCGGCATCATGACAACGCTCGATGCTCGCGAGACCGCGCCAATGGCGGCCACCCCGCGTCTTTTTCAAAACGCTGACGGAGAGCCTGTAGGTTTTTTTGACGCTGTCGTCGGCGGTGGGTCTGTCGGCGTGCCTGGTGTGCCGCTGCTGCTCGAAGAGGCCTATGCCCGTTGGGGGCGTGCTGACTGGCACGAGCTTTTTAATGATGCCATAGCGCATGCCGAAGACGGCTTTCCCGTATCGCCGCGTATGGCGATGATGATTGAGCGCGATGCAGAACGCCTTTCAACCTTTCGTCGTACGCGGAATTACTTCCTGCCCGATGGTGTTCCATTGAAAGAAGGGCAAATCCTGACCAACCCCGATTACGCGCAAAGCCTGCTTATTCTGGCTCGCGATGGGGCCGCGCCGTTTTATACTGGCAAGATAGCCAATGACATTGTCACAGCCGTACGCACCGCCCCGAGCAATCCCGGCCTTCTCAGCCGTGAGGACCTAGCGCTTTACCGGGTGAAAGAGCGCCCGCCTGTCTGCGGTGATTATCGCGGCCACAAGATATGCGGTATGGGCCCTCCCTCATCTGGCGCGTTGGCCGTTGGGCAAATCCTCGGGCTTCTGGAGCCTTTTGATATGGCGGGGCTAGGACCGCAAAGTGCGGAAAGCTGGCGGTTGATCGGTGATGCAAGCCGCTTGGCCTTTGCAGACCGCGGGCGCTATGTGGCCGACAGTGATTACGTGCCGGTCCCGGTGGAGGGCATGCTCGATGCGGGCTATCTTGCTAAGCGCGCGGAGCTTTTGCAAAGCACTACAGCTCTCGAAGATGTAATGCCTGGTGCGCCTGAATTCGACCATGCGCTTAATTGGGCCGATGATGATGCGATAGAGCTGCCCTCGACCTCACATATTTCCATCGTGGATCGCTATGGCAATGCGCTCTCAATGACCACAACGATCGAAAACGCCTTTGGCTCTCGCCTCATGGCGCGGGGGTTTTTGCTCAACAATGAGCTGACCGATTTCTCCTTTCGCTCGCACCGCGATGGGGTGCCAGTAGCAAACCGGATTGAGCCGGGCAAAAGGCCGCGTTCCTCCATGGCACCGACAATTGTGTTGAAGGATGACAAACCGGTTCTGGTGATAGGTAGCCCTGGCGGTAGTCGCATTATCGGCTATGTTGCGAAATCCATCGTCGCCTATCTGGATTGGGGAATGGACGTGCAACAGGCCGTCTCGCTGCCCCATCTACTGAACCGCTTTGGCACCTATGATGTGGAGGCAGGCACAGGTGCCGAAACCTTCGCGCCACCGCTTACAGCTATGGGATTTGAAGTCGAGGCCCGTCCACTCACATCGGGGCTAAGCGCTATTTCTATCGGTGATGTCCTGCAGGGCGGAGCGGACCCGAGACGCGAAGGGATTGCGTTGGGGGAATAGCCGTGTGCGCCAGTGTTTTCTCGAAGATAATCGACGGTAATTTGCCGGCATTTATCGTTGGCCAGGATGAGCGAATAATCGTTTTCATCTCGCTGGAAAATCACCCTTTGATCGTTCCCAAAAAACATTTGCGCGATATTTTCAAGATGGATGCTGAAACTGGCGCGGCGGTCAAGGCTTGGTCTGTGCGGGTCGCAAAAGCGATGCGAGATGCGCTTGAATGTGATGGGATTTACGTCACACAAGCCAATGACGCGGCTGCTGGACAGGATGTGTTCCATTACCACATGCATCTATACCCGAAATGGAATGACGGGAGAGTGATGCCTATAGATGATGCCGCGCGAGAAACGATGGCAAACCGTTTGGCCACTGCGCTTCGCCCAGGAGCCAATCTCGAAAAGCTTTGATTTTTGGAACTGCCTTGCCGAGCGCTACATCCACCAGCCGATCGGTGCCGTCAACGAAAATCTCAACCTAAGGGTGTTTAGCGTAAAACCGTTCCGGCCGCGGCACCAACCACATGGAGCCAAACGCAGGACTGACGCTTGTGGCCAAAAGCGTATCATCGCGAAATGATTGTAAGGCGTCGACACCCTCGGCCAACCTATCCATATCCTCGGTCATAGCAGGAAACATCGTCCGCCTCGAGGGTGCCAAGCGCATGCCATCGGGTCAAACCGCATTGATCATTGCACTGGAGACCACTCTCGCCCCGCTGTTCGCCTTTCTGGTTTTGGCGGAAATACCGCGGCCAACCACGGTTGTAGGCGGAGGTATTATTGTGTTTGCTGTGTGGCTGGGTGCGTCGCGCACCAATGATCTTGAAAAACAGTAGATGGACGACGCGACGAGACCACAGTGACACCACAACGGTTTGGCGTTAATTGAGGCTATGAACCTGCGCGCGCCCCTCGAAAACCATGCCCGACTATCCGTTGCCCCTATGATGGATTGGACCGATAGGCATTGTCGTTACTTGCACCGACAATTATCGTCGCAGGCTTTGCTTTACACCGAGATGATCACCGCACCTGCTCTTGTACGGGGCGGTGCCACGCATTTACTTGACTTCAGCCCGGAAGAGCATCCGTTGGCGTTGCAGCTTGGCGGTTCTGATCCACAAGAGCTAGCAGTGGCAGCGCGCATGGGCGAGGCGGGAGGGTATGATGAAATTAATCTCAACGTTGGGTGTCCGAGCGACCGGGTGCAGTCCGGTACTTTTGGGGCGGTTCTGATGAAACAGCCCGAACTTGTCGCGGAGTGTTGTGCGGCGATGCGTAGAGCGGTGAATATCGAGGTCACGGTCAAATGCCGCATTGGCGTTGATGATCAAGATGCTGAAGAGGCCTTACCCGAGTTTCTGGCGCAGGTCGGCGCAGCGGGGGTAAGTCGCTTTATCATCCATGCGCGGAAGGCCTGGCTTCACGGGCTCAGCCCGAAAGAGAACCGGGATATTCCACCGCTGGACTATGATCTAGTGGCACAGATGCGTGGTCTTTTCCCGGCCTTGCATATCTCGGTGAATGGCGGAATCAACAGTTTGCAAGAGGCGCGAGCGCTGCTCGATCGGGGTTTCGACGGTGTCATGCTTGGTCGCGCTGCCTATCACAATCCCGTAGATATTCTTGGCAGTGCAGACGACCAGATTTTCGGCATGGGTGGTACTGAGAAAACGGGCGAAGACGCAGTGCACGCGATGCTCCCCTACATTGAGCGGCATCTAAGCGCGGGCGGTAAGCTACACCAGATTACGCGCCACATGCTCGGCCTTTTCACAGGTAGGCCCGGCGCGCGGGCCTGGCGGCGGGTGCTCTCTGAGGGCGCAACGCGTCCCGGCGCCGGAACGGATCTGGTGAAAGCGGCACTCTCGGAGATTACAGGTGTTGCTGCGTGAAAAAATTTCTTGAGAAAGGCTGGGCCAAATTTGAGGCCGAGGCGGATTTGCTCGGTTGGGTTGAGGAGGCGCACAGTGCGGCCCTCAAAGCCGTTGCTGATCCAGACAATGAGCAATGGCTTGTGTGCGAAGGGACGTGGTTCGTTGGGGTTGATGCACTGCCTAACGATGCCACTGGAAAAATTGGCGGCGTGAGCCGACCAAGTGGTGGCGCTTTTGGTTTGGCACAAGTGCTTTATGGTGAGCTCCCGTTTCACGCTGGGCAGGTCTCGGTGATTTATCCGGGCTATCCAAGGCCGCGCGCAGGCGAAACCGAGGCGGCATTTGGCTATAGACTTCGCCGTGATGCTGCTCATGTGGACGGCATTCTGGCGGTGGGAGAAGCGCGTCGGCGTCATCTGCTAGAGCGTCATGCCTATATTCTTGGTGTTGCACTTGCGGATTGTGACGCCGGTGCCAGTCCTTTGAGCCTCTGGCAGGGAAGTCACTTACTGATGCGCGCAGCATTCGAGGATGTTTTGTGTGATGCTTCATATGAACATTGGGGTGATGTTGATGTGACAGAGATATATCAGGCGACGCGGCGCACGATTTTTGAGGATTGCGAGCGCCTCACCGTGCCTTTGAAGCGGGGCGAAAGCTATTTAATCCACCGCCATATGTTGCATGGTGTGTCGCCGTGGCAGGACGGTGCAAAGGCACCTTCTGAGGGCCGCATGATTGCCTATTTCCGTCCTGAGTGGCAGGAAATGTCGGACAATTGGTTAACCGCGCCGTGAGGGGGCAAAGATGAAGCAAAGCGTATTGGGCAAAGATGGCCCGAAGGTTGGCGTGGTAGGCTACGGCGCTATGTCGTTCTCCGATTTTTACGGTGCGGCCACCGATGAAGGCTCCATGGCCATACTCGATGAATGCCTTGAGCTTGGCATCAACCATATCGACACGTCGAATGTTTACGGCGCTGGCCGGTCGGAGACCGTTATTGGCGAATGGCTCAAAAAACGTGGTGGGGAATGTCCTTTTGTGATCGCTACAAAAGGCGGCATTACCGGCGATCCAGGGCGGCGTTTCAATAATGATCCCAGTTATTTAGAAGCAGAACTTGATGCCAGCCTTAGTCGCATGAGCGTCGACGCGGTTGATCTTTATTATGTGCATCGGCGAGAGGCTGCGTTTGAGATCGAAGAGGTGGCCGAGACGCTCTCTGGTTTCGTAAAGGCGGGAAAGGTGAAAGCCATCGGTTTTTCTGAGATCGCACCAAGCTCTCTGCGCCGGGCGCACGCGGTTCATCCGGTGGCGGCCGTGCAATCAGAATACTCATTACAGACCCGGTCACCGGAAATGGGCCTGGTACAGACATGTGCAGAGCTTGGCGTGGCAATGGTGGCGTTTTCGCCGGTGGGACGCGGAATGCTGACAGATCGGCCGCATGATCTGAGTGAGGTGCAGAGTATGGGTTTTCTAAAGGGGAATCCTCGTTTTATGGAACCTAATTTAAGTGCAAACCTGGCGCTCACTGCGGGTTTCCGTGACTTGGCTAAGGATATGGGAGTGAGCGCCGCTGCCTTGTCGATCGCATGGTTGGTGCATAAAGGCGAGCATATCCTACCAATTCCCGGCACGCGCCACATTGAACACCTCCGACAAGTTGCGGCAGGCGGATCGATCACGCTGAGCGCCGAGGATATAGCTCGCATCGAAGCAGTTCTGCCAATTGGATGGGCTCATGGTGACCGCTATTCGGCGCGCCAATGGGAAGGGCCAGAAAGATACTGTTAGACGGTTTTACTTATTCAATGCATCTTTGTTGATTTGACGCAAACACCTGATACGATTTAGAGGCAGGTTTTTTCCTGCCTATTTTTAAAACGAGAATCACATGATTTTTTACGAAGATAGGCTTAATTTAGCCTCTGCTAAATATTTTGATGGCCCAGACGGTTTCGAAGATATTGCGTACGAAGATCTTACTTTTGTAGATTTGTTAGCACCCTCAATTTTCCCCATCACTTCACCTAAAGAAGTAGTTATCCTACTTCACACCGCTGTATTTTTTATCCTTGAGAACCGCCCGTTAGAGGAATTGCCTGAGTTTTTGAAGACGGTCGAAGCGCCTCCACCTCTTCCGGACAATTACGAGGAATTTCTACAAGAAATTTTTGAACGCGAGGACGGAACAGAACACCCGTTGTTTTCTTTGTATACTGCAAGTGCTGCTCTGTTGCAGGCCTGGACAGAACCAAACGTAAACCCTGATGCCCTGAATGCTGTTTTTTTGCTGCCCGATCCGGGCGGGTCTGAAGAGATGACAATCAATCCGGAAAAGGATTGGACTGTCTGGATGATGACGCCAGGTTCGCTGACCTCTATCGTCACGACGGTGGTTGGCGTTTTGAAACCAATAAAGTGGGCATTGGTTGCATATTCGACCCTACGAGGTCGATTTACGTCGGCGCATCAGGCCGCGACTTGGATCAAAGATGGCTTGCGCCAAAGAGCGTCACAACATGAGACCAATCAACCCTTGACGCGGCTTGATGACCCATCGTTCGAAACTCTTTTGCCGGAAGCCGATTACGATGCGCATATTATTTACCTGCATGGTCTTTTCTCCACCGACGCGGCAACTTTTGACGGATTTCGCAATGCTTGGCATGCGCAGGCCGCATGGTACGCCAACACCCCTGGCATCGCTGATTGCGCGGACCAAATCTTTTCACGTGTTGGGCATATTGGCTGGCCTCACGACACTTTGGTGCCGATTGATAAAAACGCCGGAGATCTGGCAAAGCTGATTTCGCAACGTTTTGGTCACACAAAGCAAAAACTTGTATTCGTGTGCCATTCCCGCGGCGGTCTTGTTGCTCGTAAAGCGATCCAATGGCTTTACTTCCAGGATGCGGCGAAATGGTCAGATCAGATAAGGGGCGTTGTGACCTTTGGAACTCCGCATGAAGGCGCTGAATTGGCGACATATCCCGGTCGGTATGAGGGTGCGTATGTCTTGCTACTTCTTGGTACAAAGCAACTTGTCACACTTGATAAACTGTTGGTTTATTTGTCACACAGAAAGACCATCGATGGCGTTGACGATTTGGCTCCGGTTTCCGGAAAGGTTTCAATGTTTCTTCAGGACTTGGAGCAGGAAGAAAGCCAAAAAGGACGTCCGGCATTGGCAACGGTTGCTGGCGACGTAACCGGTCAACCGTTGCGAGGCTTCTTTATGAAAAGGCTCGTGGAGCGGATGTTTCAATCCAGCGTAAGCGGTTTGATTGGCCACCAGGATCATGACTTGGTGGTTCGCATGCAGTCCGCAGAGCCACCTTGGTCGCAATTGAGATTGCCAACGGATTGCAATCATTTCGGCTATTTTGATGCGTCTCAGTCTTCGAAACTGAAAAGAACGTCATTACAAATCGTAGAATGGCTCGATCTTGTATCTGACTTGGAAAACTGCACGAAAAACAAGACTGACAAGGCAGATCACATCAAGACGGTGGTTGACGGTGATGACGTTTATTTGGAAGTAGATGGGTCTTTGGTCAAAATTGACGTTTGAGACGGCGTGATTCAGCGCCGTTGAAGCCTTGCTGCTCGACCGCCGCGACGCTTTTTCAAAAGGCTCACCCTCGAAGGCAATTCCTCTATTACGGTGCTGCGGTGTTCGGGCGTCATTAAGCTCCATCCACCGATCTCTTCGAGCGTGCGGTAACACCCTGTGCAAATCTTTGCTTCGGGGTGCACGACGCATAGTCGCACGCATGGCGATTCGATTTCATCGCGGGTCCAGACGGGGGTGTCGCTCAATTCATTTCTCTCTTAGATACCTAAGTCGGTCCAACGCTCCTTGAAGGATATAGGCCGCCGCGACAGAATCAATAACCTCGGAACGACGTTTTCTGGTCAAATCTGCCTCCAAAAGCGCTCTTTCAGCCGCGACAGTCGAAAGACGCTCATCCCAGAAGCCGATGGCGAGCTCAGTTAAAGCTGAAAGATTGCGCGCAAATGCGCGGGTGGATTGCGCCCGGGGGCCTTCAGAGCCGTCCATATTTCGGGGCATGCCCAGAATTATACCGCAAACCTGGCGCTCTTTGGCAAGGTGCAAAAGTGCCTCCGCATCTTGTCCAAATTTGCTTCGACGCAGGGTCTTGAGCGGGCTGGCAGATGTCAAAAGCCTGTCTGACGCCGCTACGCCAATGGTTTTTGTGCCAAGGTCCAGCCCAAGCAGCGGGGTCATCGGCGTCAAAGCCGTGGCCATTTCGGCCATGTCTTCGTATGTCATTCGGAAAAGCCCGCCTGTTTGGCTGCGTTTTCGATGATTTCCAGATCTTCAGGCCGGTCCGCGAAAACCGTCCTTGCGCGTTGCAAGGCCGTACGAACCCGGTCAAGTTCACCCAGAACCGCAAGGCCATTGGTCAAACGCGCCCATTCGGTCACGCTGCCACCTTGGTTGAAAATTCTGTCCTCAAGCCCGCCAACCATATTGCGCGCCATGGCGAGACGTTCATCCGGTGTAAGATCTGTGGCCGCTTGCAAATCCTCCCAGGTTGGACCGCTTTGCGCGTTTTCAGGGGGAAGACGGTAACGTGTGATACCGGCACGCCAGGCCAAATCCTCAATCCGGTTACGAATGAGGGGCGTCCATGGGTCCTCCGCGGTGCTCTTGCGCAAAAGCTCATCCCAAATGCGAAAGGCCGCGTCTGGTCGGTCAATTTGTACCATGTAAAGCCCGAGGTAATACTTCGCGCGCGGGTGATTTGGGGCCTGGCTCAACGCCATGCGTAACACCCCCTCTGCTTCGGTCGATATTAACCCGCCTGCAGCGGAAATCATCAGATCGGCAAGATCAACGTGATCTTCTGCTGTTGCACGCGGGCCTTTGATCTCAATGACCCGTGCCTGAGCGCGATAGGCGGCTGTGATATTGCCAAGTGCTGCTTCATTCCGCGCCAAAATGGTGTGCCCCTGCAGATCATTCGGCCTTTGAGCCACGGCAGCGCGCAGGTTGTCCATCAGGCTGCGATATTCGTCCGAGATTGGTGCTTCCTGTTGCGGCGGCTGGCGCGTCTCAAGCGCTTCCTGGCTGGGGAGGTTTGCGCGCAGTTCTTCCGATGCGGCAAGCCGCGCGCTACGTGGTAGGTCATCATAGCCTGGCGCCCCGAGTTCCACGTAAAGCAGCGCCGCCCCGCCAACCAAAGCGGCAAAAAGCATTCCAGCAATGAATTTGGTCGATCCGCGAGACGGCCCTTTACCCTCGCTGGCTGAGCTGAGGGCTTTGTCCGCCGCAAGGATACGCCGGGAAATCTCCGTACGCACGCGTTCAGCTTCGGCCTCGGCAATCGTACCCCGGGACAGATCGCGATCAACTTCCTTAAGCTGATCCCGGTAGACTTTTAGGTCATATGCCGCCGGATGCGCCTCTCCTATGCGACCGCGCAAAAGCGCCATGGCAAGGAGCGCGCCACAGCCAAAGGCCATTGCGATAGCTGGCATCCAAAAATGCATCCGCTCTCCTTTCCTATTAGGTGATGTAGAGCGCGCATCGTCGGATAGGAAGAGGCGACATATCGAGCGTTCAATATGATCGCGCTAGAGCTAGTACCGACGTGCGCCAATTTCGTGTTGGCGCACAGCTAAATTTCACTCAGATAATATTGGCATTTCGGTCTGTGTTAAGATAGGCACGCTGCACAAATCAGGGCCGCTGCTTTGTACACGCGCGACTATTGCGCACAGTGGCGGCCAAGTCGTAAACCCAGTGTCTTTGGAGACCGCGCAAATGGAGATATTTGAAACGATATCCGGTGTCGCCGCGCCAATGCCGCTGGTCAATATCGACACAGATATGATCCTTCCTAAGCAGTACCTCAAAACGATCAAACGGTCCGGTCTTGGAATACATCTCTTTGAGGAAATCCGGTTTAATCCCGATGGCAGCGAGATTGAGGATTTCATTCTAAATCGCCCCGCCTACCGGCAGGCCAAAATTCTTATTGCTGGAGATAACTTCGGCTGCGGCTCAAGCCGTGAACACGCCCCGTGGGCGATCAAGGATTTTGGCATCCGCTGTATGATCTCCACGAGCTTTGCTGATATCTTTTTCAACAACTGCTTCAAGAACGGCTTGCTGCCGATTACCTTGCCAAAGGCAGAGGTTGATTTCCTGATGGAAGACGCCCAACGCGGTGCTAACGCGATTATGAGCGTTGATTTGAGAGAGAACCTTATCACCTCGTCGGATGGCACGAAGATCGAATTCGAAGTGGATCCAACTAAGCGCCATAACCTATTGAACGGTTTGGACGATATTGGCCTTACACTCGAGAAAACCGATCTGATCGAGGCCTATGAGGTTAAAGCACAATCGCAATTTCCTTGGATGCATTCCGAGAAATAACTAACAGAAAGTAGACGCATGAAAGACGCGACATCCCAAAAGCTCATCAGGTGGAACGGTGGCCTGCAACAAGAGGCCGTTGATCGGCTGACGCAGCCGGGTGGTTGCATCGTGAGCCCGACCAAGGTGGGCTATATTGTCATGACGAGCGATGCTGCGGGCCTTGAGCGTAAGTTTTCCGCCAAAAACCGTAAACGTAACAAGCCGGGCGTGGTTCTTTGTGGTTCTATGGATCAGTTGAAGACGCTGGCGCAGCTCAATCCGGAGATTGAGGCGCTCTATCAAGCGCATTGGGACAAAGACATCCTGTTGGGGTGCATCCTGCCGTGGAAGGACGAGGCGCAGGCGCATATTCCCGATGATGGCTCGAGCGAGCTAATGATGGATGATCGCAAGACCAGCTGCTTTGTCATCAAGTTCGGCACGCCCTCGGAAAACACGGTCAAAGAGCTGTGGGAGAACCACGGAAAGCTTGTTTTTGCGTCCTCGGCAAACCCGTCGGGTAAGGGTAATCGTGGCCTTGTCGAAGGGATCGGTGAAAGAATCGAGGATGAGGTCGATATGATCATAGAGGCCAATGACTATGTGGCCTCGATTCAGCCCGATGCAGACGAAAAAACCCGATACGAACAGGGCGTGATGGTGTCTGCCGTGGATGCAGAGGGCAAACTGGTGCCTGTCCAAAACGGTGATCGTGATGTCTCACCTGCGCCGGTTTTGATCCGCAAAGGTTTGGCCTGCACGGAAATCATGGAGTTGATGAGCGAGTATTTCATCAGCTGGGATTATCGTCACGGGCATTACTACTGAGCCGACGCGGCGCGCCTCTATGCCCTTTGAGGCGCGGTATTCCTGTCAAATTTATTGAAGTTTGTGCATCGACATTCTGGCGGTGTCGCAAATATTGCTTTTGGTGCCGCATGAGGTGCGGCAATTAGATGGCTTTATAGGTCATATAAAACAACCGGGATGATCATTCTTTGCTTTGTTTTAGGGGCCTTTGCCAATGAAACCATACTCCGCTTTTGCCGTCGCGCGTGAGGCGTTCAACAACCATATGGGATGGGAACGTGCCTGGGCTTCGCCGGAGCCGAAAAAGCGCTATGACGCGATCATTATCGGGGCAGGGGGTCATGGACTCGCGACGGCCTATTACCTCGGGCAGAACCATGGCCTGACCAATGTCGCGATCCTCGAGAAAGGTTGGCTTGGTGGCGGTAACACAGGGCGGAACACAACCATCATCCGCTCAAACTACCTGCAGGATGCGTCGGCTGCGATCTATGAAAAATCCCGCAGTCTTTATGAAACGCTGAGCCAGGATCTGAACTATAATGTAATGTTTAGCCCGCGCGGCGTGATCATGCTGGCGCAGACCGAGCATGAGGTGCGCGGCTATAAGCGCACGGCGCAGGCAAATGCGCTTCAGGGTGTTAAGACCGAATATATCGACGCCACGCGCGTCAAAGAGCTTTGCCCGATTATCAACCTCGACGGTCCGCGTTATCCGGTTCTCGGTGGGCTGTGGCAGGCGCGGGGTGGCACGGCGCGACACGATGCGGTCGCCTGGGGCTATGCGCGGAAATGCTCTGCAATGGGCATGGATGTGATCCAGAAATGCGAGGTGACTGGGATCACCAGTAAGGATGGCAAGGTCACCGGTGTTAGCACGACCAAAGGCGATATTGCATGCGACAAGCTTGGCATCGTTGTTGCCGGTCACTCCGGTCATGTAGCGGAAATGGCCGGTTTCCGGCTGCCAGTTGAAAGCGTGGCGCTGCAAGCGCTCGTCAGTGAGCCGATCAAACCCTGCATGGATGTGGTTGTTATGGCCAACACCGTGCACGGCTACATGAGCCAGTCTGATAAGGGTGAGATGGTCATCGGCGGTGGCGCGGACGGGTATAACAATTATACGCAGCGCGGCTCCTTCCATCACATTGAGGAAACGGTGCGTGCGCTGGTCGAGACCTTCCCGATGGTTGCGCGGCTCAAGATGCTGCGCCAATGGGGTGGGATCGTGGATATGACCGGGGATCGCTCGCCGATCCTGTCAAAGACTCCGCTGGAGAATTGTTTCATCAACTGTGGCTGGGGCACGGGTGGGTTTAAGGCGATTCCGGGCTCGGGCTTTGGCTTTGCCGAGCTGATGGCCAAAGGTTATTCGCCGCTTTGTTCGCAATTTGGGCTTAATCGGTTCCATGAAGGCCGGTTCATCGATGAGAGCGTAGCAGCCGGGGTTGCGCACTGATGCGTCCGCTTTTTTGGTCTTATACGGCGGAAACCGGCTCAAGCGCTTCCGCGCAACTCGCGGGGTTTGGCCGAAATTGTAAGCGGGGTTTTGCTGATTGTTTCCATAGGGAAAACAGCATCGCATCCTTGTGGGGTAACCATGAGGAGAGCAAATCATGTCCGATTACGATCAATGGAGACAGACCCGAGGCTACGCATCCGCCAACAATGATGCAGGTGGCGCCGGGCTGTTTTGGCTCTTGGTGGTCGTTGCTGCCATGGGCGCGCTGGTTTTTGCAGGATCTCTTAGCAATACCGGCCTCCCGATTGATGATGGCGCAGCCATCACGCAGCCTATCGTCGTTCAAGACAATGCCGAGGCCACTGCGCCTGCGGCGACTACAGCCGAATAACAATCACGCCGTAACTCACGGAAAAACTGATCAAACGGGCGAGTGCCAAGCGGCGCTCGCCCATTTCGCGTGCCAAAAGGCGCGCCAATGGAGTGTGCCATGCTGATGCTGCAATGCCCCTATTGCGGGGTGATCGGTGAAGAAACAGAGTTCACCAATGGGGGAGAGGCGCATCTGAAGCGGTTTGGGCCGGGATCTACCGATGAGGAATTCCATGGCTACCTTTTCTCTCGTGAAAATCCGCGGGGTGTGCATTTTGAGCGCTGGCACCACACTTACGGCTGCGGCAAGTGGTTCCTGGTGGCGCGCAACACGCTAACCCTAGAGGTCTACGGGACATATAAGGCCCAGAACTTTATCCCACCGCAGGCCATTAAGGACGCCATTACCGCCAAGGTGCCTGGCTGGCGCTGGAGGGAGTTCGCATGAGTACGCGTCTTAAATCCGGTGGGCGGCTTCTGAATAAGAACCGCGCGATTGAGTTCAAGTTCAACGGCAAGCGTTTAAAGGGTTATCAGGGCGACACGCTGGCCTCGGCGCTGTTGGCCAATGACCAGATGCTTGTCGGCCGTTCTTTCAAATACCATCGCCCACGCGGGATTGTCGCTTCTGGTCCTGAAGAGCCAAACGCGCTGGTCAATATGGGGCAGGACGAGACTTTTGAGCCGAACCAGCGTGCCACGACGACGGAGCTTTTCGATGGGCTGACGGCAACATCGCAGAACCATTGGCCGAGCCTCGAATACGACGTAGGTGCGGTCAACAATAAGCTGGCGCGTTTCCTGCCTGCTGGGTTTTACTACAAAATGTTCATTCATCCCCGCCCGCTTTGGAAGCATGTCTATGAGCCATTCATCCGTCGCTCAGCAGGTTTGGGTAAGGCGCCGCAAGACCGCGATAAGGATAAATACGAACATCTTTACGCGTTTTATGACGTTGTGGTCGTTGGTGGTGGCGTTGCCGGTCTGCAGGCCGCATTGGCCGCGGGTAACGCAGGTGCGCGCGTTCTGGTCATGGAACAAACCGAGCATTGGGGTGGCCGCGCGCCGGTTGATGGCGGAAGTGTCAACCAAATGCATGTGGATAACTACGTGGATCATCTGGTCGAACTGTTAACTAAAGTTGACACTGTCACCATGCGACTGCGGATGATGGGCGCAGGCGTCTACGACCACGGCTATCTTTTGGGCTATGAGCGTGTCAACGACCACGCGCCGGAAATGTCCGGTCCGCGGCATCGGCTCTGGCGTATTCGGGCCAAGCAAATCATCACAGCCACAGGCGCAATTGAACGCCCTTTGAGTTTTGCAGGTAATGATATTCCTGGCGTGATGCTGGCCTCCGCAGTCCGTGATTTCATCGCGAATTGGAGCGTCTCTGCCGGTGATCGCGTGGTTGTCGTCACGAACAATGATGACGCCTATCTCACTGCAATTGCAGTTAAAAATCATGGCCTGGCAGTGCCGGTGATCATCGATGCGCGCATGGAGGGCGGTGGCGCATTGGCACAACAGGCCGCCGATATGGGCATACGCATCGAACGCGGCAAAGCCATAGCCAAGGTCAAAGGCGGCAAGCGTGTCACTGGTATCGAGATCTGCTCGCAAGCTGGTGAAGGCGCGGTTCTTGAAGAGATCGAATGCGACGCAGTGGCCATGTCCGGCGGCTGGTCACCGGTTGTTCACCTGTGGTCTCACTGCGGCGGTAAGCTTGTCTGGGACGACGTGCAGGCCATGTTTCGACCGGATGTAGATAAATGCCCTCTTGGTGCTGCCGGAGAGGCATTTGTATCTGTTGCAGGGTCGGCGAATGGGGAAATGTCGCTGGCTCAGTGTGTTAGCGATGGTGATGCCGCAGGTCGGCGTGCAGCCGAGGCGGCAGGTTTCAAACCGAAGAAAGCAGACAAATTCACAGTTGAAGAACCGGAGGAAGCGCCGATTGAGCCGGTTTGGGTCATGCCGCAGGGCGCATCGCTCAAACTGCGCAGCAAGTCCTGGCTCGATTTTCAGAATGATGTGAAGGTCTCAGATGTGCAGCTTGCGGCACGGGAGGGCTTTGAGAGCGTCGAGCACGCCAAACGGTATACCACGTTAGGCATGGCGACGGATCAAGGTAAGTTGTCGAACATCAACGGCTTGGCCATCCTGTCTGATGCGCTCAACCAGCCGATCCCGCAAACCGGAACAACCACGTTCCGACCGCCTTACACGCCGATCTCGATGGCTTCGATAGCAGGCGAGGCGCGCGGCAAGATTTTTCAGCCGTTGCGGCGCACACCTATGCATAGCTGGCACGAAGAGAACGGCGCGCATTTTGAGCCCGTGGGTGCCTGGCGCCGTCCTTATTGCTTTCGCAAAACCCCTGCAGAGGCGGTCGATGTGGCCGTGAAGCGCGAGATCAATCAGACCCGTAAAAGCCTTGGCCTTTTGGATGCCTCAACCCTGGGCAAGCTGGTGGTCAAAGGCCCGGACGCGGGCAAGTTTCTCGACATGCTCTACACCAACATGATGAGCACGCTGAAACCTGGGCGTTGTCGGTATGGGCTGATGTGCTCGGAAAATGGTTTTCTGATAGACGACGGCGTGGTGGCGCGGCTCGATGAGGATACGTTCCTGTGCCACACAACGACAGGCGGGGCCGAGAGTATTCATGGCCATATGGAAGATTGGCTTCAATGCGAATGGTGGGATTGGAAGGTCTATGTCGCCAACCTAACCGAGCAATATGCGCAAATCGCCGTAGTTGGGCCAAACGCCCGCAAGACACTGGAAAAGCTAACCAAAGACGATGTCAGCGCAGAGGCACTGCCGTTCATGGCATGGAAGGACGTTGCATTTGGCGACATCAAAGCGCGCGCGTATCGCATCTCTTTCTCTGGTGAGCTGAGCTATGAAATTGCGATACCCGCAAGCCAAGGCCGTGCTTTTTGGGATATGCTGCTGGAGGCCGGAAAAGAGTTCGGCGTGATGCCTTATGGCACCGAGGCGCTGCACGTGATGCGGGCCGAGAAAGGCTTCATCATGATCGGTGATGAAACAGACGGCACCGTGATCCCGCAAGACCTCGGCATGGGCTGGGCGATTTCGAAGAAGAAAGAGGACTACCTTGGCAAGCGGGCGCAAGAGCGGGCACATATGACCGACCCAGACCGCTGGAAACTTGTCGGGCTGCAGACAGAGGATGGATCTGTCTTGCCCGATGGGGCCTATGCGACGGCCGATGGAACAAACGAAAACGTTCAGCGAAACGTGCAAGGTCGGGTGACGTCAACTTACTATTCGCCGACCCTTGATCGCGGCATTGCGATGGGCCTGATCAAACACGGACCTGATAGGATGGGTGAGGTGATCGAATTTCCGAAATTGGACGGCTCAATCGTGAAGGCCAAGATCGTCAGCCCGGTCTTCTATGATCCTGATGGAGAGAAGCAAAATGTCTAGCGCAGTCAGCGCGTTGAACAGCGCAGTTTATGTTGGATACGTGAAAGTTGAAGAGCTTGGCTTGCGTGGGATGGTGACGTTGCGCGGCGATATCACAAACGCCTCTTTTAACAGTGGCGTGAAAACTGTTCTGGGTGTCGCAGTTCCTGAACAGCGCGGTATCTCTTTTTCGGGTGATACTGGTTTGGCCTGGATGTCGCCTGACGAATTGTTGGTCTTGGTGCCGTATGATAAGGCCGAAGAAACCGTTGTTGCCTTGGGGCAGAAATTGAAATCCCAGCATCACTTGGCCGTTAATGTGTCTGACGCACGTGCAATGTTTTCGCTCAGCGGTGATCGGGTGCGTGAAGTCATGGCGAAACTGGCGCCTGTTGATATGGCAGTCGGTGCCTTTGAGCCCGGGAAAATCAGACGAACGCGCATGGCGCAGGTCCCTGCGGCGTTTTGGATGCACGACGAACGTACTGTCAAAATCATCTGCTTTCGTTCAGTTGCTCAATACATGTTTGACCTCCTGCAAGACGCCGCAGAACCAGGGGGCGAAGTCAACATCTTTAACTGATGCGATTAGAACCAAACGTTAAAATTGAGGTTGTTTTCACTATCAAAAGCGGCTTCGGCACAGATTTAACGCGTTCTTGACACAAACATGATCCTTCGACTGCCTAGTTTGGCGATGTCTATGTTTTGTCTGTTGGAGCACATCTATGCCCATTGTTTTCGCCCTCGGGGCATCAAACATCACGGTCTCCGGCGGAGAACAGCTTTCAGGTATTACTCAAGGGGACGGCTCTCATCTGGATGGGCTTACGATAACGCTCAACAATAATAGCTATGAGGGCATCGACGTTACTGACACAGATCCGAATTTTGCCGATTCAGATAACAGTCAGAGGCTAAATGGCGCTCAGACATTTGATGGCATCAACTATGATAATAACCGACGCGTCGAGGCCGAATATGAGCTTTTGCTGGAGGATCCTGACGGCAATCAATACAGGGTTTTGGGCTTCAACATCAACGAACCCGGGGTGACCTCCTTTGCCACTGTAGAAGGGTTGGCGTTTGTTGGTGGGGTAGGTGGATTTCCTCCGATTGACGTCCCGCTCACGGTGATATCCTCAACCGAGGGGCCGAGCGTGCCCTTCACCTCCTTAGCCAGCCCACCGTGTTTTACAGACACGACATGGGTTGAAACGCCAGAGGGGGAGCGTCTTCTGGCGGGATTGCAGCCTGGTGATTTGGTAAACACGTTTGATCACGGGCCAAAACCCATCCTTTGGATTGGAAAAGCACATATTCCCCGAGCCATAATGAGCCATGATGCACGATTTCGACCTGTGCGCGTGGCCAAGGATGCATTTGGCCCCGGCATGCCCAGTAGGGATACCTTGCTTTCGCCACAGCACCGTGTGCTCATAAGGGGCTGGCAGGGAGAGCTGTATTTCGGTGAAGAACAGGTTCTTGTCCCGATCATCAAGCTGATCAATGACCGAACCATTTTATCCGATCATCGCATCGAATCCGTTACCTATGTTCATGTGCTCTTTGACGGCCACGAAATAATCAACGCGGATAATCTTCTTTCAGAGAGTTTTTTACCCGATGCTTTGGATGAAAGTGCCACCAGCCACGAGGTCTTGCGAATATTTCCTGGTATGCAGGGAAGCTTTCTAAACCCACGTTTGGTGCGTCCTTGTGTAAAGGACCGATCGGCAAGGATACTCGGGGCCTGATCCACTCTGCTGGAAATTGCCGTCGTGCTCAGCCTTTGGTTAAAATCGGGGTTGACGCGCCCCCGGATCGCCCGCCATGTAAGCTTCAACTTCTCACTTTAACACATAGGTGGCTTTCATGGCTTTTGAACTTCCCGATCTCCCTTACGCGCATAATGCACTGGCAGACCATGGTATGTCGCAGGAAACGCTCGAATATCATCACGATCTGCACCACAAAGCCTATGTGGATAACGGCAACAAGTTGATCGCTGGTACAGAATGGGAAAATAAATCGCTCGAAGAGATCGTGACCGGCACGTATCAGTCCGGCTCAGTGGCGCAAAACGGCATTTTCAATAACGCCTCGCAGCATTGGAACCATATGCAGTTTTGGGAAATGATGGGCCCGGGTAATGCGTCCATGCCAAGCGAGCTCGAGTCAGCGATAAACGAAAGCTTTGGCTCGGTTGACAAATTCAAAGAAGAGTTCTCCGCCGCGGGCGGGGGGCAGTTCGGCTCTGGTTGGTGCTGGTTGGTGAAAAACGCCGATGGATCGCTTGCTGTGACCAAAACTGAGAATGGTGTGAACCCGCTTTGCTTCAATCAAACAGCACTTCTGGGCTGCGACGTGTGGGAGCATTCCTACTACATCGATTTCCGCAACAAGCGTCCTGCATATCTGACCAACTTCCTCGATAATCTGGTCAACTGGGAAAACGTCGCCTCGCGCATGTGATGTCTCGCAATTTTTTTTTGAAGCCCCGTTTGCATTCGCTGACGGGGTTTTTTATTTGCTAGGCGCGGCGACAAAGCAGCAGTTCGTCACAAAAGAAGGGTCCAAACATGCCAATTACCGAAGAGGACTTGGCCCACGCCAGAACGGTCTGGGGGGAAGCACTTGTTGCGATTGCCAAAGCATATGAGGCCGAAGGAATTGAAGGTGCAAGACGGGAAGCCGAAATTGCCATCAATACAGCGTACGGTTACGATCTTGGTCCGGTTCTGTTCAAGCCGACCATGGCCAGTGGTGAGCAGACGTTCCGACCAGAACTGAAGGGGGCTTTGTCGTATTTCGTTGGTCATGACGCCGACTATCCGCTTGATGGTGGATTTGGCATTAAGGGTTGGCGTGAGGTGACATCGCAAACCTCTGCCAGTTTTATTGAAGGCGACGTGGCAATGTGGATGGGTTGGGTCACAATGACGGATAAAGAAGGTCAGGTGACCAAAGTCGACAAAAGCTTTGGCTACAAGAAAGACAGCGCAGGGAACATGCGCATTGTACTGCATCACTCTTCTTTGCCGTATCAGTCATAAAATAGGCTAGCAAAGCAAAACGAGGAGAAGGCGTTTCGTTTTGAGAAATTTCGATGTCGGGCTGTGACTTGTCGGAGCACACTATTAAGCCAATTTTCGCAACAAACCGACTGTTTGTTTTCTTACTTACTCCAAAATCTGGTCCACGATAAAAACGTTACCTCGTGCTCGTAAATTAATTCTTTAAAAGAGAAGGAACGTCCTGCTCGACCCGAGATTCAGCGTTTATTTTTCGCCAAAGTAATTGCCGGTCGAAAAAGGGATTTCTTTCTGGACTATCCGAGTATGCACTAAAATTTTAGCAACAATTTTGGCGAGCAAAAAAGTGTTCGAATCACGTTGGAGCGTTGTGATTTGTGTTGAGCTTGATTTGCTGTTTTCAGCACATTTACGCACAGCCTTTTGTTGATTATCGTGAAATGTATTACTACTTTGCACGATATTGAAACAATACGTTTTCCATGCCGTTATTGTTGCTGCAAATACTAAAAGTGACCTGACGTCACTTAATCACCATAAATTTGCCTCATTCCAAAAAATCCTTAAAGTAGAACGGTGCGAGTATCCCAGGGGGCCAAGGGAATGAGAATTCTAGCAATAGCGGCGGTATCTACAGTGGCATGGGCGCCAATGGCGCAGGCTATACCTGTAGGCGATATATATTCGAGCTTCATCTCGTTTGGAGACAGCCTTACTGATAACGGTAAATTTCAGTCCCAAACCGTGCCGAGTTTTGAAGGACGATTTTCAAATGGGCTCACCTACGCAGAGATACTTGCCCAGCTATTCCCTGTCTCTGGTAACTTTGCGCTCGGGGGCGCAACGGCCGGTGCCATCAACGCGAATGTCTTTCCCGCGCCGTTGGACAATTTAGCAAACTTCGACAGCCAAATTACAGCCTTCCAGTAGCCCCAGAAGCCTTCGGCGGCTTGGCCGGTGACATCGGAGACAACCCTCTGGTCTCAGTATTTTTTGGAGCAAATGACCTGCTTCAGGATTTGACAGCCACTTTGACAACGTCGGCCTCTACAATGACTGCGCCGGTGTTCGATCCAAGTGCGGCTTTGAATGCGGCCAGTGAGATTGGTGCTGGCATAAGAAGGCTCGCGGCATCGGATCCCTCCCTCGACGATTTCTTGGTGCTTGACCTGCCTGATCTGGGCGGAACACCATTGTTTGCAGGAACGCCAGCGGAGCCTTTGGCGTCTGCGGCGACAAACGCATTTAACCAAGCCCTTGCGGTAGAAGCTGCGGACCTGCGAGCTGAAGGGCTGAACGTCTCTGAATTCAGCGTCAACGACGTCTTTCAGGACATTCTTTCGGGTGATCTACTTCTTCCGGGCGTGACAGACGTTACCGGTCAGTGCATTCCCGAATTTAACGTGATCACCAGCGAAGCAGATTTTCTCGCACAAGATCCAAGCACAAATTGTGCGCTCAATGAAGATTTCTCTGTAGACATAGCCGCTGCCGACGAGACGCTGTTTGTCGATAGCATCCATCCCAATCGTGTTGCGCACGAAACTTTGGCCGAGTTGATCGAAGAAGAATTATCGGTTGTGCCACTGCCTGCAACCTTGCCCTTGTTCCTAGTTGGACTGGGCGGCTGTGCCATTCTTCGGCGTGGCGTTCGTAGCTGAACGGCCCAACAGCGACCTTACAGCCCCGGTTTCCCGACCGGGGCTTATTGTTTCAGCGCTTCGCGCAAGTGGGTTGTAAGCGAAGAAACCGTATCGGCCGTTTTAACAAGTTCGCGAAGGCTTTGATCCGCAAAACCTTTTTCGATTACGTGGTTCAGAAGTGCTGTTAAGGGCGCCCAGTAACCTTCAATATTTAATAAAAAAATTGGCTTTTTGTGCAGGCCGATCTGACGCCAGGTTAGCACCTCAAAGAACTCGTCAAGAGATCCGGCACCGCCCGGCAAAACAACAACAGCATCGCAATTCATAAACATGACCTTCTTGCGTTCATGCATAGTCTCCGTAACGACGTAACTTGTCAGATCAGTTTTTCCTATTTCCCAGTCCACCAGGTGCTGGGGAATAACGCCAAAGGTCTCCGCGCCAGCGGCCTGCGCGGCTTTTGCCACGCTGCCCATCAACCCCACGTCACCTGCGCCATACACCAACCGCCAGTCGTTTTTGGCGAGTTCCTTTCCAAATTCCGCCGCGCTTTGCTCATAAACCGGCGAGGTACCGGCCCGTGCGCCGCAAAAGACACAGATTGACTTTGCCGCCATATAATCACCAAGTGCTGAATAGGCTTGTTTTGACCGTTATAGCGAGGGTTGCTAAGCTCTAGCAACAGCGCAGACTCGCGCGGTGCGAAGGGGAAAATATGAGCAAAAACGCAGGATCATCTGCTGTTCAACCGGTTGGCCTGATTGCCGTTATGGTGGTCATAGGCGTTGCCGGTGTGTTTTTGGCGGTGCAACCTGGTGGTAACGAACCTGGAGAAGCTGTTGAACAGGCCGCTGCAGCACCGTCTGAGGTAACTGCACCTGAAAACGCCGGGAATGACGAGGATCAGCAAGCCGCTCTGTCCAGCGATGCGCCTGCCAGCCCTGCAACAGGAGCATCAACCGATGCCGACGAACCGCAACCGGCCTCCACAGAGACTGCAGCACTGGCTGACGAAGAGGCAGAAGATCCCGCCGAGAGTACGGCCGAAGTTGAACCAGCCACTGAACAGGAGTCTGAGCCAGAGCTGGCGGTTGATCCTGAAACTCAATCCGAGCCAGAGACAAACGTCGCGCCAGACCCAGAGACAAAAATCACCGCGGCCCCACTGCCGCCAAAGGTCAGCACATTTCGTCTTTCACCCGATGGGCAAATGCTTGTGGCAGGTGTGTCAAAGCCGGGCTGGGAGACGACAATACGTTTGGGGCAGGATGTCCTTCGCACTTTCCTGCCTGACCCAAATGGCGAATTTGTACAGTTCGTAAGCGTGGAGCCAAGCGAAAAGGCGCGTATCCTATCCTTGACGATGCGTTCGCCAGAAACCGGCGAGGATATCCGCTCGGAAGGGGATATCATCATCGCACCTTTGACAGAACAGTCGGATAAGCTTTTTGCTGAAGCAGAGCCATCTGTCGAAGAGACTACGCAAGGCGTGGAGGAGGCCAGCACTGAGGGAACAGGGGAAGAGCAAGTTGCGGCTCTAGAAAATGCGTCTCAACCAAAGGGGCCCGATGCCCAATCCGACCTTGATGAGACTACGTCAGAGGAGGCAAGCTCAGATGAGCAGGTTGCCTCCCTGTCAGAAGGCGTCTCTGCAGACAAAGCAGAACAAGACCTGCCAGAATGGCTGCAAAAAGCGCAAGAGCGTCAAGCAGAGGAGGCAGCGGAATCCGAGGCAGACGACGGGCCAAGCCAGTCAGCGGTTCTTTTGTCTGACGAAGAGGGCGTAAAAGTGATACAGCCCGCTTTGCCAAGCGATGTCGCGCCAGAGGTTATGTCTGTGGTAGCTCTGGATACTATAACCTATTCCGAAGAAGGCGAAGTTGAGTTGGTAGGTCGCGGTGTTGGCGACGGTTTTGTGCAGGTTTATCTCGACAATGCGCCAATTACGACGTCCCGTATTACGGCGGATGGCAGCTGGCGGTCGGAACTGCCGGAGGTTGATACCGGCGTCTACACTCTGCGTATCGATCAGGTGGCGTCTGACGGTACCGTTACGTCGCGGGTAGAGACACCGTTCAAACGCGAGGATGAGGCGGTTCTGGCCTCTGCGGCCCGGGATGGTCTGCCGATCCAGGAGGTGACAGTCCAGCCAGGTAATACTCTTTGGGGTATATCTCGCGAGCGCTACGGCGAGGGCATGCTGTTCGTTCGAATTTTCGAGGCCAATCGCGACCGTATTCGAGATCCCGATTTGATCTATCCTGGTCAGGTGTTCAACTTCCCCGAGGAATAAAACCAATCGCTACTGGTCACGGCGCGGTTGCTTGCCTATCTGTTGATAAGCAAGGTTCTTTTCATGTCCAACCAAGACACAATCACCGCTCCGTCTAATGCTGAGCAGGCCTCTATTAATCGCAAAAGCGGCTGGCGGGTTATTCAACGTGTTGCACCTTACCTCTGGCCCGAGGGTGCGCCTTGGGTGAAAATGCGTGTGGTTGTTGCGCTTTTGATGCTCGTCTTGGCCAAGCTGGTGGCAGTGAGCACGCCCTATTTCTACAAAGCTGCGGTTGATAGCCTGGCGGGCGAAGGGCAGAGCGCGGCTTGGATGCTGGGTGCCGGTGCGGTTGGGCTCACTGTCGCTTACGGCATGGCGCGGGTTTTGAACGAAGGGTTTCAACAGTTACGCGATGCAATCTTTGCCCGAGTTGCTCAGCGCGCTTTGCGCAGCTTGGCTCTCAAGACCTTTGAACATATTCACCGTATGTCGCTGCGCTATCATACGACCCGCAAAACTGGCGGTCTTAGCCGGATCATCGAACGTGGTGTGAAAAGCGTTGATTTTCTTCTGCGGTTTCTCCTGTTTTCAATTGCGCCCTTGTTTCTTGAGCTGCTGATGATTGGCTTTGTAATGCTCTGGCTTTTTGATGTGCGCTACATGGTCGTCGTTCTTGGTGTTTTCACCGCCTACATTGTCTTCACGTTCCAGGTCACAGAGCTGCGCGTGCGACAGCGCAAAGTGATGAACGAAAAGGATACCTCCGCCAATCAACGCGCCATCGATAGTCTGCTCAATTTTGAAACTGTGAAGTATTTTGGGGCCGAAACGCGCGAGGCGGCGCAGTACGACACAGCTATGGCTGGCTATGAGAAGGCCGCATTGCGTGCGTCCTATTCTTTGGCGGCGCTCAATATTGGACAGACATGCCTAAGCACCGCAGGGCTCATCACTGTGATGATCATGGCGGCCTATGGCGTGCAAAGCGGGGAGCTTACCGTTGGCGATTTCGTCATGGTGAACGCCTATATGATCCAGATTATCATGCCGCTTAATTTCCTTGGCTTTGTCTATCGCGAAATTCGCCAGGGGCTGATCGATATGGCGGACATGTTTGAGCTTTTGGAGGAAGAGCCTGACGTCTACGACCGTGAGGATGCGCCTGCGTTACAAGTGAGCGAGGCAGAGGTGCAATTTGACAATGTTCACTTCGGCTATGAGAATGAGCGGCCAATTCTTAACGGTCTGACGCTTGATATTTCTCCTGGCCAGACTGTTGCCATGGTCGGTCCATCGGGGTCCGGAAAATCCACAATCGGTCGGCTGCTTTTTCGTTTTTATGATGTCAAGGGCGGCGCTGTGCGCATTGATGGGCAGGACGTGCGCGACGTCAGCATGCAAAGCCTGCACGCTGCGATTGGAGTGGTGCCGCAGGACACGGTGCTTTTTAACGACACGATCGGCTATAACATCGGTTATGGCCGTGAAGGTGCAACGCACGATGAAATAGAGGCGGCTGCGCGGGCCGCTCAAATTCATGATTTCATTGCATCGTTGCCGGAGGGTTATGAGACGCAGGTTGGCGAACGCGGTTTGAAACTTTCCGGTGGTGAAAAGCAACGGGTTGGGATTGCGCGTACTCTTTTGAAAGACCCGGCGATCCTGCTGCTTGATGAGGCAACTAGCGCGCTGGACGCCGAAACAGAAGAGGGAATTCAGGACGCTCTCCGCCAAGCCGGACAAGGCCGGACCGTTATCACCATCGCGCATCGGCTTTCAACGGTTGCAGATGCAGACAGGATTGTTGTTCTGGAGACCGGCCGTATCGTCGAGGAAGGCACTCATACAGAGCTTTTGGCGTTGGAGGGTCGCTATGCCGCACTTTGGCAAAGACAAGCAAGCGAGCCAAAGGAGCAGCGCGCAAATTCGAACGACTAAGTGCTGTGTCTGATCGCGGGTAAGTTTATTCTGCCGCGCGCATCGGGTTTCCGTTAGGATCCAATAAAGTTTTCGGCGCAGGATCAGGTTCTGGTTCTAGTGAAAGTTCTGCCACAGGCGCTGGCTCAAACGGGTGTTCGGTCCAGACGATCTCTGGTGATTGTTGCCGTGCCGCTTGCCGTTCTAACGCCCAATCGCGCGCTGCGCGACTGCTTCTGCCGAATGAAAGCTTGGCCATCAGATGCGAGGCCCAAAGCACATAAGTTGTGGCCCAAACCCGAAGCGCCAGCATGGAAGGCGTGAAGATAAGCGTAAGAGCCGTCGCAATTCCAAGGCCAAAGACCACGGCAGTTGCAAGCTGTTTCCACCATAGCGCGGTGGGTGCGTTGAACGTGTAACCACCGCCAAAGAAGTCCAGGCTGAGCCCAAACATCATAGGCGCGAGACCGGCCATAGTTGTCACAGTCGTCAACAAGACCGGACGAATCCGCGCCTCGGCTGTGCGTGTAATGGCCTCAATGCGCGGCATGTACCGGCTATATTCCTGATAGGTGTCGATCAGAACGATGTTGTTGTTGACCACGATTCCGGCCAAAGCCACGATGCCTGTTCCTGTCATGATGATAGAAAACGGCTGGTCCATCACGACCATGCCAACAAGTACGCCAGCGGTCGATAGGATCACAGCCAAAAGCACGAGCGCCGCATTATAGACGCTGTTGAACTGGGCCAGCAATATGATGAACATCAGGCCGAGGGCCCCCATGAACGCCGTTTGCAGGAATTCACCTGATTCCTTTTGGTCTTCGGCATCGCCGGTCCATTCCCAAGTGATGCCCGGCGGTATTACCCCGCTTTCCAACCACGTGGTGAGTGTCTCTATCCGCTCCGTTGGATTGATTGTGACCTCGGACGTGGTCCCGTCATCATTTGTCACGGTTTTCATCAAACCAGGCGTCACATCCGCCTTCACGTCAAAATAGCGGGTCTGATCGATACGATCGATCTGTTCGCGCTTCTTTACCGGCTTGCGGCTAATGAAATTCGCCAAAGGCACAAGACCATCATTGGTTCGAACTTTTAGGGTGTCCAGGGTTGCAAGTACGCGGTCATCTTCCGGCAGTCTGACGCGAATATCGATCTCTTCATCAGAGCTCGGTACCCGCATTTGTCCCAAAATAAGACCGCGCGTCACAAGCTGTACCATGGCGCCAACGGCGGCAACATCCGCCCCATAGCGGCCTGCCTTTTCGACATCCACGTTAATTTGCCAATCGATGCCGGGCAGGGGCAGGGTGTCCTCAATCCGGACCAAACCCTCTGTCTGTTCGAATACCGCGCGTGCTTGGCGCGTGAATGCTTCGAGTACGTCTGGGTTGTTGCCTCTGATGCGCAAATGCAAAGGCTTGGCCGCCGCCGGGCCGTCTTCAAGGGCCAGTATTTCCGTTTTAATGCCGGGTAGCCCCCGCAAGCTCTGGGTCAATTCACTTAACGTACGCTGGCCGTCAACAGTGGCGTCCGTGACGGTGCGCTTCACCTCGTAGCCAATCAAGGGCACAGTAAACCAGGTTTCTGACGCGGTTTTGCGCTCTTCCCACTTGATCAGTTCGATTTGAACACGACCGATCGTATCAAGCGGAGCCTGAGCGCCGCCGGTGTTGTTATTCAATCCGCCAGCTCCTGCAAAAGCAAAAGCATTCAAAACGTTTGGATGTTGCAGGACGACGTTTTCGACATCTCTAACCAACATGTCTTTTTGTTCGATCGACAGGTTTCCACGCGCTTTAACATAGATCAATGCATTCTCAGGCTCGGATTCGACAAAGAATTCAACCCCGCGATTGTTGTTGGAATAAAACATGAAAATCGAACCGATGATCACGAAGACAGCGCAACAGGCAAGGATCGGCGCAACAGGGTTAGCCGCGATCAGGTGAATAAGCTGGCCAAAGGGCGATCTGCGGTACCCAGTTTTGACCTTTTCAGCGCGTCGTGGCACGGCCCATCTCCACCCAGCCGTTACAAGGAGCTTACCCCTCGAAACCAGCGCAAAAAGCGCAAGCAGACCGGTAACCGCCCCTGCAAAGCCGACAATCGCAGCCAACAGGGCCAGCATCGCTAGGCCGAATACTTGCACGAATGTGGGAACAACAGAGGTCAGGATTTGCGTGCCGTCCATCGCCGCAAAGGTTGCGCCGATTTGTCCACCGATTGGAGATATTGCACCAAGTGCTGTGAGTGCGGCACCTGCGAGTATGAACAGAGCGATATGCCAAATAAAATGGCTTTTCGCGATGCGATCCATTCGGTCGCCAATCCAGCGTTCCAATCGCCCGGTGACGCCGCCCATCACGGGAAGGTAGATCAGCGCTACAAGCAATGAAGCCGATAGAACGAAAATCAGGGTAACGGGGAGCATGCGCATAAATTGCCCCGCAACGCCGGGCCAAAACAGCATCGGCAAAAAGGCGCATAGCGTTGTCGCGGTTGAGCTTACAACAGGCCAGAACATGCGCTTGGCCGCCGCAACATACGCGTTCATTGGCCCTTCGCCTTGCGCAATACGTTTGTCTGCATATTCGACGACGACGATTGCGCCATCCACCAACATACCCACCGCTAGGATCAGCCCGAACATAACTATGTTCGAAACGGCCACGTCCATGATCGCCAGCAGCGCAAAACACAGCAAGAATGAGGTTGGGATGGCAAAGCCCACAAGCAATGCGGGACGTATGCCAAGTGCTGCCAGCGTGACCATCATCACCAAGGTGATTGCCGTCAAAACAGAGCCTTCAAGCTGTTTGACCATGGACTTGATATTGCGGGATTGATCGATCGCGGTTTCAATCTTCAGCGCTATTCTAAGTTCTGGCGGCCACGTGGCTTTTGCTTTCTCAAGCTCTTCTTTGACCTGGGCAACCGTGTCGATGATGTTGAAGCCTTTTCGCTTCACCACCTGCAAGGCGATTGTGTTTTCACCGTTAAAGCGCGCAGTGCCTACGCGATCCTCGAATGTGAGGTTGATCGTCGTCAAATCGCCAAGAGTGACGACGCGATCGCCATTGGTTTTGACGGGCAAGTTATAAATATCGAGCGCCTCATCGAATGACGAGGGGATCTTGACGGAAAAAGCGCCTTGTTCAGATTGTAGAGTACCCGCAGCAATCAGGCGATTGTTGTTGGTAACAACATTTATAAGCTCTTCTGCAGTGACGTTATAAGCCTCTAGCTGCAGCGGATCTATCACCACCTCCATCAGCTCATCACGGTCGCCGGCTATCCCGGCTTCGAGGATCGGCTCCATGGCCTCTAGCCTGTCTTGAAGGTCCTTGCCGATATGCACCATGGTCCGTTCTGGAACAGGTCCAGATAGGGAAACGATGACAATTGGGAATGTCGAGAAATTCAGTTCGTTAATGCTGTATTTTTCAAAGCCAGCAGGGAAGTCGGCCTCGGCGGCATCCATAGCATCGCGCACATCAGCCATGACTTGTGTCTTGTCCCAGCCAAACTCAAATTCCAGCGCGACGCCCGCATAACCTTCAGCGGCAGTGCCATATAAATTGTCGAGCCCGTCCAAATCTGCGAGCTCGTTCTCCATCACCTTGACAAGTAACTTTTCGCTATCTTCTGCTGAAATTCCGGGGAACTGTAGCGAGACAAAGAGGGCCGGGACCTCGATATCAGGTTCGCCCTCTTTTGGTAGGCCAACATAAGAAAACGTGCCAGCAAGAAGCGAAAGCACAATAAAGCCTATGACCATACGCGCCCTGCTGGCGGCCCAATCGACGAGACCGGTCATTGGCTGATTTCCTGATAGGAGGGCGCAACAGCGACCCCGTCAGAGACAAACTCCTGACCAATCACGATAACATCCGCCTCATTCTGAAGGCCCGTCAGGTAAACACCGCTTGGGGTGTCGCGCAGCAATGTGACCGGAATGAATTGAGCCACGTTGGTTGCCGTGACCACACGCACGCCCAGATCGCCACCGTCATTAAGTGTCAGAGCAGATTGAGGCAGCAGATGCGCCATGGTGCCCGCAGCGGAAATTTCAATCTCGGCGGTTTGACCATCGCGCAGGGCTAGATCTTCGTTTTCGACCTTGATTTCCACCTGAAACGTGCGCGTCTCGGAATCCGCGGCTCTGGAAATAAATACAACATCTCCGGAAACTGACTTACCCGACGCAAGTCGCGCATTGGCAATGGCGCCTAGCTCAACCTTTTCGATCTCTGTCTCTGGAATAAAACCGACGAGGATGATCGGGTTTAGATCAATGATCGTTGCGCATAAACCGCCGGGTTGCAGGAAGCTTCCAATTTCCGCGCCATCGCTTTCTAAAAGGCCCGAGAACGGAGCCTTTATGGTGATCCGGTCCAGCTCTTTTTCAGCTGCGGCAACTGTGGCTTCAGCGCTTTCCACACCGGCGCGGGCAGCTTTGATACCTGCAGCCACTGTTTCAAGCCCACTTTCGGCTGCTTTCAGGCCCGCTTCTGCGCTTACAACCTGCGCTTTTGCCCCTTCAACTTCCGCCTCGGTTTGGGCCACGCGCGTCTCGGACGCAAAGCCGCCCTTATTCAACCTTTTGGCGGCGTTATCGTTTATTTCGGCCTCGCGTAAACGCGCATTCGCCTCCAAAACCCGTGCGCGCGATTCCTCGACGCGGGCTTCTGATTCCGGCACTTGTGCGAGTGCCTCAGGCACGCGTGCCTCCGCCTCTGCAAGGCGCGCGACTGCCTCGGCAAGTGTGGCACCACGCGTGCCTTCGCCCAATTGGCATAAAATCTCGCCTTTTTCGACAAATGCGCCCTTGCGCAATGGCTCTGACTCGACAAGCCCGGAGGTCTCGGATCGAAGCTCAACCTGCCGGTTGGCCTGTGTTTCGCCCCGTACAATCACTGCGTTGTTCGTATCACGCGCGACAGAGCGAATGACGATCACTCCGACCGCGTTCTGGGTCTCTTCTGTGGAGCTTGAACCGGCTTCAGTTTCGGCCTCAGCCACAGGAACTGCAGCATTACCGGTCAGCAAATCACGCTCCAAAACAAGCACATAGACCGCTGTCCCAAAGACAATCGCTGCAATTATTGGAAATATACGCATTGTACTACTCTCTGTGCCAGATCAGCTCGAAATACGTTGGGGATATTTAGTTTCGCTGTTTTCGAATTCGACGCTTTCTGAACTGCATAGTTCAGTTTACAGCTTTTAGCCAACAATAACAAGTGGACGCCGCATGGTTTGAGCGTAGTTTGACGCCCTGTGATACTTTATACAATCGTATCTATCGGCGGGATTTAGCCAAGATCTTGCGCGTGGTACGGAACCGGTTTCTGGTCAACACGCGAATTAAAAGACAAAACGCCTTAATCATGCGCTCTTGGCACCTCGAGGCACAGCCGCTAAGACAGGCACCGAGATCAGTTTTTCCAGTGAGGACGACAGTTTGAGCGATAGCGACAGTTTTATTGAGGAAGTGTCCGAAGAGCTGCGTCGTGACCAGCTATACAAGACAATGCGCCGTTACGGCTGGATTGCTGTATTGGCTGTGCTTCTATTGGTTGGTGCCACGTCTTTTCTGGAATGGCGCAAATCGCAGGCAAAAGCAGAGGCCGAGGCGCTTGGTGATACAATTCTTGCTGCCCTTAGCCTTGAGGAGAGCTCTGAGAGAGCGGAGGCGCTTGGTTCAATAAATGCTCCTGAAGGCAGCGCGCGCGCTGTTGTTACCCTTCTGGCCGCAGGGGAGACATACGATAGTGAACCGGCACAAGCGGCTACGCGTCTTCTATCGATGGCGGATGATCCGACAATTCCGCAAGCCTACCGCCAAATCGCTGTTCTAAAAGCGGTATCTATCCGTGAGTCTGGATTAAGTGTCGACGATCGACGCGGGCGCTTGAACGGGTTGGTGCCGGGTGGCGGTATCGTTCGTTTGCTGGCGCAAGAGCAATTAGCGCTCATTTTGTTGGAAGAGGGCGCATCAGACGCAGCTCTTCAGGCTTTTGACGACATTGCGGCTGACGCAGAGGCGACACCGAGCTTGCGCCAGCGTGCTACGCAAATGATCACGGCGCTTGGGGGCACACCGAGTTTTACGCCGCAAGACGAAGTTGAGCCTGCGGCTCAGACAGATGCAAACTAACGTGGTCAGACCAGTTTGAGACGAGTATCATGCAAAACAGCGTGGTAAGAGCCAGGGGGCAATGACGGTGGTGAGTGTTTCAAAATTTCTGTGTGCGGCTGCAGTGTTGGCTCTAACGGCTTGTGGCGACAAAGACGTAATTTTGACAGGAGAACGGGAGAACATCCGTTCCGTTCTCAGCGAAGAGGATATTCAAGCGCAGGCGCTGCAAGCTGAAACAGGAACCGTTCCTCCCCTAAAATTACCGGCAACACGCGCTAATCCAAACTGGACGCAAGGTATCGCAAGCTCGATCACGCGTGTTGCCCACCCTCAGCTTAGCGCCGCACCTCGTGTTATCTGGTCAACGGATATTGGCCAAGGAGATGGTAGGAAAAACCGCATCACCGCTGATCCTGTGGTGGCGGATGGCAGGGTCTTTACTCTGGACTCGTCTGCCACTGTGACCGCGTTATCAACGGTGGGTGAGGTGCTTTGGCGCCGGGATCTGACCCCGGTGAACGAGTCCGAGAAAGACGCCAGCGGTGGTGGATTGGCCTATGCCGATGGCGAGCTTTATGTGTCAACGGGCTTTGGCATCCTGACTGCGATAGAGGCAAGCTCTGGCGTGACACGTTGGGAGCAAAATCTGCGTGCTACAAGCTCGGGTAGCCCAACAGTTGCGGGTGATCTGGTTTATGTGGTGGCTGGCGATAACCTGGCTTGGGCGCTCGAGCGAAGCGATGGCCGTATTCGCTGGCAACTTGCAGCTTCGCCGGACATCCGCAATGTTCTGGGTGCGCCTTCGCCGGCGGTGTCAGAAGAGTTCGTCATCTTCGCTTTTGGCTCTGGCGAAGTCCAGGGCGCGTTTCGCAAGGGCGGTCTTCGGCGTTGGGATGCGCAGGTCGCAGGGCGACGCGTGGGCTTTGCCACGGGGCTTATCGATGACATAACCGGGGACCCGGTTATTGACGCAGGCCGGGTATATGTTGGTAACCATTCGGGCAGCACGGTTGCGTTAAATCTTAATAACGGCGAACGGCTTTGGACCGCTCCTGATGGTGCCTTCAATCCAATCTGGCCTGCGGGCGACTCTATTTTCATGGTTACGGATCGCAACGAGCTACTGCGCCTTTCTGCCGAAGATGGCCGACGCATCTGGGCGCGCACTCTGCCATTTTTCACCAAGAACAAGCCCAGACGGCAAAATGAGATTTTTGCCCATCACGGCCCGATTGTCGCCGGCGGCCGGCTTATTTTGGCCTCCAATGATGGTCTGTTGCGCTTTTACGATCCGACAACAGGTGCGCCAATGGGTGAATCCGAACTCCCAGGTGATATCACGACAAATCCGGTCGTTGCAGGTGGCACGCTTTATCTGGTGACAACCAAGGGGCAGCTTCTCGCGCTGCGCTGAAGACTTTTCTGACGAATTGATCAGTACGGGCGTGAGCGGTAAGCTTCGGTCCATGCATGTTTGCCGTTTGTTTTCTATTCTGATCGCGCTTAATTTCGCTGGTTTTGCCAAAGCACAAGACATGTTTGCTGACGTCCCGTTACCTTTTGATATAGAGATCAGCTCTTCCACTTCGTCTGATTTTACCGGTGTTTGGACTGGTAAATGGAGTGATTGGTTGAACCATATTTTGGTGGTCGAAGACGTCTCCGCCGACGGCACGGCGCGTGTTGCCTATTCGATTGGTCAGATTGGCTCTGCTCCAGGTCGCTTTTTTCGCATCAGCGCAGAAATTCGTGATGGAGAGCTTATAATAGCAGAGCCACAACTGCGCGCACGCTATAGCTTTTCAAGTACCGGTCGTCTGCGCGCGGTTTACGAAAACGAGCAGGCCTTTGCCGTGCTCAATAAACGCGATCTTGACGGCATGACGTCTGATCCTTCCGCCGATTGGTGGAGCGTCGGCCATTCCGAATACGTGAAAACAGAACTTTTCGAAGACGGCCGCGCGGTCCGGTTGAATACGGTGCTTGCCCTGCCGGATGGGGACGGACCGTTTCCTCTTGCAATCGTGCATCATGGTTCAACGGGAGATGGTAAAGATCTCAGCTTTGCGAAACAGGTTTGGTCGACCGCTTGGTTTGCCGACATGTTGAACGAGCAGGGTTATCTGGTGGCGTTCCCACAAAGACGCGGGCGTGAGGGCTCTGATGGTCTATACGATGAAGGCTTTAATGAGGATCGAGCGGCTGGATACTCAAGGGAGGCAGCAGTGACCCTTAAGGGCGCGGATCGCGCTTTGACGGATGCGAACGCGGCTCTTGAGGCTTTGATGAGACGCCCCGATGTTGCGGATCAGCCGGTGCTGCTTGCCGGAATGTCGCGCGGCGGCGTTGTCGCCATTATGCAGGCCGGGTCGAAACCGGACATGGTTTCGGGCGTGGTCAAATTCGTTGGTGGTTGGCTGGGTGAATTTTGGGACAAGCAAGACGTCAACAAAACACTCTTCGCCCGTATAGGTGAATTCAAAGTGCCAATCCTTTCGATGTATGGCGAAGACGACCCATTCTATAGCGTCGCGTTCTCAAAGACATACCTAAAGGTTCTGGAGGAAATGGGCGCTAATAGTCGGGTAAACGTGGTCAAGCCAGGCGGGCAGGGCATGGGGCATTTGGTGATGCACATTCCATCGCTTTGGCAGAGCGATGTCGAGGCGCTTCTCCAAGAGCTCTCCCGTTGAAGCCACCTGCGCTGAAAGCCCTAGCGTCCCGGCTTTGATCTGATATAGAGCGCGTTTCAAACCCTCAGGATGCGCCATGAGCTTTACCCTTGCCATTGTCGGTCGGCCGAATGTCGGCAAGTCCACGCTATTCAACCGGCTGGTCGGCAAGCGTCTTGCGCTTGTTGATAATCAACCAGGTGTGACCCGTGACTTGCGTGAGGGGGAAGCGCGTCTGGCCGATCTGCGCTTTACGGTGATCGATACGGCTGGGCTGGAAGAAGCCACGGACGACTCGCTGCAAGGTCGCATGCGCAAGCTGACCGAGCGGGCGGTGGATATGGCCGATATCTGTCTTTTCCTGATTGACGCGCGGGCGGGTGTCACGCCGATTGACGAGGGGTTTGCCGAACTGCTGCGCAAACGTGCCAAGCATGTGTTTGTCGCAGCCAACAAGGCCGAAGGTGCAGCAGCCGATGCCGGTGTGATCGAGGCCTATGCCTTGGGCCTTGGTGAGCCTATTCGTCTGTCCGCTGAACACGGCGAGGGTATGAACGATCTCTACGCCGCTTTGATGCCGCTCGCCGATACGTTTGCTGAAAGAGAAGATGCGGCAGGTCCAGAAACCGATGTCGAGATCAGTGAGGACGGTAGTGCGCCGGAGTTACCCGTGCGCCCAATGCAGGTCGCGGTTGTCGGTCGCCCCAATGCGGGCAAATCAACACTGATCAATCAGATTATCGGCGAAGAACGCCTTTTGACTGGTCCGGAGGCGGGTATCACCCGCGACGCCATATCGCTCCGTGTCGATTGGGACGGCCTGCCTATGCGTCTGTTTGACACCGCTGGCATGCGCAAAAAGGCCAAAGTGCAGGACAAGGTTGAGAAGCTTTCGGTTTCTGATGGGCTTCGTGCGGTGAAATTTGCCGAAGTGGTTGTCGTGCTTCTGGATGCGGCCATCCCCTTTGAGCAGCAGGATTTGCGGATCGCAGACCTAGCGGAGCGTGAAGGGCGTGCCGTCGTTGTGGCGGTCAACAAATGGGACATCGAGCGGCACAAGCAAGCCAAGCTGCGGGACCTGAAAGAGGCCTTTGATCGGCTGTTGCCACAACTGCGTGGCGCGCCGCTTGTCACGGTTTCTGCCAAAACCGGCAAGGGGCTAGATCGTCTGCGTGCAGCCATAGAAAAAGCTCATGACGTCTGGAACCGTCGCGTGACCACCGCCCAGCTCAACCGCTGGCTCACCGGCATGCTGGAGGCGCACCCGCCACCGGCGCCGGGAGGGAGACGCATCAAACTGCGTTATATGACGCAGGCCAAAACGCGGCCGCCGGGTTTTGTTGTCATGTGTTCGCACCCTGACAAGATGTCTGATAGCTATTCGCGTTATCTTATCAATGGCTTGCGGGACGATTTTGATATGCCTGGCACGCCAATTCGCCTCACTATGCGCTCGCAATCAGACAAAAACCCCTACCAGGGCCGAAAAAGTAAGGGCCCCTCGAAACTGCGTAAACATTTGGGCAAAAGCACTAAGCGTTAGGCGACACGCCGTCTGCGTCGCTGTCGTCTTCGTTTCGGAGACGCATTGGTGTTTTGAGCTGTCTTTACTGCCGCTGTTGGCCGTCTACGTCTGCGCTTATGCTTTGGTTTGTTGCTAGTGGCGGGTGTTTCCTCTGCAAGGGGCGCAGTGCCACTTGCTACAGGGATATCTATTTTCATGAGTTTCTGGATTTGTTTCAGCAGGTCCATTTCGCCCGGTGCGCAAAGTGCAATCGCTTCGCCGTCGCGCCCGGCACGCGCGGTGCGCCCGATCCGGTGCACATAGTTATCTGGCACCTCTGGCAGATCAAAGTTGATCACATAGGCCACGCCAGGGATATCAATGCCTCGGGCCGCCACGTCTGTCGCAACCAGGATATCGACTTTTCCATCACGGAAGCCCTTGAGCGCGCGATCCCGCTGACCCTGACTTTTGTTGCCATGGATCGAGGCGGCATTGTACCCATCTGCGACGAGGTCCTTCATCAGCCGCTCTGCACCATGTTTGGTGCGCGCAAAAACCAGCGTCAACGCGCCGGGATCAGCAGACAGTATCTCACGCAGCTTGGCGGGCTTTGCGGCTTTGTTCACGAAGTGCACTGATTGGGTGATCTTATCGGCGGCTTTGCCCGGTGGTGATACCTGCACTTTCAACGGATTATTCAAATAGGCGGCGCTCAGCTCTTCCATCTTTTTTGGCATGGTCGCTGAGAACAGCATAGTGTGGCGCGGTGTGCCAAGATGCGGCGCGATCTCACGTAGCGCATGAATGAAACCCATATCGAGCATCTGATCCGCTTCATCGATAACAAGTGAGCGCGCTTGGCTAAGATCGACGGCCCGACGTTTCATCAAGTCGATCAATCGCCCCGGAGTGGCCACCAGGATGTCGGTGCCGCGACCAAGGAGCTTGATCTGCGCATTGATCGACTGACCACCGACGACGGTAACAATGCGGATTTTGGTTTTCTTGGTTAGTGTACGAAGGCTGGCAGCGATCTGATTGACCAATTCGCGCGTTGGCGCAAGAATCAAGGCTTTGCTGGTTTTGGGTTCAGGTTTGCCCGGGTTTTCCAGCAAGCGCTGCACCAAGGGTAGGCCAAAGGCGAGAGTTTTGCCTGTGCCTGTTTGCGCCAACCCAAGAATATCGCGCCCATCAAGTGCCAGTGGAATTGCTTTATTCTGGATAGGCGTCGGTTTCTTCAGTCCGGCCTCTTTCAGGGCGGCGTTCAGCACAGGCTTCAGGCCCAGCATATCAAAATCGTACATCTCATTCCTTTACGTCGTCACCGGGTTGCGAGACGACAATTTGATAACGGCGCGATTGAGCGGCGCTTTAGGGTTCGGCGCGACATTAAGAAAGGCGGGCGTATCCCGTTATTCTGGTCGGCGCGTCAGAACCCTTGCGTGAATGGGACCTGGCGATTGGTTGCTGCTTGTCGTCTTGGGCAAAAGCCGAGCCACGCGACATCGCTGTGTTGGCCAGTACTTGGTTCGCGCCCTGAGATAAGTCAAGGCGCAAACCTATTTTCTTCAGGCAAGCGTGCCGTCAGGCGACAACCTCGTCTTGCCCCGCAAGTAAGGGTGAAGAACCTCGGGCAGCTCCACAGAGCCGTCCTCCTGCTGGCCGTTTTCGAGCACGGCTATCAGCGCACGACCAACGGCAAGACCCGAGCCATTGAGCGTATGCACAAACTGGGGCTTACCACCATCGGCAGGCTTAAAGCGGCCATTCATGCGTCGGGCTTGAAAATCACCGCAGACCGAGACAGAGCTGATCTCGCGGTACTTGCCCTGACCGGGCAGCCAGACCTCAATGTCGTGGGTCTTGCGTGCGCCAAAGCCCATATCGCCAGTGCATAGCACAATCGTGCGGTAGGGCAGGCCCAGCTTTTCAAGAATGCCCTCGGCACAGCGGGTCATCCGCTCATGCTCTTCCAGCGAATGATCGGGATGGGTGATTGAGACCATCTCGACCTTCTCGAATTGATGCTGGCGCAGGATGCCGGTCGTGTCTTTGCCCGCACTGCCCGCCTCGGACCGGAAACACTGGGTATGGGCCACGTAACGTCGGGGAAGATAGCTTTCCTCAACCACCGTGTCATTCACGATATTGGTCAGCGTCACCTCAGCCGTTGGCACCAGCCACCAGCCATTGGTGGTCTCATAGCTGTCCTCGCCAAATTTTGGCAGCTGTCCCGTGCCATACATCATTTCCGGGCGCACAAGCACCGGCGTCCAGGTCTCGGTGAGGCCGTTTTCCTCCACATGGGTGTCGATCATGAACTGCGCCAGCGCCCGGTGAATGCGCACCACACCGCCCGAGAGCAGCACGAAGCGGGAGCCCGACAGCTTGGCCGCGGTTTCGAAATCCATGCCGGGTTTCACGCCTTCGATCTCGAAATGCTCCTTGGCATCAAAGGCGAAGTTGCGCGGGCTGCCCCATGTGCGCAGCTCGACATTGTCTTCCTCATCGGCGCCATCGGGCACATCATCCAGTGCCAGATTGGGCAGTGCACCAAGAAGGTCTGTCAGCTTGGCATCAAGCGCCTTAGCCTCGGTTTGCATGGCGGCCACTTCGGCTTTCTTCTCTGCCACCAAAGCGCGGAGGCGCTCGAACTCGGCCTCATCGCCACGGCCCTTGGCGGCGCCAACCTCCTTGGAGGCTTTGTTCTGTTCTGCTTGCGCGGTTTCTGCGGCAAGGATTTTGGCTCGGCGCGCCTCGTCAGCGGCGAGGATATCCGACGACGCGGACGACACCCCTCTGCGCGCCATAGCGGCGTCAAAGGCTGCAGGGTTGTCGCGGATCGCGCGGATATCGTGCATCTGTCCTCTCCTTTAGGGCTTCACGAGTCGCGCGCCTTATGCCCGAGAATGCGGGGCGGGTGTAGAGTGTAAATCTTGGCTGCGACGGCAACCGGCCTCAGATCGGCGGTTTGACAGTTATTCATAGTTTTATCTGCGTCACATCCGAAAAAGCTTGGAATCGTGCGCCAAGGTTAACGTAATCGCTGAGCCAAAAGCGTGGTTCGTGTCTCAGAGCATGCCGGTAGCCTGACCATGGCGCGGCGACTTCGCCTCGATTCCGCACTGAGGCGCGTCGGATTTACAGCGTGTCGTATTTTCGACCTTCTTGATAGTCTAAGGCCTCATCCTGTCTTGCAAAACCCCGGTCTGAACCTTACGTTCCGCCCAATTCGCGGGACAGCCCGCAGCCAGCAGGTAAGGAAGTTTCATGGAAGCCTTTGCACAGTTCGTGCCGCTCATTTTGATCTTTGCGATCATGTGGTTCTTGCTGATCCGGCCGCAGCAGCAAAAGATCAAGCAGCATCAGGCGATGGTGGCCGCGTTGCGTCGGGGTGATCAGGTGGTCACGGCAGGTGGTTTGATCGGCAAGGTGACCAAAGTCATAGATGACGACGAAGTTCACGTAGAGATCGCGACCGGCGTTAAAGTGCGCGTCAAGCGGGCTACGATCTCCATGGTAGAATCCAAAACTGAACCGGCTGAAAGTTAATTCTCTCAGCCACTTGAGCGATTTAGAAAAGATATAGGCATGCTGCAGATCAGTCTCTGGAAACGTATGTTGATTTGGGGACTTGTGGCGTTTGGGCTGCTGCTTGCGATGCCCAATGGCTTTTACTCCACGGTTGAGACGCATAACGATGCCATCGCCGCGCAGGAGCGGGGCGAAACTTTTGAGAATTTTGATGAGGCTGTGGCTGGCTGGCCCACATGGTTGCCTTCCGGTCTGGTCAATCTGGGTCTCGACCTTCGGGGAGGCGCGCACCTCTTGGCCGAAGTGCAGGTTGAGGATGTCTATTTCACCCGGATGGAGGCGATGTGGCCTGAAATTCGTTCGGCTCTTCGTGAAGAACGCAGTCGTATTGGCCCGATCCGGCTGCAGGACACGGCCGCGCCGGAATTGCGCATACGTCTGGTAGAAAAACCAGAAGAAGCAGAGTACGCAGCGACGGTCATCAGAGGTTTAGCGCAGCCTACATTTGATCAGTTCTCCGGCCTGCCAAGCAACGATATCGAAGTCAGCATCGAGAATGGCGTTATTGTCGTTCAACTCAGCGAGGCAGAGCGTCTGGCCAGTGACGAGCAAACCGTACGCACGGCGCGAGAGATTATTGAACGGCGTGTGAACGAAGCAGGCACGAGGGAGCCGACCATTCAACGGCAGGGATCGGATCGTATCTTGATCCAGGTGCCTGGGATAGGCAGTGCGGCAGAGCTTAAGCGGCTCATCGGCACCACCGCGCAGCTCACATTTCAACATGTCGTCAGCACCACAACGGATCCCAGTGATAGCCCGGGACCTGGTAATGAGCTTTTGCCGTCAATCGATGAGCCTGGTTTGTTCTATATCATGGATCGCGCCCCGGTCGTAACGGGTGAAGACCTTGTTGATGCCCAGCCTGATTTTGATCAAAACGGCCGTCCGGCGGTTTCGTTCCGCTTTAACCCAACCGGCGCGCGTAAATTTGGGGACTATACGGCAGAGAATATAGGCAATCCGTTTGCCATTGTTTTGGACGGACAAGTGATTAGCGCACCGGTTATCCAGAGCCATATAGCTGGCGGTTCGGGGATTATAACCGGTCGGTTTTCTGTTGAAGAAAGCACGCAGCTTGCCATTTTGCTCCGCGCCGGTGCCTTGCCTGCTGAACTTGAGTTCTTGGAGGAGCGCACCATTGGGCCTGAACTTGGTGCTGATAGTATCGAGGCCGGTAAGATCGCCTGTATCGTGGCCTTTGTATTCGTGCTGGCTTTTATGTGGGCGAGTTACGGCCTGTTTGGTTTTTTTGCCAATATCGCCCTGATCATAAATGTGGGCCTGATCTTTGGTTTGTTAAGCATGATTGGGGCCACGCTGACCTTGCCAGGGATTGCGGGTATTGTCCTAACTATTGGGATGGCGGTGGATGCCAATGTTCTAGTCTTTGAGCGCATACGCGAAGAAATGCGGACCGCCAAAGGGCCCGCACGCGCGATTGAGCTTGGCTATGAAAAAGCGCTCTCAGCCATCACCGACGCCAATATCACCACGTTCATCACCGCGCTGATCCTGTTTGCGATGGGCTCTGGTCCTGTGCGAGGCTTTGCCATTACGTTGGGCCTTGGGATTATTACCTCGGTATTCACCGCGATCTTTGTGACCCGCCTGATGGCGGTCATGTGGTTTGAGCGGAAACGCCCTAAAACTGTGCTTACTGGCAAAACGCTGCGGCTCGTGCCAAAGCAGACGAAGTGGGATTTCTTCCGCCGTTTGAAGGTGTCTCTAGGTATTTCCGGGCTACTGATTGTCGTGGCGTTTGCATCTTTCATGTTGCAAGGGCTGAATTTCGGCATCGATTTCAAAGGCGGGACGTCTATTCGGACTGAAAGCGCGCAAACCATCGATATCGGCGAATACCGGAGCGCGCTTGATGCGCTTGAGCTTGGCGATGTATCCATCACAGAGGTGTTTGATCCCACTTTTGACGAGGATCAGAATGTTGCCATGATCCGTATTCAGGCTCAGGAGGGTGAAGAAGCAGTAACGCCTGAAGTCATCGAAGCGGTCGAGGCATCTTTGCAATCAGCAGTGCCCGATATCAAATTCACTGCTGTTGACAGCGTCGGACCTAAAGTGTCCGGAGAACTTATTCAAACGGCGGTTATTGCCGTTCTCCTCGCGATTGGGGCGGTTCTGATATACATTTGGCTGCGGTTCGAGTGGCAGTTTGCTGTTGGCGCTGTGCTTGCGCTTGTGCACGATGTGGTGCTGACCATCGGGGTGTTCTCAGAGCTTCAGATTCAGTTCGATCTGGCGATTATTGCGGCTCTTTTGACCATCGTTGGTTATTCGCTCAATGACACTGTGGTGGTGTTCGACCGTGTGCGGGAAAACCTGCGCAAGTATAAAAAGAAAGACCTGTCCGAGGTTCTGAATATCTCCATCAACGAGACATTGAGCCGGACGGTTATGACTTCGGTGACCACGCTTTTGGCTCTTGGTGCGCTTTATGTGCTCGGTGGGGATGTGATCCGCGGTTTTGTTTTCGCCATGATCTGGGGTGTTATCGTCGGTACGTATTCCTCGATCTTTGTGGCAAGCGCGGTTCTGCTCTGGCTCGGTGTCAAACGGGACTGGAGCAAGTCCGACCCAAGCGCAGGCACGCAGTTTGCCGATGTGAAGGCGTGAGCCGCTGACAGAAGCGCTTTTCGTCGCTCTCGCCACGCCGGGTCTCATTTGGCTTTTGCTGGTCATTGGCATCGCAGGGTTGGTTCGTGGGTTTTCGGGCTTTGGCACCGCTCTGATTTTCGTACCTGTGGCTGGTATCTTCTTATCGCCCGAAGAGGTCATAGCGGTTATCGCTCTGACCGGAATTGCCAGCATGGCCGCTCTTTTGCCGCGAGCGATGCGTGAGGGCGACAAGACCGAAGTGGGTCTGCTCTCGCTAGCAGCGCTCGTCACAGTGCCTATGGGTATATGGGTTATGACCCGCACCGACAGTGAGGTTATTCGCTGGATTGTGGCTTTGGTGGCGGGTGGAACATTACTCGCGTTGCTGGCTGGTTGGCGGCATTCTGGGCAGGTGCGCCGTCTTGCGCTTTTACCAATTGGCGCGGCAGCAGGCTTTATCGGCGGCATGACAGGGCTGACCGGCCCGATGGTCATTTTGTTCTATCTGTCTGGCCGCGCGGTCGCTCAATCTGTGCGGGCCAATACGATTCTGTTTTTGGCCGCACTGGATGTCGTGCTAGTGGCAAATCTGCTGATCAGAGGCGCAATTGATATCCGATTGATCTTGCTTTCGGGTATCCTGGCAATTCCTTACTTCATAACGTCGCTTATCGGACAGTCGAAGTTTGATCCGAAATATGAACGTCTTTACCGCAATATCGCCTATGCGGTGATTGCATTAGCGGTGGTCAGTGGTTTGCCGGTCTGGGAAAGATAAGCGCCCATGCCGGGGCTTTTGCACGCGAGTTCTATGGGGTAGGGACGAATGATGAATTTGTCGGCCCATGATCTTAGCGTCGCGCGCGGCGGTTTGCCCTTGCTGCAGAGCGTGAACTTTCGCTTGGATGCTGGACGCGCGTTGATGTTGAGAGGACCAAACGGGATCGGCAAGACAACGCTTTTGCGCGTTTTGGCCGGGCTGCAGCCGCCGTTATCTGGAAGGCTCGAAACTACCTCTGACAGTGTTGCTTATGTCGGCCATGCGGATGGACTAAAATCGACACTTACGGTTTCAGAAAACTTGGCGTTTTGGGCTTCAATCTTTGGCCAGACAGGGATCCAGGCTGCGTTAGAGCGTTTCAACCTAACCAGCCTGCAAAATAGACCGGCCGGAATGCTTTCGGCAGGTCAAAAGCGTCGGCTCGGTCTTGCGCGATTGATGGTCACTGGGCGGAAAGTTTGGCTGCTTGATGAGCCCACAGTTTCCCTTGATGCGACTAACGTGGTCTTGTTCACAGACGTTTTGCGCGATCATTTGGACGCTGGCGGTAGTGCGATCATCGCCTCGCATCTCGATATTGCGATTGATGGCATCGAAAAACTTGATCTGACCACTTTGCGCGTTGACCTTGAAACGGTCGATTTCCTTGGGGAAGCGCTGTTATGACAGCCCTGTTGCTGCGCGATATCAGGCTCGCTTTTCGCGCAACCGGCGGATTTGGTTTGGCGCTGGCGTTTTTCCTCATCGTTGTCGTGCTCACTCCCTTTGCCGTTGGTTCTCAAACGGAGCTGTTGTCGCGGATTGCCTCGGGCATGCTTTGGCTTGGCGCGTTGTTGGCCTGTCTTCTGTCGCTTGATCGCATCTTTGCGCTTGATTTTGAGGATGGAAGCCTTGATTTGTTGGCCACGGCTCCTCTGCCGATGGAGGGATTGGTTGCGGTCAAGGCCCTTGCGCATTGGGTGACCACTGCGTTGCCGCTGGTCGTGGTCAGCCCGCTTTTCGGCCTTATGCTCAGCTTGCCAAGCGAAGGGTTTTTGCCACTGATTGTTTCGCTTTTGCTCGGTACGCCTGCGCTTAGTATGATCGGAGCGTTTGGCGCGGCACTGACTGTTGGTATTCGGCGCGGAGGGCTTTTGCTTAGCTTGCTTGTTTTGCCGCTTTACGTGCCCACATTAATCTTTGGTGCTGAAATGGCGCGGCGCGGTATGGACGGGCAGGATTACACAACGCCTGCTTTGCTTCTGGCCGGGTTAAGTTGCGGCACCATTGCTCTTTTACCCTTTGCCGCAGCTGCGGTATTAAGGGTTAACCTGCGCTAAAGACGAAAGGAAATCGCGCGTGGCATCGATCTGGCGATACGCCAACCCAAAGGTCTTTATCGACGCATCCAACAAGGTATTGCCTTGGGTATGGGGCATTGCCGCTATTTGCCTAGTTGTCGGTTTGATTTGGGGGTTCTTCTTTACTCCGGATGATTTCCGCCAGGGTGCCACGGTCAAGATCATATTCCTGCATGTGCCTAGTGCACTGGTCGCTATAAATGCCTGGCTTATGATGCTGGTCGCATCCCTTGTTTGGTTAATCCGGCGCCATCATGTAAGCGCTTTGGCGGCCAAAGCTGCGGCTCCGGTGGGCGTTGTCATGACGCTTGTTGCGCTTGCCACCGGCGCGCTTTGGGGACAGCCGATGTGGGGCACCTGGTGGGTGTGGGATCCGCGTCTTACTTCGTTTTTGATCCTTTTTCTATTCTACCTCGGTTACATCGCGCTTTGGCAGGCCCTTGAGGATGATGAGACGGCTGCTGATCTTACGTCGATTCTTTGTCTTGTCGGTTCTGTCTTTGCCATCCTAAGCCGCTATGCGGTGCTGTTTTGGAACCAGGGCTTGCACCAAGGGGCATCATTGAGCCTTGACCGGGAAGAAAACATAAACGACGTGTTTTTCCATCCGTTGGTTATCACCATGGTGGGTTTCACAATGCTTTTTCTCGCGCTTGTCCTCATCCGGACGCAGACCGAAATTCGCACGCGTCGGATTAAGGCGCTGATGATCAGAGAGCGGGCTCAAGAGGTACGGGCATGATCCCTGATCTAGGTAAACATGCGCTACCGATTTTAACCTCTTATGGTGTTTCGCTGGCTTTGATTGGCATTTTGATCTGGATTAGCATATGGCGCTTCAATAGCGTTAGACACCAGTTGGAAGAGATTGAAAGTAAGGTGAAATCGCGTGTCTAAGGTCTCTCCTTTAACAATACTGCCATTAGCCATTTTTGCAGCGATCGCCGGGCTGTTTTACGCCGGAGTGCATCGCAGTGATCCTGATGCGCTACCCTCTGCTATCAAGGGTACTCCAGCGCCGGTGGTCGCCTTTGAGCCGCTTGGTGCCAAGCCAGTGATTACCGACGCGCAGCTTCGCGAAGGCGGGATCAAGTTGGTAAATTTCTGGGCCAGTTGGTGCGCGCCATGCCGGGCAGAACATCCCAATCTGATCGAAATGGCCAGGCAGGGGCTCACGGTTTACGGCGTGAATTACAAGGATGACCCTGGCAACGCGCTTGGCTTTCTTGAAGAGCTTGGTGATCCTTTTGAAGCCATAGGTGTGGACCGAAACGGGCGGCAGGCCATTGAATGGGGTGTTGCAGCGGTGCCTGAGACCTTCTTTCTGGATGAAACCGGCAAGGTTATCCTGCGGTTTGCCGGGCCCATCACGCAGCGAGCGCTCGAGCGTGATATTTGGCCGGCGATCCGAGAGGCCAGGGGAGGCTGAGCTATGGCAGAAGACGCAGCGCCTGAGGTTGCCATTGCGCGTCTCCAGATCGAGAACCTCAGCCATAGCTATGATGGGCGAAAGGTGGTTGAGGATGTCTCGCTTGAGGTAAGGCCGGGACAAGTGACTTGTCTTTTGGGACCATCCGGTTGTGGAAAATCCACCACCCTACGCTTGGTTGCTGGGGTAGAAAGGCAACAAAGCGGCACAATTCTTGTAGATGGCCGGGTTGTATGTGATAACGCCCACTCGGTACCGCCGGAGCAACGCCAGATTGGGCTTATGTTCCAAGACTTTGCGTTATTTCCCCATTTGACGGTCGAACAAAATGTCGGGTTTGGTCTGAATGCTGACAAACGGCGTTCCAAACGTGTGGCCGAACTTCTTGACCGGCTTGATATGACCCGGCATGCGAGCAGTTTTCCTCACGAGCTGTCCGGTGGTGAGCAGCAGCGCGTCGCATTGGCCCGCGCTTTAGCGCCAAAACCAAAAATCATGCTGATGGATGAGCCGTTCTCAGGTCTTGATAACCGTTTGCGCGATGGCATCCGCGACGAAACGCTTGAAATTTTGCGCGAACAGGGCGCCGCCGTCCTCTTGGTGACCCATGAGCCGGACGAAGCAATGCGCATGGCCGACGAGATCGCATTGATGCGTGACGGGCGCATTGTTCAGCACGGTAGTCCGATTGAACTTTTCAATGCTCCTGTAGATTCCAAAGCGGCCGCGTTTTTCAGTGATATCAATATATTAAAAGGAAAAGTTGATAACGGGCAGGTGGTTACGCCATTTGGCGTTTTCGACACAACCACACTGTCGCGTGGGACGTCGGCGCATATCGTTGTTCGGCCACAACATATGCGGCTTGACCTCGATAGAAATGGCACGGGGCCCGCACCCACGAAAAACGAGGGAGAGGCCGTACGTGCAGTGGTAAAGCGTGCCCGTCTTATGGGCAAAGAAAGCTTGGTCGAGCTCAACTGTGTGTCAGATAATGTTCTGATCAAAGCCAGTGTGCCCGGTGTTTTTTTACCCAAGACGGGTACGTTCATGTGGTTAATGGTGCCTCGAAACAAATGCTTTATTTTCCCGGATTGGTAACCATTAGACTATTTCAAAAGCATTGATGCCATTTTCGCACCAGTGTTTTTCTTCGGAACTCCAAAGTACTTTTAGGTTTTAGGAAGGTTTTGTGATACTATTTAAACGTGTTAATTAGAGTGAGTTGAGTCAAATGACTTATGCAATGTTTGCATTTAGCTGGATGTCAGTAGCTTTGGTAGCGGCGGCCTTCCTTGCGTAACTTAAACAAAAAAACGTCCGTTAAGGAATTTGAAACCATGATTGGCAAGACTGAGCCGCGCGCCCTTGAATCTCGCGCTGCCCGGAGGCCTCATATGGTTTTGTCTCTATTTGCGTTCACTTGGTTGGTCGTAGCGGCCTTAGCGGTATTGCTTGTTTCCTGAACAACATTTCCGTTGTTTCCCTTCTGATCCGAGCACAATCGTTGTTATTGGCGCCTATTGGTCTGTGACTGGGCTATTTGCGTCAATTCGCGCTTTTTAAATCCTTGCGGTGCTTATGCCTTCGCGCCATTGTGCGCGAAGAAAAGCGATGTTGAAATCCGGGCGCATTACCCCCATTTCACCATCTATATCGGGAGCGGCGAGATTGCCTAGTTAGGGATCCAAGCCGCTTTGCATTATGAGGAATGAGCATGCAAGATCCATTAAACGCATCCTATCCCGTCCTTCCGTTGCGAGACATTGTTGTGTTTCCGCACATGATCGTGCCGCTTTTTGTCGGGCGTGAAAAATCGGTTCGGGCGCTGGAAGAGGTGATGCAGGATGATAAACAAATCCTGCTTTCAAGCCAAATTGACCCAGGTGACGACAATCCGGAAATTGAAGGCATTTATGATGCCGGCGTACTGGCCAATGTGTTGCAGCTGCTCAAGCTGCCTGATGGTACCGTCAAAGTGCTGGTTGAAGGTGTGGCACGCGTTAAAATCGTTGAATATTTCGATAATGAGAACTTTTTCGAGGCACGCGCAGAATATTTGATTGAGATGCCGGGGGATACGGCGGCAATTGATGCTCTATTGCGCACTGTAACGGATGAGTTTACGCGCTATGCCAAGGTAAAAAAGAACATTCCAGAAGAAGCGCTTGCAGCCGTGACCGAAGCCGATGACGCGGCTAAGCTGGCTGATCTGGTTTCTGGACATCTCGGAATTGAAGTGAACCAAAAGCAAGAGTTGCTCGAAACGCTTTCGGTCAGCGAGCGGCTTGAAAAAGTTTATGGTCTGATGCAGGGCGAAATGAGCGTCCTGCAGGTTGAGAAAAAGATTAAAACCCGCGTCAAGTCTCAGATGGAGCGCACGCAGCGCGAATATTACCTGAATGAGCAGATGAAGGCCATTCAGAAGGAGCTTGGCGACGGAGAAGAGGGCGAAGGCGAAATTGCCGAGCTAGAAGAAAAGATCAATGAGACCAAGCTTTCGAAAGAGGCGCGCGACAAGGCGGAAGGAGAGCTCAAAAAGCTCAAGAATATGAGCCCGATGAGCGCAGAGGCGACCGTTGTACGCAATTACCTCGATTGGATATTGTCAATTCCATGGGGTGTTAAAAGCCGCGTAAAGAAAGATTTGCGGCGCGCGCAAGACATCCTTGATAAGGATCATTATGGCCTCGAAAAAGTCAAAGAGCGCATTGTCGAGTATCTCGCGGTTCAGCAACGCTCCAAAAAGCTGAAAGGTCCGATCCTTTGTCTCGTCGGCCCTCCTGGTGTTGGTAAAACGTCGCTTGGGCAATCTGTAGCGAAAGCCACCGGACGCGAGTTTATTCGTATCTCGCTCGGCGGTGTACGCGACGAATCTGAGATCCGCGGTCACCGACGGACCTATATTGGCTCCATGCCCGGCAAGATCATTCAGGCATTGAAAAAGGCCAAGACGACAAATCCGCTTATCTTGCTCGACGAGATCGACAAGATGGGTCAGGATTTCCGCGGTGATCCAGCATCGGCTATGCTTGAGGTTCTGGACCCTGAACAAAATTCGACCTTTATCGACCATTACATGGAGGTTGAATACGACCTGTCCAACGTGATGTTTCTGACCACAGCGAATAGCTATAATATGCCTGGGCCGCTGCTTGACCGGATGGAGATTATCCCGCTCGCAGGCTACACCGAGGATGAAAAACGTGAGATCGCGCTGCAGCACCTGCTGCCAAAACAGATCAAGAACCACGGTCTTAAGGCGAAAGAGTTCTCGCTTGATGAAACGGCGCTGACGGCAATTATTCGCCACTATACCCGCGAGGCGGGTGTGCGGAATCTTGAGCGTGAAATTGGTAAAGTGGCGCGGAAATCGCTTACCAAGATTATCAAGAAAGAAGCCGAAGCCGTCCAAGTGAACGATGGAAACATCGATGATTTCCTTGGTGTGAAAAAGTTCAAATATGGGCTCGCTGAAGAAAAGGATCAGGTCGGCGTGGTCACCGGGCTCGCCTATACCTCGGTCGGTGGTGAGCTTTTGAGTATCGAGGCACTGCGTCTTCCCGGCAAAGGTCGGATGAAGACCACCGGAAAACTTGGCGATGTGATGAAGGAATCCATTGACGCAGCCAGCTCGTATGTGCGTTCTGTGTCACCGCAATTGGGCATAAAACCACCGCGCTTTGAAAAATGGGATATCCACGTGCATGTCCCCGAAGGCGCAACACCTAAGGACGGCCCGAGCGCGGGTCTTGCCATGGTCACGTCGATCGTATCGGTGCTCACCGGTATTCCGGTGCGCAAGGATATAGCCATGACAGGTGAGGTGACACTTCGCGGCAACGCGCTTGCCATCGGTGGGTTGAAGGAGAAGCTGCTTGCGGCGCTCCGTGGCGGCATCAAGACGGTTCTGATCCCGCAGGAAAATGAAAAGGACCTCGCCGAAATCCCAGACAATGTAAAAGACGGTTTGGAGATTATACCGGTAGAGCATGTAAGTGATGTTCTGCGTCTGGCTTTGATCGACACGCCTGAGCCCGTTGATTGGGATGAGGCAGCCGAAGAGGCAGCAGCGGCGGAAGCCGCGCTTAGCGCGAAAGAAGGGCCTGGCGCAACAGCGCACTAAGCTTTGTGAAAATTCTGCAAATAAAGGGCGCCCCCCGCGGTGCTTTTTCATGTCTTTAATACATGCGCATTCCTAATCATTGCGCCTTTTGCGCAACAAAGCATGTAGACCAACGGCGCATCACCGCCCATGAAGGTGAAGTTACGGCTCATATTTGCTAGCTTAAAACGGCTGGGACTTATGACCGACACATTAAGGGGCAGGGTATGACAACGCAAACAACGAAAAGAAAAACGACAAAGACGTCCAAGACGACAGCCAAGCAGACGTCTACTGCGCCCAAGCGATCAATAAAGGATTTTGCGCCAAAGCCTAAAACACCGGCTCCAGTGGAAGCTAAGGCAAAGACGGCGGAAGAAAACGCGTCTCCTGAGTTGCGCAAGCGTGAATTGGTAGACCGCGTGGTCGAGAAAACAGGTCTGCAAAAAAGCAAAGTAAAGCCCGCAGTCGAGGCAGCGATTGCAGTATTGGGTGAGGCTATTATGGAAGGCCGCGACGTGACTTTGCCACCACTTGGCAAGATCAAACTGAAGAAAACCCGAGATGCAGGACGTGCACAGGTGACTGTCGCAAAAATACGCCAAAGTAAACCGGACGCGGTTTAGGGCAAGTCCCCCGTACAATGAAAGCTCCTGAGCTTTGGATCCTGCGCCACGGTGAGACCACTTGGAATGTAGAAGAGCGCATGCAGGGCCATCTCGATAGCCCGCTTACGCAAACAGGAGTTGAACAGGCGGAAAAACAAAGTGAGATACTACGATCCATTTCTCTGCCAGACATGACGCGCTTTATAGTCAGTCCCAGTGGACGGGCCTTGGCCACTGCAGATGTTGTGGCGCAAGACAGTTCTTGGAATTTCGAAACTGATAAACGATTGATGGAGGTCTGCCTTGGCGATTACCAGGGCAAGACTCTGAGTGAAATCAAGCAAAGTGAGGGTCTCGATCTGCAAAGCGATCGCCACCTTTGGAAATTCTCAGGACCAGGTTGCGAAAGCCTGGCGGATATGATGGCCCGTGTGCAGAGTTTTTTGGATGACTTAAAAGGGCCGAGCGTCATTATCACCCATGGGATCACGTCACGTATTTTACGGTGCCTTGTTCTTGGCATTGATGTAACAAAACTAGCCAGCCTGCCGGGTGGGCAGGGTGTTGTGCATCACATAAGTCGCGGACGCGCTAGAGTGCTTCGCCTAGATCATACGTAGAATGACCGCGCCAAAGGCACAGAAAGCCCCGATCGCAACAAGCGGCCAAGCCCATTTTGGCCAGTGATCGGGCATGCGCATCCGAAACATCTGTAACGTGCTGCCGATGAACCAAGCCAAGGATAGCGATAACAGAAAAAGACCTGCTACTAGGGTTTGATTTTCCGGGTTGTCTGTCAGCGGTGGGAGTTTGCCGAGACGAAGACCCAACCAAAGCGCAACAAGCACAAATGCACAGGCCAACGCCGCGCGCAGGGCAGGTTGGCCTTTTGGCATTGATACCATCAGAATGTAAATCAGTGCAGGAAAGACCAGATACATTGAGGTGAGTGGCATTGTCGTCTCGCGATCATTGTACGCATTTCAATTTAGCCACATGGTGATATCGCAGTGATTATTTAAAATCGAATAACTCTTGCGCAGTTGTGACAGTTTTGACCTGATTGCGGCTTGTGTGCATCGCCTCTTGCACTTGCCTGCGAGGATTTGCTAGACCGCCAAAAGCGGGCGGTTAGCTCAGTTGGTAGAGCGCTTCGTTTACACCGAAGATGTCGGGGGTTCGAATCCCTCACCGCCCACCATTCCCGGTTTGTTGCTCTGAATCGACCGTGGGTTCGGTAAAAGACAACGAATATCTCCATTTAATATGCCGCAAAAGATTTGGAGCTTTGAGGTGGAGTTGAACCACCCACCAAAGGTTCTGAGCCAATGGGCCGATCTTCGCCAGTCCAAGCATGGTCTACAGGGGAGCGGCCGAACCTTTTCAAGTGCTCTTCGTAGACCCGTCGCCAGTTCCGCTGTCCCAGAGTTTTGGCCGTTCTTATAGGACCCGAACCTACAGCCGCCCGAATGAAAATCGGGTTCTCTTCCAGTTAGGCTACGAAAGGATGGTAGCAGTGGCTGGAATTGAACGAGCTACACTAGCCTTATGTGCGCTCTGCTCTGCCAATGTCACGTCTTGGCCTCACATGTTTGCCCGCGGCCCTCGGACCTAAAAGGGCCCGACCCGGTCTCGATCCACAGCACAGCTTCAACTAGGGGTTCAGCCTAACTGCGTCTATACGACCGCCAACACCTGTTTCGCTTAATGTTTGACACTGAAGATGTTTCATTTTTTCATCGCCGCCAAAACGCTCACTAAAGAGAAAAATATACAACATACACAGAATGTTAGAAATCATGATGTGTAGATTACTTGGGTCTATGCTTGCCTTCTTTAAAATATCGCAAGCTTGAGATGATTGTTGGATTATGCACAAGATCATCGATTTAAAACGACGTCATGCTGCGTTTTTTTTACGCACTGAAACAGTATTAGCCATAGTGAGAAAACCTATCACAAATTATGACTTTTCTTTTCGGAGCTCTTGTGATGCGCCATAAATACGCCACATTTATATTAGGTATCTAATATTAGAACTTGGTATCTATAATTGTTTTTTTCTACTGCGATTGCAGCTATTTTACGAAAGGTTTTTGGATTTGGCAGCACGTATACAAAGAGATATTCGGCCTGGGGAAATTGCCAAAGAGATGCGTCGGGATCTTGGCTACTGGCTTAAGGTACAACGGGAAAAGAAGGGCCTGACGCAGTCGCAACTCGCTGAGCTTCTGGACCTAAAATACTACTCATTCGTTTCTCAAGTTGAAAATGGCTCATGTCGGATTCCGCAGGAACTTTACGCGCTTTGGGCCGATAGCCTCGGTGTCGAACAAGATGAGTTTGCAAAGACGGTGCTAGAACATCTTGAGCCAGGCCTTCATGAGATATTGTTTCGGTCCGATGGCTGACCCGTGAACGCGATCTTAAGACTTGTGTCCAATGACCACACAGCAGGTGATTGCCGCGATTAGAGCTAGGTCGAGCGGGGGTGCAAGCGATGCTCACCTGTGGGCTAGCTAAGGTGATCTGAACTTTGACAGTGGCGCGAGGCAGGGCGGCAGGCTTGTATTCGACGCACCTTATCTTGATGTCTAACGCCATGACCGGCGCGTGCGAATTGTCGGGCTTGGAACTTTTGTTTAGCCGGAGACGTTAATTCTTTCATCCCAGGCTCTGAAAGTGACAACCGCAGCGATCTTGGTTCGGTCAGGATACGATAGACCTCTGCAATGGCGGAAATGAGAGTTTGGAAAACCTTACCCTTTCAACGGGTGATGCAGACGGGATCGGGCGTTGCTGTCGGGTGAAATTGATTGAACCAGTCTGGATGCTCTGTGTAAGTTGATCAAAGACGTTCAGACCGATGATCCAGAGACGACGAATGCAACGATTTCCGAGAACTCTGGTAAGTTGATCTTTGACCGCCCCGCAGATGCCTGAGGGACGGTCTTGTATTTAGTGAAAAGTAAGACTTACTCGGCTGCCACTTTTGGAGTTGCTGCAGCTTCTTCACGCTCGCGCTTCTTCTTGTAGTAGCCAGGCTCGGCTGGCATCGGGTTGCGAGAGCCAACAGCCTCTTCGATAGAGTTGAAGCCGTCAGCCTTGAGCATTTTTACCATGCCACGGTTAATCTCGCCCATAACTTGTGGGCCGTCAAAGATCATCGCCGTAATCATATGAAGAAGGTTCGCGCCTGAAGTGATCTTCTCATACGCGTCGCGTGCGGTGAAGATACCACCAACGCCGATGATTGTGATCTCGCCGCCGGTGTAGCGATATACGTCGCGGATCATTGTGGTTGCCAGACGCTGTACCGGTAGGCCGCTCATGCCGCCTTTATGGTAGGCCAGATCGCCTTTGATCTCTTTGGCGCCTTCACCGGATGGTTTGGCCAGGTTGGTCAGGACAACACCTTGGATAATGTCTTTGTTCTCCATCACAACGTCGAGCGTGTCTTCAAGCTCTTCACGGCTGAGGTCAGCGGCAAGTTTCACATAAACTGGCTTTCCCTCGATGTAGTTTTCGCGAATTGCATCAAAGAGTGGACGCAGATTTTCTTTCTCTGCAAAAGGTTCGCCGTCACGCGTATTCGGGCAGGAGATGTTGATCGTGGTGTAATGGCCGATGTCTGCGAAGGCTTTGTACGTCTTCAGATAATCGTCGATCGATTCCTGCAGGATAAAGTCTGGTGTTATGTTTGATTTCGCAGCGCTGATGCCGATTGGAATACGGAAGGTCACTTTACTAAGACGCGCGGCAATCTTCTCTGCACCTTGGTTGTTCAACCCGTACCACACCAAGATGGATTTGGATTTCTTCATGCGGAAAAGACGCTTACCGGGGTTGCCGGCAGTGATATCACCAGTGAAGGAGCCAAGCTCTGCAAGACCAAATCCAAGTTCGGGATAGATCGAGGTAAGCTCGCCATCCTTGTCGAAGCCCGCGGAAAGGCCAACCGGGTTCGGGTACTCAACACCATCAACCGTCGTGTTCAACGATTTATGCTGATAATTAAAAAGCAGCGCTGTCAATTTGCGGGTGAGAAAGTTGGAACCTAAGAGTTTGCCAACCGCCTTGAGGTTTGCGTGTGCTTCCTCTGGTTCCCAGAGGAAAATCAGATGTTTAGCGACACCAACATATAGGAGGTGCATAATTCTATTTCGCCAGCCGACGATAAAGCTCAGCATTGCTCAGCTCCTTCCAGATGATTGTTGACTTAGACCTACCTGGATGCGTCGACGCCCAAAGATGAATTAGCGCGCGTGTCCACGAGTTGGTTGTGTAACTTCTAGACCCCGCCAGGCGGAGTTCAGTAATCTGAACGTAGCAAAAGGAAAATCGTGAGTCATCACAAGACCGGGTAAATTTTGCGCTAGCGTTTAAATTCGGCCAAATTCGAGTTGCAGTTGACAAAAAATTCTATTTTGTGATCACATATTCTAACTGGGATGTGACTTTGATCTTATTTCATCTCTAGATGCGTGCTTTTGCAAAGTAAGTGATAACGAGTTTTTGCCGAAAATATAAGAATCTTGCCGTATGTGATAGCATTTCATTTTCCCTTGCCGCACAGCTTTGCAAAAGTTGCCGCGACTTACGTTCTCCTTGAAAGGCGTTAGACAGAAAATCATGCAGTTTTTCGAAGGGTTCGAACTTGAGATCTTTGAATCAAGCGCAGGGGATGTTCGCCTTCGTCGGGGCGGAGATGGTCCTCCGGTTGTTATGTTGCATGGCAACCCTCAGACCCACGCCATGTGGCATCAAATTGCGCCAGTCCTTCCGCAGAGCTTTACCGTCTATTGCCCAGATCTTCGCGGATACGGTGTTTCGCCAAAGCCACCCGCGAGCGCAGACAGTTTATCCTATTCTAAACGTGCAATGGCTCAAGACATCTTTGAGCTTATGGATCATTTCGGTCATCGTCGGTTTGCGGTCGTGGCGCATGACCGTGGTGCGCGTGTTGCCCATCGGATGGCGCTCGATGAGCCAGATCGTATCTCCCATCTGGCGGTTCTGGATATTATCCCCACAATTGAACACTTTGAGCGAACCGACATGGCCTTTGCGATGGCCTATGCGCATTGGTTTTATCTTGCGATGCCTGCGCCGTTTCCCGAGGGTATGATCACTGCTGATCCAGAACACTGGTTCTTGCGCCATTGCAGCAGGCCCATTCCCGCGCAGGAGCTTTTCCATCCGGAAGCCTTGCAGGATTACCTGACCCATATCCGCGATCCGCAGGTTGCGGTGGGCATTTGTGAGGATTACCGCGCGGCGGCAGGTATTGATTTGAACCATGATCGAGCGTCGCGGGACACAGGCGAGAAAATTCAATGCCCGCTGTTGGTACTTTGGGGGCAGAATGGAATTATCGAGCGGTTGTATGATGCTTTGGACATTTGGCGTGACTATTGCGCTAATGAGGTGACCGGCCAAGCCATAGAAGGTGCGGGTCACTACCTTGCAGAGCAGAAGCCGGATCGGGTTCTGGAATGTCTCCTGCCATATCTACGGTCGTAGCCGATGCTGAGCCTGAGCCTTGCAGTACTGTTGCTGTTGGGTACGCCCGGGCCCGGTGTTCTGACGCTCGCCGGAGTAGGGGCCGCCTTTGGCCGAAGGCACGGTCTGACTTTTTTCACCGGGCTTTGGTCGGGGCATAACCTGGTTTGCGTGCTGGTTGTCTTAGGGCTGGCGGCGGTCCTGCTCGCCGCGCCGGTTTTGCGCCTAGCGCTGGCCATACTATCGACGCTCTATTTGCTCTGGTTGGCGTTGAAAATTGCGCTGGCCGGGACCGACTTTGACTTTATCCAGAAATCCAATCCACCGGGGTTTTGCGGGGGTCTTTTGCTGCAGGCGATTAACCCAAAAGCCTATGCGGTGAGCACGCTGGTTTTCGCCAATTTTCCACTTGGCTTTGCCAATCTATCGGTGGAGCTGGCGATCAAATTTCTGATCTTCAATGTGGTCTGGGTGATCTCGCACGGCACCTGGCTTCTGATGGGAGTCTCCGTCCGCCGTTTGGGCCTGAACGCCGCCAATCAAAGACGCATCAACTTGGCACTGGCCGTTTCTTTGGTGATCGTCGTGCTGATCGCGGGATATCATCTGATTACTGAGGCGCAAACGGGTTTGGTAAAACCCGCGTAAAGCATGCCGGGACGCGGGTGCGCCCCGACACTTTGTCGATTTATCTATGAGTCGTGATCCGACCGAAGGTTGATTTTGTCCCCCAGATGCCGCGACGCAGGCATTCGAGTTGCACGATCTGGCTGTGGTCGATGAACATGTTCACATCGATCCCGTAGTTTTTGATGTACCACTGGAAGACTTCGGGATCGGCTGCCTCGAACATCACGTTGTCCATGCCGACCTCTTTCATGATCTTGGCGGCCACATCGGTGCGCCATGGATCGGCATTCTCTGTGATGCCTTCGCTTTCGACCATGATGATCGTCGCGCCCGCATTGAGGCACTCATTTGCCGTATCGATCAGAATTTGCGGATCACGCGTACCTTCGGCTTCAAGCTCTGCCTGAGTGGTGTCGCCACCGGCGCCGAATTGAATACCGATCTCAGGCTTAGGTTTCAGGCCTGCTTTGTTCACCTTCTCAATCAGGCGGAGCAAGTCAGGCACAGGCAGCTGAATGAAGCCTGTGGAAAGCTCGATCATATCAAACTCAAGCCTTTTGCACTCTTCGATATACTCATCGATATGATTTGGCGCGCGCGCCAGGACGTTTTCGATCCATCCACCGGTGGAGACATATACGCCGTGATCATGACAGATCCGGTTGAGCTTGATCACCTCTTCGGCAGGCATAAGCGAGAAGGAGCCACCTGCGTATTTATAGCCGTCCACATGCTCGCCCATCAGCCGCAAAAGCTCATCGGTGTATGTGTGGGGGGTCGGCGCGTAGTAGGGGCCACGGATTTCCGTGATCGATTTTGTCCGTGGCTTGGGGTCCCGGTCATTCATCGGCACATAAGGGAAGGAGCGGTTTTTCCAGGTCTCGGACTGTTCGCGATTTGGGTTTGGGTCAATATCCAACATTGGATTTCCTTTCTTTTTGGGATGAGAAGCGGGGCAGAGCTTGACCCGCTGAAAGAGCTTTAGGCATTCAGATTGCCAAGGATCGCGGCCAACTCGCGGGCCGATACTTTCTCAAGGTTTTTGGCCGCATCGACGATGGCATTGCGCGTTCGCGCGGAGGTGAACGGCGTGGCCAGATTGGTGAACTTGGCCTCGACAGTGTCCCAGCTCATGGGCCGTGTATTAAAGCCCTCATAATCGGTCTTGGTGATCTTATGCACCGTGCCGTCCTTGAGCGTGATCGCCAGATCGGTGCAAACCTCTTGCGGGAAGCGGTCTGTATATTCCTGCTTCGGCTTCACGGTAAAGCGCTGCAAAAGCGACTGGATATCGCCCCGCGTCACACGCTCGCCTTCGTACTGCGCAGGCAGGACATTGCCGTCGATGAGAGCCACACCAACCATGTATTGCAGCGAGTGATCAGCCTCTTCTTTGGTGCGGATGATGGTTTTGTCACCCTCCTCGCCGCCGCCAATGATGTGGAATGCCACGTCAAAGATATCGATGCCGATATGCTCAATCTGATCCCAGGTGAAGCCATGCTCCGCCTGCAGTTCAAGCGCGCCTTCGATAGAGGACTGGGAGTGAATTTCGGCGTTATACTTTTTGATGATCGATTTTTTGACGTTCTCAAGATCTTCCTTGGCCCAATCGATGGAGAACTCGCCGGTGATCGCGTCTTTCAGACCTTTGTTGCCTTCGAACACCTCTTCAGGGCCGGTAATGCCGCGCATCGCAAGGAAGGCCGCATGGGCGCCAACAAAGCCGGTGTTAGGGTAGGCGAGGCCTTTCCAATGGCTTAGGCTTCCGGTCCGGGTACAGCGCAGCGCGTTATTACATGTGCCCGAAATCGCCACGGCCATTGCGGTTTTCTCCGCATCGAGGCCAAGAGCTCGTGCAACACCAGCGGCCGAGGCATACGCGCCCTGAACAGTATGATCAAAGCCCTTGTGGCGAACAGGGGCCTCATCGCAAAGACGTCCCTGCACCTGATAGGCCACTGCCATCGCGGTGAGCAGCTCATCACCAGAGGCGTCACGGTATTCTGCCGCTGCAAGCACGGCACCGAAATTGTCGGACTGGTGACAGGTCTCTCCCTTGGCAAGGTAGCTGTCCATAAAATCAAGGTAGCGGCTCAGCGCCCCGTTATAGAACGCAACCCGGTCAGGCGCGCCCTTGCCGCCGCCGATAAAGGTGGAAAGCTCTTTACCGCCAAAATCCGCGTTATGTTCACGGATCATTTTGATGGGCTCACCTTCAAGTGCGCCTATCGCAACGCCGATGGTATCGAGGATCCGTTTTTTGAGCTCTTCACGGGATTCGTGGCTCATGGTTTTGTGATCGGATTCAGAAACAAAGCGACCGAGCTGCCGGACCATCGTATCCGGCAACACCTCTGTGCTGTGATGTGTCATAGGACCTCCATCGCGCGGCGGTGCCACGCGTGTCATTTAGAAAAAGTTTGAATCTTTCGGGGTTTGGATAACCTACCGAGGCGTGGTCGAAGCAAAATAAGCCTGCCTTGCGATAAGCGTTATGTGGCAGTTCGCATAGCGCAAGTCAAGTATGTATGCGACGGTATACTAAAATTGTGATCGCAAATGACTGGCATTTCACGACTTGTTAGACAAGGCTAATGGTGCTTCGGTCGCGACCGCCACCCAGCCTTATAAACTATAGGAGGTGATGGTTTGGTTAGCGACAGAGTTGAACCCCTTGGTTTTTCAGACCTTACACCCGATGAGGAATTACTTATCGTGCTTTTCCGCGATTGGCAGCGTCGTGGACCAACCCGTGCGGTGGAAGAGCACGCCCTCGCGCGGATTTTGCAGAGCGATAAATTCTATCCGGCCTTGTCCGATGTATTCTTTAGCTTTGGAAAAGTTGCGGAGACCGAGGCGCGCCACATAGCCGACGGGATTCTCCTCTCCGCAACCGAAGAGAAAATCCTAACGGAGATATCCAGCGTTTTCGGGGATGACGCACCAAGGTGCGTTCCGCCTCAAATCGATGCCCGCGTTAGATCAGCGGCGGACATAGCCAGAAGCGGCCATGACGGGCAGTTCGGTGAGTTGGACTGCGAATATTGGCAGGCCGCTGCAGAACAGGCCAGAAAACCAAAGCCTATTCACTGAATTCTAAAGTAGCGATTTGACCTTTTCTGCAACGGCGTCTGCTGTAATGCCGAATTTCTTGAACAGGACATCCGCAGGCGCGGACGCGCCAAAACTCTCCATGCCGACGAACCCGGCGCGAGCTTCTCTTCCGCGTTCGCCGCAAAGCCAACGATCCCAGCCCTGGCGCATAGCGGCCTCAACACCGACGCGCACCGCTTGGCCGGGGGGGAGGACACGCCTGCGATAGGCCTCATCCTGTTGTTCGAATAACTCCCAGCAAGGCATTGAAACAACACGTGTTCCGATACCCTCTGCCTGCAGCACGGTGCGTGCGGCCATGGCGATTTCGACCTCGGAACCGGTCGCCATCAGGATGGCCTGACGTTTGCCTTCCGCCTCGGCTAGTACGTAAGCGCCCTGAGCAGTCAGGTTCTTTTGCTTGTGCTCGGTTCTGAGCGTCGGCAGGCCTTGACGCGTAAGCGATAGCACGGATGGCGTGGTGGTCGAGCTAAAGGCGATCTCCCAAGCCTCTGCGGTCTCAACCGTATCACACGGGCGGAACACCATCGTGTTAGGTGTGGCCCTGCTGATCGCCAGATGTTCCACCGGCTGGTGCGTTGGGCCATCCTCACCAAGGCCGATAGAGTCGTGCGTCATTACGAAAACGGTTGGTATCTTCATCAGTGCGGCGAGGCGCATGGCCGGGCGGGCATAATCGGTAAAGCACATGAAGGTCCCGCCATAAGGCCTTATGCCACCGTGCAAAGCCATGCCATTCATGGCCGACGCCATACCGTGCTCGCGAATACCGTAGTGGATGTAACGCCCCTTGCGATTGCCGTCGTCAAAGACGCTCATATCGCTGGAGCGCGTGTTGTTTGAGCCTGACAGGTCCGCCGATCCACCGATTGTCTCCGGCAGCACGGGGTTCACTGCATTCAGCACCATTTCGCTTGATTTGCGCGTGGCTACTTTTGGCGCTTCTTCTGATATCTGCTTCTTTAAAGCACGGATTTGCGCTGATAGTTTTTTCGGCACGTCACCAGCCATCACCCGGGCAAATTCCGCCTGACGGCGTTCGCTTTGCTCAGCTAGCCGGGCATTCCATTCGGCACGCGCAGCCGACCCGCGACTTCCGATGGCTTCCCAGGCCTTTTTGATATCAGCAGGAACTTCGAATGGACCGCCTTTCCAGCCATAGCCTTCTTTGGCCGCTTTCAACTGATCAGCGTCGGTGAGCGCGCCATGGCCCTTGGACGTATCCTGCGCGGCGTGACCCAGGGCAATATGGGTTTTGCAGGCAATCATAGTAGGCTTGCGCCCGCCTTTTGCCTTGATAATCGCGGCATCGATTGCGTCCGGGTCATGGCCGTCGCATTCCAGAACCTGCCAACCAGAGGAGCGGAAGCGTTTAACCTGATCGGTGCGGTCGGCAAGTTCAACTGTGCCGTCTATAGTGATGTTATTGTTGTCCCAAAACACGATCAACTTGCCAAGACCAAGACGACCGGCAAGGCTGATGGCCTCTTGGCTCACGCCCTCCATAAGGCAGCCATCGCCAGCGATAACATAGGTGTGGTGATCAACGAGTTTGCGGCCAAATCGCGCGCGCAGTGCCTCTTCGGCGATCGCAAACCCGACCGAATTGGCAATACCTTGCCCAAGTGGTCCAGTCGTTGTTTCAATGCCGGCATGCAGGAAATTCTCTGGATGACCCGCGGTGGCAGAGCCCCACTGCCGGAAATCCTTTATCTGCTGCAGAGCCATGCCCTCATACCCGGTAAGATGCAGCAGCGAATACAGCAGCATCGATCCGTGCCCGGCGGATAGAATAAAGCGATCCCGATCGGGCCAATCTGGTGCACTGGCATCAAATTTAAGGTGTTTTTCGAAAAGAACCGTGGCGATGTCTGCCGTTCCTATCGGCATGCCGGAATGGCCCGAATTGGCCGCTGCAACAGCATCCAGTGTCAGCGCCCGAATGGCGGCGGCTTTGTTCCAATGGTCGGGATGCGCGGCACGCAAAGAGGCGATATCCAAGGCAGGATTCCTTCGAATTAGAGGATGTCAGTCACGGTTGCATACCAGCCCGCGACCAAAGATCAAGCGCAGGTGCCAGAAGGGGGCGCAATTTGGGCCTGGTTTGAGTAAACTCTTACGCAGATCGGGTGGTGGGCGATTCGGAATCCAGGTTTTGGGTCCTCGTTCGCTCGTTAAAAAAACGAAAAGGATGGGGATTTGGGCGACATAGAAGAATTCCAACAGCGCATCAATTCGGCACTGGATCGGATTTCCCAGAGCATGAAAGCCGCTGCAGCGTCCGCAACAGACTCCGAAGAGCTGGCGGCGGCGCATCAAGCCTATGAAGAAGAAAGGCTTGCGAACACGCAGCTCGAAGAGCGCGTCAAAACCATGCGCGCAACACGGCAGAGGCTTGAAGATGAGATCGAAGCTTTACGCGAGAAAAACAGCGAGGCGCTTTCTCGGCTGGACTCGGAGCTGCAATCTTTGCGCCGGGCAAATCAGCAACTGCGTGATAATAATGCAGCCCTTCGCGAGGCCAATTCCGAAGGCGTAGGTGAGGCGCATTTGATCAATAAATCGATGATGGCCGAGCTTGATAGCCTTCGGGCCATGCGAGCGGCCGACCAGGCGGAGACGACGGCCATCCTGTCGGAGCTGACATCAGTGATCGAAAGCGCAGCAGGTGCCACAGTTCTCGCGCAGGAGGAAGCCTGATGCCCAATGTAGAGGTGTATATCGGCGGCCGGATGTTTGAAGTGTCCTGCCAGGATGGCGAAGAACATTATCTGCAAGCGGCGGCCAAAATGCTCGATGAGGAGGCCTCCATGCTCTCCTCTGAGGTTGGCCGGGTTCCAGAGGCCAAGATGTTGCTCATGGCCGGTCTGATGCTTGCCGATAAGGTCGCTGGCGCGCAGGACCGGTTGCGTGAAGCGCAGGACCAGATGGCCGAAAAAGAGGCCGAGTTGGATCAAATGCGCCAAGCGACTCAGCCGGCGCCTCAACGTATTGAAGTTCCTGTTGTGCCCGATGCCGTGACCGACGTAATGGCGGAGATTGCCGCAAGGGTTGAGGCAATTGCCGATCAAGCCAACGCCTGATCCGGTTGTTAACGAAACAAGCCCCGGGCAAGATTAATCACCCGGGGTTTTTGTTTTGGCGTAATTGCTTAAGCCACCATCTTCTCTACGACTTGGCCAAACGAAGACGGGGTAGGGACAATGGAAACCCCCGCCTGTTTCAGGATGTCGACCTTCTCCTGCGCAGATTCACCAAAGGCGGAGACGATTGCGCCTGCGTGGCCCATCCGACGACCTTTTGGTGCCGAAAGCCCTGCGATATAGGCCGCAACAGGTTTCGTCATGTGATCGCGGATATACTCGGCGGCTTCCGCCTCTTGCGGACCGCCAATCTCACCAACCAGCACGACTGCATCGGTATCCGGATCGGCCTCGAACAGCTCCAGAATATCCTTGAAACTAGAACCGTTGATCGGATCACCGCCAATGCCGATGGAGGAACTGACGCCGATACCGATCTCACTCATCTGGCTTGCGGCCTCATAGCCAAGAGTACCCGAGCGACCAACAATCCCAATGCGACCTGGCTTATAGATGCGCGGAGGCATCAATCCGGCAAAGGCTTCACCCGGTGTTATAACACCTGCGCAGTTTGGCCCGATTAGGCGCATGCGCTCTTCTTTTTTGTAGCGACGCATGTAGCGCTTCACCCTGATCATGTCTTGGGTTGGAAGCCCGTCCGCGATGCAAACGCAGGTTTTCACCCCTGCGTCGGCTGCCTCCATGATAGAGTCCGCTGCGAATGGCGGTGGAACGAAGCTGACGACCAAATCAGCGTCGGTTTCCGCGACCGCACCCTTGACCGTATTAAATACGGGTAGTCCCAAATGGGTTGTGCCGCCTTTACCAGGGGTTACTCCGCCGACGACATTGGTGCCGTGGTTGATCATATCTTGAGCGTGGAAACTTCCAATGCGGCCGGTAAAGCCTGTGACGAGCACCTTGCTATTTTTATCTATGATAATCGACATTAGCTTGCCTCCGCCAATTGGGTTGAGTTGCGCCATGCAGCGACCACCAGTTCGGCAGCTTCCGCCAGGGTTTCCGCCGTTGCAATATTGAGCCCGCTTTCGGCAATGATTTTGCGGCCTTCTTCGACATTTGTGCCTGACAAGCGCACGACCAAGGGCATCTCAAGGTCCAGCTCTTTGACCGCCATTATTACGCCTTCGGCAATCCAGTCGCAGCGATTGATACCTGCAAAGATGTTTACAAGGATCGCCTCAACGTTTTTGTCATTGAGCACCGCTTTAAAGCTTTTGAGGACGCGTTCGGGACTTGCCCCGCCGCCGACATCAAGGAAATTCGCGGGCTCACCACCAGCCATTTTGATGACATCCAACGTTGCCATTGCGAGGCCAGCACCGTTCACGATACACCCAATGTTGCCCTCAAGGCCGATGTAGTTTAAGCCGCGATCGCTGGCGAAGGTCTCGCGCGGATCTTCTTGACTTTTATCGCGAAGTTCGGAAATTTTTGGATGTCTGAACAATGCGTTAGGATCAAAGCTTACCTTCGCATCCAACGCCACGATTTCGCCTCCGCCGGAAACGACAAGCGGGTTAATCTCAAGCATCGCAGCATCGGTTTCCTCGATCATCTTGTAGCAACCCATGATAGTCTTCGATGCCTGCGCGATCAGCGACGCTTCAAGACCAAGCGAAAAGGCAATTTCGCGCGCCTGAAAGGCCTGCATGCCGACGGCTGGGTCAACCACTGAGCGAATGATTGAGTCAGGTTCGTTTTCGGCGATCTCTTCGATCTCCATACCGCCTTCTGCAGATGCCACAACCACCACGCGCTCAAGCTTTCGATCCATCACAAAGCCTAGGTAAATCTCCTGCGCAATGTCGGTCGCTTCTTCAATGTATAGCCGGTTGACCAACTTGCCTTGAGGGCCAGTCTGATGCGTCACCAGCCTGCGTCCCAACATCCATTGCGCGGCCTCTGCAATCTCGTCTTCCGTGCTGCACAGTTTTACACCGCCTGCTTTGCCGCGCGCGCCAGAGTGGATCTGCGCCTTGACGACAAAACGATCTCCGGAAAGTTCCGAACTGCGATAAACCGCCTGTTCTGGGCTGTAGGCGATGCCGCCGCGTGGCACATTGACGCCAAATTGCTTTAGCATTTCCTTGGCCTGATACTCATGAATATCCATGTCGACCCTCATGTCGTTATAAGATAGCCGCGTTTGTCGCCGGTTTAATCTTCGCGCGATACGTTCGCACGGGTAGAAAAGCACGGCCCAGGATGGCACCGGCACTGCACCGGGTAGGTCAACACCACCCCTGAAAGTGCCTTTGGGATGCAATGGGATGCGCCCGCTGCAGCGCGGAATATCATAAGAAAAACAATTGTTTACGATCGGAAACTTTCACGCCTGTCAGGAACCTGAGTTCACATTTTGGAATATGGCTTCAACCTCTTTGACGACACTGTAGGGTAGGTGAAAACCCACGCATCTTGCAGAGAGGAATACGGCTTTGACTGCTTTATTCTCACCTATCAAATTAAGAGATATCACCTTCAAAAATCGCGTTGCTGTATCCCCGATGAGCCAATATCGCGCGCGAGACGGCTATGCCAATGATTGGCATATGGTGCATCTTGGACGTTTCGCGCTCGGCGGTGCTGGCCTCGTTTATGCCGAGGCCACGGCGGTCGAACGCGAAGGGCGCAGGACGCATGGTGATCTTGGCCTTTGGGAAGACGGGCAGGTTGAAGAGCTAAAGCGTATCACGGATTTTATTCGCCACGAAGGCGCGGTGCCGGGCATTCAGCTTGGCCATGCAGGGCGCAAGGCGTCAGAACGGCGTCCATGGCATGGCGAGACGCCGGTGAATGCCGAAGATGCAGATAAACGCGGGGAAGCGCCTTGGCAGGCCTGCGCACCTACGGCTATTCCCTATGCGGACGGGTGGCCGACGCCCGATGAGATGTCTGAGGCGGACATTCACCGGGTCATTTTGGCCTTTGGAGATGCGGCGAGAAGGGCTGACGACGCAGGCTTTGAGATTATCGAAGTTTATGCGGCCCATGGTTTTCTGGTGCATCAGTTTCTATCGCCAATCGCGAACCGGCGCACTGATGATTGGGGCGGCACATCTGAGAAGCGACAGCGTTTTGCCGTCGAAGTAGCAAAATCGATCCGTGCGAATTGGCCGGAAAACCTTCCGCTCGCTTTCAGGCTTTCAGCAACCGATTGGCTCGACGGCGGTATTGAGGTTGAGGACACGGTCGCAACATCTAAAGCGCTAAAGGCCGCAGGGGTGGATTTGATTGACTGCTCAACCGGCGGCATCGGCGGTAAGGAACGCCCACGGCGGATGAAAATAGAAGAGGGGTTTCAAGCCCCCTTTGCTGGTGAGGTGCGCAATGGTGCCGAAATCCCTACGATGGCAGTTGGTTTCCTTTGGGATGCGCAGTTTTGTGATCGTCTTATTGCCGATGGCCATGCCGATATGGTGGCCTTGGCGCGTGAGGTGCTCGATGATCCCAATTGGCCTTTGCACGCGGCCGCGACGCTTGGCTTTGATAAGGATCACGCGCTATCGCCGATTGAGGCCGGATGGTGGTTGATGAAGCGGAAACGCCTGTTGAGCAAACTTGGTCTGCGCTAAGTAAAACTATTTCTCGTAAAAATCGGAAAGCCTGGTCCGGTATGGCTTCGCGTTCTCGGACCAGGCCCTATTAGCATACTAGTTTTATCAGGCTGCCTTCGCCGCAGCGGGTAGGCTTGTCGGGGTTGTCGCCCGGAAATGCCCTTGTGCTGCGGCAACACCCGCGCCTGGCTCAATTCGTGCTCCGGCATCAACAAGCGCCATTTCAGCGGCGGAGATTGCACCGCAGAGCATAACCGGGTTGAGAGATCCGAGATGGCCAATGCGGAATGCTTTGCCCATCAAAACGGCCAGACCGGCGCCGAGAGACGTTTTGTATTTGTAGTACGCGCCGCTGATAACATCGCGCGCATCGACATAATCCGGTGTGCGGATTGCAGAGACTGTGTCGGAGTGCCATTGCGGTCCCTGCGCTACGAGCTCGCATCCTTCCCATGCATCAACAGCTGCGCGCACACCTTGCGCCATGCGCGAGTGCCGCTCCCAGATGCTCTCCATGCCTGCCTCTAGGATCATGTCCATTGAGCAGCGCAGGCCGTGCAGCAATTGTGTTGCGGGTGTGTATGGGAAATAGCCCGTGTCATTGAGCTTAATCATATCTTCAAAACTGAAGTAGCAGCGGGCCATGCCAGAATTATGCAGGGCTTTGTTTGCCTCCAGCGCTTTCGCGGAGACACCAAGAAGGCCAAGACCCGCAGGCAACATAAAGCCTTTTTGGGATCCAGAGACGGCAAGGTCGACACCCCATTTTTCCATCTCAAATTCAATCGAGGCGATGGAACTTACGCCATCGACAAAGAGCATCGCCGGATGGTTTGCCTCATCGAGCGCGCCGCGTAGGGCCGCGATGTCAGAGGTAACGCCTGTTGCGGTCTCGTTATGAGTTGCGAAGACAGCTTTAATCTCGTGGGATTTGTCTGCCTCAAGCATTCGAGCGTATTCGTCTACAGGAACACCTTTACCCCATTCAACGTCGAACGCATGTACGTCGAGGCCAAGACGTTGTGCCATATCAACCCATAGCATTGAGAACTGGCCGAATTTTGACATCAGCACCTTATCGCCGGGCTGCAACGTGTTTTGGATCGCAGACTCCCACGCACCCGTGCCGGAAGAAGGAAATATGAAACAGCGTCCGGTTTCGTTGCGATAGACTTTTTTCAAGTCGCTGAGCAATCCGTAAACCAAATCGCCAAAATCCGGTGCTCGCATATCTTCCATAGGCACGTTCATCGCGCGCCGAATAGGTTCAGGAATGTTTGTAGGTCCTGGTATGTACAGATGCTGAAAGCCGTCCATCGAATGCAATCTCCAAATCACGTATGCCTGATGTAGGAGGTAGCACGGCATTGTTTAATTCAAAGTTTTTTGTGCATCATACCCTGCTAAACCCGCACAACGGGTGGAAAGTCCTACCCGCGTGGGTGAGAAAAAAAGGCCTCCAGACGGTTCCGCATACAGTCGCATGCAGAAAAACCTTTTGAAATCATTAGCTTCCAATGGTCTACTGATTCCATTCAGTCCGTCCAAAGCGGGACATGGCGGCGTTTTGACCAGGTAAGATTGGAAGGATCGAAATGGAAACCGCCACTCATTTGGAGCGATCATATTCCGCTAAAATTTCGAAAGATAATGGGTCTGCTATGCGCCGGAAAGTGATTGTCGCGGATAAGCAATTGATTGTTTGTCAAGGTATCGGATCTTTGGTGACGCAAATCCCAGATGTGACTTTGGGTGAATACGTGACCAATAGTATTGAATTGTTCAAGGCGCTCGAGAACAGTGATGCAGGCACAATCCTAATCCTTGGCGTGCGGTTGAACGACGCAGATTTAACCCAAGTGCTTGAAAAAACCCGTCGCGAGCACCCGGAGGTTATGGTCGTCGTAGTGGCCGAAGACAGCGAGTTTGCCTTTATCAGGACAGCGGTAAAATCTGGTGCCAACTCTGTGTGCATGATGGGTCAGGTACTTATCAGCTTACCGCGCATACTTGGTCGGCTGGTTGAGGGTCATTCAATTGTGCCAACAGACATTTTGCGAAAGTTGACCAGTGAGAACACCGATAGCCTGTCGCGTCGCGAGCATGAAATTTTGAATTTGTTGGTGGACGGGCTGACAAACTTTCAAATTTCGTCGCGTCTTGGGCTTAGCGAGAATACTGTGAAGTACTACCTCAAGGCCATTTATCAAAAGCTCCAGGTTAATTCTCGCGGGGCTGCAATCGCCAAATATGTGGCGGGAAACTACTAAAACCGCTCGCTCAGAACTTTTACGATTTGATTAACAGAGATCTCACCCGACACGGATGAAACGCCGGTAAACTTGTTTTGGTGGGCCAAGCCGCTCAAGACCCACCATCAATTATCCCAACCAGATGCCATTTAATGCGGTCTCCGGTCATGGCTGGGATGCCTGTTACGCGCGGTGAAAGCGCAACCAACTGGCTTCGGTGAAATGGGATCAGAGTCCCGGTCGTTTCGGCCAAGTATTTCTGTGCAGAGATGTACGACTGTCTGCGACGTTCAAACTCAACTTCCAGCCGCGCTTTGGAAATCAGCACGTCGAACGTTTCATCATAGTAGTGGCTTTCATTCCATTTGGCATCAGAAGCAAAAGCCTCGGAAAGCGCCTGATCGGCGGGCCGTGCGCCCCAGCTTGTGGCAAAGCTGTCTTTCTTCATCCAAATCTCGGACCAGTACCCGTCTGAAGCGGCGTTAACGATTTTGACCCTGATACCGGCCTTGGCGGCCTGTTGTTGATAAACGACCGCCATGGAGGACCAGACCCCATCAATAGGCGCGACATGAATCGTGACATCAATACCATTTGGATAGCCTGCTTCGGCCAATAGCGCTTTGGCCCCCTCGATATCCTGCTGACACTCTTGCTGCGCCTTGTACTGATCATCGGGAGCCACGGGATTATCGCAGCTGATGATGCCTCCACCATCAAGGGCGAGCTTCAGCATTTCCTCGCGGTCAACCACTTTCCTTAAAGCTTTGCGCACCTTTGGGTCGTCGAATGGTGCAACATCATTAAGAAAAACCAGGCCGGACCAATTGCCGGTAGGAATAGCCTGAACCACATAGCGCGGCGAACGCTGTAAAGCGCGGCGCATAACGGGTTTGATCCCGCGTTCCATATCGATTTGTCCGGCTAGAAAAGCCTGCAGGCGTGTGTTTGAATCCGGGATGCCGATAACTTCGATCTTTTCCAGTTTCGGCACGCCTTCCCAATAGTCTGTATTGGCCGTGAGGGTTGTGATCCCGTCGGCATCAAATTTCTCAACCTTGAAGGGGCCGGTCCCGATGCCAGTTTTTGCGATCGTTTCGTCTGAGCCTTCGGGAATGATCCGCAGCCGGGAATCCATGAGCTGCAGCGGGAAATCGACGAAGGGCCATTTGAGACCAATTTCTATTGTCATCTCATCGACGGCCTCAAGCGATACGATCGCTTCAATCACAGAGCGAGCCGGATTATCGCGTTCTGGGTCAAGCACTCGTTTCAGAGAATAAATAACATCAGCTGCATCAAGCGTGCTGCCATCGTGAAACCGCACGCCGTCGCGCAGGTAAATTGTCCAGGTGCGACCTGCTGCATCAGTTTCCCACTCGTAGGCCAGATCAGCACTTGGTCGGCCATCGGATCCAGGCCGAATTAGACGGTTCATGGTCTTCTCGGCAATTTCGATAATGCGACCAGGATCAATTGGATCAAGACTGGACCGCGCGCCTTTTCCGACGTCATGGGCCACGCGCATCGTGCCCTGTGGCTCTGCCACGCCGTTTGTCATGCTAAAACTCAACAGTGCAAATGCGACCAGCATCGTCTTTGCCAAATGTGAAAACAGCACCATGTTCGCCTCCGATTTGAAAACTCTGTCGTAGACGGAGCTTTGAAGCAAGGGGATTACATCAGCGGCGATCACACATGATAATTCATCTGCGTAGTTCTACGTAGGCAAATGCACCAATACCGTTATCGAGAGCCGCTGTGTAGGTTAACGGTGTCCCGACCCAGTACGCAGAGTGTGTTATCGGGGAATTTAGTTCAAGTTAAGTGCGAGTATTTAGCTTTTCCGAGAGAGAGTGGTTAAGGATTAGCGCGCTCTGCCCTAAGGGCAGGGCGTTTTCTCATTTGCTGGCCCCCAGCCTTTCGTGTTGCGTGAAATAAGTTAATGTATTGCCACAAATCAAGCGAAAGGTCGGTTGGAAGAATGCGGTCACTAGGGGCAATTCTTGCTCTCGCGTTAGCAGGGCTACAACTGCTCGCAGTAGCGGTTGTCGTGTTTTCTTCCTACTTCACCTCGGAACGAACGCTGCTCGACCACGCGCGCAACCAACTCGTCGATGTTGGGACCAATGTCATCGAGCATACCAAATGGTTCATGTCGCCCGCGCGCAATGCGGCAGAGCTGTCTACGGCGCTTGCCAGTAATCAGATCGTGCGCAGAGAAGAGCGGGAACATCTCGAGGGGTTATTGTTTCAACAGCTACGATCTGCGCCGCAATTTGCCGGTGCCTATTACGGCGACGAGGACGGCAATTTTGTTTACGTGAAACGTGATGCGAAAGAGGTTTTTCTGACAAAGATCGTGAATGCAGAGGTCAGCCCTGCAAAACGTACTTTGTTTATAAAGCGTGGCGATGATTTTTCCGATACCGGGCGATACTTTGATCCAGACGACCGCTATGACCCTCGAGAGCGACCTTGGTACAAAGCCGCCAAAGAGCAACGCAGTAGTATATGGACCGATCCATATATTTTTTTCACGTCGCAATCGCCGGGTATAACGGCGGCCACTCCGGTCATCAGCAGAACCGCACTGGTTCAAGGCGTCGTTGGCGTCGATATCGAGATCAATGAGCTGTCGAATTTTTTGTCACAACTGCGCGTCGGCAAAAGCGGCGCCGCCTTTATTTTGAATCGCAATGGCGACGTGATTGCGCACCCAAATCCTGAATTGCTTACTATGAAAACCGCGACTGGCGGCTTAGAGTTTCCATCCATAAATGATATCGATGATCCTATTTCGCGCGCAGCTTTCGGTAATCGTCTCCAGCAAGATCAGGTGATAATTGACGAAATAATAGAGACAGATTTCGAATTTAAAGGCGAACAATTCGTTTCACTCATCATGCCTTTTGGCCTCGATGACATTCCTTGGACGATTGTTCTTTATGCTCCGGAAAACGACTTCATCGGCACAATCAAGGAAAACCGAACCCAAAACACCGCTATAGCTATCGCCGTTGTCGCAACCACGGCGCTGTTGGGTCTGGCTCTGGCCAATAGGATACACGCACCGGTGCGCGCCTTTGCGGTGCGATCCTCATTGATCTCGCAAGGCGAGATTGATCCAAATGAGCCGATGCCTCGCACGTATAAAGAACTTGAGAACGCAAACACCGCATTGGTGAATGAAATCTCTCAACGCAAGAAATCTGAACGCGAGTATAGGCTGACCTTTGAGAATGCTTCTCGAGGTATGGTGCAAATCGAATCTGATACAGGGAAACTCTTGCGCGTGAATTCAAGCTTTGCAGAATTGCTGGGCTATGCGGAGAGCGATTTGATTGGCGTGGCATTTCAATCCGTCATGGACGCGGGCGAAAGAGACGCGCTTGACGAGTTTGAAACCGGGATCAGTGGCGAAGCAGCATTTGGCTTTGAGACGCGGGCGATCCGAAAAGACAAAAGGCCAGTGTGGATTAGCTTTAATGGAATTTACTTTCAACAAGACGAGCCAAGCGGCGGCTATGTCGTTGCAACCATTGATGACATCACTCAATCGCGAGACGCAGAGGAAAAAATAGAAAAACTCAACCAGGAATTTGCGCGTTTCTCACGACAGGAAATGATGGGAGAGCTTGCCACAGGATTGGCCCATGAGCTTAATCAGCCATTGACCGCGATCACACAGAATGTAGACGCTGCCCAATATACGATTGGCAGCCATCCTGAAAAGCTTGACGAAGTGCGCAACCTTCTTGGAGAGATTGACCAACAGGCGCACCAAGCCTCTGATATTATTCGCGCTTTGCGCACGCTTGTTCGTAAAGAAGAAAGCCACCCCAGTGTGTTTGGCGTGCGGGAGCTTTTTGAACAGTCGCGCAGGCTGGTCCGGCCGGAGGCGCGCCAGCATATGATAGAGGTTGTCATTGCAAAAGGGCCAGAGCTTGAGGTGCGCGCAGTGCGCGTCCAAATTGCCCAAGTGGTGGTCAATCTTGTACGAAATGCAATCGAGGCAATTGCCGAAAGCGGGTCGTCAGATCGCCTGGTGCAACTCTCTGCAGAGGCTTGCGATGGTTGGGTTTATATCTGTGTCGCCGATAGCGGGCCCGGAATAAAAGAAGGGCTTGATCTGTTTACGCCTTTTGAGACCACCAAACGCGAAGGGATGGGTATGGGACTATCCATCTGCCGCACTCTCATCGAGGTAAACCACGGTGAGATTTGGCATGAGCCAGATGTGGAAACGACGCGATTTTGCATCAAATTGCCGCTTGAAGGGGAGGCATAATGACGAACACCCCGGACGATAGCCGTTATGTCTTCATTGTCGATGACGATGCCAATATTCGCGCCTCTCTATCACGTGCGTTAAACCTACGCGGCTATGAGGTTCAGGCTTTTGAATCCGCATCTGCGTTTTTGGATGCCTATGACGGGACGGCTTCCGGCTGTGTGCTTTTGGATTATGGTATGCCTGGGATGAATGGCCTTGAGTTGCAAGAACGTCTGACAGATCAGGGTTACAAGATACCGATCATCTTCATTACAGGACATGGCGGCATCCCAGAATCCGTTCAGGCGATGAAAATGGGTGCTTTGGATTTCCTCGAAAAACCGTTCAAGCAATCTGTTTTGATAGACCGGATCGAAGCGGCATTTGAAACCGATCAAGAGCGCCGGCTCGACAGTCGGCAGCATTCTCAGGTACGTAAACGCTTTGATGCGCTGACGGAACGCGAGCGAGAGATTGCTATGATCCTGTGTACTGATACCGGACATAACTCGTCCAAACAGATTGCGCGGCAACTCGGTATCAGCCCGCGTACCGTTGATCATCACCGGGCGCGCATTCTGGAAAAGATGAATGTCGGATCAGTCGCAGAATTGGTCGAGACGTCGATGAGAGCGGGCCTGTTTGAGGATATCTGACGCTTTTGTGGTCTTTTAAAATTCCAGTCTTTTTTGGCTATTGCGTTCAAATGGACATCAAATGTCTCGGATCTAAGTCATCTTATTGCGTCAGGAGGTTTTCATGGAACGCTTAGCAATGCAAAATCTGGACCGGCGTTGGGTTTTGCGCAGCTTGTTTGCATTTTCAGGAGCCGTAGGAATGTCAAAGGCCATATCCGCCTCACCCATCATTTTCGAAGACTTCCGCGATGGCAAAGCTTCTGGTTGGCGTTACGTCAGTGACCGTGTAATGGGCGGAATTTCAAACGGTGAATTTCAGATCGTGCACGAGGGTAAACTTAACTTTGCACGTCTTTCCGGTACTGTCAGCACCGCTAACAATGGCGGATTCATCCAAATGCGCCGCGACTTAGAACAACCATTTGCAAAAGACACGAGTGGGCTGATGTTGCGGGTTCGCGGCAATGGAGAAAAATACTTTATTCACTTGCGACCAAAATCAGCGCGCAGACCGTGGCATTATTTTGCCGCGCCCATCGATACAAGCGGGGAATGGCAAGAAGTCACGTTGCCGTGGTCACGTTTCAGCGCGCAAGGTGGCTTGCAGGCGAGTTTTTCACCCGATGAAGCGACCGGTATTGGCATTGTGGCTTACGGCGCGGATTACGAGGCAAAGCTCGACGTCGCTTGGATCAGTTTGGTATAAGCGGCATCTGTCATACGTACTGATTTTTATTTAGGCTACGGGTCTTGTGGTTCGTATTTCTATCGATGCGCTGGCCATGCACAGAAATTCCATTTGCCAAAATTCACCCGGTGATTTGTCGCCCAATAATCATCTTCCCGTATGATCGAAAGGCGAAAATCGAGCTAAATCTGCCGCGCCAAAACCCTGCGGAATAACGACAAACGAGTTTAAGCTCAAACCATATAGGATTTAACCAAAGGCGTAACGTCATATTCCAAATGACGCGACTCATGTGCGTCGATGTTCTTTCTTTTCTTTAAAGAACATAATTTTTCAACGGCGTAAGTTCTGTTTGGTATCACGTTTCGGATAAAAACGCCTGCCAATGCAAAGGCATGCAGTGGCAGGGTTAAACCCGCGCTTTGACCGGGAGATGCCCGAGATATGCCGGTTGGGTCAATACCCGTCTAAGTGCACGTTAAACTTCTCGCGAAGAGCTGCATCCAAAGCTGGATCAAACACAGCGGCGGGGACCTCACCAAGAATGGCTTCTTTCCGCGCAATGGCTTTCTGGATTAGGTCAGGCTTGCCCAATTCGGCCCATTCCTTTGGCGAGGAACGATCCCCAAAAGTTGGGTAGACATGATCTGTTTGCATCCGTGCGAGCGTCTGTTCCGTGCCGAGGTAATGGCCAGGGCCACCCATGCAGACCTCTTTGATTTGATCCAAAGCCATTGTCTCTTCGTCGACCTCGATGCCGCGCACACAGCGTAGCGCCTGACCGATCAGGTCATCGCCCAGGATCAGGCTTTCATGACAGAACCCAAGAAGCGAGGCATGCATGCCGGCCGCCTCATAGATCATGTTCACGCCGGACAGGCCCGCCATGACGTTTGAGCACATTTGTTCCCATCCTGCCTGCATATCGGGCATTTTGGAATCAGATGCACCTGCTGCTGCGCCGCCGGGAACACCGTAGAAGGAATGCATTTGCGCACATCCCGCCGTCAACAAGGCCTGTTCGCCGGATCCGATTGACATCGCGCCTGTGCGCAGATCCAGGCCAAATGGCCAAGTGCCAAAGATCGCCGGATGGCCTTTTTCCACCGCGTTGACATAGACCAGACCGGCAAGACATTCCGCTGTAGCCTGAACAATCGCGCCTGCCACCGTCGAGGGCGCTGTGGCACCGGCCATACCGGCCGAGAGAAGAAGAACCGGCATCCCGCCTTTGATGCAGTATTCCATGGTCTCGCAGGACTCGGTGGCGAATTTCATCGGTGGTACCACGAAGCAATTGGAATTGCCCATGAATGGCCGCTCGCGGAACTTATCTTCACCGCCTGCAATCATATAGAGCATCTCAAGGCAGGGCTTCACATGCTCCGGCTCGCTAAAGGACGTGCCGATATGCTTTGTCGTGCCAGAACAACAGGCGTAAACGGTGTTCAGGTCCATCTCTAGATTGTCGACGATATCGCGCGCCACCATTGGGCGTTGCACAAAATGGATATTGTCGAGCTGATCGCAAATCCGGGAGGCATCGTGCAGGTCTTGAATTGTGCTCTCGCGATACGCGTTTCCCTCGACATCGACCATGTGCACCGCTGCACCGGCCGTGCCGTAGTGCACGCGCTCTCCTGACAGCTCTAGGTCGTGCTGCCCATCACGGCTGTGCAGAGTAATGGAGCGATTTGCATTGGCAATAGTATCTTCGACCAAAGCGCGGGGGAAACGAATGCGGCCGTCGTCGCCAAGGACCGCACCTGCTCCGGTCAAATATTCGACACCACTGGGTGGCGCGTCGACCAAGCCAACCTCTTCCAAAGCATCCAACACCGTATGGTGTATGTCCTGAATCTGTTTGTCGGTGAGTGGTTTATAAAAACCACCTTCAAGCCCGGCCTTTACCGGGCGTTGCGTGGCTTCAAGTGGGGCGGCGCGGCTGGCACGGCGTGCGGCACGGCCTCCGGAGCGGCGAGGGGAGATATCGTTCATAGGGCATGTCCTTTGTCTGGGGTTGGCGCTTGGTCTGGTTCAAAGCCCAACCGGTCCCCCACGCGCAGCCCGGCCCCTCTCGGCGCCGATGGTGCGGACAATGATTTCAACCTTGCTGCGCGGATGCATCGCTCGGCTCCCTTTGCACCGATTAGCTCAAGATGATCGCCCGAAATCTATCCCATTTGCGACTTTTGGCCTGAATACGACATCAATTGTAAGCTTGCTTTGGCCTTGCGGCGTTTTGTTTTGATCCGAGCAAAAGCTTCCTCCATCCTAACTATATGAATGACTCTGTTGACTTTTTGCGATTATCCGCAGTGGCCCTCGGACGGGAAATTTTAAAGGGTAAGCTTTCGGCCGAGACCCTTTTGGAAGCCACTCTGCAGCGAATCGCGGACGTTAATCCAACGCTGAATGCATTGGTTTTTCGACGTGATCCTGATGAGCTTCTGGCCGAGGCACGGGTGGCAGATCGATCAGAACCGGTCGGGCCGCTGCACGGTTTGCCTTTAGCGGTGAAGGATCTGGCCGATGTGGCCGGGTTGCCCACCTCGCAGGGCTCGCCGCTTTTTGCAGGACAGGTTGCCAAGGCAGATAGCCCGCATGTGGCCCGTCTGCGGGCGGCTGGGGCGATCATCATCGGAAAGACCAATACGCCGGAGTTTGGCCTTGGCGGTCATACGTATAATCAGGTGTTCGAACCTTGCCGGAACCCATATGACTTATCGCGGTCCTGCGGTGGCTCTTCGGGCGGCGCGGCGGTGGCGCTGGCTACGGGTATGGCCTCGCTTGCGGACGGCTCTGACATGATGGGTAGCCTGCGTAATCCGGCAGGGTGGAACAATCTTTATGGGCTGCGGCCAAGCTGGGGCAGGGTGCCAGGGGCGGCGAGTGGGGATATGTACCTGCACCGGCTTTCTACCAATGGCCCAATGGGGCGTTGCCCGTCTGACATGGCTCTTTTGCTCGATGTGATGTCCGGCCCGCTGCCGCATAACCCACAGCGGATGGCGATTCCTGCGATCGGGGCGCTTGGCGGCGAAATCAAAGGCAAGCGGATCGGTTGGCTCGGCGATTGGGGCGGGGCCTGGCCGGTTGAGGAGGGTATCCTGTCGCTTTGTGAGACGGCACTCAGGGTTTTCGAGGACGCTGGCACGCAGGTTGAGCCGATGGCCGCGCCGTTCAATGCCGAGGCGCTCTGGCATAGTTGGACGACACTTCGGTCCTGGTCTATTGCACGTGAACTTGTGGCGATCATGGAAGATCCTGACAAAGCCGCGAAGCTGAAACCGGAAGCGGTTTGGGAAACGGAACGCGGCCTGAAGCTCTCGGCGATGGACGTACACCGCGCCAGCGAAATCCGCTCCGACTGGTACCGCAGAGCGCATTCGCTCTTTGAGACCTATGACGCGTTGATCCTACCAAGCGCGCAGGTTTGGCCGTTCCCGATCGACTGGCCTTGGCCGAAAGAGATTGCCGGGCAACACATGGACACCTACCACCGCTGGATGGAACTTGTGATCCCGGCGAGCCTGATCGGCCTGCCAGCCGTAGTCGTCCCCGCCGGCTTTGGCGAGAACGGCCTTCCTATGGGGCTTCAGATCATCGGGCGGGATGGCGACGACAAGGGTGTTCTGGAGCTGGCCGAGGCTTATCACCGCGTTACAGTTTGGCCCGAACGGCATCCCGCACCTGTTGACCAACTAGGATCGCTCCATAGCGAGCCTTAGACCTAGAAAAATCAACAAGCCGCCCCCAATTGCGTTCATCGCTCTAGCCAACTTTGAGGATTGCCGCGCCAGTCGTGAGAGCCTGTCGGCCAGTATCACGCAAACGAAATCCGCGCTTGAGAACATGACATTTACGATGGTGCCCAGGATCAGAAGCTGCAGCCAGATTGGGAAGGACGCGGTTGGATCGGTGAATTGCGGCAGAAAGGCCAGATAAAACAGAGCAGTTTTCGGGTTGAGCATCTCTACTGTTGCGCTTTGCCAAAAACTTTTGCGTGACGGTGGTGTCTGTTCGAACGAAGAGGCTTTCAGGTCAGTCATGCCCGATTTGAGCATCCTGTAGCCCAGCCAAATCAGATAGGCCGCGCCGATAAGCTTAAGTGCGACGAAAAGGCTAGGCACGATCTGGAATATGACGGCCAGACCAAATGCCGCGGCAAACACGTGCAGATATCCACCGATATGCAGGCCGAAAGCTGCTGCGAAACCGGCCCGCTTTCCGCCGGAAATGGTCTGCGCCGTAGCATAGAGAACAGCCGGGCCTGGGACATAGGCGAAGACCGCCGCCGAGAGGAAAAAGGCGATAAGAATTTCGGAAGCTGGCAAGGCGGTTTCCTTTTGCTGTTGTGAATAGGGTGGCCAAAGGCAAGGTTTATTGTCAATTGCAATCGTGTCAGAGTTTCGGTTCTATCTCGGTAAGGCTTTTCAACTTTTGGCTGGAGAGAATGCCATGCCGCATATCATCATCGAACATTCCAATGGCCTGGAAGACAGCCATGACCTGCAAGGGCTCTGTGATGCGCTTTGGCATGACTTGGCGGAGCATCCGGCGATCACCGCGCCTGATACGGTGCGCACCCGGACCATTGCGGCGACGGCCAGCCGGATCGGTATAGCGCCGCAAACATTCGCCCATGCGACCATGCTTTTACTGCCCGGGCGCAGCGATGAGACGCGCGCAGAGCTGGCGCAGCTTATCCTGGACCACTTGGACAGGCACTTGTCAGATGTTGGTAGCCTGACCGTGCGATTGGATGAAATCCAGCAACCCTATGTCAAACGCATGTTATGAGCGAGGAGGAGCCAGCCATGGACGACCGGACCCGGATTGAGCTTGAGGCTGCGGCCTTTCGTGCGTTGCGCGAGCATCTGATGGAAAAACGCACCGATGTGCAGAATATCGATCTGATGAACCTCGCGGGCTTTTGTCGCAATTGCTTGTCGCGCTGGTATCAAGAGGCGGCCGCTGAGCGGGGCATCGAGATGGACAAAGCGCAAGCGCGAGAGAGCTTCTACGGCATGTCCATGGACGAGTGGAAGGCCAATTATCAGACCGAAGCGACAGAAGCGCAGAAGGCAGGATTCGTGGACAGCTTTGCCAAGAATGTCGACAAAGGTTGAGCATGGATGTCGCCCGCCTGCGCGCTGAAACTCCGGCTTGTAAAGATCTGATACACTTCAATAATGCCGGGGCAGGGCTGATGCCTTTGCCGGTGCAGGAGGCGCTGAGCTATCATCTGTCGCTCGAGGCGCGGATTGGCGGGTATGAGGCCAATGATGCCGCCAAGGCCGGGGTTGAGGCGTTCTATACCGAGATTGCCGGTCTTTTGAACGCCAAGCCCGCCGAGATCGCCTATATCGAGAACGCCACGCGCGCCTGGGATATGGCCTTCTTTAGCCTGCCTCTGCAAGAAGGCGACCGTATCCTGACCCATGCCAGCGAATATGCCTCGAATTATCTGGCCTTCCTGTTGCAGGCAAAGCGGCGCAGGCTGGAGATTGACCTGATCCCGTCCGATGGCAGCGGGCAGGTTGATGTGGCGACAATTGAGGGACTGATCACGCCTAAGACGCGCCTGATCGCGCTGACCCACGTGCCGACGCAAAGTGGGCTGGTGAACCCCGCGGCAGAAGTGGGACGGATCGCGCGGGAGCATGGTATCACCTATCTGCTCGATGCCTGCCAGAGCGCAGGGCAGATTGATCTCGATGTTAAGGCCATCGGCTGCGACATCCTCTCCGGCACCGGGCGCAAATACCTGCGTGGGCCACGGGGGACCGGGTTTCTTTACATGCGAGAGGAACTGGCCAATGCGCTGGAGCCTGCGTTCATCGATCTTTTTGCGGCAAAATGGACCGGGCCGGAAAGCTATGAGCTTATCCCCGGTGCCAAGCGGTTCGAGAATTGGGAGCGGTTTGTTGCCGGGCAGATCGCCTTGGGCGAGGCGGCGCGCTATGCGCGTACAATTCGTCTGCAGGAGATCGAAAGACGGGTGCGAGAGCTGGGCAGTGTTTTGCGCACGGCGCTGGCCGAGGTGCCGGGCGTGGCAGTTCATGACCTCGGCGAGGTGAAATGCGGCATCGTGACCTTTACCAAAGCGGGCTGCGCGCCCGAGGATATGGCGAAAGCGCTACGCGCGCGGAAGATGAATATCTCGGTGTCCCAACAAACCAGCGCACAGCTGGACCTCGGCCCAAGAGGCTTGCGCCAAGTCGCGCGCGCCTCGGTGCATTACTACAATATCGAAGAGGAGATCGCGCGGTTTGTTGGGGCGGTGGCGGCGCTCTAGCCCTTTCTTTCTTACAATGAAGAGCCATGTTTGCGACTGCCTCAGATAGCTAAAATATCTCCAATACAGACCACGCGAAATTTCATACACGCATGCAACCGACCCCTCTTTTCGAAAATTGGAACGTACCGCGCGCTTATGTCCTTGGTCAGTTTACTCTGAAAGCGATCACCACAGATGACAACGAGCGTGACTTTTCTGCGGTTATGGAAAGCAAAGATAACATAGCTGCCGTAGCACCAGATCGGACTTGGCCAGAGGGCTTAACGCTTGACCAAAATCTGATCGATCTCGCTTGGCACCAAAAAGAGTTTGAGGCGCGCCGTAGTTTTGCATGGATCATCGAAAATGATGCGGCTGATTATCTTGGCTGTGTTTACGTATACCTATCAAATGAGAGTGAAAAGGCGGCAGACGTCAGGTGGTGGTGGCGAAAAGGTTTCGAAGCCAATAATGATCTATTCCAAGGCCTTTTATTTGCATGGCTAGAAAGCTCGGATTGGCCGGATTTAAATTTTTCTAAATCACCATAAGACTGCTACTGTACGACCGCTTGCGCGGAATCGAGGCGAAGCCGCCGCGCCATCGACGGGCCTCCCTGATGGCTCGGCGATTTGTTTGATCTGAGCGCGTCGTTCAGAACGTTCTCCGATTTGTCTGAGATAAAACACTATAGAAGTACCAACGGATCGCCGATCCGAGGCCCGTCGATAGCGCGGCTAGGATGTGTTCTTCTCTTCCGCCTTTGCCGCATCCCAGAGCGCATCCATCTCTTCGAGCGTGCTTTGATCAGGCGTTTTGCCTTTCTCAGAAAGCAGCGCCTCGATCCGTCCAAACCGGCGCGTGAATTTTCCGTTGGCGCGGCGCAGCGCTTGTTCAGGGTCGAGCTTCATGTGGCGGGCGAGGTTGGCCATGACAAAGAGCAGATCGCCGAACTCTTCCTCGATTTTGTCCGGATCGCCCTCGGCTGAGGCTTCGTGCAGCTCCCCCACTTCTTCGGTGATCTTGTCCAGCACCTGCGCCGTCTCGGGCCAGTCAAAGCCCACGCGCGCCGCCCGTTTCTGCAACTTCACCGCGCGCAGTAGCGCAGGCAGGCCCACGGCTACCCCGTCCAACACACGGGTCTGCGCCTTGGCCGCGCGTTCGGCCGCCTTCACCGTCTCCCAATCCCGCGACTGTTGTTCAGCCGATTTGTCCCGGCTTTCATCACCAAACACATGCGGGTGACGGGCGACCATTTTGTTGGAAATGCCATTTGCGATGTCATCAAAGCCAAAAAGCCCGCGATCCTTGGCAATCTGCGCATGAAACACCACCTGCAAGAGCAGATCGCCCAGCTCATCGCGCAGCTCTTCCCAGGCCTCACGCTCAATCGCGTCGGCCACCTCATAGGCCTCTTCAATCGTGTAGGGCGCGATGGTGCCGAAATCCTGCTCGATATCCCAGGGACAACCCGTCTGGGGATCGCGCAAGGCGCGCATGATCGCCCGCAGACGCGGCATACCGCCGGTTTCATCGTGGATGAGCGGATCATCTCCCATTGCACCTGTCTCCGTTCTGGCGTTCACTGCGTTCTGAAGAGCATTCATCAAGGAGTCCAGCCTTTGGCCGTGATCAACCGCATTGCAGGCTTTGCCGAAGAGATGACCGCGTGGCGCAGGCACCTGCATCAGCATCCTGAGCTAGGCTTTGACTGTCATGAGACGGCGGCCTTTGTGGTCGAAAAGCTCAAAGAATTTGGCGTTGATCAGATTGAGACCGGCATTGCGACAAGCGGCGTTGTTGCGATCGTCGAAGGGCAGCGGGATGGCCCGACAATTGGCCTGCGCGCCGATATGGACGCCCTGCCGATTGAAGAGCAGACAGGGGCGCAATACGCCTCGAAAACCGATGGCAAGATGCACGCCTGCGGCCATGATGGGCATACCACTATGCTGCTTGGCGCCGCTCGCTATCTGGCGGAGACGCGCAATTTTAAAGGCCGCGTTGCGCTGATTTTCCAGCCAGCTGAAGAGGGACCGGGTGGCGGCGAGGTGATGGTTGACGAAGGCATAATGGAACGCTTTGGCATCGATCAGGTCTTTGCCATGCACACCAACCCGTGGATGGAGGAAGGCACGCTTGCCTCCAACACCGGCGCGATGATGGCGGCGGTGGATACGTTCCACATCGACATTACCGGCTCGGGTGGCCACGGGGCGAGCCCGCATAACACGCGTGATCCAGTGGTGGCGGCCTGCGGTATTGTTCAGGGTATTCAGACCATCGTCAGCCGTAACCATGATGGGCGTAAGGATCTTGTGCTTTCCGTGACGCAAATCCACACCGGCTCGGCCGAAAACATTGTGCCGGAAACGGCCTATGTGAATGGTACAATTCGTACCTTCGATGAAAGTGTGCGCACCGTCGTTCATGAACGACTGCAAGAGATCGTCTCTGGCCTCGCGCAAGGCTACGGCGTTGAGGCAGAGCTGCGCATCGATGTGGGCTACCCGGCGACGATCAATCATGCGGGCCCCGCCGAGTTTGCACTTAATGTGGCGCGAGAGGTTGTCGGAGAGGCAAATGTCGATGCTGACCACAAACGCAGCATGGGATCAGAGGACTTCTCTTACATGTTGCGGGCGCGCCCGGGGGCTTATGTTTGTCTCGGGCAGGGGTTAGGCCCGTCGCTGCACCACCCGCGGTTTGACTTTAACGACGCGGTTGCACCCGTTGGCGCGTCGTTCTTTGCGCGTTTGGTAGAGCGGGCGCAACCGGTCAGTTAGGGAAATTACATGGCGCTTGAAGATGCAAAAAATCAGGTGGATCAGGCCTTTATCCGTGATGATCTACGCGGGCTTTCTTTTGAGAATACTTTTGGTGGTGCACCGTCTTTCCTGCGCAGGCGTTATTCCAAAGACCTAACCGGTGTCGATCTGGCGATCACTGGCATCCCGTTTGACCAGGCGGTGACCAACCGGCCGGGCACGCGACTCGGGCCTAGGGCCGTCCGTGAGGCGTCAGCGTTGCAACCCTTTGATCCACCGATTTATTGGGAGGGTTTCAGCCCTCTGGAGGAGTTCGCCATCGTCGATTATGGCGATCTGGCGTTTGATTATGCACGGCTTGATCTTTTCCCAGAGACGCTGACGGATCATATCCGCACGATCTTGAAAGGTGGGGCTGCGAGCATCTCAATCGGCGGGGATCACTACATGACCTACCCGATTCTGCGCGCTTATGCGGAGAAATTCGGGCCGCTCTCGTTGCTACAGTTCGACGCCCATTCGGACACATGGCCCGACGATGACCCAAAGCGGATCGATCATGGCACGATGTTTTACAAGGCGGTCAAAGAGGGGCTGATTGACCCAAAGCGATCGGTGCAAGTCGGCATTCGGACGGTGAATGAGGATCCTCTCGGCGTGCACACGATCACGGCAAGACGGGTCCACGAGAGCACACCGACGGAGGTGGCCGCCGAGATCAAAGGCGTCTTGGGCGAAGCGCCGATATACCTTACGTTTGACATTGACTGTCTTGACCCAGCCTTTGCACCGGGCACCGGAACCCCGGTCTGGGGTGGTTTGGCAAGCTGGCAGGCCGCGGCGATCCTGCGCGATCTGGCGGGGATCAATATGGTTGGCGGCGACATGGTAGAGGTCTCGCCGCCCTATGACGCGACCGGCGCCACGGCCGTGGCAGGTGCGCACGTAGTGACAGAGCTTATCTGTCTTTGGGGCTGGACGCGGCGAAAGGAAAAAACGGCGTGAAAAAAACCTCATTGATCACGGCCGGTTTGGTTCTGGCCTTCGCCGGGGCATCGGCATTTGTGCGTTTTGCGCCCTCCAATCCCTCCGATTGGCACGTATTGCCACCGGACCTCTCCGAGGGGGATTTCTCCAACAGTGCTGTACGTATTCTCGACGGCGATAAGGAGCTTTTTGAAAAGCTGCACGGCGTGATTTTGGCGACCGATAACACAACCGTTCTGGCCGGTTCCGTGGGTGAGGGCATGATAACCTATATTTCGCGATCAACGGTAATGGGGTTTCCCGACTACACCACAATCCAATTGAGCAATAACCTGATCACGGCCTATGCCAGAGCGCGCTACGGCCTCTCTGATCTTGGCGTGAATGTAAAGCGTTTGAACGCCTGGCTGGCGCAGTTATGAGCTCAGGCAGTCGCCGCCCACTTCGCGCCACATCGGATTATTGAGCGACATCTGGCATTGCGCCATGAATGCGCGACCATCCACATACATGCAGATCGTTTGACCCAGCTCCACCCGCGCGCCGGACCTGTCCGTGCAGAAGCATTCGACTGTCTTTTGCTGCGCCAGTGCGAGGTTCGGCACCATCATCAGCGTTATGAATATGACCCGTTTCATGTCTCTGAAATAGCATAGGTTGCGTGCTTGACCAAGCCCCCAGAATGAGTGACACCACGGTTCATGGTACCAATGGAAAGACTTGCCGAAATTCTGCAGCGTTTCGAGTTTATCGAGGCGCAGATGGCAGAGGGCGGCGGCGATATCGCGGCACTTGGCAAAGAATATGCGGAGTTGCGCCCCGTGGTCGAAGAAATCCGAGCCTATCAGGACGTGTTGGACGGCATCGAAGGTGCAAAAGACCTGTTGCAGGACCCAGAAATGAAGGCTCTGGCAAGCGAGGAGCTTGCAGAACTTGAGGCGCAAATTCCAGGTTTGGAAGAAAAGCTTCAACTTGCGCTGTTACCGCGTGATAAAGCGGACGCGAGGCCCGCGATCTTGGAAATCCGCCCTGGAACAGGCGGCGAAGAAGCGGCGCTTTTTGCCGGTGATTTGTTGCGTATGTATCAGCGCTATGCCGAAGCACAGGGCTGGGGCTTTGACGTGCTGGAGCAAAGCGCCACAGAGCTTGGCGGTATCAAGGAAGTTGTAGCGCAGGTGCGCGGTGAAGGCGTTTTTGCCCGGCTGAAGTTTGAATCCGGCGTGCACCGGGTGCAACGCGTGCCAGAGACAGAGTCGGGCGGTCGTATTCATACGTCTGCCGCAACAGTAGCGGTACTGCCAGAGGCTGAGGACGTTGATATTCAAATCGACGCCAATGAAATACGGATCGATACGATGCGGGCTTCTGGCGCAGGTGGCCAGCACGTGAACACGACGGACTCCGCCGTTCGGATCACACATATCCCGAGCGGTATCGTTGTGACTTCTTCCGAGAAATCACAGCACCGAAATCGTGAAATTGCAATGCAGGTTTTGAAAACGCGGCTCTTTGATCTTGAGCGTCAGCGCGCCCATGACGAACGTTCTGCCGATCGCGCGGCTATGGTTGGCTCTGGTGACCGCTCAGAGCGTATACGCACCTATAATTTTCCTCAGGGCCGAATGACGGACCACCGCATTAACCTGACGCTATACAAGCTTGATCAGGTGATGCAGGGCGATCTGGATGAAGTCGTGGATGCTCTCATCGCTGACGCGCAAGCGGCTCTTCTCGCAGAGATGGCGCAGTGAGTGAAAACCTTGGCGTAGTGCTTCACCGGGCCACCAAAGTCTTAAAAGACGCAGGTATCGAAGATGCGCCACGAGAAGCCCGGCTCCTAGTGGCTCACGTGGCCAACATATCTCGTGACCGTGTTGGCTTGATAATGCATGACAGTGTGCCAAAGGGGCTTGCCGAAAGGTTTGAGGTTGTTGTGTCGCGCCGCGCGGCACGAGAGCCTTTATCTCACATAACAGGCACACGAGCTTTCTATCGCCATGAATTTCGCGTGAATTCGCACGTTCTTGATCCGAGACCCGAGACCGAAACGCTTGTAGAAGAGGCTCTCAAGCGACCTTTTGCGCGCGTTCTTGATCTTGGGACTGGCTCTGGCTGTATTTTGCTTTCGCTGCTGGCCGCTCGGGAAGGTACTATGGGTGTTGGTACTGATATTTCGATGGAGGCCCTGGATATCGCGCAACAAAATGCTCGCGACGTCGGAGTGGACGCCCAATCAAACTTCATTTCCTCCAATTGGTTTTCGGATGTCGATGACCGCTTTGATCTCATAGTGTCGAACCCTCCCTATATTTCTTTGGAAGAAATGCCACACCTCGCACCGGAGTTAGGATATGAACCTCGACTTGCACTAACCGATGAAAAAGACGGCTTATGCGCCTATCGTGAAATCAGCGGTCATGCGATCACATATTTGGATGCGCATGGCTGGCTTATGGTCGAGATCGGGCAAAGCCAAGGCCAGCAAGTGAGTGAGATGTTTAAAACGGCCGGGCTTAAGGCGATAGAGGTTATCAAGGATCTCGACGGCCGAGACCGCGTCGTCATCGGGCAAAGGCCTGATTAGGCGTCCAGACACGGCCGAACACCGCAAATTTACCTAAGTAACGCCATTTTCCCTTGAGAATCGTGTGCCACCATGTTTATTGATAAGCACTTACGGAGAGGATGCCGGGGTTGGCCATCCCACGTAATATCAAGCTGAAAAGTGATCTGAGCGTTCAAAACAAGGTAAGAACCGGATCAGTCGCCTCTTAGAAACAAGGCTCACTACAAGATTATGAGATCTTCCAAGTCACGTTCGCGGAACAAGTCTAACCGCAACCGCTCTAATATGGGTAATGTCATCAACCGGGTTTTTGATAGCTCTGGCCCAGAAGGTAAAGTACGCGGAACACCACAGCAAATCATTGATAAATATAATCAATTGGCTCGCGACGCCCAACTTGCAGGTGACCGGGTCGCGACAGAGAATTTTCAACAACATGCGGAGCATTATCTTCGGTTGTTGGGTGTAGCGCAGAAAGAGCAGGACGCACGGCGTGAAGAGCAGGAACGTCAGAACCGCGAGCGTCAAGCAGAACGTGATCGAGAACGCGTGCAACGCCAGGAACGCGAATCAAACGGTGGCGATATAGCAGAAGCACCAGGATCCGGGGAGCAGCCAGATATCGCGGAACCTGTGACAGACACGGAATCGGGTTTAGTAGAAACGCCAGAGAACCAACCCGAAGAGAAACCGGCAAAACGCAACCGCAGAAAGCCAAAGGCGGAAATGCCAGCCGCAGATGCAGCAGATAATTCTGATACGGTCGAGAGTTCCGAAGCGGCCGAATAACGCAATATAATCTGCACCTTGCAGCACGCAAATAAAGTATCACAAAAGCCGTGCAAGAGCGCAATATTGCTCCAGTGTGATATTCTCTGCACGATCAGTAGGTTTGATACCCGCCTTCTGAAGAAGATCCTCGATACCCGGGGCAACGCCTTTAAGCGAGGCTCGAAGCATTTTGCGCCGTTGATTGAAGGCCTTGGCGACCACTGCCTCTAACACGGTGCGATTAGCTTCAAAACGCGGTTTGGGAAGCGCTTGTATATGCACGACGGCGCTTGAAACTTTTGGAGGCGGAGTAAAGGCCTCAGGTGGCAGGCTCATCACAATACGCGCCTCACAGCGCCATTGGGCAAGGATTGCCAGCCGTCCATAGGCTTTGCTGCCCGGCGTGGCCACAATCCGTTCCGCCACCTCGCGCTGAAACATCAGCGTCAGGCTTTGCCAATATGGCGGCCAAGCCTCGGGCGTGAGCCAACGTAGCAAAAGCTCGGTTCCCACGTTGTAGGGAAGGTTTGCCACCACTTTGATCGGTGCGCGCAGGTGGTCCAATGGATTGAGGGCTAAGGCATCTCCTTGGATCACTTGGAGACGGTCAGGGTAGGCATCTCTGATCTGCTTCAAAGCGGGCAGGCAACGGTTATCCTTCTCAATCGCCAGAACCCGTCGCGCGTCCTCGGCCAGCAAACCCCGGGTTAGCCCACCGGGGCCTGGACCGATTTCGAGCACGTCAAACTCGCTGAGATTTCCCGCGGACCGAGCAATTTTGGCCGTAAGATTCAGATCGAGCAAAAAATTCTGGCTCAGGGATTTGCGCGCTGAAAGTCCATGTTCTGCGATGACCTCTCTGAGAGGTGGTAATGTATCGATTGAACTCATCGCGCGCGTGCTTTGGCCATTTTCGCGGCTAGTCGTAAGGCTTCGATCATCGAACTTGGGTTGGCCTTGTCTCGCCCTGCGATATCAAGCGCGGTCCCGTGATCCGGTGATGTGCGCACAAATGGCAGGCCAAGGGTCACATTCACACCTCGATCGAAATCGAGCGTCTTGATTGGGATCAACGCTTGATCATGGTACATACAAATCGCGGCGTCATAGCGCGCGCGGGCAGAGGCATGAAACATCGTATCGGCGCTATGTGGCCCCGAGATGTCTGCGCCTTCTGTGCGTAGTTTTTCGATCACTGGCGAGATAAGCATGATCTCCTCGCGCCCCATCCTGCCGCCTTCACCTGCATGTGGGTTCAATCCTGCGACTGCAAGTCGTGGCTCAGCAAAGCCAAAATCTCGCTTAAGACCATCAAGGGTTATGTGCAGTGTCTCTTCCAGGATTTGCGCCGTCAGCGCTTCTTGGACCTCGCTAACAGGAATGTGGATCGTCACGGGCACGACGCGCAGCATATCGCTGGCCAGCATCATCACCACGCGATCAACATTCGCAAGTGACGCCAGAAACTCCGTATGGCCCGGAAAGGCAAAGCCTGCGTTATCTTGCAGCGACTTTTTGTGGATCGGTGCTGTGCAGAGCGCGGATGCGTCACCGGATACTGCAAGTTCTGCCCCTTTCGCGATTGCCGCAACAACACCCGCTGCATGGGACGGGTTAGGCTTTCCATGGTTCTGGACACCGGGAAAGTCGACTGGCAGAACCGGTATGCCTTTTGTCATCGAGTGCACTGCGTCCGAAGGCTTGTCAATGACATGGGACGGTATACTGGGGGGCAGATGCTCAGCCGAGCCAATCATGAAAAAGGGGATTTTGCCGCGCAGCTCTTGCCAGGCCTTGGCGATGATCTCTGGTCCTATTCCTGCAGGTTCACCGCAACTCACCGCGATCGGCCGAACAGGTTTATCTACCATTACTTTTCGACGATCCGTGCCTCAGAGCGCAATTGTTCAAGCAGTCCGTTGGCAAAGCTCTCGATGCGCTGTTGTCTGATAAGAGCCGAGATTTGCTCCGGTGTAGGACCAGCGGGTGCCGCTGCCTCGCTGCCTTCTTCGGCCTCACCATTCTGTGCTTCGGCTTGTTGCGTTTCTGCTCCACGTTGCGGTGGGGGGGCTTCTGTTTTTGCGGTTCGCCCGCATAACATCAAAAGAACCAGGGTCTGGCCGTTTGCCCGTGTCAGATTGGCAGATGTCTCTCCTGTATCGAGTTTAGCCAGTTCAAGCGCCACATCGTTTGGGATTTCATCGGGCGCTTTGCTACCGCGTTCCAGCACCTCCGGCGGCTGTCCTTTCGCGATGCCGTAAAGATCATCGCATGTGTCGACATCAGCGGCGACACGAGCCGCGCGAGCCCTTGCTTGTTCGCTCCGCCCACCGTTAATGTAGTAGGCCGCGTATTCGATAGCTGCGTATTCGCGTTCGGGCTGATCCAGCTCTTCAATATCTCGGAGTTGAAACAACGCGATCGCGCCTTGGATCGGGAGAGGCTCGCTTACTTCTCCAGGTGAAAGGGCAAGGATGATCGGACGTAGTGCAGCGGGCAATTGTGTAATAGGGAGCCAGTTAAGACGACCCCCTTGTGCAGCGCTACCGGATGCAGAAAGCTGTCGAGCAGCGGACGAAAATTGTTGAAAACTACGCGTTTCGCTGATGCGCTCGGCTTGCTGACGTACAAAGCTCTCTTGGCCTGGGTCAATGGGCAAGATTATTTCTGCCAGCAAAACCCGAACACCTGGCGTGCCCGAAACGCTCATCCGCGCGCGCTCTATATCGTCTTCTGATACGCTGATACGAGGTCCAAATCGCGCCGTCGTGTAGTTGCGCCACGTTATCCCGGCGCGAACGAAATCGCGCACCGTTGCTTCATCAACGCCCGCTTGCGCCAAGGCGCCGACAAAGTCCTCGGACGGGATACCTGCACGTGCTGCGAGTTCTTCAACGCCAAGATCAACAGCGTCCTCATCAAGCACCAACCCATCCCGCGCGGCAGCGTTAACCTTCAGGCTGTCTTCTATTATTTGCTCTCGGGCGAGGCGTACCGGGTCACCAGGTGCTCGAAAAAGCTCTAACAGGAGCGCTCTTTGTTCCAGCTCATAGCGTGTGATCGAAGCATCATTGACCTTTATCACTGTTTCAAAAAGGTCCTGCGCATCCGCTTGCCTTGGAAGCGTAAAAAGACACGCTGAGATCACAACCGAAACGGCAGCAATTCCATGTGAAAGCAGACGTTTAAGTGTTACTTTTTGCATGTCCGAACATAGCTCTTATCGGTTGTTTGCGTTGAAAAACCAAGCAGTTCTACGTTTATACTTATATCTGTTGAGGGTTCAAGAACGGTCGAAGAGGTGAACCGCCGCGATCCTTCGATCGTTATTTCAACGCATTCATTTGTGTAAATCAGCCCGAGACCTGCGCGGACAGATTCGTCGGTGGCAACGTTGAATCGCCAATTTGCTTTCGCCGTCCAATGCCTTGAGAAGCGGTAGCTGGTATTTATCGCCCACTCGGAAAGAGTTTCTGGACGCTCTTCGGCCAGATCACTACGTAACCAAATATAAGTCGCAGAAAGGGACGCATATTCGGAACGCCAGCTGGCGAGCGCTTCGGCCTTTGTTGTGCTAAAACCATCATCAAAAAGACCGCGCGTGGTAATCATGAAGCCGTTCCCTGTTTTCAATTGACCGGCGATAAGCACGTCAGAAAAGCGGTCCTGGAGACCAGAGGAATTTGTGAAACTGGGTTGGCCGCGCGGGTCAATCTGTTCCTCATCTCGAACAACTTGACCAAAGGCCAACGAACTTTGCCAGCCTTGTTTGCCATATCGCGTCCACATCAATCCGTAGGCGGCACTGTAGCCCCGTTCACGCCTGTCGGGCGCTGTAAAGCGTGACGTCGAAAACAGATTGCCTTCGTCAAAATCGATGCTTGTGCTTTCGTCGTTTGGAATGTCCGGATTGCTTCCGCCCACCCACGAAACCTGTGCAACAGGCTCTATGATATGCCGCGCACCGGTGTTCGATCTTTTTAGAAACGGCCATCGAAGTTCGACCGCAACCGTTGGCGTCAGCTCTGTGGCGGAAGACACACTGGTAACACCGGCCTGATTTATTTGGAAATGATCAAGATCAAGCCCGGCTTCGGCCCGAGCCAATATTCCGAAGAGCAAGATACTTGTGCGATGCCAACCGACGGAAAAAGTAACTCTCGAAACGTCTCTTCCATCGGCAAAGATGTCAAGATCGGTTCCGTCCGTGTTTAGGTTTGATGAACGACGGTGCAAATGGCCGACAGTGCCAAACCGTAATTCGCCGCCGATTGGTCCGTTCAGTTCGCGCCGCTTCTCATATTCGCCATTCAATACAAAACTGGGCAGTGTCGAGTTGCTTTCACCATCACGTACGGATTGAAAAATCGTTGTAGCAAATCTGATATATTCGTCGCGTCTGGCGCGTTCGATTTCGATTTCGCTGTCAAGTCTGTCTTTTGAGGAAATGTCGTACTCGACTAGGTATGCTCGATCTGTCACGGCCTCGATGTCGAAGCGGAGCCTGAAGCCTTTTTTAAGTCTGAAATTGCCCCGGCCAAAAAGATAGCCGCGCGTATCACGGACGCCGAGATCGTCCTCGCCAATCGCTCCATTTATTTCGATCCTGCCCGTGCGAAACGCCTGTCGATACCGCGCTTCAATCGTGCGTGTTTGGGTGGATATATAAGGCGTCAGCGTGAGATCTTTATGGTCGCCAATCCGTATAAAGTAAGGAATTTTGACGCCAAATCCCAATCTTGTCGAATTTTTTATTGTCGGCACAAGAAACCCGGTCGCACGATCCAGCGTTGGGTCAGGCAATCGAAGTCTTGGAAGATAAAAGACATCGGCGCCCAAAATACTGAAAATTGCATCATTGAAATATAGCTGACGCTCTTCTTGATCGTGAATCACGCGTCTGGCGCGGATTTGCCATAGGGGGGGCCTGTCCGAATGGCAAATACGACAGGATGTCACCGCCGCTTTGAAAAGCTGATTGTAGCGACCATTAACCCGGGCAAGTTCAACTGCTGCGAGCTGTAGTTGATCCTGCATGACGACGCGCGCGCCACGCAACAATCCGTTGCGCATATCACGGTCGAGCTCGGCGCTGTCGGCCAATACAACCATCGTGCCGTCGGGCTCTTGAAGGGTGATCGGGCCTTTAACGATTAGGCGCTCGGTGGGCCGGTCATATTTTATTTCGCGCGCCTTGAGCCTGCGGCCGTCGTACAAGGCTTCAACGTTCCCGGTCGCAATGAGTTGCTCATCGCCAGAGAGAAAAACATCGTCGGCTACGAGAATTGCAGGCGCGTCCTGTCCCACGCTGACTTGTTGTCTTTCGCGGTCTTGTGCGAGACCCGAAGAAGGCCAAAAAGCTGCCACTAAAATGCAGAAAAATGCCAGAATGGCGGGTATCACGCGCGGTGCGCTCATCCGTCTTCCATATGCAACAAAATCCCAATCGCGAGCATAAGTGACGCAATTGGCGGCGCCCAAGCGGCGAGGTATATCGGGATTTGCCCGTTCTCGCCAAGAATTTGCGCGAAGTTACGTATATAATGGAGTGTAAAGCCGAGCATGACAGCAATCAGGACTGAAATACCGGTGTTTGCCAATCGCGCATGGCGCATCGTAAACGCGGCAGCCACAATAACCAGGGCAACCAAAAACAAAGGACGTGCAAGCTCCATATGGTACCAAACAGTATAGCGTTTTGCCGAAAAACCTGCGTTTTCTAGATGCGTTATGAAACGAGGCAAATCCCAAAGTGAAATATATTCAGGCTTGCCGAAACTATCGATAATACTGTCCTGGGTAAGCGCAGACGGCACACGCAGTGTGGCTTGTCTGCTCGCGCTGGCCTCGGGATTTTTATTGGTCGCAAGATCCCAAATCTTTGCGTTCTTGAGCTCCCAAAAACCATCCGACAGGGTCGCAGTGTCTGCAACTATCCTCTGTATAGGCGAGCCTCCGGGTGTAAAACTGATAAACGTAGCCCGAAAAAGCGTGCCTACATCTGAACTGGCGCGTTCTGCATGAATAACGCTTTGTTGGTCTTGCGTACCCTGGCGCAGCCAAAGCCCGTCCGCCGCCACCGCAAGTACGTTACTACCACCGCCAAGGTGATTGTTGACCACGTCGTTATAGCGCTTCGATGAGGCTGCAACGAGTGGGTTGAAAACAGTAATTGCAAAGACCCCAATAAGTGCTGCCACACAGACGGGGGCCAGCAGGCTGCGCATGCCCGAGCGCCCTGCAGCCCGCACAACGACAAGCTCTGAGGAACGCGCAAGGCGCAGAAAAAGCGCAACAGCTGACAGGATGATAACCAGCGGTAGAATTTCGTAATTGGCATGAGGTAAATTCAACAAGACAACCTCAAGCACATCGAAAAAAGGAAGGTTTGGAAAATCACCAAGCTCATCAACCAGATCGATCAGTGTCAGCATGACGGCGAAGACCACCGAGATCAAAAAGAACGTAACGAAGAACTTTCGTGCGAAATAGTAATGCAGGATCATTGGCTCTCTCCTGCCGTCGCACCAGTTTTAGCGTGACCAAACGGCCAAAGACGCCGTAACACACCCGGACGACCGGCAAGGTATAGCAGGATCACGGTCAACATCACGCCGACCAGTGTCGGCAAGTAAATTAGTGGCCAAGCGTTGGCGTTGGAAAGGATCGCGCCGGATACCGCGCCTTCGACCATTTTGATCAGCACCAAAAGCGTGAAAGCGACGACGATCTGCCACCAAATACCGTAGCGACTGTAGGAGCCAAGCAATAGGGCAGCAAAGCCTACAAGCGCCGCAACTATGCAAAGCAGCGGTTGCGCAATCCGGTTATGCCCTGTGTAGAGCGCTTGAGGCACGCTCACGCGGGTGCGCTTCGCTGTGTTTTCGGGCTCAAAGATCAACTCGTAAGTGCTTGCAAAATCAACCTTGTTCAGATTGATCGGGCCGCGCGTGATCAGGCTGCTGATGTTGTAGGAAAAGTCATCAAAATTCGTGGTAAAAAGCCGACCGTCTTCTGGCCTAAAATGCTGGGCGAGCCCATTGACCATAACCAGTTTCGTGCCTCCTCCTTCGGGCACGAGATAAGCTTTTGCAGATGTATAAGTCACCACTGTCTCTGGCTGACGCCTGTCAGAGAGGAACACCGCCTGCAGCTCTCCCTCAGGCGTGATATCCCGGATATAGAAAGTGATGCCGGGTGCCGGGTGGAGAAACTCGCCTTCGGTCAAAAGCTTCGCAGTGATATTCTGACTGACTTCCGCTTGGCGCACTTTCAACTGGCTTAGGCTTTTAGGAATAAGCAGGTTGCTCAAAACGCCCATCATCAGTGCGATAATGATGCCAAATACAAGCACTGGCCGCGTCAGACGCCAGGGCGAGTATCCCGTAGCCTGCACAACCGTTAGCTCGCTCTCAGAAGACATTCGGTTGGTGACATAAACAGCGCCAGCAAAAGCTGCGATCGGAAGAACAACCCCAATCACAGTTGGCAGGGTGAGCGCGGTAAATTCGAGGAAAACCCAGGCGGGCTGACCGTCTCCGATTAGGCGGTCAAACATACGCACGGCCTTATTGATCCAAAAGATCGACACGAGCACGAGAGCGAAGAATCCAAAAAGCACCATAAATTGCGACAGCATATATCTGTCGAACTTGGTCACGCGAAATCCCCCGAAACAAACCAATCGTTGAGAAACGCTATCCGAAATGTCCGAGAGGGAAAACCGTTAATGCACGATATAGGCGTTACAAATAGAGGCTCTGGCCAAGTCTCGCTCAAGAGATTAGGTTTCGGCGCATTACGCCCACCCAGATAAACGGAGCACCCCGAATGAGCCAAGCGGTTTCCATTGAGTTTGTAGAAACTGACATCGACCAGTTTGAGAAATTTCAGGGCCGCATTGCCTTGGTTATCCCTCCTTCTGGTAAAATGGATGTGGCCGCGCGTCGGGTGAACCGCTTGTGTAAAGGCGCTCTAAAACGGTTGGTGGAAAGCAGCACATGGGAAGAAATGAAACCCGGTAAGGTGACAACGCTTGCCTGGCCTGCAGGCATGGAGGTCAAGGCAGTGGATGTTCTTTGCCTTGATCGCGGCGCCAGTGCTCTCGAGGCACGCAAAGCCGGCGTTGCCCTAGCGCGGGCCAAAGGCGACGCAGCACTTATCGTTGCTGCCGGTCAGGTGCGTCGTGCGGCTGAGCTTGCCAATGGCATCGCGCTGCGCAGCTACAGTTTTACGGCGCGCAAATCCAGCGAAGACAAGACGCCTGGCGATGTTACGATGATGGTCTCCAAACCTGAAGAAGTTAAGGCCGATGCGGCGCCTTTGATGGCTGTCACGGACGGGGTACGGCTTACCCGTGATCTTGTGGCGGACCCGGCCAACCATCTGACTACAACTGCCTTTGCGGAAAAAATTTCAGAGCTGAAGGATGTGGGGCTAAAGATAAAAATCCTGGAGGAAAAAGAGCTCGAAAAGCAGGGTATGCATTTGCTGTTGTCTGTTGGGCACGGATCCGTTTCACCCTCCAAAGTGGCCGTTATGGAATGGAATGGTGGTAAAAAGGGTGACGCGCCGCTGGCACTTATTGGCAAAGGCGTTGTTTTTGACACCGGTGGTATTTCGCTGAAGCCTCCGGGCGGCATGGAAGACATGACCATGGATATGGGCGGTGCAGGCGTTGTGACCGGCACAATGAAGGCGCTTGCTCTGCGCAAGGCAAAGGCCAATGTCGTCGGTCTTGTGGGTCTGGTAGAGAATATGCCGTCGGGCCAAGCCACACGGCCCGGAGATGTCGTCACTTCAATGAAGGGCGACACGGTTGAGATCATCAACACCGATGCAGAGGGGCGTTTGGTTCTGGCCGACGTACTTTGGTACGCGCAGCAGAATTACAAACCCTCGGCCATGGTGGATTTGGCCACTCTCACCGGCGCGATCATCATCGCGCTTGGGCATGAGAATGCGGGTGTGTTTTCAAACGATGACGCCTTCTGTGACAAATTCCTGCGCGCGGCCAAAGCGGAGGGCGAGGGCGCATGGCGGATGCCGCTAGGTGAGGCGTACGACAAGATGCTGAAATCAGACGTAGCTGATATGAAAAACGTAGGCGGGCGGTCTGCGGGCTCGATCACAGCCGCGCAGTTCCTGCAACGGTTCGTGGAAGACGGCACAGCCTGGATTCACCTCGATATCGCAGGCACGGCAAAGGTGAGTGCCGAGAGCGGTTACGCGCCCAAAGGTGCGACCGGGTGGGGCGTAATGGCGCTCAATCGTCTCGTGGCCGATCACTACGAGAGCTGATGGGCGCGGTCTATTTCTATCATCTGACGCGCCAATCTTTGGAGCGCACTTTACCGATGCTGCTGGAAAAAGCGCGCGGGGCAGGGTGGCGCGTGCTGGTGCGCGGGACGGATAAGGCGCGGCTCGACTGGCTTGATGAAAAGCTATGGTTGGGGCCGGAGGAAGGGTTTCTGGCCCATGGCAGGGCAGGCGGGCCGCATGATGCGCAACAGCCGGTTTTATTGACCGAAGCAAACGGCGCGGCAGTGAATGAAGCGCAATGCCTGATGAGCGTGGACGGAGCCGAGGTGACGTCAGACGAAGTTGGCAGTTTTGAGCGCTCATGCATCCTTTTCGACGGCAACGACGACGCCGCCACCGCCCACGCCCGAACCCAAT
>JBCBBI010000003.1:0-252036 GCA_038531775.1 Pseudomonadota bacterium | reverse complement strand
TGAGCTATATGAAAATCCTGATTGACTGTCATAGCCCCAAGCAAGAGCAATCCCGATCAAAACCCACACTAGTAAAAGCTTTGCGAGAGGCATTTGGTATATACTCATAACTTTTTCCTGTTTGAATTTCAGGATTAATCCAACAAGAAACTGTTAAGGTAAATCGCAAATCTTGAAACTGCCCGACCGCCACTTTTAATGCGTCGCAACAGGTGAAAATCATCAAATCTAGTTCGGATGTCAGTCGCGCCGCATTTAATGGCGCACTTTTTGATCGTTAACACTTTAAGGTAGAGACGAGATTCTTATAAAATTTAATTTTAATAACAAATGCTTAATTTATTTTATCCAGATTTATCGCGCCTTTTACCATGAAGCCGATAGCACATATTACCCAAATAAATGTTACTTTTAATTGAATTTTACTCTCTATACGGTATTTCAAAAAGTTGTAACAACTGAAAGATTATCGTGCTGGGGTCTATAAAATCCGCTGTAGATAGCAGCGGTAATTCATATGAGACAATCGCGCTACGAACGCTCAACGCATTTGCAGTCGATGTTATGAACATCCCAAGTCAGGAAGATCTGTTTTGGTATGTGGCAAAGAATGTTGTTGGACGTCTCAAATTTATTGATTGTGTAATTTACAAGGCTAACGCTGAACAAACGGAACTGGTTCAAGTTGCAGCGATGGGCGAAAAAAACCCGTTTGGCCGCAGTATCATTAACCCTCTAAAAATTCCATTTGGACAGGGTATAACAGGACGCGTCGCTCAAAATCGCAAAGCCATTATCATTGATGATTTACGTCAGGATAAGCACTACATCGCCGACACTCAGGAAGCCCGCTCAGAAATTTGTTTGCCGATGGTTTTCGGCAACCGAATAGTCGGTGTTATCGATTGCGAACACCCAGAACCGTTTGCCTTTGGGCCAACTGAGCTCGAGATATTGACGACAGTTGCGGCGATGACCTCCGCAAAGCTAGAGCTCTTGGCGGAAGCTGAAAGATCCAACCTACGGTATCGCGACCTAGTGCAATCGCATGCCGATTTGACAGAAGAAGTTAACAATAGAAAATCACTTCAGGCCCAACTTTATGAAGCAAGGGAAATGGAAACCATCGGTCGACTGGCCGGGGATTTTGCGAAAAATTTTGACAATCTACTGACGACCATCTCGAACAACCTCAAACTACTCGAAGAAGCAGTTGAAGACGAGAAGGCCAACAGCCCTCTCACATCTGCTCAAAACGCGACAGCAAATGCAGCAAAGTTGGTTGATGATATGCTCGTCTTTGCGCAAAGATCGCATTTGCGCCCTGAAATGGTTGATCTTGATTCATTGATCGGCCAGGTATCGCAAACGGCGCAGCTTATCTTTTCTGAGCGTACAGAAATACATCTTGCCCTGTCGCAAAACAGTTGGCCTGTCAAAGTCGACCCGAGTGCAACGAAATCAACCCTACTCAATCTCATGATCAATGCCCATCAAGCTATGGAGCATGGTGGAAAGCTTCGCATTAGTACAGAAAACATCTGGTTTTCGGTAATGGATATCAACCAGCTTTCATTGGATTTAGCACCCGGAAACTACGTCTGTGTCAGCTTTCAGGACACTGGAAGTGGCATTCCACTTAATCGCCGTCAAAAAGTTTTTGATCCATTCTATTCCACAAAGAGCAATTCCGTGGGCGGTGGGCTAGGCTTATCCGCTGCTCTTGGATTTATGAAACAGTCAGGGGGCACTGTGTCCGTTGGGAACTCCACAGGCCCTGGAACAACGTTCAAACTTTATTTTCCAGCCAGCGCCGCGTCGCTAGCCGCAGTCAAATAATTCCATACTGCAAAAATGAAGGATTTTTCATCAAAGCGACAGAACTGGAGGGGGTTTTATGGGGTATATCGCTACGATTGACGTATCTGGCTTACGGTCTGGCCAAGAGTTTGAATTTGAAAAAGTGGCAGAAAAAATCGGGAAAGCCAGCCAAGAGTTAGGTTTTTTCCGCATTTCAAATCACGGCATCGACCTTGGATTGATCAATGACACCTATGCTGCAGCAAAACGGTTCTTTGCCCAACCAGACCAGATAAAGCGGAAATACTATATCGGAAGCAGCAAAAACCATCGTGGCTACGTACCTTTTACTGAGAAAGGTGATTACCCTGACGAGAAAAATCGAAACTATGAAGCATTTGATTTAGGTCTCGACCTACCTTTTGATGACATCGATTTTTTAGCTGGAAACCGGCTACTCGGACCAAACGTCTGGCCAGAGCTCGACGGCTTTAAGCAGACCGTCTCGCGCTACTACGATGAAATTTCTAAATTAGGTCGACTGATCTGCCGATCGTTGGAGATTTTTCTGGGCCTACCGATAGGCGCGATCACGCAACAGATGAACAAACCTATCTCTCAACTTCGACTGCTCCATTACGTCCGGCAAACCAGTACAAAAGATCACAGATCAGTCAATATGGGGGCCCACACTGATTATGAATGTTTGACTTTGCTTCACACGCTCAACAAAGGCCTGCAGGCCATGACAAGAGACGACCGCTGGATTGATGTGCCTGTGGATCACAACGTTTTTGTCGTTAACATTGGAGACATGTTAGAGGCTTGGAGCAATGGCATATTGCGTTCCACTCCACACCGGGTGCTGAATACAAGCCCTGAACGCTACTCTCTGCCTTACTTCGTGGCAGCAAATTACGACACCATAATTGAGCCGTTCAGCGAGCTAATTTCTCCAACCAGTCCGAGCCGGTATGAGCCCTTCGAGGCAGGCGCACATCTGGAGAAGATGCTGGTTCGAGATTTTCCTTACCTAAGGGACGAGCGGCCACCGAGCATGGCTCAGCTCAACGAGAATACGCAAAGCGTAAATCCCTTTGAAAGCAGATTGGATATTTAGGTGACCGCAGATGCCGACCATTGAGACAATTATTGCCGTCACATTGGCTGGGCTGGCACTGAGCGCCACGCCTGGGCCTTCTATGCTTTACGTGTTGTCACGAAGTGTCGGCCAAAGTCGCGCTGCCGGACTGGCTTCGGCTCTGGGGCTCGGGCTCGGCGGTGCGCTCTTGGCAGTTGCCACCGCCCTTGGTCTTGCAGCCGTTCTGACCAAATATGATTGGCTATTGATGAGCCTGAAATACCTAGGCTCAGCTTACCTCATTTACCTTGGCATCAACATGATCCGCGAGGCCCGAGCCAGTGCGCGCGTGCAACTAAAAGTCCAGGAGCTTGAGGAGGCGTCAATCTCTCACATTGTTCGCCAAGGCGTCGTGGTTGAGCTGCTAAACCCGAAGACGATTCTTTTCTTTGCGCTTTTCTTGCCTCCATTTGTGAGCGATGCAGGATTCTCGGGCGCCGCCAGCAGCGTGCAAATTCAGCTTTTGATACTTGGTGTTATTGTACCGCTCACGGCTCTGCCCGCAGATTTAATTGTCGCCTATCTGGGGGGTACGATGGCAAAGCAGTTAAATCGCAGCCCAAAAACCAGAGAGGCCCTAGGTTGGATCGGTGGGCTGACCTTAATTTGTATTGCACTGAATTTGCACCTTAACTTGCTATAGCGCCGTTAACCCAAAAAAGCGGCAGTTTTGATAACATTGGAGCAGCCGAGCGTCTGCCTTATTTCGAAATTCTGCCCCCAAATTTTCCTTAGACCGTCCAAATTCAGGTGAAGTCTCGCCACATCGCATTTCTAGCGTGGTGAAACATAAACATGGTTAGGATGGGCAAAATGGAAAGAAATAGCTCTAACAGTGAGATCCGCGATTTTGTAATGCGCGAGCGTCATTTGGCAGTCTCGGAACGCGAGTGGAAGTTCCGCCTACGCGGCTACGGCTTTGGCGTACGCGAAGCTGGCGAGGCGCGCATCATTACATCGCTTCTGGGTGGTAAAGATATTTGCACGCTGGCTGCTTAAGCTACGGGAATCTGATTTAGACCTTGCGCTCTGACCCTTGTCGCGCTTGGGTGCCATTGCACCTGCGGAGGGTTTCAAATGACCAAGACAGTTCTCGGCGTGATCGGTGGCTCAGGCATATACGGTATTGACGGTCTCGAACACGCAGAGTGGAAAACCATCGAGACACCGTGGGGCGAGCCTTCTGATCAACTTTTAACCGGTAGCTTCGATGGCTTCCCGATGGTTTTTTTGCCCCGCCATGGACGCAGACACGTCCATTCTCCCACATCACTGCCCTATCGCGCCAATATTCATGCGCTGAAATCACTCGGCGTGACCGATCTGGTGAGCGTGTCTGCTTGCGGCTCTTTCCGAGAGGAGATGAAGCCGGGCGATTTTGTAATCGTGGATCAATTCATTGATCGGACCTTCGGGCGCGAGAAGTCGTTCTTTGGGCCCGGCTGCGTCGCGCATGTGAGCGTGGCGCATCCAACCTGCCCACGTCTCGGGGAGGCCTGTTTCGAGGCCGCCAAGTCTGCCGGCGTCGATGTGCATCTTGGCGGCACATACCTCGCGATGGAAGGTCCGCAATTTAGCACGTTGGCGGAATCAAAGCTCTACCGTGAACAATGGGGCTGTGACGTCATCGGCATGACCAACATGCCCGAGGCCAAGCTGGCCCGTGAGGCAGAGATTTGTTACGCGACCGTTGCGATGGTGACTGATTATGACAGTTGGCATCCTGACCATGGAGAAGTTGATGTAACGGCAATCATTGCCACACTGACCGGCAATGCGGAAGCGGCGAAGTCGATGATCTCAAAAATACCAGATTTGTTGGATCAAGAGCGCGCACCCTGCCCTCATGGCTGTGACCGTGCGCTCGAATACGCCATAATCACTGCGCCCGAGGCCCGAGATCCGGACGTTGTAACGAAGTTAAGTGTAGTTGCAGGAAGGGTTCTGTGACATGGACTTTTCTGTTTGGCTCTCCTTCGCACTTGCATCAACTGTACTGCTGATCATTCCTGGGCCTACCATCCTTCTGGTGCTAAGCTACGCACTCTCACAAGGTCGCCGGGTGGCCGTAGCTTCGGCCCTTGGTGTCGTCACGGGCGACTTTCTGGCTATGACGATATCGGTGATAGGCCTCGGTGCGATCTTGCTAACCTCAGCGCTGGCTTTCACGGTGCTGAAATGGGTGGGCGCGGCATATCTGATATACCTCGGGGTCAACATGCTGCGTCATGCCGGATTGGCAACATCACCGCTCATAAAGCAGACTAAAACTGAGCGGCCAATGAATGTCTCCCGCGATCTGGCGATCGTTACCGCGCTGAATCCAAAGTCCAACACCTTCTTTATCGCCTTCGTGCCGCAATTTATCGATCCTCAGACCGCTTTTGCGCCACAAGCGGTTATCCTTATTGCAACCTTTGTGATAATCGCGGGCATCAACGCGCTGGTGTTTGCGCTTGCTGCCAACTTGCTCAAAGAGCGGATTATCCGACCCAATGTTCAGATCTGGTTGGCCCGTGGCGGCGGCATCACCCTGATCGGCATGGGGCTTTTGACTGCGGCCACAAAACGGGCGGCTTGATCGCCCCGCCCCACTGAACCCTTGAAATACAGCACCTATTGCGCCAAACCCACATTTGGGAGTGCAAGCTGGAGCTGAATTATGCCTGAGGCCAAACCCGTAAAAGACTATATCCGCGCCATAGTGGACTTCCCTCAAGAGGGGATCGTCTTTCGTGACGTCACCACGCTGTTCGCTGATCCGCGTGGGTTCCGCATCGCGGTTGATCAATTGCTCCACCCGTTTGCAGGCATGCGAATTGATAAGGTGGTCGGCCTAGAGGCGCGTGGTTTCATTCTCGGCGGCGCGGTGGCGCATCAGCTCTCGGTTGGTTTTGTTCCAATCCGTAAAAAAGGCAAACTACCCGGCGCAGTGATTTCTGAGGAGTATCAACTCGAATATGGCGAGGCGATTGTCGAGGTGCATGATGACGCCATTTCAGCCGGGGAGAAGATCCTTTTGGTTGATGATCTGCTCGCCACAGGCGGTACCGCAGAAGCGGGCATCAAGCTTGTTGAGCGGCTAGGCGGTGAAATCCTAGGCTGCGCATTCGTAATTGATTTACCAGAACTCGGTGGGCGCAAGCGCATCGAAGCGCTTGGCATGGATGTGCATGCGCTTTGCGAGTTTGACGGGCATTAGGTCGTCGCTAATCCTTATCCGCATACCATTTATCAATAATCGCCATCGCTTCATCGGCGGTCTCGACAAACTGAAATAGGTTGAGGTCCTCGGGCGAAATCGTACCCGCTTCTGACAGCGCCTCCCAATTGATAATGCTGCGCCAGAACTTCTCGCCGAAGAGCAGGAAAGGCACCGGCTCCATCCTCTGGGTCTGAATTAGGGTAAGAGATTCAAACAGCTCATCCAGCGTGCCGAAGCCACCTGGAAAACAGCAAATCGCCTTTGCACGCATCAAAAAGTGCATCTTGCGAATGGCGAAATAGTGAAAGTTAAAGCAAAGCTCTGGAGTGATATACTCATTTGGAGCTTGCTCAAACGGCAACACGATGTTGAGCCCGATTGAGGCACCGCCCGCATCGGCAGCACCGCGATTGCCTGCCTCCATGACACCGGGACCACCGCCGGTGACGACAACGTCTTCGCGCCCACCACTTTGCATAGATTTCTCGGTCATCTTTTTTGCGAAGATCCGCGCCTCTTCGTAAAAAGCTGATAACTCCTCAAGCGTTTTCGTCCGCGCCTCAGATTTTTGGGCCGTGTCCGGGATACGCGCACCGCCAAAAAGCACGATCGTACTTTCAATGCCACGTTCGTTGAGAACCATCTCAGGCTTCAGCAGTTCCAGCTGTAGCCGAACCGGCCGAAGCGCATCCTGGCACAAAAAATCAGGATCAGAAAAAGCCAAGCGATAGGCAGGCGCGCGTGTCTGCGGCGTGTCTGGCGTAAGCTTTGCTGTTTCTAGATCCTCATGCGAGGAACGCATTTTGTGGCGGCGGGTCATATTCATATTCCGGTCCTTTTGTACCTTTTGCGCAGTCTGAGAGAGACTGACACGTCAGAGCCACAACAGGAAGAGCCGAGTTGACTTTGGCGTATGCACATCGAACAAATCGATTGAGAAAGTTGAAAAGTGAAATGCCTCCAGCGGGGATATTTTCAGCAGGAAGAAAGGGGGCATTTGGATGGATGTATCGAGGGCAGAGATCAGCCGAGCGCGTCATCGGATACTAGACTATATTCGGCAGACGCCTGTAATCACTGTCGATCTGGGCCTTGGCTACCCGATTGAACTGAAGCTGGAACATATGCAGCATACCGGGTCTTTCAAACCGCGCGGCGCTTTCAACACTATGTTGTCTCAAGACGCACCCTCGAGTGGGTACGTGGCCGCATCGGGCGGAAATCATGGGGCTGCGGTAGCCCATGCCGCGTCAAGTCTTGGCCGTCGCGCGCATATCTTTGTGCCGGAAATTGCGGGGACTGCAAAAATTGCGCTCATTGAACGTAGCGGTGCAGCGCTGACTGTCGTTAGCGGGGCCTATTCTGAGGCTTTGCAGGCGGCGGTGGCATTTGAGGCGGAACATGGGGCCACACAAATTCACGCCTATGATGCAAAGGCTACTGTGATCGGCCAAGGCACCTGTATGGCAGAATGGGAGGCGCAGGGGCTTGAGGCGGATACGGTGTTGATTGCTGTGGGTGGTGGCGGTCTTATTGCCGGTGCATTGGCCTGGATGCAGGGTGCGCGAAAGATCGTTGCGGTGGAGCCGGAGAATTGCTGTGCTCTACATAGCGCGTTGGCGTCGGGCGCGCCGTTGGATGTGGCAGTCTCCGGCATCGCGGCAAACGCCTTGGGAGCGAAAAAGATCGGGCAGATCTGCTTTGATCTTGCAAAAGCTCAAGCGACGCCTTGTGTCACAGTTTCAGACGATCATATTCACGCCGCGCAAAAACTGCTTTGGCAGGAGCTGCGGATGCTTGTCGAACCAGCCGGGGCCACCGCTTTGGCGGCGTTAACCTCAGGCGCTTATAAACCGGTGAAGGACGAGCGCGTTGCAGTTCTGGTTTGCGGCGGCAACCCGTCAGTCGATCCATTCAAAAACTAGCCAGGCGCGAAGCTTGCGCCTAAAGCAGTGGAGGTTTATTGGCCTGATACAACCATACTGCCCGGAGACCACACGATGACAATCGCACAACTCGAAACCGCACTAGAGGCCGCATGGGAGGCGCGCGACACGATCTCGCCAGACACCAAGGGAGAGATGCGAGAGGCCATTGAGGATACGCTGAACGCTCTTGACGGCGGAACCCTGCGCGTGGCCGAAAAGCAATCAGACAACAGCTGGCACGTCAATCAATGGGCCAAAAAAGCAGTACTCCTCGGCTTTCGGATCAAGGATATGGAACCGCAAGCGGGCGGCCCACAGGGCTCAACTTGGTGGGATAAGGTAGATAGCAAATTTTACGGTTGGGGGGACAATCAGTGGAAGGCCGCGGGCTTTCGCGCCGTGCCCAACTGTATCGTGCGTAAATCCGCCTTTATAGCGCCCGGCGTTGTGCTCATGCCGTCTTTCGTCAATCTTGGCGCCTATGTTGATGAGGGTACCATGGTCGACACTTGGGCCACTGTTGGAAGCTGCGCCCAGATCGGCAAAAATGTGCACCTCTCCGGCGGCGTTGGAATTGGCGGTGTGCTCGAACCGATGCAAGCAGGGCCTACGATCATTGAAGACGATTGCTTTATCGGGGCGCGTTCCGAGGTTGTAGAAGGTTGTATCGTGCGCGAAGGCTCAGTGCTCGGCATGGGGGTTTTCATCGGCAAATCCACCAAGATCGTGGATCGTGAAACCGGCGAGGTGATGTATGGTGAAGTGCCACCCTACTCGGTTGTTGTGGCGGGCTCCATGCCGTCTAAGAATAACGTTAACCTGTATTGCGCTGTCATCGTGAAGCGGGTCGATGAGCAAACCAGATCCAAGACCGGGATCAATGAATTGCTGCGCGACTGAGACGCGCATTCTCCCATGTCCAAGGATAAAAAGCCGCAGCAGGTTTTCACGCTTCTGGTCGAGATTGGCCGCAAGGCCGGTGACGGGCTACCAGAAGGTTCAACCGGCGGCGCTTTGATGGTCTATGCGGCAGGCCATGATGAGGCGGAGGCTGTGCGTGAGGCGGTTGCGATACTGAAGCAAGCGGATACCGCACCTTTGAATGTGACAGGCTACGGTAGCCTCGCAGAACGCGAGGAAGAGGGGCACGACATAACCGAAGAAGAGCGGGCATTGATGCAGCGAGCGCTCGATGAAAATGCGGTTATCGTGGCGCAAATGACGCCGTTTTATGATGAGAACTAGACTTGGGGCAAATACGTAGGGTGGGTGAAAACCCACGCCGCGCCGGAAGGCCCAGTACCAAGCTGGACGGCTTTGTTTTTTCGCGATGAACTCACTTAGTCGCTGGCAACCAGAGGGATAAAAGGCATACCGCAAGGGTCGGTTTTTAGCCCTTTTCAACCGATGTTCCGCAGCGCGACCACACTTTCTCCATACAGTGCCAGTATTAAATGGTAGGTCTTGGAACTATATATTAGTTGATGGAGAGTTTGTTCGAGAAGGGATTTGATCTCTGCTTTGGTGACGCGGACACTGATCCCGCTGCGGGTAGAGCATTGCTTGAGGACGTCGCTACTTCTTGGCGCCATGATGCAATGTACTACATCGGGTTGTCGTATGAGCTGGAAGATCGATTTGACGAGGCTGATGAAGCGTATTTAGCTGCAAAAAATGAAGACGGTAGGATGTATATCTTGGCAGCATATCGCTCCGCCATACTTCATTGGAAACAACGTGTAACCTATCCTGATAGAGATTTCTGTCTACGTGCGTTTCGACAATTAGCTACAGACAAGCATTGGCCTTCTGTTGCACATTACACGGTAGAACGCCTCAAGGGCTCGTATGGTCTAAGTGGCTTTGTCAGTGGTTTGATGGATTTCATTCCAAACTTGATCAGAATATTCCGAGCTGCTTTCGATGATCCCGATCAAGATACAATTAGAATGAAAAGATCATGAGTGCGGTAAACTTACCAGCAGACTTTCCTATTTATTTTCGAGAGTTGAATTTTTTACTGACTGAGTGTAACCCACGTGACGTCTGTCCGCATCATGTTGGTAAGCATCTTTAAACGGTTGCGTTAATCTAGGTCACACATGCCGCGCAGATATAAACGACACCTCAAGGTATTCGTCGATTTCACCTGAAAACCCTCTTGGTTCGGGTCAACATCTAAGAATGCTTGAACTTACTTCAAGCCGCCCGTGTCATCGCCAAGGTAACCGCCTCAAACGGTTTCAGAACCGGCCAGACAGGCTTGGGGTGTTCTGGTAGGCGAGATCGGTCGCACGGGGCGAGAAGGCTTGCCGCTATTGCTTCTGGTTTGCGGCGCAGACGACCGAGGTAGAGGCTCTCAATAGGACAGCCTGCAGCCATGATAACCTCGTGACCCGGCAGCAGCAGATGATAATAGGTAACGAGGTCGGGCCCGCGCGCCAAAAAGGCCGAGCGGTCATTCACCAGATGTCGCGCAGGTACAAGCACCGCTTCACGACCAAACAAGTATTCGACTTGGCTACCGCTCATTACAAGTCGCTGCTGTGGACCAAGCACAATATCCTGGCGAAGACCAAAATAGGGGGCTCGCAAGCGAACAGGGCGGAAACTTCCCCGGGCTGGCACCGTGCGTTTAATCACCTGTAAAACCGGTACGGCCTTGCCTTCATTTGTCAGCACCCGGTCACCCCGACACACACGCCCTGCTTCTTTGGTGCCGGTTGGTGTATGGATTGGAACCCTGGACGTAAGCGCGGGCATCGGACCAACAGGTTCAATCGCGTCAGAGACGGCCACAAAGGATACCTCTTCATCGGTCTCGCAATCACAACCAAGTCCAATGGCTGCGTTAAGTTCTTCCAACCGCATCGCAATAGGCGCTGTCAGTTCAACGGAATGCAGCTCATCAGTTTCCGGCCGCTGCAAAGTGAGCCGGGCCCAATTTGTATCGAGATCCCATGAATAGGTCAGCAAAAGCGCATCGAGCCGGCCATCGGCGACATAAGGCAGCGTTGCGTGGACAATTTCATCCCCGGCCGCATCGACCATGACAAGACCGCCCCTTGGCAAAGCCTGCAAAGAAAAACGCCCTTTTTCCGGATAGTTCCGCGCAAAGGCGAGTAGTGTCTGCGGGCGTGCGTCCGCCGACATGCGCGTCTCTACAACAATACTACCACGCACCAACCAGCCAGAACTCACAGAAGGGCTCTGACCGCGGGCTTTAAACCAATGCACATGTTTGTCGTTTAATCCGATCCAAGCCATGCGTCACGCCACCCATTTCTGAGACAGAAGCTGTGCTTCATACTGGCGCAGCATTCGGCGCGCCGCCGGGCTATATCCTTCTGCTGTTTCGGGGTCGATTTCGGGAAAGAGTGTACAAATCTCTGCAAGGATGTCGGCCTCAAAACTGTCCTTTATTTGTGGCCCTGGCAGGAAGCTTTCCGTCGGTAAACCCTCGGAAAAGACAACTTGATGGCGGTCAAACAGAAGATGGAAATAACCAACTTTCGTCTGCTCTATGCGCCGCACGCTGTGATCATTGACCAAGTCTTTAGCAGCAACCAGCACTTCGGCCTCGCCGAACAAAAGCTCCGCAAGGCTATCACGCACCAAGACCCGGTGCAGTGGTGAAAGCCAAAGCTCTTCATGCTTGCCAAAAGTATTGGCACGAATGCAAATAGGGGCAAAATCACCTTTGCCTGCGACCTCTCTGCTCCCAACCCATCGCAACGGGCGAAATCCCTCATCCCGGGTCAGAATCATGTCACCGGGGCGCAAGTCTTCTACTGGTCGCTCACCTTGCTCAGTCATGATCATTGTGCCGTATACGAAGCATGGCACGGAATTCAACGTGACAAAGCCTACATCGGTCGCGCCTGTCGTGCTTTCGACCTCATAGGTAAAGTTGACCGTCTCTACATCGCCATCGCCATCCACGGTAATCGTACCATCAGAATTCACGGTGACCGTCTGGCCAGTAGCTAGAACAAACGAACCGCCACCTGGAGGTACGTCCTGGCCATTGATTTTGCTGATCGAAAGTGTGCCGCCGGTTGCGTTCACATCATTGGCCAAAACATCCAGTGTTCTTGAACCCGTAGGAAACAAGTTCGACGTGTCGTCATTGGCAACCAGTGTGGTCTGCACGCTGTCGCCAGCGATTAACAACGTCGAGTCAAAGTTATTGTCCGCGACGTCAGCAATACCAATCCGGATTGAGTTGGTTACGCCACTGTTTACAGGAATTGTGAGCGACAGGGTCAGCGTAAAGCCGTCCATCTCGGTGTTGAACTGATCGGCCGTATTGTCGACAAAAAGGTTGGCGTTGGATCCTGCGTTCAAGTTCGCTGGATCAATGTCACCATCGCCCACGCCGAGCTCCACGAAGGTTCCGTTGATCCAAACCCCTACGAAATCCTGAAATGCTCCGGTTGCAAACTCCGGAAATTCTTCTGAGGCAAAGACAAACTCCATGGTCATCTGGTTGCCGGTAGGAATGAAGTCGACATCCAAGAATGATGCATCAAATGTGTTTGCGCCAGCAGCCGCGTTGAAATCGGCGAGGTTGTTTGGCCCACTTGATGCTGTTGTCGTATTTGTGGCCTGGTTTGACTCAGCCGGGTTATTGTTGGTGAAACCGCTCAAATCACCTGTAGAGAACAAAACGCCCGTGTCAGAAGGTGTTACGTCAGGCGCAATTGCATCGCCATCAGTGTAAATCCCAGATGAGTCCGGATCCCCCGTGTAGGATGCACTTACGACCGTTACGCCGTCGCCAAAGATCGCCTCGGCCATTTGTATAGCCGTCGCACTCGTATTAATTGGTAGCTCAACCCCAGCAACCATATCTTTGTCCCACCCTTTTTCGAGATCGGCGCGTCGAAGAAAAGAAAAAGGAATTTGAATCCGTTACGACAAAGGCCCAGCCCTTTGTTTAACACTTCACCCTCTGTATTTCTGCTCGTGCCCTGCCTCGGGTCTATTTTGCGTCGGTTTATCATAAATGGTGGGTTTTGTTAAGCATTTCCGTCCGTCCAGCAAACCCGGTGTTGGCCTTTCAGCAACACGTCCGTCCCAACGGTTGTAGTTGAGCTAAAGACTGCTACACCTTTCGCATGAGAACCGACCCTATTGAGCTTACCAAAGCGCTTGTTCGCTGTGCTTCAGTCACACCCGAAGAGGGTGGTGCTCTTGAGCTTTTGGAAGACGTGTTGAGCCAAGCCGGGTTCGTCTGCGCACGCGTCGATCGAGGCGGCATCGCCAATCTTTTTGCCCGATGGGGCAAGAAAGGCGCGACCAAGAGTTTTGGCTTTAATGGACACACAGACGTGGTTCCCGTGGGCGATGAAAAAGCTTGGCGTTTTCCTCCGTTTAGTGCCGAAGAAGCAGAAGGGCATATCTGGGGCAGAGGCGCGACCGATATGAAATCCGCTGTTGCAGCATTTGTGGCGGCGGCGGTCGATTTTGTTAAGGAAAAATCTCCGGAGGGTGCCGTGATCTTGGCAATTACGGGAGATGAGGAAGGTGACGCCAAACACGGTACGATAGCTCTATTGGATTGGATGCAAAGCGAAGGCGAAAAAATGGATGTTTGCCTCGTCGGAGAACCTACTTGCCCAAACACAATGGGTGAAATGATGAAAATCGGCCGGCGCGGCTCACTTTCAGCCTTCATCACAATGACCGGCGTTCAAGGCCATGCAGCCTATCCACATTTGGCAAAAAATCCCTTGCCCGCGATGGCGCGACTGATGGACAGATTGTCGACTACCGAACTGGATCAGGGCACCGCGCATTTTGACCCGTCCACACTGGCTGTCGTGAATATTGATACCGGCAATCCAACGACAAATGTTATCCCGGCATCCTGTAGAGCCACAGTGAACATTCGTTTCAACGATGCTCATAGCGGCTCAAGTCTTTCTAGTTGGATGCAAGAAGAGCTTGACCGCGTGACGGCCGAGTTTGACGTCGCTGCAGAGATGAAAATAAAAATCTCAGGCGAGAGTTTCATCACACCGCCCGGCGAACTTTCGGACTTAGTCAGCGAGGCCGTCGAACAAGAAACACGTGTAAAACCGGTTCACTCAACGTCGGGTGGCACTTCAGACGCGCGGTTTGTCAAAAATCACTGCCCAGTGGTCGAATTTGGCCTTGTCGGACAGACCATGCATCAAGTTGATGAGCGGGTAGAGACCGCGCAAATCAAGACCCTCACAGCAATCTATTCGCGCATCCTGAACGATTACTTCAAATGATCCGCAGTCAGCTTGTGATTATGCTGAAAGAGCCGCGCCCTGGTCGTGTGAAGACGCGGCTCGGCAAAGACATCGGAATGACACGCGCAGCATGGTGGTTTCGCCATCAAACTGCGGCGCTATTAAGGCGGCTGGAAGACCCGCGCTGGCAAATTTTGCTTGCTGTAGCACCTGATAACGAAGGGGTGAAAAGCCGCGTATGGCCGCGGCATTTTGCCCGCGTCCCTCAAGGCTCTGGCAACCTCGGCACACGCATGAGGAACGTGTTTTCAACTTTGCCTTCCGGCCCTGTCTGCATCATTGGAGGCGATATTCCGGGAATAGAAAAGGGTCACATCAAACAAGCCTTTGACGCTCTTGGCACGAACGAATGCGTATTTGGCCCCGCGCCAGATGGCGGCTATTGGCTTGTCGGAATGAAGCGGACGCAGGAAATGTCGCCGTCTCTTTTTGACAACGTAAGATGGTCCAGCGAACACGCTCTTGGCGATAGCATCAAAAGTCTTGGTGGAGCTCGTTTCGAGCTCATAGACACACTTGATGATGTCGACACGCTGGATGATCTGCAACGCTGGAAGACAGCTCAAGCAAATGCTAGGCAAACGCCATGAGCCAATTGCCGACCAAAGAACAGATCCTGCAATGGACCCGGGATAACCCAAAGCTGACCTCCAAGCGCGATATCGCCAAAGCCTTTGGCATAAAGGGCGCGGCGCGGATTGATCTTAAGCGCATGCTCAAAGAGCTACAGGCCGAGGGCCATCTGGAAAAGCGCCGCAAGACCTATAATGATCCCGACAAACTTCCACCCGTTAGCGTTCTGCAGGTGACTGGACTTACACCTGATGGGGAGGTTCTGGCCCGACCACCGGAGTGGCAAGGTGAAGGCGCAGAGCCGGTAATATTGATCCTGCCTCGCGCTTCCGATCCCGCGCTTGGCGAGGGCGACCGCGTGCTCGCGCGGCTGCAAGAGGTCAAAGATGAGACGCATCACTATGAAGGGCGTCTAATCCGCCGCATCGGTGCCAATCCGAAAAAGATCCTTGGAATATTCAAAAAACGCTCCGAAGGCGGGCGAATTCAGCCGATTGACAAGGGCGACACGCAGGAATGGGTCGTTCCCGCTAGCGCCACCGGTGAGGCTAAAGACGGCGAGTTGATCGAGGCAGAGCAAACCGGGCCAAAGGACAGGATGGGTCTGCCGCGAGCCAAGGTTGTGGAGCGGCTGGGCGATCCAACCGCGCCCAAAGCGGTCTCACTGATCGCGATACATCAGCACGGTATTCCAGATGACTTTCCCGATGCAGCGATCACAGAGGCTGACGGCATGTTACCGGCGCGCATTGATGGGCGTGAAGACTTGCAGGATGTCCCACTGATCACGATCGATCCAGCCGACGCCCGTGATCATGATGACGCCGTATTTGCCGAAGCTGACACTGATCCCAAGAACCAGGGCGGGCACATCATCTGGGTCGCGATTGCGGATGTCGCCCACTATGTCACGCCCGGTTCTGCCTTGGATGAAGAAGCACGCAAACGCGGCAATTCAAGCTACTTTCCTGATCGCGTCGTACCGATGCTGCCAGACCGACTTTCCGGTGATCTGTGCTCTCTGCACGAAGGAGTGCCGCGCGCCTGTATCGCGGTGCGCATGCGCGTAGATGCCCATGGTGAGAAGCTCGATCACAGCTTTCATCGCGGCCTCATGCGTTCGCCAGCATCGCTCAGTTATCTCGAGGTACAGCAGGCCCGCGATGGCGCGCCAAACGAGAAATGCGAGCGGCTCATGGATGACGTGATCAACCCGCTATACGCCGCATATGCCGTCGTCTGCGAGGCGCGGAAACGCCGCCAACCGCTCGACCTCGACCTGCCTGAACGCAAGGTGATCCTTTCCGATGAGGGCAAGGTGGAATCCGTTAATTTCGCCGACAGGCTCGATGCGCATCGTCTGATAGAGGACTTTATGGTGATGGCCAACGTCGCCGCCGCAGAGACGTTGATCGCACGAAAGACAAACCTACTTTTTCGCGTCCATGAAGAGCCCAGCCCGGAAAAACTTGAGACACTGCGCGATGTTGCCGACGCAGCAGGCCTGCCACTTGCAAAGGGTCAAGTCTTGAAGACCTCGCATATCAACCAACTGCTCGGCGCGGCGGCGGGTACCGACCATGCCGAGACGGTGAATTTGGCGACCCTTCGCGCCATGACACAGGCCTATTATACGCCTGCGCATCTCAGCCACTTCGGTCTTGCTCTGAAATCATATGCGCATTTTACCTCGCCAATCCGCCGCTATGCGGACCTTATCGTGCACCGGGCGTTGATCACGGCGCATGCTTGGGGCGATGGCGGTTTGAGCCCCGCAGACCTCGAAAAGCTGCGCACCACGGCAGAGCACATTTCCGAGACTGAGCGCCGCTCTATGATGGCAGAGCGCGACACAACCGACAGATATCTGGCGAGTTTTCTGTCCGAGCGTGTCGGAGAGGCGTTTTCCGGTCGGATCAGCGGTATTGCTAAATTTGGTGTGTTCGTACGATTGGATGAAACAGGTGCCGATGGCCTGATCCCGATGCGGATGCTCGGATCAGAGTATTTCCACTTTGACCGGGATCGCGGTACGCTGACCGGCGATGTGACCGGGATCGAAATCGGTCTGGGCCAGCGCGTTGTTGTCAGGCTTGCCGAAGCTGCGCCCGTTACAGGCGGTCTGGCGCTCGAACTTATAGAAATAGATGGCAAAGCTCCTTCCAATACAAAGGGACGCCGTTCTAAAGACAAACGCAAAACGCCGCGAAAGGGCCGAAAAGTAACCCGTCGGCGACGCTGATCACTTCTTCGCTTGTTCGATCAATTTTATCGATCCCGGGTTTTTGCACCACGGTTTTCAGTTTATATTGAGAAAAACAATAAAGGGGCTGAGCAATGTTGATCCGCGCGTTTATCGTGCTGTCTTTTGTTATCGCAGTGCCTGCGATGGCAGAGGTTTTGGCGCCAGAAACTTCCCTTCGGCCTAAGGCGAAGCCTGAAGAGAAGTCTGCAGAAGACTCGCCGACAACCATATTGGCCACCAGCAGATCTTTACGCCCGCAATTGCGCCCTTTTCAGACAAGTACATCCCGCGCCACGCCGATTTCAACCTCTGACGCGGTCTTTGATAACTGGATCAAAGGGTTCCGCGGACGTGCACGCAGCGCCGGCATATCTTCGAGCGTGTTTGACAGCGCTTTCAAAGGCGTGCGTTATAATGAAAGCGTCATAAAGCTTGATCGCAATCAGGCAGAATTCAAACGACAGATCTGGGACTATCTCGATAGCGCCGCCTCACCGGAACGAGTCGATTTGGGCCGCAAGGCTCTAAAGCGGAACCGGCGCACGCTGGAGCGGATTGAGGCCAAATACGGGGTCGAGAAAGAGGTTGTCACGGCCGTTTGGGGACTAGAAAGCCGCTATGGGGATCGTCGTGGTGATATCCCGGTGATCGAAGCTCTCGCAACATTGGCCTTTGACGGGCGGCGCGGGGCATTTTTTGAAAAACAGCTGATCGCGGCACTGCAAATCCTGCAATCCGGAGATACACGACCTGAGAATATGAAAGGCTCTTGGGCCGGGGCGATGGGACACACACAGTTCATCCCAACCTCGTTTCAGGCCTATGCAGTAGATTTTACCGGCGACGGACGGCGTGACATCTGGTCAGAGGATCCAAGCGATGCTTTGGCGTCCACGGCGGCCTATCTTAAACGCTTTGGCTGGGTTTCGGGCATGCCATGGGGCGTGGAAGTGCAGGTTCCACGGTCGGTCAACCCTGGCGACACCAAACGGCTGCCCTCAGATTGGGCCAAGCGCGGGATTGTGGATATGAGCGGCAGACCGGTGCGCGATTATGGTGCGGCACGCATCTTGCGACCCGCAGGCCAGGCTGGTGCGTCCTTTATGGTGTTCAAGAACTTTGACGTCATCAAACGCTACAATAATGCCGATGCCTATGCGATTGGCGTGGGTCATCTGGGAGACCGAATTGGCGGCGGAACAGAAATTCAAACCGCTTGGCCGCGCGGTTATGAGCCAGTTACCTTTGCGGAGCGCAAGGAAATACAGCGCAAACTCAAGCAGCGCGGTTACCCTCTCGAAAAAATCGATGGTATTATTGGGCCCAATACTCGTAAGTCGATTATCGCTTTTCAAAGGTCGATTGGCGTTGAGCAGGACGGCTTTCCATCCAAACAAGTGCTGCAGCAGCTGCGGTCACGCTAAAGTTTTCGAATATCGCTTTGCGCTATCCGACCGATGCGAAGGGTTTCGCCCCCTCGCACTCCCTCAGGAAATTTTTGGCAAAAAGCAAGTCGGGCTTTAGCGTTTCGCCGTTACCACATTGAAAAGTGCCGGCACGCGCATACCGTTTGGCGTATCGAATTGCGCGTAAGCCTCAACAAGACGCTCACCTATGACAGCAATGTCGTCTTCTGTGCCGTTCATCTCGCGCACAACACGCATTGCGGGGCCTTCTGTAGCGGCGAAATTGGCGACCTCGTCACAGGTGCCTTTCGGTGTGAGATCTCTGGCAATCTCGGTGATCTCGGCATCTTTAAAACGCGCAGCTTCGAGTATTTCCTTGATATAGGCTTGATCGGCAAAGGCCATTGGTCCGGGCGCGCGGGGATTTGGCGGGGGCGGTGTGCCAACGACCTCTTTGGCGATCCGGGCAGGCATCTCAAACCACGGGTTTTCACTTAACGCAGCCCAGCAGACAAAACTTAGCTGACCGCCGGGCTTTACAGCTGTTGCTATATTGGCGAAAGCAGCACGCGGCTCTTCAAAAAACATCACACCAAAGCGGGAAATCACATGATCGGCCTGAAACGGTGTCATATCGTAGACCTGCGCGTCCGCTTCGATGCATTGCACGTTTTTCAGACCGGCGCTCTTAACGCGTTCCACTGCCTTGGCGAGCATTGGTGTTGACACGTCGACACCGGTTAGAATGCCGGTCTTTCCGACCCTCGTTGCGGCCTCCAGCAGGCTTGCGCCCGTGCCGCATCCGATATCGACCACGTGGTCGCCTTGCTTTAGGCCCGCCGCTTCAAAAAGCACGCTCAAAGCCGGTTCAAGCAGGGCATCGAAAAACGGCTGTTTTGATGTCCAGGCTTGTCCTGGATCGCCAGACCAGAACTCGGCCTGATCGGTATTTGCAATCTGGTTCATGATCCCTCCGCCATCACGCAAAGTAGCTCAAACATGATCGACACGCCTAGGAAAGCCGTGTTACCTGAGGCGTCAAATGGCGGCGAGACTTCGACCATATCGGCCCCTACGATATTGACCCCCTTAAGCTCCCTGCAAACCTGCAAAGCCTGGTAAGAATTGGGTCCACCCACTTCTGGAGTGCCAGTGCCGGGCGCAAAGGTAGGATCGACGAAATCAATATCATAGGAAATATATGTGGGCTGTGCTCCCGCGATGTCTCGTGCCTCTGCCATCACGTCTTCGACACCTCGGGCAAAGAACTCCTCAATCAAGATAAGACGTATACCTTCGGCGGCGGCAAAATCTCGATCTTCTTCATCATACATGGTGCCCCGCAGGCCAATTTGCACGACGCGTTTGGGATCGAGCAAACCTTCCTCAACCGCTCGGCGGAAGGGGGTTCCATGTGTATACATCTGCCCGCCGAAATAGGAATGAAACAGGTCTGTGTGGCTATCAAAATGAACCATCCCAAGAGATCCATCTTTGGCCAAAGCGCGCAAGACAGGCAGCGAGGTAAGGTGATCCCCGCCAGCGGTGAGCGGCCTGATACCCGCTTGTTTAACCCGCGCGTAAAAGTCTGTGATACGCGTCATGCTGTCCTCAATATCCGCCGGGTTCGGTCCGACATCGCCCAAGTCAGCGCAGTTCAGGGTTTCAAAAGGACGCATGCCGCTGACCGCATGTTGGGCGCGGATCATAGTGGAAGCATCGCGCAGCTGGCGCGGGCCATGGCGCGGACCAGGGCGATTGGTTGTTCCACTATCCCAAGGCACGCCGATCAATCCCACATCAACATCACCCAGACGCGCATGATCGAGCGGCACATGTGGCAGGCGCATAAAGGTGGGCACGCCGGCAAAGCGTGGTAGATCCATGCCAGAGACCGGTTGAAAAAAGGGATCGATCATGCAGGTAGCTCCAGTCGTTTACGTGCGGTAACAGGCCCGTCACCTTGCGCCTCTATGCGCTCTATTGCCTCCGTCAACGGCTCATAAACGACAGCCATGTGATGGGCATTTGCGTGCAGAATTGTTTCGGAGTCCGAAACCCAGGCAACATGGCCCTTCCAGAAAAGGAGATCGGCTTTTTGCAGCGCCGCCTCCTGAGGTAAGAGAATTCCGAGTTCCGCCTGCTGTTGGTCACTGTCCCCAGGGCAATCAATTCCGCAGGCCAGACAGGCAGCTTGCACCAGACCAGAACAGTCCAAACCAAGATCGGAATTGCCACCCCATAGGTAGGGCGTGCCCAGGAATTGCTGTGCAATCTCTATTGGGTCATTAGCAAATTGGTCGATCCGAACCAGATGAGGCGTTGGGACATAAAGACCAAGATCGGTTTCGGCGAAACGCTCATCATGCTTGGTCACATGCAGGCTTGCGCCCATAGGAATGCGCATTGGACTTGCAGACTTAAAGTCAGGCTCTTTGAAACCCAAAGTCGACTTTGCGTCGACTTTGGAGTTTGGTTCATTCCAAGATGTCAAATCGGAGCTTCTGAGGTAACCGACGTAAGCGCCCCGCTCCGCTTGGCCAAAAGAATATCCGTCTAATTGCTGCAAAACCCGAAAGCGATCCCCGTATAGTAATTGCCGGTCTAAACGTTCAGCCTTGGGGTCTATATACAAATCCGCTACCGGAACCGCTACGCGAGAAGGTTCGCCTTTGACAAAATGCTCGGCCTCTACCTGACCCCGCAATTCAGCGGCAGCGTAAACCCCATTCGAGGCCAGGACACGCCTATCCGCCGTAGTTTGGCTCACAAACCCAACACCTCCGGCAAGGCCTCAAGGATCGCGCGAGCGCCCATGCCGACGCCTCCTTTGGTGCGTGCGGGCGCAGCAGTCGCGTTCCATCCGTAGATATCGAAATGGACGTAGCGTACATCGGACGCAAAACGGCGCAAAAAGAGCGCAGCAGTGATAGCACCGGCAAAACCGCCCTTGGGCGCGTTGTCGAGATCGGCAATGCCGGGCTCTATCATGGCCTCATAAGGCTCATAAAACGGCATTCGCCAAACCGGATCTGCTACTTTTACGCTTGCGGCGTCCAAGGCCCGTGCAAATTCGTTATCATCGCAAAAATAGGGGGCTATATCGGCCCCTACGGCCACACGCGCAGCGCCGGTGAGCGTTGCCATAGAGATTACCAGATCGCTTTCTTCTTCACCGGCATAGCTTAGCGCATCGGCGAGAACCAAGCGCCCCTCTGCGTCGGTATTATTGATCTCAACGGTTTTGCCATTTCGTGCGGTCAGGATATCCCCGGGCCTGTAGGCATTTGCGCTGACGGAGTTTTCCACCGCAGGGATAAGAACGCGTAACTGCAAAGGCAGGCCAAGAGACATGATCATCTGCGCCAGGCCAAGCACCGTCGCCGCGCCGCCCATATCTTTTTTCATCAAGCCCATGCTTGCTCCAGGCTTAAGGTTAAGGCCGCCGGTGTCAAAACATACGCCCTTACCAACAAGTGTAAGCTTTGGCCCTGCGTCGCCCCAACGCATATCGATCAGGCGAGGTTCATCGGCGGAAGCGCGACCGACAGTATGCACCAAGGGAAAGTTTTTCTCCAAAAGCTCTTCGCCATGAACAACAGAGATGCCAGCACTACAGGTCTCTGCAAGTTTCCGGCAGGTGGCCTCCAACTGTGCTGGTCCCATATCAAACGTCGGCGTGTTAATCAGGTCTCGGGTTAAGCACTCTCCAGCCGCGATTGCCTCCAGCCGCGCAGCGTCAACGCCATTTGGTGCAACAAGACACGCCGTTACGGCTTTCTGTTCGCGATATCGGTCAAAGCTGTAGGCCGACAAAAGCCATCCGAGAGCTTCCTCTTCCAGGTGCTCTTGCGCGAGGCCTTCGAAATAATAGGTGCCTTCAGGTAGCTGAGATGCAACTCCCGCGAGATGAAACCGGCCACGTGACCGCGTTTTCGCCGTTCCATAGCCTGCCAAAGCACCCCGAACTTCGCCGTTCGGATCCGGCAAAAGCGCGTGCTGCCCCAAACCAGCAGAAAAGCCTGAAGCCTTCACCCATGTTGCAACGGTCTCATCTTGGGTCTCGAGCCATCCGGCAAGCGCGTCTTGCTCAAGCACATAAAGCGGTTTGGCGGCGACGTTATCAGCAAAGGTGAGTGGCATGGCATTCCCTACACATGGTAGAGACTAGCCTAGCTTGCTGAACGGCACCTGCAATCCCTCAGACAGAATAATCCTGCAAATCCCAGATTTCATGAAGCGATGTGTCGCCGATACGCAAAAGCCTCGCCAAAACTGCTGCGAGCGCAACTTGATCGTTTTCGTCAATGCAATACGTCACATCCCGCGCAACCCGGGCAAGCGCGGCCATACCGATTTGATCAGAAATAGCGATTAAACTGCGCGCGCTTTTTCGCAGCTCAACGTGCCGCTTTTCGCGGAAAAATCTCTCTGTATGAGAAAGCCGCGTGGCAAGCTCTTCTAGCGCGCGGCAGACAACATCCTCAGCTCCCGCCTCCCCCAACTGCACATAAAGCTGCTCAAGCCGAACGGAATCCAACCGTACAGTCTCTCTTTGTTCCAAAAGGGTAACCTGTTTCAACGTCAAACCCCAAAATACACCCACGTTTAGACGACGCAGAATGAACCATTGAAGTTCTCAATTGGTTTCCAGCAAGTGAGTTTATATTTCGAATTCTCTGCAAATTCGGTGCGTCTCGCTTGACCAAGGCGCAAGCACCAGAGATGGAAAACCTAAAATCTCCACCAGACTTCGTAATTGATGGGTTTAGGGACCGGAAATCAGGCGGATATGAAAGCGACAAGCCCTGTTTCAAAAAACGCGCGACCGGTCGGGCACCTCACAAATGGTCATCGCGAGTTCCGACAACCTTATTTTGCCTGGAGACTTTTTTGGTGCAAACCAAAGGGAACTTTCTAAACAACTAAGCGTTGCCAACTTCGATGAAGGCTTTGTTGCGCAGTACGGTGGAATGACAAGTACTTTCGTAAGCGTGTGAAATCGCATAGTCGAACACAAGAAAGATTGGCAAAAAGCTTCAATCTTGCGGTCAGTGTCTATACATGCCTTCCAACAAACTTTTGGACATTGTGATGCCTGATATTTTAACGCTGGCCGCCGAAAATCTCTTATCACCCATCGTTTTATTTTTCGCGTTAGGGCTTTGCGCGTCTTTGGCGCGATCAGACCTCTCGGTGCCCGAAGCGGCGGCAAAGGCTCTATCAATTTATTTGTTATTCGCAATTGGCTTCAAAGGCGGCGTAAGTGTGGCCGATCATGGTGTGGACGCCAAGCTTGGCCTCACGCTGTTGACCGGTGTCATCCTTTCTGCAGCGCTTCCCTTTCTCGCATTCGTTTTACTGCGCATTTTGACGCCTATGGACAGGCTCAATGCCGCTGCCGTCGCAGGCCATTACGGCTCGATCTCTATTGTGACATTTGTTGCGGCGACGTCCGTTTTGGAGACCAGCGGGATAACGGCAGAAGGTTATATGGTCGCTGTCGCCGCAGCGATGGAGGCCCCGGCCATCCTTTCCGCGTTGTGGCTGGTTACGGCAGGTAACAAGGAAGGCCGCGTCGACAGCGGTCTTTGGCGAGAAATTCTGCTCAATGGGTCTATCGTGCTGTTGGTAGGGTCCTTTCTTATTGGTTGGGTTACCGGCAAGGACGGTCTCGCCGAGATTGAAAGCTTCATCGTAGCACCGTTCAAGGGCGTGCTTTGTCTATTTCTTCTAGATATGGGGCTTGTAGCGGGGCGCGGAATGCGCAAAGGGCGCGGGGCACTTGGTTTTGGCGCAATTGTCTTCGGAATTTTAATGCCGGTCTTGGGAGCGATAGCGGGCCTTGCGGCAAGCTTGCTGCTCGGTCTTACACTTGGCGGCACTGTCCTGTTGATGGTACTTTCAGCTTCGGCAAGCTATATCGCAGTCCCCGCTGCTATGCGCGTTGCCCTGCCGGAGGCAAATCCATCAATATATCTCACGCTGTCACTTGGAGTGACCTTCCCGTTTAACCTGACGCTTGGCATCCCACTTTATTTGGCGATGGCAAACGCGATAATCGGAGGCTGATTTTTGCAGACACATAAAGCAAAGCGCGTCGAAATTACCATTGAGCAAATGATGCAAAACAGGCTTACCCAAGCTCTGCAGCGTGTTGACGTGACGGGTTATACAATCCTGCCCGTGTATGGAGGATCTGGACGATCCGGAGAATGGAACCGCTCAGGTCAAGTCAGTCGCGCGGAAGGCATGGTGCAGTTCATTTGCATCATTCGCTCGGAAAAACTTGATGAATTGCTTCAGGCGGCTTTCAGCGTAGTGGAGCGTCATATTGGTGTAGTATGTGTAACCGATTGCGAAGTTCTGCGCGCTGAGAGATTCTGACTTAAAAGAGATCGACATTTACACTTCGCTAACTAAGTTTAGCCATGGTTAAACAATGCAGCGAAATGTTGTTAAGATACGGATCAACCCTAAGATCAAGGAAGACGCAATCTGGCTTGCTAATGCGCGTGGAGTAACTCTAAACGAACTGGTTCAGGAAGCGCTGATCGGGGAGTTTGCCCGAGATCGCAGTGCGGAACGCTGCAACCAAAATGACAAACAGCTTTTGGCCAACCTGACCGATCTTCTGAGCCATGAGTTCAATCAAGCTGGCAGCTGGGAAGATCTTGCAGAAAGATTAAAGAATAAGGGCTTTATTCTGCGAGCGCTTGGCCGGGAAATAGCTTTGTGCAAATGGCCATCTGGAACACGCATTTGTAGCGCCAACGACCTGGGATTTTCGTATACTCAGCTGTTGCGACGGATGGGAAGCGCTTTTCCTTGGATGGCAAAGACACAGAATTACAGCCGGTTCAAAACGATAACACCGCCCTCAAATCCAAAATCTGAAGGCGGCGGTGATTATCCATATGCGGGTTTGCTTGAGCGCTAGGCAGTCGCCTTTTGCAAGACGCGGTTGCCAAGAGTTTCGGCAATCTGCACCGCATTAAGAGCAGCACCCTTGCGCAAATTATCCGAGACGCACCAAAGGTTTAAACCGTTCTCAATCGTGCTGTCCTGACGGATCCGGCTGATGAATGTGGCATAATCACCGACGCACTCCTTCGGCGTGACGTAACCACCGGCCTCACGCTTGTCGATGACCATGATACCGGGTGCCTGGCGCAAAATATCACGCGCCTCATCCTCATCGAGAAACTCTTCAAACTCAATATTGACGGCTTCGGAGTGGCCCACAAAGACAGGAACGCGAACGCAGGTAGCTGTAACCTTGATCGATGGATCGACAATCTTTTTGGTCTCGGCCACCATCTTCCACTCTTCCTTGGTCGTGCCATCCTCCATGAAAGTGTCGATATGAGGGATCACGTTAAACGCTATTTCCTTTTGGAACTTCTTCGGTGGAACGTCACTGGTTGGATTGTAGACCGATTTTGTCTGCTCCCAGAGCTCATCCATACCGTCTTTGCCCGCTCCGGAGACCGATTGATACGTGCTTACCACCACGCGTTTGATCTTTGCGCGATCATGCAATGGCTTAAGCGCCACAACCATCTGTGCGGTGGAACAATTCGGATTAGCGATGATGCCCTTCTTCTTAAACTCAGTAACCGCCTCTGGGTTAACTTCCGGAACGACAAGAGGCACTTCCGGGTCATATCGATAGAGCGAGCTGTTATCGATCACCACGCAATTCGCGGCCGCGGCTTTTGGCGCGTAGGTCTTCGTTGCATCCGAGCCGATCGCAAAAAGGGCAATATCCCATCCCGTAAAGTCAAACGTATCAAGATCCTGCGTCTTGATCGTTTCATCGCCAAAGCTGACTTCCGTGCCCAAAGAGCGACGGCTTGCCAGCGCGGCGAGCTCATCTACAGGAAACTGGCGCTCGGCCAGGATATTCAGCATTTCACGGCCCACATTGCCTGTGGCACCGGCGACGACGACCTTATACCCCATTTCGGGAATCCTTCTGTTAAGCAGTCAACGGCGCGCTCATACCGCAGCATCTGCGATTGTTAAAGCCTCGGCGGTCAGCACACCCGGAATTGTGTAAAATCAGCCGCTAAGCGAAACGGAACACAGATGAAAAGCAAGCCGCGCGTCACGAATTTACAAGTACCAGTCACCCGAGCGAATCATGCGGAATCCTTGGCCGCTGTGCCGCAAAGCGAAATTAAAGATTCGCTAAAATATTGAAAAATATCACTTAAAAAAAATTATCATATTATTAACGAGGTGCTATCGATACGAGCATTACGCTTGTCTCTAATTTTGGGGCGGGCATCGCGATTATTATTTCCTTTTTTATTACGTTACCAATTTGGTTTGGGGAAAATCATGATCAACAAGTACTTGGCAGCCGGTTCGGCTGCGACCCTATTGTCTGCGTCATCTGCATTTGCTTTGACCGTGAAGAACACGAACGATGCGACAACTCTGGCAGCGGCAACGCTGGCCGCATCAAGCGGTATCACAATTACTGGTGGACAGTCACTTATAGGTGCCGCAACGTAACAAGGCACCTTCAGCGGCTTCAATCTGAGCCCAGGCACCACCGGCACAGGTGCAAACCTGAACCTGACAGATGGCATTGTATTGACGTCAGGTTTGGGCAACTTTAGCACAACAGAGAACACCGTAAATAACGCAGCCCTGTTCCCAGGAACAGGGAGCTTTGCGCCTCTTGTAGATCTTGCGAGCACAGGCGGTCTGAACACAACACAGAACGACTCAAACGTGTTGTCTTTCGACTTCGTACTGGATGATCCAACGGATAACGCTGTGAGTGCACAATTTGTCTTCGCGACAGATGAGTTTCCGTCGCAGTCTGTAACGGACATCATGGGCATATTCGTCAACGGTGTGAACTTTGCTGTCTTCCCTAATGGCGATCTTGTGTCAAACCAGTCGGGCGATCCTAATTCGTTTTTCAACCAAAACCCTGTCGGGACCGATGCAACAACGGGTTACGGTATCGAATGGAACGGTCTGACCGATGTGTTTAATGTCAACATGCTTGCGAACGGCGGCGGCGCGACGAATACCATCGAGATCGCGATCGCTGACACAAGCGACACGATTTTCGACTCAGCGTTGTTCTTTACCAACCTGAAAAGCGGAACATCGACCGGCGACGGCGGTATTGGGCCAGACCCTGATCCAAATGTTGTGCCACTTCCTGCGGGGTTCCCTCTCATGCTGGCCGGACTTGGTGCGCTTGTAGCCATGCGTCGCAAAAAGAAAGCGACATAATCCGTTTTAGACAATGATGTGCGAAAGGCGGTTGCGAAAGTGGCCGCCTTCCCAAATTTTGACTAGCAGTCATTGGAACAAGTGCGAGGACATAAAAATGAATCATCTACGCACTATGCTTTTCGCCGCAAGCCTGGCTATGTTCCCCGCAACCAATGTATTTGCGAACGCGCAATCGATTTCATGTCGCCTTTTGGACGTCATGTCGCAGAATAAGGTTTCAGAAGTCGAGGGCGCTGTTTCCGAGTTTTCAAGCCGATGGTTGTCTGAAAGCCGGGAGGGCGCGATCAAGCAATTGACATCTCTTTTGAAGCCTTTGCCTTTTGTCGGCGGCTCATTGCACAGGATTGCCAAACTCGGCGAGGATTTCGAGGAACACGTAATGTTGCTGCGGTTGCGCGAAGGCGAAGTAGCAGCCATGCGTCTGCGTTACGAGTGGTCGCCCGGTGGTCCAGCGCTGAGCGGAATCGATTTCAAACGCAAGATTGCCGATCTTTCGACAGTGTCGTTCATCGGTGTTCCTGAAGAAATTACCTGTCCCTAAGTTTTGAAACACCACAGGTGCGAAGTCTGTATTCCATAGGGCGACGAGTTTGCTTTGCCTGAATGACTAAATTTGTCGAGCCTGGGCATCTTTCTTCTTGCTGAATGTGTCCTGCGGAAGCGCAAGCGGGCACAGCTCTTGAGTAAATCAGGCGCATAAGGGGCGGTGAAGCCGCCTCTTATCGGTCGTCAACCGCAGTTCTTTTCCCGCATAATAAGACCAAAGCAGCTTGCAACCACAGTATCGTGCACTTCACAGTACAGAATTGTACGAGATCATCGGTTAGGCGCGATGGCATCTTCTTTAATGGTCGTAAAGGATTGATGAAATGAATGACGGAGAACAATGGCTTACAATAGAACGAACGTTCAACGCTCCTATCGATTTGGTTTGGGCGATCTGGACTGAGCCAAAGCTTTTCAGGCACTGGTATGGCCCCAAAGGTGCAAGCGTCCCTGCCACTGAGATGGATCTTGTTGTTGGCGGCACGCGTAGTCTAACGATGGAAATGAATACCGCTCAGCATTCGTTTTCGATGCATTTTACGGGAACTTATAAGACGATCGAAGCACCATATCGTCTCGCCTACACGGAAAGCATGTGCGACGAGACCGGCGCCGTGATTTCACCGCAGAGCATGGGCATGCCAGCGGACTTTCCCGACACAACGGAGGTGATCATTGATCTCAGCGAGGCGAGTGGCAAAACCCTGATGAAACTTGTGCATGTGGGTGTCAAAGAAGCGATGGTTGGTGCCGAAGGGTGGCATCAGGCTTTTGACAAGATCGACAAAGTTCTAGCCAGCGCTGACTAATCCAAAACATATAAATTTCTAGAAATATCGAAATAAAGCTTGCAGCCTCATTTTATTTTGATAATTCTAGAAATATGAAAATGAATTCGACACCCGATTTATCTCTTGAGGTTGCGGCCTCCACCTTTGCTGCGCTCGGCAGCGAACAACGCCTTGCTGTGCTGCGTACGTTGGTGCGCGCAGGACCGGATGGACTTCGGATCGGGGAACTGGGTGAACGGACTGGCGTTACCGGGTCTACCCTTACCCATCATATGAAAATCCTGTCGCAGGCTGGCCTGGTGACACAGGAGAAGCAAGGCCGGAGTATTATTTGCGCTGCCGTTGCTTATTCCGAACTGAAGCAACTCGGTAATTTTCTTCTGCACGAGTGCTGCGCAGATGCGGATGTTGCCGAAAAGGACCATGATCATGGCTGATATTACTGCTGTCATTCCGCGCGGCTTAAAGTCAATTGAAAAGGCTTGGCTTGCCAGCGTGCTGCTTTTGTTGCTTGTGGCCATTTTCGACAATACTCAATTCTGGCCAACGGTTAGTTTTGCCGCCTACGCCCTTTGGGGAACGCTTCTATTCATTGCATTCGCGGTATTTGCAGTGGCTTACCTAAAAGCCACGGGCGCGGAGACGCTGCTTGCCAAAGCGTTCCAGGGAAACCAAGTCCGTATGGTTGTACTGGCTGCATTGCTTGGCGGTTTGTCCCCATTCTGCAGTTGTGAGGTGATCCCCTTTATTGCCGCGATGCTGGCGCTTGGCGCGCCTCTAGGTGCCGTCATGGCGTTCTGGCTTGCCTCACCGCTGATGGATCCGGCAATGTTTTTGATCACATCGGGCACACTAGGATGGGAATTTGCCATCGCTAAAACCATTGCTGCAATCAGCCTTGGCATCTTTGGCGGTACTGTTACGACTGTTCTGGCGCGTTCAGCACTTTTTACTGATCCATTGCGTAAGCAACCCAAGATTGGCGGATGTTGCGGCGTGAAAAAACCATTTGAAGGCGCGCCAGTGTGGCGTTTTTGGCAAGACGGCCAACGATTGCAAACCTTTCAGGCGAGTGCCGTCGAAAACGGACTTTTCCTGCTCAAATGGCTGACGCTTGCTTATATTATCGAGGCGTTGATGGTGCAGTATATCCCGGCCGAAATGGTGGCCTCCATGCTTGGTGGCGAAGGAATCTGGCCGATCATGCTAGGCGCTTTGGTCGGCGCACCGGCTTACCTTAACGGCTACGCAGCAGTTCCACTCATTGACGCGCTTTTGACCCAAGGTATGAGCGATGGCGCGGCCATGAGCTTTGTGATCGCTGGTGGTGTAAGCAGTATCCCTGCGGCAATAGCCGTCTGGGCGTTGGTTAAGCCGCGTATTTTTTTCGCCTATCTTGGTCTTGCTATGGTCGGTGCTGTGATTGCCGGACTCGGCTGGGGAATGATAGCATAAACCTGTATTCGGAGAGATCAAAAAAACGCCACCTGTATTGCTGCAGAGCATCGATTACCATAGGCCCCGGTTGGAAATTCAAATTGGGGCGACAAGAGCATGTACCGGGTCTGGAATTTTCTATCGGAATACTCAGTTCTTCTGATCATCGGTGCTCTCATCGCTTTATTTTGGGCCAATACCGACCCCGATGGCTACCACCACTTCGTTGAATTCGTCATTTGGGATCACGCGCCTATCGGACATCTGCACGATGGGCATAGAACCCTGACGCTGGATTTTATGATCAACGATTTACTTATGGCTTTGTTTTTCGCCATTGCTGCCAAAGAAGTCTGGGAAGCGGTCATCCTAAAAGACGGAAGCTTGCGCGGGCGCGAAGCTGCCACACCCCTGTTTGCAACGGCAGGCGGCATGTTTGGCCCTATTGGTGTTTATCTTGGCCTCGCGGCATTTCTTGGCTCTGACACTTACGACGCCGTAGCCAACGGTTGGGCGATTCCTACCGCAACGGACATCGCCTTCTCATACCTTGTTGGTCGTATTGTCTTTGGTGCGGGGCATCCTGCCGTACGCTTTTTGCTGCTTCTGGCCATTGCTGACGACGCCGCAGGATTGATCATTTTGGTCATTTTCTATCCGAGCGGAGATCTTGCACCAGTCTGGTTATTGGCCTCATTTGGGGCAGCTCTCGGCGCATTCATCACCTTCAAATGGCTCCCCCCGGGTCATGGATAAGGGAAAGCAAGACCGTCCAAACTCAACGAAAGTTCGCAAATTGCTTGGTGGTTTGCCGTATATCGTTGCGGGTTGCATAAGCTGGTACGGCTTCATACGCTCAGGCTTGCACCCGGCCCTTGGCTTATTGCCCATTGTCCCGGCAATCCCTCATGCCGACCGTGCCTTTGGAATCTTTGCCGAGGCTGAGAGGTATCTGACCGACTTGCTGAATGTAATGGAGCATAAGCTTAAATCACCGGTCGAAGTCATCTTATTCTTCTTTGGCCTTTGCAATGCTGGTGTTGAATTCTCGTCTATGGGGGACGCCACTTGGCTTGTCCTCGCAGGTCTTATCTTCGGCAAACCGATCGGCATTCTGATATTTGGCTGGGTAGCTGCTCGACCTCTCGGGTTAGGTATACCCGAAGGTATGCGGATTATCGATTTGGTCGTCATTGGTTGCGTGGCGGCGATTGGCTTTACTGTATCGCTGTTCGTCGCCTCAGTAGCCTTCGATGCTGGTCCGATACAGGATGCTGCGAAAATGGGCGCATTACTAAGCTTCGGAGCCGCCGTCATTTCGATCATCGCAGGCAAGCTGACGGGCATACAAAAGCAAAACGCCTAAAGCAGAGCCGTGCGAGCACTTTAAATCGCCAGGCGCGGTTTGGCGCCGAAAAGTTGCGTAGATCAGCGGTGGCGCGCCAAGACCAGTGGAAATTGCGATTTTCATCTGACGTTATGGAAACTAGGGCATACAATCGCCTTAATTTCTTGTAGAGTTGCCTCGAAACAGGTCGTCAACGGCCAGATCGAGGCTAAAACAGCCTCAGGGATGCCCCAAAAAGAGGGTGCTGAGAGCAGGAACGGAGCAGTCAGTTGCTCGAATTCGATAACGTGAGTAAGTCCTTTTGGACTGGTTCGCAACGTAAGGTGATATTGGATCGCGCGTCTTTTCGCGTCGAGCTGGGCCGTAGTCTTGGTATTTTGGCACCCAACGGAACCGGTAAGACAACGCTGATCAATATGATGGCTGGGCTTGAAAAGCCCGATGAAGGCGTAATTCGACGCGATTGCAAAATTAGCTTTCCACTAGGGTTCATGGGAGGTGTCGTCAGCCGAGTTTCGGCCAAAGAAAACGCGCGCTACATAGCCCAACTTTATAGCCTTGATCCGGACTATGTTGAGGCCTACTGCCGATATCTTTGTAATCTTGGCGAGTATTTTGACCAACCGCTAGGCACGTATTCATCCGGTATGCGCGCAAGGTTCAGTTTTGCCCTTATGCTGGCACTGGATTTCGACATTTACCTTATCGATGAGGGCATGCCGAGTTCCACAGACGTGGAGTTTAACCGGCGGGCAGGAGAAATTTTAAAAGAGCGCCTGCAGACAACGACTGTGGTGATCGTATCACACCAACCCGAAACTCTCGAAAAATTCGCTGCCGAAGCAGGCGTACTTCTGGACGGTAAGCTGCATCTGTTCGACACCTTGGAGGAGGCAAAGCATCTCTATGACTACGAAACCCAAGGCTAATAAATTCCGTATTCGCCGGACAGAACAGGCCGCGGAGGCGAAGGATACGGCAGAAGCTCCGCAAGCAGCTCCCGCCGAGCCAGAACCTGCGGCTGCTGCTAAGTCTGAGCCAACTGAAACTCCTCAACCTAAGGCGGGTGCCAAACTTCAAACCGGACTGCCTGCCGAAGCCTATAAAGACCCAAAAACGGTTGATTTCATCCGCAAAGAGGGGCTTAGCGGACGCCAGTTGCGCATGGCGCGCCGTCTGGCACAAAAGAATAACCTGGCACCAACATCCGATTTCGATGCTGTCCGCCTTCTGCGGATGCGCAATATAGACCCTTTCCAGAGATCAAACATCGTCTCTCTTGTGCCGACCGATGCCGAGCAAAATAAAAAGGTGGCAGAGGCAAAAATTCAGCTGCCGCAAACGGTCCCTGCGGAAGACACAAATCTACCATCCACAGAGGTAAGCCCAGCGCAGCGTCGGGCCCAAGACATACAAGCCATTCAAAAAGACATTGCGCAACGTCGACGTCGCAAGATGATGCTGCTTTTGTCGCGGTTGACTGCGTTTGTTTTCCTGCCGACTTTGGTGGCGGGGTACTACTATTATACAATTGCAACACCGATGTATACGACCAAGACCGAATTCTTGATCCTGACCGCCGACGGAGGCGGGGGTGGTGGCGGAGGCGGTCTTGGCGGGCTTTTGCCTTCTCAATTTGCCACAGGGCAGGATTCAATCGCCACGCAGTCATACTTGCAATCCAAGGATGCGATGCTCCGATTAGACTCCGATGTCGGTTTCATGGATCACTTCAGTCAGGATTCAATCGACCCTATCCAACGGTTGGATGAGGATGCGAGCACAGAGTCCGCATACAAGGTGTACAAAAAATACGTTAAACTTGGGTACGACCCAACCGAGGGTGTAATCCGTCTGGATGTCTCAACCGCAGACCCGGTGCTGAGCAAGGTCTATTCGGAAAAACTGATCACTTATGCGGAGGAGCGTGTTGATGACCTTAGCGCAGAGAAGCGATCAGACGCGGTCCGCACCGCCATTCAAAGCCTGGAAGAAGCGAAGCAAAATAGGCGTGACGCGCAACGCACCTTAGTCAAACTGCAAGAAGGTACGATTCTTGATCCAGACGGCGAGATTGCCAACATCCGTACACTGATCGGAAATGTGGAGCTTCGGTTACAAGAGAAACAGCTGGCACTGAACACACTTCTCGCCAATGCTCGACCCAATCAGGCTCGTGTGACCGCTCTCGCGAGCGAAATCGCGCTCCTTGACGAAGAGCTTGCCAAGCAAAACGCCCGACTAACACAAGCGGCAGAAGGGTCTAGCTCTCTGGCATCGAAGGCTTCGGAAATTCAGATCGCACAGGCGGATTTGGCAAGCGCTGATCTTTTCCTGCAATCGGCGCTTGAGACAAAGCGGCTGTCGGAGATCGAAGCCAACAAACAGGTCCGCTATCTTACTGTTTCGGTTAATCCGGTCGCGTCTGAGGACCCCTCATTTCCTCGTTCATTCGAAAATACGCTGCTGGCTTTCCTGATCTTCTCGGGCATTTACCTGATGCTATCGCTGACGGCTTCCGTGCTGCGTGAACAAATCTCATCGTAGTCGAATGAAAACAGTAGAATTCTCTGGCCTGCGCGTTGGCAATCATTTGCCTTTGACTGTAATCGCAGGACCATGCCAGCTTGAGAGCTTGGAGCATGCGCAAATGATCGCAGGCGCCATGAAAGAAGCCTGTGACAAAGCCGGAGCGCAGTATATTTTCAAGGCTTCCTACGACAAAGCCAATCGCACCTCGGTCTCTGGCAAGCGTGGCATGGGCATCGATGCCGGTCTGGAAGCGTTGCAAAGCGTGAAGGAGCAAATTGGCGTTCCAGTACTTACCGATGTTCACGCCCCTGAGCAGTGTGCCGTGGCAGCGGAAGCTGTAGATGTTTTGCAAATACCTGCATTTCTATGTCGCCAGACAGATCTATTACTGGCAGCCGGTGAAACCGGCGCAGTGATAAACGTCAAAAAGGGCCAGTTTCTGGCTCCTTGGGACATGCCTAATGTGATCGCCAAGATCGAAAGCACGGGGAATCAGCGTATCCTACTCACTGAACGTGGGACCTCCTTTGGCTACAACACACTTGTGGCTGACATGCGGGCCCTGCCTCAAATGGCCGCGTCTGGCTATCCCGTGGTGATGGATGCGACCCATTCCGTGCAACAGCCGGGCGGCAAGGGCGGCAGCAGCGGAGGACAACGCGAATTTGCGCCGGTTATGGCTCGTGCGGCTGTTTCTTTGGGCGTTGCAGCGGTGTTTATAGAAACGCATGAAAATCCTGATATGGCTCCATCAGATGGCCCGAATATGATTCACCTTGCCGATATGCCCGCTTTGATCGAGACTCTGATGGAATTTGACACCTTGGCCAAACGCCATCCGATTGAGATTTCTTAAGACCGAAAGATAGTACCTGTGACCAAACCTCTGAGTGACGTATCCCCCAACACCTGGAATTTCCTTCGCGACCCGATGATCAAACCGACGGGCTTTCGTGAATATGATGCGCGTTGGAAATATCCTGACGAAATAAACTTGCCAGGGATGACGGCGTTAGGCCTTGGCCTTGGCACCCAGATGCGACGCCGTGGGATTGAGCCTGTGATTGCTGTCGGCAATGATTATCGCGACTACTCGCTGGCGATAAAAAACGCGCTCGTCATCGGGCTTATGCAAGCGGGCGTTCAGGTGCGCGATATAGGGCCTGCACTCTCACCCATGGCTTATTTTTCTCAGTTCCATCTCGATGTCCCTGCAGTTGCAATGGTCACGGCCTCGCATAATCCCAATGGCTGGACCGGCGTGAAAATGGGATTTGATCGCCCATTGACCCACGGTCCTGACGAGATGGGAGAGCTGCGCGATATCGTTTTGAACGGTGAAGGAGAGGCTCACCCGGGCGGCTCATATGAATTCGTCGACGGCGTGAAAGAAGCCTATCTTGACGCGCTTGTTGGTGATTTCAAAATGACTCGAAAGCTTCGTGTCGTCTGCGCGACCGGCAATGGCACGGCGTCGGCTTTTGCACCGGAGCTTTTTGAACGGCTCGGCGTCGAAGTGATCCCTTCGCATAACGAGCTCGACTACTCGTTTCCCCATTACAACCCAAACCCGGAAGCCATGGAAATGCTTCACGACATGGCCGACACAGTGAAGGCAACTGGCGCGGATTTTGCGCTCGGCTTTGACGGTGACGGCGACCGCTGCGGCGTGGTTGACGATGAAGGCGAGGAAATCTTTGCCGACAAGGTGGGCGTGATCATGGCCCGCGATCTGTGCAAGCTCTATCCGGGATCGACCTTTGTTGCCGATGTTAAATCAACCGGGCTCTTCGCCGCTGATCCAGAGCTGCAAAAGCACGGCGTGAAAGCCGATTACTGGAAAACCGGCCATAGCCATATGAAACGGCGTGTGAAGGAGATTGGTGCTCTGGCGGGATTTGAGAAGTCGGGCCATTACTTCTTGGCCGAACCGGTGGGCCTTGGATACGACTGCGGCATGCGCGTGGCGGTCGAGATCTGCAAACTGATGGACCGCAACCCGGACATGGCGATGTCCGATCTGCGCCGCGCTTTGCCGGTCACCTATTCCACACCAACCATGTCGCCTTACTGCGCCGATACTGAGAAATACGATGTGCTTGATCGTTTAGTCACTAAACTTGTTGCCAAAGCAGATGCTGGCGAGAGTTTTGCCGGACGGACCATCAAAGAGGTGGTGACTGTGAACGGCGCAAGGGTCATCCTAGACAACGGGAGCTGGGGCCTTGTACGGGCGTCGTCCAATACGCCGAACCTGGTCGTGGTATGCGAAAGCGCATCATCAGAGCAAGAAATGCATGCGATCTTCAAAGAGATAGACGCTGTGATTCGCACAGAGCCTTCTGTCGGCGAGTATGATCAGAAAATATAAGAGCCGACCGCAAGGCCGGCTCTCAATCTCATTTCCAACTCTATTCTAGACGGACTCTTTGTCTTGCTCGACGATGTAAGACGAGAATGAGTCCGGTGTGGGATCTACGGCTTCTTTTGATTCAGGGGGCAAAAGACTGCTGACGAAGACAAGTGCCGCGCCAGAGCCAAGGAAGCCTACGAAAAGTACAAGACCCACCAAAATACCACGACCCAATTTTCGCCAGACATAGCTGCGCAGACTTGCTGCCGAAAAATCGCCGTCGAAAGGATCTTCTCTTTCAGGAACACCCATATTTCGTCTCCTTATTTGTCGAGCGGCGCATAGCCGTGCTCTTGAGCCCAGACATACCAGTTGTCAACAACCGTGCCGGTAAGCAAAATCCCGATGCCGCCAGTGATCGTGGTCAGAACCGCGAACCACCAGGCCCAACGGTGAATGCCTTCCATCGTGGCGTTAAAACCCATGGTCCAACGCCAGAAAAGAGCCGCGCGTTCGGTGGCTGTCCCACGATCCGCAATCTGCTCTAGCTCCCGGTCACCACCGAAACGGGAAACCGCAAGGATGGTCGCGCCATGCATCGCAAAGAGCAGAGCAGAGCCGTACAGGAAGACAATAGAAAGCGCATGGAACGGGTTGTAGAACAGGTTGCCATAGACGATCGAGAAATTCTGCGTCCAATCCAGGTGACTAAAGATCCCGTAAGGAACCGCCTCCGACCATGAACCCATGAGGATCGGCCGAAACAGGCCAAGCACAAGGAAAAGCCAAATGGCACAACCAAAAGCCCAAAACACATGCTTACCCATCTTGAGCTGTTGGGCGAGAATGTAGGATCTTGCCCACCACGTCATGACGGAAATCAAAAGGAAGAAGCTGGCTATCAGGAAATAGCCACCTTCAGCCATCGGCGGAATACCAAGACCATATTCCGGTGCAGGTGGTTCAAGCGAGAAGAAGAACAAATCCCGCATGAATACGCCCGGGTTATATCCCGCCTCTTGCCAGAAATGTAGGCCGACCATAAAGAACCAGATCGCGCCGGCAGCAAGCGAAACAACCCCAAGCGCACCAAGGTAAAACGGACCAAGCTGAGCATTTCCTATCCAACCAAAAAGGCTAGAGAAGGTGGCGCCATTGGTGCGGTCGCGGAGGTCTACCTCCTCGACCATACCCATCTCAGGTGGTCCTTGGACCTGAACCTGTGTGAAGATGTTTTGATACTCAGCCATTTACGCCTCCTTCAAGATCGATCCATAATGGCAGGTCGACATACCAGTACCACCAGTTAGCCCACACATCGAACCACACGGTCCCTGAAATCACGATACAGACCGCCGACCAGAACCCGGCGTTCAGCGCCAGGAAAAGACCTAACCGGTGAATGCCGAGTGGCCCAATCGAGTAGCCGATGAAGTCGCGGAAAAATGTATCCTCGTGTTCGGCGCTGCGCATCTCGTGGCCTTTTTCAGGGTTGGCCGCTGACAGGATCAATGAGCCATGCAAGGCAAGAGCCAACGCGTTGGTGAAAAAGAAGGTGATCGCGATCATATGCGCCGGATTGTAGTGGAAGTTACCATAGGCGTAGCCCACGTTATTTACCCAATCGAGGTGGCTCCATATGCCATAAGGGAAGCCATGACCCCAGGCACCCATGAGCACCGGGCGTATTACAACGAGGGTAACGTAGGCGAATATCGCGACACCAAATGCAAAGGGCACATGAAGACCCATGCCCAATTTTCGGGCGATCTCAACTTCGCGCAGCATCCAACTTACGAAAGCGCCAGTAGCGCAGATTGTCACAATCTGCCAGATGCCGCCTTCCTTCAGCGGCGCCACACCGAGGCCAACCTCAAGTTCGGGCGGCTCTATCGAGATCAGCCAGGGGTTCCATGTGTCCCCCAACGCTGCGCCGTAAAAGATCAATATCGTCCCCAAGAGGGAGAAGAAGATCGTGGTGACCCCGAAAAAACCCACGTAAAATGGGCCGACCCAAAAGTCGAATAAGTCGCCGCCCACCAGGGTCCCTCCGCGGACGCGATATTTTCTTTCAAAGCTTAGCAAAGCCATTGTTTATCTCCGCGCTGTCGACCGGGCCCCGTTTGCTCTGGCCGAAAGTGATGAATTCGTCTGATTTGTTGCGGGCGACCCAAGCCGCCCGCAACGTTGTCAATTGACAAGCGTCACAGGATCACTCTTGCCTTTCGGCCTGGTTCGCTGCGGCAATCTCAAACCAATTGACCCCGTTTGATAGAACCACCAGGTGGATCATCGCGGCCAAGAGGAATAGGAATGCGCCTTGTGCAACAAACACACGACGGGGATCAAAAATGAGCCAGATTTTGTAGAACTTCTTTAGCATTTTCTAACCCCTAAAAAGCGAACCAAGGGATCCAGAAGTAAGTTGCCACGTGGGCAACCACTGCAACACCGACGAATGTCCACATACCTTGCAGATAGACGTCGTGCAGCTCCTGGGCCTGCTCGTCGGATAGACCTGTAAAGGACAGGTCGGTATTATCAGCCATGAACTTTCCTCCGGAATGTTAAGCTGACGCCGCGAACCCCGCGGCTGGGTTTCCCGAACGCTTTCACGTCCGGGCGTATCCTGCCCGCCCTAGCGGATAGGCAGAACGTCTCTCGGCGCATTCCCGTTATGCTCCAGCCGAGAAAATTACGGTTGTGATGCGATCGGCCTCTGACCAGGCGCGCGCCATTGGCCCGCGAATGTTGAGGCTCTGAGCGCGATACGCATCACGTGTCCAAAGCGCCCAGGCAAAAGGCAGCGCGGCGAAAAAGATCAGCACGAAATAACACCAAAATTCCAGTGTACGTTTACGTGCAACCGCGCGCGACCTTGGCGGATTGGAGGTAAAATCAGTCATTTTTCACTTCTCCTGTTGGGCCTCCGCCTCGGTCTTTTGCTCTTTATTGGCTGCCGGGGTCGGAGAAATTCTTTGAACGGTTTCAATCACAACACGCTCGTCACCTTGCTTGAGAGCTGCCTCCTCGGCGGCATCACGCAAGGACTTAGCGGCGGAAATTCGGGTAAGGATTGGGTGGCTTTCCACGATCCGGTCGAGCTCGCGTTGAGCGTCCTCATCCCATGGGAAATCACGCTTCAGCGGTGTTGGCGTCGCCGCAGCTGCGTCCATTTCCGAGCCGAGCGGAAGAATATGGAAGAGCGCGTCAAACAGCCCGTTGCAGATCTCCTGCACAAGGTATGTTGCGCCAGCGTAGCCCATAAAAGGCGTCCCAATCGCGCGACGGATGGCGGCACCAGGGAAACTTGCTGGTAGGAAGGCTGGCTTTGGTCCGTGACCGCCTTGGGTTTCGGCCAAGTACATCTTTTCGTTGATTGAGCCCATCAGAATGAGTGGGCGATGCTGCTGGATAAGCGCGCGCACCTCGTCATTGTTGGTTTTGACCCCGGCACAGCGCGCAACGGCGAAAGCACAAGGCAAACCAAGATCGTTTTCAAGGAAGTGCCGCACACCGCGGGCATAGGTCTCATTTGCAGTAATGCCAAAGTTTGCCGTGGCAAAGAAATCCTGCGTGACAGAGCGCCAGAGATCCCAAACTGGTTTGATCGTCGAATGCTTTTCGCGCTCTATGAAGGGCTCGGGATCGAGGTCCAGAAGCTCGCCCAGCTTACGCAAGAATTTTGTGGTTGAAGTCAGGCCAATCGGCGCCTGCAGATAAGGTTTTTCAAGCACTTCGCAAAGGCCACGACCAAACTCGCGATACATGCAAATATTTACATCTGCATTCACCAATTCGCGCATTTCTGCCAAATGCGCACTTAGAGGGAAGACCATGTTGACTTCGGCACCAATGCCTTCGATCAGGCGGCGCACCTCGTGCAGATCAGAGGGCATGTTGAACGTGCCATACATCGGACCAAGAATGTTGACCCTAGGTTTGGCGTCGTCTTTCCGCTTCCTCTCGCGCGGCATCTTGCCCTTAGTCATACCGAACTCGGTGAACATCCAGGTCATCGCCCGATCGGCGCATTCCCACTGATCCTCGTCGATGGTTCTCGGCAGGAAACGTTGGATATTGGTGCCCTGAGGCGTCACACCACCACCAATCATCTCGGCGATTGAGCCCGTGACGACAACAGCCGGAAGTGCCGGATCAAGTGTGCCCCAGGCGCGCTTCATGGCGCCCTCGGTGCCCTCGCGGCCAAGCTCCTCTTCACCAAGGCCAGTCACAACGATAGGCAATTCATGCGGCGGTAGCGCGTCAGTGTAATGCAAAACGGACGTCACCGGCAGGTTCTCACAACCAACCGGGCCATCGATCACGACCTGCAGGCCTTTAACGGCACAGAACGCGTAAACCGCCCCCCAATAGCCACCTGCCCTATCGTGATCCTGTATCAGCATCAGATCATCTCCGAGGCTTTTTCAGCCTGCGCTTTTTTCTCCAAGCGCTTTAGGTTTTGCGCGCGGAAGTCTTCGCGAATATTGGGTCCACTGCTTTCCCAGACACCGGCGGTGTCACCAGCGCCGACGCCTTCGAAGAACTCGCGCATGGCATCCATACGGGCCTTGTTGCCGATTGCAGCGTTAATCACTTCGGCGAGGCTTCCCGCACCGGCGGGTCCCATAAGCGGCCGGGCCGAAATCAGGTTGGTATAGTAGAGCCCTGGAACCGGTAGCTCTTTGGCCTTTTGCACAACAGGCGTTGTACCGATAGCCAGATCAGGACGGATTGCTTCAACGGCAGAGCAATCATCTTCAAGGGAAGCACGGAAGTTGACCTTCACGCCCTTATCCTCAAGCCACGCTGCATCGGCCTCTGACCAGGGGCTCTTGGCGCAAGCGCTTCCGACATAAGGCACATCAGCGCCGCTTTCGATCAACAACCGCGCCACCAAAAGCTCGCTTCCCTCATAGCCACTAAGCGTGATGGTACCCTTGATTGGTTTGGCTCCGAGAGCGCCTTTAATTGCAGGGAGAAAGGCGTTTTGCGCCGCCGCAACCTGTTTCTTGGCAACGCCGAAGGTGTCACCGATCGCATCGAGCCATGCGGCCGTGCCGTCATGGCCCACCGGCGCGCTGCCGATGATCGGTTTGCCAGCTGCCTCAAACTCGCGAACCGCAGCGGTATAAAACGGATGGATCGCCGCAACGGCACCGCTGCCGAGGGCGGCGTACAGCTCACGCCATTCACGGCAGGGGATAACCGGACCTGCAGCGAGGCCCATCGGTGCCAGCATCTGTCCAATCATCACCGGATCGGCCGGGAACATTTCTCCCAAAAGACTTACGGTCGGGCGGTCCGAGGTGCCGCTCGCAGGTGCTGCCACTGGGCCAGCTTCGATTTCCAGACGCGCATAGTTCAGCATCGCACCGGCCAGCACATCCTTGGCTTCCGCATGGGTCGGCACGCCAAAGCCAGGCACGTCGATACCCACGATTCGCACGCCATTGATCTCATTGGGCAAAAGCCGCAGAGGCACGCCAGAGGCGGTTGGCACGCAGAGGTTGGTCACCACAACAGCGTCGTATTTGTCCGGATCGGCAAGATCATGGACAGCATCGCGGATATCCTCAAAGAGCTTTCCCGTCACAAGCGTCTCTGAGTTGAACGGAACATATCCAACAGATCGGCGCGCTCCATAGAAATGGCTCACGAAGGTGAGGCCGTAGACACAACAGGCTGATCCGCTCAACACGGTCGCCACCCTTTTCATCCGCAGGCCCACACGCAAACTTCCAAAAGCGGGACACATGCTTTGGGGTTTGTCGTGTGGACCTTGCGGGTAGTCGCGCGCATAGCGATCGAGCAGCTCGGATTGCCCGGCCTCACGCGCGGCTAATTCCAGATCGCGGCCCGAGTGACAGCCAATGCCGCCATCACCTCCGCCGCCATGAAATTGTTCAGGCGGAGTGCGGAGAAGCCAAGGCACATCATCGCGGGGCTTGCCCTTGATGACGTCGGTCTCGGCCGCGTCGTCATATGTAATTTCGTCTTTCATTCAACCAGTTCAGTTGTGCGAATAGATTGCAGCAGACGGTGGAGTTGCTCCTCGCTCGCTCTTTCCAGCAGTTTGGTGATCTCAAGCTTCGTCATAGACCACCTCCAAGCTAACTTTCGGCTTCATGTTCTTGCCGCGCATGTCCTCATCGGTTGCGGGCACCAGTGTGTACCCCGCGCCGGTTTCCGAGCCGTCAAATAGTTCCAGCAAACCATCCTGGCTAAGCGGCTTTGGCCGTACCGGTGGCGCGGCAGACACCGCATCTGACAGGCTTGCAAAAAGATCGCCCCATTGGCTCTCTGAGGTGCCAACAATCTGGTAGTTGGCCGATTTCTTGCGCAGGTCATCGTCCTGCGGGATAGCCGCAAGGATCGGTATATCGACCGACTTGGCAAAGGCTTGCGCCTCGCCGGATTTGTCATCCTTGTTGACCACAAGGCCAGCGACACCAACGTTGCCGCCCAGTTTGCGGAAATATTCCACCGCCGAGCACACGTTATTGGCCACATAAAGGCTCTGCAGGTCGTTTGACGCGACAAGGATCACCTTTTGCGCCATGTCACGGGCAATCGGCAGGCCGAAGCCACCGCACACCACGTCGCCGAGGAAGTCGAGCAAGACGTAATCGAAATCCCAGTCGTGAAAGCCCAACTTTTCCAAAAGCTCGAAGCCGTGGATAATGCCGCGCCCGCCACAGCCACGGCCAACCTCTGGACCACCAAGTTCCATCGCGAAAACACCGCCGCGCTTAAAGCAAACGTCGCCGATTTTCACAGGCTCTCCAGAAAGACCCTTTTTGGTTGAGGTCTCAATAATTGTCGGACAGGCTTTGCCACCAAACAGTAGGCTTGTCGTGTCCGATTTCGGATCACAACCGATCAGAAGGACCCGTTTGCCCTGTTCGGCCATCATGTGGCTAAGGTTTGCCAGGGTGAAGCTTTTCCCGATCCCACCCTTTCCATAAATCGCAATGATCTGAGTTTTTTTCGTCGGCTCTTCCGTCACGATATCAGCCAGATCCTGATCGGCCTCATCTTTCAGCCGCTGATCAAAATCTCTTAGGTTGGGTACGTCGTCTTTCACGCTGCGTCCTTCCAGTTCAGTATCATTTTTAGGCAATCGGGGTCCTCGAATGCCTGTACGTACGCCTCAGACGCATCCTGTGCGGTGCGGGTATGGCTGATCAGCCCGGATAGGCTCAGCGCGCAATCCTCGATCAACCGGCGTACATGAATCAAATCGGCCGGTGTCCATTCGGCCGCGATGCGCAACCGCGCCTCGCGCATAAAGGCCGGTGGAAAATCAAAGCGCACGCCGTCTGGGTAGAACCCTGCAAGCACCACCTCGCCGCCTTTTTGAAGCCGAGAGATCACTTGATCCAGGACCTCGATATTGCCCGAGGCGTCGTAGATCGTCTCATAGTCACGACGCGCATCTTCCGCAGGTGAGACCACGGCATAGTCTTCTGCTTCGTCGCGGCGAGCCGGGTTTGTTTCCCATACTGTTGGCGGTGGGGCTCCCGCCTCCACAGTTAGGCGTGCCAGCAACCGGCCAAGAACACCGTGTCCGACGATCAACTCAGGAAATTTCGCACCTGGTCCGCTTAGGGCGTGCCAAGCTGTAGCGGCAAGGGCGAGCAATGCGCTTTCGGCACAGAGGCCCGAATCGATTCGGCTGACACGGTTGGCATCGGTTACCAATCGTTCTGCGGCACCTCCAAAAAGACCGTAAGCACCATCAAAGCAATTAGCACCCGGAACGAAGACCCAATCGCCAGTGCGGAACCCGGTATCTCGACCTGCTTCTACAACTTCACCGGCCGCTTCATATCCAGGGACGAGAGGCCAACCAGAGCCAGGAAAAGGCGGCATCTGCCCAGTCCAAAAGAGTTTTTCAGTTCCCGTGGAGACGCCTGAATAGAAGATATCAATAACCAATTGACCTTCATCCGGCCGCTTTAGCGGCAGGGTATTGAGGGAAAGATCCTTTGGACCCTTTAGGTAGACGGCACGCGTCTGCAAAGCGCTGGCTCTCCTTTCGCGGCCCAATTTTTGGGCACGTGCATAAGTGATAGGCATGGATTGCCTGAGTGTCAGTTTATTTTGTCGATGCCTAGTGTCAAGTTTTCTTTACATACAAGGGCACTGTTTTAGCTGACAAATTTTGAGACTTAGGCTGGCTTTTCAAAGTCGATTGCAGTTGTAATGTAGGGCCTCAAAGGAGGCCTCATTCGCTTGGGTTGAAAGCCTGCGGCCTCACACATCTCTGCTATGCGGGCGGCTGATCTTGTACGACCCGTTCCCATCGCCATTGTGTAAAAAGCAAAATAGACGTCGCCTGCACGTTCAGGACGCACACCACCGGACATTGGCTCTGTCACGATAAGACGACCACCCTTTGGCAAGGCCTCATAAACACGCGAAAGCAAGGGCTCAACTGTCTCATCGCCATGGTCGTACAAGACACGCACAAGGGAAATGACATCAGCGCCTTGGGGCAAACTGTCGCGACGGAAATCACCGCCGTGGAGTGATATTCGTCGCTGATGGCCAAGCTCTTGAACACGCGCCTGAGCCGCCGGAATCACTTCGGGCAGATCAAAAAGCATGGCCTTGGCGCGCTTATTTCTCCGCAAAACCTCTGAGAGGAAAACGCCGGACCCACCTCCGACATCAAGCACCGTAACATCGCCCTTGATTGGCAACATTCGGAGCGTATCGCGTGCCACCAACACCTGACTTTCCGCCATAAGGTTTGAGTAAGTTTGTGCGACATCTGCGTCTATCTCGCTTCCGGCGCCAAAAACATATGGCCAGAACCGCTGCAGATGAGTTTCGCCGTCGCCGCGCATCAGGGCAGCAGGGTCAGCCATATCAGCATAAAACGCCTTATTGTGCCGGATCATATCTGCCAATCCCGGCACACCGAGAATAGCCGCCCCTTTGCGCGCTAAACCAAAGCGGCCGTCACGGGTTTGCTTCAATAGGCCAAGAGCCGCTCCAGCCTGTAACAACTGAACCATTCGGTCTGCGGGAATGGAGTGGGCAAAGCCAAGCGCATCAGCCGTTTTCGGACCCTCGAGAAGACTTGGAAGAATTTTCAGATCCACCAGAGCAAAGAGCACCTGGGAAGACACAAATCCTTGAAGCACTTCAAAAATGTCTGCGCCATCGCGCTTTGCGAACCATCTGCCTAGCGGCAAAGACGAGGCAAAGTTTTGGAACCCGGGCCTGGCAATCAGCCGGGTAAACCATCCAGCACCTGAAGGCCCCGCATTCATATCGGGTTCTCTGACCGCCACGGATGTCAGACCTTAAACTTGGCCGGGATTTTGGGCATTATGGCCTGGGCCTGGCGCTGTACCATCTCGGCTAGCGACGCCTCACCGGGACAGGATGGAATTGAGGCGATGGCGCCGCCAAGGATATCCTTGAGACGCTTAACAGCGCCCTCAACACCAAGTTCCGAGACCGCATTTGGCCGACCATGTAAATCGTCCTGACCAACAGGCTTGCCAAGCGTATCCTGATCCAGAACCGCATCACGCAGATCATCAGCGACTTGAAACGCCATGCCAATTTGTGCCCCTAGATCGTGCCATGCGTCTGCCTCATGACCCGCTGAAATCGCGCCCATCTCTGTCGCCGCGATGAAAAGAGCCGCTGTCTTGGACATATGATAGGACTGTAGATCTATCTTGTCTTCGCTCTCCCAACCCTGGCCTGCACAGATGCCCGACGGCATTCCCGATCGGCGCGCCAGAGACAAGACCAGCTGTGCTGAACGGACCGCATCATGTTGTGCAGCACGCGCCAAAACTTCGAAGGCAAGAATAATCAGGCTATCACCTGTCAATACGGCGAGAGGTTCGGAGTATGCTTTATGCACCGATGGCTTGCCGCGCCGCAGATCCGCATCATCGAAGCAAGGCAAGTCATCATGAACAAGGCTCGCGCAGTGGATCAACTCAAGAGCTGTTGCGGCTGCGTCAGCAACCTCGGGCTGATCATCGCCACAAGCCTTAGCCACGGACAGCAAGATCGTAGGCCTGATCCGAGCGCCGCCCGGCAAACAAGCATAACTCAACGCATCAGATAACTGCCTTGGCGAGGGCGATCCCGAGGCACTGGACAGGGCTTGGCCGATGGCCGCTTCGATACGGTTTGTTAAGGACATTGACGTCTTCCAAAGCAGGTATGTCATTGTGATATGACAATGTAAGCGTAAATCATACTGGACAGTTTGCTTTGTCGAGTCAACAATCCGCTTATGAACATGATTTGTTCGAACAATGCTGATCAGCGGCATGTCGTCGTTATCGGTGCAGGAATTGGCGGGCTCGCAACGGCGCTGCGGCTCGCATCTCAGGGCGTGCGCGTCACCGTCCTCGAAAGGCATAGTCACGCTGGGGGCAAAATGCGTACATTACCCTCACGCGCAGGCCCAGTAGACACAGGACCAACAGTCCTTACGATGCGAAAAGTATTTGATGATCTCTTTGCATCGGCTGGGGAACGGCTAGACGAGCATATTACCCTGCATAAACAAACTCTGATCGCCCGGCATTTCTGGCCCGATGGCAGCAGGCTTGATCTTTTCGACGACCCTGCGCGCAATGTAGAATCGCTCCGCGCTTTCGCTGGACCAAAAGCCGCCGATCAGTTCATCCACTTCAACATTCGCACTCAGGCGTTGTTCGATGGTTTGAATGAACCCGTTATGCAAGCCGCCGCACCCAAACTGTCCTCGCTTGTTGCCTACACCATAGCCCGGCCCAGGCTTGCACGGCAAATGGCACCTTTTTCGACTCTGGCTAGACTCTTGAAATCAAGCTTCGACGATCCGCGTCTGGCTCAGCTATTCGGCCGCTATGCAACATATGTTGGAGGTTCGCCTTACCAATCGCCTGCGCTGCTTGCCCTTATCTGGCAATCAGAAATGGCGGGCGTGTGGGTGGTCGAAGGCGGCATGAGCGCACTCGCAACCAAAATCGCAGAACTTGCAGCAACACGTGGCGCTAACTTCTTCTATGACGCGCATGTCAGCAACATAGAAACCAATGGCAATCAAGTTTCGGGTGTTACGCTTGAAAACGGCACACGCATCGAGGCTGACGCGGTGGTTTTCAACGGTGACCCACGCGCCTTGGCAACCGGTGCTCTCGGCGAGGCTTGCAACATAATCGCGCCGCAGACCGAAAAAACCGCCAGAAGCCTCTCGGCAGAGGTTTGGGCCTTTGCGGCCAAAGCCAACGGACCGGAGCTTGCCCACCACAATGTGTTTTTCCGCGACGATCCTAAGCCTGAATTCGACGCAATAATGCGCGGCGAGCGCTGCAAAGATCCGACGCTCTATGTGTGTGCACTGGATCGTGGCATTCCTAAACCGCCTCCGCCGCTGGAACGTTTCGAAATAATTGCCAACGCGCCCTCAATCGAAGGGTTGCCGCAGCAAGAGGAGTTTGACCGATGCCAGACACGCACATTCCGGACACTGACCCGGCATGGGCTGAGTTTCAGCCCGGAACCAGATCAGAGCGCCCTGACAACGCCATCGGGTTTCGAAAGGCTATTTCCGGCGACGAGAGGATCCCTTTACGGGCAGAGCCCACATGGGATGATGGCGGCGTTTCATCGACCGACGGCGAAGACAATAATCGACGGGCTCTATCTGGCGGGCGGGGGGACCCATCCGGGGGCCGGGGTTCCGATGGCTGCGCTCTCCGGAAGGCACGCGGCCGAGGCGATCTTGCAGGGCCAAATTTCAACCTCAAAGTCCCGCCGAACGGATATGCATGGTGGTATGTCGACGGGCTCAGCCATGACGGCGAGCGCGCGATCAGCATCATCGCGTTCATAGGGTCGGTTTTTTCCCCTTGGTATGCGTGGGCCGGGCGGCGCGAACCGGAAAATCACGTTTGCATCAACGTAGCGACCTACGGGCGCGGTGGGCGCTTTACGATGACAGACAGGGGCAAGACTGCGCTTCGGCAAAGCGCCGATACGTTTATAGTAGGGCCGTCTTCACTGCACTGGGATGGGGCGCAGCTTATCATTGACGTCGATGAGATCGGCTCACCGCCAAGGGTGGGTTGCGTTCGTGGACAGATAACCGTAACGCCACGCGGGGTCACGGACGTGGAGCTACCGCTGACCTCTGACGGCGCTCATGTGTGGCGCCCCTTTGCTCCTACTAGTGATATCAAGGTCGATCTCGGTGGCGATTGGACATGGAATGGTCACGGTTATTTCGACGCGAATTTTGGCACCCGCGCGCTTGAGCAGGACTTCACCAAATGGAACTGGGCCCGTTTTCCGACAAGCTCTGGAAGCACGTGTTTTTATGACGCTAAACGCATTGACGGCTCAACGCTTGCAACAGGTTTTGCCTTTGATGAAAACGGCCTCATCTCACCGGCGGATATTCCTCCCAAGACCCGCTTTAGGCGCAGTGCTTGGCTGGTTGCGCGTGAAACCCGCGCCGACGCTGGATATACGCCCAAGCAAGTTAAGCCTATGCTCGATGCGCCATTTTACTGCCGCTCTGCCATACGCACGCAAATAAACGGAGAAGAAACGGTAGGCGTGCACGAGTCCCTTGATCTCGTACGATTCCGTTCCCCTCTTCTGAAACCGATGCTTGCGGTCAGAGTGCCGCGCAGGCGTAAATGGGTTTTCAGGAACTAGCCTCAGGCGCCGCATCCGGGTTGAGCTGTATCACAGACCAGTTGAGCGCCCCTGCAACCGAAACCCAGACCAAGTAAGGGAAGAATAAAAGCCCGGCTAGCGTATCGACTTGCCAAAGCGCGATCATGCAGACAAACACTGAGACCCAAAGCGCCATCAAAACGTAAAACCCCATTTTCAGCTTTTGAAGGCCGAAAAATACCGGGGTCCACAACCCGTTGAGTGAAATTTGCAAGGCCCAAAGTGCAACGGCGATACTGTTGTCTGGCGCGACAGCAGCACGCGCCCCAGCCGCCGCCATGCAAACGTAAAGAAACGTCCAAGCCACCGGGAAAAGCCAGTTTGGTGGGCACCAGCTTGGCTTGTTGAGCCTGTCATACCAAGGACCGGGGGGAAATAATCCACCGGTCGCCCCTGCGCCGAAACAAGCCAACAGGAATATACAAAAGCAAACCCAAATCATGCCGGATACCTTGAGGTTGAAACGCCCCCGTTCAATCGATTGTTCTCTGAAAGATCATGCGTCTTTAGCGTCGCTAACGTCGCATAAAGCGCATCGCTCCAGTCCGGGCCAACAGGCGCTCGCTCGGCCGCTGCTTCGACCAGAAAAGCCGTCTCCGGCAAAGGGTTTGCGTAAATCTTGGCAGACTGGGGCATGACTATCGTCAATGCAGCTTTTGCAGTTGATAGCATCAACCAACCAAGCTTTTGCGCGCCTGTGGTTCTGGCCCTATGTGTCACAGAATCCAGGCCCAAACGCCGTAACTGCTGGCCGATCCCGGCGTAAACATAACGTGCCGCAAATATGCCCGGCCGAGCATTCAGCGGAAGGGAGGCGATCCCGGATTCTGAGCGATAGTAAAGCGTATCAGCCTCACGCAGCAGGCGCATGATGACCCTACGCAGTCCGGGAGATATTTCCGGAGCTACCAGCAAATCGTCTGGATCGATCCGCGCATCTTGAAGCCATTCAAGAGGCAAATATAGGCGCCCCTCGCGCGCGTCTTCACCGACGTCCCGGGCAATATTGGTAAGCTGCATGGCAACACCCAGATCGCACGCACGCGCGAGCGCATTAGGCTCGCGCATATCCATCAACATGCACATCATTGCGCCTACGGCAGAGGCAACACGCGCGGAGTAGGCCCGTAGATCTGACAACGTCTCATATTGACGGCCCATGGCGTCCCAAGCTAGCCCTTCTAACAGAGCTTCAGGCAAAGCACGTGGCATACGGCAAGCCTCTATCATAGCGGTAAAAGCCCGATCAGCCGGCGCATTTAAAGGTCTGCCCGAGTAGGCTAGATCGAGCCGTTCATGCAGGCGGAGCACAGCGTCAGCCTTAGCTTCGTTGAGATCAACCGAATCATCGGCCAGCCTGCAAAACGCATAAAGCGCCAGTGCGGGGTCACGCACGCGTGCGGGTAAAAGCTTGGACGCAGCATAAAATGAACGCGACCCATCACGGATCGCTTCCTTGCAGTGAACCAGGTCTTCTGGCGCCATCATTTCGCATCTACCAACGCCGCATCAGGCACAAGCTGACCCAGCACTTCGGCGCTAGAGACAACACCCGGAAGGCCTGCGCCTGGATGCGTGCTTGCGCCCGTTAGGTACAGGCCGGGCAACTCTTCAGAGACGTTGTGCGGCCGGAACCAGGCACTCTGGAAAATGCGTGGCTCGATAGAAAAGCCTGTACCATGCGGGCTCAAGTAACGGTCGCGAAATGTCTCCGGCGTGAAGAAAGTACTGGCAGAAAGATGATGGCCCAGACCCGGCAAGAGCTGATCTTCGAGAACTTTTTGAACCTTGGCACGATAGGTCTCACCGATCTGAGACCAATCGACAGGATTGTCGTGTCCCAGATGCGGTACCGGGCTTAGCGCATAAAACGTATCCCCGCCGTCCGGTGCGACGCTAGGATCGGTGACACTGGGCCTGTGCACATAAAGGCTCATGTCGTCGGCAAGCTTACCCTCCAAAAAGATATCTTCTACCAACCCACGATAGCGCGGGCCATTCAAGATCGTGTGGTGTCCCACATCGCGCCATTTGCCGCGCGTGCCTTGTGTGCCAAAATACCAAACAAACAACCCCATCGACCAGCGGGAGCGTTTCAGCCGTTTCTTGGTCCAACGTCTGCGTCGGTGGTTTCGCAGCAGATGGTCATAGGTATGACCAGCGTCCGAGTTTGAGACCACAATATCGGCGTTCAAGACCTCGCCGCCACTCAAACGAACGCCTGCCGCGCTTCCGTTTTTAACAATTATTTCATCAACTTCAGCGTTCTGGCGCACTAGCCCACCCTGCCCGGCCACGACATCAGCCATGGCAGTAGCGATAGCCTCAACTCCGCCCATTGCATAATGGACGCCAAATTCTTTCTCGAGATGGCTGACCAAAACATACATCGATGTGACGTGAAACGGATCGCCGCCGATGAAAAGCGGGTGAAATGAAAACGCCATGCGCAGACGTTCATCGCGGAACCGTTTTGCCGCATGGGCGTAGACCGAGCGATCTGCGCGCATCATACCGAACGTTGGCAAAACCTTGATCAACTCCCAGAGCTGATGCATCGAACGACGACCAAGATTTTCAAAGCCGAATTCATAGCGTTGTTCGCTGTCCTTCAGAAATCGCTCATATCCAGCGAGATCAACGGGTGACAAACGGGTCACCTCGGCACGCATCGCATCCGTATCCTGCCTTGCTGTAAAATGACTGCCATCAGGCCAGCGGATTTCATAAAACGGATCGAGCGCACGCAGGTCGACATCGGCATCAAAATCTCGTCCGCAGGCGGCCCAGAGCTCTCTAAAGACCTGAGGTACAGTGACAATGGTTGGCCCAAGGTCAAACCGGTGACCATCCTGCCAGATTGCCGAGCCTCGCCCACCAGGACCATCAAGCCGATCAAGAACCGTGACGCGGTATCCCTTGGCGCCAAGCCGCATAGCGGAGGCCAACCCGCCAAGACCAGCGCCGATCACAACCGCATGTGGAGCCCCCTCAAGGCTCTCGGCGCGCTCCGCCTGTCGGCGCAGATCAGGATCAACTCGTGTCAACATTTTTAAATCTTACATATGTCTAGTAAAATTGACAATCTTAGTTTCAATGCGTTTAATACGAGTGGAAAGATGTCAATGTTTTTACGCACTGCGTCAGAGGGGACCAACAGGTCGCGGCGCGGTGATGCTGGCCGAAAGGGAATAGGTCATACAAACTGTGAGCCTCAGTTTCTTTCGTTTTTCGCCGGGCCTTGCCCGGATTTGGGCGTTTGCGATGATGGGTTTGGCCCGTCCTGCGATGCGCAAAGTGCCTGGCATCGGGTTCTGGAAATTATGTGGATCCGGCACCGGTGAGGGGTTTACGCCGATTCCAAATACAGGCGTTTATGCCATTCTGGCCACTTGGCCGGATTATGAAACAGCCCGAATTGCAACTGAGACTGCAAAGATATTCAAACGTTACAAAGCGCGTGCGACAGAGGCATATACTGTCTTTCTGAACCCTGTTTCCGTGCGTGGCGAATGGTCCGGGGTAAGGCCGTTTGAACGCTCTGACGATCCTGGACATGGGCCAGTGGCAGCTCTCACACGTGCAACAGTAAAGCCCAAAAGAGCGCTCCTCTTTTGGAGCAGGGTTCCCGATATCAGTGATATGATCGGTGAGGATCCTAATGTGGCTTTCAAGATAGGGATCGGAGAGGTGCCGCTTCTGCATCAGGTCACGTTTTCGATCTGGCCAGATACCCAAGGCATGGCACGCTTTGCCCGGGCTGACGGACCACATGCCCGCGCCATCAAAGCCGTACGAGAAGGCGACTGGTTTCACGAAGAGCTCTACGCCCGCTTTAACGTGCGCGGCGATCGTGGCACGTGGGAGGGCAAACGCCCACTCGACCGGTTGGGAGTAAATCAATGAAACACGCCTTTCCGTTTTCCGCCATCGTTGGCCAGGACGATATGAAACAAGCGCTGATCCTGACGGCGATTGATCCCGGTCTTGGCGGCGTTTTGGTTTTTGGTGATCGCGGAACAGGAAAATCGACAGCTGTGCGAGCGCTGGCAGCTTTGTTGCCACCGATCCAGATGGTCGAGGGCTGTCCGGTCAATTCCGAAAAACTGCGTGACTGTCCAGATTGGGCCGATATCGGATCTAAAGACATCGTGGAGCAGCCGACACCCGTGGTCGATCTACCTCTCGGCGTCACCGAGGATCGCGTGACCGGTGCGCTCGATATTGAACGCGCTCTGACCCGAGGTGAGAAAGCCTTTGAGCCCGGTTTGCTAGCGCGGGCAAATCGGGGATATCTTTATATCGATGAGGTCAACCTTCTTGAGGACCACATTGTCGACCTGCTGCTCGACGTGGCGCAGTCGGGGATAAACGCCGTTGAGCGAGAGGGGCTCTCGATTCGCCATGACGCGCGGTTTGTCTTGGTTGGTTCCGGCAACCCGGAAGAAGGAGAGTTGCGCCCACAATTGCTTGATCGTTTTGGGCTTTCTGTCGAGATCGGCTCGCCTGATGACATCGAACAACGCATTGAGGTCATTCGTCGCCGCGACTCGTTTGAACGCAACACCACTCGTTTTATGAGCAAATGGCGCAAGGAAGATGCAAAAATCCGCGATGCAATCCTCGCGGCGCGTGATCTTTTGCGAACTGTGAAGACACCAAAGGATATTCTGCGTGATTGCGCAGCGCTCTCGCTCGCGCTTGGCGCGGATGGGCTTCGTGGTGAGCTGACCTTATTGCGCGCGGCACGCGCCTTAGCTGCTTATCAGGAAAGCAGCACTATAACGCGCGATCATTTAAATCGCGTTGCGCCGTTGGCGCTGAGCCATCGGTTGCGCCGTGATCCTCTAGACGAGGCAGGCTCGGTTGCGCGCGTAGAGCGCACACTAGCCGATGTTTTGGGATGAATGCGCCGGTCCGGCTGGTGCAACGCACTGAACGCGCGCTAGCCGCGCTGGCCGTTGATCCGCACGGTCTGAAAGGAATTAGCTTTCGGGCGCGCATGGGCCCTGCACGGCAGGCTTTTGAAACTGCACTTCGTCATTTGCCGGGGCTGCAGCGCCGGATACATCCGGGCATCGCCGATGAACAGCTATTTGGCGGTCTAAATATAGCTGCCTCCCTTGCCGAAGGACGCCCTGTGCGAGATGCGGGTCTGGCGGCTCAACCCGGCACGCTGATTTTGACAATGGCGGAGCGTTGCACACCACAGTTATCCGCACGGCTGGCGCAGCTTCTTGATAGAGATCAGGGGCACTCTCTGATCCTGCTCGATGAGGCTGCAAGCCCCGAGGAAGGCGCACCAGACGCTCTGCTGGAAAGACTGGCCTTCCATATAGAGGCAGAAGAAGGTGCTAAACCTGTTCGCCTCCCGGCTGCAGCAGACATTGATGCCGCACGGATTTTGTTGCCAAATGTCGGACTGCCCTCTGACGCGGTGCAGGTCCTTGTTGCGATTGCAGCAAGATTTGGCATCGAAAGCCTACGCGCACCGCTTTTTGCCCTGCGTACAGCTCGCGCTCTAGCGGCTGTTGACCGGCAAAAAACCGTGACCGAGGCACATCTGCAGGAGGCGGCAGAGCTGATATTCGTATCGCGCGCGACTATCTTTCCTCAGGACGAAGCGACGGACACGCCAGAGCAAGACGACCCATCACAACAAGATATCGAAGGTGGCCCAGAAGGAGAAAGCCAAAGAATTGGTGATATTCCTGACGAAATCCTGGTGCAGGCGATCCGAACCCTGCTTCCTGCCGACCTGTTGGAACGGGTGAAGGCTCGAAAATCGAGATCCGCGCAAAGTGCAGGCTCGGGTGCCGGAGATAGACGGAAGGGCAACCGTCGCGGTCGCCCTCTTCCTTCGCGTCCCGGCAAACCAGGAGCCCAAAACCGCATTGACGCAGTCGCGACACTGCGCGCCGCGGCGCCTTGGCAGAAATTGCGGCGCAAGACGCGAGGTGATGCACGGCGGGTGATCATCTATCCCGATGACATCCGTGTAAAACGCTATGAGGATCGTTCTGACAGACTGCTGATTTTTGCTGTTGATGCCTCAGGATCAGCAGCTGTCGCGAGGATGGCAGAAGCCAAAGGCTCAGTGGAATTGATGCTGGCTCAGGCCTACGCGCGTCGCGATCAAGTCGCACTTCTGGCATTTCGCAACCGCGGCGCGGAAATATTGCTGCAACCCACGCGTTCACTGGTGCAGGCAAAGCGCCAGCTCGCCGGTCTGCCTGGAGGTGGCGGTACGCCACTGGCGTCTGGGCTTTTGGCAGCCGCCGAACTCGGCGCCCTGGCACGCAGCCGGGGTATGGCACCAATGCTGATCCTGCTGACCGACGGGCGAGCAAACATCTCACTGGATGGCGAGCCTGACCGTATAGCTGCCTTAGAGGACGCAGCGCGCGCGGCCAAGGCTCTTGCCGCGAGGTCGATCGACACCGTACTGATCGACACGTCTAACCGCCCTGCCGACCAGGCGAAAGTAATTGCGAGACATCTGCAAGCCACTTACATGGCCCTACCCCGAGCTGACGCGCATGGTATTAGCAGAGCGGTTGAAACCGCGCTTGACAGCTGATGGACTGGTCGCGAGATTTACCGTCTTGGCCACTAAATGACCTGTCGCGCCGTATTAGGCATCGACCTCACTTTTGGCACGTTCAGGAGACCGGCAAAGGCCCAACATTATTGCTTTTGCATGGTGCGGGCGCCACGACGCATACTTGGCGCGATTTGATCCGCTTTTTCTCTAAAAAATTTCATGTCGTTGTGCTCGATTTGCCGGGGCATGGATTTACTCGTGTCGGCAATCGTGCGCGGCTTGGCCTGGAGACGACAGCGGAGGACATTGCGTCGCTTTGCAAGGCTGAAGGCTGGGAACCGGAGGCATTGGTCGGGCATTCGGCAGGTGGGGCCGTGGCGCTTGAGCTTTCTGATTTGCTGGCGAAATCCCAATCGCACACACCGCGCGTTGTCACAATCAATGCCGCATTGGATCGATTTGAAGGCATCGCCGGCTGGCTCTTTCCCGCTTTCGCCAAAATACTTGCGCTGAACCCCTTTGTACCGATCGCTTTTTCTTTGGGAGGCGGAACGAATATCCGGGCGCGTGCGATCATCCAAAACACCGGCTCCAATCTCTCCAAACAGGGCTATGGGTATTACGCTAGGCTTTTGAACAGTCATTCTCATGTCGATGGCACGCTACAAACGATGGCACGCTGGAATACTGATGCGCTTTACGACCGCCTGCCAGAGATCGAAAGCCCTTGTCTGTTGATAACCGGCAAAAAGGACAAAGCCGTCCCGCCAAAAGTATCAGACAAGGCCGCGCAATTGCTGCCAAATGCCAAGCGGCTTGAGCTAGATGGCGTCGGACATTTAGCGCATGAGGAAAGCCCCGAATTGATCAGCCAAATTGTTCTTGATTACTGTGCAAAGGCAGCGGCCTGATCCTTGCTGATACTAACGGTTTCGCAATAGACTGAAGGCCGCTGATGCCATCCATCCGGCAGCGATCGCGATAGCAAGCGACATCAGACCGTATATCAAAGGCTGCTCTCGGGACAAATTAAAGAGCCAGCGTTCAAGCCCTACTTTTTTAACGTCAATTGTCGTTTGATATACCGAAACGACCTGTCCCGCCCGGGTCAGGAAAATGCGCGTCGGGTAGTTGCCCTCGGTCAGGTTTGCCGGAAGTGCGATTGACGTGCTGAATAATGTCTCTTCAGTCAAATCGACGCTGCCTTCGTCGAGTTTATACGCGCCTTCAGCTTCTCGAATGCGGATCACAGCATCGGTGAAACTTTGCGCATCCTCAACACCGCGTGGCGCACCGACGGATCGGATAGCACGCGGGATCGAAACCTTGTGGCGCAGGTCTTCGACATTTGAGAGCACATCCGTAAGCGGCCCGGTTGTTGCGACCGTGTAGAAGCTTGGCGCGGAATCAACCTCAAGCGCCTCGACATTGACCCAAATTCCAAAACGTTTCTCTTTGCGACGAACCACAAGAGGTTCCTGCGGCCCGGCAACGGCAACAATCACATGCAGCGGATGTTCGACCTGAACGGACGCATCCCGTCTTACCGCGCCAAAAACGAGTATTTCTGAGCCATCAAAATTCGTGGTGATCTCAACCTCGTTCATGCTCAGCCCAAGCACAACCTCTTCCATAGCGGATGCAAGGACCGGCCATAGTGTTAGAAGAAGGGCAAGTAAAAAACGCATCAATGACCCTCCACAGCGCCAATGGAGAAGAGCTCCGACGGCATCAGCAGTAGGTCAAGCGCAAGCTTAAAACATACGACAAGCACCATAATCGCCAGTAGAATACGCAGCTGTTCAGCCTTGAGACGTGTGCCAATCTGTGTGCCAATCTGGGCACCGATGACCCCACCGATGAGCAATAAAACCGCCAAAGCGATATCAACCGTGAAATTGGTCGTTGCGTGCAGCAATGTCGTGAAAGCAGTGACAAAAATGATCTGAAACAGCGATGTTCCCACCACAACTTTCGTCGGCATACCCAGAAGGTAAATCATCGCGGGAACCATAATAAACCCACCACCAACACCCATGATTGCGGCCAAAATGCCAACAGCAACACCAACGAGGACTGGAGGAAGAACGCTAATGTAAAGCCCGCTTGTGCGAAATCGCATTTTGAACGGTAGCTTATGAATCCAATTGTGCTTTTTGCGCTTGGGCGGTGCGCCCGCCTTGGTTCGCCTTATCGCTCTAAGGCTTTCGACAAACATCATCGCACCAATGATGCCGAGGAAGACCACATAGCAAAGCCGTACCAGCAGATCGACCTGACCCAGTGACTTTAGGTAGTTGAACACCAAAACACCCAAAGCCGCGCCGATAAGACCGCCGATGAGCAGGACCGTTCCCATTCTGAGATCGACGGTTTTTCGCCGCAAATGCGCCAACACGCCAGAAAACGATGAGGCAACAATCTGATTAGCCTCCGTCGCAACCGCCACCGCTGGCGGAATACCGATGAAAAATAAAAGCGGCGTCATCAAAAAACCGCCACCGACTCCGAACATTCCTGAGAGCACGCCAACCATTCCACCCAATCCAAGCAGGAGAAATGCGTTGACCGATACTTCGGCTATGGGAAGGTAGATTTGCATGGACCGAAATAGCGCCTCTTACGAAGAACATGCAAGATGAGCAGAGCTTCATTACGCTCCGGAGCAAAGAATTTTTTGCGCGATAGATAGCGAGTTAAAATTCAGCCTTCTACCACAAGATCAAGCGCAGCCTTTAAAAGCGTTTTGGCATAATCCGTTTGTGGATTGGAGAAAAGCTCTTCAGCATCGCCATGCTCGATGATATCGCCCTGTTTCATCACCACAAGCCGGTGGCTCATGGCACGCACCACTGTGAGGTCATGGCTAATGAAAAGATACGCGAGTTGATACTTTTCCTGCAAGCGCCGCAATAGTTCTACGATCTGAACCTGCACTGTCATATCAAGCGCGCTCGTCGGCTCATCCAGCACCAGAAGCTTGGGCCGTAGGATCATAGCGCGGGCAATCGCGATCCGCTGGCGCTGACCCCCAGAAAACTCATGCGGATAGCGATCCATGCTTTCCGGGTCCAGCTCCACCTCGCGCATCACCTCGGCCACAAGGTCTCTTTCAGGTCTGCCATCCGGATTGCCGTGCACCCCTAGGCCTTCGGCGATTATCTGTTCGCAGGTCATTCGTGGGCTCAAACTGCCGTAAGGATCCTGGAAAACGATCTGCATTTCGGAGCGGCGCCTGCGCAACTCGGCGGTACTCCAATCCCGCATGTCCTGATCAGCGAATTTTATGCCGCCTTCGGAGTCGATCAGGCGCATGACCGCCATTGCCAGCGTGGTCTTGCCCGAACCGCTCTCACCCACAATCCCAAGGGTTTCACCGGCACGAACCGAAATACTGGCCTCATTCACCGCCTTCACGTGGCCAACCGTGCGCTTGAGCAGGCCCTTTTGGATTGGGAACCAGATCTTGAGCTTATCAGTCTCGGCCAGGACTGGCGCATTTTCCGGCACGGGTGCAGGCGAACCGGACGGCGAAGCCGCCAGTAGTCTTTGCGTATATTCATGCTGCGGATTGGCAAAAATCTCTTTGGCCGGGCCAGCCTCAACAATAAGGCCATCCTTCATAACGCAAACCTTGTCTGCAATGCGTTCGACCACGGCCAAATCATGAGTGATGAAGAGAAGGCCCATCTGCTCTTCTCTTTTCAGATCGGCCAGAAGATCAAGAATTTGCGCCTGAATGGTCACATCAAGCGCCGTCGTCGGCTCATCAGCGATCAAAATATCAGGCTTGTTTGAGAGCGCCATAGCGATCATCACACGCTGGCGCTGCCCACCGGAAAGCTGATGCGGATAGGAGCCAAGCCGTTCTTCGGGATCGCGAATACCGACCCTGGTCAAAAGCTCAACAATCCGGTCACGGGCAGCATCGCCAGTCAAACCTTGGTGGAGCTGAATGGTCTCGCGCAGCTGTTTTTCCAACGTGTGGAGCGGGTTGAGCGAGGTCATCGGCTCCTGAAAGATGAAACTGATATCGTTGCCGCGCACATCCTGCAGACGCTTTTCATCAGCGCCAATCATCTCCTTACCGTTATAAAGAACACTACCGCCAACCTGCGCCGCGTCGCCCAAAAGCGATACTGTGCTGAGCGCGGTGATCGACTTTCCAGAACCAGATTCACCCACAAGCGCAACGGTTTCACCTCGATCAACGGTGAGGGAAACGCCGTGCACGCAAGGTTTGAGCTCACCCTCAACACGAAACCCAACGGTGAGGTCTTTAATCTCAAGCAAGCTCATTCAAACGTCTTTCTTGGATCAAATGCGTCGCGCACACCCTCAAATATGAAGACCAGAAGAGACAGCATGATGGCGAACGTGAAGAACGCGGTGAAGGCGAGCCAAGGTGCTTGCAGATTTTGTTTGGCTTGAAGCGTCAACTCTCCGAGTGATGGCGCCGAAGCAGGAAGACCGAATCCAAGAAAATCAAGTGTCGCCAAAAGGCCGATGGTGCCCGTGATAATGAACGGCAGGAAGGTGAGCGTCGCAACCATCGCGTTAGGAAGCATATGGCGAAACATGATGCGCATGTTACCAACCCCAAGCGCCTTGGCCGCGCGCACATATTCAAAATTCCGAGCGCGAAGGAATTCGGCCCGCACCACGCCCACGAGCCCCATCCAGCCAAAGGCCACGGTTATAGCAACCAGAAGCCAGAAACTTCGCGGCAGGATCGCGAAAAGGATAATGATGATATAAAGCTGCGGCGTCGAGGCCCAGATCTCTATGAACCGCTGAAAGAACAGGTCGGTTCGGCCGCCAAAATACCCCTGTATCGCACCTGCAAAGATGCCAATGACGGACGATGCTGCTGTTACAATTAGTGTGAACAGAACCGATAGGCGGAAGCCGTAGATTACCCGCGCCAGAACGTCGCGCGCATTCCCATCCGTGCCCAGGAGGTTCTCACCATCCGGCGGATGCGGCGCCGCGCCCGAGCGGTCCACCACCGTATCATAACGGTATTCAATGAGAGGCCATATGGCCCAGCCTTTCTCGATTGCTTTGCCTCCAACTTCTCCATCGGCCGCGTCTTCGATAATTCCTTCTGGATCATCAAAGCAATCCTCAAGGCCGCCCGATACGATCAGGCATTGCACCTCTGGATCGCGGTATTGCGCCTCAGTTCGGAAATCTCCACCAAATGCCGTCTCCGGATAAAAGCTGGTCACAGGCGTGAAAAACTCTCCACGGTATTTAACCAAGATAGGTTTCTCGTTGGCGATGAACTCTGCTGGCAAACAGGCAAGAAACAGGATCGAAAAGATGATCAAGGACCAAAAGGCGCGCCTGTTGCGCTTGAAGTTTCGCCAGCGGCGCTGACCGAGTGGAGAAAGCCAGGCCATTTGTTAACCCGCCCGCCGTTCAAAATCGATGCGCGGATCGATAAGGACATACATCAGATCACCGATAAGAGCGACAACAAGGCCAATCAGAGTGGTCAGATAGAGTGTGGCAAACATCACCGGATAATCGCGACCAATTGCTGCCTCAAAGAAGAGCCGCCCTAACCCATCAAGCGAGAAAATCGTCTCTATCAAAAGACTGCCGGTAAAGAAGACGCTGATGAAAACACCGGGGAAACCCGCAACGACAATCAGCATCGCGTTACGGAAAACATGGCCATAAAGTACCCGACGCTCGGGCAAGCCTTTGGCCCGGGCCGTGGTCACGTACTGCTTCTTGACTTCATCCAGGAATGAGTTTTTCGTCAGTAGTGTTAGGGTCGTGAACCCGCCGATAGCCAAAGCCGTGATTGGCAAAATGATGTGCCAAAGATAATCCAAGACTTTGCCAATCAAGCTCAGGTCTTCCCAATTGTCGGAGGTCAGCCCACGCAGTGGGAACAGCTGATAGTAGCTGCCGCCAGCAAAAAGCACGAGCAGCATAATGGCAAAGAGAAACGCCGGAATAGCGTAGGCTGCAATAATGATGCCACTGGTCCACGTGTCAAAGCTGGAGCCGTCTCTTACTGCCTTTCGGATGCCCAGAGGGATCGAAATCAGATAGGAGAGCAGCATCGTCCAAATGCCAAGCGTGATACTTACCGGCATTTTTTCCAACACCAGATCGATCACTGATATTTTGCGGAAATAGCTTTCGCCAAAATCAAAGCGCGCGTAATTCCACATCATCGTGAAAAACCGCTCCAGCGGTGGTTTATCAAGACCAAACTGCGCTTCTAATTCCGCAATAAATTCCGGCGGGAGGCCACGCGCACCGATATACCCTTCGACATCGGTTTCGGTCACCGCAGTATCCGTTTCTCCGCCTGCAAAGCCGCCAAAGACATCGCCCTCGCCCTGCAATTCGGCAATCGCCTGCTCTACTGGGCCACCAGGCAAAAACTGCACCAGTGCGAAATTGATGATCATGATCCCAATCAGTGTCGGGATGACCAGAAGCAGCCTGCGCAGGATATATGCACCCAATTTTCCGGCCTTTACTTCTTAGATACGCATTTCTTCTCGGTCAGCTTTCGGCTCCGTCAAAGCGCGCCTGCCGCCTTTAGCTTGTCTGCCTTTTCTTGATCGAACCACCAAAAATCAAGTGTCCCGAGCGAAAATGGCGGAATAGTTTCGGGATGTCCGAACATATCCCAGTATGCCGCCCAGTGATTTGGTGCGTATCCATCTGGAATAACAAAGAATTCATAACGCAGCGCACGATCCAGCGCACGAACAGAATTGTCTTCTTCTTCCTGACTGTTGGTCAAAAGAGATTGCTCGATAATCTCATCGATGAGCGGGCTGGCCAACCCAGCAGGGTTAAACAAGCTGTACGCTGCCGCCTCGGATCCAAGCCTTTGCGCAAGACCAGTACCTGTTCCGAGTAAGGCCGGGTACGAATCAAAGATAAGGTCGTAATCTCGGTCACGCTCTCTCTTTGTGAATTGCGATGCATCCACCGCCTCTAGCCGCGCATCAATTCCCAGATCCTTTAAGTTCGCGATGAAGCTCTCGGCGACGGCCTTATCAGTGGGTGAGCCAGAAGCATTTAGTAGGAAATCAATGCGAAACTCCGCACCCTCGCCATCACGCATCACGCCGTCATCCCCAACTTCGAAACCAGCCTCAGAAAGAAGCCTCAGGGCCTTACGCTTGTTCTTACGATTTGTCAGACGTTCGGCATTGCTTTCATGTGGCGTCCAAGGCTCGTTCGTGAAGATGGCTTCTGGCACTATGTCCCCGAGCGACTCCAGAAACGCAAGTTCCCCGCCTTCGGGCAGCCCGGTAGCCTCAAGCTTCGTACCCGTCGAGAAAGACCGTTGCTGTGCGTAAAGCCCGTAGAGCAAAGACTTGTTCGTCCATTCAAAGTTAAACATCTGAGCAATAGCTTCGCGCACCCGCTTGTCTTTGAACCTATCAGAGCCAAGATTAAAAATGATGCCAGACATTGTTGGAGGCGATCCATTGGGGATCTCTTCCTGTACGACCCAGCCGTTTTTCATTGCAGGAAAGTCATACGCGCTTGCCCATTGTTTGGGATCACGCTCTGTGCGGTAAGTGACCTCGCCCGCTTTGAAAGCCTCAAAAGCAGCGGTGGCGTCGGCAAAATACTCAAGCCTGATACGATCAAAGTTATGGCGGCCTACATTCACTGCAAGGTTCTTGCCCCAATAGTCGGGATTGCGTTTGTAGATCACTCGACGGTTGGTATCGACGGTATCGATGACATACGGCCCCGAGCCAGGCGCAGTCTCAAGACGTGGTTCGTCCAAACGCGCACCGGTCGCTTCATACCATTTCTTTGACCAAACAGGCACCGCACCAACCTGATCAATCAGATTACGGCGCGAGATGTCTTCGGCAAAGGTAAACTTAATCGTATGATCATCGATTACCTCGACAGAAGGAATACGCTTACGCACGGCCTCGGCGTAGGATTGCAAGCCCTGATCGAGAAGAAGGTTATGTGAAAAGGCGACATCATGCGCTGTAACTGGTGAGCCGTCGGAAAACCGCGCCTCTGGCCGCATATAGAAAATGACCCATGCCTTGTCTTTTGGATATTCGACAGACTGCGCCAACAGACCGTAGTCCTCTCCCAACGCATCATAGGGACCTTCAAGAAGGCTTTCATACATCACGCTGGACAACGCGGCGGCGCGGCCATTCCGAGTGAACGGGTTCATCGAGTCGAACGTGCCGGGGATGGCAATCGATATCTCCCCACCCTTTGGCGCATCGGGATTTACATAATCAAAATGAGAGTAGTCTTCCGGGTATTTCAGGTCACCAAAGAAGGAATAGCCGTGACTGCGGATCAAATCCTTTTCTTCCGCCAAAGCCATAGCTGTCATCAGCGCTGCGATCGAAAGGCCAAGTGTCGCCAGTATGAGGCGTTTAAAATTCTGCCGGACCATAGTTTTGGTTCTGGCCCGTGATGTTCGTCGGGTCATGCAATTCTCCTATTGCCCTGATGTGGTGTCGTATTCTTTTTCGACAAGCTAAAGACAGGATTCAACCGGCAATTGGCGTTCGGCATCAAAGCCACTCGGAAAATGCAAAAGCCGCCCCAATCGAGACGGCTTTGAAAGCAGCAAGAAAGCTTTGCCTTATTCAGCAGATGCAAATTCTGTTTCACTTGGGCCTTGTTGCAATGAAGCATCGTCTGCCGCAGGGGCCTCGACCTCGGTCATAGTGCCGTCAAGACTGTCGAGATAGGCGATCACATTTGCGCGATCTTTTGGCTTGGACAAGCCATTGAAGCTCATAGTCGTTCCCTTTGCGTACGTTTTCGGGCTCTCTAAAAATGCAAAGAGTGCCTCCGGTGTCCAAGCGTCTGTGGCCTCTGCCAACGCTCCAGAATACCCAAACCCGTCTACCGCTTCCACGGGCCTTCCGACAATTTCGAACAGATGTGGGCCCGTGCCCTTCGCTCCGTTTTCCAAACCGTGGCACGCTTTACATTTGCCAAAAACACGTTCTCCGGACCCGATATCGGCAGCTGCGTATAAATCAGCGAGCACCGGTCCTTCTTCGACCTCGCCTGCTTCTTCTGGCTGGCCAATGTCGATCACGTAAGCCGGACCGTGATCGTCGCCATGATGGCCTTTGTCCATTGAGTAGATTTCTTCTGCCGCCCAATTCCCAAGCAGGAAAACGAGCAGCGATCCACAAAGCGCACCAGTCAATTTGGTCATCGTCATTGTGTCGAGCATAGGTACATTTCCAAGATTTTCCCTGAGACATTGATAACCACTTCCCCTGCGAAGACGCAAGGTGTAGTTCTGCGACTAATTGCCGTAATGGTTATAAAAAACGGGACACGGGACGGCGTCGTACTATGAACAATTGCATCGCGTTTCAGGGCGAACTTGGCGCCTATTCGCATCAGGCCTGTCGTGAGACATATCCAAGCATGGAAGCCATGCCTTGCCGTACCTTTGAGGACGCCATAGAGGCGGTGCGTTCTGGCAACGCAGATCTCGCTATGCTGCCGATTGAAAACTCCACATTCGGACGCGTGGCTGACATCCACCATCTATTGCCTTTGTCGGGTCTTCACATTGTTGCGGAAGCGTTCGTGCGTGTTGAAATCAACCTTCTGGGTGTAAAAGGCATTGCAATTGAGGAGGTCAAAAGCGCCAAAAGCCATACCATGTTGTTAGGCCAATGTCGCAAGTTTCTGGCCGAGCATAACATCAAAAGGGTTTCGGGCGCTGATACCGCAGGCTCAGCCAAAGAAGTCGCCGAAACAGCTGATCCGGCGCTTGGCGCACTCGCCAGTGAACTCGCAGGTGAGATATATGGCCTTGATATTTTGGCGCGTGGGATCGAGGACGAAGGCAATAACACCACGCGGTTTCTCGTAATGTCGCGCAAACCCAACACAGAGCGACGCGGCTCCCACGGGATGATGACAACATTCGTATTTCAGGTCCGAAACCTACCGGCGGCGCTGTATAAAGCAATGGGGGGTTTTGCAACGAATGGGGTCAATATGACCAAACTGGAAAGTTACATGGTTGGAGGGTCATTCACCGCCACACAATTCTATTCCGACATCGAAGGTCACCCGGATGATGAGGCCGTTCAACGTGCGCTGGACGAATTGAGGTATTTCACATCAGAGTTGACCTTGCTAGGCGTCTACCCTGCGGATCCAAAAAGACACTAGATGACCTGCTGAGCGCTGCAACCAGCCTATCAAGTGTTACAATCACTCGGTTGCATGCGATTTCCTTTGAGAAAGCTTAAATTTTTTCAAATATCTTCTGAAATATTTTTTTCGTTTAGAAACCGGGGCCTAAATATCCTTCCCGTTTTGATTTTCGCGTCGCCGTGAGGACGGTTTTGGATGCCATCACAGAAATGAGCGCCGACGTGAGAGCAATTTCACAAACTCCGGACACCTCCTCGCGATCCACACCGCATCACCCCACCTATCTAACGATCGAAACGGGCAACACAGCCCAAGTCAAAAGCTTGAAAGGAAATTAACATGCGCATCATCACTGCAATAGCAGTCGCAGCGACCGTAGCCACCCCAGTAGCAACGCTTCAAATTGTAGACGTCCTTGGCAGCACAAGCTCCTTTGCTGAACTCAGTATTGAAGAGCGCGAAAATAAGGGCAAACCATATGCAGCTTCGTCTTCGGATGGTAGCTTTGAGGTCGCGGGCGCAAAGAAAAACAAGCGCGAACGCAAAACCAAAACAAAAAACCCGTCCCCGCTCTTTGACACGGTGCGGGACACGCAAATCGGCTAAGCCCATCCACTCACAAGTATTGGCCGCGAGGGTCGCTTTGAAAGAAGCGGCCCTTGAGCACTTTTAAGTTCCGGCACTGGCACGGAACTTATCCTCGATATCATCGGCAAGACTTGCGATACGAGCGCGAAACTGCTTGGCCATATTGGCTCTGGCAAGTTTCATAGATTGCACAAAGAGCCGCGCTGAAAGTGTTTTCGGAGAAATACTGACTTCTACATTGATCCGTGTTCGCGCCCGCGAGAGCGCAACCAAATCAACATTCATAAGCCCCGATATATTTTTTGAAAGCCCGGACACCTCGACCGTATTCGGTGCGTCACACCGCGTAACATGGAGGCGCATTTTTCTGCGCTTTCCGCGTAGATCAAAGGCCGTGTCCCATTCCATACCAACGCCGAAAAACGGCAAATCATGCAAACGCTGCACTTCTGCCCCGCGACGTAGTGCTGATCTTTCAAAGCCTTGATAGTCAGTTACTCTTGAAAAAACAAAGTCCAGCGGTGCCGCAACATCTTCTTGTGCGTTGAATTTCAACAAAGCTTCTTTCTAAGTCTAAGACAGTCCTAATTTGCTTCTAAACAACTAGATTTTATCCGCAAGCCAGTAGCGAAGCAAAAAGTGCGCAATTGCACCTCTGCGTGCTGGCATGAGCTTTGGATGCTCTCCTGCAAATGCGAGCATTATATCTTCACGTGTCACCCAGAACGCATCTTCGATTTCGAGTGGATCAATTTCAATTTCCTCGCTCAGTGCTTCGCCACGGCATCCGAACATCAGTGAGGCAGGAAAGGGCCAAGGTTGACTTGCAAGATACTCCACCGCACCCACTTTGATCCCGGCCTCTTCTGCAACTTCTCGACGCACTGCGGCCTCGATGGTCTCACCGGGTTCAACAAAACCAGCAAGGAGTGAATACATTCCCTCTGGCCATCCAACGGAGCGGCCCATAAGCACCCTATTTCCGCGAGTGATGAGCATGATCACAACGGGGTCTGTCCTTGGAAAATGATGCGCCCCGCAGGCCTCGCACGTCCTTTGCCAACCGTATTGACGAAAGTCGCTTTTAGTTCCGCATTTGGCACAGAAACCATGACTTTTGTGCCATGCAAAGATCGCTTTGGCTGTCGCGGCGATTTCCGCCTCACGCGGTGAAAGCCGCGTCATGATGCGTCGAAGCTCGGCAAAGACCATATCTTCGCTTAACGCAGGATGCGTTTGCTCGCTTTTGTCGAAGAAGCCACCAATATCGGCCGGGTCAAAAGCTTCTGGTTCCCAGGTCGAGATGTCACGAGCGAGAATTAGACGTCCGTCCTCTTGTCGCCCTACGAGGACAGTATCTTCAGAAGCTTCTTGCAAAATGGAATGCCTAGAATCCAAGCGCGCGAGCCGGTCCAAATTCGGGGCTTGTGTAAGGATTTTTCCGCGCCAAAGCAAAATGACTTCGGATGGCATCAACGCAACGTCCTCCGGCCTGGTGCGCAGCTCCGCTGCACGATCGAGACCAGAGCCTCCAAACGTCACTTTCTCCGCGTCACGCATCACGTTCCTCCTTTCGCCCACCTGCCAGAAGAAATTCACCAGAACAAGAGCTTGAGTGTTTTGCTCATTGCATTCATCGCTTGGTTCAACCTAAAGGTTAGTCTTGCGGGCGTGCGACAGTGACACGTCCAACCAAGTTTGGAGAGATAACGCAGTTTGAGCGAGACAAGGACGCCCTGGCCGCATTCAAGCGCCCCGAAAGACAGCGTCTGGCTCAGACTGCTGGGGACGACGGATGTTCACGCCCACCTGATGCCGTACGACTATGGCTCAGACACGCCGGTAGATGACTATGGTCTCGCTAAGACGGCCACATTGATCAGGCAGGCACGGTCAGAGGCGGATCACTCGATGCTGTTTGACAATGGCGACTTTCTCCAGGGTTCTTCGCTAAGCGATCTGACGGCAATGTCCGAAGCATATGAGCAAGAAAAACACCCTGTGATCCGAGCGATGAATGAGCTGGGGTATGATGCGGCTACCCTTGGCAACCATGAGTTCAACTTTGGACTGGGGTATTTGGCCAAATCGCTTTGCGACGCAGAATTCCCGATTATCTCTGCGAACGCACTGACTGAAGTGCATGATGACCCAACGCAAGATAAAACTCTTATAGAGCCGTTTACGATCTTGGAATTTGTCGCGAATGACGCAGTAAAACCAATCAGAATTGGTGTTCTGGGCCTGTTGCCTCCGCAGATCACCACTTGGGATCACACGCATCTACAAGGCCGCGTATTCAGTCGCGATATCGTGCAAACCGCAGAGGCACGTGTGCCTCAAATGCGTGCGGCTGGGGCAGATATTATCGTGGTTCTGGCGCACACTGGGTTTGAAACCGACGTCTATCTGGAAGGGGACGAGAATGCTGCGCGCGCATTGGCGAAAATACCCGGGATCGATGCTATCTTCGCGGGCCACACACATGATGTGATTGCGCATACAATAGAAGGTGTACCGATTGTTATGGCCGGATTTCGCGGGTCTCACTTAGGCGTGATCGACCTTTGCATTACTGGTGATACAAATGGCTGGCGCGTGATCGAACACCATGTTGAAACCCGCAGGGTAAAAAGCGCTGACGGAAAATCCATTGTCGCAGATCAAGCCTTATGCAGGGTCGTCGACCGCGCGCATGCAGACACGCGCACGATTACTGCGGAGCCATTGTGCGAGGTTACCGAACCTGTTTTCAGCTACCTCGCGCAAATCCGGTGCGACCCGATCTTGCAGCCAATTCATGAGGCGCAGATAGAAAATTTGCGTCGAGCGTTGGTAAAAACCGAATTTACGAACCTGCCCATCTTATCAGCCGCTGCTCCTTTTAAAACCGGGGGTAATGGCGGCCCGGAATATTATACTGATGTACCGGCTGGACCGATTTCGTTGCGCCATGCGGCTGATATCTACCCGTTTCCCAACACGCTTGTCGGCGTTTTGGTCACGGGTGCCGAATTACTTGACTGGCTGGAGCGGACTGCCTCCTGCTTTCACCAGATTTTGCCAAATGAGACCTGCCAAAACCTATGGAACGCAGACTTTGCTGGGCATGCCTTTGATACGTTGCACGGACTACAATATGAGATCGATCTGAGCAAGCCACCACGATATGACGCGAAAGGCACACTTATAAACACGGCAACTCAACGAATACGGAAAGTGCTATATGAAGACAGATCAATTGATCCGGAAATGAAATTCGCCGTGGCTACAAATAACTTTCGAGCATTCGGCGGCGGCCAATATGATCGTGTCTCTTCCATAAACGTCATTCATTCTGGCGACCGGCATATTCGCGATCTTCTTTGCGAGCATTTACGATCGAACGGCTGGCAACCACAAACTCAAAAGAGCTTCCTCTTCACACCAATATCCGGCGCAAGCGTGAGGTTTGAAACAGGAACAAAGATGAGAAACCATCGCACCAAACTCTCCACCATAGGCGCAATCGATCACGGTGAAACAGAGACCGGCTTCGCTCTGTTTGAAATACCAATGGAAGCGCTCTGACTTGCGAATCCTGTTTCATAAGCTTATCTAAAAGGTCGAGAGGTTGGTGCGGGCGAGCGCCTCGCCAACCCGGTCAGGTCCGGAAGGAAGCAGCCGTAACGAGCCCCGCTTGGGTCGTTTTCCAGCCTCTCACCTTTTTCCCCGTAATATACCTATCAAATAGTGCCGGTTTGTGCCTGATTTTAAAAGAAGGAGTTTTACTCTTCACCGTTGATTTCAGCATGTCGCCTAGTGAATTCGTCCCGAAGACTTCGTCGAAGCCCTGCGGCCTCTTCTCGCTTTTTTGCCTCGCCGTTTGCTGGGACGAGTTTAGGAACTTCGACAGGACGCCCATTATCATCCACGGCAACCGTGGTGAAATAGCACGAGTTTGTATGTCGCACCTTTCCGGACTTGATCTCTTCGGCCTCCACGCGGATGCCCACTTCCATCGAGGTTCGGCCGGTGCTGTTGATCGACGCCAGGAAAGTCACCAATTCGCCGACAAAGATCGGCTTTTTGAACATGACTTGATCCACGGACAGAGTGACGCAGTACCGACCTGAGTAGCGCGACGCACAGGAGAACGCGACGCGATCGAGTAGATTTAAAAGCGCGCCGCCATGAACTTTGCCGCTGAAATTTGCCATTTCCGGCGTCATAAGAACCGTCATTTCAAGGGTATGATTGCCGCTCATCTAATATCCTTTTGTCTCCATCATTTGGTCCATGTCGATAGTCGAACGACCGAATAAATCGCGATTTTTCAAACCCGAGTCTTTTAGGCATGAAGTGTATGCATACGTTTCTAAAGCCTATCTGTCGAAAAAGTATCGCAAGCCGCCAGGTTTCCACTCTCATACCCTTTAGCAAACCATCTCTCCCGCTGATCGGAAGTGCCATGGGTGAATGTATGCGGCTGCGGCACGCGCCCGGCACGTTTTTGCAGATGATCATCGCCGATCATCCGCGCCGCGTTCAGGGCCTCCTTGAGGTCTCCAGGCTCTAACAGACCTTCAACGGAACGTGCCCAAACGCCCGAAATACAATCCGCTTGCAGCTCTAGCCGAACGGTCAGCGCATTGGCCTCCGCCTGTCCAACAGACTGACGCAGACGATAAACCTCAGGTAAAATGCCCAATTCATTTTGGATATGATGTGCCACCTCATGGGCAACGACATAGGCCGCTGCAAAATCTCCTCGCGCGCCTAATTGCCGCGCCATCGTGGCGAAAAACTCTGTATCGAGGTAGGCCTTACCATCTGCAGGGCAGTAAAATGGACCCGTTGCGCCCGAAGCTCCGCCGCAAGGGCTTTGCGTGACACCAGAATAGAGCACCAAAATAGGCGGATTATAATCCCGTCCCAATTGCTCTGGGAAAACCCGACCCCAAACATCTTCTGTCGTGGCCAGCACGCGTGAGGTAAACTCCGCCGCTTTCTGATCCTCCGCTGTGATCTCACGCGGCGCGCTTTGATTTTGCAAACCACCCTGCAAAAATGGCGTTACATCGATGCCCGCGAAATAACCTATCGCTAGGATGACCAAAAGCCCGATGCCGCCAACGCCAGCGCCGCGTTTGCCACCGGATCTGCGTCTGTCCTCTATGTTGCTGCTTCTTCTGATCCGCCTTAGTCGCATGAAACCCCTCTTGCTCAAAGACCCACTGTACAGGCTGAGCCTTCCTTCATTTCGCATTAAATGCAAGCTGGACGCCCTTCGCCGCGCGAATTACCTTTGGTCGAAGCGACCGACTCAAAAGGCAACAATGTCCAAATCTCTAAGCCCCGCCTATCAAGTGCTCGCCCGGAAATACCGACCGGAAACCTTTGCCGATCTTGTCGGTCAGGACGCTATGGTGCGCACGCTTCGCAATGCCTTTGAGGCTGATCGTATAGCGCAAGCTTTCATTTTGACGGGCATTCGGGGAACCGGCAAAACGACAACGGCTCGGATCATCGCTAAGGGCTTGAATTGCATCGGCGAAGACGGCACCGGCGGCCCAACAACAGAGCCGTGTAGCTCATGCGAGCATTGCGTAGCAATTTCTGAGGGACGCCATGTTGACGTGCTTGAGATGGATGCCGCAAGTCGCACAGGCGTCAGCGACATACGCGAAATCATAGAGAGCGTACATTATCGGGCGGCGTCTGCTCGCTACAAAATCTATATCATTGACGAGGTTCACATGCTCTCGACCAGCGCATTCAATGCGTTGCTCAAAACGCTGGAAGAACCACCCGCCCATGTTAAATTCATCTTTGCCACCACCGAAATCCGCAAGGTTCCTGTAACGGTTCTCTCCCGCTGCCAGCGCTTTGACTTACGCCGGATCGAACCTGAGGTAATGATCGACCTGCTCAAAAAAATCACATCAAGCGAAGGCGCAACAATTTCAGACGAGGCGCTCGCTCTGATCACCCGTGCTGCCGAAGGCTCGGCCCGCGATGCCACGTCTTTGCTCGATCAGGCGATTTCGCATGGCGCAGGTGAAACTAGTGGCGAGCAAGTGCGCGCGATGCTGGGTCTGGCAGATCGTGGTCGGGTTATGGACCTTTTTGATCTGATTATGAAAGGCGATGCATCTGGCGCTCTGATCGAGCTGTCCGCACAATATGCCGAAGGGGCCGATCCGATGGCAGTGCTACGCGATCTGGCGGAGATCACCCATTGGGTGAGCGTGGTGAAAATTACCCCAGATGCGGTAGAAGACCCGACCATCGGGCCTGATGAACGCACACGCGGCGGCCAAATGGCAGAGGCGTTGCCGATGCGCGTTCTCACCCGGATGTGGCAGATGTTGCTGAAGGCCCTTGATGAGGTTGCTGCGGCGCCAAATGCCATGATGGCGGCTGAAATGGCGATAATTCGGCTTACACATGTGGCAGAGCTGCCAAGCCCGGAAGAACTGGTGCGCAAACTTCAGGATAATCCACCGCCCAGAGGACCCGACGCAGGCACCGGCGCACGCGCGCTTCACAAATCGAACGTGGCCGCTAGCACCACTGCGGCTGGTGCAACCCTCCCGACTGGTGCAACTACGGCTTTGGCGCAAGATGTTGACACGGCACTCGCCCGCTACCCGACTTTTGATCACGTGGTTGAACTGATCCGAGCCAATCGCGATGTAAAGCTTCTAGTCGAGGTCGAAGCCGGGGTTCGGCTGGTATCCTACCAACCAGGTCGCATTGAATTTGCACCCTCTAATACCGCTGCGAGCGATCTGTCCCAACGTCTGGGATCTGCCCTGCAACGCTGGACGGGCAACCGTTGGGGCGTTTCGATCGTCAGTGAAGGTGGCGCGCCAACCATTGCCGAAACGCGCGATGCGGCTCAAAATGCGCTCCATGCCCAGGCTGAAGAGCACCCGCTGGTCCAAGCTGTTTTTGAGGTTTTCCCAGGCGCCAAAATCAAATCCATTCGTACAGAAGAAGAACAAGAGGCAAAGGCAGAAATAGACGCATTGCCAGAAGTGGATGAGGAATGGGATCCGTTCGAAGAGGATTGATCCTTTTGTGTAGCGCCTGCTCTCCCGGCACCGCCTGGGCGGAAGTCTGTGACAAGATCCGACCAGATTGGGACCGCGAGGCAGTCAGCCTGATGACCGAAACAGTACAGCTTTTCGGCACGCCTATTTCTCTTTTTCTCTTGATATCAACAGCACTCGTCATTCGATTTCGAAGCTCTTGGGGTGCCTTGGTGGTATTTGTGGGCTGGAGCTTTGCGGTTGCTACCGTCACCTTTTGGGACCCCACAGGCGGATTACGCGAGGCGGCACAGATAGAGGGTTGCATCGGCTCACCCACACTCTACATCGCCATAATTATTACGGTCTGTGGCGCAATGATGCTGTATATAAACCGCGTGCCAAAAGACCCCGAAGACCCACAAACCTGATGTCTTTTTGCCAAAAATATCCTGGGCGAGCGCGAGGGTTTGAAACCCTCTCGCATGGATCGCCACGCACGAAGCATGCGACGAAACCCGTAGACAGTATTGGTAGCGTGTCATAGGCTCGACGCATGACCGACGAGCCACAAAAACGCTGGCACGATATGGGCGGCCAGGACGCAGGGCCTGTACCAATGGATGGCCATGATTTTGCTCTTTGGGAAAAACGCGTTGATGCTCTCTTGGTTTTGTGTGGCAAGAAGGGGCTAATGAACGTGCACGGATTGCGTCGTGCCCTTGAGGATATGGGCGAAGAAGCCTTTGAAAAATATAGCTACTACGAACGCTGGATCGCCTCGGTGAACCAAAACATGATCGAAGGCGGCGTATACACCCTCGAAGAGCTGGGCATCCGAATGCAGGAGGTCGCCGCGCGCGGGCCAACCTATGGTGAAGCGCAGAATGACTAGCGTGCGCGTCAAAACCATATGCCCGCCGGGCCATGTTCGTGCGCCTTATTATTTGCGTGGTAAAACCGGCGAGATAGAACGCGCACTTGGATCCTTTGGAAATCCAGAACTGTTGGCTTACGGCCTCGAAGGCGAAGAAAAGGAGCTCTACCGCGTGCGTTTCACTATGCACGAGATCTGGGGCGATAGCGCAGAGCGCCCTGAAGACACGCTTGACGCAGAGCTCTATGATCATTGGCTGGAAAGGCTCTGATATGCCCCATGACCATCACGATCATCTAAGCCCATCCGGCCATCCATTTCGCAAAGACAACGACACACCGCTGACATATTGGCAGCAAATGGAAATAGCCGTTCGTGAGCTGTTGATCGAAAAAGGCCATCTGACGCGGGCGGAAATCCAGGCGCAGGTGGAGGCCATGGACGCGCGGTCTCCGGCCAATGGGGCAAAGGTCGTTGCACGTGCCTGGACCGATCCAGAGTTCAAATCCCTGCTGCTAAAAGACGCCTCGGAGGCCAGCCGCTCTATAGGGCTGGATATTGGTCCATTGCGACTGATCGCCGTCGAAAATACCAGCGATGTTCATAATCTTATCGTTTGCACCCTGTGTTCTTGTTATCCGCGAGACCTGTTGGGTTTGCCGCCCGACTGGTACAAAACTCGCGCTTATCGCTCACGTGCTGTCAAAGAGCCGCGAAAGGTACTTCAAGAGTTTGGTGTCGACCTTCCGCAAGAGACCACTCTTCGTGTGCACGATAGCACGGCAGATATGCGGTACATTGTGGTTCCTGCGCGTCCTGATGGCACAAACCACATGAGCGAAACCGCCTTGGCAGAACTGGTCACACGCGACTCTATGATTGGCACAGGGCTCGCGCGCGCACCAAGCCAAGCTTGAAAATCCTAACGCGGCGGCGTAACTGCGCAGCATGAGTGACGACACAAAGCCCGCAAAGCTACCGTTGATGGAACGTTTGGTCGGCTTGGCCATGATCGGGCCGATTATATTGTCCAGGGCACTGCCGTATCACTTGCGCGTGCCTTTTATCGGTTGGCTTACGTCGCGTGTCGTGGCCCCAATTGCAGGTTACAACAGACGGATCACCAAAAACCTAGCACTCGTCTGCCCAGAGCTGTCGCAAGAGGAAGTGCGCGAAATTCGTCGCACCGTCGCCGATCAAGCCGGACGAAATATTGCGGAGCTTTTTTCACCCGAATTCCCTGAATATTCAAAGAAAGCCCCTCTTGTCGGCCCCGGCGTTCCCAAGCTCTTTGAAGCTCGGGAAGAGGGGCGACCGGTGATCTTTGTGACCGCGCATTTTGGCTCCTTCAATGCGGCGCGCGTAAGCGTGATAACCAATGGTATTGATTTGGGCGTGTTCTATCGGCCTATGTCCAATGGCATTTTCAATCCGCACTATGTCGAGGCAATGCGAAGTCTCTCAGAGCCAATGTTTGAACAAGGCCGTCGCGGCATGATCCAGATGGTCAAACATATTCGTGCAGGCGGTGTTTTGGCGATTTTGAACGATCTGAAATCTGCTGATGGCGTACCGCTAGAGTTTTTTGGCGAGCCAGCGATGACGTCTCTGGTCACTGCTGAGATGGCTCTCAAATTCGACGCGGTGTTGCTACCGGTCTGGGGGTTGCGTCAAAAAGACGGTCTTCATTTCGAAACCATTATCGAAGAGCCTATCGAACATAGCGATCCGGTTACCATGACGCGTGAATTCAATCGGCGGCTGGAAGCAGCAGTACGAGAGAACATGGGGCAATGGTTCTGGGTGCACCGTCGCTGGAAGAACAATGATGGGTATGAAGCAGCCAAAGGGCGTGAGCTTATGGCAAAGATTGCTAAAGAGACCGCGTCTGACGGCTAAGCACCTACTTTTCTAAAGCGTTTTGAATTTGACCTGAGGCATCAGCCAGATGCGAAAAGATTTCATCGCTGGTTCGTTGTACAGCGTTTTCCGATAAGCTGTGATTCAGGTTTTCCGAAAAACGCTTTAGTGCCACTTTGCAATTGGCGGAAGGCTCATCAATACGGCATCTGCGTCATGACCGGTGGCAAGGCCAAACTTAGTCCCCCGATCATAGACCAGATTGTATTCAGCATAAAGGCCGCGATGCGCGTATTGTGTTTCCTTGTCGGCCTCGGTCCAGCTTTGCATGCGACGTTTCTCAATCAGCGGAAGATAGGCCTTAAGGAAAGCGCGCCCTATGTCCTGGGTGAGCGCAAAGTCAGCGGCCCAGTCGCCGGAATTCTGATCATCCATAAAAATGCCACCGACACCGCGCGCACGCTTTCTATGCGGGATATAGAAATACTCATCGGCCCATGCCTTTAGACGCGGGTAATGCGCCTCATCATGTGGGTCCAGATGGCTTTTTTGCGTGGCGTGAAAATGTTCCGTGTCTTCGGCGTATTCGATACATGGGTTCAGGTCTGATCCACCGCCAAACCACCATGCGCCTGGCGTCCAGAACATGCGTGTATTCATGTGCACTGCAGGCACGTGGGGATTATTCATATGTGCCACAAGGCTTATCCCGGAGGCCCAGAAACGAGGATCATCCTCCATTCCTGGCACACCGCGCGCGGCCATCGATTTTTGCGCCATCTCGCCAAGTTCGCCATGAACCTCAGAGAAGTTCACGCCAACTTTTTCAAACACACGGCCACCACGCATCACGCTCATGATCCCACCACCAGCGTCAGAACCATCATCACTCGCGCGTTTGGTTTCTTTGACGTCAAAGCGCCCGGCCAACATGCCCGGTTTGGGTCCCTCGGCATGGGTATCCTCTACAGCTTCAAATGCCGCTACAATCTCGTCCCGCAGCTGGCGAAACCATGCGGCGGCACGCGCTTTTTCATGATCCATTGCAGTCATTTACATACCTCACTGCGACCATCAATGCGCAGGAGCGGCGACCGGGTCAAGCAGTGTTCGCCCACCATCGACGGTCAAAATCTGACCGGTCACAAAGCTGGAAGAATTACATGCCAAATACTGCACGGCTTCGGCCACCTCATCAGCCGATGCAATGCGATCCAAAGGCGTATGTTTTTCAATGTCGGTTCGAAATTCAGAATTCTCGCGAAGCGTATCCTGCAAAGACGCGCTCATCACAGACCCAAATGCGACCGAGTTTACCCTAATTCGATGTGGGGCGAGGGCCACCGCAAGGCTACGCGTCATTTGATCAAGTGCTGCCGTCGAGACAGAATAAGCCATAAGCTCAGGATGTGTGCGCCGTGCCGCAATTGAAGACAGGTTAACAATTGTGCCCGCAGGACCCTCTTCAATATCTTCGGCCTGCTTGATCATCCGCTTGGCCACCAGTTGACTTAGCCGCAGCGCTGTCATCAGGTTTTGCTGAAGGAGTTCTTCAACAGCGTCATCGTCTGTATTAAGCGGATCAGATGTCAGGACCTGACGAGACGCGTTGACCAAGATGTCGACTTTTTCGAAAGCATCGATAGTCGCCGATAACAGATTGGCCAAAGTCAGCTTCTCACGCAGGTCTCCAGCAAACCAGCGCTGCTGGCTATCTTCGACGTTTTCGCCAAGCTCGTTTTCAAGGTGTTTCTCATCGATATCCGCGAACATCACATTCGCGCCTTTGTCGACAAAATGGCGCCCAATTGCGAGACCAACGCCATTGGCACCGCCGGTCACAATGACCGTCTTGCCAGAAATTGAAAATGACATGGAATACGCTCTCCCTACAGCAAGTGTGCTTTCTTTGCGTTAGGCTGCTTCTGCAGGCCGGTCATGAGGTTTATGTACTGTTCAAACTCTGCCGTCTGGATCTGGCTTTGTGCAATTGTAACAACTTCGCTTTGCGTCATTGCAGGTTAGCGTAGTTTTTCAGCGGGTGCGAGAGGGTCGTGATGCCTGCAACAGTTTAAATCTATTGTCTCCTCCGAACTCCCTTACATCCGCGAAAAGCGACTTGAGATCGGTTTCATAAGGAAGATGCCTGTTCGCGACCATGTAGAGCGTACCTTTAGAGTGCAAAAGACGATGTGCGGCGGCCAGAAACGCTCGGCCCAAATCCGGCTCAGCTTTTCGGGTCGTGTGAAAAGGTGGATTCATAAGAATAGTGTCGAAATTGGATTCTGCGCTCCACAGTCGCGCGTCTCCCCAATGAAACTGCGCGCGCGCGTCGCAGATGTTTCGTCGCGCACAAACAAGCGCCTCATGCTCAGCTTCAACAAGGTGAACGCCTTCGATATCATCGCGCTGAAGCGCCCGATGCGAGAGATAACCCCAGCCAGCGCCCAAATCTATTATGGTTTTTCCAAGTTTTTGCGGCAAATGATCGGCGAGCAACCTCGAGGCCGGATCAATACCATCTGCCGAAAAGATACCAGGAGCTGTGTAAAAACCCTCTGGTATTTTAGAAAGCTGCGAGAACGCCCAATCCTCGAACCCGCCGGGATCAGCAATCACGAACAGCTTTCCGTGGGCTTTCGAAAAAATATTTTTTACTTCGGTCCTTTTCTTACAGGCCTTCATGATTGCCTCGACGCCATCGGTTTTGGCGCCGTCAATGACGACAGGACCGTTTGTCACCTCGCAGGCCTTTGCCACCAAAGCCTGAGAAAGCTTTTTAGAGCGTGTAAGGCAGACCAACGCAGCCACATAAGACTTTTCTGGCGCGGTCTTGCATGTCCATCCAACGCTTTCGAAATAGTCGTAATCAGGGAAGAAACCCGTGATCAGATCGCATCTGTCTTTTGGCAGGCTTGTAAGCGCCATGCCTTGCCGGGGTGCCAAAACTGCGATTTCTCCATGCAGTGGGACCGAAACTGCGCCTTCGCTTAACGCCAGTGACAGCCTTGCATCGGTTCCGTCCAAGACTGCTATGCTATTCTTTTTCCATGGTACATTGCAGCGGGTGCTGGTGTCTGCGGGCAAAATCCATAACTTGCGCGACTTTGGTTTCCGCGATCTCGTGGCTAAAGACACCTACGACGGCAACGCCTTTTTTGTGAACAGTCAACATAATCTCGAATGCCTGGCTATGCGACATGCCGAAAAACCGTTCCAACACGGAGACTACAAACTCCATCGGTGTATAGTCGTCATTCAACAACAGCACTTTATAAAGCGGTGGTCGCTTTGTCCTGGGCTTGGTATCGACAACGACGGATGTGTCACCATCGTCACCATCATTGCCCTGTGCTGACATTGTATGCGTGTTAAACATGACTCTCTTACTGTACGTGCAGCTTGCTTCGACTCTGCTATATAACGCATCAAAGGTGGCTGAAAAGGGGCGCATCAGCGCATAAGCTTCACTAGCAGCCAGACTAACACGAATTTTAAGCGCTGCCCATGCAACGCTACTTCGTAAATGCTAATTTTTTCGTTAAGTATGTAACGCGCGGGCTACTAAATGTCACTTAAGCAACGCAACCGCTTCTACAGCGCCACTGCCCTCTTGGCCTTGGATAAGAACGACCACAGGATCCTCGCCTTTAACCGGCGCGGTTACGCTCAAAGGTTCATTGCCTTTCCATGTGGATATAACAGTTAGTTCGGTCACAACATTGGCATAGCTAAGCGTACGACCCGCATTCTCACCGCGTTTGATGTCGACTGTACTTTCCGGCCGATATCTCACCAACTGAACAATCAAGGGCGCAGTCGCGCCGTCATTGCGCACCGCTTCTATCTCGATTGTATCTCCTTTGCGTTGCGCTGACAGCGCTACGTTTGGTTCAGTTTGACGATGTTGGTTGATCGCGTTGATTACATCACGAGGGCGATTGCCAATAACGTGATCCTGTCCATTGATTACCATCTGAGGTGTGTAGATCATCCGGCTGCCCGCAGCACGAGAATAGCTACGCTGACGGTTCGTATGTTCGGGATCAGCAAAGCTATCTTTCCACCCGATATAGTCCCAGTAATCCACATGCATCGCCAACGCGACAACACCGTCCTGCTCGGCAAGTTCATGCAATAATGCGTCTGCTGGAGGACAAGAGGAACAGCCTTGGGACGTATATAGTTCAATGACGACAGGGCTGTCTTCTGCCTGTGCCGGTACAGCCAGAATGAATAAGCCCACAACCCAAGACCAAAGCCTTTGCATCAAAAACTCCAACTTTCATAACGCCCCTGTGTCTTTCTACCTACGCATTTCGCCCTGAAATTTCTAATCAAGGTTTCGAGAGAGTCGTGTGATTTTTGTAATATTTATCCGACATGGCAGAGTTTTCCACAATGCTGAGGATACGATTTCACTAAGCAAGCGACCAAAATTTTGCGATTTTGAAAAGGTTAAGCCACTATCCTTTTACCCGCGCAGCAAAACGAACTCCTCCGACCAAGCCGCGCTCAAAGTATCCTGCCATTTTGGAATAAAATGTCTCAATCGTTTCATAGCCCTGTTGGCCATGCAGGTTCTCATACTGAGCACGATTGTCACGAAAAGCCGCAAGTCTTTCACTGGTAAACTCGGTCCAATCTTGCGTCATATCGGTGAAGGATACGACCTCAAATCCCGCGTTTTCCATTGAGCTTATGTATTCATGGCGATCAACAAGAGAGTTTGGAAAAAGATGCTGGCGAAAATCTTCGGCCTCGGCCACGTCTGGGTCTTTTATCTTGTAAAGGTCCTCGGCAAAGAAAATACCCTCGGGTCTCAGTGCGGTGGAAATTTTGCTCAAATACTTTGGTCTTTCTGGAATATGGAAAAGCGCAAGCCAGCTGACGGCATGGTCGAACCCATTTTTCGGCAGATCAAGCGCCAAAAAATCAGCATTCACATGATCCACGGACCCAAGGGGAGAAACGCGACGTGTGAGATCGCATGCCACCGCGTGATAATCTTCTTGCAACTCCACAGCCGTCACAGAAACACGCGATGCATTTGCCAGATACCTTGCACAACCGCCCCAACCGGAACCGACCTCAAGCACTTTTTGCCCTTCACGCATACGGCAGGCCTCACGCGCCGCGTCAAGCGCCTCGGTGCCGTGATAATGAAGCTGGTCAAATCGATTGACCGTCTCAACCGGCAAAGCCGCGTCCATGTCAAAACCCATCGCTTCAAGATCCCGGTAAATCCGGTCCGCGCGCGGATAAAGCTGCATTGATTTTATGTCAGTGTTCAAAGCAATCCCCCAATTTGTTCGATGTTAAGAGGCTTTGGCCCGACCCGTCAAATGCCAGGTCTTGCCCAGCTGCCTCGCCACCCGTATCTAGAGATTAACGTAAAAATCAAACGCCGGAGAGAGAGCATGTTCAAAGGATTGGGCCAGTTGGGCGATATGTCCAAAATGATGAAAGCTGCGCAAGAAATGCAGCAAAAGATGGCGAGCCTGCAAGAAGACATGCAAAACATGCAGGTCACAGGCGAATCCGGCGCCGGATTGGTAAAAGCCACCTGCACGGTAAAAGGCGAGCTAAAGGCGCTCGACATCGATCCGTCGATCTTCAATGCTGACGAGAAAGAAGTGGTCGAGGACCTTATCCTTGCCGCGATCAAAGACGCCCAATCGAAAGCCAACGACAAGGCCAAGGAAGAGATGGGCAAGCTGACCGAGGGAATGGGACTGCCCAAGGATATGGACCTGCCCTTTTAGGAATGAGCTCCACCCAGGACATAGAAGCGCTGATCGAGATGATGTCCAAGCTTCCGGGGCTTGGGCCGCGTTCGGCACGGCGCGCGGTGCTTCACATGATCCGAAAGCGCACCTTGCTGCTTTCGCCTTTGGCAGATTTGATGCAACAGGTGGCGGCGACCGCGCGAGAATGCCTCAACTGCGGCAATATCGGCACGACGGATATCTGCGACATTTGTACAGACGAGAAACGCGCCAACGGCATGCTTTGCGTGGTCGAGGATGTGGCCGACCTCTGGGCAATGGAACGGGCTGCCGTCTTTAAGGGACGCTATCACGTGCTGGGCGGCACGCTTTCCGCACTTGATCAGATTGGCCCGGAACAACTCCGCATTCCCAAACTATTGGATCGCGTCGTGGCCGAGGAAATCACAGAAGTGATCCTTGCCCTCAACGCCACAATCGACGGCCAGACCACAGCCCATTACATTGCAGAACAGCTCGAAGACCGTGTGACGATTACCTCGCTCGCCCAAGGCGTACCCATCGGCGGAGAGCTAGATTACCTGGACGATGGTACGATCAGCGCTGCGCTGAGTGCTCGGAAACCGGTATAGGTTATAAACTGCAGCACGGCAGGTTTTTCGGAACGTCTGGTTTGAGCCCAAAGTGCTTGATGCTGCGCTACGCATGAATGTCCGCTTTTGAGCTCACGACTGTTCGTCGGAGAGATTTTGGAGCCCGGCTCTTAGTTTCGCTCCGGTACCAAGAAACGTATCCTGCAGCAGATCACAGTTCGCGATCCGATCTATCCTGAAGTGCCGAAAGTCAGATCGCAGTTCACACCATGCGGCCAGCACGGCAACCCGAACGTAGTAGGTGATCGCTAATGGCAAAATGGTACGTTGCGTCGAGGCATCTGAAAGGTCGATGTATGTGATTTCTGCTTTTCGTTCTTCTGCGACCGCCGTTCGCAGAGTCTCTATGATCGCAGGATCGATGCCCTCAATTCCCCAGTCCGAAACGCTCAGCGTGTCAGCAGGTAGCTTGGCCGCATCGACCTTTGACAAGACACGTCTCGCGGCTCGCTCAAGGGTCTTATCGCCGGTGCGAGAGAGCAGGCTCAGTCCGACGACAATTGCTTCGATTTCTTCGCGGTCAAAATTCAGCGGCGGCAGATCGTAGTCCTCTGCCATGATGTAGCCAACGCCAACCTCTCCCTCAATTGGCACACGCATGGACTGCAGAGTCACGATGTCCCGGTAGATCGTCCTCTGAGAGACTTCCAATTGTTCGGCGAGATAGGCGGAGTCAACAGGTTGGCCCTGCCGTCTCAGCAATTGGATGATCTCAAAGAGTCTGTCGGTTCGTTGCATCGTGCTTTCCATTTTTTTGCAGCCTAGCACCACTATACTGACACCCAGTTGTCAGCATTAGTCAGGTAAAGCTCGTTTCAGAAAACGAGAACATAGAAAACAGGGCCGATCATCATGGGCATCGCGAAATCCCTCAATCCAACGCTGAGAGCCTTTGTCGAACGACAGCCGATATTCTTCGTCGCGACCGCCGATGTCGGCGGGCGGGTCAATGTCTCACCCAAGGGCATGGACACGATGCGCGTTCTGGATGGTCAAACCATCCGTTGGCTGAACCTGAGCGGGAGCGGAAACGAAACGGCCGCGCACGTTCAAGCAACGGGCCGCATGACCTTGATGTTTTGTGCGTTCGAAGGGCAGGCGATGATCCTGCGGGTGTACGGAAACGCCAAGGTCCTGCATCCCAGAGATGGCGAATGGCAGGAGGCCTTGTCTGACTTTCCGGCCATTGCCGGAAGTCGTCAAATTTTCGATCTTGCAATAGAAATGGTGCAAACTTCCTGTGGCACCGGCGTTCCATTCATGGCCTTTCAATCCATTCGGGCGGATAAGGAACTGGTGCCGTTCTATCAAGACATGGGGGAGGATGGCGTGCGTGACTATTGGAGGCGTAATAACATGAAGACAATCGACGGGAAGCCGACAGGGATTTTCCATGACGATTGAGATTCGGCCAGCAACTTGGGCGACATTTGAGGCTGTAATGGGCGAGAAAGGCGGCTGCGGCGGCTGTTGGTGCATGTTGTGGCGGCGAAGCGGCAAAGAGATGGAAGCCGGAAAGGGAAACGGCAATCGTCAGGCGATGAAAGATGTGTTCGATGCAGGGCATGTGCCGGGGCTCGTGGCAATGCACGACGGGGAAGCAGTCGGTTGGATTCAGATCGACCGAAGATCGGCTTTCCCCAGACTTGCCAATTCGAGAACGTTGAAGCCCGTCGATGACAATGAAGTATGGAGCGTGTCGTGTTTCTTCATCGACAAGCGGTTCAGACGCAAAGGGTTGTCGCTCGAATTGTTGACGGCGGCGATGGATTGGGCGCGCAATCAGGGAGCATCGATGGTCGAAGGGTATCCTATCGATACACCGAAGGCGAAATATCCACCGGTCTACGCATGGACCGGCTTTCTCGACACCTTCAAACGGGCTGGTTTCGCAGAGGTCGCACGCCGCTCAGAAACACGACCGATCATGCGGAAAGAGCTTTGAGCAGGGAGAAAATTTGCCGTGTCAGTCATCAGTCACATCACATTGGGTTCAAATGATACCGAGCGGTCCGGTCGTTTCTACGACGAGGTTCTTGGAGTCCTCGGCTTCGAACGCCTGCCGAAACCTCCTGGCAAACCACCCGCATATGAAAAGAACGGGATGCCGACGATCTACGTTTACACTCCGGAAGACGGGTGGCCCGCGACATGGGGAAATGGCACGCATGTTGCCTTCGTCGCAGACACAAAGGAAGACGTTCGAGCCTTCCATGACACAGCACTGAGACTGGGTGGAAGCTCTGAGGGCGAACCTGGGCCACGCCCGCACTACGGCAAGAATTACTTTGCTGCGTATGTTCGCGATCCGGACGGCAACAAGCTCCAAGCAGTTTGCTATGCGTCCGAAGATTGATTTCCCGAGATCCGTTGAATCCAACCCGAGGAAACCAACAAATGAGCCTACTTGAAAGCTATCAAGCGAAATCGGGTCATTTCGAGCCTGTCTGGACCATCGAGATTCAAACGCTGCCTGAAGACACAGATCGCATCCTGGATGAGATCATGAAGGTATATCCGCTTAGCTATGGGCGCTACCAACGCAACGCCAGCGTCTCAGCGGTCGGGCGAGAGACATCGCAACCGACGGAAGGGTCAACCACCACAACGCATGTTGATACCTATACCGCCGGTGATACCGAGACGTATCCCATGGTAGAGCTGAAAATTTCCATCGAACGAGACCCTAAGGTTCTTGGCACAGTTATGGACGCGATCCATTTCGCACATCACTATGAAGAGCCAGTGATCTTTCTCCGAGAAGACTGGGCCAGCCGGGCAGCCTATGACCCGAACAATGACAACCCAAACAGGTGGTGGAACAACGGTCGCGGTTTGCCGGATCGTGTTGAGTAGGATTTCTCAACATCGCTAAAGCAGACGTTGGCGCAGCTGCGGCGAATGCTCGCTTAGTCCGCAGTTCCGACATTCAATTTTATTTGTTTAACACCTTAAGACGAAGGCCGCGCCCAATCCGGCAGCCCATGCCCAAGCGCCACTTGCGCGCCCAAACGACCAATCTCATCGCTGCATTTCGCACCCTTACCACATCCGGCCGTGGCAACGCTGACCCGGTCATTCAGCCGCTCTAACATGGGAAGGCCGTGCTCTGTATAAGTCGTGATGCAGGTCGACATGTGCATTTCGCCAAGCGTCACATCTCGCAGCACTTCGCGCATTCGCATCTCTAGCAATTCCGCCACATGCGCATGGCCGCCTGAACGGAAGAACGCTTTGATCTCATCAATCCCGTGGAGCGGGTTATCAACCGGATCACCGCCGATTTTGAAGTAGATACGCCCGTTCGGATAGCGGATCGGCGGCAACATATACATATTCGTGCCATCGGCGAAGTAACGGATGATCGCGGGCATATCGGCAAGCTTCACTGCCTGCGCCTCATCAATCTCGGCCAGAAGTATCGTGCGCGAATAAACTTTGAGAGGCAGCGGTTCTGGCACAAGCATATCGGTAAAACCACCCATCGCCAGCAAGACCTGTTCCACCTCGATCTGCTGATCTGCAGTGCTGACGCGGACAGCTCCATTTTGCTCGGCAATCTCTTTCGCTTCTTGCTCTATCAATCTGGCGCCGTGCTTTACCGCTGCTTTCTTTTGCGCCTGCACCAGACCGCGTGGATCGATATGACCGGCAACCTCGCCTTCATAAAGGCCTTCTTCTTCAACAAAAAACGCGAAGTTAGCGAATTGCTTATCGAGGCCCGCACTATCAAAATGCGAAAACGGCACGTCCATCGATTTGGCCACGTCAATCGTCGAGCTGATCGCCGTGTGGCCAGCAGGTGCTGCCATTAAAAGACCAGTTTGTTCGTGAAACGAGACACCGCTATCTGCCTCGATCTCATCATAACGCGATAGGCTCTCGTCGCTGACACGCGCCCAAAATGCGCTTGGATCAATCCGCCGCGTTATGCGGCCCGCGTCATAGTGAGAGCCGAATACGCCTTTGTGATCCGCTTTATTTTCAGGCTCTCCAGGCCCGACCAAAACAACATCGTGACCATCCTTGGCCAGATGTCGCGCTGCGGCAGCGCCAATCATGCCTGCGCCAATCACTCCAATCCTCATGACCGGCGCTCAAAATTGGACTGGTTACTTGTCCTCGTCTTCCTCTTCGGCATCACCAGATGGAAGGTTGAAGAAACTATCGGCATCCACATTTTCAATCTCCTGCTCAGCAGGCTCGGTTTCGTCCCCGCCGAGGCTAAAGGTTTCAAGCCCCTCTATCGCAGTTGGGATGCGTGGCTCTGCCTCTGCTTCAAGGCTTTGCTCCGTACTCAGTAGCTTACGACGCTCATCGTCATCGATCGTAACGCCCTCTTTGGCCTTTTTCGCTGCGGCTTTTTGAACAGCTGCGTCAAGCTCTGACTGCTTACAAAGACCAAGCGCAACAGGGTCAATCGGCTGCATGCTGGTGATATTCCAATGGGTGCGCTCGCGGATCGACTGGATCGTTGGCTTGGTTGTACCGACGAGCTTTGCAATCTGGCTATCGACTAACTCTGGGTGGAACTTGACCAGCCACAGGATCGCATTCGGCCGGTCCTGGCGTTTGGAGAGCGGCGTGTAACGCGGCCCGCGCCGCTTTTCCTCACCCTGGGCAGCGGGATTAAATTTCAGAGCGAGTTTGTGCAGAGGATTTTGCTCGGCTGTATCTATCTCACTTTGCGTCAGTTGATTGTTCGCGACGGGATCAAAGCCTTTCACGCCAGTGGCCACATCCCCGTCCGCGATGCCTTGAACCTCTAGCTCATGCAAGCCCACGAAATCGGCAATCTGTTTGAAACTAATCGTAGTGTTATCGACAAGCCAAACGGCTGTGGCTTTAGCCATAAGTGGTTTAGACATGAGGCGCGTCTCCTGAAGCAAAACTATCCCGTCGCCTGGAAGCGGCTGTCCCGGTGGCTTGGGACGAGTTTCCGTTGTCGGGGAACTTGACCGGTATATAGTGCTAGCTATGAGAAATGGAAAGAGTGTTCTGGCGACCCTTGCTTGCATCATGGGACTTGCAGATGGCGTAGCCTTGGCAGAGGGCGAGAAGGCAGGTGTCTTTGACTACTACGTACTTGCGTTAAGCTGGTCCCCGAACTGGTGTGCTCTTGAAGGCGACGCAAAAGGCGCCGAACAATGCGACGCACGAGAGGAATTCGGCTGGGTCTTGCACGGGCTTTGGCCGCAATACCATCGCGGCTGGCCCTCATTTTGCCAAACGGTGGAGCGCGCTCCATCGCGGCGAATGACCCGAGACATGAGCGACATTATGGGAAGCTCTGGCCTTGCTTGGTATCAGTGGCGCAAACATGGTACCTGCACAGGTTTTTCGGCCAGTCAATATTACGAACTTTCCAGAAAAGCCTACACATCAGTGACACGCCCTGCGGTCCTGCGCAAACTAGATAAATCCGTAAAACTGCCGGCATCAGTAATCGAGCAAGCTTTTCTGCGCGACAATCCAAGTCTCTCGGAGGACACACTCACAATCACCTGCCGCGCAGGTCATATTCAAGAGGCGCGGATTTGTCTCTCCAAAGAGCTCGACCCGGTCCCTTGTGGACGCGATGTCATCAAAGACTGCACGCTTGATGATGCAATCTTTTCGCCAGTTCGTTAGGGTTCGAACGCGCCATGTCCGAAAACTCAAATCAAACGCGTGATCAACACAACGAGCGCGACGGGCCAAAGCAGGACATGTGTCATATGATCGAACCAATTGCTAGAGCCCCAGCGCATCATCCAGACAAATTGGCCGGACACTACCACAAAGGCAAGGAACCAATTCCCCATAAAAAACGCATAGAGGCAAAGACAAAAGGCAAAAACCGCCACTGATCGTGGGTCGTAGCCTAGCCTGTAAAGATCAATCGGTATGAGTCCGAAAGCGGCGCATAAAAACGCGGTGTAGGCGATAAGGAAAACAGCAATTTCAATTCCAAGAAAGCCCGGAATATCAAAACCTAAACCAACCAACATATGGCGCAACGCAAGCGCGGGCATCATAACGCCCAGTGGCGCCAAAACAGCAATCGCTCCGGTCAGAGCGATGTTGTTCCGCAAAAGCCAAACGCAGGCGCCGGCGTAGACCACGGACATCGGTGTTGCGATAACAGTGGGCAAAAACAAACCGAAAATGACACTTAACAACCAACCAATGAGGATAGCCAAACCCATGATCGCCCCGGTTTGGCTCATTTATCTACCCTCGAAAGTGCCCAAGCGGCATTGAAGACGTGCGCGCGAATACCGGCCTTGCCAGCGAAGGAATAGCTCAGCGCAATTTCCCCATCAGGCAAAAGTCGCAGCATCGGATAACGTGCAACGGTCTCGTTTTCTTCAAGAACGCGAAGATGTGTCCAACCAATCCCGCCATCGCTCGAAACCAGTAAGCTCAGTCGTAGCCCACCATCGGGGTCATCATTGGCAACCATTAAGATACGGCCATCCTCAAGCCTGAGTGTAGCCACCGGAGCACTTGGATTTGGGAAATCGGTTTGTTCAACCGCTGACCAGTTTTGTCCCCCATCCTCAGTGCGCGAAATCAAAAGCTTGCCGTTGGGGTCGAAATCGCGCAGAAAAGCAATGGCTCGTTTGCCACTGAAAGGCACGATCATTGGCTGGATTGGCTTACCAAATCCGTCAATTCGAGACATGTCACGCACACGCCCCTCTGCATCGGTTCGAACCAATACACTATAGGCCGCGCCCATCTCAAAATAAGCGGGTAATCCCCAGCTTCCATCTGTAAACTCCACCATCGGCGATTTCACCAAGTGGGAGCGGTTAAGGAAAGGCGACAGGTTGAGCCTTCGTGCCCAAAGCACGCCTGTTGTTCGCACCTCGGCAATTGATGCCATGGCCCATCCACCAACCGACACGACCGTGGCATAGAGCCCACCATTAGCCTCATTTTCAATCGTATTTCCCAGTGTCACCACGAGCTGGCTTGGATCCATGGCCGCGCCCAGACCTTTACGAGACAAGCGCAGGCCGCGTTCGGCCTCGGTCCATTTTCCAGCTTCTTTAGTGAACGAGGCCGCGAATATATCCACATCGGACTGGGCTTCAGCCGATCCCTCAAACCAAAGCACATCAAAACCTTTTTCGGTCAATACAATCGAGGGTGAGTGCGCTTGGCCAGTCTTCGGACGATAATCCAACAAGATCGCATGGCTCGCACTGCCGCCTATAGATACCTTAGGCGCTTCTGCAAATTCCCAATCCGGAGGCGTATCACGCGCTATAGCCCAAAGACTTAGCCCAAGGCTGATCACAATCAGGATGAAGATAAACAATTGGCTCACCAGGGGTTTTGGCCGCAATCAAGATATAGGCCTGGATCACAAGTGAGGTCAAACAGGCTTTGGTTAGCGTGACCAGCTGCCGGGCATATCTTCGGGTCGAGATCCAGGTGCTCTGATACGGCTCAATAGCGACAGCGGGCCTTTCATCACGCTTGAGATGAATTGATTCTCACTCAACTTTGCCTTGATCTTTTCCACTCTCATCACGTCATCAATACGACGTTCAAGAAAGGACCACGTCGCCTCTTGTTCGGGGCTCTCATCTCCGAGCCAGAACAGCACTGTGGCGGAATATACGCCCGAAAGCGTCGCCCGTTTAGTATACCAATTGTGGTCTTCAGACGTGTCGCCTAGCACTTTCCAGATTTTGTCGCTTGTACCCCAAATAAGTTTGGCCCCGTCGGCCACGTTATTTGGGAGTGCAAAAAGCGTAGCTCCTCGTCGCACCAGTTCTTTATCTTCTATAGCTTCCAGCCGGTGGCGGATCGCAGCGGCGACTTTTTCCGAATAGCGCAGTGCGCTTTGGTCCTGGCCTGTCACCCGCGCTACCATTTCTGCATCACCTTCTTGGTGGAATGCGATGGCAAGATCGATCGCCCCGCGCGGACACGCCGCCTTGGCCAAACCAGAACTGATCTCGGCATCCTCACATGCAGCACGAAAGGCAGCTTCGCTCCAGCCATCAAATGGCACATGCGGCTTTATGGATTGTAATAGCTTTGATTTAACGTCTCTGTCTGTCATCTGCTGCTCCTTACGGCGGCACTCGCCACTCTAGACAATCTATATCGCCTTTGCTATACGACCACTTCCTGCAAATTCCTTGCAACTTTAGATTAGAAAGGTGGTGACAACCACATGCAGGTCAGTGTTCGCGACAACAACGTCGATCAGGCGCTTCGTGCGCTCAAAAAGAAACTGCAGCGTGAAGGCGTATTCCGCGAAATGAAGCTGCGGCAACATTTCGAGAAACCGTCTGAGAAACGCGCACGCGAGAAGGCTGAGGCCATTAGGCGTGCCCGCAAGCTTGCCCGTAAAAAGGCCCAGCGCGAGGGGCTTCTTTAAACGCAATTGACGTTCGCAATTACACAAAAACGATGGCCCCCGAGCATCCGCTTCGGGGGTTTGTCTTTTTGGAAGCCCTAAAGTTTATAAAGGTACCGCAGTCACCTTGGCATCCAAACGCACCATTTGAGCCAATACTCAAGCAACTATGCTTTCCCAGACTGCCCGGCTCTTTTCTGAAAGCACATTGATATGGCCGATTTTTTGTAACCCGTATGCCTTCGGCTCTAGCAAAAGCTGTGTTTTGGGGGCAGATGGGTGGCATTGCATCAATCGCCAAACGGTTTTCGGCGGCGTGATGACATCATCTTTTACAGCGACAAACTTCGTTGGGGCTTTCAATCCGACCCAGTCCGGGAATGGAAGTTCGCGCCCAAATTCGCTCGAGTAAAACCCGCGGCGCGTGCACCATTTGCGCCACTGCCAATAGACCCCTGAAGGCAAATCTTCGCCAACTCGCATCGTCCGTCCGGGTAGATATCCCAACAGAAGAGTAATCAAGGGAAACGGCCCGAACCAAAAAAGTCTGGCCAATGCCTGATATGGCCATGGATGATCTGAGTAGTGCCCTGGCCCGCCTGTGATGGCGATAAATCGGTCAATCTGTTCCAAATTGCGCTGAAATGGCAGGCACATCGAGCCGAGGGAGTGACCAATCACCCAAACCTGCGATTCCGGAAAAGCATCTGCCAAGAACGCACGCGCCGCCTCCTGGTCGTGGACGCCCCAATCAGACATGTTTGCTTTCGACTTTCTTATGTCGTCGAGCGCAGAAGCTCCGAAATGTCTATAGTCGTATGTAAGGCATGCGATGCCTTTTTGCTCCGCAAGCCACTTTGCGAAACTTGAGTAAAACCGGGCTTTGACGCCCGTGGCACCATTCAAAACAACGACAATGCGCGGCGTTTCCATAGGCAAGAAAAGATGGCCTCTCAGAGTATGTTCGCCAGACCGAAAAGCAATTTCTCTGATTTCTAAATTTCGAGTTTCGGGTGACGGTATCGGTAAATTCATTGCGCACTCCTAATTAGACCGATTGGTCTAATGAAAAGATAGACCAATCGGTCTAATCATGTCAAAAGGAAATTATGGAGCAGAATTCCCGCGATAAGTTGGCGTGGACAGCAGCAAGATTATTTCAGCGTCGTGGGTACCATGGCGTTGGACTGAGCGAGATTTTGTCGGCGGCGAAGCTACCCAAGGGATCGCTGTATCATCACTTTCCCAAAGGCAAATCAGACTTGGCCCTGGAAGCAGCCGCCTTCGCGCACCGGGAAATGACGCGAATAATCGATGACGCCTTCCAAAATGCGGAGAGCTTTGAAGCCGGCGCAAAGACACTATTTTTCAAGCTGGCAAAGCTTTTCGAAATGATGGGAAAAGATACAGGGTGCCCTATATCTCTAATTTTATTCAACGGCCCGGAAGAAGATATTTTCCGAAAACGCTGTGCAGAATTTTTCACTTCTTGGATGCACCAAATTGCGTCGCATGCGAAACGTCTAGGTAAGTCATCAGAAGACGCCCCAATATTGGCGCAGAAAATATTTGTTACGCTGCAAGGAGGCTGGACACTCGCACGAGCCAATCAAGACGGCAACGTTATTCGTGGGCTTTCAACACTGCTCTTTAAAGAATAACATGCAGATCAAAGCAGCTGCGCCGGTAAAAGCGAAAAAAGACTGCAAAAACCGCGTTCGTTTATTCTTAAAAAGTCGTCAGTTTTGGAAAAAGCAGTCTTTTAAATAGTGACAAAACTGTATGACCACGAAGCAACTGCTTTTCGTGTTTATTGAGTTTTACCATGCGTTTCACCTCGAAATGCCTGCTTTTCACTTTACAATTGTAGCCAAACAAGGTTGTCCAATCCCGGCCATAGCCATAGACCAAGCCACAGCCTAACAGGTGATAGCCAGATGAATAGTTTCGATAAACGAATGTTAAAGGAAGGCGGCGGCGGTCCGCGGTTCGACAAGAATGACCTGCCCAGCCGTCATGTGACAGAAGGCCCCGCGCGCGCGCCGCACCGGTCCTACATGTACGCTATGGGTCTTCAAGAGTATGAGATCCACCAGCCACTGGTTGGCGTGGCGACCTGCTGGAACGAGGCTGCGCCCTGCAACATCGCGCTCAATCGTCAGGCACAGGCCGTTAAGGGCGGCGTTAAGGAAGCCGGCGGCACGCCGAGGGAATTCACCACGATCACTGTTACAGACGGCATCGCCATGGGCCATGAGGGCATGCGCAGCTCTTTGGCAAGCCGAGAAGCAATTGCCGACACGGTTGAGCTCACCATGCGCGGACACTGCTATGATGCCATTGTTGGGCTTGCAGGATGCGACAAATCGCTTCCGGGCATGATGATGGCCATGGTGCGTTTGAACGTGCCTTCGGTTTTTATCTATGGCGGTTCAATCCTTCCTGGCCGGTTCAAAGGGCAGGACGTCACCGTTCAGGACGTGTTCGAGGCCGTCGGCCGCCACCAGGCTGGTGCCAATTCTGATGAAGAATTGCGGGCGCTTGAAAAGGTCGCCTGCCCGTCCGCCGGCGCTTGCGGAGGACAATTCACGGCAAACACTATGGCCTGTGTATCCGAAGCGATTGGCCTTGCCCTACCAAACTCATCTGGCGCGCCAGCCCCTTATGAAAGCCGCGATGCTTACGGCTCGGCCTCTGGCGAGGCCGTGATGGCTCTGCTTGAAAACAAAACGCGCGCGAGGGATGTGGTCACGCTTAAGTCGTTAGAAAACGCTGCGCGTGTTGTGGCCTGCACCGGTGGTTCGACAAATGCGGGTTTGCACCTGCCCGCAATTGCTCATGAGGCCGGCCTTGAGTTTTTCCTAGATGATGTTTGCGAGATTTTCAAAGACACGCCGTACTTCGTGGACCTGAAACCGGGTGGTCAGTATGTGGCCAAAGACCTTTATGAGGCGGGTGGCGTTCCGGTTGTAATGAAAGAGCTGCGCAAAGTTGGCCTGATCCACGAGGATTGCATCACAGCCACCGGCCGGACCATGGGCGAAGAGCTTGATGTGATTGAACGTGAAGCAGATGGCAAGGTTATCTATCCCGTAGAGACACCAATTACCGCGACAGGCGGTGTGGTCGGCCTTAAGGGCAATCTGGCACCGCAAGGCGCGATTGTTAAGGTTGCAGGAATGAAAACAGAAGAGCAGAGCTTCACTGGGCCTGCGCGGGTCTTTGAGTGTGAGGAAGAAGCCTTTGAGGCGGTCAAACGCCGTGAGTACAAAGAAGGCGAAGTGCTGGTGATCCGGAATGAAGGTCCTTCCGGCGGGCCCGGCATGCGCGAGATGCTCGCCACCACTGCGGCTCTTTCAGGTCAAGGCATGGGCAAAAAAGTCGCCTTGATCACCGATGGCCGGTTTTCGGGCGCAACGCGCGGCTTCTGTGTGGGCCACGTTGGCCCTGAGGCCGCGGCATGCGGACCAATTGCCTTGTTGCAGGACGGCGATGTTATCACCATCGATGCTATTTTAGGCGAGCTTAGTGTGGCTCTAACAGACGAAGAATTCGAAGAGCGCAAGAAGGCATGGGCCGGTCCAAAAGAGACGATCTACGCCTCAGGCGCGCTTTGGAAATACGCGCAGCTTGTGGGCGAGACCTACCGAGGGGCGGTCACACATCCCGGCGCCGCTAAAGAGCGGCACATGTATTCCGATCTGTAACGCTGGCTTAGATTGGATCAATCGATTTGGTCAGCCCACGAATTTCGAAAGCTTAATGCTAAAGATTGTTTCCGCTTTGAGGTTAATGCTATGATAAATCATTCGTGCCAGCCTCAGGCAATAGTTCGGAAAGACGCGGAAACCTATGGGCCAAAAACCGTCTGGCTTTGACTGGTTTGTAAAAAACCAGAGCCTGCGCAGATGGCGTAGTAAGGCGCGCAACGCGTCCAAGATGAGCCTGCCTCAACTGCAAAAGGCACGTTCGGAGGCTCGCGGTCTGCGCTATCACCTAAATGAAGTGATCAAGAAGGCCGATGACCTTTTGGCCCTACCTGTTATCGGCTCCAACGCCTTTCCCAAACCACACGGTACCGATTGGTCTTGGCGCCCAGCCCTTTGGCGACAGCCATTGGTGACGCCCGGTCGTTCATCGGTTTTGAGCAAAACCAAGCTTGGCGAAGAACTGACGCTGTTTCATGATTGTCAACAATCCGAGCTAACTCTGCGCCAGATCCGCAATACCCGCGAGGCCGACCTTGCGCCTTACGGTCTGCGCATGGATGTATTTGCCTTTGACGGCTCGTTTTTGTCGCTGGTTCTGGATTTGCCTCAGGATGCCGTGAACGGCCTGCAGCAAAGGCATCTGATCCGCATGGACACGATTGTGGAGATGGAGAAGTCGCTGGAGATATTTGCGCGTCTAAATATCAAACACGGACCCAATACCGAACAATTCGTACGCGAGCTCCCATTGCATGAAGAAGAGATAGTCGTCGAATTCGACCTGGCCTACTCCAACCTCAACGAGAAACGTATCGAGCGCGGCTGGATTGATCTGATTTTTGAAAATCCCCAGATGAGCCAAGTGGTCCTGCGAGATCTGACCTTTAGCCGCAGACCACGGGCAGAATTTTAGGAAAGTCGCAGGATGACAGAACTCACACTTACAAAAACGCGTCTTTTCGAAGGGATCTGGGAGGGCGTTCTCACTCGATCAGGTAATGCTGCTGAACCGCCCCAGGTTGAAGTGACACACCTGCAATCCGTGCTGCCAAATGTGGAGCTTCGCGAGACAGAGCAAAATGGTCAATGGGTTTTACGCGTTCCGCTTCCACCAGAAACCATATCGGATGGTGTGCAGACGTTCCTGATTTCCGACAAGGTAAGCGGGGATGCTCTATCCAGTTTTTCCCTAGCCTCCGGTGACGCGTTGAGTGACGACATCCGCGCCGAAGTGACGCTTTTGCGCGAAGAGCTCGATATGCTTAAACGTGCATTCCGCCGACATTGTCTTGAGACGACATAAAATAGAGCACTGCGCCCTTTCCCTAAAGCGCAAAATAGCCAGTGCAGCTTTTGTTTTAAAAAGTTGGAATTTATCTGACTTTGGCCTACCGTTTGACGATCCGTAGGAGGCGGATCCTAGCGCGTGGACGGTATCTAAACCCGTGCAGCGTTTTAATTTTGGGAGGAAACATGTCAAAATCACTTAATCGTAGAAAATTCCTGCGCGGCACAGCACTAGCTGGTGCTGGAGCGCTGGCAGCGCCTGCTGTTCACGCAGCTGAAGGCGTAACGTTGAAAATGCAAGCTGCCTGGGGCGGTGGGATCTTTTTGGAAAACGCACAAGCGTTTGTAAACCGCGTCAATGAGATGGCGGGAAGCGCGCTGAACATCGAGCTTTTACCGGTAAACTCGGTTGTCAAAACGAGCCAGATGCAAGATGCGGTACACCGTGGTGTTATCGACGCCGCGCACTACGTGCCAGCATACTGGTACTCAAAATCCAAGACAGCATCGCTCTTCGGTACGGGCCCATGCTTTGGCTGGTCAAGCCAGGAAGTGCTCGGCTGGATCCACTATGGCGGTGGTCAGGAGCTGTTTGACGAACTGATGGGCGGCCTTGGCCTTAACGTTGTGTCGTTCTTCAACTCACCGATGCCAGCGCAACCAATGGGTTGGTTCAAAGAAGAGATCAAAGACGCGAGCCAAATGAACGGCCTTAAGTACCGCACCGTTGGTTTGGCTGCGGACGTTCTTTTGGAAATGGGTATGTCGGTTGTGCAATTGCCTGGCGGTGAAATTCAGCCTGCGATGAAATCAGGCCTGATCGACGCGGCCGAGTTCAACAACCCAACCTCCGACCGTGACTTTGGTATGCAGGACGTGTCCAAACACTACCACCTGGCCTCGTTCCACCAGAGCCAGGAGTTTTTTGAGGTTACCTTCAACAAAGACAAGTTCAATTCGCTTTCAAGCGAACTGCAGGCGATCATCAAATACGCGTCCGAGGCAGAAAACTCCAACTTCTATTGGAATAACACCAAACGGTACGCCGATGACCTTCAGACGCTTGCAACTGAGCAAGGCGTGAATGTCTATCGTACACCAGACAGCGTGATGGCCGAACAGCTAAAGGCGTGGGACATCGTCGTTGATCGTATCTCCGGCGAAGATGAATTCTTTGCCAAGGTGATCGAGAGCCAGAAGGCATACGCTAAAACGGTAATGAACTACCTCAACCTGAACCAGCCTGACTACAAGCTGGCGTATAAACACTACTTCGCTTAAGCGTTGCATCCTGTTGATCGGAGGCTGCATTAGCGGCCTCCGTATCTTTGATGACTGGGGTTAGGGGACAGCCGTGATCAAAACAATTCATGCTATTGAAGGACTGAGCCAATGGGTTGGCAAGGCCTTTGGATGGTGCATTCTCATATTGACGCTGTCAGTGTCGTATGAGGTCTTCGTGCGCTATGCGTTGAACGCGCCCACGGTTTGGGCCTTCGACATGATGGTCCAAATGTACGGCGCGCTGTTCCTAATGGCAGGTGCCTATGCATTGGCCCAGGACACACATGTGCGCGGTGACGTGTTATACCGGCTTTTTTCCGTGCGTTGGCAGGCGCGAGTCGACTTTGTCCTCTACATCATCTTCTTTTTCCCCGGCATGATCGCGCTTTTCTGGTACGGCTGGGAAATCGCGTCTGACAGTTGGCGATTTAAGGAAGTCAGCTGGAACAGCCCGGCGCGTATTCAGATCTATTTCTTCAAAACATTGATACCCGTGGCCGGTGTTCTCTTGATGATCCAGGGGTTTGCGGAAATGATGCGTTGTTGGATCGCGATGCGCGAAGGTCGCTGGCTTCCCCGCCTTGATGACGTGCGCGAAACCGAAGACATGCTGATGGACATGAGCCCTGATGATCTCAATGTCGTCCCGCCTCAAGATCAGGAGCCTGGCAGATGACCGATCCTCAAGTCGCCATTCTTATGCTGTGCCTGTTCATAGTCTTGGTACTGCTAGGCTTCCCAATCGCATTTACGCTTATCGCGATGGGCGTAGCTTTTGGCTATTACGCCTATTACACTGGCGCGCCGGAAAGCATCGGGGATGTATTTAACAACAACATTTTCTATCTGCTGAATCAAAACACCTATTCGGTGATGGAAAATGACACGTTGGTTGCGATCCCTCTCTTCCTGTTCATGGGATATGTTGTGGAACGGGCCAACATCGTGAACCGCTTGTTCTTTTCGCTTTATCAGGCGGCGCATAACCTGCCCGGATCGTTGGGCATTGCGGCTCTTATGACCTGTGCCGTGTTCTCTACGGCGTCCGGGATTGTGGGCGCCGTTGTGACACTTATGGGCTTGCTAGCCTATCCGGCTATGAACAAGGCCGGGTACGACAAAAGCTTTGCCTCGGGCATCATCTGCGCGGGTGGCACGCTTGGCATTTTGATCCCACCCTCGATCATGCTGATTGTCTACGCGGCTATTGCCGAGCTATCTCCCCTGCGTTTGTACGCGGCTGCGGTTTTCCCAGGCCTGATGCTCGCAGGGCTATACATCGTCTATGTTATCATCAGAGTAGGATTTAACCCCTCACTTGCGCCCAAACCGCTGAAGGAAGACATTCCCGGAAAACGTGAGATTTACCTAAACCTGCTGGTCTCTTTCGTCCCGCTATTTGTGCTTATCATGCTGGTGCTTGGCTCCATTCTTGGCGGTCTTGCAACCCCGGCCGAAGCGGCAGCTATGGGTGCTCTCGGAGGCCTCGTACTTGCCGCGCTCTATCGGTCGCTCTCTTGGAACAAAGTGAAGGAAAGCGTTTTCTTAACAGCAAAGGCCACTGCGATGGTCTGTTGGCTCTTTGTCGGATCATGGACGTTTGCGTCGATATTCTCCTACCTCGGCGGGCACGACGTGATCGAGAACTGGGTTGTGGCCATGAACCTTCAGCCTTGGCAGTTTCTAGTACTCGCACAGTTAATCATCTTCCTGCTGGGCTGGCCTCTCGAATGGTCCGAAATCCTGATCATCTTTGTGCCGATCTTCCTGCCGATGCTCGATACCTTCGGGGTGAACCCGTATTTCTTCGCAATGCTCGTTGCGCTCAACCTGCAGACATCGTTCCTTACACCGCCTATGGCCATGTCGGCCTATTATCTCAAAGGGGTACTTAAATCGCAGATTGAGTTGATGGAGATTTTCAAGGGCCTTATGCCTTATCTGGCGATCGTGATTCTTTGCATGATACTCATGTATCAATTTCCGGGGATCGCGCTTTGGTTCCCTGACTATCTCTTTGGCAAATGGGTGCCATAATGCAAGGCGATCTCACATTGCTCTCGGCGGTTGATGCTGCCGGGGCGATAAGAAGCGGCGTGCTGCATTCCGAAAAGCTTATGACCCAATATCTAAATCGCATTGATGCGACTGAGCCGGTTATAAAAGCCTGGGCGCATCTCGACAAAGGCGAAGCGCTTCAGCAAGCGAAAGACGCGGATATTTGGCGCAAAAAAGGCCGGGCGACAGGCGCGTTGCATGGTGTGCCTGTCGGTCTGAAAGATATCATCGACACGGTGGATATGCCCACGCAATACGGCACACCGATCCATGCTGGGCGTCGACCAGAGTCCGATGCGCGAATGGTGGAACGCCTGCGTGAGGCTGGTGCAGTGATCATGGGCAAGACCAAGACGACCGAGTTTGCCTATTTGCACCCAACCGACACGACCAATCCCCATGATGCGACGCGCACGCCTGCCGGCTCTTCCAGCGGTTCGGCCGCAGCCGTTGCCGCAAGACATGTGCCACTGGCCGTGGGGACGCAAACCGGAGGCTCCGTGATCCGTCCCGCCTCGTTTTGCGGCACCTATGGGTTCAAACCAACGCGTGGCGTGATATCGCGCACCGGCGTCTTTCGGACGTCAGTATCGCTTGATCAAGTGGGTGTTATGGCAAACTCCTTGGCCGATGCCGCACTGCTCACGAATTCTCTCGGCTGTTACGATCAAACGGATCCTGCAAGTTTTGCCGCCCCACGCCCTGATATGCTCGGCGGTGCGTTGGCCGAAGCGCCCGTGGAACCAGCTTTGGTGTGGTTTGATCTGCCGTTCTTTGAACGCTTGGATGACGATGCTTCAGAGGGATTCGAACAGGTGATCGAGGCGTTGGGAGCACGTGTTGAGCGCATGCCCGCCGCGCCGCAGATGGCGAGCCTGACGGACGTGCATAAAACCATTTACGACTATGAGATTTGCCAAAACATGCGCCCTTTTGAGGCGGACCATGGCGATGCATTGAGCAGTGATGTGACCGAGGCCATCGCTCGCGGCAAGGCAATAACAGATGCACAATATGAGGACGCTTTGGGCGTTAAGGCCTCTGCAGAGGCCTTCTTTGGCAATCTGTTTGAAGACTACGACGCCATCCTGTGTCCGTCTGCCAGCGGAGAGGCTCTGCCGCTCTCGGCAGGTAGCACAGGTGACGCAATCTATTGCACTATCTGGACGCTTGCGGGTCTGCCTTGCCTCACCATGCCGCTTTTGGTTGGCACCAACGGATTACCAATCGGCGTTCAATTGATCGGCGGCGCGCAAGAAGATGACCGCTTGCTTCGCACTGCTACTTGGATGCAGAATGCGCTGGTCAGCGATTTAGATGAGAAGGACTAAACTATGTCACGCCTGACAAACATCATCACGGGTCTTATTGGTCTCGCTCTTATGGCGACGTTCGTTCTCGGCCTTTCGCATAGTATTTCGACCGGTTTCGCCGGCTTTAGTGGTGGCCTACCGTTCATGTGCATAGCGATTTTTGTTCTGCTGCTAGCGTTATATAACTTCTGGGAAGACGCGATCCGGAAGAAAAAATAATGTCCAAAAGACCGGTCCTATGGTTACCGCGCAAGGTATCTGATGCGACAGTCGCGCGCGCCGAAGTTGACTATCAGGTTATCCTCAACGAGGCAGACACGCCTGGCATAGCAGAAGAGATTATCCAGATGTCCGCGCAGGTGGATGCAATGCTTCCCTGCCATTCAGAGCACTTTAGCGCTGAAGTGGTCGCGCAACTGGATGGACGACTCAAGATCATTGCAAATCATTCGGTCGGCGTAGATCACTGTGATCTTGTGGCTCTACGAGAGCGTGGGATCGTTGTGACAAACACGCCTGACGTTCTGTCTGATGCAACCGCAGAGCTTGCCATGCTTTTGATGCTCGGTGCCGCACGCCGCGCAGTTGAGGGTGAAAGGCTTGTTCGTACCGGCGCATGGGATAGCTGGAGCCCGGCCTTTATGGTTGGAAAGCAGGTCACCGGCGCACGCCTTGGCATCGTCGGGATGGGCCGGGTCGGACGGGCGTTTGCCGCAAAGGCCCGGGGCTTTGGCATGGAAGTACATTATTTCAACCGATCAAAGCTCGCGCCTGAGTTGGAACAAGGCGCGATTTTCCATAACACAATCGAAAGTCTTTTGCCCGTTTCAGACTTCGTTTCGTTGCACTGCCCGGCAACTCCAGAAACCCTGGATTTGATGAACGCGACGCGGCTGGCGCTGCTGCCAAAGGGTGCGGTTCTGGTGAATACGGCGCGTGGTGCGCTTGTAGATGAGGCAGCGTTAGCGAACGCGATATCGACGGGTGCTCTGTCTGCTGCCGGTCTTGACTGCTTCAAGCAGGAACCCGGCGGCAATCCAGCGTTTGCAAAGTATGAAAATATTTTCATGTTGCCCCATATCGGCAGCGCGACACGTTCAACGCGCGATGCAATGGGTTTTCGTGCGCTAGACAACTTGGACGCTTTTTTTGCCGGAAAAACGCCTCGCGACGCGCTCTAGTCGCTGTACGGGGTTCCGCGACCTTTTACATCAATCTTGATGCTAAAATTTCGTCTTGCGCCTGCAGGTGGCGGCGGAAATGGGGCAGCTTTCTGAATGAGGCGTAGGGCAACTTGATCGATTTTCGGGGACCCTGAACTGCTAGAGAGTGATATGTTGCTAAGCGCTCCGTTATTTGCAACGCGAAATGCGACGACAGCAGTACCTTTCAAAGACATGTTAGGCCGTCGTACTCGGTCTATTCTTCTTTTGACTAGCCCGGGATAGTTACTGGCCGCAGCATTACCTTGTGCGTTGCTGTTGCTTCGTCCTTGCGACGTACTTGCGGGTTCTTTCGAGGCCGTTGTTGCTCCCTTTTGAGCATTTTGATCACTGTTGCCTTGCGGCTTACGCTTCGCGACTGTTTTCTTTTCTTTCTTGTTGATCTTGGCGGCTTTTTTCGCTGGCTTTTGCTTGTGCTGTTCCACAAATTCCTGACTGCGCGTCTTTGGTCGAAGCGAGCGAGTAACCTGGACTTGCTCCTGTTCCGGCTCCACCGGTTGGATCTCCTCAGGTTTTTCTATTTCCTTTACTTCCTCGACGGGCTGAATTGGCAGGATTGCCTCAAGCTGTGGCAGTGGCTCAGGCTGAAGGGCGGAAAGCTGTAACTCTGGTTGTTTCTGTTCGACGTCCTTGGTCGGCTCGGAGACCTGTGTGACTTCCTGAACAGGTTCGGCCTCTTCGGTGATCGGTTGTTCCGGTTCTAACTCCGCCACATCCGGTTCGGTAGGCTTTGTCGCTTCCTCGACCAGCTCAGCGTCAGTCGGGCTTGGCTCATCAGTCTGGAGCACCAAGGCCTCCGGTTCTGCTGTCTCAGAAATCTCCTCAATCGGTTCCGTGTTGGCAACCTCAGTCGGGGTCGTATTTTCGACAATCTCGTCTGGTTCATTTGCTTGTGAAACGCCTGCCGTCAGGTCGGCGAAGCTATTTCCTATCTGTGCAGCAACTGCACCTGCGCCGCCTTCTACTAGGACTTCGTCTTCACCCATGGCGAAAAACAGACCTACTACGTGGGCTGCAATAGCCGCCGAAAAGGCCGCGGTTTTTACAGATCGAGACGAGCGTATCATTGCAAGCCCTTCTCAGTAACGATGACCACGCTTTGCGCACCCGCAACGCGCAAAGCCCGCGCAATTTTCACAAGGGTTGCCGCAGCCACATCCCGGTCAGGGACAATTCGAGCGACTTCAGGATCGGCAGACTCGTTAAGCTCGTAAAATTCTTCGGCGGAGTCGATGGTCTCACCGCGATAGCTCATTCGGCCATCAGGATGCACCACAAGCGTGTCGGGAGGTGTCGTGCCTTCTAGATCAGCCGTACGCACGAGTTTTAGCTCACCATCCAAAGGTTGCGAGAGGGTGCCGGCAACCATAAAAAACACCAGCATAAGGAAAACGATGTTTATAAGCGCGATTGTTGGCTCACGTTTGGGTTTTTCTCGGCGCGCTCGCATTACGACCCCAAAACGCTGATTTTCAGCCTGTCGACACCACGCAGAACGACAAGAAGATCCGTAAGTCTCTGCGCTGAAACCTCGTCGCGCAGGCTTATGATGACGGGAACGCTTTCAGCTTCGGGCGAGACCTCCTTAAGCTCGGTCGGAAGCGTCTCCAAGGCAACGTCTTTGCCATTAAAGCTAAGCGATTCCTGGCCCAACTGTACAAACGTTACAGGCGTGTCTGACTTCGCGGAACCACCACCGGTCGCGGCGCTCAATTCCACCTCTGCAAAACGCGAAAAAGTGGACGACAGCATAAAAAACAACAGCAGCAAAAAGATCACGTCAATGAGCGACGTCATCGAAAGCTTTCTGCTTCGGTGCTTTTTACGCACGGGTCATCTCCGCATTCGGAGTTGCGGCTGTTTGACGTGCACCTTGAGGATGCAAGACAGCGCTGATTGCTTTTTCCGCTGTTACCCGTTCGGCATCCATGCGGCTCTCGAACCAACTCAAAACCATCGAGGTCGGCATAGCGACAGCAAGACCCACAGCTGTTGTTAGAAGCGCAACCCAAATACCGCCAGCAAGGATGGAAGGATCGACCTGAGCACCTGCTTCCTGAAGAGCCTGAAAGGCTTCAATCATGCCCAAAACCGTACCAAAAAGGCCCAACAGTGGTGAAAGCTGTGCGACGCTATCCAGAAAACGAAAACCGCTTTCTAGTTTGGCAAAGCGAGTTTCAGCCTCTGCATCGAGGCGTTTGGGGTCTTTGTCTGTGGACACAAAAGCCATCTCAATGACTGGCGCAAGATAGCTTTTCGACTGAGACAGCCTTTGGATCGCCATTCCGCGATCGCCTTGGTCCCAAGCGTCTACAGCTTGAACCAACGCGCGGTGGCGGCCAACTCCAGCCGTTGAAAACTGCCAAAGTTTATAAAAGATCACAGCGAGGGTGAGAATGGATACAAGTATAAGGATCAGCACAACCGGGCCACCCAGATCTGCAACCCGACGTATAAGTTCGATTAACTCGCTCATCCGACCACCTCAATGTCTGTGCGTGTGTCAAGGACAAGCCCAGCCTCGCAGGCATTGTCTGGAAGCCCGGGCGCCTCGCATGAATGCGAGCCATTGATCAAAATTTGTCCAAGGTCGCCACAATTCATGCCGGGAACGGAAAATTGGCGGACCCTTGGCCGTCCGGGCGGTAAGGTACCAAAATCGAAAAGCGTTAGCCGATCCACTTGACCGTTTTGGTTGAACAGAACAGTTTCATAAATTGCCTTTTCAATCTGGTTTTCGTGTCCATTCAAAATGAGAAAAGTTAAAGTGCAGTTGGCTTCGCCGGACTTCACGGCATTAAGCTCCACCGATACTGCCGAGCCGAGCTCCTTTTCCTCGGCCATAGCGCTGCTCATAGCCGCGTACGTGAAGAGCAACGCAATAAACAGTCCCCAACCAAATCTCATACTGCGTCTCCTTCTCCAAGTTTGCCCAGACGCCCCAATCCGTGTCATGGGCTATAAGTCAAATCACGTTCGAGCTTCATAAGTGGTTTCTGCTGAGCCCCCAAGGAACTACTAGCTATTAAGACACAGCATACTACGCTCTGACGGTTAATGCTGAATCTTCAAAACGTTAATAACCAAAATAGTTCAAATACTCAAACCTCTTGAAAGTCTTTTCAAATATCGGACTATCGTCAGATTTTTTAGCAAAAAACCGCCTCATGATATTGACCCGAAACAGTGCCTTTCTGTGGATATCATCCTTGCATAGGTTGCAGGATGCATATTAATTTGCTGACGCGACGCCTATAGATATGTCGCAAAGCCAGACCTCCAATTCGAGGTTCAAGCCCGTAAACGTGTAAATCATCAGAACGGCGCAGATTATGTTTCATCGAAACCAATCACCGGAACCTTTGAGTATTCGCAAGGCGAAGACCCTGAACGAGCGATCACTTTTGCTCTTTTGGTTAAATTTCGCTATCTTTTTATCTCTATTCATCTTTTTTCTAACCGGCATTGCGTTGGCGCAGGACAAAACCAGCCGCGTACTTTCCATTGGCGGAGCTGTTACAGAGATCGTTTACGCTTTGGGCGAACAAGATCGCCTTGTGGCAAGGGACTCGACCTCAACCTTTCCCGCGCAAGCAAATGAATTGCCCGATGTAGGGTATATGCGTGCTCTGTCGCCTGAGGGCGTACTTTCAGTCGAGCCAGACCTGATCATCGCTATCGAGGATGCTGGACCACCTGCCACGATGGAGGTTTTAAATGCGTCATCTGCGAAGCTAGTAAGCGTGCCATCGGTCGATACAGAAGAAGGCATCATTGAAAAGATCACAATAGTCGGCGATGCCCTAGGTGTGCCTGACAAAGCTGCATCCCTCGTAGACCAGTTCAGAAAAGATATGGATAATGCCGAAGCCAAGGTAAGCGAGCTTGGCAGTGTTGAACGTAAAAAGGTGTTGTTCGTATTAAGCGCTCAAGGCGGGCGTATTCTTGCTGCGGGATCCGAAACAGCCGCGGACGCGATCATAAATATGGCTGGTGCTGTAAATGTCGTACAAGACTTCGAAGGCTACAAACATGTCAGCGACGAGGCCATAGCAAGCGCCGCACCTGATGTGGTTTTAATGATGGATCGAGGCGGAAATCACTCCATTTCAGACGAAGTTTTGCTCTCAATGCCAGCCATGCAAGCAACCCCCGCGGCGCAAACGAGCTCAGTTATAAGGATGAGCGGCTTGCTCCTTCTCGGTTTTGGACCACGCACGGCGCAGGCTGTTGGTCAATTGAATGACAAACTCTACGGCCCGTAGACTTGGACCAAGCCGTAGAAGCCAAAGTAGGCCAACCAGCAAAAGACCGTGTTCTCAAAGCACGTCAGGCCCACGCGATCCTAGCGCTCCTTCTGGCAGGGTCGTGCGTGGCGAGCCTAACGATAGGAGCGACAAACACATCTCTTTGGACTGCTCTAGCGAAGCTTTTATCCGGAGAAACACTAAGCCAGACGGAACAAATCGTGCTTTGGCAGATTAGAATGCCACGTACTCTTTTGGGCGTCGTGGTCGGTGCTGGCCTGGCAGTTTCCGGTGCGATCATGCAGGGTTTGTTTCGAAATCCGCTTGCCGATCCAGGCATTGTCGGTGTGAGCGCCGGTGCTGGCCTTGGTGCGATAATGGCTATCGTGTTGGGTGCGTCACTTCCACTTTGGATTCAGGTCCTTTTCGGCCCTTATCTGTTACCTTTGTCGGCATTCCTCGGAAGTTGGATTGTAGTTCTAATCCTATACGCAGCTGCCACTAGAAATGGTCAGACATCTGTCGCGACCATGTTACTTGCTGGGATCGCAATTGCCGCACTGACTGGGGCCTTATCCGGTATCCTGATCTACCTTTCAAACGATCAGCAGCTGCGCGATCTGACCTTTTGGCAATTGGGCTCGCTGAGCGGTGCGACATGGAACAAAGTCCTCACCGCCGGGCCAATCATAGCATTGGCGATCGCACTCTCGACTGCACTTGGCCACGGGCTTAACGGCTTGGCAATGGGCGAAACCACGGCAATGCATCTGGGAATTGCGGTACAACGGATTAAACGTCTTGCCGTTCTCGCAACCGCTGCAGCAACGGGTGCAGCCGTGGCCGTTTCGGGTGGTATCGGCTTCATCGGTATCGTGGTGCCTCACTTGCTTCGGCTATCGACCGGTCCGGACCATGGCCCTCTTCTCATAAATTCAGCTCTGCTGGGAGCCGCGCTTTTGCTTTGGGCAGATGTTGTTGCAAGGATCATCGTCGCACCGGTCGAGTTACCCATCGGCATCGTGACTGCAATCATCGGCTCACCGGTCTTTCTATGGATCCTGCTCCGACGGCGCGGAGGGTTTGTGATGTGAGTCTGATCGTAACCAAAACCTCATTTGACATTGCTAGAAAGCCAATATTGCGAGCCGTGGATTTCCGCGCTGAACCAGGTGAGATCACGGCGATCGTGGGGCCAAATGGTTCGGGGAAAACAAGCCTTTTGCGTGCCATCTCGGGGGATATTCGTGCCAGCGGTGAAATATCGATCAACGGGCGAAACATCGCCGCTACCAAAGCGGCGGAACTGGCGCGCATTCGCGGTGTTCTGGCGCAATCGACGCAGGTGGCGTTTGACTTCACCGCTTTCGAAGTGGTGCGGTTTGGTCTGAGGGCCGGCGTGCACGCCAACAACCCCGACCTGCCCCATGCGGCACTTTCAAAGGTTGGTCTCGCTGGATTTGCAGATCGATACTATCTTGAGCTTTCCGGCGGCGAACAGCAAAGGGTTCAGTTGGCTCGAGTATTGACCCAGGTCTGGGAACCGGTGTTCGACGGCGAGGCGTCTTGGCTTTTGCTTGACGAGCCTGTTGCAAGCCTTGATATCGGCCATCAGCTTGAGATCGTTGAACTCCTGCGAGACTACGTGGAGCGGGGAGGCGGTGTCGTTGCGGTGATGCACGATTTGAACCTGACGGCGATGATGGCCGATAAGGTCGCAGTTATGCAATCAGGACGCGTTCTAGAGGTTGGTCCAATACAAGAAGTGATCAACGACGCGACACTTTCGCACGCCTATGATTGCCAGCTTCGGGTGGGAGAGGTCCCCTCTGCATCCGCTGCGCCGTTTGTGTTGCCCCAGACTGCTTTGCCCAAAACCTTTCGCTAGACTGCGACATCGGCAGCACGCATAAGGACCGCGATGCGCGTTTCTCGGTATTGTGTAAGTGAGGTTTTTCACGGAACGCACTGCGCACGGGTCATCTGACCCATTGATTTCCGCTGTTAGTTTCGCCAAACGGAAACTCTAAAAATTCAGCGGGAATAAAAATGACCAGGATCGACGCCAAATTCGCCCAGCTCCGCGCCAACGGCAAAAAGGCCTTTGTGTCGTATATCATGGCTGGGGACCCAGACTATGAGACGTCTTTGGAGGTGGTCAAAGGCCTTCCGAAAGCAGGCGTAGATATTATCGAGCTTGGACTGCCTTTTACAGATCCAATGGCAGATGGACCAACGATTCAGCTTGCAGGACAGCGCGCTCTTGAGGCCGGAATGACGCTTGAGCGCACGCTGCAAATGGCAACAGAATTTCGCAAAGGCGATAACGATACACCGATCGTCCTCATGGGCTACTATAATCCGATCTTTAACCACGGGGTCGAAGCGTTTCTATCTGACGCTAAAGCGGCAGGCATTGACGGTTTGATCGTCGTCGATTTGCCGCCTGAGGAAGATGACGAGCTTTGCATTCCTGCGCAAAACGAAGGGCTGAACTTCATTCGACTGGCCACGCCGACAACTGATGAAAACCGCTTGCCCGCGGTTTTGAAAAACACCTCAGGGTTTGTTTATTACGTGTCCATTACCGGTATCACAGGGGCTGCCGCAGCCGAAGCCGCCGATGTCGCGCCGGAAGTGGCAAGGATCAAATCGGCCACAGACCTGCCCGTAATCGTTGGCTTTGGCATCAGAACGCCTGAGACCAGCCGCGATATTGCTTCAGTCGCTGATGGCGCCGTCGTAGGATCCGCTATTGTAGCCAAGCTTGCGGAAGGTGAAAGTACGACCGAGGTCCTTGAGTTTGTAAAGGGTCTAGCGGATGGCGCACACTCGGCCTGATTGAAATCACGATTTTGCCGCGAGGGTATAGATATCTTCGACAGAAGTATGATGGCAGCTTGCATCCAGCAATGCTGCATCGACTTCTTTTTCCGATGCCAAAGCCAAGCGTTGAGTATCAAGCTCCGCCAGTTCAATCTCGCGCAACACAAGGGCCATGTTTTGATCCTGTTCCCAGGTGACATAGCCGCAGACCAACGTGCCGGTATCCGGCAAGTGCCCGGTGAAATCGACGGATGTCACCGATGTGGACCCTGTTGACCACGTATCTTCGAAGAGGACAACTTCAACGGTTTCGTGACGTTCGACCAACCTTTGAAACGCAGGATGTTCAGCGAAAGCATAGTTCTCTTCGGCTTCCTCACCCTCAATCACCACCCGGATGACCGGGATCGGCTCGCTGTTTTTCTTGCGCGTGATTGCCGCCTGTTCAAACAACTCTGAAGTCGCGCTGAGCAAGACATCGTTTTGCAATGCCTGCTCAGACGCGTGCGACGCGCTGTTGTGCAGCCCCCCGGCCAACGCCGCCGCCACACACCCCAGTATAAAGCCCCGTGTGTTCATGCAGCGAAGTTAGGAATATGGCCTAAATGGGGCAAGAGTTTGTTTAGAAACAGGCTGTTTCTTTGACCGGCCCAAACGCTAAATGCGCAGCTCTTCACCAACACCCATGGACAAGATTTCCTGATTTTCATACCTCTAATGGCGACGAATTCTTTGAGGCCCAGTATGCCTGTAATCACTTGCATTGAAGATCTGAAAACGCTCTATCGTCGACGCGTTCCCAAGATGTTCTACGACTACGTAGAAACGGGCAGTTGGACCGAACAGACATTTCGTGAAAATACGTCTGATTTCAATGAAATATACCTTCGGCAGCGCGTTGCGATAGATATGTCGGGGCGCTCTACAGCTAGCAAGATGATAGGCCAGGATGTGTCTATGCCAGTCGCTCTTGCGCCCGTCGGTCTCACCGGGATGCAACATGCCGATGGTGAAATCCATGCAGCGCGAGCTGCTGAAAAGTTTGGAGTGCCATTCACGCTTTCAACCATGTCGATCTGCTCAATCGAAGATGTGGCAGAGCATACGTCAAAACCATTTTGGATGCAGGTCTACACACTCAAAGACGATGATTTCATGCAAAGGCTCTTTGATCGCGCGAAGGCTGCAAACTGCTCTGCGGCAATTATAACGGTTGACCTTCAGGTGCTAGGGCAGAGGCATAAAGACCTCAAAAACGGGCTAAGCGCGCCCCCCAAACCAACGGTAAAAAATATCGTCAATATGGCGACAAAAGTGCAATGGGGCCTCGGAATGCTGGGCACCAAGCGGCGATTTTTCGGCAATATCGTCGGGCACGCAGCTGGCGTGACCGATCCAAGCTCTCTCACATCCTGGACGGCTGAGGCGTTTGATGAAGCACTTGATTGGGACCGTATCCGGCAGTTTCGCAAAATGTGGGACGGCCCCCTTATTATCAAAGGCATCATTGATCCACGCGACGCGATTGAGGCTCTAAAAGTAGGCGCTGATGCAATCATCGTGTCCAATCATGGTGGGCGACAACTCGACGGTGCGCTTAGTGCAATTCGCGCGCTTCCTGCCATTCTGGATGCAGTGGGGGACAAGATTGAGGTGCATATCGATAGCGGCGTTCGCTCGGGGCAGGACGTGCTCAAAGCTCTCGCCATGGGCGCGCATGGTACCTATATCGGGCGCGCCTTTGTTTACGGGGTGGGAGCCATGGGAGAAGCCGGCGTGACAAAAGCGCTGGAGATTATCCACAAAGAGCTCGATATATCTATGGCATTTTGCGGTCGAACCGATGCCAAAGCGCTCGATCGCGACATTCTCATGATCCCCAAGGGGTTCGAGGGAAATTGGGCTTAAAGGTCCGAGGCTCGTACTTTAGGACCGACGACGTCTGCGGCGGCGATTGCCTTCTTCACCTGCACCCACATTGAAGGATGGTGATGGCAGAGGCACAATTGAGTTGAGCTCCGGGAACGGATCCGTCTTGTGCGGGATCGCGTTCGCGGCAACAAAGTGTTCTTGAAACTTTGGCTCGATCGCGGTTTCAACCTTCGTGATCTCCCGCACTACCTTTTCGATCTCCACACGCGCGCTCACATTACAAAGAGCTATACGCGCACCGGTTCCCGCCGCATTGCCTGCGGAGGTCACCTTTTCAAGTGGTACGTCAGGTATCATTCCAAGAACCATCGCATGTTTGGCCGAGATATGTGCGCCAAAAGCCCCGGCCAGGACAACACGGTCCACCTTATCGACGCCGCGTTGATCCATCAAAAGCCGCGCGCCCGCATAAAGCGCCGATTTTGCCAGCTGGATTGCCCGGATGTCGCCTTGAGTTACGGTGACCACCGGCCCGCCGGTCGGACGGCCATCGAAAATAAGATATGAAAACGTACGGCCCTCTGGGATCGAGCGCCAGGTGCCGGTTTGCTCAGCCCCACCGATCAGACCACTCTCATCCATCAGGCCAGCTATGCGCAACTCTGCCACAGCTTCAATAATACCTGAACCGCATATTCCAGTTATGCCGGTCTTGGCGATGGCGTCTTCAAAACCATCTTCATCGGACCAAATTTCACTGCCGATAACACGGAAGCGTGGCTCTTTGGTTTCAGGATCAATTCGAATTGCTTCAATGGCACCCGGTGCTGCACGCTGGCCGGACGAAATCTGTGCGCCTTCAAAAGCGGGCCCCGTCGGCGAAGAACACGCTAGTACACGGTTTTTGTCGCCAAGCAAGATTTCAGCGTTGGTGCCAACATCAACGATAAGCGCGAGATCCTCGGATTTGCCTGGCTCTTCGGCTAGCGCCACTGCGGCTGCGTCAGCACCCACATGGCCTGCGATACATGGTAGGACATAAATGCTGGCACGGTCATTGATCGCCGTCAGATCAAGATCCTTTGCCGCCAACTGCAAGCTTTCAGATGTGGCCAGCGCAAAGGGTGCCTGCCCCAGCTCTATCGGATCAATACCTAGAAGTAGGTGATGCATCACTGGGTTACAGACGAATACCGTTTCAACAATCAGCGTTGGATCGATCTTGGCCTCTTTAGCGATTTCACCGGCCAGCGTGTCAATCGCCTCTCTCACGGCCGTGGTCATTTCCTTGTCGCCGCCGGGGTTCATCATCGAATAACTGACCCTGCTCATCAGGTCTTCACCAAAGCGAATTTGCGGGTTCATTATACCCGAACTCGCCTTGACCTCGCCGGTCTGCAAATCAGTGAGGTGGGCTGCAACAGTGGTGGAGCCAAGATCAATCGCTAAACCGAAAAGCCCTCCTTCATGCACGCCTGGCCAAATATCAACGACCTGTGCCACCTTATCCTTGTGCGACTTGTGCAGTGCCACTGTGACTTGAAATTGGCCTTTGCGCAGTGGCGTTTGCAGCTTACCCAGCAGGCTTAGATCACAAGAAATCTCTTCAACCTCGAACTGTTCGGTAAGTGCTCTTTCCAGTCGCTCAAGATCCCCGGTCGGTTCGTGCATGTCCGGTTCATCCACCTGCACAATATAAAGCTTCGTTGCTGGATCCATGATAATGGCTCTAGCTGAGGCAGCTTTACGCACCACTTGTTTGTGAACCTGGCTCTCCGCCGGTACGTCGATGACAATGTCTCCCAGGACCTGCGCCTGACAGCCGAGGCGACGCCCAGCCTTCAAGCCGCGCTTTTGGTCAAACTTGGCCTCGACGTCATTAAACGCCGTCAGCGCATCTTCTTCGACTGTAACACCATGTTTGGGAAATTCGCCATAACTCGGCGTGATCTGGCATTTGGAGCAAATTCCACGACCGCCACAAACCGAGTCCAAATCAACACCAAGCTGACGTGCTGCGGTTAAAACAGGAGTGCCAACAGGAAATCGACCACGCTTGCCGGACGGGGTAAACACCACAAGCGCATCGTCCATTACTGGCTTTACAGCGGCTTGGCTCATCTTACGACAACCTTGGACAGACCAGAAACTCTTCTACGCCAACATAGTATCTTGAGTAAGGCGTGAAAGGCTGCAACCGGCAAAATCAGGTCTGGTCGCGGCATCATGGCCACGCTTTCATTTTTTGGAAGTCTGAGATAAATCCCTAATTAACAAAAAAATTCAGATATTTACGCTTTTTAGATTTTGAGTGATCACGACACCTCATAAAGATATTGCAAAGGTTTCAAGCGACAGGCTCGTATACGAAGCCCGGAAAACCCTTTTACAAATGAATTAAGAAGCGGCCAATTCGCATTTAGTTGCGTGTGATTTTTGCCCCAAGCTCTTGCATCAGATCTTCAAAAACCGGGAAGGATGTAGCAACCGGTGCCCCATCATCAATGCTGACCGGCTTATGCGTGGCAAATCCAAGAATGAGAAATGACATTGCGATGCGATGGTCGAGATGGGTTGCGCAAGTTGCGCCGCCGGGCACCTGCCCATGGCCCCGCCCATGAACGCACCACCAATCCTCGCCATCCTCAACCTGGACACCGCAGGCCCTCAAGCCGGTTGCCATAGCATCAATACGATCCGATTCCTTTACCCGCAGTTCCTTAACTCCCTGCATGTCTGTTTTGCCTTCTGCAAAGGCAGCAACAACGGAAAGGATAGGATATTCATCAATCATGCTTGCGGCACGTTCGGGCGGAACCTCAACCCCTTTGAGATTGGGTGAGAACCGCGCGCGTAAATCCGCAACGGGCTCCCCGCCTTCTTCACGTTGGTTTTCATATGTGAGATCGGCACCCATTTCGCGCAGCGTGGTGAAAAGCCCCGAACGCGTCGGGTTAAGCCCGATGTTTGGGACCAAGACGTCGGAGCCCTCGGTGATAATTGCAGCACAAACCGGAAAAGCGGCACTAGACGGGTCGCGGGGGACAGAGATGTTCTGCGGCATAAGATCAGGCTGCCCTTTAAGGGTGATAACCCGGTGCTCATTGGTTTCTTCCGTATACAACTTTGCGCCAAAGCCGGAGAGCATGCGTTCGGTGTGGTCCCGGGTCGCCTCACGTTCGATCACAACGGTTTCTCCCGGCGCATTCAGCCCAGCCAAAAGGACAGCCGATTTGACCTGCGCGGAAGGAACTGGCACCTCGTAGCGCACAGGAATAGGGTCTCGCGCTCCAATCACAGTCATCGGAAGCCGCCCGCCGGAACGACCCACAGCCTGCGCACCAAAAAGAGCAAGAGGGTCCGTCACGCGCGCCATTGGGCGTTTGTTTAGGCTCGCATCACCAGCGAACGTGGCCACGATCGGACAGGTTGCCATAGCGCCCATAATGAGCCGAACCCCAGTGCCCGAATTTCCGCAATCCACCACTTGATCCGGTTCGGCAAACCCGCCAGTGCCGACGCCATAGACACGCCAGGTTCCATCCTCATCCCGGTTTACCTCAGCCCCAAAGGCCTGCATCGCAACTGCTGTATCAAGCACATCTTGACCCTCAAGCAGCCCCTTTATGACAGTTTCGCCTATACTCAACGCACCAAGGATAAGGCTGCGGTGCGAGATTGATTTATCCCCAGGCACATTGGCGACGCCGGACAGACCAGAAGACGCATGCCCGCGCATAGGGATAATTTGACCGTGGGGCGACATTGGAAAGCCTGCAGTGAAGTTGTTTCTCGTCTGATAACGCAATCACACAGGGGCGTCCATCAGGCTTGGAATGCCTCATCAACAGGAACCTGAAGCGCCGTGGCAAGCGCATTTGTCTGTCCGGCCATTCCGATCACTGCAAGAAGCTCTCCATGCATCTCATTGCTCATCCCCTTGGCACGTGCCGCAGCCGTATGGGAATGCGTGCAATACTCACAGGCATTGGCCACGGAAACCGCGATATAGATCATCTCTTTGGTCAAAGGGTCGAGCGCCCCGTCGCCCATCACGAGTTTCAACCTCTCCCATGTTGCGCGAAGAAGCGTGGGGTCATGAGCCAAAGCGCGCCAGAAGTTATTGATGAAATCGCTGCCTCGCGTGGCACGGATATCGTCAAAAACCTCTACCACCTCTTTGCTGGCATCTGCGTCGGATATCAAAGAAACTGTCGCCATGCCCTAGCCTTTCTTGTCCACTGAATGCTGTTCCAGAACGTCCAACGGTACAATATCGAGAGCGCTTGCATGCGTTGCAACGAGGCGCACATTTGGCGCGCATCCTTCCTCATGAGCTTGCAAGAAGCGTGAAGCGCACAGGCACCATTGATCACCGGGTTTGAGCCCAGCAAACCCATACTCAAGACGCGGCGTGCTCAGATCGTTACCGACATATTTTGAGTAAGCTAAAAACTCTGCGGTCATCTCTGCGCAGACAGTATGTGAACCCTGATCTTCGGCACATGTGTTGCAAAACCCATCACGAAAATAGCCTGTTATGGGATCCGCACCACAAAGCTCCAGACCACCACCCAATACATTTACCGACGCCTCTTTTTCCACCCTCGCCGCCTATAACGCATCGTGTAGAATGGTTTCAAAGCCTTCGAATTGCGGTGGACCCATCAGGGCACCGCTCATCGCTGTTTTGCCAGCGTTTTTATGCGCGTCACGGAAGTTCTGAGACTGTGTCCAGGCCATAAAGTCTTCCCTGCTATCCCAGACAACGTGGCTTGAATAGAGCCGGAATTCTTCGCCTTCAGGGCCTTTCAGCAAGCGGAACTCACGAAAACCTTGCATCTCTTTCAAATGACTTTCGCGAGAACGCCAAACTTCTTCAAACTCCTCGTGGAAGCCATTTTTAACCCGAAACCGGTTCATAGCGATGTAACTCATGTCGGCACCTTTCCCGCATTGGTGTTTCGCCTATCCTGCACCCCACGCATGACGAGGGCAAGTGTTCAAACCATGGAAAGCACAAACGCTCCTGCATCCACAGCATTGGCAATCAAATGGCACGGCAGAACAGAGTGACGGCGTCCTAAGCTTATCGAAACTTGTCCATGAGTCTCTGAAGGCTGGTGCGCGTGTCAGGCGGCTCTTCCGTTTTCTGCTCTGCTTCCGTTCTATCAGATTTTTGTTGCGTTTTTTTCGATGACCGAGGCGGCGCCGTACGAAGAGAGACTGCATTCAGGAACTTGTCATTGCGGCCACACGCAAGCTCTGCTGCACCGTCTGAAATGCCCTGCATCAGCAAATCGAGCCATTCGCTATCCGACTTGGAAAAATCGCTCAAAACGTAGTGCGAGACTAAATCCTTGTGCCCCGGGTGACCAATTCCCAGACGCACACGACCATAGCTTTCGCCGATGTGACCATGGATCGAGCGCAAGCCGTTATGGCCCGCATGACCTCCGCCTTGCTTTACCCGAACCTTTCCCGGTGCAAGGTCCAACTCATCATGGAACACCACGACGTCTTCGGGCTCCAATTTGTAAAACCGCATAGCCTCGCCAACCGACTGGCCGCTTTTGTTCATAAAAGTTTCGGGCTTTAGCAAAAGCAGCTTTTCAGAGCCAAACCTGCCTTCTGAAATCGCACCCTGAAATTTGGACTTCCAGCCATCAAAACCGTGGTCTTGAGCAATCCGGTCCACGGCCATAAAGCCTATATTATGCCGGTTTCTTGCGTATTTCGCGCCGGGGTTACCCAGACCAACAAATAGTAGCATAGCCATTGCCTCTGTCTTTGGTCATGACGGAACTCACAATGTCCATAGCGAAATTTACAAGGGAAAGCCATAAAGTGGCTGGCTGGCAAAAAGCAAAACGCGAGGGCATTTGACCCTCGCGTTTGTAAACTTGAAAGGCTGGCGTCGGATTACTCTTCGCCGCCTTCTTCGGCTGGCGCTTCATCAGTCGCTGCTTCTGCTGCTTCATCTTCGTCCTCAGACCCATCATCGCTTGATTTCAGGGCAGAAGGCGCTGAGATGTTGCAGATGACGAAATCACGATCGATGGTCGGCTTGGAGCCTTCTGGAAGCTCAACCTGACTGATTGTGACGTTGTCGCCGACATCAAGTCCATCAAGGCTCACAGTCACCTTCTCGGGAATATCACCTGCTGTCACAAGAAGCTCAATCTCGTTGCGGATAACCGTCAGAACGCCGCCTTTGCGGATCCCTGGACAGTCGTCTTCACCAACAAATTCAACAGGAATGAAAAGGTTGATCTTGGTGGTTCTGCGAAGCCGCATAAGATCCAAGTGTGTCGGTAGGTCTTTCACTACATCTCGCTGCACATCGCGGCAGATCACACGCACATCGTCATGTCCATCGACCTTCAGATTGAAGAGCGTCGATTTGAACCGCCCGTCCTTTAGCTTTTTCAAAAGCGCGTTGAACGGAATGTTGATTGGAAGCGGATCCACGTCTCCGCCAAATACAATCCCTGGAACCATGCCGCTTCTGCGTGCTGCACGAGCGGCGCCCTTGCCTGTCCCCGTGCGTTCCTGGGCGTGAAGATCAGGAATTTCTCCAGCCATATTTTATCTCCATATAATAACGCCGGGTGCCTCCAAGGCTGTCACCCAACTTGAAGCCGTGCTCTTAGCCCGCTTTTTTTCGATTTGGAAGTAGAAATTTGACTTGAGTTTACCTTCCTAAGTGTAGGGGTGCGCCTACACCTGTCTGCGTTAAAAATAATTGGCCGTTTCGCAACAAAAAAAGACCGATGGATTGCCCCATCGGTCGCTTTGCTGCCGCTGGTAGCTTAGTGCTCGTGCTTGGAATATTCCACGTATTTGTGTGCAATCCTTTCCAAATCGTGCATCTCGTTGGCCATATGACGGAAAAGCTCAATCTGTAAGTCACGCGCCATTTCTTTACCATTCAGAAGATCATCGAGATATGGCAGCATTTTCTGCCAATCTGCACGGACCTTCTTCAGTGCTTCGGCAATCTTCGGGGTTGGCGCCGCGTAGACACCTACTCCGGGCATACCCTCGATCAAAGCCGTCAGGGACACTTCATAAATGTTCATGGACTTCTGAAGCGGTTCCTTGATTTCGGGGGGCGCGTTGCCGGAGAAAGTCTTACAGGCGTTTTTTGCAATTTTTTGCGTCATTGTCGCTTGGCGACCCACAAGCTCTAGGACAACTACGTCTGCCTGAACCAAGACTGCAGGATTGGCGTATCGACCCTCTATTGTCGTGACCAAACGCTCCGTGAGCTCGTAGGCTTCCATGTTTCGAGCCTTCACAACACCGATGGCTTCACTATAAGTATTATCAGACAAAAGCGTATTGCCTGCCGATGCAATTGGCTCCCATGCAGCGCGAAGCTCTTCTAGCTGAGCAATAGTTTTACGCCGCTCTTCCGCGCCTTCTATCCCCAGCTTCTCGCTTCCGTAGAACAGAGCATCAAGGTGGATTTTGAAACCGTCCAAAGACTACGTCAGCAGATCCAAGCGAGTGTCTTTGTCAATGTCGTTGTAAAGAAAACACGCAGCTGCGGCCACTTCTTGAGTGTAAATCCGAAGATATTCGGCACACTCAATCCGTTCTGCGTCTCCTGAATCTTCAGTAAACACTGCTGCTTGTATTATGAATGCGGTTGGTTTTGCAGAATTAGCTGCTGGGGAAAACTATGTTGACGATAAAGCGCAAATCGCGGCAGTCGTCAGAGTTGTAAGAGTACTCATTTTCTACTTAACTTACACTTTAAACAAAAAGATCCAAAGACTGGTTTAATCGATACAGCAAAGCTCGCGTATATGTGCTTTGCAGGATGTGTCCTTTTGTTTCAGTGTGCGTCACATCATCAAAAGGCCTGTCATGCGCTTAATTTGGCTTTCTCTGACACTGATGTTTCTTCCTATTATCGGGTTCGCATGCGGTGACGGCGAGCGCTGCAGCGTGACGGGCGGCTACTACCTTGCATCCGAGCCGAAAGATTGGGACGGGAAAACACCTCTGCGACTGGTGGTTTACTTCCACGGTTGGAATGGCTCTCCCGAAGGCACTTTTCGAAATCGCGGCATGGTGCGTGCGGTTAATGAGAGCGGCGCGCTTTTTATAGCGCCCTTTGTTGAGCTGGGATATTGGAAACAAATCGGTCGTGGTCGCGCCGAGCAAGGGCGCGATGAGGAACGCTACATTCGCGCTGTGATGAAAAATGCTCGCCAACGCTGGCCAATAGATGAGGATCAAACGTTGGCCTCTGGGTTTTCACGCGGGGCTTCTATGGTTTGGAATGTAGCCTGCTACGCTGGCGATCTGTTCCGAGCCTACGCGCCTATAGCTGGCGGTTTCTGGCGCTCAACTCCTGACACATGCCAAAGCGGGCCGATCAACATGCGTCATATCCATGGCCTGTCGGACCGCGTTGTGGCTTTTGATAACATTGGCATCCACAACTCGATGCCGATCCCAGAAGGCCTCGAAGTATTTTCTAGAATAAACGGCGTCAGCGACGAAGGACGCGAAGTGGCCAGCGGTGATAAACGCCTGACTTGTGAACGTTGGGACCAAAGTCAAACCGGGCGTGTTCTCGAGCTTTGCCTGCACGAACGCGGTCACTCGATCCCGTCCGAATGGGTTGCTGCGGGTCTTGATTGGTTGGCAGAGCTGCCAGACGGGTCGCAATAAAAAACCCGCCCTCATCCGAAAATGAGAGCGGGAAATTTCAATTCCATGAAGCCTATTCGTTTAATGCCCAATCATAGCGGCTGTTATCGATACGACCGACCTTTTGCAGCGCTGCTCGCCGATCAGCTGTCGCGTATTTGCCCAGATGCTGCAGGACCGCGTCCTCGGAATTTCCAAAATCATAGGCAAACCATTTGTAGATCTTGGATACGGTCACACGATCATTCGAAATGCTAAGACCACGCGGGCTATTGACGTAATCGCGTGCCAACTGGTCCAACAGTTTTTCGGTGTTTCGTGCGGTAAACGCCTTATTATGCAGGTTAGGGCAACCAACGGATGCACAATTCACGGCGTAGTGGATGCGGGCATCTTGCCAAATCGGGCGAAGGATATTGTGCTCTATATTATCTAGGCTCAGATCACGGTTTTCGACTTTCACAAGCTCTTTGCCCCAAGGACCGATTGAGATCAGCCCAGATTTTATATCCCGGATCGAACTTACGGGATAATTGTCCAGGATCAGGTCAACGGTGAGCGCATTATAAAGATTAATCCAGTAGGCCTTCTGCACGGCGCGGGATCGATCGGTAATTTTGACCTTAGAAAGACTGTCAATGTAATTGTCCAATGCTGCTTTGTCCGCGGCGGAAACTTTCCCATAAGCAAAACGGTTCAATCCGCTGCCGTCACGCTTGATGTATTTTCCAAGCAGTCGCGACCATTCGCTATGATCAATCGCCTGAGTGTTCGCGGGGTTGTGGCCTACCCAAGATTTGTGGGCTTTCGGTGCAGAAGAGCTCCAATTGGCCAACGCGCCGGTTGGGATCAGAGCTGCGAAAAATACAATTGCCAGTTTGCGCAACATGGTCATGCCTCGTGTCGGTGTGATTGCCGTTCAGTATAAGAGAGGATATCGGATCCAAGCACTTGCAGATCAAAACAACTGATTGCACCAATCCGTGAGCTATTGTTTCGATCACAAAAAGGTACCTATTTCTGGTCTGCCGGGCTGTGTTGATGCGAGTGGTAAACTCGGGAAAGCCAATTGCCAGGCACGCAGCAATAGTAAAGCGCGTGAATGAAAATCCATTGCGATACGATCCGCCATGGCGCGCGATCCGTAAATCGTCTAGACGACGTCGTCACGGCAGGATGATCGATGTGAAGCGTAGGTCCGGCACGCTCCAGCCTGCGGGTAAACTCATAATCTTCCATCAGAGCCGTTGCCAAAAGACCGCCCATTTCCTCATAAGCTTTGCGGCGGACGAATACCGCTGAGTCTCCGTAATAGACACCCATGGAGCGCAACCAGGCGTAAAACCCTGTCAGCCATTCCGAAAATTCGCTGTCTCCATCAAACACGACGCGAAAATTGCCTCCTGGAGAACGGGGCGACTGTTCTAGCGAGTGCAAGATAGCCTTGGGCGCACCAGCCCCTGGAACCGTGTCTGCATGCAAAAACCAAAGCACATCGCCTGATGCCTTTGCCGCTCCGGCGCATAATTGCTGTCCACGACCTAAATCTGTTTCGATCACATGTGCGCCTGCATCTCGCGCCAAAGCGCGCGTTGCGTCCACACTGCCCCCATCACAGATAATAACTTCCGCAACAAACTCATCGCCACCCAACGCGCTTAAAAGAGAGGGTAAGCACGCTTCCTCGTTGAGGGTTGGTATGATCACCGAAATCTTCATTCACTGAGCATATTGGCAAACCGCCTAATCTGCTCCGTCAATGTCTGCTAGTCTTTTCCTCGAAGCCAAGAAAAGCCCACGTACTGCGCCTATGCTGCGCCCATTAAGATCATCACTATCGGCTGACACGGCTATGTAGCGCAAGTCGGATAGATTCGGGGATATGCCAAACGAACGTTTGTAATCCTTGACAATGTCTCGGCGCACGTCGCTCCATTCTCCGGTACTGCCATTTTTGCCAACGATGACGATCAGCTTTCCTTTGGCATAATGCGGATTTTGCAGCACGCTACCCGGGAGAGCATCGGCACCCCACACATATGTGATCAAATGGCCCACCTTTGGATATCCAAAAATAGAACCAAGACTGCCAAAAAGCGATCCACTGGCGTTGTCCTCAAACCAGATGTGCACGGCAAGAGGGCGGTCGTCCCTGCCGGCTTTCGTTTGCGTTGTTAATCCAGAATACTCATCAACGCGCCAACTCCAGCTGACTATTTCGGGTCGGTTGATAGACAGCGGCAATTTAAAATACCGAAATGATGCCGAGTCGTCGGATTTCACTCGAAGGGTATTATCTCGCGCGATAAATTTATTTTCCGAAACACCGGGCACCTTGATGTTTCGCCAGGTGCTTTCATTGATGGGCAAATCCCATCGTTCCGCCGCCTGCAACGGAGAAGAAAGCGCAAGAAATAGAGCAAAAGCGAGGCGCATAATAAATACCCTTCAATTGTACTCCCAGATAGAACGAGGCCAGCGACAAAACAGAAGCGAAACGCTCACAAGACTTGAAGTTCATGTGAGGTTTTTTCCAACTGGGCGGACCTGAAATGAGCTTTTAAGATCGGCCTACAAAGAACAGCGAGACCCAAACATGTATCAGCTTTACTATGCAGAAGGCAGTGCCTCGATGGGCATTCGCGTTCTCCTAGAAGAAATCGGTGCGCCCTATGAGCTACTGCCCACGACTATCGAAATGGACAAGCCAAGGCCAAGCTCGCAACTCGAGATCAATCCAAATGGGTGGGTACCGGTTCTGGTCTGGGGCGATCGGGCGATGTACGAAGCCGCGGCGATTACAATCTTTCTTGGGGATCGGCATCCAGAAGCAGGCCTTGCCCCGACCTTCAATGACGCAGGTCGAGAGCTTTACCTGCAAACCTTGGTTTATTTCTCCAGCTCTGTGCAAAACGCCTTTCAGTTGACCTATTACCCGGATCGTTTTGCAGACACGTCGGAAACACTTTCGAGCGCTGAAAAACGGGGGGTGCGTCGGCTACGCGAAACATGGGGCGTGGTGGAACAGCAAGTCACCGGAAAGACATGGGTCTTGGGCGACCGCTTTAGTGCGGCAGACGTTTATCTTTTTATGCTGACGACATGGTTGAGCCCGGCGAAAAATCATCCACGGCTCGGCGAATTTCCAAACGTAAAACGTATCGCCGAGGCTGCTGAACAACGGTCAAGCATCGCAAAAGTGTACCTGACCTAAACCGGCATGCACCCTATTAGATCGCAGCTGACCTTAGCTTTCCCGGAAAGCCTTTGTGAAATAATCGGTCAATGGCTTTGTCAGGTATGAAAGCGGCGTGCGATCATCCGTCTTAATCAGCGTCTCAACCGGCATTCCCGGTAGTAAAGTTTGTCCGTTCAGCCGCTCTGCCTGGCCATCATTAGGCAGGATTTCGGCCCGGTAATAACTTATGCCCGTGACCTCGTCTTGAAACACATCGGCAGAAATCGTGCTTACGTGGCCTTCGAGCTCTGGCGTTTGGCGTTGGTTAAAGGCCGGAAACCGCAAGGTTGCCGGTTGACCCACGAAAAGCTGATCAACATGGATCGCGTCCACCTGTGCGGCAATAAGCAAAGGCGTGTCCTGGGGAACCACAAACATCATGGGTTCCGCCGGTTGAACAACGGACTGCAGCGCAAAAACCGTGCTGCCGTAAACCACGCCGGTCACGGGCGCACGAATATCCAGGCGGACCATCTGTTCTTGCAGCGCGACGCGCCGTTCTGCCAGCTCTATTTCACGAAACTGCAGATCGCGCAGCGTGGTAATCGCCTCTTCCTGACGGCCGGTTCTAAGACGCAGGATTTCAATCTCTGTTGCTGCAATTTCGGCCTTCAATCGAGCACTTTCTGCTTCTAAACGACCAATGTCGCCATCAAGCCGCGCCTCTTCGCGCATCAAAGATGTCACCCGGCTCGCCTGCGTGAGGCCGCGTTCAAGCAGGTTCTGCTGATCGGCCAACTCATCACGTATCAGGCTGACTTGCTGTTGCAGCGCAGTGAGCTGGGCATCGGTGCCTGAAATTTGGCTTTTGATCTGCTTTATCTGTTCACGCAATTGCTCGGATTGTTTTATGAGGCTTTGCGCGCGCGAAGTAAAAAGACGCTCTTGACCTGCCATCAAAGACTGAGCCAATGGGTTGTCTTCAACTATCTCGGCCAACTCGCCGTCAATCGTTAGGCTGTTTGTGCCGTCACGTTCGGCTGCAAGCCTGGCTTTCCGCGCCCAAATCTCATAAAGCTGCCCTTCCACGATGGCGAGCTCGGACGTAACGAACGTATCATCAAAACGCAAAAGGAGTTGCCCGGCCTCAACCGCATCGCCATCGCGCACCAAAATCTCGCCGACAACGCCACCCTCGGGATGCTGCACCACCTGACGGTTGGACTGCACCTCGATTACTCCGCTGGAGACAACAGCCCCAGCTAGCTGTGTAAAAACACTCCAAGCCCCAAGTCCTGCGACCAGTATAAGCAAGGCAAAGAAACCTATGAAGATTGGAAAGCTTGCGCTCCAAACAGGACGCACAACATCACGATTTTCCATCAGCCTGCCCGTCCTATCCCTCGTTTGATCGCATTTGCGTTCTTGACCATTGATTTCAAGACTTCCTCCTGCGATCCAATTTTCGCAACTTGGCCATTTTCGATAACCATCAAGCGTTCGCATTCAGAGATAGCCATTGGCCGGTGCGTCATGATCAATACTGACTTATTTTGCGCCTTAAGCTCTCTAACCGCTGCGTTCAGAGCCTCCGTTCCGTCAGAGTCCAAAGCAGAGTTAGGTTCATCAAGAATGAGCAGAACAGGATCTCCGTATAGCGCACGCGCCAAAGCAATCCTTTGTTTCTGACCACCCGAAAGCTGGCTATCGTTGCCTTCGAGGAAGGTATCATAGCCATCCTGCAAAGACAGGATAAGCTCATGTGCATTAGCTTTCTTGGCCGCTGCGATTACCGCTTGAGCGTCAGGGCTACGGTTCATGCGCGCGATGTTCTCAGCAACAGATCCATTAAACAACGTAACATCCTGCGGCAGATAACCGATGTGCTGACCAAGATCGTCAGGGTCGAACTGAGCAAGAGTAGCCCCGCCTAGCCGGATCTCACCGGCCATTGGCGGCCAAAGACCAAGGAGCGCCTTTGCTAAAGTACTTTTCCCCGACCCGCTTTTGCCAATCACGCCAAGGGCTTCGCCGGGCTGCACGTCAAAAGTCACATTTCGCAGCGTGGGAGCCGACGCGCCCGGCGGCATCGCCGTTAGGCCTTTCACGGTCATTTTCGCAGTGGGTTGAGGAAGTTTCGTACGGGGCTCCTCGGGCGGAACAGCGTCAAGGAACTGGCTCAAAGAGCTCCACGATGTGCGGGCGCGTTCTATCATTGGCCATTGTCCGATCGATTGCTCAATCGGCGCAAGAGCACGCCCCAACAGGATCGATCCGGCAATCATCGCACCGGCCGTCAACTCGCCTTGAAGAACGTAATAGGCACCGACCGCGAGCATAGCAGATTGCAGAAACAGGCGCAGGGATTTGGTCAGCGCTGTAAAAGACCCGGTCCAGTCGCTGGCCTTGATCGTCTGGCGTAGCGCATCAATCCGCTGTCCCATCCATCGGAGAGAAACATCAGAATGCATGCCCTGTGACCGCACGACTTCGGATGCCTGACGCGCTTGCTCGGAAAATGCGTTTGCCCGAGCTGAAGCGCTTTGTGCCATGGCCACTTTGCGGTGCGTGAGCAGCTGGTTGAGCAAAGCAAGAATGATCAATGTGGTGCCACCTGCAACGGCAAGCCAGCCAAGCATGGGATGAAAAATAAAGATTGCAGCGATGAACACAGGCGTCCAAGGGATGTCCATCAACGCCAAAAGCACTGGAGAAGCGCAAAGCCCTTGTACAGACTCTAGATCACGAAGAGCCGTCGCAGGAGCAGAACGCGCCTTGGGATGCAGAGCCTGCCTCATGGTCGCGTCAAACACCCGTTCGTCAAGGCTCGATTGAAAGCGAGCCCCAAAGCGCGCCATTATCCGCCCTCGGGCAAAATCCAAAAGTGCCATCAATGCATAAAGCATGCCCACCAGCAAAAACAGCGCCGCAAGCGTTTCTTCCGATCCAGAGCCTAGAACACGGTCATACACCTGAAGCATAAATAACGGGCCGGTCAACATCAGCAGGTTTACGAAGATGCTGAACAAGAATGCAGCACTCACAAAACCGAGTCCGGAATTACGAACCGACTGAACCTCACGTAGTGAACGATTGGAAGACATTGGGCGTCCCATTGATCGCTGAAAAACTGTGTTGCAGAAAACTAAATCTATTCTCAACGCATAAAGTTACACTAAAATCCCATTTCTGAAATGCCTAAGTGAAAGCTTCGTCCAGTGGGTTCTTTTTCTTACGGTGTTGCAATTCGTATTTGACAGGCAAGGAGTGTGAGATGATTGTTCCGTTCCGTACAACTGCGACCCTGTGTGCACGAAGGCGGATAGCCTCGATTGGATCGCGAGCCTGCAGCAGGTTAAAGTTTGCCTTACAACCTTTGGTGAGGCCGTACCCTTCAATGCCCATAATTTTCGCAGAATTTGTTGTGACTGCTTCAAAGCACCAACGCATATCATCGCGGCTGGACAACTGCGCCACATGAAGACCCATGAAGGCGACATCAAGCATATCGGCATTGCCGAGCGAGTACCAAGGATCCATGACGCAATCAGAGCCAAAACCGACGGTTATCCCAGCATCACGCAACTCTCTGACTCGGGTCTGACCGCGACGTTTAGGATAGGTATCATGACGACCTTGCAGCATGATGTTGATCAGCGGGTTGGGGATTGCGTGCACGCCCGCTTCAACAATCAGCGGGATAAGTTTGGATACATAGTAGTTGTCCATTGAATGCATGGATGTAAGATGTGATCCGGTCACACGGCCTTGTAAGCCGAGACGACGCGTCTCAAAGGCCAAAGTTTCTATGTGGCGGCTGAGCGGGTCGTCGCTTTCGTCGCAATGAATATCGACCATGAGACCTCGCTCCGCCGCTATTTCGCAAAGTTGGCGAACGCTATCTGCGCCATCGGCCATAGTACGTTCAAAATGCGGTATACCACCGACAACGTCGACACCCATATCGAGCGCACGGAGCGTATTTGACATTGCAGTAGCGTCACGCAAAACGCCGTCCTGAGGAAAAGCCACCAATTGAAGATCGATGCGATCTTTTACGGCCTCACGTACCTCCAATAGCGCTTGAACGCCCTTTAGTTCGTCATCGCACACGTCGACATGGCTCCGGATTGAACCGATACCCTTGGCGACCGCGAGATCGCAATAGCGAAGAGCGCGTGCCTTAATATCTTCAACTGTTTGAACCGGCTTCAGCTCTCCCCAAAGGGCAATCCCCTCAAGCAAAGTACCAGACTCATTCATCCGTGGCGTCCCAAGCGAAAGAGTGGCGTCCATATGAAAATGCGGATCAATAAAAGGGGGCGCGATAAGATAACCTTGGGCGTCTAGCGTCTCTTTCGCATTGGCCGCGATATCAGCTTCAACAGCAATGATTTCGCCGTCCTTGCAACCGATATCAACGTCGCTTTCGCCTGTGCTCAAAGTCGCGTTTTTGACGATAAGATCAAACATTTAATTGTTCCTTGTTTGGCCCTGTATTAATTCACCGTCCTTCGGCAATTGAATAGTCAAGCCAGCCACAGAGGAAAGCAAGCTCAATTGGCGCGGTTCTTGAAGGTAACGACGCGCTTTTGGTTAGAGCGATGGAATCCACCAATCGCGACCGCGCGGTGTCTCGACATATTCAGGCCACGCGAAACCGATAGGAGGATCATAGTCGCACAGCGGCGGTATCGTTTGTTGCTCCAAACGTGCCTTGAATTCCTGCATCGCCTTTTGCCGAGCATCGGGGTCTTCTAAAAGACGTAACGCCGACGCCGCGATAATTTTAGCTGCAGTGCAAATCATCGGGTCAATTGTCGCTGGAATTCCGCCAAGAGCGTTCATAACCCATGACGGATAAGCTCGGCCCGGCGGTGGTTTCAAAGCAGGACGCGCCACATAGAACCGAGCCGTTGGCGCATGCCACGTCATGTCTGTATAGTCATCTGACGTTGAGTGCAGCTGGCTTGGCGGTAGATTGCGACGTAGAAGCTCTTCCGCCTCCTGAGGCGAAATCAATTTACCCAGTTCATCGAGGAATGGCTTTTCCATTGGGAACAGCCCAAGATTTCGCTGTATCTCGTGCGCAACGGCTTCAGCCTTTTCATCCCAGACCGGAGCCCCAACGCCTTGCATCACATTCCACACAATTTCAGCCATCGCATGATTAGCCAGCCCTGGTCGCGATTTACTGACCCAATGCCTTTCAAACCGACAACCGGTCATATCCGCTGCGGCCTGCGCGTTACGATCCAATGCCGCAGTGACGCGTTCAGCCATGTCCAGACTTGGCACGCGGATCATATATTGTAGCTCTGACAAACCCGCCGGAAGGTTATCGGCTGTCGCTTGGCCAGCCGTAAGAATAGCCTCGGAGATCGACCAGCCGCCCTGATGCGACAGCATCGAGTCGCGCAATGATTTTGACGATTGATACATAAGCATCATCGCGTCATTAGCCCCCGGAGCCCGTACATCAGAATGCGACTGTGGAATCGGTGCGCCGTCGCCTGCGCCCCAGGTGTCGGGAGCATCGCAAATGAAGCGATAGATCATCGCGTAGGCCGCGCCGCAATGGGTGTCCCAACGCACCGTATTGCAAAGCGGCAGCATGTAGAACGGATGAAATGAGAGCATCGCTGCCAGACCGTCATAATAGCCCTTCGCGGCATGAATAGGCTTTGATCCGCGCAGTTTCTCGGCTGGCTCGCCAGTGTAACGCAATCCGCCACTGATCCCATGTTTTTCCATTGCGGCCTTTGTCGCCAAAAGACCTCCTAACGTGGAAATGCCTAGTGCAGAGTGGGGATCTGTATGACCACCGGCCTGAAGTCCCAGACCACCGCGCGGCTTACGCGTCGGTCCGGCCGCTTGGCAATTCCCGGGAACGGCATCGTATTCGGCATACATCCCGATGACCGGACCATCGCCATTTGACCATTTGGCACAAAATGCCGTTGGCATGCCGCCCGAACCTTCTTCGACCATGAACCCTTCTTCACGCAGCTTATCAACGTACCACTCAGCCGAGCGATACTCACGCCACGCGGTCTCGCCGAAATCAAAAATAGTCGCGCACCATTGAGAGAGTTCTGGCATGCACGCATCAACAAATAAAAGCGCATCTTTCTGAGCATTAGAAAACAGCATCAAATCCTCCCAAAGGGCATTTTAGACAGAGACGCAGCAAATAGAAACGTGTGTTTAAACCTGAAAATATTATTATTTTCAGATAGATAATCGCTCGACGTCTCCACCGCGCTCTGTCCATAGGTAAGATTGCCCATATGCATTTTTGGGAGTGACATACGCGTAAAGTTGCGCCACGCTTTCATAGTAACTGGTCGTTTGGCCAGCAGACAGGGAGAAAAGCATGAAGTATGCAAGCATTTTCGGCGGCGCATTCGCTGCCGCTTCAATCGCATTTGGCAGTGCGTCTTTTGCACAAGACCAGCAATTTATTTCAATTGGTACAGGTGGCGTAACCGGCGTGTACTACCCAACCGGCGGCGCAATTTGCCGTCTGGTAAACCGCGAGCGCAAAGAACACGGTATCCGTTGCGCAGTAGAATCAACTGGAGGTTCGGTTTACAATATCAACACGATCAAAGCGGGTGAGCTTGAATTTGGCGTTGCACAATCCGACTGGCAGTACCACGCCTTTAACGGCACATCGAAATTCGCCGACAACCCTTTTCCCGAAGTGCGCGCAATGTTTTCCGTGCACCCGGAGCCTTTCACGCTTCTGGTACGTGGTGACAGCGACATAACATCGTTTGAAGGCCTCAAAGGTAAGCGCGTCAATGTCGGCAACCCTGGTTCAGGTCAGCGCGCAACCATGGAAATTGTGATGGAAGCCTTCGGCATGGGCATGGACGATTTTGCCCTGGCAACAGAGTATAAGGGCTCTGAAATGGCCAAGCAGATCTGCGACGATAACATTGACGCAATGATCTACACGATCGGCCACCCGGCCGCGGCGATCAAAGAAGCCACAACAACATGTGATGTGAAGCTTATTTCCGTCACAGGCGCGCCAGTGGATAAGCTCGTTGCCGATAATCCGTTTTACCGCGTCGCGACCATTCCGGGCGGCATGTATGCAGGCACCGATGGTGACACAACGACGTTCGGTGTTGGCGCAACCTTCGTAACATCCGCCAATGTGTCAGACGATGTGGCTTACGTTGTAGCCAAAGCCGTGCTGTCCAACCTCGACGACTTCCGCGGCCTGCATCCAGCTTTTGCAAATCTCGACGCCAAGCAGATGGTCAAAGACGGCCTTTCCGCGCCTCTGCACCCAGGTGCGGAAAAAGCCTACAAAGAGCTGGGGCTGATGCAATAAAACGCGTCTTGAACGTGTAAAGGAACAGCGCCAGCGCCCCAAACCGGAGCGCTGGCGTTTTTGATTTAAGCAAAATCATTTGGGCCAGGGGGACACAAGATGACTGACAGCACCGCGAGAAGCGCCGAAGACATGGTCGCCGAGGCCGACACTGGTGCACGCAATGCAGGGGCATTCGCAACCAAACTTACCTTTGCGCTTTGCATCATATGGTCTTTGTTTCAGCTCTACATCGCCTCGAAACTCCCAGGGGTCTTGGCACAGGCAACTGGCGTCAGCATGTTTGCCAATATTGTGGCTCAAGCCCGTTTTGTGCACCTTGCTTTTGCAATTGTCCTAGCGACGCTCGCGTTTCCGATTTTAGGTCATCGAAACCGCATACCGATCTACGATTGGGTACTTGTCTTACTCGGAACGTCCGCCTGTCTCTATCTGGTGATATTTCGTTTCGAAATTGCGGATCGCCCCGGCCTTTGGACAACATCTGACATCGTGATGTCCGGCATTGGTATGACCGTGCTAATGATAGCGGTCTATCGTTCGCTCGGTTTGCCATTGGTTATCATTGCCTCACTCTTCCTATGTCTGGCCTTCTTTGGTGGATACTCCGAATGGGTCGGTTCAATCACCAATTACGGCGGCTCTTCCTTTAGCAAAGCCATGGGCCATTACTGGATGCAGACGGAAGGCGTCTTTGGGGTCGCTCTTGGCGTCTCAACGACGATGATCTTCCTTTTCGTGCTCTTTGGTGCGCTTTTGGAAAAAGCCGGCGGCGGGAACTGGTTTATCAAAGTAGCTATCGCCCTTCTAGGTGCACTACGCGGTGGCCCCGCCAAAGCGGCGGTTCTTTCCTCAATGATGACAGGCATGATTTCAGGCTCTTCCATCGCCAATACGGTCACCACGGGCACCTTTACGATCCCTCTGATGAAGCGCATTGGCTTTGCCCCAGAAAAGGCGGGCGCGGTCGAGGTAGCATCTTCCACCAACGGGCAATTGACACCACCAGTGATGGGCGCCGCCGCTTTCCTGATGGTCGAATACGTCAATATCCCCTACATCGAAGTCGTAAAACACGCCTTTTTGCCAGCGGTGATTTCCTACATCGCCCTGCTCTACATTGTGCATCTTGAGGCGCTAAAGCTTCGTCTTGAGGGCCTGAAAAAACCGGGCCGTCATATCGGCATTCTGATGATCCTGATCCTGTTTCTGACAGGTTTTATCGGCATGGCTGCAATCACCTTTCTGATCATCGGTTTCCGCGCGATGCTTGAGCCAATGATGCCAGGAGCGACTGTTTATCCGGCACTTGTGCTTCTCGTCGTGGCTTATTTGGCCCTGCTCTATGTGGCCTCGAAATATCCCGATATCGAAATTGATGATCCAAATTCCAAGGCGGTCACAGCGCCGCGTCTGACGCCCACATTCCTCGGCGGTGCCTACTATGCTTTGCCGATTTTTGTTCTGGTTTGGAACCTGATGGTTCGCACGGAATATCTTGATCGACTGTCGCCAGCATTGTCCGCCTTCTGGGCAACAATCGCGATGATCATCGTTGCGATGACTCACCGCCCGATCAAAGCGATTTTCCGAGGGGAAAATCAGACGGCTAATGAGTTTGTTGCAGGATTTGGTGATTTCGTAGCCGGGCTCGAAAGTGGCGCGCGCAATATGATCGGGATTGGTGTCGCTACCGGCGCCGCAGGTATCATTGTTGGCACCATCTCTCTCACCGGTGCACACCAGATCATTGGTCAGGTGATTGAGGTGATCTCGGGCGGTAACCTGATCATTTTGCTTTTGCTCGTAGCCTTGCTTTCGCTGATATTGGGTATGGGCCTTCCGACAACTGCAAACTACATCGTGGTTTCTTCACTTATGGCACCTGTGATTGTCAGCGTCGGCGCGCAATCGGGCCTGATCGTACCCCTGATCGCGGTGCATATGTTTGTGTTTTATTTCGGGATTCTGGCCGATGACACGCCGCCGGTGGGCCTTGCGGCCTATGCTGCGGCTGCAATTTCGCGCGGTGATCCGATCAAAACGGGCATTGTGGGCTTTAGCTATGATATCCGCACGGCTCTGCTGCCGTTTATGTTTATCTTCAACACAGACCTGTTGCTGATCGACGTGTCGGCTGGCAAAGCCGTGGTGGTTTTCTTTGTCTCCCTCATCGCGATGCTGGTATTTGCCGCGGTGACTCAAGGCTACTTCATCGCCAAATCCCGCAAATGGGAGGGCGCGGTCCTTCTAGTCGCTGTTTTCATGCTGTTCCGACCAGATTTCTTCCTCGACCAGTGGCAGGAAAAATATACCGAAGTCACCGGGCCCGCCGCTCTTACAGCTATCGAGGAACTGCCAATCGGCAGCACGGCGCGACTTCGCGTGTCGGCTCCCGACTTTGACACCGGCATCGTTGGGTCAATCACGCTCAATTACACGCCCGAAAGTGACGGAAGTGCTACAGAGCGACTTGATGCAGTCGGGCTGACCGTAATTGAAAGTGACGGTATTCTTACGCTAGATGAGCCGTTCCCAGGAACGACCTATTTCGAGAAGCTGGGCAATGACTATGACTTCTACGGCGATGAACCAGCCAAGCTTGAGGCAGTTGAGATAGAAAATGAGCGTATAGCCAAAGAGATCTTTTGGATCCCCGGTCTCGTTCTCATCATGCTCATTGCGGCGCTGCAATCCCCGCGTAAAACCCAACCCGCCTTCTGAGGGAAATAAGATGTTTAGCAAGGTACTTATCGCCGTTGATGTAGCTCTCCCCCAAGACACCACGGCCAACCTGATCGCCGCGGCTAAGCTCACGCAGGGTTGGGATGCAGAACTCCACGCCGTCACAGTGATCCCTGATGTCGGGATGGCTATCGTTGGCTCTTACTTCAGTCAGGACTTTGAAACCGAAGGGCACAAGGCGGCCATGGAGCAGTTAACGACATCTTTGTCTGAGGCTAACCTTACTGCTACGCCGCATGTCGAAATTGGCAAGGCCTATGACCGTGTGTTGCAGCTTTCAAAAACACTTTCTGCCGATCTGATCATGATCGGTGCGCATCAACCCGATTTGAGCGACTACCTTCTCGGCTCTAATGCGTCCCGGGTTGTTCGCCACTCAAATCAATCAGTTCTGGTGCTGCGGAACCAATAAGGCGCCACATCCTGAACCGTGTCGCTAGGAAGTAATCGAAAGCCTGCCTATCGCTTATCAAAAGCGATTGGTAGGCTGATCGGACCCGTATTCCCACTATCGGGAAGATATTCCGGCTTTCCATTCAAACGGATTGATTTGATACGTTGCGACAGCAAACGATAGGCGACGGCCATATCATTCTTGGCAACAATCTGGCCCAGGCAAACATGCATGCCACCACCGAAACCGAAATTCTTGTTACGTTTTTCGGTGATATCAAAAGGCGAGTCTTCAAAGGTCAACGGATCAGTACCTGCACTTTCCGACATCAGGTGTATCGTGGTGCCCTTTTCAATTTCCAAACCTTGGAACTCAAAGTCCTCAACGGCTTCGCGTGTGACCCAAGTAATTGTTGGCCGCACGCGCATGCATTCATTGGCAGCAGCCATGTCGAGCTTTGGGTTCTCCGCCAAAATCTCCCACTGTTCCGGGTGCTCAAGGAACATCGACATACCAAGGCCAAGCTGGTTGCGCGTGGTGTCTACGCCCGCGAAGGCCAGCATCACGCCCATAGTCACCAACTCATCATAGGACAGGGAGTCACCACCCTGAGAAGCGCTGGCAAGGATGGACAATATATCGTTACCGGGCGACTTCAGTCTTTCATCGAGCACATCTTCGATGAGTTTGTACATCTTTTCTGTCGCGGCTTCGATCTGTGGCAGACTCTGTTTATAAGTCACGCCCAGCGCCAGCCCCATATCCGCTGACAAATCCAGAATTTCCTGCGCCGCCTCTTCGCGCATGCCGATCAGGATGGTTAGGATGCGCCCGGCGTAGGGATCTGCGAAATCCGTCATGAAATCGCATTCGCCATTATCTATGAACGGTTCTATCAGGCTGTTCGTCAGGCGCTCAAAATCGGGCATCAAGCCTTTGACCGTCTTGGGCGTAAACGCAGGGTTTACCAACCGTCGCAGGCGGAGGTGATCCTCTCCCTCGGTCACAAGGATCGTCTTGCGCCACCAATCTGCGAAATGGCCAGAATTAACGCCGTTCAACTCGGGCCAGGCATGGCTGCCTTGGCGCAGAGACCGATGTATCAGCAGACGGCCCATCTCAGAATACCGTAATATCGCAAGACCGTATGGTGTCCGCGCATACCAACTACGCTCTCTTGCTTCTCGCACCTCAGGAGATCGAATGGAATACTCGGGGTTTGCAATATCCAGATACGGAGCCTGCTCTAAAGGAAGAGTCGTTACTTGCAGCATTTGACCCTCCTTATCTGGCTAACTTAAAGCTAGGGATCGCGCCATTTAAGCACGTCATTACGCTTACAGCCATCAAAAGAATATCAAGCTCAACAATCGATACTTTTATGGCATCTGATAGCTTCATTTTTAAACAGGTGGCTGTACGGTCTTCCCATAAATTGGTTATGCAGGAGCCGTTCAAGCAACTCTCCACGCGTTAAATATTATTCCTACTGGGAATTATTCTTTCTCACAAGTAAATAATTGTTGCGACAAAGATCGATCAGTGTGACAGGTAATTGACACCACATTGCTGAAAAGGACACGCCAATGGATCATGAAATCTTCGAAGCAGGTCGTGTAACCCTGCAATGCGGTATCACGCTGCCTGACTGCAAAGTGGCATTTAAAACGCACGGGAAATTGGCGCCATCCAAGGACAACGTGGTCGTATTTCCATCTCGCTACGCAGGTACGCACGCAGATCAAACGTATTTGATTGGTCCAGGTATGGCCCTTGATCCAGAAAAGTACTTCATTGTTTGTATCAACATGTTGGGCAGCGGTCTGTCGTCTTCGCCCTCAAACACCGCTCGCCCGCTATCTGGCCCGGATTTTCCGCTGGTGACCCAATATGACAATGTATGCCTTCAGGAACGGCTTTTGCGGGAGGTTCTTGGCGTAGAGACCGTTCGGCTCGTGTGTGGTTGGTCAATGGGTGGGCAACAGGCGTTTCAATGGGCCTCGCTTTTCCCAGACAGTGTTGAGGCCATGTCATGCTTTTGCGGCCAGGGCACAACCGCGCCGCACACACATGTTTTCCTGGAGGGCGTTAAGCAGGGCATCATTTTGGACCCGGCCTGGGAGAATGGATACTACAAGGAACAGCCGTGGCGCGGCCTTACAGCCAAAGGGCGGACTTGGGCCGGTTGGGCTCTCAGCCGCGAATGGTACAGGGCAAAGATGTGGGAAACCCAAGGGTTTGCTTCATTAGAGGATTACCTAAAGGGCAATTGGGACGGCATTTACTTTGGCCGGGATTCCAACGACATGCTTTCGCTTATTGCCACATGGCAGGCCTGCGATCTGGGCAATAATCCTGTTTATAATGGTGACCGAGAGGCAGCCTATGCGGCGATTAAAGCTAAATCGATTATCTTGCCCGGACGGACAGATTTCTACTTTCCTGTAGAAGACAATGAGGCCGAGGTTGCTCTTATGCCAAATGCGGAACTGCGGGTCATCGAGTCTATCTGGGGCCATTACGCGGGCGGTGGCCGGGTTGCAGAGGACACGGCCTTCATCGATCAGGCTTTGAAGGACCTGCTCGCGTGAGCCATCCTGATCTGATCATTGTGGGTGCGGGCAGTGCCGGTTGCGCGCTGGCCGAGCGCTTATCGCGTGACGGCACCAAGCAAGTGCTCCTCCTGGAGGCAGGCCCAAGCGATAATCATATTTTCATTCGCATGCCCGCGGGCGTGGCCAAGGCCATTGGTTCCCCGCGTTGGAACTGGCATTTTGAAACAGTGGCACAAAAGCACATGAATGGGCGAAAGCTCACCACGCCACGTGGAAAAACCCTTGGCGGGTCATCTTCGATCAACGCGCTGGTCTACATTCGCGGTAATGCTTGGGACTATGATAACTGGGCTGCATTGGGATGTGATGGATGGTCCTACAATGATGTGCTGCCCTATTTCCGGGAGGTCGAGGACAACGAGCTTGTCGATAGCTCCTACCACGGGCAAGGCGGACCGCTTTATGTCAGCAACCCGGAATCCGGCAATGCCGCCTATGAGGCTTTTATCAACGCCGGGCTTGAGCTTGGCTACCCGCGCAACCCTGATTTCAATGGTGAGACGCAAGACGGTTTTGGCCCGTTTCAGCTCAACATCAAAAATGGCCGTCGGTGGAGTTCGGCAGATGCATTCCTTAAGCCAGCGCTTTCACGTCGAAACTTGAACGTCAGGACCAATGCGCAAGTCCTTGGTCTCGAAACCGAAGGCACGAAGGTTACCGGAATTCGCATTGCCACAAACCTTGGTGTAGAGACGCTCCATGCAGGCGCGGTGGTTCTCGCGGCTGGATCAATCGGAACACCGCATATCATGATGCTTTCCGGTATTGGGCCTGCAGACCATCTTGGGTCGCATGGCATAGACGTTGTCGCAGATCGTGCTCACGTAGGTCAGAACCTGCACGATCATCTTGAGGTCAAGGTCAAACACCGGATGACCAAACCACTGTCGCTTTGGTCCCATGCGAAATTTCCAAACTATCTTTTAACCGGCTTTAAATATGCCGTGGCAGGTCAAGGCGCCGGACGGCAACAAGGGCTTGAGGCCGGTGCGTTCTTTAAACTCGAACCAGACGCGCCCGCCTGCGACACGCAACTGCACTTCATCAATGCTTTGGCATTTGACGGTGCGACCGAGGATGATCGCGGCCATGGTTTCGCGATCGACACGACGCAAACCAGGCCTGAAAGCCGTGGCACGCTCAAACTAGCCAGCGCCGATCCAAAAGACGCACCGCTTATTGATCCGAATTATCTTGCCGAAGAGAAAGACCGGGTGATGATGCGTGAAGGGCTAAAAGTGCTGCGCGAGCTTTGCTGTCAGCCGTCTCTAGCCAAAATCACCGGAAAAGAGCTGCTGCCTGGGCCAGAGAAACAAACCGACGCGGATCTTGATGAACACGTGCGTGCAACAGCTGAATCGATCTATCACCCCGTTGGTACCGCTCGGATGGGCAGCGATTCAGAGGCCGTCGTCGATCCTGCAACGATGTCGGTGCAAGCAGTGGATGGTCTTTACGCAGCGGATGCTTCGGTGATGCCGCAGTTGGTAAGCGGCAATACCAATGCAGCCTCGATCATGATCGGTTGCAAGGGCGCTGACTTGATAAGCAAACACTTAGGTTGAAGCGTTTCAAAAAAACGCAGCTAGACGTCATGCCGATGCATCAGCTTAGGGATAAGATGCTATAAATGACCGCTTGAACAAAGCGCGGCAATAAAACACTTTGCGACCCATGGGAAATCATCAAAAAATCGCTGTGATAGGCCTTGGCTCGATGGGGCACGGCATCGCGCAAGCGTGCATAAGCGCTGGACACGAAACCCATGGGCTTGACGTGGTGCCGGAACGCGTTGAGCAACTCCAGAGAGAAGGCGGCGCTCGTGGCGAACTGTCCGATGTGGCGGAGACCGTCGATACGGTGATTATTGTGGTTCTGAACGCAGCACAGACCGAGGCGGTGCTCTTTGGCGAAGATGGAATTGCCAACAAACTTCGTAACGGCGCATGCATTATAGCCTGCGCAACTGTACCGCCCGAGTTTGCCATACGTATGGAGGCGCAATGCGCAAAGCTTGGTCTGCATTATCTCGATGCACCAATTTCCGGCGGCGCTGCGAAGGCCGCAATGGGTTCTCTTTCAGTTATGGCGGCTGGCACAGATGAGGCCTTTGACGCGGCCCAGGTAGCTCTCGATACGATATCTGAGACGGTTTTCCGCTTGGGCGATAAAGCCGGGCCCGGCTCTGCGATGAAAGCGGTCAACCAATTGCTCGCAGGCGTGCATATCGCAACCATGGCGGAGGCGCTCACCTTTGGCATGACCCAAGGCATCACACCCGCAAAATTTCTGGATGTAATCAAGCAATGCGCCGGGACCAGTTGGATGTTGGAAAACCGTGCACCCCACATTGTTGGTGGGGATTATACGCCGAAAAGTCAGGTCAACATCTGGCCAAAGGATTTGGGTATCGTGCTCGATGTGGCGAAAAGCGCGGGCTTTGAGGCTCCTATCGCCGAAACCGCCCTGGCACAGTTTAAAGCCGCCGCAGAGATGGGATTTGGCCATATCGACGATTCGGCGGTTGCCAAGGTTTACGCCCAACAAGCCGGTCTGACCCTGCCCGAGCCAAAGAAATGACGCGGTTCTCGGCCAATCTTGGGTTTTTATGGAAGGATCGGCCACTGCCTGAAGCGATCCTATCGGCCAAAACCGCTGGATTTGACGCCGTGGAATGCCATTGGCCCTATGATGTGCCAAGCGAGGATGTACGCAATGCGCTACGACAAACCGGGCTTCGCATGCTGGGCATCAACGCAAGACGCGGCAATGTAGAGGCTGGCGATATGGGTCTTGCTGCTTTGACCGGACGGCAGGGCGAGGCCGAGGCAGCTACTGTCGAGGCGCTGAACTATGCCGCCGCGATTTCGACCGAGATGGTACATGTGATGGCCGGGTGCGCGGAGGGGCCGGATGCACATAGGGTTTACGTACAAAACCTGCGCTATGCGGCGCGCGTAGCCTCGAAACGGGGTCAGACCATCCTGATAGAACCGCTAAACGAACATGATGCGCCCGGATACTTTCTGCGCACGACCGAGCAAGCGCAGCGCGTCATTGATGAGGTGGCCGAGGACAACATCAAGATGATGTTTGACTGCTACCACGTGGGCCGAACTGAGGGAGACGTTTTCACCCGTTTGCGTGCTGTGCTGCCCTATGTAGGGCATATCCAATTCGCTTCCGTTCCGGATCGCGGCACTCCCGACCACGGCACGCTCGATTATCGGCTTTTATTCGAGCAGATCGAAGAGATCGGCTGGACCCGTCCGCTCGGTGCTGAATACAAAGCCGTCGGCGATACAAGCGCGAGCCTTGGCTGGATGAGAAGCCATGGTGGGCCGGAAAATCCGATCAGCAATTAAACTAGATGGCGAGGGATCACCTCCTCAAAACTCTGGTGGTGCACCTCTTCCTCGCCAAAATATGCGACCATATCACCCTTGACGATGAAATCGGTCTTCGTGCAAGTCATCCGCGTGGTGGTCTTAGTCCGAACCTGCCACGTGCCGCGGCTGTAATTCTCTGTCCAATGCACTTCAAATGAAGCACTCAGCGGATCATCAGGGTGAATGGCATAGGTTTCTTCGTGGGTCGAGGCCACCTGCCATCCGTTATGTTCATTTAATTCTGTGACACCCTCGTCGTCCTTCTGTCGGCAATGCACCATCCCTGTTACGACATCTCGTTCAAACCAGCGCTGAAAGCTTGCTGGTTTCAGAGCCAAAGCATCGAGTGGTTGAGCAGCGGCTTCGGGTTCCTCAAACGCCTTTAAGTCTAAATCTGCTGCGCTTTCTGGACGGACGGGAAGGCGCAACACGCTCTCGCTGGTCGAAATCCAAAGCGTGGCTTGCTCTGGCATAGGCCAGATCATCGGCCAGTAGGCGGTCGAGAACGCGATGCGGATGCGGTGGCCCGGCTCAAACCTGTGACCGCAATCGTTCAGCTTTAACCGGACGCGGTAGGGTGTACCGAGGTTGAGTCGTTCAGGATGTTCGTGGCTGTCGCGGTGGGTCAGGTTCAGCACGCCAAGGCTGATCTTGGTGACCGCCCCATCCGGTGCCACGTCACTAAGTACAACCGCTAGCATCGCAACCGGCTTATCACTTGCAAACTCTACTTCAAGCACTGGCGCACCGAGAATATCGAAAGTTTCATCAATAATCGGCCCATCAAAGATCAGCGATCCACCCTCTTCGCCACGTTGATCCTCAGGCCCATCGGCATCCAGACCAAAGGCGCACCAACGCCCACCGCGTTGGCCGGTGTCGTTTGCCGAACAAATTGACAAAGCCCTTGATGGCTTTGGTTCTTCGTCCAGTCCGTCCGTGTTCAAAAACCACTCTTGCCAGTCAATACGCTGAGACGGCCAGCCTTGCTCAGCCACCCATTTCCCCGGCCTCTCTACATAGAACGGCATTGGCACTACTGGGTCCTGAACCCAGGCGCGCAATTGCGGCTCGTCCATAATCCCCGTCTCAATACCCTTGAGCCAATAATCCCACCAACGCAGGCACTCCTGCAAAAATCCCATTGCAGGGCCTGGCTTGGCGAAATGCGGGTATTTGTGTGCCCAAGGCCCCACCAGCCCCTTGCAAGGGGATTGCAGTCCTTCAAGCAGACGGAAAACCGCGTTGGTGTAGCCATCGGCCCAACCGCCGACTGCATAAACCGCTGCGTTGATTTTGGAAAAATCTTCGCAGACAGAACCATGCTTCCAAAACTCATCACGCCGCTGATGCCGGAGCCATTCGCCAATCCAGAAACCGCTGCCCTCAAGCCTTTCTTTCCAGATCTCATACCAACGATTGCCAACCACATCCGGATCTGGCGGCGATGTGTTGAGCGAGAACATGTAGGAATGCCACCACGGATTATCGAGCAGGAGACAGCCACCCATATAGTGGATGTCGTCCGCATATCGGTCATCGGTCGAACAAATCGAGACGATAGCCTTTAGCGCCTTAGGCTGGCGCGCGGCAACTTGGAGCCCGTTGAAGCCACCCCAGGAAATACCAATCATCCCGACATTGCCGTCGCACCATTCCTGCTGCGCCAGCCAAGCTATGATGGTCACCGCGTCATCCTGCTCTTGCGATAAGTACTCTCCTGTCAGCACTCCGTCGCTATCACCAGACCCACGCATATCGACCCGAATGCAGGCATAGCCATGCCCCGCAAAATAAGGATGGGTCAGCGCATCGCGCTCCGCTGTGCCATCCATGCGCCTGTAAGGCAGGAATTCAAGAATTGCGGGCACCGGTTCCGCATTCACGGGTCGCCAAATCGTCGCCGCCAACCGCACGCCGTCGGTCATTTCAATCCAAACCGGATCATGTTTTTCAATTTTGTGCGGAAAGTCGGTGACGTACTTCATCTGGATGCCCTTGCTGACAAGAACATCCTTACATCATGCAAGTCCAGGCAGCCAAAGCACAATAATCGGGAAGGCGACCAACAGAGCAATAGTGATTGCATCAGCAATGAAGAATGGCGTCACGCCTTTGAAAACGTCCTGCACGCTAAGGTCATCGCGCACGCCAGCCACCACGAAACAGTTCAGCCCAATAGGCGGCGTGATTAGACAGAATTCCGCCATCTTAACCACCAGTATACCGAACCAGATGGCACACATCTCTCCGGACATACCAAAGGTACTGTTGGCGACCGAGACATCCTCACCACCATTTAGCGCCATTACAGCCGGATAAACCACAGGCAGCGTCAAGAGCAGCATACCGATTGCATCCATGAACATGCCCAACACCGCATAGGCCAACAGGATACAAACGAGGATCAACATCGGCGATACAGTAAGCGACGTGATCCAGTCAGAGAACGCACCAGGAAGGTCGGCAAAACCTAGGAAACGCACGTAAATCAGCACGCCCCAGATGATAGTAAAGATCATCACTGTAAGCTTTGCCGTTTCAATAAGAGCCGCTTTCAGTTCTTTCCAACGCATGCCCCGGTAGAGCGCCATAAGGAAAACAACAAAAGCGCCAACAGCGCCGCCTTCTGTCGGCGTGCCCCAGGCATCACCAAAGGGGTTGTAGACGAAGAAGATGATAATCACCACGACGGCCACGATGGGCAAGGCAGGCGGTAAAGAAGCTAGTCGTTGTCCCCATGTAAAGCCGCGCACAGGAGGGCCAACAGATTTGAAAATGAGCGCAATCGAGATGATCAAAAGCCCGTAAATGACAGCTGAAAATGCACCTGGCACAAAGCCCGCGAGCAGTAGCTTTCCAACGTCCTGCTCCACGATAATCGCATAAATTACAAGGATCGCCGAAGGCGGAATAAGGCTTGCCAATGTGCCGCCTGCTGCGACAACGCCTGCGGCGAATTGTTTGTTGTATCCGATCTTTAGCATCTCCGGGATGGCGATGCGGGCAAAGACAGCAGCAGTTGCAACGCTTGCTCCAGAAACCGCCGCAAATCCGGCCGTGGCGAATACCGTCGATACCGCCAACCCACCCGGCACCCACGCTATCCAGCGTTTTGCCGCCTCAAAAAGCGCCGTGGTAAGCCCCGCGTAGTAGGCGAGGTAGCCGATCAAAATGAACGTTGGAATCAGGCTAAGCGCATTGGCCGAGACTTTCGAATGCGGCACCTGGCCAGCGACTTTGACGCTGATTTCGATGGATTTCCAAAGACGATCTGGCGCGTAGTCAAAACCATTCCAACGCAGCCAGACAAGGCCGAAGAACCCTGCAAGTGCCGCAGCAAACGCCACGCGCATGCCCAGAAAGACCAGCACCAGCATACCGCCAGTCGTCCATAGACCAATCGTAATCGGATCCATCAGTCGCGCCCCTGAAGTTGGTCTGCCTCAGCAGCGGCCTGTTCGGCGACCGATTGCTGCAGTGGAACAGCCACAGGTCGTTCTAGCCCCAGTACGAGCGCACGACCATAGCCCCAGACCTGAAGGCATAGCCTTAGGCAAAGCACAGAAAATGCGATGGGCACGATCAGTTTCGCAGGCCAAATTGGATATCCAACATCAATCGTGCTGTCCCGACTCCAAAGAGGTTTCGCGAAATCAAAGCTGCGATCAAAGTGTGACCAGCTCCCCCAAACCAGCGCAATCATCAGAACCAGGATCAACAGAATCAACACAAGTTCGATCGCCCACAGAAGGCGTCCGCGCATCGCCCCGATAATGATATCCATGCGAATATGCGTGCCGTCTCTTTGGACAAATGCCACACCCATGATCGCAATGAGCGGCATCAAAAGCTCTATCAGGTCGACGTAACCCTGGAGAGGTGACGCGAAAAACTTACGCCCGCCAACGGAATAGGCAGCTAGAAACATTAAGGAAAATGCGGCCAACCCACTTAGCAATGCAAAGAAGCGTTCAAGTTTTAGCAAGCCACGATCCAAGCGGCTCAGGAGGCTTAAATCCTCCAATACGGTGGCACTACCTGCCATCGCCCCTCTCCCTGCACAGCGTTATTTTTTAGGCTGCGCAATGAAACACCTGCGCAGCCCGTTGCTTATGTCGCTGTTTTAGCTACCGCCAGCGCGGTGATCTTTGAGCGTTTTGACGACGAGATCGTAGAGCTCCTGACCTGGCAGGCCTTGCGCCTCCATGTCGGCAATCCACTGTTCCCGGATAGGGTCAGCTGCCTTGACGCGGAAAGCATCGATTTCGGCTTGATCGATCTCGACTTTTTTCACACCTTTTTCGGCCAGCACGCTGTCCCACTTTTGAAGCAATTCGCCGTAGTTCGCCAGATAGTGATCAATCGACTCTGACACTGAGCTATCCAGCGCTTCTTTATGCGCGTCAGACAGACCTTCATACGCGTCGATGTTCACAACCACGGGACAGTTCACAGTGCCGGGGTTGAGGTTGGCGGTCCACCAGTCGGCTTGGTTGATTGTTCCAAAACTAAGATGCGCGTGTTGGGCGAAAGCCACAGTATCAACAACGCCGGATTCCATTGCCTGATAGGCCTCTGTTGCGGTGACGGACGTTGGAACGCCGCCAACGGCTTCAAATGCCTTACCCAGACCGCCGGTTGCACGGACCCGCATGCCTTCAAAATCAGCAAGCGTGTCGCGTGGCTCACCTGTGCCTACAATATTGTACTGCGGCATTGGCGAAGTCATCAGAAGACGCGCATTCCACTGCGCCATTTCTTCTGCCGCAGCCGGGTGATTATAGACGGCTGCGGATACAGCGACCTCTTCATCAAGATTCGCCACGCCGAGGAATGGCAGTTCCAGCACGGTTATGACGCGGTTCTTGTCTCGGTGATAGCCTGCACAGAACTGTGCCATCTCAAAAGCACCGATTGAGATACCGTCAAGGTTCTCTTTGTTCTTCGACAAACCACCGTAGCTGATATTCATGGTGAACTCGCCATTGGTCTTTTCAGAGACCAGCTCAGCAAGCTTTTCGACGTGTTCTGTAAATGCGCGACGTTTGCCCCAAAGCGAGACATTCCATTCGACCGCGAGCGCTTCACCAGCAAAGGCAAAGGCCATTGTTGCCGCTACACCGGCTCCAAATACTTTCTGCATGTGTTTCCTCCCAGAAAAAACCCAAGCGGGTTGGTAAACGCACAATGGCACTTTCAAATCGATTTTCCCATGAAGAATTGCGCGCGTATCCACAAAAGGGGTGCGCGGGGTTCCGCAGGGCGCTCCTTACGTCAAAGAATCTCGTCTTTGTTAAGCCCCAGTTTGACAATTTTTTCGTTAAGCGTTCGGCGTCCGATTCCAAGAGCCTCCGCGACCGCATCCATTCGTCCTTGATGTGCTTGAATCGCTTTACCGATAAGCTCTTTTTCAAGCGCGGCTACTGCTTCGCGCAGGGTCGCTGGAACTTCTTCGAAGAAATGATCGCTGCTCAGCGCTTGCCGAGCAGAACCGCCGCCACGACGCGTAGCCAAAACATGCCGCTCGGCAACATTGCGTAACTCACGAACATTTCCTGGCCAGTCATGCGAAACTAACACCATGACGTCCTCGGAGGTGATTTGTGGCATCTCGATTTCATAGACCCGTGAGAAATCAGTCACAAAATGTGTATAGAGCAGCAGAATGTCATCGCGCCTTTGCGAAAGACTCGGCAAATTAAGTGCCACAGTATTAAGCCGAAAAAGCAAGTCTCGCCGTAGCCGACCATTAACTAAAGCAGCATCAGGATCCTCGTTTGAGGAAGAAAGAACGCGAAAGCTCAGCGATAAAGGCTCTGTTCCACCTAGAGGCGTCACCTTCTTTTCGTCTATTGCGCGCAAAAGCTTTGCCTGCGCTTGTATCGGACAAGTGCAAATCTCATCCAAAAAGAGCGTGCCGCCATCAGCAGCGGCGATTTTACCCAACGGTCCACCGACACGACCAAACATCTCTTCTTCAAAGCTGTCCGTCGCCAGCGCTGCGCAGTTTAAAGCTACAAACGGTCCGTCAGCATTTGGCCCAAGATCGTGAAGCGCACGCGCCACGAGCTCTTTGCCGGTGCCCGTCTCGCCAAGGATAAGGACAGCTGTCTCGGTTTGCGAAAGATCAAGGAGCTCTTGACGCAAAAGTTCGCTTTCACGAGTGCTGCCAAGATAGACGCGGTCCAGGCCAGAAAGCTTCGAAAGACGCTCTCTCAATCTAGCAGTCGATCGGCGCATGCGCGATTGTTCAGCGGCATGGTTGAGAACGGTTAGTAACCGGCGCGGCTCGTAAGGTTTCTCAATAAAGCTGTAGGCACCGTCCTGCATCGCGTTGACCGCCATCGGCACGTCCGCATGAGCCGAGATGAGTACAAGAGGCGGGCTATGAGGTGGCAGACTTGCCAAAAGCTCAAGCCCTGACATGCCAGGCATACGTACGTCAGACAGGATTACATCGGGGGGCGCGTTGGCCAACCTAGGCTCAACGAGATTGGCTCGATCCAACGCATCCACGATCCAACCGGCGGCCTCCAAAAGCTCAACCAACGAAGAGCGAACGGAGCCGTCATCGTCGACGACCAGAATTTTGAAGGCTGGCTTACTCGTCATGATCTTTCGCCCGCACTTCGATAATCGGGATGCTCACACAAAACTCCGCACCGCCAAGCTCTGAGGCTTCTGCGGTCATATCGCCTCCGTGTTCTTCAACGATGCGGGCAGAGATAGCAAGGCCAAGGCCCATACCCTCGCCCGAACCGCGAGTCGTAAAGAAAGGCTCTTGTAGTTTCTCTAAAGCAAGCCCTTCAAGCCCTCTGCCACTATCCGCCACTTTGCAAACAGCCAAATCGTGATTTACTTGGAGCGAAATCTGTAAATTCCGTGTCTCAGATTGTGACATAGCGTCAAGCGCATTCCTAAGCAGGTTGGTGATCACCTGTTCAAGCCGAAACTGACTACCCTTCACAGCGATTGCTTTGGGTGGCATTTCATACGCAAGATCGGTCTGCGTTTCTAAAATATTGGGAGCAACAAGATCGATCGAAGCTTGAACTACATTCCTGAGATCCACCTCATCAATGCTGGTGTCGTCGTTACGCGCAAAAAACTTCAGCTGCCGTGTTATGCTTTCCATCCGATCAACTAGGCCCGACAGACGCACAGTAAGGCTGGACCGCGCATCGTTAGCGATCTCTGCCGCGACCAGGTGATTTCGCATGGCCACAATCGGCTGGCCCAATTCGTGGGTCACGGAGGCCGCCAATTGTCCGAGCGCCGAAAGCCGGCCGGCTCTCTCAAGCTCATCCTGCGTCCGCTTCAACCGCCTCTCTGCGGCTTTGCGTTCCTCAATTTCCACGGCTAGGCGTTCGTTTGCCTGACGCAATTGAGCCTCTTCTGCGACCGAACGTTTTAACGCAGCCCCAATACGCGCGGTTCGACGCTGCTGCGTCATGATCACAAGCAAGGAGGCCAAGAATATAAAACTACCCGTCGCTAGTGCGGTACGTGCGGTGACTTGATCGGTATTTGCGAGATAGTGAAGCTCCCATCCGTTGGGCAAGTCGGCGGTGGTAAGATGCAGAAAAGTGTCGCCACCAAATTCGGACCGATTTCGAGTTTTCGGCTTCCACTGCAAAGCATCAAGCGCTTGCGAGGCAAATTGCCGGGTCCGTTCGATCGTTTCTTTCTGCGCGTTGGTCAGCGCACCCAGCGTGAGATAGCGCCAATCCGGGCGTGAAGAGAGAAGAATGACACCGTCCTTGTTGGCCAGAAATACCGTCTCTCCCGCCGCCCGCCAGGTTTCTTCAAGCTCCGTCAGACCAAGTTTGATCGCAACTACACCGAGCGCGGCGTTGTCCTGGGTTTTTACTGGGTCAGCAAAAAAATATCCCGGCAACCCGGTAGTTGAGCCGATGCCATAAAACTCACCTTGATCGCCTTTTATTGCGGTCTGGAAATACGGACGAAAAGAGTAATTCTGTCCAAGGAAACTTTCGGGCCGGTCAGCGTTGGACGACGCAATGGTCAAACCCGCTTCATTCATCAAATAGATTGCCTCCAATCCCGACCGAACCGCAAATTCCGCAAGCCGCTGGTTCAAGGGACCAGTATCGGCGCCTTGTGCGGTGGCAACAACGAAAGGATCACGCGCGAGCACAAATGTGAGATGTGAAAATCTCTCCAATTCTGCGACAACCGTTTCGCGATAAAGCGAAAGCGGACCGGCTGCACGCTCGAGCGCGCGCGCCGTGAAAAACGCGTCTGCCAAGCGGAAAACGCTAACTATCGAAACCGCCGACAAAAGCAGAATCAATGACCAGCGAAATGTTCGGTTTTTTGATGATGCCGTGTCGATCTGCATGGCACCTTTGTTTAATCGTTAAGCGGGTTTTGGCAACCGAGGCGCTGATTTTTGATCAGAGATGCATGACTGAGAAGACAAAGCAACAAGGCTTTGAATTATACCAATTTGCTTTGTCTTTGAAATCCAACGGTTTTCATCAATTCCTACCAAAACACTCAAAATTCCGCTGCGTTTTCCTTTGCGACAATACCTAATTAAAATACTCAAATTACTGATTTTTATGTGTTTTATTATTGACTTTAGAATGAATCTAAATATATATCATCCACAGCTGAACACCGGATACGGGCAAAGCGAGCAACCCAGCAAAGCGCCAGGCAGCCACAATAGCCTTGCCCCCGGTAAAGCCAAAAGGAAATGGATATGACCGATACATGTAAAGCCTGCGCATTCTACGCAGATCATGCAAACACCAGCACGGATAACGGGCTATGCCATGCAAACCCTCCTACGCCAGATGGCGAAAACCGTGCTATTTGGCCAACCGTAAGTGCCGATGATTGGTGCGGACGCTTCGAGGCTCAAGTCGCGTAAGACTTTTCCAAAAGTTACGTAAAACCCACTCACAAAAAGACGCTGTTTCCGCAGCGTCTTTTTTAGGATTGACGTACTCTCAGATTTTTTTCAACACCGTGCCAAAGCGCCCCAGCGGCAAGTTCAGCACCGGTCTCATTGGCATGGTGCTTGTCGGACTTATAAAGGCTTTGACCGCTTTCAATCGCGGCTACCCATCTTTGAAGAAGGGGAGCGACTGTCGCGCCAGTGTCTTCTGCGGCAGCGTTATAATGGCTTTGCGCGTGGTGGGCGTAATTCAGAATGTCGGTGGGAATGCGATAGCGCCAACCAAGTCCCTCACCATAGACCCGATGGTTGGGCCCGCTTGGCCAGTGCGGAAATAGTACAAGCGGAACATCTCCTGCGATCCTAGCAAAAGTGTTAATCGCCACAGTAGACGCAAAGCGGTCCGCTCTATCCAGCGGAACCGATGAAAAGTCCTGCAATACTATGACATCCCAAGACACGTCACCGATCAAACGTCGTAACTCCGCAATGCGCAGACTTATGATCAAACGTGCGCCATAGGCTGCAGCGCGCGCAAACCTCACATTCCGACCACTACAGGCCGCGTGCTCTTCCAGCTTTTGTAAGAAACCGGACACAATGAGGGCAGAATTTCCAACCAGAAGAACTCGAGGCGCCGCGTTCTCTGGCGACGCATCTCGCAGTGAAACTAGATGACCGTTTCTGAGATCAGGAACCCGGCTAATTTTCTGGTTGAGGCGCAAACCATGATTGCCCACAGTCCCCAATCCCAGAATAGAGCCAGTTCCTAGAGCCAGCAGCGCCCGTCTATTAAGTCTGGGCGGCAAAGCCTATTCTGCGGCTGCTCGTCGTGGCAATACCCAGTTTGGCCTGACAAAATGGCACGTGTAGCCGTTTGGAAACTTCTCTAGATAGTCTTGATGCTCTTCTTCGGCTTCCCAGAATGCACCGGCCGGTTCGAGTTCTGTAACGACCTTTCCGGGCCAAAGCCCGCTTGCATCGACATCTTTAATCGTTTCCTCGGCAACGGCTTTCTGATCCTCATCAACATAGTAGACCGCAGAGCGATAGCTCATCCCGCGATCATTACCTTGCCTATCGGGTGTCGTCGGGTCGTGGATTTGAAAAAAGAACTCCAAAAGGTGGCGATAGCTCATCTGGTCAGGATCAAAGTAAATTTCTATGCCTTCGGCATGAGTGCCGTGGTTGCGATACGTGGCATTTGGCACATCACCACCGGTATACCCAACGCGTGTGCGAAGAACTCCGGGCATTTTTCGGATCAAATCCTGCATGCCCCAAAAGCAGCCACCAGCAAGTACCGCCCGTTGTTCAGCCATCTAAATGTCCTCCACTTGATCCAGGTATGAAGCGTAGCCTTCCGCCTCCATCTCGTCACGTGGAATAAAACGAAGTGACGCGGAGTTGATGCAGTAGCGCAGACCACCTCTATCACGAGGTCCGTCATTAAACACATGACCCAGATGACTGTCACCATGAGCAGAACGCACCTCAATTCTGACCATGCCGTGACTGGCGTCGTGATGCTCAGTCACATGGGCCGGTTCGATCGGTTTGGTAAAGCTAGGCCAACCGCAGCCAGATTCGAATTTGTCACAAGACGCGAAAAGAGGCTCGCCAGAGACGATATCAACATAAATACCTGGGGTTTTGTTATCGTTATATTCGCCGGTAAAAGGCCGCTCGGTCCCGGACTGTTGTGTTACATGATACTGGATCGGCGTCAGCTTAGCGATCACCTCTTCTGATTTTTTGTAGCTCATCTCAAAACCCGTCATTGCGCCACTCATTAAATGAGTTGGTTTGGGCCAAATGCAAGGGCTCGCGCCAGGTCACCAAATTTGGCGCAAACAAAGAAAAACCATAGACGATGCTCTCGCACCTATTGAAAGCCTGGGCCGAAGTAACAGGTCCAACAGCAACAAAACGGAGTGACAAAATGATATCGGGGACAGCGACACGCGCTGAGGGGTTGCGCCTTGTTGAGGCTTTTACCCCGCGTATGGGGAAACGGTATGCCAGCGGGCGCAATTATGATCGTGGTCCGGGTCGGCATAGCAATGTGTCGTGCCTATCTCCCTTCATCCGGCGCCGTCTGATTACTGAAAAGGAAGTAACTGCCGCCGCTTTGGCGGATCATGGATTAGAAGGTGCTGAAAAATTCATTCATGAGGTTTTTTGGCGAGGTTATTTCAAAGGCTGGCTCGAACGCCGGCCTCAGGTCTGGGCAGATTATGTGTCGGGACTTAGCCAAGACTTGATAGAGCTTGATATTGATCGGTCTCTGCGCAAGCGGATCGAAGCGGCCGAAAACGGCATAACTGGCCTTGAATGTTTTGATGCTTGGGTCAGCGAGCTTGTCGAAACCGGGTATCTGCATAATCACGCGAGAATGTGGTTTGCTTCAATCTGGATTTTTACGCTTGAGTTGCCGTGGCGGCTTGGAGCCGACTTCTTTTATAGACATCTGCTCGATGGGGATCCGGCGTCAAACACCTGCAGTTGGCGATGGGTGGCAGGGCTGCATACACGCGGCAAGGCTTATGAAGCAAAGGCTTGGAATATCGCGAAGTTCACGGATCAAAGGTTTACGCCTAACGATGCGGAGCTTTCTGTCGTGCCCAGTGGTCTAGAACAACAAGAACCAGACGGGCTTCCCGATATTATGCCATTACGCGACGTTGTCGCGCCTAAACGTGGAATTCCCACAGTTCTTTTAATGACTGAGGATGACTGTTTTCTCGAAGACTTCGACCTGAATTCGTTGAACATCATTGCTTGTGCCTCTCTTTCTACGAGCCACCTTAGATCGCACCGGGATGTTCCTGATCTGATCTGCAACTTTGAAGAAGCCGCCTTGAACGATTGCGCCCTACGCATTGGCATGCATCCCGTCCAGATGCACGCTGGCTTGCCCAGCGATTTGGCTAAATGGACGGTTGCAAAAGGGGCAAAGCAAATCGCGATGCCATATGTACCCGTCGGTCCGTTATCAGACTGGATCGAAGAGGCACGTCCGAAACTAGAGGATGAAGGCCTTGCGCTTACTGAATTTCGGCGAGATTGGGACGCTCTGATCTGGCCACACGCATCGGCAGGTTTTTTCAAGGTGAAGAAAAAACTTCCCGAGATTCTGTCTACAGCCGGGTTACTTTAAAGTACTGAAAATGGGGCTTTGAGACGTCTAACGCGGCCCTTTCAAACCCGTCAGACACAGCCACGAAATCGAGCGTGAGAAACCTTCGCCGATTTACGGCGTCCTATCAAATTGCGTAGCGATTAAATTTTTCAACGCCTCAAACCGTTTCAAGTTTGTTTGTTCAAGTCTTTAGCCCTTAAAAGTCGTGAAACGGAAAAACGGGAGAAAGTGAAATTTCGAATAACGAATTTACGGTATTCAAATTTTGCGATCTAAATGCTGGGTGGAACGACACTTACATTATGTAGTTTTCGCAAGCGGATCTTTACCACGTTAACGATTTGTTTGTCGACGGACTCGACGAACGCCCATCTTTGTCGACCGTTTACACATGCCAAAGACGATGATCGCCCATTTTCCGATTATCCTCATTTGGGTGGTCCAATTTGGTTTATGGTGCATGATCGGCTTTTGATCCAGTCCTGTACGGCCTTCGCAACGAACTCAGGACCATTGTCCAAGCGAATGCAGGATGGGATGCCACGCAGGATCACCAGATCACTCAAGGCAATGTGAAATGCAGTTGGATCATGAGTCGTATGGGCTTGGTTCGTATCATCGACGCGCATGGCGGTTTGGTTCAATAAGTGCTCTTTTGCCTCTCACCTAAACGAAATTGATCACAGTAAGGGCTCGTAAGTCTCGCCCAGAGGGGTTCGCTGTAGCAAGTCATGTTTTCGGCCAAGATGGACAAGGCCGTATTTTTCTTTTTGGTGAAGAACAAAATAGCGTTGCCAAGTTCGAGTCTTGGCAAGGCTATGTGGTTTTTGGTGCCTTTTGGATTTGTATTACGGTTGTTGTAACGGCTTTCCGCTTTACCCCTCGTTTGGTCTGTTCGGAAATACAGCGGAAGGACGGGCTTTGCTAGCAAAGCATGGCTGAGCCTTGTTATAACCAGCATCTAACTGATAGCACTTCAGGCTGTGCATGCTTTCTGGGGTATGTTTGGACTGATTTCCGATGCGAGCGTTTTGTCCGGCGTCAGCTTTCAGTCTGTATTGCTGCTTCTATTCAGCATCGCGTCGCTGCTTTTTGTTATTTTGTCCTTCTGGCAGCTCTCGCGTCTGGACTGGAGGTCGTTATCGTTGTCCCAACGCATACTTAACGCTGTATATTGCACTGCTTTTCAGAATACCTTCATATTTTTGGCGCTGAGCGACCAGGTGACGTTCGTAACCTGGGTCAGATATTTGGGCTCGATTTCACTCCGGCGGGTGCTCTAGCCCATTTCCAACTGCAAAAGCCTTTCTCAAAAGACCTGCGCGTCTTTCGCCAGAGCCTTCGGATCCGTTCAAAAAGTGAATACGGCGGTCAGTAAATCCGAAATACCCCATAGTGCCCGTACGCCAGATCGTGTCCATGGATTGACCAAGCCTGTACGGCTCCCAATTCGCCGGATCGCCCCCTGCCGGTATAAGCATCACACCGATCCTGTTTCGTTGCAGAGACTTTTCATGATCGCCCACTTGGTCATAGGCCCATCCAAAGGACCATACGCGGTCGACCCAGCCTTTCATCATCGCAGGCATACCAAACCAGAAAAGCGGAAAGACCATGCAAACCACGTCGGCCTTTTCGATCCGCGTTTGATAGGACAGCACATCATCGGGCATCGGGCGATCCTCAAACTGTGCCTCATCGACAAGCTGCCAGCGGGGATCAAAACCTTCCGCATATAGATCAGCGATGTCATAGCTATGACCAGACCTTGAGGCACCCAAATGAAACTCTTCCGCAATAGAATGTGTGAAGGATTTAGGGTTAGGATTGTCGATGACCGTCAGAATATGCATCAGCCATCCTTGGAAATCGGCACGACAGTGCTTTCATCCTCTCGAGCGATCTCTTCAAAATCAAAGTTATCGAGCCGTCGCGCCCGGCGACCCGCTTTTTCTGCGGAAATCTTGATATCAGAAATGTCTTTGCTGGCCTGGGAGAAATGTCGGTCAAGATTTTCCACGCGGGTTCCAAGACGATCCACATCCGCAAAAAGAAGACCAAGCTCACGTCGGATCGCGCCCGCCTGTTCGCGCATGCGAGCGTCTTTGAGAATTGCTCGCATGGTGTTGAGAGTGGCCATACACGTCGTTGGCGAAACGATCCAGACGCGCGCGGCAAACCCCTCGCGTACGATCTCGGCGAAATTCGCATGCAGCTCCGCATAAACGGCCTCAGACGGTAAAAACATCAGCGCTCCATCGGCCGTTTCGCCATCGATGATGTAGCGTTCTGCAATGTCTTTAATATGTTTGCGCAGCGACGAGCGTAACAATTTTGCAGCTTCATTGACTTCCCAATCAGATGTCGCATTGCGCAATGCTTCATAGGCCTCAAGCGGGAATTTGCTATCGATGCAAATCGGTCCCGGCGGGTTAGGAAGATGGATCATACAATCGGCGCGGCGACCGTTTGAGAGCGTGGATTGCAAAGAATAGCTATCCGAGGGCAGCGCCTTGCTCACGATATCCGTCAGCTGAATTTCACCAAAGGCACCGCGTGTTTGCTTGTTCGAGAGGATATCCTGCAGTGAAAGTACATCTCCGGATAGCTTGGTTATGTTCTCCTGCGCCTTATCGATTGCGCTCAATCGCTCCTGTAACTCACCCAGACTATGCGCTGTGCGCCGTGCCGAGCCTTGCAGGTTTTCCGTCATTTGACCGGAAACCTCGGCCAGGCGTTTTTCCATGAGCTGTAGCATCGCAGTTTGACTTTGCGCTTGTGCTTCGGAGACATGGTTAAGCCCCCCTGAGAGACGTTCTTGTCCGTCGCTTAAAGCTTGCACGCGGCTGCCCAACATGCCCAACTGCTGTGCCAACGGTTGTAACGCGCGAGCCGATCGGCCAGCAGAGCGAACCGAAAGAAAACCAAAGACCAGTAGCAGCAGCACAACAATCACGCCTGCGACCGCGGCAAGCACCAACGGATCATCAAGTGCATATTGCTGACCATCGATTACGATCATCGCCTGCCAAAAAGCCTCTCGATATCTGCCAGCGGAAGCTCCACGTAGGTGGGTCGTCCATGATTGCATTGGCCAGAATGAGGCGTGGTTTCCATCTCACGCAAAAGCGCGTTCATCTCATCACCGGTCATCCTCCGACCGGAACGGACCGATCCATGACAGGCAACGCGGCTAAGGATTGCTTCAATTCGGTTGCGTATGTTTTCGCTCTGACCAATATCGGCGAGCTCATCAAGGATATCGCGCAGCATAGCAGCAGCATCACAAGTGCCTAATATAGCGGGGGTTTCTCGCACCGCGATACTTCCCGGGCCAAAGCCCTCTATCCCCAAACCCAATTTTGCCAACTCGTCAGCCATGCCGAGCAACAGGTTTGCCTCAGCCTCGGACAACTCAACGATGTCCGGAATAAGCAAAGCCTGCGCCGCGACGCCGTTTTCCTGCATCTGAGCCTTTAGTTTTTCATAGACGAGGCGTTCATGTGCTGCATGCTGATCAACGATGACCATCCCGGTTTCTGTCTGGGCGACGATATAGTTTTCATGCAACTGCGCTCTGGCGGCACCAAGCGGGTTCGCCTTTGGTTCCTTATCCACAACTGCAACTTCTTGCAGTTCAATACGCCCGCTATAGGCGCTTTGCATCTCTTCAAATGCGGGGGCCTGCATATTGTATGCTTGGGTACGTGCCGCCGCTGACGGGCGATCCATTTGATAGACGCGGGCGCCCACAGTTTCGGGAACCATTGCGCCAAGTGCTGCGCCTGCAACTGTTGTAGAGGCCCGGTGCCCCGCTTCCGCTAAAGCATGGCGCAGGCCTGAGACAATTAGCCCTCGCGCCGTACCCGGATCACGGAAACGCACCTCGGCTTTTGCCGGGTGCACATTCACATCCACAAGCGTCGGATGACAATTAATGAACAAGACCGCCGCTGGATGCCGGTCGCGACTGAGAAAGTCACTATAGGCGGCACGCAGCGCGCCGATCAGCACCCGGTCTCGCACAGGGCGCCCGTTAACGAACAGGTACTGGGCCGCAGATGAACCGCGCGAATAAGTTGGTAGCGCGGCATACCCAGTCATGTGCAATCCATGGCGCTCTGCATCAACGCGCAAGGCATTCTTGGCAAAGTCAGACCCCAGAACTTGCGCCAGACGACGGTGCAGAGCGTCAAAGAGGTCACCAGTTTCGGCATAAGAACGAAAAACAATACGCGGCTCCCGCTCACCGGAAACATCCCTGAGCGTGAAGGCCACAAATGGCTCAGCCATTGCCAGCCGCTTGACCACATCGCTAATGGCCTGCGTCTCTGCGCGATCCGAACGCATAAATTTCAAACGTGCAGGCGTGGCAAAGAACAGATCGCGGAGTGTGACAACAGTTCCCCGGTTTAGGGCACTAGGCCGTATTCGTCCCACCTGCCCACTTGTGACATTCACCTCAACAGGATCGGTATTTTCTGTCCGCGACGCTACAGTCAGCCGTCCAACCGCACCGAGACTTGCCAGAGCCTCACCACGAAAGCCGAAGCTTTGAATATTGAGCAAATCAGTGCCATCAATCTTTGAGGTTGCGTGGCGAGACAGAGCCAAGGGCAAATCGATCTCATCCATACCGCAGCCATCATCGCTCACACGGATCAGCGTTTTACCACCATCGGCGATGTCCACGCCTACGCGCGCAGCACCAGCGTCGAGTGCATTCTCAATAAGTTCTTTGACGGCAGATGCGGGTCGTTCGATGACTTCACCGGCCGCTATCCGATTTATCGCCGCCTCGTCAAGTTGCCGAATGATCGGTCTTTTTTGGCTTATTTGGGGTTCTGATTGCTCCATACCACAATACTTAGCATGCAGATGCGCGATTCGGCCATGCAAATACGCGCTCTGAGAGCAAATTGGCCTAGTGCGTTACGGCTTGATGCCGAGAGACGCTTGGCTTATCTGATCAAGGAAAATTGAGCTCGAGCGTGACAATTATGCAGACCGTGAAACGAATTGATACTGGCCTTCTCGTCGCGATCGTTGTGATTCTGATTTTGACGGTTGCGATTTCGTTCATAAGCTCGGAGTTTTTTACCAAAACCTACGCGGCAGAAGACGGCATTGTCGAATACGCAACCGCTGTTTTCCTCCTAATCGCAAGTTTCATTCTAATACGAAATTCGGCCTCACTCAAACGGCGCGGATTGCGGTTGGCTTTTGGTTTGACGTTGTTTTACGCTCTGCTGTTTTTTTTGGCGTCGGGCGAAGAGATTTCCTGGGGTCAGCGCATATTTGGCTGGGAAACCAGCGAAGCAATGAAAGCACGAAATAAGCAAGACGAGACCAATTTTCATAATTTAGTTCTTCAAACGCCGTTTGGAGAGTTGGACCTCGTCAAAACAGTTTTTGGATCTGTTTTAACAACCGTACTCTTGATTTATCTGGTTGTTTTTCCTTTACTATTTCCAAAATCTGAGCGTTTTGCACACCTGGCAAATCGCTTTGCCATACCTGTTCCGCGCCGCAGCCATGCGGTTTTGGCGATCGTTTCAAGTTTGGTCATTACCGTAATAGAACCGGGCCGAAAGTGGGAGGTCTACGAACTGATCTTCAGCCTGCTTGCGACATCCATTTTCTTGATGCCGCAAAACAAAGAACACACCCAATAGAACCAGTTAAATCATTACTATTCTTCGCCTTTTCTATCCCGAAAATCTCTGACGCGTACGAAATTCCAGCGCACTCAATCGGCTCAGCAGTTTTTGTTTGCGGCACCGCACTTGCGCAGGTTTGGCTCCAAATAGTTGCACCGATCATCAGAGGCGTTTTGGCAGGCATTGCGTTCCGCAGTGGTCTTCTTGATGGACCTGGTGGCGAGGCTGAATAAGGCTCAGATAATCTCGTCTTCATCAAAAAGCGGCCCGGCATCAAGCTGGGCCGCAACACCTTCGGCGGCTGTGTCTGCATTCGGCGTTTCTGCAATATGGAAAAGAGCCTCCCCTTCATAAACCGCTGGCATATTACTGCGGCCAATGACGATGCCACGTTGCTCACAAACGACTTCCTGTTCATCCTCGCCAAGAGGGTCAGATACTGAACCAAGAACATCCCCGGTTTCGACAGCCTCGCCAATACCGACATAACCTCTGAAAATCCCGGCAACCGGCGCGCGATACCAACTTGAGTTACTGGCGAATACCGTCTTGTTCCGCACTTTGGGCGCGGCTTTGGCTCCGATCATGCCCAATGCATGCATCACCCTCAATATACCGCTAACGCCCGCACGGGCAGTGAGCTCATCAAGGCGCAGGCCCTCACCTCCTTCGTAAAGCAGAACACTCACGCCCTGCTCTTCTGCCGCCATGCGCAAAGACCCCTCGCGCAGTTTAGACGCCATCATCACAGGAGCGCCAAAAGCCTCACCAAGTGTCTGCAGCTTTGGGTTGCCTGGTGTTAGGCGGATTTGAGGGAGATTGGTCCGGTGGATCGCAGCGGAATGCAGGTCAATTCCTACATCAGAGCGAAGAACAACCTCTTGCATGAATATATGCGCTAGGCGAGACGCCATCGACCCGGTGGGGCCACCGGGAAAGCATCGGTTCAGATCACGCCTATCTGGCAAATAACGTGAGTGATTGTAGAACCCGAAACCGTTGACGATCGGAACCGCAAGTAATGTGCCCGCCATGCTACCAAGCGGTTTTGCCTTCAGCAGTCTACGCACAATTTCCACGCCAATCACCTCATCGCCATGGATGGCTGCCGAGACGAAAAGCACCGGCCCCGGCCTGCGCCCGTGTACAACATGAACGGCAAGATCAACTGGCGTGTGATCGGAAAGCGTTCCAACAGAAACGTCAACGGTACCACGTTCACCCGGCTTGAATTCAGAGCCATTGATTTTGAACGCGTCTCGTTTCCCCATGTCGCAAGCGATAGGCAAAAAGCCCTAACCTGTCCAGACGCGAGCGAGGGCATCAGGAAAATCTCAGTCACATCAAAAAACAAGCCTCACGCGCTCTTGCGGTCACTATGGCCCAATGCTTAAGCTCAGAAGAAGATTTCATGGCAGCAATTGCCGCACACTACGTACGTAGCAAAGGAGCACGAGATGATTGAGAAACGCCAATTTTACGTGAATGGCGCTTGGATCGAACCGGCCACCGCCGCTGATCACTATGTCGTCAACCCCTCCAATGAAGAGCCTTGCGCGGTGATTTCCATGGCAGGTCAAGCCGATGTTGATGCTGCAGTCGCAGCCGCCAAAGCTGCGTTTATACCCTGGATGACGGCACCGGTGGAAGAGCGTATAGGCTACATCGAGAAAATCCGTGACGCCTATGCAGAACGGTCCGAGGAAATGGCGCAATTGATGAGCATGGAAATGGGTGCGCCAATTGATATGTCGCGCAGCCAACAGGTGGGCGCAGGCTCTTGGCATATTGATGGACTGATCAAGGCAGGCCGTGCTTTCCAGTTTGTCCAGCCGCTCGGCGATCATGCACCAAATGACCGTATCATCCACGAACCCATTGGTGTCGTTGCAATGATAACGCCGTGGAACTGGCCTATGAACCAAGTCACGCTAAAGGTGATTGCCGGACTCATTGCTGGATGTTCGATGGTTTTGAAGCCTTCTGAAGAGTCACCGCTTTCAGCGCTTTTGTTTGCGGAAGCGGTTGACGCGGCGGGCGTGCCGAAGGGTGTTTTCAACCTGGTGAATGGCGACGGTGCTGGCGCGGGAACGGCTCTCACCGGGCATCCTGACGTCGATATGGTATCTTTCACCGGCTCATCGCGCGCAGGCAAACTTATTTCCAAGAATGCGGCCGACACGCTTAAACGCGTAAGCCTTGAATTGGGCGGTAAGGGCGCGAACCTGATATTTGACGACGCCGATGAAAAAGCCGTCAAAAGAGGCGTTCTGCACTGCATGAACAATTCTGGACAGTCATGCAACGCTCCGACACGTATGTTTGTGCAGCGCGGCTCTTACGATCAGGCCGTTGAAACCGCCGCAGAGGTTGCAACCAGCGTTAAAGTGGGCGCTGCATCCGAGAGCGGACGCCACATTGGCCCGGTCGTCAACGAAGTACAATTCAACAAGATACAGGACCTCATTCAGAAAGGTATCGATGAAGGCGCGCGCCTGATTGCAGGTGGCACCGGTCGCCCTGATGGCCTCAATCGAGGGTTTTATGTGAAGCCAACGATCTTTGCCGATGTGAACAATGACATGACGATTGCGCGCGAAGAAATTTTTGGCCCGGTGCTCTCAATCATCCCGTTCGACAGCGAAGAAGACGGGCTGGCCATGGCCAACGACACGACCTATGGGCTGACAAACTATGTTCAGACGCAGGACGCAGACAGGGCTCAACGCTGTGCCAGGGCGTTGCGTTCCGGGATGGTCGAAATGAATGGTCAAGGGCGTGGCGCCGGGGCACCCTTTGGCGGCATGAAACAGTCTGGCAACGGTCGCGAAGGCGGTAAATGGGGTATCGAAGACTTCCTTGAGGTAAAATCCGTCTCCGGTTGGCCCACCAGCGCATAAAGTTAAAACTTCAGGCTTAAATTTGAGTTTCGACCTGCCACGAACGCATGAACAAGATCACGATTGTCTCAGTGAGCTATAATAGCTCTGCCGCATTGAAAGACATGTTGCCGAGCTTTCCTAAAGTTGTCGACGTGATTGTCGTGGACAATGGCTCCAGCGACGTTGAAGTGACGCGTGATTTGGTGGCTAAACATGGCGCAACTCTCATCGAGCTTGGTGAAAACCTCGGCTTCGGCAGCGCCTGTAATGCAGGGGCTGAGGGCATTGCGACAGAGTTTCTGCTATTTCTGAACCCGGATGCGCAATTACAAGAAGGTGCAATTGACGCACTTTTGGACGGCGCATCGCGCCACGATCAAGCCGCTGCCTTCAACCCGGCGTTTCTAGATAAAAAGGGAACACCGCGCTTTCCATTCAGCAGCGTATTGTTGCCGGGCAAAGGTAGGCTAAACGATGATCGCGCCACCGAAGACAAAGAGGTCAAGGTTTTGTCGGGTGCGGCACTTTTGGTTCGGAGAGATGCTTTTGAAGCCGTAGGTGGATTTGATGAAGAGATTTTCCTCTACCATGAAGACGACGACCTTAGCCTGCGCCTGGCGGAAAAATGCGGCCCGTTGATGGGCATTGCTGCCGCACATCTTTTGCACAATCAGGGGAACTCTACACCGCGCAGTCCTGAAACAGCTGCGATCAAATCCTGGCATATGGGGCGCTCACGGGTTTATGCCATGCGCAAACACGGCGTACCTTTTGCACTTCTGCGTTCAATTGCTCTCGCACTCTTTCACACAGCATCGCCGTTGACTGTCCTCTCAGGCCGCAAACGCGCCAAACACATCAACTTTCTCCGAGGTGTTCTATCGCAGTCTTAGAGCTACAAATTTATCTGTGCACCTGACTGCGCGCGCGTCTATATAGCAGTATGGAGCTCAGCCAAGAGATAAGATCGGCAAGATTTGCGCCCTTAACGGTGCACAAGCGCGATATTTTTTCCGAAACGATTTCCGGTTCTTTAGAAGGCGTGCACGATTTTCCAGTCGTCTTGCGCAAGCTTGATGAGGTGCCGATTTATGCCAGACCGCTATCTCAATGGTTGGCACGCAAGGAAGTCAAAGCGCTTCGCGCTGTTCAAGGGATTGAGGGGTGTCCTGTTTTGGTGCGCGCCGATCGAAGCGGCCTATTGCGGAGCTGGACCGAAGGCACGCCACTGCAACTTGCGAGACCCAAAGACGCCGCTTGGTACAAAGACGCCCGTAGGCTTCTTCGTCAGATGCGGGCAAGGGGCGTGACGCATAACGATATCGCCAAAGCTCAAAATTGGCTAATGCAGCCCGACGGCAGCGCGGCCGTAATCGATTTCCAATTGGCACGCGTGCACAGGCGGCGTGGTTGGCTCTTCCGAATAATGGCGCGGGAAGACTTGCGCCATCTGCTTAAACAAAAACGCGCCTTCGCGCCGGACTTGCTGACGCCTTCGGAAGTACGTTTGCTTGACCGAAAGTCTTTGCCCGCACAGCTCTGGATGGCGAGTGGCAAGCGGCTCTATAATTTCATCACCCGGAAACTTTTCAATTGGTCCGATGGCGAGGGAACTGAAAACCGGATCGCCCTTGAAGGTCCCGCATTGCGAGACGCGTTACTCAATAATCCCGATGTGTCCGATTTAGCCCTTTGCACTTACGCGCTGCCTGCACGCGGCGTGGGCCTTTATGCGTTTGTAGAAACAGAATTGGATCGTGTAGATCTCGAAAATCTCTGTGCCGAAGAAAATGCCGATTTGATACAACCAGTGGCCAAGCTGCCACGGGATGCGTCAGGCGATGTCCGACTCGACGCACTTCAGTTGATCGCAACCAATCAGCTTGACGAAATAGCGGAGCTGCAGCGCCGCGAACCTGGTTTATCGGATGTTATTGCGCCAATCATTGCTGGGCGGCTAAACCTTTCGGACCGGGTGCTATAAAGCAAGTCAAAACGGCGTCTTTGCGAAAAACCGCATGCCTGTGCCACCATCAGGATGACGCAAGCGCAGCTCTTCAGAATGCAACATCATGCGGTCTTGGATGTCTTCCGGATTATAAAGCGGGTCACCCAGGATTGGATGACCAAGGGCTAGCATGTGAACGCGCAATTGATGGCTGCGCCCGGTCTTGGGCATAAGTCGCACGCGGGTTTCCCCTTCTCCATATCGCTGCACGCGCCAGTTTGTCTGCGCTGGCCTGCCCGTTTCATGACACACCATCTGGCGCGGTCGATTGGGCCAATCAACCGTGATTGGTAGGTCAACCTCGCCCTCTTTCGGCTCAAGTTTGCTAGCCACGCGCGCGACATAGCTCTTTTTCGTGTAACGCTTTTCAAATTGCAGGCCGAGATGGCGTTGTGCATGGTCCGTCAGTGCGAAGACCATAACACCGGACGTATCACGATCCAGCCTATGCACCAAAAGCGCCATCGGAAACGCTATCTGTAGGCGGGCCAATAAGCAATCGGTGAGTTCAGGCCCCTTGCCAGGAACCGAGAGCAAACCTGCAGGCTTATTGACGGCGACAAGCTCGTGATCTTGATGCAGCACGTCAAGCGGAGTATCTGGAGGGGCGTAATCGTTCATTTAGCGTGGCTACACCAAGGTCGTGCAAAGTGCCACAGGCGCTGTCATATGGTGCGGTAAATCTGTCCATCAGACATCCGGTTTTAACTTTCATGCGTAGTGATATCAAACCTAGGAGATACCTAATGCTGCGCTTGCTCACACTCGTCTGTGCCGCCCTTTCTGCCCCGACCGCACACGCCGAGGCGCTTTCGGGAACTTTTCCGTCAATCGACGGCGGGACAATCTCGCTTGAAGACTGGCGAGGGCGGCCAGTTCTTGTGACGAATACAGCTTCGCGATGCGGCTACACGCATCAATATGACGAGCTTCAAGCACTCTACGATCAATACCGAGATTCAGGCCTTATCGTTCTGGCAATACCGTCTCAAGACTTCCGCCAAGAACTCGCGACTGCAGAAGAGGTGAAGGATTTTTGTGAAGTGAACTTCAACCTGGATATTCCGATGACCGATATAACCTCAGTCAGAGGGTCAAACGCACACCCTTTCTATATCGCTTTAAAAGAGCAAGCTGGCTTTGTTCCAAGATGGAACTTTAACAAGGTCTTAATCGGGCCGGATGGAGAATTCGTCAGGTCTTGGGGCTCAGGCGTGAAGCCGAACTCTCCGAAACTAGTTAAAGAGATCGAAGCCCTTTTAAACTGAATACGTCCTTATAAGCCCTAGACCTTTACGCGCTCAGATTTCGGATCATACATAGGGCGCAAGCTCGCCTCTGCCTTTACGCGAGACCCCGCCACATCAATCTCGTAGGTGGAGGACAGCACCTGATCCGCTGTTTCGCCTTTGGAAGGCACGTAACCCAGACCCATAGCACCGCCGAGGTGGTGGCCATAGCTGCCAGAACTGAGATATCCAACAATCTCGCCATCCCGCACAATCGGCTCGTTGTGATACACCAGCGGCTCGGGATCGGTCAGTTTGAACTGAACCAGACGCGAGGCCAGGCCTTCTTCTTTCTTGCGTAACACCGCGTCGCGGCCGATAAATGACGGCTTCGCTGTTTTAACGGCAAAACCAAGTCCGGCTTCAAGCACATGATCCTCACAAGTGATGTCATGGCCAAAGTGGCGAAAGCCTTTTTCGATCCGGCAGCTATCCATCATATGCATACCGCAAAGCTTCAGCCCGTGATCTTGCCCAGCCTCGTAGAGTGTCTCAAAGGCGTGGCCCGCCATATCAGCACTAACATAAATCTCCCAACCAAGCTCACCAACGTAAGTCACCCGGTGTACACGCGCGAGGCCCATACCAAGCTCAATTTCCTGAGCGGTGCCAAAGGGATTAACCTCGTTCGAGAAGTCATTGGGTGAGACCGCCTGCAACACATCGCGCGCTTTGGGGCCCATCACGGCCAACACGCCCTCGCCCGCTGTCACATCAGTAATCACCACATTGAAATCGCCTTTGTGGCGCTGCATCCAGGTCTGATCCGCTAGCCGAGTGGCCGCAGGTGTGACCACCAGATAGGCGGTTTCAGTCAGGCGTGTGACAGTGACATCCGCCTCAATCCCACCGTGCACATTAAGAAATTGTGTATAGACAATTTTACCATTCGCCACCGCATAGTCACCGCCACCGACATGGTTCATAAACGCCTCGGCGTCGGAGCCTTCCACACGGATTTTGCCAAAGGACGACATGTCGTACATGCCAACGCCGTTGCGCACCGCATTGTGCTCCGCCGCTGAGTTTTCAAACCAGTTCTGACGCCTCCAAGTATAAGCATACTCTCGCTCTTGGCCCTTACCAGCAAACCAGTTGGCGCGTTCCCAACCGGCGATTTCGCCCATCACAGCGCCATGATCCAACAGGTGGTGATGGAACGGCGTACGGCGCACACCGCGTGCTGTGCGTTTCTGCAAATATGGGAAATGGTCGGCATAGAGCAGACCAAGCGTTTCCTTGGAGCGTTCAAACAGGTAGTGCTTATTGCCCTGAAACGGCTGCATACGGCTGATATCTACATCGCCGAGGTCAAACGGCTTTTCGCCGCTATCCATCCATTGCGATAGAGCATGGCCTGCCCCACCGGCCGATTGGATGCCGATTGAATTAAACCCGCAAGCGACCCAGACATTGTCCATCTCCGGCGCGAGACCCAGGTGATAGGCGTCATCAGGGGTAAAGCTTTCCGGCCCATTGAAGAAGGTGTGAATGCCCGCTTCGGCCAGCATCGGCATCCTGTTACATGCCGCCTCAAGGATAGGCTCGAAGTGATCGAAATCCTCAGGGAGCTGATCAAACTCAAAGCTGTCAGAAATGCCGTTCATACCCCAGGGTTTCGCATTGGGCTCAAAGGCACCCAGAAGCATTTTACCCGCGTCTTCCTTATAATAAGCGCATTCGTCAGGCACGCGTAGCACCGGCAATTGCGTGAGACCTTCGATCGCCTCGGTCACAATATAGAAGTGCTCGCAGGCGTGCAGCGGCACGTTCACACCCGCCATTCGGCCAACCTCATGGCCCCACATCCCGGCGCAGTTGACGATCATATCGCATTCGATGTGGCCCTGTGCGCTGCCATCATCCATCGCCCAATCCACACCGGTCACCCGCCGACCATCTTTGGCTATGCGCGTAACCTTCACGCGTTCCTTGACCAGCGCGCCGCCCTTCCGCGCACCTTTGGCCAGAGCCAGCGCGATGTTAGCCGGATCACCCTGCCCGTCTTTTTCCAGATAAACCGCGCCCTTCACATCACCCACATTGAGGTGCTCATATCGAGCTTTGACCTCATTGGCGCTGATCTCTTCCACCTCGACACCAAAGGCCCGCGCCATCCCGGCCTGCCGGTAAATTTCTTCGCGGCGCTCTTCGGTCAGTGCTACTGTGATCGATCCGCACCGTTTAAACCCAGTGGCCACTCCGGTCTCTGCCTCCAGGTTACCGTAGAGTTCTTGGGAATATTTCGCGAGCTTGGTCATGTTTGCCGTCGCCCGAAGCTGCGCAATCAAGCCAGCCGCATGCCATGTGGTGCCGCTGGTCAGTTGCTTTCGCTCAAGTAGGACAACATCTTTCCAGCCTAGCTTGGCCAGATGGTAGGCTACCGAACAACCCACAACACCACCACCAATGATTACAACGCGCGCTTTGGAAGGAAGATCACCCATCTCTGATACCCCGAAAGAAAAGAGTCGCTTTTGCATTATCTGCCATGAAGCCAAGTCCAGGAATACATCGAATACGTCAGATTGCTGGCGCGATTCAGGGATTTTTGACCGATTATGGATTTCTCTTGCGGCGACGTACCTGCAACGGTGTCTGACCGAAAAACTGCTTATAGATCGCCGAAAACCCACCTGCAAAACCACAGGCCAGCGCAATCTCTTGAACGGACATCTGTGTATTGAGTAACAGATTGCTGGCACGCGCCAGCCGGATTTCTCGGTAATAGGTATTCGGTGTAGTCTGCAGGCGAGCCCGAAAGCGACGCTCTAACGAGCGATTTGAGATGCCGACCTGCGCGCATATTTCCGAAACCGCGAGAGGTTCTTCAACGTTGGCCTGCATGATTTCAATGGCACGATCCAGGGCTTGATCGCGAGTTTGTGTTCCAGTGGTTCCGCCAAACGGCTGTCGAGTGGAGAAGTCACGGATACTCTCATGCAGAAATATATTGGCCACAGTCATTAGAACTGCGGCTGAGACATGCTGTCCAATAAGTGCAAGCACCACGTCCAGCGTGGCGCTCATACCTGCGCAGGTCACCACCTGCCCATCTTCGCTCGCCAAAGCGTTGTCCGCGGCTATCGCATCCATCTGCTCGCGCATAACGGCCGTATTTTCCCAGTGAGTGGATAAATGGGCTGCGCCCTCGCCACGATCCTTTATGTAACGGCTGGCCGCCTCCGAAAGCAGGAAAACCTTGGTCTGACGGATAGTGTAAATATCGATCAACGGCAGCAAAGACAGCTTTGGACAATCCTGGTCCCTGTTGCCCAGAACAAACAAGTAATCGGCATCCGGCATGCGCGAGAATGGCAAGGTTTCGACCATTGCCTCAGATGAGCAGGTGATCAATCCACCTTTTTTAGAACGAATAGTCCAACCAAAACAAGGGCTTGCACTTACTCTATTAGAAATGCGCAAAGCGTCTATCAACGCCGCAAATTCAATGAGTGGGAACCCATCAGTTACTATTACATCGACCTGCCAGATCTTCCCGGGGTTCTGTCGATCGGTCGTCTGCTGCGTCATCTGTTCTTTATACGATCCGGTGACCCGATTCGCGCAATCGTTCCGCGATAGCCAAAATATGTGCTGGACCCACCTCGCAACATCCACCGACGATCGTTGCCCCGTGATCCACCCAAGCCATGGCATGGTCAGCGTAAACTTCTGGGCCCATATCCGTGCGCTGTTCCAGAGCATCGACCGTAGGCGCATCAACAAGAAAACCATCAGCAATTTTGGTGAACCCGTTTGCAAAAGCACCGTAAGGAAGGCCAAAACCTGCAATGCCATCAAGTGCTGAAGGAATAGCCTCAGGCCTTGAGCAATTGACCAACACAGCATCAATTTCATATTGCTCCACGATGCCACGAAGCGCGAAAACAGGCTCGCCTGATCGCAAAAGCCTGCCATCGTCGTCATTTACCGAAACCGCCAGCCACACCGGCAGGCCCTGACCGTATGCAGCACGCAAAGTGCCCTCTGCCTGCTCAACGGAACACATGGTTTCAAGCATAAAGAGGTCGACGCTATCCTTCATGACCTCAACGTTTTCGGCGTAAATTTGGGCTGCTTCGACGGGAGGCGGACAAAGATCAGGTCGGTACGACGCAACCAGTGGCCCCAGAATGCCTGCGACACGACCTTCGCCATGGTCCACCTGCGCTTGTCTTGCTGCCGAAACCGCTGTGTTGGTAAGATATTCAAACTTATGCTCAATATCGACGCGCTTCAGACGATCTCTTAGAACAGCATAAGTATTCGTCGAGGCAATCGTTGCCCCGGCTGCGAAATAGTCACGATGCACTTCGCGTACGAGATTAGGGTGATCGATCATCACTTGCGTCGACCAAAGTGGGGTTGGCATATCCCCAGAACGTTTCACCAATTCCTGGCCAATTGACCCGTCAAGAAGCGTTATATCGGCCATGTCTATTCTCTTGGTTATTCGTCGACGGTGGGATCAGAACAAGTTTTCCAGCGTGACGCTTTGACATGAACTGTTCCTGCGCAAGAGCGATGTCTTGCAACGGAAAAGTCTTAGATACAAGTGGTTTTATGTGTCCTGCATTGACCAGATCGACCAGCGATCGGAACACTTCAGGCGGTTGATAAGTGCAGCCATGTAATGTGATATCGCGAAGGTAGATGCGTCGGAGGTCGGCCTCGACGATGGGCCCCGCAATGGCGCCTGCAACGGCGTAATGACCACCGGGTTTGAGGGCGTCGATCAAATCGGGCCAATCGGGCCCGGCAACTAAATCGATCAGTACATCGTAACGACCTGCTTCGGGTGGCTTACCGCGTTCCAAAACATCGGCTGCCCCCGCATCACGCACGAAACCGAACTTAGAAGCAGAGCTGATGCCGGTGACCTTGGCCCCCATGCGCGCGGCGAGTTGCACTGCAGCCATGCCGACGCCACCGGACGCACCAGTGATCAAGACGCTTTGTCCAACACGAACACCCGCGCGATGCAAAAGCCCCGCCCCAGTGCCAAAAGCGCATGGTATGGCAGCAAGTTCAACGTCGGTCAAAGGCGCGTCTGTGACATCATAAAGGTCACTTTCAGGGACAACGCAGTATTGCGCAAAAGCCCCATTATATTCCGATCCCAACGCCTCGAAGCCTACCGGGTTTTCCGGCGTCGGGCGCGGTTGATTGATCGGGCAGATGACGCGCTTGCCTTTGGTGAATTTCGCCGCGCCGTCGCCCAAAGCAACCACCTCACCGCAAAGATCGCCGCCTTGAATCATTGGAAAATTCAACCCACCGGACCAACCACCTGCCTCAACCTCCTGATCTGTATCCTCCGTCGCGCTGGTCACCTCGGAGGCATACCAACCGATGCGAGTATTGACATCTGTGTTGTTCACGCCAGCCGCAAGAACACGCACCAGCACCTCTTCAGCAGCGGGACGTGGCACCGGAATATCCTCACGCCATTCCAGCTTGTCCGGCCCACCATGGCCGGTGAGATATACACCTGACATCTTCTCAGGCAGGGTCATCTGGATGCGACCCCGTCGATGTCTTTGGCCCCTAGCAAAGCCGCAGCGCCCAGCATCAGGCACCCCGAAACACGATTAAGCCAGACATTGCTCCGAGACTTCAGTCGACCAAGCGTGCGTTTGGCCGCCCAACCCCATGCGACAAGCAGGACCCCATCCACGAGCAGATACGTTACCCCTAGAATGACAAGCTGCGACAGAACAGGAGCATCCATGTTTATGAATTGCGGAAACAGCGCGCCGAAAAAAACCACGGCGTAAGGGTTCGCCATCGAGGTCAGAAATCCCTGCCGAAAAAGGCGACCACGAGGCGCAGCATCAGCTTGAACACTCTGAGGATTTGCGAGCATCAGCCGCAGACCGATCCAAGCTAGATAGATCACGCCAAGCCATTTGATCACCCAAAGCGCCTCGGCCGATGTGGCAATGAATGCGGTTAGCCCAAACGCGGCGAGCGTCATTTGAATTGCGTTTGCGCTAAGGTCGCCTGCTATGGTCGCCATGGAGCGCCGCAAACCGTGGCGCAGCGTGTTAGACATAATCAAAAGCTGGCTAGTATCTGGCGGCGTCACAAAAAACGCCGCCAGAACTGCTAGGTAAAGAAGGTAGCTCTCCGTGCTCACGCGCGGATGCGCTCGTTATCCGGGTCCCAAAGTGGCGCATCAGGTTGCACCACAGCCTTGCGGCGCTCACCGAAAATTTCTACCTCAAGCTCCGTGCCCGGATTGGAAAGATCGGTTCGCACGACTCCTAAGGCCACAGAAGCATTCACGCGGTAACCCCAAGCGCCGGAGGTCGTCTCGCCAACCACTTCGCCTTTGTGCCAAATGCTCGACATATAGGGCGCATCCGACTTTCCTGCATCGATGACCAGCGGTGCAAAGGCTTTCTTACGACCGCTTTGCTTCTCGCTCAGAAGTGCGGCTTTGCCTTTAAAGTCGTGGGGCTTGTCGAACTTTACGAAACGCTCAAGACCGCCCTCGAGCATAGAGTAATCGGTCGATAAATCGCCCTTCCAGGCGCGATAACCTTTCTCAATCCGCAGCGAGTTAAGCGCATACATACCGAAAGGCTTCGCCCCTGCCTCAAGGATCGCTTCATAAATTGCAGGCATATCGTCGTTCGCGGCGTGCACCTCCCAGCCAAGCTCGCCAGTAAAGCTCACCCGGATCAGGAAAGCAGGTTTGCCAGCGACCGTTGCATGCTGATGCGTGAGCCAACCCATGCTGAGGTCAGCATCCGTTAGACCGCTCAAAACATCGCGCGATGTTGGGCCAGCGACCAATAGGGCCGACCGCTCTGTTGTGGTCTCTGTGATGGTCACTCCGGTGGGCACTGCGTTGCGCAACAAGTCACCGTCATGCCATTGGGCCGGCGCCGCGGTGATCAGAACGAAATCATCCTCATTCAGGCGAATGCAGGAGAATTCCGTTACGATTCGACCGCGACTATCGGCAACATAGACCAGGTTGATCCGACCAATTTTTGGCAACCCACCGGTTACAAAGCCACGAAGCCATTCATCGGCGCCGGGTCCTTTTATGCAGAACCGAGAGAACCCAGGCAGGTCAAGCACACCGCAAGCGTCGCGTACAGCTTCGCACTCTTCGCGAATGCGCGGCTCCCAAGGGCCCTCGCGGTCCCAGGTCTGAGTACTTTCCTCCGAAGTGTCGTCGCCAGCCTGCGCAAACCAATTGGCACGCTCCCAGCCATTATACGTCCCCATAACGCCGCCCAATTGGCGCACTTTCGCATCGTTGGGTCCAAGCTTCTTATCGCGACCAGCGGGCCACTCATGCCACGGGAAATGCATCGCGTATTCATGGCCGTAAGTCTCAAGAGCCTTGTCCAGGCAATAGTCATGATCACAATAGTCGGTGTAGCGGCGCGGATCGACGGCCCACATATCTTGTTCCGTTTCTCCATGCATGATCCATTCTGACAGAACCTTACCAGCTCCCCCGCCCTGCGCGATACCAAAGGTAAAGCTATGCGCCTCAAAGGCATTCTTAACGCCGGGCATCGGACCAATCATAGGCAAACCATCAGGCGCATAAGGGATAGGACCGTTGATATTGCGGCCGACGCCCGCTTCGCCCAGAAGCGGCATGCGTGCCATGGCATCTTCAATGTACCACTCGAGGCGTTCCAGATCGTCCGGGTAGAGTTGGAAACTGAAATCATCCGGCATAGGATCCTCTGGCGTGACCCAGTGTGCTTTGCAGTTGCGCTCATAGGGGCCGAGGTTCAGACCGGTCTTTTCCTGGCGCAGGTAATAGGACGTATCGACGTCGCGGATCATAGCGACCTTTTTGCCGTTTTCTTTGGTCCAAGCTTCAAGCTCCGCGATTGGCTCGGTCAGAAAATACTGGTGTGACATGACCACCATCGGCACGGTGCGTCCGCCAAATGGCTTGAACATCTCGCCCACGCGTTGGGCATAATAGCCCGCACAGTTGGCCACATATTCACAACGAATGTCGCCTTTTTCCGTTTTGACAATCCATTCATCGCCACCCCGCTCAATACCTGTAACCGGACAGAACCGTTCTATACGCCCGCCTGCTTTGCGCGCACCGGTTGCCAGCGCCTGGGTCAGCTGAGCCGGGTCAATATCGCCATCGAGAGGATCCCAAAGACCACCTTCAAGATCATGCGTTTCCATAAAAGGATTGTACTTCTGCAACTCTTCCGGCGTGCAGATGTCCATTTGCAGGCCCTGATAACGGCCCATACCGGCCACGCGCTCGAATTCCTGCATGCGCTCTTTGGAATGCGCCAGGCGTACCGCACCCGTGACGTGGTAATTCATCGGATAGTCTACATCTTCGCCTAGTGTGCGATACATGGCTGCCGAGTAGCGTTGCATGTTCATAACGGCCCAGCTTCCGGCGAAGTTTGGACAGTTGCCGGCAGCATGCCACGTAGAACCGGCCGTAAGCTCGTTCTTTTCAAGAAGAATGCAGTCTTTCCAGCCTTCCTTGGCCAGATGGTAAAGTGCCGATGTTCCCACCACGCCGCCGCCTATGATAACGACGCGTGCTGTGCTTGGAAGTTCTGCCATTGGTGTGTCTCCTATTTTCGTGCCCCTTTTAGGACCTCGTCTTTCAATCGAATACTAGTCTCGCCGCTAAACCCCCGAAGAAGAGAGCGGAAATTCGGTTCAGCAGTTTTGTCTTCGCTTTGAGCGACGTCGCCATAATTCCCGCTGCAGCGCCAAGGCTAAGTGCGAAGGCAAGACCGACACTCGAGAAAATCGCACCAAGCATCAAAATCTGCATTCCGATGGGACCAATCGCGGGGTCAGTGAACTGTGGGATGAAGGCAAAAATAAATAACGCGGTCTTTGGGTTCAGCACATTGGTCAGAAACCCCCTTTTTACAGCGCGTATCACACTGCTTGCGCCGGGTCCGTCGCCCAGCACGTCTGTCTGCCTCCAAGCCTGCACGGCTAGGTAGGCGAGGTAAGCCGCTCCTGCATATCGTATTGCGTCATAGGCCCATGGGAAAGCCAGCAACAACGCGGATGCCCCTGCTGCAGCCACCAGAATGTGCAGAACAACACCTAGGCTGACGCCCAAGGCGGCAGACATTCCAATCTTTGGCCCGCCACTCATGCCGCTTGCCGTGATAAAGATGAAATCGGCGCCTGGCGTGATGTTGAGCAAAAGCCCTGCTGCAACAAAGGCAGAAAGCAGAGCGGGATCAAAGCTTGTGAAAACCTCCCACATCACGAGCGCTCCATCTGCAACAAGCTACGAAGGGTCTCACAGTAGCTCCCAAACGCTACAAAGGTGCAAAAACAGGTCCCTTGCACCATCAGGCCCTCCCCGGTGTCGCGGCTGTGCCGAGCAGGACGCCGTAGATCACAAAACAAGCGGCAAGACCGCGACGCAGCCAGACGTTGAAAACAGCGCTCAGGGCTGCCCGTCCCAGCCCTGCGCCAAGTGCTGTGTATGCGCAGTAGCTTGCAGCGGTTATAGTCAGCGCGGAAGGTACGATGATCCACATCTGCTGCCAGATCGGCACATCGGGCTGCACGAACTGACTAAATGCTGCAAGGTAGCCCGCAACGCTCTTTGGGTTAATCGTAGCGACCCAGAAAGCGCGCCAAAAGATTTGCTTTCCATCAACTGGCTTAGGCTCGACGGCTTGCCTTGCCAAAAGCCAACCACGGATACCAAGATAAATCAGAAAGCACGCGCCAACTAGCTTTGCTACTTGAAATCCTGTCGGTGAAGCGGCAATCAGAGCTGTGATCCCGGCTGCAGACAGGGATAGGAACAGGATAGATTGTGTCATAATTGCAGCCACGCCCGGCAAAGAGCGGCGAAACCCCAAAGACATGCCGTTGCTGATGCAATTGACTGCGTTCGGACCGGGCGTCGTGACAAAAACGACCCAGAAAAGCACAAAGACCAACCATCCCTCGACGCTCATATGCACGCCCTCAATAGACCGGCGGCGCGATCACCCAGATCGCGACAGCTGGTTCATCATAAGGATTGGCCCAGTGATAAGGCTCATCGCGACACCGAAAACTATCTCCAGGGCCAACAGTAAAATGCCGGTTTCCAATTGTCAGATCGAGCTTACCCGAGACAATATACCCAACTTCCTGGGTTGGCCGATCGGCAGTCTTCTGCATCGCGGAGCACGGCTGAAAGGTCGAGTGGATGACTTCAAAATCATCGGTTAGGTCTGGGGAAAGCAACTCTTCGATCAAGCCCTCTTCACCCGCGCCCATGGGTCTCCGAGATCCCGCACGCACGACATAGCCCTGTTCTTCGACAGGAGCGCTAGCGTGCCCAAAAAGGAGCGACATTGGCACACCAAGCGCTTCGGCAATTTGGCGCAAATCGGATATAGTAGGTTCAGACTTGTCGCGCTCTACTTGGCTCAACCAACCCACAGACCGACCAACGCCCTCTGCAAGACCGGTAAGAGTCAAGCCACGCGCCTTTCGTAAAGCACGAAGGTCGGCGCCTAGGCTTCGCATAGCTGAGATTTGGCTTTGCTCCATTTGCGGCCCGTGAAATTTGTCTCTATTTTTTCACGATGCTGCGATTCCGTGAAAAAATCAAACCATATTTCAGCTCAAGCTCTACCAAAAACCAACTGTAGAATGTTCTCTAAGCCGTCTGTACCACGCTGTGCAAATGCGGCTGGTTCATTGCTATCGATGTCTAAAACACCCAAAAGCTCGCCTGCGCCGTTTCGGACAGGCAATACGATCTCTGAACGCGTTGTACTGGAGCAAGCAATATGACCAGGAAACGCTTCCACGTCGTGCACCAATTGAACTTGTCCTGTGCGCGCAGCGGCGCCGCAAACGCCCCGATCAAAAGGGATCACCAGACACCCGTGCCCACCTTGGTAGGGGCCAATTTTTAGCAACTCCGGCGCAACCACCCGATAAAAACCGGTCCAATCAAATCGGTCATCGGCATGATGCAACTCACAAACCACTGTCGCCATAAGCGCGACTTCATCGGTTTCGCCTGCGGTCAAGGCCGCAATAGTACCAGAAAGCTCATTGTAATCCGCTCGCTTCATACGCGTTCAATTGCAATTGCCGTGCCCTCTCCACCGCCAATACAGATAGCCGCGACACCGCGTTTTAGGTTCCGTTTCTCCAAGGCATTAAGAAGCGTCACCATAATCCGCGCGCCGGAGGCACCAATCGGATGGCCAAGCGCGCAAGCGCCTCCATTTACGTTGACCTTTTCGCGAGGCAGGTTCATCTCTTGCATAAATGCCATTGGCACAACGGCAAAAGCCTCATTTACTTCCCAGAGGTCCACGTCATCAATGTTCCAGCCGATCCTAGACAGTAGCTTTTGTGCGGCTGGCACAGGGGCCGTGGTGAACCAGGCGGGCGCGTGCGCGTGACTTGCATGGCCGATGATCCTTGCCCGCGCACGTTCAGCCTTGGACGCGCTGGAACTAAGTACAAGAGCTGCTGCACCGTCGCTTATTGAACTAGAATTCGCCGCCGTAACCGTGCCTGCTTCACGAAAGGCTGGCTTCAGGTGAGGTATTTTCTCAGGACGCGCTTTTCCGGGCTGTTCATCTTCACTGATGGTTAAGTCACCCTTACGTGTAGAAACGGTTACGGGCGCAATCTCACCTTCAAACGCACCAGTCTTTTGTGCCGCTAAAGCACGTTCAAGGGAACCCAGAGCATATTCATCCTGCGCTTGCCTAGTGAATTGATACTTCTCTACGCAGTCTTCGGCAAAAGTGCCCATCAATCGGCCTTTGTCATAAGCATCCTCAAGCCCATCGAGGAACATGTGATCAACAACAGACCCGTGACCAAGTCGCGCACCACCTCGCATTTTTGGCAGCATATAGGGCGCATTCGACATGCTCTCCATGCCGCCCGCGATCACTGTATCAGACTGTCCTAGTGCGATCTGATCATACGCCATCATTGCGGCCTTCATGCCCGAGCCGCACATCTTATTGAGTGTCGTGGCCGGGACATCATCGCCTAGACCGGCATTGAAACCAGCTTGTCGCGCCGGGGCCTGGCCCTGACCCGCAGGCAACACACATCCCATCAAAAGCTCATCGGCAGTCTCAACACCTGCATCCGTAAGGGCTGTGCGAATTGCAAATCCGCCAAGCTCTGCCGCAAAAACCATATCAAAATCACCCTGAAATCCGCCCATGGGCGTTCTAGATGCCCCGGTAATCCAAACGTCGCGCATAACGATGATCCTTTAGAAATTGATTGTTCAGATATGCATAAACAATACAAAGGCGAGCCGTCCAGTTTTCGCCAGCCTTTATGAAACGTTATGATCACTTGCTTTGCCTGGAGCGCTGATATCTACTTAAAAATCAGTACGTAAATCGCGCCTGATGTCTTTTTCTTTCAAAAAAGTAAAATGTCTTAAATTCGCCGCAATAGCTCCCAATTCGCGCCCTGTTCTATTAACAATATGAATGCGTAGCTGCATAGAGCTTCCCTCGGCGTCGTATTTTACAGCCCCCACCCAGTATGCGACGTCGAGGTCCCCACCCCTTCATTGGCAATCCATCTTGCAAACCTTAGGTTAGCTCGGAACAGCGTTCTATGGAGGCGAGATGCGCGATCTTCAAAAACCCGGCCGTTCAAGTGTTTTGGCAATGAATGGGATGTGCGCGACGTCGCATCCCTTGGCATCAAAGGTGGCAATAGACACCTTGCAGCGCGGCGGTAATGCAATGGATGCAGCGATTGCTGGGGCCGTGACACTCGGCATGTGCGAGCCGCATATGACAGGGATCGGCGGGGATTGTTTTGTTCTGTTCAGCCCCGCTGGCACTGATGATGTCATGGCCATGAACGGATCCGGACGCGCACCTGCACAAGCTGACGCTTCTAACCTTCGTGCACAAGGCCATGACACGGTGCCACTTTATAATCCTGACGCTGTCACAATTCCCGGTGCCGTGGATGCGTTTTGCCGCCTGTCCGAGCAGCATGGAAAATTTGGCCTCGATGCGGTTCTTGCACCGGCTATTCACTATGCCGAAGAAGGTGTTCCAATCGCGGCGCGCGTGGCCCATGACCTGCAAAGCGCTTCTGAAAAACTTCAAGGTTCTGCGCGTGAGCATTTCTCAAACGGTGGCCAGCCATTCAAACAAGGTGATGTTTTTCGTGCGCCGAACCAAGCAGAAGTTTTGCGGCGGATAGCAAAAAAGGGCCGTGACGCCTTCTATTCGGGTGAAGTCGCGGATGATATTCTGCGCACGTTGAACGTCGGTGGCGGTGTGCACACGGCAGAAGACTTTGCCGCAACCGCGGCGACCCCAGCCGAACCGATCAGCGGCACCTATGGAAACCTTGAACTTTTGGAACATCCGCCCAATGGGCAAGGCGCTGCGGCGATCCTTATGCTCAACATACTCAAGCATTTCGACATCGCCGCTATGGACCCTTGGGGATTGCAGCGAGCGCATTTGGAGGCGGAGGCCTGCAAACTTGCCTATGACGCACGCAACCGGTTTATTGGCGATGCAGATAATACAACGCGGCTCGACCATCTTCTTTCAGAAGACACAGCCGCTCAGCTTGCCGCACAGATCGCCTTCGACAGGGCGCTGCCGGCACTGATGCCACTGGCCGAAGCAGTGCACAAAGATACTGTCTATATCACAGTCGTTGATCGCGACAGGATGTCGGTTTCTTTGATCTATTCGCTGTTTCATGGCTTTGGCTCGGGCATCGCTTCAGAGAAATTTGGCATCCTTCTGCACAATCGCGGCGCTGGTTTCACTCTTGAGGAGGGTCACGCCAATGAGCTTAAGGGCGGCAAACGACCGATGCATACTATCATACCGGCAATCCTGCGCGAAAAGAGCCACGTCATAATGCCTTTCGGCGTCATGGGCGGGCAATATCAATCACACGGTCATGCGCGGTTTTTGTCAAATATTTCCGACTTTGGCCTTTCGCCACAAGACAGCATCGACGCGCCGCGCCTTTTTGTGGAGGACGGTAAATTACAAGTCGAGCGCGGATATGCGCCAGAAGTTCACCAAGGGCTCAAAGACTTGGGCCACGAAGTGATCATTCCAGAAAATCCAATTGGAGGCGCTCAGGCCATCCTTATCCATGACAACGGCGTGCTTGAAGGTGCCTCTGACCCACGTAAAGACGGCTGTGCATTAGGTTACTAAAGCTGTTCACGAAATGAGCGACGATGAAAACGTCGCACAGCCTCAGTTGAGCTGAAAGTGCAGTGGATAGTGCCCATCCTCAAACGGACCAAAGAGGTCTGAAATGTCAGGATGATCAACAGGCTCGCCTGAGTAATCAGCTATCAAGTTTTGCTCGCTTACATACGCCACATAATACGTCTGATCATTTTCAGCCAACAGATGATAGAACGGTTGATCCTTTAGCGGACGACTGTCCTCAGGAATTGATGAATACCATTCTTCGGTATTGGCAAATTCAGGATCAACGTCAAACACGACGCCACGAAAGGGGTGCTTACGATGCCGCACCACCTGACCTAAATAATATTTTGCGCGCGTATGTAACATCGCAACAGCCCCTAATACCCAACACTATCTGTGTACCGAGGCGCTTGTCCAATGCAACCGGTAATCTTTGCGGAAACAGTTTGTGAACCGTGATTCAACAGTGTCCTTTAAAAACCAAGGATTTTCAGGGATTCCCACAGCGCAAGAAATTTACTATAGTTAAAAAAAACAAATAAATCATGAGGCAGGCAGATGAGCAGACGTTTTGGCAACGTAGGTCTATTGGCGACTTTAGTGATTCTAGGTGCTTGCGGAGGTGGTCATAATACCAGTGCGCCCAGCAGGCTGGACAACGCATGTTCAATCCTTTCGCAGAAGCCACAATTCAAACGCGCGTTTCAAGCAGCAGAGCGCCGCTGGGGTGTTCCGGTGCATGTGCAGATGGCCACGATATACCAGGAAAGCAAATTCGTAGCCGATGCGCGCACACCGTATCGATGGACGCTGGGCGTTATTCCGATGGGACGGATCAGCTCTGCTTACGGGTACTCTCAGGCGCTAGACGGCACTTGGGACGAATACCGCGCCGACACCCGGCAACGTAACGCAAGCCGCACGGACATTCGTGACTCGGCTGACTTCATCGGCTGGTATATGTCACAATCGACAGAGCGTTTGGACATCCCACTTGCGGATACGCGAAATCAGTATCTAGCCTATCACGAAGGTCGCACTGGTTTCGCTCGCCAGTCTTACAAATCAAAACCTTGGCTTATGCGTGTGTCGGGCGAAGTAGCTGCGCGGGCGCAGACTTATCAGCAACAGCTTCAAAGCTGTACTTGATGCTCTAGCGCTCTTGGACGGATACGCCACGGCCTGGAATGACAAAGCGTTCGTCATCAATTTTGACGTCGGTCTTCAGCTCACCCAACACCACCGTGGTCTTGCCGCCGCCAGCGTCGTTGATAACCCACTGGCGCAACTGTACAGGCGCGTCGGTGAAAATAAGCTCGATACTGCCATACTCGGGATTTGCCGGATCCTGGGCGCGCACAGTCGTCGTTGTCCCATCGCTGCTATGGCCGGTGACCATACGTTCACGACCCAGGTTCACACTGCGTGCCAGAATGATTTTGAGCGGTGTACGGTGCAGCGGATAGGCCTCTGGCGTCGTATTTGATTTGGCATCAACTATTCCAACCGTATCGCCGTCAGCAACAACCAAGACCTGTTCGGGTGGGTTATATTCAAATCGAACACGGCCGGGACGCTTAATATAGACCTGCCCGGTACTGATTGTCCCGTCATCATTGATCTGAGTGAACTCACCTGACGCGGTTCTAAAGCTATTGAGATAGCTGGAAGCCTCGGCCAGAGACAGCTTGTCAGCCGCGGCAGGTGTTGCGAATAAACCTAAAAGAGCAACGGCGATAAAGCGCATATCAAGCATTTCCTTTGTTAAACGCATGTAAGATAGGCACATGCCAGCCGTTATTCGATAGCAAAGCCTTCAAAAGCACGCGAATTACTGCCGCTCCGGCCAGATTATTGCTCCGGAACCAGGATCTCGCGTTTGCCCACATGGTTGGCCGCACTTACGATGCCTTGGTCCTCCATTTGTTCAACCAGGCGCGCGGCCTTGTTATAGCCGATCGCAAGCTTTCGCTGAATGTAAGAAGTAGAGCATTTGCGATCCGAGATGGCGATCTGTACCGCCTGATCATAAAGAGCATCCTCACCATCTGTGTTGCCGCCGGTGTTGAGGCCAAGAACCGCATCAATACTACCCACCTTGTCATCCTCCGGGCCATCCTGGACACCGCCGACATATTTGGGTGGACCAAATGCTTTCAGGTGATTGACAACAAGTTCAACCTCTTCATCGCTAACGAAAGGCGCGTGACAGCGCGTAATTTTGCCGCCGCCGGCCATGTAGAGCATATCGCCCATTCCCAGAAGCTGCTCTGCACCCATTTCGCCAAGGATTGTGCGGCTATCGACTTTGGATGTGACCTGGAACGAAATCCGGGTCGGAAAGTTGGCCTTGATCGTGCCGGTGATCACATCAACCGACGGGCGTTGCGTTGCCATGATCAAATGAATACCAGAAGCCCGTGCCATCTGCGCAAGACGCTGGATGCACGCCTCAATCTCTTTACCCGCCACCATCATGAGATCTGCCATCTCATCGACGATCACAACGATGTAAGGCATTTTCTCAGGCGCAAACTCTTCAGTCTCGAACACTGGCTCGCCCGTTTGATCATCAAATCCAGTCTGCACCGTTCGGCTAAAGAGCTCATTTTTAGAAAGAGCATCGGCGACACGGCTATTGAATCCATCAATGTTACGAACGCCCATTTTGGACATTTTACGATAACGCTCTTCCATTTCGGCAACGACCCATTTTAGGGCTACAACCGCCTTCTTCGGGTCGGTGACAACCGGTGAAAGGAGATGCGGGATACCGTCGTAAACCGACAGTTCAAGCATTTTGGGGTCGATCATGATCAACCGACATTCTTCCGGCGAAAGCTTGTAAAGCAGGCTCAGGATCATGGTGTTGATCGCCACAGACTTACCGGAGCCGGTTGTACCTGCAATCAGAAGGTGAGGCATTTTCGAAAGGTTCGAGACAACCGGGTCGCCGCCTATGTCCTTACCCAAAGCCAGCGGCAGACGTTGATTGCCGTCGCCAAAGTCGCGGGTGGAAAGAAGTTCACGCAGAACCACCATTTCGCGGTGCTCATTGGGGAGCTCAATACCGATCACACTACGGCCTGGCACTGTGCTTACACGCGCGGAAAGCGCACTCATCGAACGGGCAATGTCATCGGCAAGCCCGATCACACGGCTGGCTTTAAGACCAGGGGCAGGTTCGAGCTCATACATAGTTACAACTGGCCCTGGGCGGACGCTGACGATCTCACCTTTCACGCCGTAGTCGTCCAAGACGTTCTCAAGCATCCGCGCATTTTCCTCGAGCGCATCATCGCTCAGGTGATGACGTTGCACGATGGCCGGGCTTGAAAGCAGGCTCAGAGGTGGCAGCTCATACTCTACCTTCGGTTGGTCATCGAACTGTAGTCGCGGCTGTGCCTCTGCAACAGCTTGCGAGGACGGCGCAGGGGTCTTGCGTGGTGGATGCTGAACGACCTTCTTGTGATCCATATCAGGACCGCGACCACGGTCTGCCATAAAGCTTGGCAGCACCGGAGCGTCGGCCACTTCTGAGCCTGCGGTCAGCAGATCACCCTCTGGAAGCTTCGGCAGCTCAGGAACCGGTGCGAGGCTCGCAGCCATCAAAGGCGGCTCTGGCGGCAGGTCAGCCTGTCCAGCAGAATTCAGGATAAGCGGGTCTGGTCCTCGACCGCGACCTTTAGTGATGGTGCCGTCGTCAATCTCACCCCCGATAGTTAGATCCTGCTGCAGACGTTGGCGGACAGCGCTGGCGATCTTGGCACTAACGCGCGCTTCTGGCTCCGCCGGAAGTGCTAGTTCTTCAATCGGCTGCATATTGTCTGGTTTGCGGATCAGTGATGGCATGCGCAAAAGCAAACCACCCTGTTTTGCTTCTGTTGCGCCTTGTTCGCGATCGGCGATGAGCGTGCGCACTGCGTTTTTAGCCTCTGTCGATAAGGCGACCCTAGAGCGACTGACAACGGGTTCGCGGATCCGTGCCTCCGCTTCTGCTTCCAGCCTAGCCTCAGCACGCCGCTCGGCACGAGTTGCCCTAACCTCAGAGACTTTCGCGTGCGTGGATCCCATCATTTGCAGGCTGCGGTTGAGAATAAAGTCTAGCAAAAAGCGGATGCTGGCATATAGCAATATTAAACCCACGATTAGGAACCGAAAAAAGCGGATCATCTCGGTGCGTGTGAAGCCGAAAACAAATGCGCCAAGAACAACAACACCAAGGCCGAATGCCATTGAAAGAAGCTTTAGGCCAATTTCAGCACTAAACGGGAGAATACCGAGAACCGTTCCAAGAACAGTATCGCCAAACAATCCACCAAGGCCGAAACTGTGGGTTGCAAGCCATTCCGAATTTGGTGTCAGCGACGACGCATAAAGCGCCAAGAGCGCGATCCAGATTGGCGCAAAAACCAAGCGGCCGACGGCGCGTTCATTGCCACGATGTAACAAGAACCGAACGCCCCATGCCGCGGGCACAAGCGCAAGCCCCCAAGATCCCCAGCCAACGATCATAAACAATGGTGCCGCGATAGAGGCCCCTAATGCACCCAGCCAATTACGCACCGGCGCATCTGTCGCGACCATCCAATTCGGATCGTCTGGGTGATAAGAGAAAATCATCAATGCGGCGAGGATGGCAAATCCAATCAGCACAAGGCCCAAAAGTTCCTTACCCCGCTTTTCAATCGCCTCGGCCATCGATCTGTCTAGGAGCGGGTCACGTCCGCGTGCTTGAAATGCCATATGTTGCCTCGTCCTTATCTTCTACTTGTACAGGCAGTCGCGCAGCCTTTTCAGGCCATCCGCCACCTCTTCTTTTGGGGCCACAAGAGCGGCCCGGATATATTTTGCGCCAGGGTTAAAACCGTCCACTTCACGGCTTAGATAGGCGCCTGGCAGCACCCGAACGCCGGTTTCCTGCCAGACTTTAACAGCCGCTGCCTCACCATCCTCGACCGGCAGCCAGAGGAAAAATCCAGCCTCTGGGCCTTTGCATCCCTGAATGCCACCCATGATCTCATCAGCGATATCGTATTTCTCACGGTAGAGCGTCCGGTTTTCCTCTACATGAGTTTCATCGGACCAAACTTTCGTGGCCGCATGTTGCAAAGGCATCGGAAGCGGCGTGCCCGAGTAAGAACGCAGAAGCCTTATGCGTTTCGTGCTTTCTGGTCCGGCCGCCACGAAACCACTACGTAGTCCGGCGAGGTTTGAGCGTTTTGACAGGCTGTGAAAGGCCACAACTCGTTCCGGATCGGCGCCCATTCCTGCCGCGACTTCAAGCGCACCGGGCGGAGGTGTATCGCGGTAAATTTCCGAGTAACATTCGTCAGCAAACACTTTGAAGTCATGCTTTTCGGCCAGATCGATCAGCGATCGCCAGTATTCCGCGCCCGCGACGGCACCCTGCGGGTTTGATGGCGAGCAAAGATAAGCCACCGTAACACGATCCAAAACTTCGGCTGGCAAGCTCTCAAAGTCTGGCAGAAACCCGTTTTCTTCCACCGCAGGCAAAAGCATTGGCTCGGCTCCTACGCTAAGCGCGGCCACCATATACACCTGATAGAATGGGTTTGGCAGCAACACGATAGGCTTACCGCCCGCTTTGCTCTCCGGCGAAAGCGCCATCATCGCGTTATAAAGTCCTTCTCGCGTGCCGTTCAGCGCCATAACGTTTTGGTCAGGGTCGAGACTTACTCCATAACGCCGCTTGGCCCAGTCACAGAAAGCTTGGTTGAGTTCCGGCATGCCTTCATTGATCGGATACTGCCGAAAACCACCTGAATTCTCGTTGATGATCTCCATGATCCAGGACGGAAAATCGTGCTTAGGCTCGCCAATCGTCATGTGGACAACGTTGCCGCCTGCCTCATGCACGTCCAACAGTGCGCGCAGACGCGGGAACGCATATTCCGGAAGGTTCGCAAACCGCTCGGGGAACATCTCAACTGCCTCAGTACTACGGGATCATGCTCGCCCCGTTTGATATCAAACTACAAAAGGGCCTCCTATCCGTCCAGCAAAACCAACATCTGGCAGAAAAATTGTGGCATTTTTGGCGATCTTTCTGAAATGCGAAAAATGCAAGCTTGTTGAGTACTATATATGCTAACTAAACGATTGCGCCGTGCACGTCTTTTGCACTTGGGTGGGTCTTGAATATTCCGGCAGAAAGGTCAATTTCAGTCGAGTTATGGAAGATCAGATGGTTTCAAAGCCAGAGTTGCAGTCCAGCACGACTGATTCAGAGGGCAAATTGCAATTGAACCAACAGTTGTGCTTTGCGCTTTATTCCACATCCCGCTCGATCACCAAGGCCTATTCTGTTTTGCTGGACGAGCTTGGCGTGACCTATCCTCAGTACGTCGCACTACTACTCCTGTGGCAGCAAGACGGTATTTTGGTTAGCGAGATCGCCAATGCACTGGAGATCGATGGCGGCACCGCAACACCGATGGTGCAGCGCCTTGAAAAACTCGGACTTGTCACCCGGATTAGATGCGATGCGGACGAACGCAGGGTCCGAGTATATCTGACACCCGACGGTAAGGCCGCTTATAAAAAGGCGCTTCAGATTCCTGCTGAGCTCGGCGAGGCGACAGGGCTTGATGCAAAAGCGGTGGAGCGAATTGTTGGCGAGATGAACGACATCAAAATCCAAATCTGTGATTGGCTCAAAGACAAGCCCGCCTAAGCGTCGAAATACATCTCACTTTAAATTGATTGGAATTAACTGGTGTACCAATTAATTGGGTACCATGTAATTTTGACTCAAAGAATCACAACGCTTGCTCACCTGGCTCATAGCTAGATGTTCACACAATTAAACCTGCTAACCCGGCAAAGGACCAAACTATGACCAACTTCCCATCCCATGATATTGAAAGCGCGCCGGAGGGCTCCAAGCCGCTGTTGGAAAACAGCCAAAAAGCATTCGGACGTCTTCCGGGCCTGCACAAAGTGATGGCCGAAAGCCCGCAAGTGCTCGAAGGCTATCAGGTGCTGCACAAGCTTTTCACGCAAACCGCTTTTGATGCAGATGAGATGACCGTTGTCTGGCAAACCATCAACGTCGAGCATGAGTGTCATTACTGCGTTCCGGCCCACACTGGCATTGCGAAAATGATGAAAGTGTCTGACGAAATTACACAAGCTCTGCGCAATGAGACGCCTTTGCCGAGCGCAAAGCTTGAAGCCCTTCGCACTTTTACTCTGCGTATGTTGCGCAATCGCGGCAACGTGACAGAGGCCCAAATGCAGGAGTTTTTCGACGCAGGTTACGACCATCGTGCCGTTCTCGATGTCATCCTCGGCCTCGCTCAAAAAGTGATGTCAAATTACATCAACCATGTGGCGGAAACGCCACTTGATGAAGTTGTACGCCCGCTCGAATGGAAGCGCGGCACAAACCCAATCGCAGCATGAACAAGGATCGCAGCGGGGTGTTTTAACTCCGCTGCGATTCTCCCACGACGCCAAATCAAGGTACATCTCTGGCCTGCCGGTCATTTTGTCGAGCAGCGCCAGAAAATCCAAATTTGCCGAAAAACATGAATAAAAAGCATTTTCAAGCGCACATTACCGCGCGTGACCGCTTCGCCATATCTCGCGATGTATTTTTTTATTTACAATTGATTTTGTCAATCTTGTGTGACATTTTGACCGACAGGCTAGTCGCACACCCGCGCTAGCTCACGGTTTGTCCATGCAGGCGATCCATTGGAAAGAAGGTGCGGATAAACTGTAGAAATAGCGAAGTAAGGAGAAGCAAAGATGTCGGATGATCCCGATAAGGTCTGGCCGACAGGTCTGACGCTCCGCGAAGCGGAGGAGGTGCATAGCTATCTCATCGATGGCACGCGTGTATTCGGTCTGATTGCGCTGCTTGCCCATATCCTAGTGGCGGTTTCCACGCCGTGGCTCGGATAGGGAGGTACAGATATGAATAATGCGAAAATGTGGCTGGTGGTTTCACCAAGCGTAGGCGTTCCGATTTTCCTCGGCGCTGTCGCAGTTGGTTCATTCTCGGTGCATGTCGCCGTTTTGAGCAACACGTCATGGGTTGATGATTTCCTTCAAGGCGTGCCAATGGGCACCGGTGATGGGACAGCAGCTCTTTCCACCGACGCCCCAGATACTGCGAAGGCAAGTTACGCAATTCCAAGCCCGGACGGCGGTACGGAAATTACAGTAATCCTTCCTGACGGAACCACTGCCAAGGCGATACTTCAGGAACCTGACGTATTGGCATCGGCGGAACCGTTAGCAAAATAAGCATTGGGCCCCGACTTTCGGGGATGGGCCCTGAGCACACCGCACGAGACTCACGCAAACGGGGGCGTGTCTCTCGGGCAAATCCTGCCTACGGGATCAATATGTTCAATTACCGCCGCTACGCAATTGAGAAACTCGCAGCACTTGGCCCCCGATACCTGCCCTTCGCAGATGTCGCCACCGAGGATGTCCCGCTTTCCAAATTACTACGGCTCTCTTTATTTCAGATAACTGTTGGAATGGCGCTTGTGCTACTGGTCGGCACTTTAAACCGCGTCATGATCGTTGAACTGTCAGTGCCCGCCAGTGTTGTCGCTATGATGTTGGCACTCCCGCTTTTATTCGCGCCCTTCCGTACCCTGATTGGCTTTAAATCAGACAATTACAAAAGCGCACTTGGTCTAAGGCGCGCGCCCTATATTTGGAAGGGCACAATGTACCAATTTGGCGGTTTCGCCATAATGCCCTTCGCTCTGCTTGTTCTGTCTGGCTATGGCGAGGCGATTAATGCACCGCTTTGGATCGGTTATACATCGGCCGCACTTGCATTTCTGCTGGTCGGTGCCGGTGTCCATATGGTTCAGACAGTTGGTCTCGCACTTGCAACGGATCTTGTAAAAGAAGAAGACCAGCCGAAAGTCGTCGGGCTTATGTATGTCATGCTCCTATTTGGTATGGTCATAAGCGCGCTCGTCTTTGGTGCTCTTTTGGAAATTTACACGCCCGGTCGATTAATTCAGGTGATCCAGGGTGCAGCCGTCACAACGGTCTCTCTAAACCTGTTGGCCCTTTGGAAACAAGAAGCCCGCGATCGGGAGCGTGCCTACCGAATGGCCACAAGCGCGCCTATCCGGTTTGAAAGCGCCATGAAAAACTTACTGGCACGGCCAGGCACGAAACAACTGCTCCTTATCGTAGGGCTTGGCACTTTTGGTTATGCCATGGCCGACGTTTTGCTGGAGCCTTATGGCGGGCAAGCTCTTGGCCTGTCTGTGGCGGACACGACAAAACTCACCGCGCTTCTTGCTGGCGGAACACTGGTCGGGTTTGGGTTTGCTTCGCGGGTACTGGGCAATGGTGGCGCGCCAGAAACACTTGGCAAAATTGGCGCCATGATCGGCATTCCTGGATTTGCAGCAATCATTGCCTCGTCCTTCGGCGGCGGGATTGCGATGTTCCTTGTCGGCACGTTCTTGACCGGACTTGGGGCCGGGCTTTTTGGTCATGCGACTCTCACGGCCACAATTCGCCGAGCGCCCAAGGATCAGATTGGTCTTTCCCTTGGAACATGGGGAGCGGTGCAAGCGACGGCGGCAGGCATCAGCGTGGCGCTGGCAGGCATATTGCGCGACATCATGGTCGCAAACCCGGCGCTGTCTGGATTATCGGCGCATGCGCCCTACAATTTCGTATTCATGATCGAGATCGTGTTTCTAACACTAGCGATACTAGTGGCGTTCAGATTGGGCTCAGGAGCTTCAATAAACCGCCACGCGCTAACAGAAGCGGTCGGACGAGACTAAAAGACTGGAGGTCCCATGACAAACATCATCACGCGGTATTTCGAAAGCGCCGACCGGGCCCGATCAGTCAAGTATGAGCTTGTCCGCCGCCAACGGTTCTCGGCGCGCGACGTCGTGGTCTACGATAGCACCGATGGCCTGGCCGAAAGTCTGGCATCAGAGAAAGTCGAAGAAAAGACTATCGAAGCATACCAAAGCAAAATGGATAACGGCGGCGCGATCATTTTGGTCCGCGCAGGATTTGAACCTCTGGGAGCGGCGCGTAAAGCGCGGGAGGTAACCCAGAGCATGGGTGCCGTAAGTATAGGACGTGCGGTTGAGGAGGTGAAGCTTCCTTACAAATCACGCACCTTCACGCGCATCAATCCCGATCATCCGCTCTATCTGACTCGCAGGCGCGACCCTGATGATACCAACTATCACATGGCTGATTGGCCTATCCCGCTGATAATTCGCTATGACCGATTTAACAGTTCTGTTTTTGAGCCCCATGCGCGCATGGCCAATTTTCCAATCGGTCTCATTAGCAGGCGGAAACCCAACGATAATTTCATTTTCCCGCGCCACGCCCGTATGGCGAATTTCCCCATCGGCTTGATTAGCAAAAGGCGGCCATTCACCGGTTCAATCTTTTCGCGTCACGCCCGCATGGCAAATTTCCCTATTGGCTTGATTAGCAAACGCAGACCATGGACTGCATCGATCTTTGGCAGAAATCAGCGCATGGCAAACTGGCCATTCCCACTGCTTATAAACGGCAAGACAGGGCAAAATGCCCTGATGCCTGGCGGTCCGAGAATGGCCAATTTCCCGATCAGTCTGCTGAGCAAGCGCAAGCCATTTACCGGTTCAATCTTTGCACCACATGCGCGCATGGCCAATTTCCCCATCGGTCTTTTGAGCAACCGAAAGCCGTATACAGGGTCCATCATAACGCCGCATGCGCGGATGGCTGATGACGTGTTGCCACTTATTGTCAAACATGGCGAGGATCCATCCGTGAAAGCCGATGAAGGGTGGTCCCTATCACGTTTGCTTGGCATACCGACCCTATCTCGGCGCTGAACAAAAAATCACGAACGCTTTGAGAAGGCGCCCTAAGACAGGGCGTCTTTAAACGTTTTGGCGATATTCAAAAGAGCCTTTTCGCGAAACGGTTTGCCAAACAACATCAACCCGCACGACGGCACTCCGGTTGGCAGTGTTATAGCGCATAGTCCCAGTAGGTTGCCGACCCGCGTGTTGCGCAGAGCTAATAGATTTTCCGCAATATAGTAATCCTCATCAACCATCAGCCTGTCCGCATCAGGCGGAAGAATTGGTGCCGTCGGCAGGATTACTGCGTCGTAGCCTGCCACGCGCAAAGCCCAACTCGACCGTAAGGCATCTAACCTTTGCCAAGTAGCGACGTAATCGGCGGCTATAAAATCCTTGCCTGAGCGGAAGCGTTCCAGGATCGGAGCGAACATTTTTTCCGGGGCCGCTTCAATCTCTTTGCCCCACGTGCCGTAAGCCTCTGCTGTAAAGAGTATGCCGGACATCGGTATTGCTTCCGCCACCTCCGGCGCTTCAAAAGCCTCGACCTTTGCGCCCGCCGCCTGCAGCCTTGCGACGGCGTTTTCAAAAGCGGCGCGCGGTGCATCGCGCAAATCATCAAGAACTGCTGTCTGCAAAACACCAATGCGTAGTGTTTCCGGCGCAGGCGGAACAAGCTCGGGAGCTGTCTTGCCCTCTAAAGCTCCTAGCATCAACGCACAGTCTTCAACCGAGCGCGACAGCGGACCAACTGTGTCAAATCTTGCGCAAAGTGGCACGACACCTTTTATAGACACTCTGCCGGAGGTCGTTTTCAGCCCGACGAGATCATTCCAGGCCGATGGGATGCGGACAGATCCCCCTGTGTCCGAGCCTATCCCACATGCTGCAAGTCCGTAAGCCACACTTGCAGCCGCACCAGACGAAGATCCCCCAGGCACCGCCTTGGGATCGTTGATGTTCGGTGGTGTGGCTGTAACGGGGTTTAGACCCAACCCGGAAAACGCCAACTCGCTCATATGCGTTTTCCCGAGGCAGATCAGCCCGGCTGCCGTCGCATTGTGCAAAACAAGCGCATCTTTGTCAGGTACGCGCCCTTCCAGAAGCTTGCAACCAGCCTCAGTTACGGTACCGGCACTATCAAAGAGGTCTTTCCAACTGATCGGAACGCCGTCCAAAAGGCTAAGACGGTCTTTGGATATGGCACGCGCTTCTGCGGCTTTGGCCTCTGCGCGCGCGCGCTCTTCTGTAACTGCAGAATAAATCCGGTCGCGTTCTGGATGATTGTCAATGACCGCGAGATATGCATCCGTAAGTTCGACCGGTCCAATTTCGCCAGCCTCGATTGCCCTACCCAGATCCGCCGCTGTCATATTTAGCCATTCACTCACCGCAAACCTCCTTCGTTTCCTTGGGCGCATCAAGACAGAGGTACCGGCAAAAGACAATTCAACGCATGGACTTTCGGCGTGGCGCAAACATATTGGGTCCATGGCGAACCCTAGTGATATCGCAATTGTTGGCGGAGGCCTGACCGGGCTTACTTTGGCCCTTGCGCTTGCGCAGGGCGGACGCGATGTGGCGCTGATCGACGCGTTGCCTCATGCCATCCGCAAGAATGCAAGTTTTGATGGTCGCTCTTCAGCATTGGCACTTGCCTCTGTGCGATTTCTGCAGGCGATTGGTATTTGGCCTGCATTAGGAGGTAAGACGCAGCCCATTCTCGACATAAAAGTCAGCGATGGTCGCGCGGGCGAAGGGGCGGCCCGATGGTTTTTGCATTTCGATCACACCGAGATTGAAGAAGGCCCAATGGGTCATATGTGCGAGAACCGTTATCTGCGCCGCGCTCTGCTTGAGGCCGTCAAGACCGAGAAGCGCATTTCGCAAGTTACCGACACGGTTGTAGCTCAGGATATAACGCGTTCTGGCGTCTCTTTGACACTGGGATCGGGCCAAACGGTTAGTGCCGCACTCGTTGTGGGATCAGATGGGAAAACCTCCGGCACAGCAAAGCGCGCAGGCATTAAGAGATTTGGTTGGTCCTACGGTCAAACGGCTTTGGTTGCGGCTGTTGAACATGAGCGCGCACATAACGGCGTGGCGCATCAGTTTTTCATGCCGCCCGGCCCATTAGCAATCCTGCCATTGCCCGGCAAACTCAGCTCTATCGTCTGGTCCGAAACTGCTGAAACCGCAGCCAAGTTCGAAGAACTTTCCGATGCTGAATTTATTGAGGTCTTGCGTCCTCGCTTTGGCGATTTTCTAGGCGATATCAAACTTCGCGGCGAGAGATACGCCTATCCTCTTGGACTAAGCATTGCTCATAATTTTGTGGCCGAACGGCTGGCTCTTGTAGGCGACGCGGCGCATGGTATCCACCCGATTGCCGGACAGGGTCTCAACGCAGGTTTGCGCGACGCAGCCGCACTGGCGCAAGTGGTCTCGGAGGCTATCAAACGAGGCGAAGACTTAGGTGCGTCAGACGTGTTGTCTCGCTATCAGCAATGGCGGCGCTTTGATACCACAACGCTGGCGATTACGACCGATCTGACCAACCATCTGTTTTCTAACGATAACAGCTTCCTTCGTGCTATTCGTGATATCGGCATGGGCGCGATAAATTCTGTCCCTGCCCTGCGACGAGGTATGATACGCGAGGCCGCAGGATTGACCGGTGAGCTACCGGAATTGATGAAGGGCTAGCGCCCGATATCGCGGCGCTTAATATGGACCGTTCCATTCGAGAGAGCTTTGCCCCCTCGAGCTCCCCCAGAATGTTTTTGGTGCAAAGAAAGAGGATCAAGAATTCCATTGAAGCAGTTGTATCTGTTGAGGCGTATTACTTGGCGGATACTGAGAGGAAACGCATGACTGTTTCGCCGTAGGCCCGCTCATCACTCAGAACAAGACCGTCGGGGACTTTGATAGAACCCCCTTCTTCCCAAACGATCAGCGCATCTTTGGAAATCCAGTCTTGTACTAACGCGGGACGGAGCGCGGCTTCGCCGAGACTTTTGCCATAGGGCGGGTCTAGGAAGATGAGATCATAGGGATCAGCGGGATTGCGACCCAGCTTGCGCGCATCTCGCGCCAAAATTTGCGATGCGTCCGCGACACCGCAAAGCTCGATATTCTGTCGCAACAGCTTTTGCGCCACTCGACCATTTTCAACAAAAACAACCCTAGCAGCACCGCGGGAGAGCGCCTCCAATCCAAGCGCGCCCGTGCCTGCGAAAAGGTCAAGCACCCGAGCGCCTTCGATTCGTTCCGCGTAACGCGACATCAACACATTATAGAGGCTTTCGCGCACCCGATCAGACGTTGGTCTAAGACGGGCGGGCTCATCTCCTTTGCCGACGGATGAAAGCCGCCTGCCACGAAACGCTCCGCCGATGATCCTCACGCTTTGAGGAACTGTTTCAGATCACCATCCGGGTCAGCAACGACAGCGGGATCGGCCGTTTTGCCTGCATCTATAAGGCGTTTTCCAATCATGTAGGCGCGCGCGTCGTTGGCAGCATCAACGGCCAGCAGGTTGCTACCTTTGAAATACCAGAAGGATTTGCCGGTTTTACCCGGACGCGTCACCACGTTGTCGTAACCCGCATTCAGCCCGGCGATCTGCAGCTTTACATCGTATTGATCGGACCAGAACCAGGGTTGCGGCACATAGGTTTTACCCGCACCCATGATATTTTCGGCCACGCATTCAGCCATGTCGATGGCATTTGGCACACTTTCAAGACGCAGCATCTCACCCCGATGTGGGAAAGCCGCACAATCGCCAGCGGCCCAAATATTGGCATCGCTGGTACGGCCCTGCTCATCAACGCGGATACCGTTCTCAAGCGCCACGCCAGCCGCTTGCGCCAAGGCGGTGGAGGGGTCGATACCGACGCCGACCACAACAAAATCAGCCTCAATCTCTGTCCCATCAGATAGTCGGGCGCCGGACACACGCCCCTCACCAACTAATCTTTCCAGCATGACCCCTTCACGGATGTCGACACCTTTTCCACGGTGAACTTCACGGAAAAAATCCGAGGTTTCCCTTGCCGCCACGCGCTGAAGGATGCGATCGGCGGCTTCGATCAGAACCACGTTAAGTCCCTTGCTCGCACCCACGGCCGCGGCCTCCAGACCAATGTATCCGCCACCAACGATCAACAGGCGCGCGCCTTCTTTGAACTCATGTGCCATGGCGTCGACATCGCTCAAACCACGCACCACATAAACGCCGTCCAGATCACCACCTATTGAGGCTGGCAGGCGGCGCGGGTGCGACCCCGTAGTAAGCACAAGGTCATCGTAAGACAGCATTTCATCGTCGATCTGAAGCGTCTTGGAAGCAGCGTCTACGCCGGTCACGCGCGTACTTAGACGCAGAGAGATATCGTTTTCGGCATAATAGCTCTCAGGTCGGAGATAGAGCCGCTCAAGCTCCATCTCGCCCAAAAGGTATTTCTTGGACAAGGGTGGGCGTTGATAAGGCGGCGCGGCCTCTTCTCCGATCAAGGTGATCTTGCCTTCAAATCCCAATGTGCGCAGTTTCGCTACGCACGAGCTTCCAGCCTGGCCCGCTCCGATAACAACGACCTTAGACATGTAATACCCCCTGGAAATTTCATGGCCCTTTTGCCAGCAAACCCTATAACTAGGAACAGTCGAAACACAATCGAAAGACAGGATGCGCGCATGACTATTTCCACCGGTGACACACTGCCCGACGCAACGCTTTTGTATATTGGACCGGATGGCCCAGCTGAGGCGAAGCTTTCAGAGAAGACATCGGGGCGCAAAGTCGTAATATTTGCGCTACCCGGCGCGTATACGGGCACCTGTACCAACGCTCATGTGCCGAGCTTCATACGCACCAAGGACGCTTTGATGGAAAAGGGGGTTCAGGAAATCATCTGCGTCGCCGTCAATGATCCGTTTGTCATGGAACAATGGGGTATTTCGACCGGTGCGACAGAGGCCGGAATCACTTTCCTCGCCGACCCGACCGGAGATTTATCCAAGGCAACCGGACTTAACTTTACTGCACCGCCCGTGGGCTTCTACGACCGATTCCAGCGCTGTTCGATGGTAGTCGAGGACGGCACCGTAAAAACCATCCATATCGATGAAAACCCCGGCACTTGCGATCTCTCTGCAGGTGAGGCGATTCTCGAAACCCTCTGATTTCGGCACAATTTGGTCCGAAAGTCGGTTTCCGCCTAACCGACCAGAGCATCCATTTTTGTTGCGAGTTTGATGTCCAGTGCACTCAGACCGCCCACATCATGGGTGCTCAATGTCACTTCGACACGGCTATAGACGTTGAACCATTCCGGATGATGGTTCCATTTCTCCGCCCAAATTGCGGCGCGAGTCATGAACCCAAATGCGTCAACAAAATTGCCAAACTTGAATTCCTTGATAATCGCGTCGCGCCCATCGACCATGGCCCAACCGTTTTTCAGCAATGGCATAAGGCTCTCGTCGCGTTCAGCCTCACTTAGTTTTTCAGTCATTGCTGTTCCTCCACATTGGCTTTCTTGAATGGCCCATAGCTTGTCAAAACTTCAATATCTTCGGCAACCGCTTCCCGTTCCGCCTCAAGGTAATTGGCAACCGCGTCGCTGAAGGCGGCATCGCGAAACCAATGCAGCGAGTGGGTTTCTACGGGCAGATAGCCCCGCGCGAGCTTATGCTCACCTTGTGCGCCCGCCTCTACACGGGATAGGCCATGTTCGATCGCATAATCGATTGCCTGATAATAACAGAGCTCAAAATGCATTGCAGGATGATGCGCTGCGCAGCCCCAGTAGCGCCCATAAAGCGCATCCCGGCCAATGAAGTTGAGAGCCGCCGCGACGGGCTCACCATTTTGCAACGCGAGTACCAACAGTAGATCTTCGCGCAATTTTTCCTGTGCCTCATCGAAGAAGGCACGCGTTAAATAGGGCATACCCCACTTTCGCGCGCCCGTGTCCTGATAAAATACCCAGAATGCATCCCAGTGCTCTGGTTTGATCTGATCACCTGAAAGCTGAACAATTCCGCCTCCAAAACCCTGTGCTTGCGCGCGCTCCTTACGCAGGTTCTTGCGTTTTCGCGAACTCAACGACGCAAGGAAATCGTCGAAGCAGCCGTATCTGTTATTATGCCAATGATATTGCTGGTTAGTGCGGCTCAAAAGGCCCGATTTTTGACCGATTTCACATTCGTCGCCAGTACAGAAAGTCATATGAAGCGACGATACTTTATAACGCTCGGTAAGGCCAACTGCTCCCTGAATCAGAGCTTCTTCTCCAATATGCTCAAACCCCGGCCGTATGAGTAGGCGGCGCCCGGTCACCGGCGTAAACGGCACGGCGATCTGCATTTTTGGATAATACCGACCACCAGCGCGTTCATAAGCATGAGCCCAGTTGTGATCAAATATGAACTCACCTTGCGAATGCCCCTTTGCATAACAAGGTGCGCAGGCGATCACATCGCCGTCCAATACGGCCGTAAGATATTGAGGCTGCCAACCGGTTCCGGTGCCAACTGACCGGCTGTCTTCAAGCGCTTTCAGAAATCGGTAAGTTGTAAACGGATCATTGGGTCGTCCTCCGTCCAAAGCTTCCGGGCAAGCGCAAGCATCCCAATCTTCCTGTGCAATATCAGACAGGCTTTCAATGGCGCTGACTGTGATTGATCCGCCGTCCATGTTCGCTCTTTCAAAGGTAACACTATCAATGTGGATGCCGACGAGAGCGGGTCAAGTCACCTAGGGCGCCAGATAGCCCTCAAAAGTCACATTATCGGCAATTACGCGGGCTTCTGCCTCTTCTTGAGGCGAGCGGATTGTCCAACAAAATACTGCTGCGCCCTGCCGTTTCAATTCGGCGACACGTGGACGCGCCAAATCACATGCCTGATGGCTGATAAAGCTCGCGCCAACCCGATTAAAATCTGGAATACCGCGCAGGCGTCTTCGAACGTTCTCCGGGACATCTGGCCAATCATCGGAAGTGAAATCACATGTTACTAAGCCGCGCGGCACCTCGGGAAGTATTTCGGCCAATATTGCGACCATCTCTGGATTGAAAGACATCACCGCAACCGGGCCATCGTAGTCTTTCAAAACAGAGGCCGTGGCCCGCTCCAGCGCTCCATTTGTCACGCCGAGTTGACCATGTTGGTCCTTCAGCTCGACCAGCAACGGAACACGCCCAGAAATACAAGAGAGAACCTCATCAAAACTGGGTATTGTATCGCCACTGCCCAAAAGCCTTATTCGGAGAAGGTCTTCCGAACTTGTCTGGCGTACGATGCGCTTTTGATTTGCCAGACGCAGCAGATCATAATCGTGAAACACAAGCGCTTGATCATCGGCGCTCAATTGCAGATCTATTTCAACACCGTAGCCATTGGACACTGCCGACTTTACAGCTGAAATTGAGTTTTCTGGACATCCATTTTCAATATCGTGCAATGCGCGATGCGCAAACGGACGGTCAAAAAAAGCCAGCGACAGCCGTCTCATTTAATTAGAAAGACACCTTCAATCTCGACCGCTACGCCGAGGGGCAAAGCAGCGGCCGAAACGGCAGCGCGCGCATGCTTTCCTGCGTCACCAAGCGCCTCACCAAAAAAGTTGGATGCACCGTTGATCACCTGTGGCTGTTCAGCAAAATCTGGCGTCGAATTGACGAAGCCGGTGAGTTTCACAACCCGCACAAGCTGGTCCAGATCACCGTCACAAGCCGCTTTCACCTGCGCCAAAAGGGCAATCGCACACGCTTTCGCCGCTTCCGCGCCCGCTGGCGTTTCCATATTTTCGCCCAGCTTGCCAACAATCAGCGCATCACCGTTTCTGGGAATTTGTCCCGATACGTAAAGGACGTTGCCGACCTGTACGAAAGGCACATAATTTGCCGCTGGCGCAGGCGCGTCCGGCAGCGTCACACCCATTTCAGCCAGTTTGGTTTCAAATTTGCCCATATCTTCTCTCCAGCGCATGATTTTACAGCAGTCGTGGTAAGTAAAGCATGCTGCGCGTCAACACAAAAACACCGAATGGCAAAAATTATTTGATACTATTTACTGATGCATCTATCTGCGTGATTATAGGCAGTAGATCGGTTCGACACCGTAAGCTCCAACGGCGGAGAGCCATAAGTGGGCCTCGAAGTCTTGCTGAATGGTTTATGCAAACGCATTTGAGTTTATATACGTGAAAAATAATCTGTAAGGTCATAATTCGTGGGCAAAAGATTCTCCACCAATTCAATATTAAAAGTCAAAGCTGCTCTCGTTTTAGTGGCCTGCTTGACGTTCGCGGGTTGCACCAAAGCACCGCCAGGACAGTCACAAGACGTAGCATTTGACCCTTACGAAAGACAAAACCGTAAGACGCACGCGTTCAATGTTGCCCTCGACCGCAATTTGTATCGCCCGGTCGGAACCAGTTACTCTGATTTCGTCCCAGATGAATTCGAAGACATGATCAGTCGATTTGCCGAAAACCTCTCGGTGCCGAGCGCGGTCGTAAACAGCGTTCTGCAAGGTAACATCCGCGGCGCTGCGAACGACACGCTTCGCTTTGTCGTGAATTCAACGGCGGGCTTCTTTGGTTTCTTTGATGCGGCGACCGAAATGAACATCCCAGCAGGGACACAAGCAGATTTTGGTCAGACCCTGCATGTGTGGGGTGTGCGGGAAGGCGCCTATATTGAATTGCCCGTGTTGGGTCCGTCATCGGAACGCAGAACCGTAGGGATTATCGTGGATTTATTTACCAATCCGCTGACCTATATCCTTGATTTTCCTGAAAACGTTTACGGGACAGCTGCTTCAGTATCCTCCAGCCTTTCCAACCGCGGTCGTTTCTCAGACACAATTGATTCAATTCTTTATGAGAGCGCTGACAGTTACGCTCAGGCGCGCTCTCTTTATATTCAAAATAGAAGGTTTAAATTGGGGAATGGGTCCGGCGGGGAATTTGATGATCCTTATGACGCGCTGATAAATCCTATTGGTGAGGAATAAGCATGTTTCATATTTCGAGACGAGGTTTCATAGCGGCGGCGTTTGCTGGTACGTTTTTTAGCGGGACAAAAGCGCACGCAGCCGCATTGACGACGGAACGCGCGAAGGCGCTGGTGGACCAGGTTGTTGGCGAGATTAACAAAGTGATCGCTTCGGGGCGCTCGGTCAACTCTATGATAAAAGATTTTGAGCGGATCTTTAACAAATACGCTGATGTAAATATCATCGCACGTTCCACGCTTGGTCCGGAATCCCGCCGGGCGTCACGTTCTCAAATGCGGTCTTTCACCACCGCATTCCGCGGCTATATCGCGCGCAAATACGGGAAGCGCTTTCGTGAATTTGAAGGTGGCAAGATAGAGGTCACCGGCGTACGTCCAGTTAAATCTTGGCACGAGGTGAAAGCCCGAGTGAAGCTGCGGGGATCATCGCCTTTTCAAGTGCTATTTTTGGTGTCCGACCGATCCGGCAAGGACCTTTTCTTTGACCTCGTCATCGAGGGCGTAAGTCTTCGATTATCCGAGCGCACAGAGATCACAGCGATCATGGATCGAAACGGCGGTAGTATCGATAAAACAATTGCTGACCTGAAACGTTCTGGCTAACGCGTCTTCAGCTTTTCCATTTGATGCTACATCCGATTGAAGGGGTTTGTTCCTTCGGTCCCTGACCTGTTTCGGCGACCTGTTTCATCGCCTCATAAAGCTCTCTTGGACCATCCCCAGGTGCAGGTTGTGTGCGCGACGCATCAAGTCTGCCCCGGTATTGCAAACCAGCGTTCGCGTTGAAGCCAAAGAAATCCGGGGTACAAACAGCATTATAATCGTGAGCTATTTTTTGGCTTTCATCATGCAGATACGGAAAAGGAAAACTGTGCCGCTCCGCCATCGCTTGCATCTCATGAAAACTGTCTTCCGGGTAACGTGTCGCGTCGTTTGAGCAGATCCCGGCAACACCCACACCAAGTGCCTGGACGTCCCGCGCATCTCTAATCATTCGGTCCAAGATCGCAAGAACAAATGGGCAGTGATTGCAGATGAACATAATCAAAGTACCATTCGGGCCTGCAATATCGTCGAAACCGTAAGTTTTACCATCGCTGGCCGGCAACGAGAAATCCGGTGCAGGCCAATTAAAGTCACAAACGGGAGGTGTTGCTGCGGCCATCAGCGCGGCAATCCCAAAATTTCACGTAGCAGGTTTTCAACCGGGCTATGCGTGCGCGCTCGGCGCTGTTTTCTTTGTGTCGACGGTGTCCGCGAGACCGTGCGCGGTGGCTCCGGCTCAAGCATGGGCAGTGCACGCACGGGTAGTCCCTCATGAACGCGGATCATGGTCTCGCGCCAAATCTCTGCAGGCAAACCCCCTCCGGTGACACCGGTTAAAGGCGTATTATCGTCATAACCCATCCAAACGCCAGCGACGTAATCGGCTGTAAATCCGAGAAACCAGGCATCTCGTGCTGCCTGTGTTGTACCGGTCTTGCCGGCGGCTTGTCTGTCAGGCAGACGCGCCCGTGCACCGGTGCCGTTGGCGACGACTTTGTTCATCATCCAAACCAATTGCTTGGCTGCATCTTCACGGATTACGCGCTCTCCAATACCGCCGGTGATATCCATGAGAGGCTCGTCATCTCCTTGCAGCTTGAGTTCCACAAGACCATAGGGGGTTACAGAAGAGCCGCCATTCAATATACCAGCGTAAGCGCCGGTCATCTCGAGCAATGTGCTTTCCGACGCACCAAGTGCCAACGCGGGGCCGTCGGCCAAAGCATTATCTATACCAAAATCGGTAGCGACCTTTCGCACGAGATCTCGACCTACGCGCTCAGACACTTTTACCGCCGGTATGTTATAGGACCGCGCAAGCGCTTGGACCAAAGTGACCTCGCCGTGAAATTTTTTATCGGCATTCGTCGGGCACCATTCGCCAGAGCCGGGAATATTCAGACAATAGGGCTCATCGATAGCGATAGCGTAGGGTCCATAACCGAGTTCGAGAGCGGTGCCATAGACAAAAGGTTTGAACGCTGATCCGGTTTGCCTCTTGGCCATGGTCGCGCGGTTGAAAGCTCCAGAAACCTTGGACTGTCGACCACCGACCATTGCGCGCACTGCACCATCAGCGGACATCACAACAATTGCAGCCTGCGCCTTGGACCCTTCGCGGACCTTGTTGTCAAAAACCCAATCAAGCGCTTCTTCGGCGGCTTTCTGAATGCGTTGATCCAGTGTTGTCTTGATCACAACATCTTCGGTCGTGTCCTTGGTGAAAAATTCTGGCCCCGACTGCATCACCCAATCGGCAAAGTATCCACCCGCCTGTGCCCGCGCTGCCTGCGACAAAACTGCCGGGTTTGACTGCGCCACTTTGGTATCAGTTTGGCTCAAATAGCCCTGCTCATTCATGAGCCTTAAGACTGTCGCCGCGCGATCTTGGGAGCGCTGAAGATTTGATGTCGGCGCAAGGCGTGATGGCGCCGTCAGAAGACCGGCTAGCATCGCAGCTTCGGGAGGATTTACCAGACGTGCGGATTTTCCAAAATAGCGTTGCGAAGCGGCCTCAGCACCGTAGGCTCCGCCACCAAAATAGGCGCGGTTAAGGTAGATAGATAGTATCTCATCCTTGCTGTACTTGGCCTCCATAGCCAACGCGTAAAATGCCTCTTTGATCTTACGAGACATCGATCCGCGGCGACAATCATCGACGTACTCTGCTTCTGTTTTCCATTGCGCCGGGTCAAATTCGACACCAAGACAAAGCAATTTTGCAGTCTGTTGAGTGATGGTCGAACCACCATGTCCACTGAGCGGGCCACGCCCTTCGCTCATGTTGATCCGAACAGCACTCGCGACACCGCGCGGGCTAATCCCCACGTGCCGGTAAAAGCGTTTGTCTTCGGTCGCGACAACTGCATTGCGCAAATGCTTACTTACGGAACTTGCTGTGACAACGCCGCCGAATTGATCACCCCGCCAGGCAAAAACATCGCCCTCACGATCCATCAAGGTGACCGAACCTCGCGCACGTCCATCAAGCAAATCCTCTGCAGCCGGCAGCGTCATATAGACATAGCCAACCCCAAGAGCGATGAAGACCGATGTGATAGCGCCAACGCGCCAGGTCGTCGCCCATGCAAGACGTGCCATCGCTCGCATTAGCCTCGCAAAAATTCCGCCTTGAGCTTTCTTTGAAGCCCGTTTGCGCTTGGGTTTTGCGCTTGCCGACTTACGCGCTGTTTTCTTCAACCCAAAGAAGGACTTTTTAGCAGGCTTTTTCACCCGCTTCTCTGCGACCAACCTAGTCGGTTTACGCCCTTTGATTGACATACCTAACCTGCCCGAACTCACTTATTTTTTTACACTCTACACTTACCTTTACGGAAAGTTGAGCCCCATTGGTCAGAACCTTGCGCGATTCTTTATTGATTAAAATTTAGCCATAAATCTTTATTTGATTAAATTATATGCATTTTTAGGGCTTAAGTCACTTTTTTACGCGCGAATCTTTGCCCTTCGCTAGGCCCGGCGCAATTGCTGCATCAGCAAAAAGCTCAAGAGCAACGGAGGGGACTGTTTGTGAAACTGATCATTGCAACCATCAAGCCATTCAAGCTTGAAGAAGTTCGTGAAGCGCTCACCGGAATTGGCGTACGCGGCATGATGGTGACCGAAATAAAGGGCTTCGGCTCACAATCCGGCCATACGGAAATTTATCGCGGTGCAGAATACGCGGTGAATTATGTGCCGAAAATCAAACTCGAAATCGCGGTTGCGGATTCGATGGTCGATCAGGTGGTTGAAACCATCAACGCCACGGCCCGTACCGGTAAGATTGGAGACGGAAAAGTCTTCATCCTTGACCTCGAACAAGCCGTGCGCGTTCGCACTGGCGAAACCAATGACGACGCGCTCTAAGACTTGGGGATATACAACGATGACAACAAAAACTTTGATTAACACGGGTCTTGCCGCGGCGATGGTCTCGGCCCTCCCGTCATTGGCGCTTGCACAAGATGCGCCGGGCTTTGATGAGATTGGCCCATACATCATGACGACACTGCTGTTTTGTATGGCCGGCTTCCTGGTGTTCTTTATGGCAGCAGGGTTTGCGATGCTCGAAGGTGGCCTGGTGCGGTCCAAGAATGTCACGATGCAAATGACCAAAAACATCGGTCTATTTTCTATTGCTGCGATCATGTACTGGCTGGTCGGTTTCAACACGATGTATCCTGGCGACTTCAATGGCTACTTCGCCATCGGCGGTCTAACGGTCCTTGATCCCGTAGGTGTTGCTGCAGCAGACGCGGCACTAGACTATGCATCCGTTGGTTCGGACTTCTTCTTCCAGCTTGTATTCGTAGCTGCTACAGCATCCATTGTGTCCGGCGCGGTTGCAGAGCGGATCAAACTCTGGCCATTTCTGATCTTCGTAGTGGTTCTGACCGGTATCATGTACCCGATCTCTGGTTCCTGGCAGTGGGGCGGCGGATGGCTTTCCGAAGCAGGCTTCTCTGACTTTGCAGGCTCTACCGTTGTTCACTCGGTCGGTGGCTGGGCTGCTTTGGCTGGTGTTATCGTCCTTGGCCCACGCCTCGGCAAATATAAGGATGGTAAGGTAAACCCTATGCCGGGCTCTAACCTCGCCTTGGCAACGCTTGGTACATTCATCCTGTGGCTGGGTTGGTTCGGCTTCAACGGCGGCTCACAACTTGCCATGGGCACGGTTGGCGACGTATCCGATGTCTCCCGGATCTTTGCCAACACAAACATGGCAGCTGCTTCAGGTGCTGTGACAGCTCTGATCCTTACCCAGATCATGTTCAAAAAGGTTGACCTTACCATGGTTCTTAACGGTGCTTTGGCAGGGCTGGTTTCGATCACCGCAGAGCCTCTGGCGCCGTCGCTATTCCAGGCACTTTGGATCGGTGCAATCGGTGGTGTGATCGTTGTTCTGACGATTCCTATGCTCGACAAGTTCAAGCTCGACGATGTTGTCGGCGCCATTCCGGTTCACCTCTTTGCAGGTATCTGGGGCACAATCGCGGTTGTGTTCTCGAACGGTGACGCCAACATCGTCACGCAGATCACAGGTATCGTAGCTTACGGTGTCTTTACCTTCGTAGCGAGCCTTGTGGTTTGGTTCATCCTGAAGGCAGTGATGGGTATCCGCGTCGAGGAAGAAGCCGAAATCAACGGCCTGGATACGTCAGAGCTCGGGATGGAAGCTTATCCGGAATTCGCCAAAGGCTAAGGTTTGATAAATGAGAATGAAGCCGGGCAAAAGTGCCCGGCTTTTTTTGTGCTATTCAACAAAAGACACGCGCAAGACCTCAACCAATTCATCTAAGGCAACCAGCGGATCATCGCTTTGCCAAAGCTCGTTGCCGAAAGCAAGAAAGTCAGTGGTTTGCGCCAGCTCAGCGACAGCGTCGCGATCCAATGCACCCTCCGCAACAATCGGCACCTCGATCATCTGCGACCACCATTCGAAAAGCTCTCCATCCGCCTGCTTGCCATCACCAAGGACCGAAACACCAGCGGGACCGAAACTCACATAGTCTGCGCCTGCCTCTCCGGCACTAAGACCGTCATGGCGTGAGACACCACAAAAACTGCCCACGATTGCGTCTTTTCCTAATGCCGTACGAGCCTTCCGTACACTACGAGCACCATCGCCCAAATGCACCCCATCAAGGCCAAGCCGTTCGGCCAGAATAAAATGCGTATCGATAACCAAGGCCACATCACGCGGCGTTGTTACCGCCCTGCAGGCATCAGCAGCGCGGCACAGCGCATCCTCATCATGGGTTGAAAGCGCCATTCGTACGCAGGCGACATCATGGGCATCCATCAAAGAGGCCAGAACTTGCGGGAAGTATGACAACTCAATTTCAGGCGGCGTAATCAGATAAAGCCTGGGAATTTCTGGCATAGACATGATGCGCGCCCTGTCGTCGATTTTGTTCGTATAACGAGCCTAAATGCCTATGGCTAGCCTTGGATGCATCCTATTCGGCGCTTGCAGAGCCAGTTGCCTCGTCCTAAAGCGGCTTGAGTGGAGGATGAGCCATGTCAAACCAGCCAAGTTTTGTTCTGGTACGCCCACAAATGGGCGAGAACATTGGCGCAGCTGCACGCGCAATGTTGAATTTTGGACTGGACCGTTTAACGCTGGTGGCACCTCGGGATGGCTGGCCGAATCCGGCGGCGGAGGCGATGGCAAGCGGCGCGGGTCGTCTGCTTGATCAAGCGCAGGTGTTTGATGATCTTCCCGCCGCTGTCGCAAAGAATCATTTCGTTTTGGCCACCACGGCAAGGGCACGCGGCCTGACGAAACCGGTCCTTAGCCCCAAGGAAGCCATGCAACAGGCCGCCCAAAGATGCGCATCTGGCGAACGGGTGGCCGTTCTGTTCGGCCCAGAGCGAGCAGGACTTGAAAACGAAGAAATATCACGTGCAAACGCTATAATAAGCGTACCAGTGAACCCAGATTTCCCAAGTCTCAACCTGGCACAATGCGTGTTAATATGCGGTTACGAGTGGCAGCTGGCAACTGAGCATGTAATCAATTCCGAGGTCGAGATGGCGGGGACCGAATGGGCCAGCCAGGACGATATTGAAGCACTGGCAAGCCATTACGAGGTCGATCTGACCAAGGCGGGCTTCTTCTTTCCTGAAGACAAAGAAGACAGCATGAAGCTTAACCTGCGCAATATGTGGAGCCGGATGCCATTGACGCGCGCGGATGTGCAAACGCTGCACGGCGTTCTGCGACAAATGGTTCGGTGGAAGCAGCGTGGTTGAAGCTGATGCCAGCGCACCATATTGTCTCGCAAAGCCCATGAAAGGGGTAATATGAGCCAAAAGCGCAGCATTTTCGAAGACGTCGGCGAAAGCTCTGTAATCAACGCAGAGAAAAAATCCGAGCCACGTGGCGGCATGATAGACGCCGGGCGCCGTGATGCCCGCGGTGCAATACGAGTTTGGTTGAAAATCCTGTTCTTGCTGGTGGTGGCAATGGTTGTCGTCGGGGGCCTCACGCGGCTCACAGATAGCGGGCTATCGATAACAGAGTGGCGGCCAATAACCGGGGCAGTCCCTCCGATCAGTGCGGAGGCCTGGGCAAAGGAATTCGATAAATACCGTCAGATCCCGGAGTACCAGCTTCAAAACAAGGGCATGAGCCTCTCAGAATTCAAGGTGATCTATTGGTGGGAATGGGGCCATCGACAATTAGGACGTGTCGTTGGCCTTGTCTGGGCCGTCGGCTTCTTTGGGTTCCTTGCGGCTCGCAAAATTCCTACCGGTTGGACGGGAAGGCTTGCAATTTTGGGCGGGCTCGGTGGCCTGCAAGGTGCGATTGGATGGTGGATGGTGTCCTCCGGTCTTGAAGGCACCATGCTGGATGTGGCGAGCTACAGACTAGCCACGCATCTCGGCCTTGCCGTGATCATACTAGGCTTCATCACCTGGTATCTCTTGATGCTCAAGCGTGACGGGCGCGAACTTTTACAAGCGCGACGCACAAGCGAGACGCAGCTATTTACCATAACGACGATCTGGCTCTATCTGATTTTCTTTCAGATTTTGCTGGGCGCACTTGTCGCCGGCATAGACGCCGGTCAGAGCTACACGGACTGGCCGTTGATGGGCGGTAAATTCATCCCTGACGAATTCTGGAAGCCTGATCTGGGGATCCGCAACTTTTTTGAAAACGCAGGCTTTGTGCAGTTCATCCATCGAATGGCGGGCTACATTCTTTTCGCCTATTCCATTTATGCTTGGCTGCAGGGGCGCAAAAGCGCGCATACCAAGACGCAAAGCGCCTTTACCGCGGTGTTCATCCTGCTGTTATTTCAGGTGGCGCTTGGAATTGTCACAGTGTTCTACGGAGCACCTTGGGAAATCGCGATCGTTCACCAGCTGGCGGCGGTCGCGGTTTTTGTGGCTGTTCTTCGGGCGCGGTTCCTATGCAACTACCCGATCATCCAATCTGTCAGAGGTGAGCCAGCATGAGCGCATTTGAAGAGCTGATGCAATATCAGCGGGCGACAGAAGCGCTTACCTCTGTCGCCGGGCGGCTGGGCTGGGACCAGGAAACAATGATGCCCGAAGGCGCTGCAGGACAGCGTGCAGAGGAACATGGCGCGATGCAGGCGGTGCTTCACCACCGTAGGACTAATCCTCAGTTACGTGACTGGTTAACATCCGCCAAAGCGCCAGACGCAGCGGGCGCAGCGCAATTGAGACATATAAAGCGTGATTTTGAGAGAGCCAGCAAAGTCCCTGTTGATCTTGCAACTCGTCTGGCCAAGCTCACAAGCCGCTCGCAAGGCATATGGGCCAAGGCACGCGGGGCAAATGACATGGCGGCTTTTGCGCCATCATTGGCCGAGGTTGTAGCGCTCAAACGCGAGGAAGCCGCGGCACTGGCAGATGGTGGCGATCTCTACGATGCGATGATCGATGAATACGAACCCGGCACAAAAGCGTCGGAGCTTGCTCTGATGTTTGACGAGATGCGGCCCGTGCTTGTGGCGCTGCGCGAAAGAGCGCTTTCTGCAACAGACCAGCCAGAGATAAAGGGTGATTTTGACGAGGCCAAACAGCTTCAACTCAGTCGGGAATTGGCCGAGCGTTTTGGCTATGACCTAAATAAAGGACGCATCGACAAGGCCGTACACCCATTCTCGTCGGGTTCGGGTGAAGATGTACGTATCACAACGCGCACTGCTGCTGACGACCCTTTCAATTGCCTCTACGCCACTATCCATGAGGTGGGTCACGCCTGTTATGAGCAGACGATAGACAAGGCATATCTGCTGACGCCTCTGGGACGCGGTGTGTCAATGGGCGTGCATGAAAGCCAGAGCCGGATCTACGAAAATCAACTGGGTCGAAGCAGGGCTTTCTGCGGCTGGCTATTTGGCCGAATGCGGGATCTTTTTGGCGACATTGGTGTTACCACGGAAGACACGTTTTACCGCGCCGTGAACCGCGTGAGCCGTGGTTTTATTCGTACCGAAGCTGACGAGGTTCAGTACAACCTCCACGTCATGCTCCGCTTTGACCTCGAGCGCGCGCTGATCTCTGGCGATCTGCAAGTGAACGACCTTGAAACGGCGTGGAACGATAGATTTGAGGCGGACTTCGGCTACAAAATCGAAAAGGCCTCTGATGGTATTTTGCAGGACGTGCATTGGTCCCTTGGTCTTTTCGGGTATTTCCCCACCTACTCACTTGGTAATTTGTATGCAGGTTGCCTCTTTGACGCTATGCGCGAGGCGTTGCCAAATCTGGATGAAGAACTGGCCAAAGGCGATCTTAACGCTGCGACGACATGGCTAGGCCAAAATCTGCAACGCCATGGTGGTCTATATGAACCTGCCGAAATCATCACGAAAGCCTGCGGGCAAGCGCCAACCGCGAAACCACTTCTGGACTATCTTACTGCGAAGTTTGAATCACTCTATCCGGATCGGTAAGACTTTGAATAAGCCCAAAAATATGCCAAGACCCTACGCACCGTTCGAAGCCTTGGTAAAACCGGCGTGTCCAACGGCACAGCTCGGCCGTCTGGGTCTTGGAATCGTTCTAGTCATTGTACTTTTTGTAACGCTTCTTTTTCTCTTGAGCGCCCTTTTGCAGATGTTTTTACCTGCTCCTCCTCAAAGTCTTACAGACGGGAACAAAGAGAACTCTATCACAGCGGGCATACTGCTGAGCAACCTATTCGCTTTCGCACTTTTCTTTCCTGCACTCGCCCTGACATTGCGCAACGTCCATAACCGATCCCTATTAAGCCTTTTGGGCAATACCGATCTCGCCAGAGTTCAAATGATCGCTGTTATCCGTCATCTTGCCGTTTTTTTTGGCGTGCTCTTTTTCCTAATGTTTTTGGCCGGTGATTTTCGCCCAGAACCGAATTTATCCCTTGGAAAATGGCTGCTTTTTATTCCATTGGCTCTGCCGGCAATTCTAATCCAAACCAGTGCCGAGGAATTGATGTTTCGCGGCTATCTGCAAAGCCAACTCGCCGCACGATTTGCCAATCCTTTGATCTGGATCATTGCCCCGGCCGTGTTTTTCGGCCTTTTGCATTACGAGCCTGAAATTTACGGAGAAGCCACGTGGTTTGTTGTGATCTGGGCCGCGGCCTTTGGGATTGCTGCTGCAGATATAACCGCGCGTTCGGGCACATTGGGACCAGCAATCGGATTTCATTTCTGCAACAACGTATTTGCAATACTGATCGTCTCACCTGAACTCAGTTATGGCTCCCTTTCACTTTTTACACAGCCCTTCTCGATTTCCGATCTTGCAAATTGGCAAAGTTGGGCCCCAGTTGAGGCACTTGCACTACTCAACAGCTGGCTGATTATCAGGTTGGCTATTCGTAGGTAGAAAAAAGCACTTGTTTGCATTTGGGCGCGGCGACGCTTACTTTGCAGCCACAGAGGCACAAAAGGGCACATTCACGCATGAATTGGATCACCAACTATGTGCGTCCACGCATTAACTCGATTTTTTCGCGTCGGGAAGTTCCCGAAAATCTTTGGACTAAATGCGACGGCTGCGGGACAATGCTATTTCACCGTGAGCTGCGTGAAAACCTGAATGTTTGCACCACCTGCAATCATCACATGGGCATAAATCCACGAGACCGCTTTACAGCATTGTTTGATGGCGGGGTTTTTGCCGAGATAAGTGTTCCTATGCCGGTCGCTGATCCGCTTCAATTCCGTGATCAGAAGAAATACCCAGATCGTATGAAGTCAGCCCAAAAGCAGACGGGCGAACCGGAAGCTATGCTCGTTGCCAGTGGAGAGATTGGGCGCACGCCTATTATTGCTGCAGCCCAAGATTTTTCCTTCATGGGTGGCTCCATGGGAATGTTTGTAGGCAACGCGATCATCGCGGCGGCGGAAGAGGCGGTTAAGCTGAAACGCCCGCTTATCCTGTTTTCGGCTGCCGGCGGCGCGCGAATGCAGGAGGGCATACTAAGCCTTATGCAAATGCCACGCACGACCGTTGCGATCCAAATGCTCAAAGAGGCAGGACTGCCTTATATCGTTGTTCTCACGCATCCGACAACAGGCGGCGTAACGGCCTCATATGCGATGCTGGGCGACGTGCATATTGCAGAGCCAAACGCACTTATTTGTTTTGCCGGTCCTCGTGTGATCGAACAAACCATTCGCGAGAAACTACCCGAGGGCTTCCAGCGTGCTGAATACCTCCTGGACCACGGCATGTTGGACCGGGTGACTTCGCGCGCTGAGATGCGGGATGAGCTGATCTCGATCACGCGAATGCTTCTCGGATTACCCCCAGAGGTAAAAGGCGACCTACCTTCGCCCGAGAAAAAAGAACCTGCGAAAGCAGCCCCTACAAAGCCTAAAAAAGAGCTGGCTGATAAGGCTAAAGATAGCGCATGAACGCGCAAAATTCGGACATCATTCTCGAACGGATGATGTCTCTTCATCCCAAAATCATTGATTTGACGCTGGATCGTGTTTGGCGCTTGCTCGACCGCCTCGGAAACCCCCAGGAAAACCTGCCGCCGGTAATCCATATTGCCGGGACCAACGGCAAAGGCTCTACACTTGCGATGATCCGGGCCGGGCTCGAGGGCGCTGGCCTTGCATGCCACGCCTACACATCGCCTCACCTCGTACGGTTTCATGAGCGCATTCGTTTGGCTGGGGAGTTCATTTCGGAACCGGATCTGACGGCGGTGCTGGACGAGTGCTATGCCGCCAATGGCGATGCGCCAATTACCTACTTCGAAATTACCACTTGCGCGGCTCTGCTTGCGATGTCGCGCACGCGGGCAGATTACAGTTTGCTAGAGGTGGGTCTCGGCGGCAGGCTAGATGCCACCAATGTGATAGAAGCGCCGGTACTGACAATCATCACGCCCGTTTCGTTAGACCATCAGCAGTTCCTTGGTGACACACTTACCGAGATCGCAGGCGAAAAGGCGGGAATTATCAAACGCAATATACCTTGCATTATCGGGCCACAGAAAGACGAAGGGCTCGAGGCCATCGAAGATGTGGCACGTAAATTGAGCGCGCCGATCTTGGCCTACGGGCAGCACTGGCACGTAGGCGTCGAGCGCGGACGATTAGTCTATCAAGATGAGGCAGGCCTGCGCGACTTGCCATTGCCGCACCTGCAGGGCGCGCACCAGGTACAAAATGCCGGTGCAGCGATTGCCGCTCTGCGACGGCTGGAGTTACCAGATCAAGCGATGGAAGCGGCTGTGAGTCAGGCAGAATGGCCTGCCCGGATGCAACGTTTGACTGGAGGCACGCTGGCGAGAACTGCACCAGAATCAGAGCTTTGGCTGGACGGTGGTCATAACCCAGCAGCTGGTCAGGCAATCGCCCAACATTTGAAATCCCAGCCACGGAAGCCGACATTTCTGATATGTGGTATGCTCAACACCAAGGACATCGCGGGCTATATGGCTCCCTTGGCTGAAGTAGCAGATAACCTCACAGCGATCTCGATACCGGGTGAAGCTAATACTCTTCCGGCCGAAAGTACGGCTCAGGCCGCAAGACAAGCCGGGCTAGAAGCGCAAGAAGCGTCTGGATTGCTCGAGGCCCTTGAAAGCATTACTAGCCAACATCCAGAAGCGCGCATCCTAATATGCGGCTCGCTATATCTGGCGGGTCACGCCTTACGATTAGACGCGCAATAAAAAATGACAGGCGAGCCAACGAGTGAGGCTAGGTTCAAACCGCCGTTTCGCCTTCCTCTGCAAGCAAAGCCTGCAATCCCAATCGATAGTCGGGATAGAGCAGCTCTACCCCAAGCTCGTCCTTCAACAGATTATTACGCGTGCGCTTCGACTCCGCATAAAAGCTACGCGCCATCGGGCTCATATCCGCGTCTTCGAAATTTACGGCCGGCGGCAATGGCATCCCAAGGAGTTCAGCCGCATAACCAATCACATCCTCTGGCGGCGCAGGCGCATTATCACACACATTGTAGATGGCGCCGGGATTGGGCTGCGCAATTGAAGCCGCCAGAACCTGTGCAATATCCTCAACATGGATGCGGCTGAAAACCTGACCCGGCTTAATAATGCGCCGCGCTGTCCCATTGCGAACCTTGGCAAATGGCCCACGACCTGGGCCATAAATTCCTGCCAGTCGAAAAATATGCAGCGGCAAACCCTTAATTTCTTGCCAAGCGGCCTCTACATCTACTCGAAGCTGACCACGAGATGTTGCTGGTTTAAGTGGCGTGGTCTCATCAACCCAAGCGCCTGCATGGTCGCCGTAGACACCGGTCGTCGAAAGGTATCCGGCCCAAGTGAGCCTGGCCGCTTGTGCTTCGATCTCAGCCCGTGCTCGTTGCAGCACCGGGTCACCGCCTTCGCCTTCAGGTCCTGCCGACTGAAGTAAATGTGTCGCCTGCGACAACGGCTCGAGTATATCGTCCCCCGGCCAAATCAGGGGAGTGATGCCTTGTGCCTTCAAACGTTCAGCCTTTTCCTCGGTACGGGTCGTGCCGAAGATTTTCCAGCCTTGCGGCAGCAATAGCCGAGAAAGCGCCTGTGCCGAGTAGCCGTGACCAAAGGAAAAGAGCACCTGCGCCATAAATAACTCCTTGTTGTAAGCTTCGTCTTTATTTCACATCCAACAGGTTCGAGACCAGCGCCACAACGAAAACACTTAAAAATAGACCACCTGCGCGTTGCGTCGCCAGAATGGCACAAACAGAGGAATAGACATTTCGGTCGACCTAATTGGGCTCAATCGGCAAATGAGCACCGGTTTAGGCTAAAATCGCGCTTTAAATCGCGCAAAAACCTTATTTTACTGCACTATTTGTTGTGTTAAACCACAAGATGCAGTTAAAACTATTAGATGAGGCCCAAGAAACGGGCAGTTTTAGGAGACCAGCAACAATGGCAAAACCAATGACCAAAACCCAGCTCGTTGCGGCTTTGGCCGATGAAATGGGCGGTGACAAGAAATCAGCAAGCGGTGCACTTGACGCAATGATCAACGTGATAACGCGCGAAGTTTCTGGCGGAGGCGCGGTCACACTTCCAGGTGTCGGCAAAATTTATTGCCGTGAGCGCCCAGCGCGTACGGTACGCAACCCGGCCACCGGTGAGATGCTTCCAAAGCCTGCGGATAAGGTTGTCAAAATGACGATCGCCAAAGCGCTGAAGGAAAGCGTTAACGGCTGATCTTGTAATCTTTGAGAGTTTAAGAAAGGGTCGCCCCACAGGCGGCCCTTTTGTTTTGAGATACTCTGAATGGACTTTCGCGCGATCATAATGGGCCTGGCTTTCGTCATTATGTGGTCCAGCGCTTTTACGTCTGCGCGTATCATCGTGGCCAACGCTCCTCCCATAAGTGCGCTTGCCCTCCGTTTTCTTATATCCGGTGTTATAGGTATCGCCATCGCCAAGGCCCTCGGGCAAACTTGGAAGCTAACGCCAGTGCAATGGCGGGCGACCGTCATCTTTGGGCTATCTCAAAACGCGCTTTACCTTGGACTGAATTTCGTTGCTATGCAGACAGTAGATGCTTCGCTCGCTGCTATAATCGCATCGTCTATGCCTTTACTCGTCGCTGTTGCCAGCTGGGGAATATTCGGTCAGCGTATAGGGGCAATGGGCTTTGCAGGGTTGGTGGCAGGCACCCTCGGCGTCATGATCATTATGGGCTCACGACTGCAGGGAGGCGCTGATCCCTACGGCGTTGTACTTTGCGTGGTTGGCGTTGTGGCTCTCACAATCGCAACCCTTGCTGTTCGGGGCGCGTCTTCTGGAGGGAACCTGTTAATGATCGTAGGCCTGCAAATGCTCGTTGGGGCCGCGGCGCTTGGGCTCGTCGGTGCTACGACTGAGACCATCGTCATCACTTGGTCGTGGCAGTTGATCGTAGCATTTATTTACACCACACTTGTGCCAGGACTCGCGGCTACGCTTATTTGGTTTGCCCTGGTCAACAGGATAGGGGCCATAAAGGCAGCTACCTTTCACTTTCTCAATCCATTCTTTGGCGTAATAATCGCGGCGATCATATTGAGCGAAAAACTCAGCATCTGGGATGGCATTGGCGTTATGATTATAACAATCGGCATTCTGACCGTGCAGTTGGCCCGGCAAAAACAGCGCTAAAGCCCGATCTTCCCTCGTAGCCCTTCACCGACCTGTCCGCGATGCATAAGCAGGTGATCGAGAACTACACAGGCCATCATCGCCTCACCAACAGGCACGGCTCGGATACCCACACACGGATCATGACGGCCTCGCGTGACAACCTCGGTTGGCGTGCCATCCATTTTGATCGAGCGACGCGGCGTCAGGATGGATGAGGTCGGCTTTACCGCAAATCGCACGACGATATCCTGACCGGTCGAAATACCACCCAAAATACCGCCGGAATGGTTGGAGCTATACTCAGGGCCGTTTTCACCCATGAAAATTTCATCGGCATTGTCCGTGCCTTTGAGGCGTGCTGCCGCCATGCCTTCACCGATCTCGACACCCTTAACCGCGTTGATCGACATCATTGCCATTGCCAGATCGGTGTCGATCTTGCCGTATACGGGCGCGCCAAGACCTGCAGGCGCTCGTCTGCAAACAACTTCTATTTCCGCTCCGACTGAATTATGCCCTTTACGCACTTTCTGAAGATAGCTCTCCCAATCCGGGACCGCTTTTACGTCTGGCAAGAAGAAGTCATTGCCGTCGATCACATCCCAATCGATGTCGTCTCGGTTGATCTCCATTTCACCCATGCGGGTCATATAGCCCTTGATCTCAAGATCGGGCACCAAAGCCTTCAAAGCTGCGCGGGCCAATCCGCCGGCGGCAACGCGCGCGGCCGTTTCTCGGGCAGAGCTTCGCCCGCCCCCCCTGTAATCGCGATGACCATATTTCTGATGATAGGTGATATCGGCATGACCTGGTCGAAACGTCTCGGCAATATCACCATAGTCCTTACTGCGCTGATCCGTGTTTTCGATCATAAGCTGCACCGGCGTACCCGTTGTGCGGCCTTCAAAAACGCCAGAGAGTATTTTTACCTCGTCCGCCTCTTTACGTTGTGTCGTGTATTTGCTCTGGCCGGGGCGTCGACGGTCAAGAAACCGTTGAATAAATGCCTCATCAACATCCACGCCTGGCGGGCAGCCGTCGACGGTCGCACCGAGCGCTGGTCCATGGCTTTCGCCCCAGGTGGTGACCCGAAACATCCGTCCAAACGTGTTAAAACTCATCCCTGCTCTCCTTCGCCGCACTGGATTAGCGCTGCGCGCACTTTGCCTCAAGCGAATTCAACGCGCTGTCGTTTCGGCAAGATACAAAAAGTTACCTGCGAAGGCTGGAAATAGAATCAAGCCCAGTTGACCGATTCGAATCGCATCGCTTATACCGAATGACAGCAAACAAATCATGCAAAGTGATTTTTGTTTATCAATTGTTTCGAACGCGGCAGGACGAAATGAGGGGCCGATTAAACGGCCCCCTTTTCCTATATAAAATCCCAGACAACAAGCCGGCATGCTGGGTTTCAACTTCATACCTGTTAGTGAAGCTTGGCTTCGACCTCTGATATCGCGCCGTCAATGAGCGATTTGCCATCAGCGGCGCTCATGCTTTTCGCGACAACTTCCCGAGCAACAGCAACGGCAACGGTGATTGCCTGATCCCGCACGTCCTTGACGGCTCCGGCTTCAGCCGAAGCGATCTGGTCTTCTGCGGCTTTGATGCGACGATCAATTGAAACGGCGAGATCTTTCTTGGCAAGCTCTGCGGCCTCGGATGCTTCCTCTTTGGCTGCAGCAACAATACGATCCGCCTGTTCTTTTACTTCTTTCTGTTTACGCTCATAGCTCGCAAGTAGACTCTGGGCCTCTTCGCGCAGTGCTCGCGCCTCATCAAGCTCACTTTTGATGCCATCAGCGCGCTTATCGAGCAAACCGCCCAGCAAACCTGGCACCTTGAGGTAGACCAGCACACCTACAAAAAGCAGGAATGCTATCAGAACCACAAAGTCAGTGTTGGCCAGTGAGAAAAATGGGCCTTTTGCGGCAAATGCAGGGGTTGCACCGGTCAAGGTCACGAGTGATGCAAGCAAATATCTCATAGCCTTAACCTTTCAGTTTAGCAGTTACTGCCGAAGTGATGGACTTCGCATCAGCTTTGACGCCCATCGCCGCCACCAGCTCTTTGGCGGTTTCTTTGGCGACGTCCTTGACGCTCTCCATTGCACCTGCACGAATTTCAGAGATCACCGCTTCGCTTTCGGCTGCTTTTGCCGCAATCTCAGCATCAGCTTTTTGAGTTGCCACATCCAACTCCGCTTTGATCTCCGCCCTTGTCTGCGCCACAATCTTCTGCGCTTCTGCACGCGCGTCGGCCAACGCCTTGTTATAAGCTTCCTCGGCCTCTACAGCTCGTGCTTTGAAATCCTCCGCAGCGGCAAGATCGTTAGTAATAGTACCTTGTCGTTCTGCCAAGACGGCCGCGATCCGCGGAATAGCAATGCGCGACAGAATGACAAAGATCACGACCAGCGTAATCACCAGCCAGAAAATCTGATTGCCGAACCAGTCACCGCAAAGTTGAGGCATGCCAAGAGCACCTCCGCCTGCGTCTACACAGGTACTGGCGGCGTCAGCTGCGTTATATTCTTTTTCGTCTGCCATAAGCGTCCTCCCAGGGATGCTTTTTTACAGCAGGTGAAGGGCGCGACGGCCCCTCAACCTTTCGTAAGGATCAGGTGTCGCCGGCCTTAGACCGCGAACATCAACAGAAGGGCTACGAGGAACGAGAAGATCCCAAGCGCTTCCGAGAACGCGATACCAATGAACATGGTCGCTGTTTGGCCACCTGCGGCCGATGGGTTGCGCAGAGCGCCTGAGAGGAAGTTACCAACCACGTGGCCCACACCCACAGCAGCACCGCCCATGCCTGTACAGGCCAGACCAGCACCAATATATGCACCCATTTGTACGACGTCGCCTTCCATTTCGATACTCCTTACGTTGGAATTTGAGTTGTTTCGTTGTTTCCGTAGGGTGGGTGAAGACCCACGCCTCGCATTAGTGATGAGGATGAAGCGCATCCTTCAAGTAAACACAGGTCAGAATTGTGAACACGTAGGCCTGGATAAAGGCCACGAGCACCTCAAGTGCGTAGATTGCCGTGATCGCAAGGATGGAAAGTGGGGTAACCACCACACCAATCCAGCCGATGAGGATCATCGGCGCGAAGGCCGCGAATACTTTGATCACTGCGTGCCCGGCCATCATATTGCCAGCAAGACGAATAGAGTGGCTCACCGGACGCACAAAGTATGAGATTACTTCGATAAGCGCCAGGATTGGACGCAACGCGAGCGGCGCAGAGCCAATCCAGAACACGCTCAGGAAACCTGCGCCGTTTTTGACGAACCCCAAGATCGTGACTGCGAGGAAAACCGCCATCGCCATCACTGCCGTCACAGCAATATGGCTTGTCGTGGTGAATGCCAAAGGTAAAAGCCCGAGGAAGTTAGAGAACACGATGAACATAAAAAGCGTGAATATGTACGGGAAGTAAGGCAGGGCGTCTTTACCAGCCACATCTTCAACCATCTTCCGGATAAAGCCGTAAGCCAGCTCGGCGATAGATTGAACGCGGCTTGGAACCGTGGAGCGACCTGATGTGCCAAGTACCAGCAGTGCAAAGATCGCCAGAACGGTAAGCGCCATCCACAGCGTGACATTGGTTACCGTGAACAAACCAACGGGCCCATCTCCAAACAGAGGTTTTACTATGAATTGATCCATCGGGTGAAAGACCAGTTCCGTGCCGCTCGCGTCATCCGCCATGGTTCATCTTCTCCTCGTCACCCTTGGTGGGCGCAGTCCCGTTTGGCGTTTCCGCCATGTTCTCCTGCTGTATTTCCTGCGCGCTCCGCATCATTGTTTTGATGCCAGCCGCCAGTCCCAGCAGCGTTAAAATGATCAGGAATATCGGCAGCGTACCCAGGAGGTAATCAAGCCCGTATCCCAAACCAAACCCGATCAGTAGACCGGCAACCAATTCAATCACCATGCGCCAGGCAAGCTGCGCCTGACTGTAATGGGTGTCCATATGAGGCGCCGGCTGTTCCGTTTCTCGGAGCTCGTCCAGCTTGGCTTCAAGCCTTTTCAGCCGTTCACGCCGGTCAGGATCTTGCACGTGCGCACCTCTGGTCCCGTTGGATATGTGCTACGTCCGCTGAGGTGATGAGTCAAGCGGAGCCTGTAACACCTTAAGTAATTGAATTATCATATAAAATAAATCACTTCTGACCCATTATGACCGCCGAAAATGGCTGATTCAGCGGTTTTACTATATTCAACCATCTGGTTGATTTTCCGATGCAAGCGACGCCAACGTTTCAAAATATGCATCCCGCGTTCAGTCAGCGGGATCAAACCAATTTAATTCAACACCCCAGCCAGCCAGCAGCTTTTCAAGATCCGCTGGCCTGATGGCCACGGTTCGATCATTGACCAAAGGATGCGCATGAATCCACTCAGCAACGCGCAACATCTTGTCCACATAGAGGCACACGCCCTTTTGGGAACCATTCATCATCGCCAACGGACTAACCGCACCGGGCCTCACACCCAGATACTCCATGAGCCGGTCGGGTGAGCCAAAAGACACCTTTCCCGCGCCAATCTTGGCACCCAAATCGGCCAAATCGACAACACGGTCCTGTTCTAGAACAACCAAGTAGTTCCGTTTTTTCTTATCTCGCAGGTAGAAGTTTTTGATATTGGCCCGACCAGGAGCTTTGGGCACATCTACCCCTTGAACAGTTTTGGAGTCCTCTACTGTGCGCAGAGGTTTGTGTTCGAATAACTTAAATTCAATGCCGGTGGCACGCATCTGATCCAAAAGCGCGTCAGAGCTTACGGGTAGGCTATCCTGAAAACGCGATGAGGCATCGACCATTAGGTTTATTCTCCAACTTGAACGCCCTGATCACTCGGTGGGCGCGTCCTTCTTGAAGATCGATTTAAGTCTGTCAATCGCTCCGGGCTTTTCGTCCTCGACGACGTCTACGGCCGCGCCTTTTGCTTCAGCTTGGGAAACGCCGCCTTTCATTATGCCCGAAAGAACCATCTGCCAGAATTGATCCAGATTGCCTTCGCGCAGCGCAGCAACCTCTTCTGGATCGAGCGCCAGTTGATACCGAAAGTCCACATCGCCACCAAAGCGATTGACATAGGCTCCGAGGCCTCTCGCTAGTACACGCTCTGCTCTACTAGCCTGCGACGGTACAGACAGTTGCATGTCAACTGTGGCGATACGCCAGTCCATATCGACAAAATCATCCTCCAAGCTCCACTGGTCCGATACGGTCGCAGTAATACGGCCCTCGTCTATCCAAGTCAGCGGCGCCTTCGGAAGGATACGCTGTAATTGCGCAGCGTCCACATCTTCAAAAGCCCAGCGCGTCTCACGACCGTTTTCGCCAAGCTTTCGGGTCTCCACGAGCATCGATTGCCCCGCAATTTCGGCTTTCATGTTGGAGCGAAACAAAAGATCAAATACGGCTAGACCACTACGAAAAGGTGCAACTCTAGCACTGTCTATAACCACTGCAAAAGGCTCCTCTCCTCTTGGGGTAATCTGAAGATCCACATCCTGCGCTGAAAACAGATCGGCCCGAAACGCTTTGCGCGGTTTCGGCAGACCTTTCTTTTTCTCATTTTGCAACGGCGGCGTGATCTGGCCCGTCATACCAACCACGTGACCGAGAGCCAGCGTTGGCGGCCCATCAATAAGGCTCCACAGAGAGACATCCACCTCGGCGCGTTCAATCTCAAGGTCAAAAGCCAGGCCGGTGTCATGTACCCGTCGCATCTCAAGCCCTTGAAGCACCACATGTCCGCCAAGAAGCGAGCCGCTGGCACGACCGTAATCTACGCTCATGCCTGCCGTCTTGCTGGCGACGTCCAAAACATGGCGGAGGATTGGCTGAAACAAAATGTAAGAAGCGGCGACGCCAGCAACACCAGCGACTGCGGATGCGCCGGCTACCCAGTGCACAACTTTGCGCTGGATCAATGGCTTTCTAAGCTCAAAGGCTTTCCCTTTGGCTTGCGCCCGCATCTTGCGTCGCTTTTCGACAAAACGAGCAAAGCGGCCACCGAATAGCAGAAGTAAGAGCTCGAAAAGCAAGCCGATGAATGCCCCAATGGCTGCAAAAACCGGCGCAAGACAAGCAATTATAATCTCGGCAAAAATGAGAACCAATGCTTCCATATACACACGCTTTACAAAGGATCGCGGCGCAAATGCGGCACGGCATTGCCAAAAACCTTCACTCACCGGGAAATGTGGCTTTAGGGTTTCAGCCACTCCATCAGATAAAGATACGGCGCTTGATCATAACCCTTATATGAATCGTCAATGGCTTTCGGTTCATCAAAATATATGAGCCTCAAGCCCAACGACAGAAACACCCGCATATAAGCCGAGAGCGGACGGTGCCAGTTCTCGATATCGATGTCGTTCCAATTTGCGCGATAGGCAAATTCATCCAGGTAATGCGCCATTCGCATCTTGACGCTACCATCGGATTGGCGCTGCCAATCCTCCCCATCTGCGCCTTGGCTCGATGTGATCCAGGGGCTGAGATTGCCAACCAAAACGCGCCCGCCTGGTTTCAAAACACGCGTGGCCTCCCTAATCGCTTGCAGCAATCCTGCGATATCGATCAGCGACAGGTAAAACACCACAAGATCAAACTCATTATCCCAAAACGGTAGCTCTTCTGCCTGCGCATTAACATAAGTGCCACCGCCCTTTTCCCGGGCAACAACCAACAGTTCTTCCGTTGGATCAACGCCTGTCACATCGAGACTCAGCTCTGACATAAGCCGGCAAAACCGGCCTTCTCCGCATCCAATATCCAGGACACGCGGACCATCGCAGTTTTGGACGCGCTGCAACATCGGCCCGTCAAGCACGTTCTTACGGCTGAAATCCCCTTCATCACCAACGTGCGTAAGCCAAGCCTTGGCTGAACGATCCCAATCGGTCTGCATTTTCTTCCCCGTTGACATGATCCCTCCAAACACCTATCAGCCAGAGCATCTATCCGGAAGCACTGCGCCTTCCGGTCCCTTGGGTACTACCCGGGATCGCCCTCCACCAGCGCGTTGCGCCCGTGGGGGCGTTTGTGGTTTGAGCCGTTGCCCTTATCTTTAGGGCAGCAAAACGAAAACGGCAAAGGAGGCCGAGGCATGTTTGAAAATCTTTCCGAGCGTCTCTCTGGCGTCTTTGACCGACTTACCAAACAAGGCGCTTTGTCAGAGGCAGACGTAAAGACCGCCTTGCGAGAGGTGCGTGTTGCGCTGCTTGAGGCGGACGTCTCCCTCCCGGTGGCTCGCGATTTTATATCTCGCGTGCAGGAAGCCGCAACCGGACAAGCGGTCACGAAATCCGTTACACCGGGCCAGCAAGTCGTAAAGATCGTTCATGATGCCCTAGTCGAAACCCTGACCGGAGAAAAAGACCCTGGCGCGCTCAAGATCGATAATCCACCCGCGCCAATCCTGATGGTCGGCCTGCAAGGCTCTGGGAAAACCACAACCACCGCAAAACTCGCAAAACGGCTAAATGACCGCGAAGGCAAACGCGTGCTGATGGCCTCGCTCGACGTCAATCGACCGGCTGCGATGGAACAGCTTGAAATTCTGGGCAAGCAGATCGGCGTTGACACGCTCCCGATCGTCAAAGGTGAAGACCCGGTTGCTATCGCCAAACGCGCCAAAACACAGGCCTCTCTAGGCGGCTACGATGTTTACATGCTCGACACTGCCGGGCGTTTGCATATCGATCAGGAACTCATTGCCCAGGCCGCAGCCGTGCGCGATGTCGCCAACCCGCGCGAGACTCTTCTTGTTGTTGACGGTCTGACCGGTCAAGACGCGGTCAATGTTGCCACAGAGTTCGACGACAAGATCGGTGTATCTGGCGTCGTCCTGACGCGGATGGACGGCGACGGACGCGGTGGTGCCGCCTTATCGATGCGCGCCGTAACCGGCAAGCCCATCCGTTTTGTTGGTCTTGGCGAGAAAATGGACGCAATTGAGACCTTTGAACCGGAGCGTATCGCAGGCCGCATTCTCGGCATGGGCGATATCGTCTCGCTGGTGGAAAAAGCACAAGAGACAATTGAGGCTGAACAAGCCGAAAAGATGATGCGCCGCTTCACCAAGGGTCAGTTCAACATGAACGATCTGAAGATGCAGTTGGAACAAATGCAAAAGATGGGCGGCATGGAAAGCATGATGTCGATGATGCCCGGCGCAGGAAAGATGTCCAAACAAATGGCCGAGGCTGGCATTGACGACAAAGTCATCGCCCGCCAGGTGGCTCTGATCAACTCGATGACTAAAAAAGAGCGCGCCAATCCCAAACTGCTGCAAGCGTCCCGCAAGAAACGTATCGCCGCAGGCTCAGGCCAGGAAGTGTCCGAGCTTAACAAATTGCTCAAAATGCAGCGGCAAATGTCAGACATGATGAAGAAGATGGGCAAAATGGGCAAAGGCGGCATGCTCAAACAGGCTATGAAAGGCATGTTCGGCAAAGGTGGGCCCTCACCAGAAGATCTAGCCGCAGGCATGGATCCCAAAGCACTCGAGCAAGCAGCCAAGCAAATGGGCAAGGGTCTACCTGGCGGTGGCCTTCCCGGTCTTGGCGGAGGCGGTATGCAACTGCCCCCGGGCCTCTCTGGTTTTGGAAAAAAGAAATAATCCCATGCTTTCTTTTTGCTGCAAATATCCCCGCCGGAGGCTCCCCCGAGAGCCAAAAGCTCAACGGTCAAAATCCAAGAATTTCGTCGACTTTTTGTGGGTACGAGCCGCGCGGCAGCGCGTTCTTTTGGGAACCGCCGTATGACGCTTTCACTCGCCATACCCAGGCTGGAGACATCACGCCTTATCCTTCGTGGCCCTGAGCCCGAGGACTTCGAGCCGCTTTGCCGCTTTCTGCTGGACCAAGAACGATCTGCGGGCTTCGGTACGGAAAAGGACCGCCCAAAGGCATGGCGCTGGTTTGCAATGTCAATCGGCCATTGGGCGCTGCACGGCTATGGCTATTTCACCATGGAGTGGAAAGAAACCGGCGCACCATGCGGCATGACCGGCATCTGGAATCCCGAAGGCTGGCCCGAGCCGGAGCTCGGTTGGCTGGTCTATGCAGGATTTGAAGGCCGCAGCATAGCCTTTGAAGGTGCGACGTGCGCACGCGAATGGGCGTACGCAGACCTCGGGTTCGACACGCTCACCTCCAACATCTTGCCCAACAACACCCGGTCTGTAGCACTGGCCCAAAGGCTCGGCGCAATCTTTGAGCGCTCCTACGATAACGTTGAGATGGGCGAAGATCACCTTTACCGACACCCAGGGCCTGAAATCTTGAAAGGTGCTGTCTGAGATGGGCCATCGCGACATCCCAGTTCTGGAAACAAAACGCTTGGTCCTTCGCGGCCCGGAGCCGGAGGATTATCCAGATTTCAAAGCAACCTTTGCCTCTTACAGGTCGCGATTCATGGGCGGTCCTCTGAATGCTTATGAGGCCTGGATGCTTTATGCGGCGGAAATCGGGCATTGGGAGGTCCGCGGTTACGGCATGTGGATGATCCATGATCGCGAAAACGATGAAACGCTTGGCATGGCTGGCGGCTGGTTTCCAGCTAAATGGCCTGAACGCGAAATCGCCTGGATCATCTGGCCGGAAAAGGCGGGCAAGGGTTATGCCCTTGAGGCCACCCATGCGGTGCGCGAGCATTTTTACAACGCAGGCTGGGATGGTGCAGTAAGCTATATCGATCCCAAAAACCTAGACTCAATCCGGCTCGCAGAGCGTTTGGGCTGTGTCAAAGACAAAACTGCGGCCACTATCGATGGCTCTGACGTTGTTTACCGGCATCCCTCTCCCGAGCGGCTCTCATCCGGGCAGATACGCGACGGCATCGAGATGGAGCTCGCCCATTATGCCGACCCACTTTTTAAGCCGAAAGGATGGGCTCTTGACTGATACATCAGCGCGCGCCGCAGAATTGCTCAAAGAACATCGCGAAAGCATCGACCGCCTGGACGCAATCCTTGTCTATACGCTCGGCGAGCGATTTAAGCACACCCAGGCCGTTGGAAAGCTTAAGGCCAAACATGACCTGCCACCCTCAGACCCAGATCGCGAGGCACGTCAGATCGCACGCCTCGAAGACCTGGCAAGCCGGGCCGATCTCGACCCGGAATTTGCCAAGAACTTCCTGAATTTCATCATCGCTGAAGTCATTCAACATCACAAAAAACACCAGACGTAGTGTGGTGAAAACCCACGCCTCAAACGCCATTAAAGGAGAAAACATCAATGGCCATGAAGATCAGACTTGCCCGTGGCGGCAGCAAGAAGCGCCCCTTTTATCGCATCGTTGCGGCAGACTCGCGCATGCCGCGCGATGGGCGCTTTATCGAAAAACTGGGCACATACAATCCGCTTTTGCCAAAGGACAGCGAAGAACGGGTAAAGATGAACATGGAGCGTATCCAGTATTGGCTCGACAAAGGTGCACAACCAACGGACCGGATTTCGCGCTTCCTAGAGGCCGCAGGTGCAGCCGAAAAGAAAGACCGCAACAATCCGCAAAAGGCAGAGCCTGGTCAGAAGGCCAAAGATCGCGCTGAAGAGAAAGCCAGCAAAGCTGCCGAGGCGGAAGCCGCACAAGAAGAGGCGCCGGTAGAAGAACCCGCAGCAGAAGAAGCACCGGCCGAAGACGCGGCACCTGCGGAAGAAGAAGCGCCCGCAGACACAGAGGCCAAGGAAGAAGGCTAAACTGGGATATCTCCACCTGCCATGGTTCAGTTTTCGCAATCGTTTCAGGAAGAGCTCGACCTGCTTATGCGGTGGCGGCGCGACGTGCGCCGCTTTCGCACAGATGACGTCGACGAGGCTCTGTTATCGACCTGCCTACAGAGCTTTACACACTCCCCTTCCGTAGGGCTAAGCGAGCCTTGGCGGTTGGTGCAACTCAAAAGCAAGACGTCTCGCGATGCGGCATTGCAAAACTTTACCAGCTCCAACGCACAAGCCTTAGCTGGCTACGAGGGAGAACAAGCCAAGCTTTACGGCACGCTTAAACTATCCGGCATGCAAGAAGCTCCTGTGCAACTAGCGATCTTCTGCGATGAGCAGACAGACAAGGGTGCTGGACTCGGCGCAGGCACAATGCCCGAGATGCGACGCTATTCGGTGGTGGCTGGAATTGTGCAATTCTGGCTCACTGCCAGGGCCCATGGTCTCGGCGTCGGTTGGGTTTCAATTCTTGATCCAGAGCAGCTCAAGAAAGACTTAGGCGTGTCTAATGATTGGGTTTTGGTGGGCTATCTATGCGTGGGCTGGCCCGAGGCGAACCAGGACATGCCAGAGCTTGAACGAGCAGGTTGGGAGACCCGCAGTGCCGATATAGCTCTAGAGGTGTGCTAAGTGTTCCGCCTCATCCGCCTTTTGTTCCTGTGCGCTATCGCTTTCATAGTGGGCGTTTTTTACGAGCGCAACAATACGCAAGCGACCTGCGAGACCGTAGGTGGCAGCTATGCACGGGGCCTTTGTACCGTAAATGACTGATCGCGTCTGCATAGCAGCTCTTGCAGGGGCATTCGGAGTGCGGGGCGAAATGCGGCTAAAGTCATTCACTTCAAATCCGGAAGACGTCGCCGCCTATGGTGCCGTTTCAAACGAGGATGGCTCCAAACACTTCACCATCACATTGACAAGCCAGACGACAAAGGGCTCTCTTGTTGTCCGCCTTTCGGACATAGCCACCAAAGAACAGGCCGACGCTTTGCGGGGCACAAGACTTTATGTTGAACGCGACCGCTTGCCTGATCTGCCGGATGACGAGTTTTATCACGCCGATCTAATCGGCCTCGAAGTCTTCGACACTGGGGGCGCTGCTTTGGGGCACATCAAATCCGTCCTCAACCACGGCGCCTCGGATATCCTAGAGGTGCAGTTGAATAGCGGCTCCGCAACGGTTCTCTTGCCATTTACGCAAGAGGTTGTGCCAACCGTTGACCTAAAGGCAAATCGTATCATTGCCGACCCACCAGAAGGCGTATTGTAGGTCATGTCTCTGCCACCCTCAAAATCCCACGGGCGCAAGTCGATCACTGCCTCGAAGCAGCCTCGTTCCTTGATGGAGGGAACCGATCGTTTGGCGCGCGCATGGCATGCCCAGGTAATCACGCTTCTGCCAGAGGCATTCCCAGGCGTTTTGGGCGAAAGCCTGACCGGCAAGGCACTCAAAGACGGCCTTTGGCAATTGGATGCAATTGATCTCCGTCAGTTTGGCGAAGGCAAACATCGCAATGTAGACGATACGCCTGCCGGAGGTGGCGCTGGCATGGTGCTGCGGGCTGATGTGATGGGTCGCGCGATCGATCATGCACGAGAGAGTGCTCCGAAGGCCGCGCCACTTATTTACATGAGCCCACGCGGCACGCCGTTCACGCAGAAACGTGCCGTAGAACTTGCCACTGCTCCGGGTGTAACGCTGATTTGCGGCCGGTTCGAGGGGCTGGATCAACGGGTAATAGATCACTATGAGGTCGAAGAGATTAGCATCGGGGATTACGTTCTGACGGGCGGTGAAATCGCCGCTCAAGCCGTCCTTGACGCTACCGTACGTCTGCTACCCGGCGTGCTTGGAAATGAAGCCTCCACCGAGTTGGAGAGCTTTTCCGATGGACGTCTGGAACACCCTCAATACACGCGCCCCGCCGAATGGAACGGCCGGGAGATTCCCGATGTCCTTCTATCAGGTCATCATGGTGAGATTGAAAAATGGCGCCGGGAAATGTCCGAAGCATTGACGCGCGACAGGCGGCCTGATTTGATAAAAATTGAGAAGCCCTAGATGTCAGCTTTGTGGACGAAGCTGTCATTCAAAACACGGTTACGAACGTCCGCTTTGGGGGCCGACGGTACGCATAGGGTCATTATGTGAAGTTTCCACCCTTGATAATAATCTTGAACTCAAAGTCGAGCCTATCTGAGGCATCTCCTCTAGCATCATTATCAATCTCCCTAATTTTAGTGGCCGCGTAGAGGCCATTGTCATTCCGCCAAATTACGACCTGCCCCAAACGAGGTGGCCGCGTCCGCGACGAGTAATCATAGGAAGATGCGTCGACGATCTGAGAAATGTCGTTAACGTCTTTTGCGAGCGCAAGCCCATCAATGCTACTTGGGTCGTTGTAAGCATGGATTCTCGTCTTACCAGCCTTTGACCATTTTGTTTCGAACAGAAAGTGGCCCACTCCTAGGGCGTATCTGCCATTGTTGTTCGAATAATCAAACGAGACCGCCCCAGATAACGCAGAGCAATAATACTCGGTTAGGGAATCTGGTGGTAGCGTCCGGCGGACGCTGCGCGCTTCGATTGCATCGACATACGCGAGACACGCCGCAGGACGCATGACAACGATGCCAAACTTCGCAAGCTCATCTCCGCGACGATTTAGGTGACCATCATCAGTAACAAAAATGTCCCGCTTATCGAGTGCGTGTGCAACTAAGTGGTCAACGTCGCGAATTTTGTTACCAAAACGTTTTTCTTCTCGCTGCAGGTTAGGAAACAAGATCTTCTGAATCTCATCAGCGAGTGCGCCAGGTTCGCCATCTGCCCAGACGTCGCCACTATCCCACTTTGATCCATCCCACCTCAACACAGAACCAATGACGTCAAACATGACCAAGTTTTTCTTAATCCGGTCTCGTCTGACTTAATCCTTGTCTTGGTTGAGGTCTGCTTCGGCTCTAGTCGATATGACAATCGATAACTTTCCATTGGTTGCATAACGCAAAAGTTGGGCAATTTCCTCCGAAGAAATCGCGGTATCACTTTGCGTGTCGAAGTAATTTATCAGACAGTTCGTATCAAAAGTAATTCTCATGCGGCTCACATAGCAATTTTAGTGCCATCAGACAGTCTTCCAGGTTTTTGCAGTGAAAATAAATGCTAAAACGGTCTTCTTTTACCGGTAGTAGGTTCACTGATATCGTGGAGAAATCTTGTGACACTGACCCTTGGCAGAACCCAGTTTGAATTTGTCGCATTTTTGGCGACCTCTCGAGGACCGGATCTTCGTGCGCGGTGCAGCATCCGGTAAAATGGGCTCATTGCCGAAATTCGTGCTTTCAGACTGCCCGTCGCCGCATCAACAAAATCAGGTTCGAGGCAAACAGTACTCCGATCACCACTACGCCGCCAATTATCGCCCAGGGGCCTGGGTCCTCGCCTATCATCGCCCAAACCAGAATCGGTGCGAGGACGGACTCCAAAAGGATCAGCAAAGAGACTTCCGCTGCGCTGATGTAGCGGGGACCAAGGGTCAGCAGGCAGGTTGCAACGGCGATGAAACCACCATGCATCAGCAGCAGGTGCCATTGTTCCGGCACCGGCGCGAGAGGAGAGATGAAGGGTAAAAACACCAAAGCCGATCCGATATAGGCAATTGGCACCGCAGGCACCATCGAAACATTCTTAACCTTGCGCAACGCAGTCAGCGCCCCAGCGTAAGCCGCACAGACAAAAAGCGCCCAAAGATCACCTTTCCAAGAGGCCAGCTCATTCTCGGTAGAGCCATATGCAATGATCGAAAGCCCGACGAAGACGCCCACCATGGTCAAAGCCATGCGCTGCGTTATGCCTTCACCAACAAAAATCCAGCTGAAGATGGCTGCAAAGACGGGCATAGAGGCGAAGATAAAAACCACGTTGGCCACACTGGTTTGCGTGATTGCCATAACGAAGCCAGGCGCCGTGGAACCGATCAAAACCAGATAGATCAAGCCGGGCCAGCCGGACGAAAGCGATGTTCGAATGACCTTTGGCCCTTGGAATAAGAGAACACCGGACAAGACCAGTAGCCCTGCGGACATACCCCTCCAGAAAGCGACGACAAGCGGTTCGGCCTCAATTAAGCGTACAAAAAGAGAGTCCGGCACAACGAACAAAACGCCAAGCGTTGTGATAAACAGACCTTTGGGATGTGCCTTCATAAACGCAAGATGTCGAGGCTTTGAATCGCGATGTAAAGCCCTTGCGATCTCGCCCTGCCTTGTTTGTGTCGGTTGCAATGGATAGCTTAAAGACCAAGAGGAGCAACGCCATGAACCGCCAGACGCAGACTAAAGGCCTGACGCAGGCAATCAACCAGACCGGAATTCATGTCGGATATATGCCGGGATTTGCGAATGATTATGAGACCGAGGCTTTGCCCGGCGCACTGCCACAGGGAATGAACAGCCCTCAAAAATGCGAATATGGCCTTTATGGAGAGCAGCTTTCAGGCACGGCATTCACAGCACCAAACCACGCCAATGAGCGTACCTGGTGCTATCGCATTCGGCCATCGGTAAAACATTCTCACCGCTATGAGCGGATCGACCTTCCCTATTGGAAATCCGCGCCGCTCATCAATGAAGACGTGGTCTCTTTGGGGCAGTATCGCTGGAACCCTGTGCCCCATAGCAAGACGCCTCTGACGTGGCTGACCGGCATGCGTACAATGACAACTGCCGGAGACGTAAATACGCAGGTTGGCATGGCGAGCCACATCTACCTTGTGACCGCCTCAATGCAGGATCAGTATTTTTATTCCGCCGATAGCGAGATGCTTATTGTGCCGCAGGAAGGCCGGCTCCGGTTTTGCACCGAACTCGGCGTGATTGATATCGAACCAAAGGAATTTGCTCTTATCCCGCGTGGACTGGTTTACCGAGTTGAGGTTATTGAGGGGCCATGTCGTGGCTTTGTTTGTGAGAATTACGGGCAAAAGTTCACGCTGCCAGACCGCGGACCGATTGGGGCAAATTGCATGGCAAACCCGCGCGATTTCAAAACACCGGTTGCGGCCTTTGAGGATAGAGAAGTGCCGTCGTCGGTGGTGATAAAGTGGTGCGGGCAATTTCATGAAACCCATATTGGCCACTCACCGCTTGATGTGGTGGCCTGGCACGGGAATTACGCGCCGCTAAAATATGATATGCGAAATTACTGCCCCGTTGGAGCAGTGCTATTTGATCATCCCGATCCGTCGATTTTCACAGTGCTGACCGCACCGTCGGGAGTCGAAGGCACCGCCAATATCGATTTTGTCCTTTTCCGTGAACGCTGGTCAGTGGCGGAAAATACCTTTCGACCACCCTGGTATCACAAGAACATCATGTCGGAACTGATGGGCAATATTTACGGCCAATACGATGCCAAACCGCAGGGGTTTATCCCCGGGGGCATGTCGCTCCATAATATGATGCTCCCACACGGGCCGGATAGGGATGCATTTGAGAAAGCCTCCAATTCCAACCTTGGGCCGGACAAGCTTGAAAACACCATGTCGTTTATGTTCGAGACCCGCTTTCCCCAGCACCTGACACATTTCGCCGCGCAAGAGGCTCCACTACAGGATGACTACATCGACTGCTGGGAAAGCCTTGAGAAGAAGTTTGACGGCACCCCGGGCAAAAAAGACTGATCATGCCGACGGCACTTGCAGATCTTTTATTTTGGATCATCGCGCTCGCCGCGTTGTTTGTTGTGCTCCGCTGGCTAAAAGGTCGCAAAAAAGAAAACGAGGACATTGAAGATTGAAATTCGCAACTTTGCGACCGCCAAAGATCGCCGATCATGCTGAGCTCTTCCGTGACGACTGGCTCGTCGCGATGTCCGATGACCTAAAGATGATGGCTGAGGTGGATGCCCGAACTCTGCTTCATGTGCTAGAGGAGGACAACGCAAGCGTTGATGTGGCCTCATTTCGTGCTTTTGAAGGCTATGAATTTCAGGCCCCGATGCCGCGCGCATACCAGTTTCTTGATGCATCGGCTTATGTAAACCACGTGGCCCTTGTCCGGCAGGCGCGCGGTGCGGAAATGCCGGAACATTTTTGGACCGATCCACTTATGTACCAGGGAGCGTCTGACCACTTCCTTGGTGCGAATGACTCGATCAAGGCAGATCCCGATTGGGGTATCGATTTTGAAGCGGAGGTTGCCGTTATCACGAGTTATGTTCCACAAGGCGCATCACCAGAGGAAGCCGCAGGCGCGATCAAACTGGTTATGCTGCTCAATGATATATCGCTGCGAAACCTGATCCCTGATGAACTTGCCAAAGGCTTTGGATTTGTTCAGTCCAAGCCTCACAGCGCCTGCTCACCAATAGCAATCACACCCGATGTTCTACCCGGCTGGCGTGATGGTAAGCTGCATGGTTTACTCCATGTCGATCTCAACGGTGCGCCTTTTGGCAGGTTGGAAACCGGTGTCGACATGACTTTTGATTTCCCGAGACTTATTTCGCACGCCGCCAAAACGCGCTCATTGGCTGCAGGAACGATCATCGGTTCTGGCACAGTTTCCAATCGCGACAGCGGCGGTGGACCAGGACTTCCCGTCTATCAAGGTGGCGCAGGCTATGCCTGTATCGCCGAACAGCGCATGGTGGAAATTATTGAAAACGGCAAAGCGCAGACCGAGTTTTTGAAACCGGGCGATTCGGTCAAAATCTGGATGGAAGACGATTATGGCGTATCAATATTTGGCGATATCGAACAAACGGTCGCTGACTGGGCTTAACCGCTTGACTGCCAATCGCGTATGATATCCAGCGGATAGAGCAGCATAATGACATTAAGCGCCAAACCGTCACGGATGATGGACATTGTCAGTATTTCAAATCCTATGACTATGGCAAAGCTTGCCCAAACCGGCAGCACGTGCGAAAGCCAGAACCCGGCAAACATGGCAACAATATCCGAGACGGAATTCAGAACGCTGTCACCAAAATAATCGAGCGAAATCGTTGCTTCGCGGTAGCGTTCTATAACCGTATTGGTGTTCTCCAGTATCTCCCATGCCGCCTCGATAAGGGTCGCAATCGCCAGCCGCCAACCGATATCCACCTTTCGCGCCACCAACCAAAGCACGGCGTAGAAGATAAAGCCGTGCAGCAAATGGCTCGGGGTGTACCAATCAAATACCTGCTGGCTGCCTTCGCTCGTATTAACCGTGCCCCAAAGATCGACCCAGCCACAGGGACAGGTGAAATTGCGCCCCATGAGCAGAAGAATAAAAACCGTTGCCAGCGTAATCAGCGGCGTCAAAATATAGGGAAGTCGTGTTGCCTGCATGGGCGCACAGAATCACAAGCTCTAGCGGCTGTCTAGCTAAGTAGGGAAGAACAGATGTCCAAAGGTTTTGCCTCCCAAAGCGATCTGATTGAAAAGGCAATTTCTTTTACCGAGATTGGTCGCGATCTTTATGCGTTCACTGCCGAGGGTGATCCAAATTCCGGGGTGATTATTGGCGACGAGAGCGTGATGATTATTGAGGCTCAGGCGACGCCGCGTTTAGCGCAAAAAGTTATTGATTGCGTGCGCAGCGTCACGGATAAGCCGATCACGCATCTGGTACTAACCCATTATCATGCTGTGCGGGTACTAGGTGCCTCTGCCTATAGCGCGGATCAGATCATCATGTTGGACGCCGCACGTGGTATGGTCGCCGAACGTGGCAAGGAAGACTGGGACAGCGAATTTCAACGCTTCCCGAGGTTATTCGAAGGGCATGAGAGCATACCTGGTCTGACCTGGCCAACCACGACGTTTTCAAGATCTATGACGGTCTATCTCGGTCATCGTCGCGTGGATTTGATGCATCTAGGCCGCGCGCATACGGCGGGCGATATCGTCATCCATGTGCCTGATGAGAACGTCATGTTCACCGGCGATATCGTGGAATATCACTCTGCTTGCTATTGCGGCGATGGGCATTTTGCCGATTGGAGCGGCACGCTTGACGCGATCAAAGCCTATGAAGTTGATGCTATAGCGCCCGGTCGAGGCGATGCGATATTGGGACGCGAGATGGTGGATAAAGCCATCGAAAGCACGCGGGATTTCGTGGCCTCAACCTACACGCCCGCCGCGCGCGTTGCCGCCAAAGGAGGTCCGCTGAAAGACGCTTGGGACGCCGTGCGCGCCGCCTGCGACCCCAAGTTTTCCGACTATGCAATCTACGAACACTGCCTGCCCTTCAACGTCTCCCGCGCTTATGACGAGGCCCGCGGCATCGCGCACCCGCGCATCTGGACCGCGCAGCGTGATCTGGACATGTGGGAGGCGTTGCAAGGGTGAGCAGGTCGGCGGATGGATATGAGTGAGCAGCCCAAATTAGAGCGGGAGTTGTACCCCTACGCGCGCCACTCGGATCAGGAAACGCGCGAGCCTGCCCATCACCCTATTACCATCGTCGGTGCCGGCCCGGTTGGGCTGGCTCTCGCCATAGATCTGGCGCAGCGAGGCGTGCCAACGCTGATTCTTGATGACAACACATGCATTTCCACTGGCTCCCGTGCGATCTGCTTTGCCAAACGCACGTTGGAGATCGCGGATCGGCTGGGTATCGGTCAAGGGCTGGTCGATAAGGGTGTGCAATGGAACCTGGGCCGCGTCTTTGTGAGGGACGATGAGATCTTCAATTTCAACCTTCTGGCAGAAGACGGCCATCGCCGACCGGCCTTCATCAATCTGCAGCAATACTATCTTGAAGAAGCGCTCGTCTCCCGTCTGCGCGCTTTGCAGGATGAAGGCGCGCCGGTTGATCTACGCGGTGGTAACCGCGTTACTGGCCTATCCCAGGACGACCAACACGTCACTCTGAACATAGATACGCCAGAGGGACCTTACGCGCTTGCCACAGACTGGCTCGTCGCTTGTGACGGGGCCAACTCGCCACTGCGCGATATGCTGGGCCTCGGCTTTGAGGGGCGTGTGTTTGAAGACAACTTCCTCATCGCTGATGTGCGGATGACGGCTGACTTTCCAACCGAGCGCTGGTTCTGGTTCAATCCTCCATTCAATCCGGGTCAATCTGCCCTACTGCACAAACAACCCGATGACATCTGGCGCATCGATCTACAGCTCGGCTGGGACATCGACCGGGAAACGGAGACAGAGCCAAACCGCGTCAAAGCAAGGGTGCGGCAGATGCTGGGACCGGAGGCTGAGTTCGAACTGGAATGGGTCTCAATCTACACCTTTCAATGCCGTCGCATGCAGAGCTTTCGCCATGGTCGCGCGCTCTTTGCCGGGGATGCGGCACACCAAGTTTCTCCATTTGGCGCGCGGGGTGCAAATTCGGGTATCCAGGATGCCGACAACCTGGGCTGGAAACTCGCCGCCATAACCAAAGACAAAGCGCCTCATAACCTACTCGACAGCTACAATCACGAGCGCCTTCAGGCCGCAGACGAAAACATCCTTCACTCGACGCGGTCCACCGATTTCATCACGCCAAAATCTGATATCAGCCGTGTCTTCCGCGACGCGGTGCTAGACTTGGCGCATGCGCATGCGTTCGCCCGGCCAATGATCAATTCCGGACGGCTCTCGCAACCCAGCAGCTATGATGGCTCGGCACTCAATACAGAAGACGCACTGCCTGAAGGTCCCGCACTCTCTCGCCCGGGTTCGCCGTGCCCGGACGCGCCGGTTCAGGATGGGTTTCTGCTCGATCACCTGACGGGAGGCTTTAGCCTTTTCGGAACCGGTGTCGCGCCTCCTGCCATCACAGGTCTTAAAACGCTACAGATTGAACCAAATGAGATGATCAAAGAGCGTTTCCTAGGCCGAAATGAACAGGCCATTTACCTTATCCGACCCGATCAGCACATCGTGGCACGCTGGTCGGATGCCACTACCGACGTAATCGCCGCGGCCCTCGCGCGCGCCAAAGGAAACTGAACATGGCCGGATTGAACCTCGATCCCAATCTACGCGATGCAGACAAAACCTATGCCGAAATACTGGCTGCCCATGACGGTCTGTCCTTTGAGGAAAGCGCCGCGCTAAACGCCAGGCTTATTCTGATCCTGACAAATCACATCGGTGACGCTGATGTCCTTAAGCAAGCAGTCGAAGCCGCAAAACAACGCTGAATGTCATTTTTCTTAAAATACTCAAATACAAACTTAGCCACCGGCACCACGTTAAAATGATCAGGTGCTTTCCATCTTCTGATGCACCTCAATGACATTGCCGTCCGGGTCATAGAAATAGACCTGGTGCCACCCTTTCACAGCACTTTCACCCCAGTCGGAATAGGCAATGCCTTTCGCCTCTAAATGTGATTTGAATGCGGCGATATCATCGCAGCGATAGGCCACATGACCGTGGCTCACAGGATTAACGATCTGACCAGTTCGAAACCCGGCATCAACGTCTTTGCGCGCGACATGCACATGCACCTGCCCATCCTCAAGAAACGTCACATCCCCATCATAAACGTCCGCATCATTGCGCAACCCCGGCAAATCACTCTTGGCCCGATCGAGTTGCAAAACATCGCGGTAAAATTGATCCATCTCTTCGACCTTCTCCGTCGAAAGGTTGATGTGATGCAGAGTAAGTTTCATCGATGCCTCCTTCCGGCCTAGATAATCAGTCAACAACAAGGTTTACTGGGTGGCAAGACCAAGAAAGAGAAACGCATGCCCGCCCCTGAGAACAAGTTTAAAAAATCACTTCGTTCAGGTGAAAAGCTTATCGGTTGTTGGGCGGGTCTGGCAGACCCTTACGCCACCGAAATCCTGGGCACCGCAGGATTTGATTGGCTTGTGATCGACAATGAACATGCCCCCAATGACCTGCGCTCAACCATGGCGCAGCTGCAGGCACTGCAAGGCAGCGACAGTCATCCGGTTGTACGCCTTCCTATGGGAGAGACCTGGGCCATCAAGCAAATGCTGGATGCTGGTGCACAAAACCTCTTGATCCCAATGGTCGATACTGCCGAACAGGCGCAGGAACTTGTGCGCGCTACCCGGTACCCTCCCGAGGGTATTCGCGGCTCAGGTGCCGCCTTGGGTCGGGCATCTCGGTTTTCTGCAATCCCGGATTATACAGTCACGGCAAACGAGCAAATCTGCCTGACGGTGCAAATCGAGAGTCGGACCGCTCTTCAAAACCTCGATGAAATTTGTGCGGTCGATGGTGTCGATGCGGCCTTTGTCGGCCCGTCTGATCTAGCTGCCGATATGGGCTTTACCGGCGCCAAACGGAACGACGAGGTTCAGGATGCAATCAAAGACGCGCTCGCTCGGATCAATGCCTCTGGCAAAGCGGCGGGTATTCTGGCCACCGATCACGAAACCACCCTACGCTATCGCGATTGGGGCGCGACGATGCTGGCTGTGGGTATCGACGTGACACTCTTTGCCTCAGCTGCTCGTGCTTTGGCAGCGCGCTACCGCATTGACTGAAGGACTCGTAGCCGATTTAGGCGGAACCAATTGCCGCCTCGGGCTTTGTGCAAATGGCGTGGTACGCCGATCTTCGATCAAAAGCTACAAGATCAATGCGTTCAAGAACTTCAATGCGCTGATCGCCCGATATCTCGCAGATCAAACGGAACAAGACGTGCCTTTGATATGTGCTGGCGTCGCAGGCCCAGTGAGAAATGGACAGGCAAGGCTCACCAATCATCACTGGACCGTCGACGCCACCAAACTCGCAAAAGCCTTCGGTGCCCAGAACGTGCATCTGATCAATGATCTCCAAGCACAGGCCTACGCACTTGATGATCTGCCCGCCTCAAGCGTCTGCACCCTAATAGAGGGCAGTGCGAATGAAGGCGGTCCACGTTTGGTGTTTTGTCTCGGGACAGGGTGCAATATCGCAACGGCTCACCGAATTGGTGATGGTCTATTTGTACCGGCCTCGGAGTCAGGGCATACGTCTTTGCCGGATTTCCCGCAGCACCGCGCATTGCTTGATCAGCTTCGCCTGGAAGAGCCGCACCTACCTATTGAAGCCGCCTTGTCATCCAGAGGTCTGAGCCGTTTGCACGCGTTTCTTACAGGGGAACGGCTCACTTCGGATGAAATAGTGAAGAAATTCCCTGATGAGACGATGAAGCTGTTCATGAAAATTTTGGGCACCTGCAGCGGCAACCTTTGCCTTGGGCACATGGCAACGGGTGGCGTCTATCTCATTGGTGGTCTGGCTCGCGCCGTCGCACCTTTTTTGAACAACGATGCGTTCAAATCAGCATTCTGCGCGCGCGGACCCTATAAGCACATCATGGAAAAAATTCCAGTTTCTGTCGTCACCGATGACAATGCAGGCCTGCTTGGATGCGCTCGGTTTCTGGACTCTCAGCACAAGTAAAGTACTTGTTTTAATGACCCAAAGCGCGAAGCCGCTTCCCCCAAGTTCCCCTCTATGTCATAGTGAGTATCAACAAACAAAAGAGCAGCAGTGCATGGCCGACGATCTTTTCCCACCGACACCATCGGGCGATTACGATGCATCCTCTATCGAAATTCTGGAGGGTCTAGAACCGGTTCGAAAGCGCCCGGGCATGTATATCGGTGGCACAGATGATCGCGCGTTGCACCACTTGGTGGCTGAGGTTCTCGACAACTCGATGGACGAGGCGGTAGCGGGCCATGCTAATCGGATTGAGGTGGAGTTGCATGAGGACTATGCCGTCACCGTTCGTGATAATGGGCGTGGTATCCCGATTGACCCCCACCCGAAGTTTCCGGATAAGTCTGCGCTTGAGGTGATCCTTTGCACCCTGCACGCGGGAGGCAAGTTTTCGGGCAAAGCCTATCAAACCTCGGGAGGTCTTCACGGGGTTGGCGCATCTGTTGTCAACGCGCTTTCCGATAGCATGGTCGTGCAGGTGGCTCGCGATAGGAAGCTCTATGAACAACGCTTTTCTCGTGGCCTACCCCAAGGCTCGTTGAAAGAGATCGGCGCAGCACCCAACCGTCGCGGCACCACGGTGACATTTCACGCTGATGAAGAAATCTTTGGCCATCACCGGTTTAAACCGGCGCGGCTTTTCAAATCGATCCGGTCCAAGGCTTATCTGTTTTCAGGCGTAGAAATCCGCTGGAAATCAGCCATTGAAGATGGCGATACGCCGACGGAGGCCACGTTTCATTTCCCCGGCGGCCTTTCTGATTACTTGCGTGAGAGCCTTGGGGAAGCTTCAACCTATGCCGAGGCGCCCTTTTCCGGAACGGTGGATTTTCAGGAACGCTTTGGCCAGCCGGGCAAGGTTGAATGGGCGATCAACTGGACACCCTCGCGCGATGGCTTCCTGCAGAGCTATTGTAACACCGTGCCCACGCCCGAGGGCGGCACCCATGTGGCTGGGTTCTGGGCCGCGGTCCTGAAGGGGATCAAGGCCTATGGCGAGCTGGCCAACAACCGCAAGGCAGGCCAGATCACCCGTGATGATCTGATGTCGGGTGGGTGCGCACTGGTCTCGTGCTTTATCCGCGAGCCGGAATTTGTGGGTCAGACCAAGGACAGGCTGGCCACAACAGAGGCGCAGCGTCTGGTCGAAAACGCCGTGCGCGATCACTTTGACAATTGGCTGGCATCAGACACCAAATCTGCCGGGGCGATCCTTGATTTTCTGGTGCTGCGGGCCGAGGAACGCCTTCGCCGCCGGGCCGAGAAGGAAACACAACGCAAATCTGCCACCAAGAAGCTGCGGCTTCCCGGTAAGCTGGTGGATTGCACGGCGTCGACGCGCGATGGCACGGAATTATTCATTGTTGAGGGTGATAGCGCGGGCGGCTCGGCCAAGATGGGGCGGGACCGCAAGACGCAGGCGCTTTTGCCCTTGCGCGGCAAGATCCTCAACGTGCTTGGTGCGGCGAGCTCAAAGCTCGGCAGCAATGCGGAGATCAACGATCTGACGCAGGCGTTGGGTGTGGGGCTTGGCACGCGATTCAACATTGATGACCTACGCTATGACAAGATCATCATCATGACCGACGCGGATGTGGACGGGGCGCATATTGCCTCGCTGCTGATGACGTTTTTCTTCACACAGATGCGACCGATGATCGATGCGGGGCATCTCTATCTGGCCTGCCCGCCTCTGTATCGCCTGACGCAGGGGGCCAAGCGGGTCTATTGCCTGGATGAGGCGGAACGCGATGAGTGGTTAGGCAAAGGTCTGGGCGGCAAGGGCAAGATCGACGTCTCGCGCTTCAAGGGCCTAGGGGAGATGGACGCCAAGGACCTGAAAGAGACGACCATGGACCCCGCGACGCGAAAGCTGATCCGGGTGACGATTGACGAGGACGAGCCGGGGGAGACGGGCGACCTTGTTGAGCGGCTCATGGGCAAAAAGCCGGAGCTGCGATTTCAATACATCCAGGAGAACGCTCGGTTTGTGGAGGAGTTGGATGTTTAGCTTCTTAAACTTCGTTCTAACGCAGTCCCCACAGCCCTTTCCCCTTTTCTCCCCGTAACTCAAACCAGTCTTCTCCTCGTTCATAATCATATGCTTGAGAGTCTGAAGATCGCGTTTCCAGTTCCTTTCGAATGATTGCTTCCGTGCTTTTGGGCAACGTACGATTAGCAAACTTTCTAGCAGCTATGACCTGATCGTATATCTCTTGCAACGTCGCTTCACCTCCAAGAGACGTGAGAGCCATTCTTACATCGTCACACCATCTAATTTCCTTAACGTCAGTCACTTTCGGATCGGAAGTATGACGACGCCGCTGGATACTAGTCGGTTCTCGGAGTTCAGAAACCGTCATTCTTTTTCCTTCTTCGTTCTCAAAAAGCCAATTCATCCATGCATTTTCAACCGAAGTTCCAATTGCTTTGCTAATTTCATTGAGAGTTGAAAATCTACCGTCCAGTCCAAACACTTGCCATTGCCCGTTTACAATTCGAGCACGGTACAATCTTTTCTTATAGGTTCGAAACACCTCAAAGCCCTCAGGAAAGGTGACACCGTTCCGCATGTCAGTTAGTCCAGAAACTTGTTTTTTGGTGTTCAGTGTCCCGTGCTCTTCAGAACAGTAAGCTTTCAAAATCCGCTTCAATATCTCGTCTTCTGACTCTTCTCCGACATTGCGCAAAGACCAAATGCTGGCAAAGACTTCGGTGGAAATTGATATATCTCTCATTCTTTACTCTAGAAAAATAAATCTATATTATAGATAATAAATTCCTCCAAAATTGTAAATAGGTAATCAAATGAAAGGTCGATTTTGGTTACCATGCGCGGAATAACGGCCGGAGGCCGCCGCGCGATCGCCAGACCGCCCCATCGGGCTGGCGATTTGTTTAGGCTGGGCGCGTCGATCATTCAGTTTGCGGATTTGCTGGGATAAAGCGACCTGAAATGCCGAAGCATCGCCACCCCGCGGTCTGTCGCTCTCACGGCTCGGTTCTGGACAAAAAAATTGCCCCGCGTACCTCCGCGGGGCATCCACACAACCCACCCGTTATGCCGACTGGGCCTATGCTGCAATCGCAGCATCACCCTCTACTGCATAGTTCTCAGCAACACGCCGCATTGCCAAGTGTTTTTAGGCAATGGCCCATGGCGTGTTACCTTTTTGCACCTCATGATGCATCGGACATGCACCGTTCCGGTCTACCGCGTTACTGAACACATAAACCGTTGTACCATCTACTACAGCGATTGCTCGCTACCCTTCCAAACATCCCAGAGCCAGTTTCGCCCGATCATGAAGGTAATGCAGATATGCGCCCTCGCAGCCCATAAAATAAGGGGGAAAAGGCGTGATTTTGCATCACGCATTGCGACAAAAGCCATGCAATTTGGCAGATAGGTCGCAGAGCTGGCACAGTGTGGACATATCAAGCGCTTTTTACCAACTTGGACCTCATTTGGGTGGAATTTGCCCTGTGCAGCGCAGGCCTTGCTTGTTAGTCTTCTCGCCATGAGATGGGTTGTTGTTTTGCTTTGTCTGGGTCTGATGGCTTGTGGCCGTCCGCTGACCGAAAATGAGCGGGCTTTTGTGCAAAGCATTCACGGCGATACGATTGACGTCAGCCGGATCAGGCTCATCGATGGCGCACTGATCGGCAAGACGACCTACACGCGGAAAAAACGCCCGCGCGTGACCTGTCGCGAGCGGATTTTTCCGGAACCCAAGACAGAAACGGTTACGGTGGGGCCTGCTGCCTTCGTGCTCTACAATACGGTTTTCTTTTCCCGCGATTGGTACCTTGAGGACTACCTGCCGCAGTATGATGAGCGTGTCGGGCTGGTAAATGCCATGCTATTTGCCCATGAGATGGCGCATGTCTGGCAATGGCAGAACAGGGCGCAGACGGGCTATTCCCCGCTGAAGGCCGCCAATGAGCATGTGACGCAGGATGATCCTTACTTGTTTGATGTGAACAATGACACGCGGTTCGAGGACTTTGCCTTTGAGCAGCAGGCCTCGATTGTAGAAGAATATGTCTGCTGCGCCGCGCTTGATCCCGATGCGCCGCGTACCGATAGGCTAAAAGCACTGCTAGAGCAGGGCTTCCCTCTGCAGGAGCTTCGGCTGCCTGAAGAGGTTTTGATCCCCTGGGACGGGGCAGAAATACGCGGGATTTGCCGGGTTTAAACTTTCCCCACAGTTGCGCTTCGCGCACATTTTTTGTTGCCTTCAGGCCAGGCAAGCCTTGGGGGCGGAGCCCCCAAACCCCCGGGATATTTTTGGCAAAAAGAAAGTCAGGACTGGGTCAGTTTTCCGGCTAGTGCATCGTCGATAAGGGCGATGGTTTCTTCGACACCGTAAAGGGCAATGAAGCCACCAAAGCGTGGGCCTTGGGAGGCGCCGAGCAGGACTTCGTAGATGGCCTTGAACCAGTCGCGCAGAGGATCAAACCGGTCGCGGCCGACAGCGTAGACAACGGATTGCAGGTCTTCGTCGTTGATCTCACCGTCGTAGCTTGCGAGCTGGTCTCGAAGCTCTTGCAGCGCTTCGCTTTCAGTATCTGTAGCGGCGCGATAGGTGCGTGTGGGGGCCACAAAATCCTGGAAGTAGCGCACGGCAAAGCCTGCAGCCTGATCCATGTCCGGGTTTGTCTCTGGGCTGGTATCTGGCGCGTAACGCTGAATGAAACCCCAAAGCTTATCTTTATCTTGCGCCGAAGAAACCGATGCAAGGTTGAGCAGCATAGCAAAGGGGATGACCATGTTGCTTGTTGGCACATCCCCATTGTGGATGTGATGCACCGGGTTGGCGACTTTCTGAGGCTCCTCTTGATCAGGGTAGGCGCGCAGTTGTTGGTGGTATTCGTCCACCGCCCGCGGGATCACATCGAAATAGAGCCGTTTGGCCGTCTTGGGCTTTTGGTACATGAAATAGGACAGGCTCTCGGTCGCGGCATAGCTCAGCCATTCATCGATGCTGATGCCGTTGCCCGAGGACTTGGAGATTTTCTGGCCTTGGTCATCGAGGAAGAGCTCATAGGAGAAATGCTCTGGCGGACGGGCGCCAAGCGTGCGGCAGATCGCGTCGTAGATTTTCTCGTTGGTGGCGTGCTCCTTGCCGTACATTTCGAAATCCACGCCAAGCGCAGCCCAGCGGGCACCAAAATCAGGCTTCCATTGTAGCTTTACATTTCCGCCGGTGACCGGCAGCGTCCATTCCTTGCCGGTCTCATCGTCAAATGTCACAGTACCGTCCTTGGCATCGACATGCTTCATCGGCACGTACATCACCCGGTCGCTTTCGGGGTGCAGCGGCAGGAAGATCGAATAGGTCTGCGCACGTTCTTCTCGCAGTGATTTCACCATAATCTTCATCAGATCGTCGTAGCGCTCAACACAACGCAGCAGGATTTCATCGAATTGGCCGGATCGATAGAACTCGCGCGCTGATACAAATTCATACTCAAACCCGAACGTGTCCAGGAACCGGCGCAGCATGGCATTGTTGTGATGGCCAAAGCTTTCATATTCGCCGAACGGATCGGGTACGCTGGTCAAAGGGCGTTGCAAGTGCTGCTCCAAGATCTCAGGATTGGGCACGTTGCTTGGCACTTTGCGCATTCCGTCTAGGTCATCGGAGAAGCAAACCAACTTTGTTGGTATATCGCTGATTTGCTCAAACGCGCGACGCACCATAGTGGTTCGAAGCACTTCCCCAAAGGTGCCGATATGAGGCAAGCCAGAGGGTCCGTAGCCTGTTTCAAACAGAACATGGCCCTTTTCAGGCCGCGCTTTTTCATAGCGTTTGAGCAGGCGACGCGCCTCTTCAAAAGGCCAAGCTTTTGAATTCATCGCTGCGTCGCGCATCTTGGTCATCTTACTCTCCAAACCGGATTTCTGCGCCTGCAGCACAGAGTGCCTCGCTACCTATTGCCGAGCCCAGACAAGGTCAATAATGTGGGGTGCGATAAACTCGCTCAACCGGAGTTCTTATGTCAGAACAAATACCTCATCCGCTCAGCCCGCAGGATTGCCTCGTCTCCGTTATGGTTGCGGTCTCGGTATCGGACGCGGAAATTCGTACGGCCGAATTGGTGAAAATGCAAAGTGCTGTGAACAACTTACCTATTTTTGCCGATTATGACGTCGATCGGATCAAGGTGATGGTGCAGACCGTGTTTGACCTGATCAGCGAAGAAGACGGGCTCGATGCGCTTTTCGGTTTGGTAAGGGATAATCTCCCGGACAAGCTTTACGAGACAGCCTATGCTCTTGCCTGCGATGTGGCTGCGGCTGATGGTAAGCTTTATCAACCCGAGCTTCGGATATTGGAAGATATCCGTTACGAGCTTGATATTGATCGGCTGCATGCTGCAGCGATTGAGCGTGGCTCGCGGGCGCGTCACACGAAACTTTAGGGAACAAGTCCATGCGTCCGATCTTTGTGAATATCCGCTGCAAGCCCGGTAATTCTTACGAAGTTGCGGAAAAAATCGCGCGGCGCGAAATACACTCAGAGCTTTATTCGACATCCGGCCCATTTGATCTTTTGTTGAAGCTTTACGTACCAGACGGTGAAGACGTCGGCAAATTCATCAATGAAAACCTGCTGACGATTTCCGGCATTGAACGCACGGAGACGACGCTGACTTTCAAAGCATTTTAGAATTATCAGGGAGAAGAAAAAATGAAACTTAGAACGATTTTGAGCGCTGTCGCGATCGGCGCGTTCGGGACTGCTGCCTTAGCCGGCGGTCACGCAAAGGATGTCAAAGTCGGTATGATAACGACACTTTCCGGCGGTGGAGCGGGCCTTGGCATTGATGTGCGCGATGGCTTTTTGTTGGCCGTGAAAATGTCCGGCAATGATCACCTGAAGGTGGTAGTTGAGGATGACCAACGCAAGCCGGATATCGCTGTGCAATTGGCCGATAAGATGATCCAGTCTGAGAAAGTTGATGTTTTGACCGGTATCATTTGGTCGAACCTTGCCATGGCCGTGGTGCCTTCGGCGACTGCGCAGGGAAAATTCTATCTTTCCCCGAATGCCGGACCATCGGCGCTGGCCGGGAAAGGCTGTCATCAGAACTACTTCAACGTGGCTTGGCAGAACGACAACCTGCATGAGGCGGCTGGCGGCTATGCCAATTCGGCAGGGTTCAAGAAATCCTTCATTCTTGCGCCAAATTATCCGGCAGGACAGGACGCTCTGACGGGGTACAAACGCGTTTACGGCGGCGATCTTGCCGGTGAGCTTTTCACCGAGCTTGGCCAAAAAGACTATGCCGCGGAAATCGCACAGATCCGTGCATCTGATGCGGATAGCGTGTTTTTCTTCCTCCCAGGTGGCATGGGCATTTCGTTTCTCAAGCAATATGCAGATTCCGGCGTAAACCTACCGGTTGTGGGTCCTGCGTTTAGCTTTGATCAGGGCATCTTGCAGGCCGTTGGCGAGGCCGCTCTTGGCGTTAAAAACACCAGCCAGTGGAACAAGGACATCGATAATGCCGCCAATAATGCCTTTGTCGAGGCTTTTCAGAGCGAATACGGACGCCTGCCGTCACTTTATGCCAGCCAAGGTTATGACACGGCCAATCTGCTGCTCTCAGCGATGGGCAAGGCAGATATTGATGATCCGGATGCGTTCCGCGCAGCTCTGAAAGAAGCCGATTTTGACAGCACACGCGGTGAGTTTGCTTTTGCTGATAATCATCACCCTGTGCAGGACATCTATGTGCGCGAAGTGATCAAAGAAGGTGACGTTTTCACCAACAAGATAGTGGGTACGGCACTTGAAGACCATGCCAATGTCTATGTGGCTGATTGCAAAATGTAATCGTTTTTCAAGTTAGTAAGAAAGCCGCCCCGTAGGGCGGCTTTTTTGTTAGTCCCATGGTCGTAGAACAATTTTCGGCGCAGCGACACGCTGGCTTAGAAGATCCTCGAAAGCCTCTTGCCCATCCTCAAGACGGCGCAGCTCTATCCAGTTTAGGGAACCAAGACGACCATCAAAAATGGCCTGCGCGGTATCGCGAAAATCCCGCATTGTGTAGGTATAGCTGCCGATAAATGTCACTTCTTGCAGCGTAATCCTACGAATATCGAGCCCACCTTTGGGCTCTCCAAGACCTACATGCACGATCACACCACCAGGCTCGACCAAATCAGAAGCGATTTCACGCGTGGCTGCGAAACCCACAGCGTCGATCACTAAAGGAAAGCTTTCCTCTACCTTTGCGCAGACGTCTTGACCGCAATGATCTCGCAGGTATGCGCGGCGCGCGTCGTTGGGTTCGGATATAATCACGTTTTCAAAACCCATAGCGCGCAAGGCGAGTGAAGCCGCGAGGCCTATAGCACCACCACCAATTACCAAGGCGCGATGCTCCATACTGGCATGCAGTGCCTCGTTGGCCAAACGCGCCGCGTGCCAACTGACCGCGAGGGGCTCCGCAAGGGCGGCTTGATCCAAGGATACGCCATCGGGGACCTCGACCAGGTTGCGCTCAGGCATAGAAACGTACTGGGCAAAAGCGCCCTCTCGAGGCGGCATCGAAATAATCTGACGATTGGGAGAAAGGTTTTCGCGGCCTACTTTGTAAGTTGGACAGTCCAAAGGCGTCACGAGCGGATTGATTGTGACGCGCGTACCAACTTTTGGCCCTCCGACGATCACACCTGCCGCCTCATGCCCCAGGATCAGCGGGGCCGGACGTCGCTCATCATGACCTAGGAAGGCATGCATGTCAGAGCCGCAAATACCCACCGCCTCGACCTTGATCAGATGCTCCCCCTCAATCAGGCCGGGTTCTGGCACCTCGCGAAAGGCAACCCGCTCCACACCCTCATAGACCAGCGCCTTCATTTTGCGGTGAATCCTCCGTCGACCATCAGCACTTGGCCAGTGACATAGCATGATGCTTCGGATGCCAGGAAAAGCAGCGGGCCATCGATATCCTCCATCCGGCCATTGCGCCCGATACAGGTCTGCGCGGCATTGCGTTCCGCACGCTCGGTGTCGTCGAACACTGCCTTTGTAAGCTCCGTTGGAAAAAATCCCGGTCCAATAGCGTTCGCCGTGATCCCATCAGGTGACCAGGCCTCTGCCATGGCACGGGTCAGCTGTGTGATACCACCTTTTGTGGCTCCGTACGCGATACCACCGGGGAAGGCTCGGGTGCTTTGCAACGAGGCAAAATTGATAATCCGGCCCCAGCCTTTTTCCTTCATCGCAGGAACCAACGCTCGACTTAGAAAAAACGGAGCGCTGAGATTGATTGCCAGCGTCGCGTCCCAGCCCTCTGGCGTTACATCATCGGCCACCTCGCGCGTGTTCAAACCCGCCGCATGAACAAGAATATCAGGGCTGCCAAAAGGCATAGCAATGGACGCCGCAAAACTATCAATCCGCGACCGATCCGCGACATCGGCGGGAACAATCGCCGCCGTCTCCCTGATTTCCGCCTGCAATTCCTGCAAGGCATCTGCCCGACGCGCCACAGCCACGACCTTTGCACCAGCGGCAGCCAATACCAAAGCCGCTCTGCGTCCCAACCCTGAGCTTGCCCCCGTCACGCAAGCCACGCGCCCTGAAAGATCAAAAAGCGCTTTTGGGTGGTCCATTTATTCCTCTGCGGTCAAATCGAAATTGTGCCCTGGAAAATACTTGGCAAGACGCACATCCGCTGCCCGTGCATGCGCTTCCATCCCCTCAAGACGGGAAATTCGTGCCGTGGCCTCTGCAATCGGGCGGGAGCCTTCACGCGTGGCGCGCTGCCATGTGACGATCTTCATGTATTTATGCACGCTGAGGCCGCCGGTGTAACTTGCCGCACCTGACGTCGGAAGCACGTGATTTGTTCCTGTCGCCTTATCCCCGTAGGACACAGTGGTCTCCTCACCCAGGAAGAGCGAGCCGTAACAGGTGAGCCGATCCAGCCACCAATCAAGGTCTTCCGCCTGAACTGTCAAATGCTCAGGCGCATATTCATCAGAACAGGCGGCCATTTCTTCACGATCCTCGCAAAGGATCACCTCGGCATAGTCGCGCCATGCAGCCGTTGCATTTTCGCGGTTAAGCTCCGGCAAGTCTTCAATCAAATCCGGTACACGACCCAGAACTGCCTCTGCCAAAGGCCTGTCGTCGGTCACCAACCAGACCGGCGAGTTGTAACCATGTTCTGCTTGACTGACGAGGTCGGTAGCTACCACCTCCGCGTCAGCTTTCCCATCAGCAAGGATCAGGCTGTCGGTGGGACCTGCAACCATATCGATCCCGACACGACCATAGAGGATGCGTTTGGCCTCTGCCACGAACTGATTGCCCGGCCCGACAAGGATGTTCGCCTTAGGCAGGCCGAAAAGACCGAACGTCATTGCCGCTACACCTTGCACCCCGCCCATGGCAAGGATCGTATCAGCCCCGCAAATATGCGCCGCATAAATGATCGCAGGTGCCACGCCCTCGCCAGGACGCGGTGGCGAGCAGGCCGTTATATGGTTGCAGCCGGCAACCTTGGCCGTTGTCACCGTCATAATCGCACTCGCGATATGGCTATAGCGACCACCCGGCACATAACAAGCAGCCGCAGAAATCGGGATTGCCTTTTGACCGGCAATCACACCTGGCAAAATCTCGGTTTCGAAATCCGAGATGGTGCCTTTCTGCGCCTCGGCAAACCGGTGTACATTTTCATGAGCAAACTGAATATCCTGCTTCAGTTTGTCAGGCACAAGGTCTGTTGCTGCGGCTATTTCTTCGGCACTCAGGATTGCGTTACCCTGATATTTGTCGAACTTGGCCGCATATTCTAAGGCTTTAGCGTCACCGCCACTCTCTATGTCTTCAAGGATACTCTTCACCGTTGAATGAACTTCGGAGGCATCCGATTTGGACGTCCGGCTGGCCTTCTTCAAATAAATGCGTGGCATTTTAAAACCTTTTTGGACTCAACTCAGTGTCTCTTAAGGCCCTGATAGAACAGCTGGCAACCATAGGACAAGCTGTGGGAAGATAAATATCAGTGCCAAACCTACAAGCTGCACCAACATAAACTGCATCATCCCCAGATAGATGTCTTTGAGGTCCCAATTCGGCACGACGCCCTTGAGGAAATACGCCGATAGAGCAACGGGCGGACTGAGCCATGCGGTCTGAAGGTTAACCGCCACAAGTATGCCGAACCAGACCATAAGATCATAGCGATCCAGACCGTGAACAGAGAGCGCCTCTACAGTGGGGAGAAGGATCGGGACAACGATGAGCACAATCGGCACCCATTCCAACGGCCATCCAAGCAAGAAGATCAGAGCCATCACCAACAGCAAGATTAAGTAAGGTGACATATCAAGTCCAAGCAGCAATTCGGTAAGCATTTTCGGCGTGCCCAGAGAGCTAAACTGCGCACCAAAGAAGTTGGATGCCGCCACTAGGAACATGATCAGAACCGTGATCTCCAACGCCTTGATCAAGCTGTCAAAGAAGCTGGGGATTGTAAACTTGCGATATGCGATGGAAAGCAGGATCGCACCAAATGCACCCATAGCAGCCGCCTCGGCAGGTGTAGCAAAGCCGAGAAGGATCGAACCAAGCGCAAAAGAGATCAAGATTGTCGGCGGCATAAGACCGGCAAAGAACTCATCCCACAAAGGCGAGAAGTAAAAACCGCCATCGGCGTCATTGCTGTAGATCGGACGCGCGAGGATCGCCAGAAGGATCATAAACGCTGCGAAGATGATCGACCATGTTGGCAAGCCATCTCCGGAGTTCGCAAAGATCATGTAAATGTGGAACAGCACGGCGATTGGCAGGACAATCCGCAAGACGTTGAGTTTGCGATATGCAGCATTCGCCACGACCATCGTGATAAGCAAGACAAACAAGCCGCCAAACGGGATGACCCCGCCGAATGTTCCACCAAGAGCAAGACCGAAGATCCGACAGATCGTCAGGATACCAAGGCAGATCAAGGCCACCTCAGCGCCGTAGTATTTCGACGTTTCCGGCTGGTCTTCATCGGACAGAATGGGTCCAAGGCTCGGATTGATCCAGCAACGTCCAAGTGTGTAGAGCAAGTATAGCGATGCCAGCAGCGCACCGGGAATGAACGCGCCGCGGAACAAATCGAGTGTGGAGACCTCAAGCACTGGCCCCATAACGATCAACATGATCGAAGGCGGGATCAAGATACCCAACGTACCGCCCGCCGTAATGGTGCCCGCCGCCAATTGCACATTATAGCCAGACCTGCTCATCGTGGCGCCCGCCATGATCCCGAGCAGTGTCACCGAGGCTCCGACGATACCGGTTGCCGCAGCAAAGATCGTTGAAACGATCAAAACCGCAATAAAGAGAGAGCCCCTAATACGCGCCATGATCATCTGAATCGAAGCAAACAAACGCTCCATGAGGCCCGCGCTTTCCATCACGATGCCCATCAGGACAAAGAGCGGCACGGCCATCAACTGATCATTCAGCATCGCCGAGTTTGTCTGCAGGGTGAATATAAATGCTGTCTTCAGGAAGTTGTCACCCCAGATACCGAACACAAAGGCAAGGAAGACGAGCGTGAATGAAATTGGGAAGCCGATGAAGATCACAAACAACATCGCACCAAGCATAATAAGACCAATAAGTGGTCTTGAAAGGTCCGGACGTGCCTTCATCATATCGGTGAACCAGTCACCACCCGGAATGTAGTCAGGCGTAAAGACGGCCATAACCAACCAGATCAAAGCAATGAGGTAGACCGGCAGGGCCATGACAAAATAACGTTCGCGTGCTTTGCCCATCTTATGGAAGGCGCGAAAGACTTCTGGAATGCCTTGAAGTAACAGGAGTGCGCCGCCGATTGGCATTGCGATCCGCGCAGGCCAAAGCAATGGCCCCCAGGCACTATCGACTTGGTTGGTTTCTCCAGACGACATGAGGTCTTTCCAATCAGCCCATGAGGTCCACGAAAAATCGGCGAAGTTGTAACCACCTGCAAAAGCTTTCCACCAGAATTCCGACGCAACCCAGGTGAAGAAAATCATCGACGGTATAAAGAAGAGAAGATAAGCGAACGCATCGACCGTGGCCTGCGTCTTGGCTGTCCAATTCCGATAAAGAAAATCAGCACGAATATGAACGCCGCGCATAAGGCCATAGCCCGCGCCTGCCATCCACAGAATGCCAGCGATCATTCGGCTGAGGTCATAGGCTTGCAAAGTTGGGCCAAGCCCTACGCTACGCGCGAACTCCTCAAAGCCTGCGTTTTGTAGGATGATGAATGAATTCCGCGAAAAGACTTCCCATACAACAATCACGATCAGGGGCACCATCATGAGCGCGATGATCTGTCCAGCGCGGTAATTTAAGATATCAATGATTGCCGTGATCGGACGTTGCCACGAAGTCATATCCTCTGGCGTTTCTCCGGGAGCTTCAGCACGGCGTTCCGCGATTAACTCGTCTGCGATCTCCAGATCTTCTGGATTCGGTTCGTCTGCCATGCGGCCTTCCCTCCCTGGACGTGGATTGTTTGTCCACGCTCTCTTTTTCGAAAAACCAGAACCTGGTGCTTAGAGAAAAAGAGCGAACGGGCCCCGCCATCGGGGCCCGATCTAAACTGAATTACTTCAGCGTGTCAGCGTGAGCTTTACCCAAATTTGCGTTAGAAGCTTGTGCGCCAGCCCAGAACGGAACCGCGATATCCGCGAAGTCCTTTTGGGACTGCCAAACCTCTGCAAAGAACTCATTCTCATCCGCAGCAGCTTGCAGCGCGTTCTTTGCTGCCGCCATATATTCGGTGAAGTAGTCCGCTGGAGTATCTTCGAGGATAACACCATGGTTGTCGGTTAGATCCTTCAACGCCTTGCCGTTTTCATAGATACGGTAGGACATGGACTTGGATAGCGACGCGTTAGCTGCAACTTCCAGTGCCTTTTTCTCAAGATCGGACAGACCATTGTAGAAGTCGAGGTTAACGTACATATCCGCGTTCACGACGACCTGGTGCAGGCCTTGCAGGTAGTAGTGCTTTAGCACTTTCTGGAAGCCAAAAACCGAGTCAGGCTTTGGGCAGCACCATTCAGCTGCGTCGATTGTGCCTTTTTCCAAAGCCGGCAGAATGTCACCACCGCCCATGGCAACAGCAGGTACGCCTACGTCAGCATAGGCTGCGCCGACCATTCCCGGAGGTGCGCGGAAACGCATCTGGCGGAAGTCATCCATGGATTCGATTGGTTTCGGGAACCAGCCGAGGGCTTCTGGACCAACTGGTTGCAGCATGAAGCCTTTGACGTTCACGCCCATTTCTCCCCAGAGACGGTCATAAAGTTCTTTGCCGCCGCCATACTGGAACCAGCTCAGGAACGCGATGTTGTCCATGCCGACCCCGGCACCTGCGACCGGCGCGCCAAAGAGGTTCGCCGCAACGTGCTTACCGCCCCAGTAGTGCGTCCAGGCAAAGCCGCCTTCGACGAGGCCCGCGTCAACAGCATCCATGATATCACGAGGGCCAACAACAGCGCCCGCTGGCAGAACTTCGATTGTCAGTGAGCCGCCCGTCAGAGCAGCGACGTCTTTGCCGAACTCGTTGAGCATGAACACTTCGTCAGCTGTGGTTGGCAGCACCGACTGAATGCGCAGGACCTTCTCGGCCATGGCACTCGATGCCATAAGCGCAAGAGCGGTCGCCCCTGCAGCTACTGTTTTTAGATTGAACATTTACGTCCTCCCTTAACTTGCCCTCTGTTTCATTTGCCTCGGGGGCGAAGGCGTTGCCCCGGGCGTTGTCGGATCAGGCTTTTCTGCCGATATCCGTATTCTGCAAAAGTTTAGTCTTCCCTTTTATTCTTCATGCGCGCGCGTCCTCCAGGATCATGTCACTGGCTTTCTCGCCAATCATGATCGCAGGCGCATTTGTGTTACCGCTTGTTATGACAGGCATTATGGAGGCATCCGCCACCCGCAGCCCATTGATCCCGTTCACCCGTAACCGTGGATCAACAACGGCCATTGAATCAATCCCCATTTTGCATGTGCCTGTTGGGTGATAGATTGTTACAGCCGTTTTACGCGCCCAATCCAGCGTCGCTTCTTCATCATCAAATGCGACGCTTTCACCTGGCGCATGCTCTTCGGTGATGTGCGACTTGAGCGGCTCTGTATGAGCAATCTGCCGAGCGATCTGAATTCCTCGGACTATGGTTCTACAATCTGTGTCCGTGGCCAGATAGTTTGGGTGAATTTCCGGTTGGTCATCTATATTGGCAGAACTGAGAGTGACATGGCCCGTACTTTCGGGCCGCAGCTGTAAAACAGAAGCCGTAAATGCCGAAAACTTATGTGCGCCGGCAGCCGGGCTATCGGCGCTAAACGGCTGGATGTGAAACTGAATATCCGGGGTTTCCATATTGGGATCGGTTTTCAGAAACCCGGTTCCAAGACTTGCCGCCATTGTCATCGGGCCTTTTTGCGTGAGCGCATAGCGAAGAGCGATCATCGCTTGTTTGAATAGGCTGTTGGTTTCGATGTTTATGGTGCTCAGATCAGTTTTGAACACCGGACGAGCCTGCAAATGATCCTGCAGGTTCTTGCCCACACCCTTATTTTCACAAACCATTTCAATGCCGTGTGATGTGATGTCGTCGGGGTCGCCGACACCCGACAGCATCAGAAGCTGTGGCGAGCCAATTGCGCCGGCACAGAGGATCACTTCCGCTCGCGCTATTATATCTTGGGGTTTTCCGTTGAGCCTTGCCCTAACGCCCTTTGCTCGACCTTGATCAATTAGGATCTTTTCAGTCTGAGCGTTGGTGATTACCGTGAGGTTATCCCGGTCCCTGATCGGTTTAAGATAAGCAGTGGCCGAAGAGCAGCGTTTACCACCAATCATTGTGAGCTGAAAATACGCGACGCCTTCTTGGTCGTAGTCATTGTAATCGGGAGTACGCTTGTAACCTGCCGCCTCCGCTGCATCGAGCCACTTATCGACCACATCGCGCTTCAACCGAGATGTCTGAACTGAAAGAGGCCCGCCCGTTCCACGCAGATCAGTGCCGTTTGCGCCTTTCCAATTCTCTGATCGCTTAAAATAGGGCAAAACTCCATCCCAGGACCACCCGGTGCAGCCCATTTGCGCCCAAGCGTCAAAGTCTTGCGGTTGCCCCCGTACGTAAAGCAAACCGTTTATCGATCCCATATCCGCGTGGCCGGGTACTGGGCGGATCAAGTTCGATAAAC
>JBCBBI010000002.1:0-288059 GCA_038531775.1 Pseudomonadota bacterium | reverse complement strand
TCTCTATTTCATTTTTACGCACCCTTTGCCGAAATTGCCAAAGAGATTATCCAAGTGGCTACTCCTGGCGGAACCTGTCCTGAATTCTCTGAAATTCCTTACGAAAAAAGGGATCTGCACTACTGGCCCCGCGTGGACGACCCATTTGCAATAAAGTACTGAGACGAAGCATTAATTTAGTTTTTCGTTCACTGAAACGCAGGCTTCTTTGGTAAATACCGCGCGCGCAAGATATTCGCGATATCCCAGAGCGGTCATCCGAAAAAGTTAGATCGAATTCACTTCTAACTTGAGTGATGGGCCATGGCCGAGACGGTGTTTTGCCACCGGAATGTCACAATTCGGCAGACTTATTAACGCTTATCCAAGCGGTGGTGGGCCAGCACGCCTTCATCGAATGCAAAGAACGCGTATGGGACTGTTCATGAATGTTGATGCACAACATGACGACATAGAGCTACCAAGTGGGACAACCCTACTTCGTGAGCAATACCATGTTGCCCGTAGGTTGTCTCAAGGTGGTTTTGGGATCACTTATCTTGCGCGTGATAGCCTTAGGCGAAAAGTCGTTGTAAAAGAGTGTTTCGCACAGGACCTTTGCTTGCGCGATGGCGTGTTTGTGCGTCCGCGTTCGAAAAGCTACGAAGCTCAGATCAAGAGCATTCTTGATCAGTTTAACCGCGAAGCATTGCGATTGGCAGCACTTGACCATCCGGGAATTGTGCGTGTGCATCAGGTGTTTTCGGAAAACGAAACCGCTTATATTGCGATGGACTTTGTCGAAGGCGACGATCTCTTTAATATTGTCGAAAATGATGAAGATCGGTTGGTCGGGGAAACTCTTAGCTCTGTACTGATGCAGGCTTTGAAGGCGGTCTCTTACACACACAAACAGGGTCTTTTGCACCGCGATCTTGCGCCCGACAACTTTATCCTCAACAAGCATAACCACTTGACGCTGATCGATTTTGGGTCCGCTGCGGAAATGGCGCCCAAACAGCGCAACAGCACAACCCGCTTGCTCGCGGTCAAAGACGGCTACTCTCCACATGAATTTTATGATCAGGACGCGGAGCAAGATCCGTCAAGCGATGTGTATTCCTTGGCGGCGACATTTTATTTTTTGATCACTGGTTTTGCCCCTCCGGATAGTCAAACTCGGCTTGCAGCCGTCAATGAAGGTCGCGAAGACCCTTTCGAGCAGTTAGGCAAAATGTCTCTGCCGATTGACGCGCGGCTTGCTGCGTCGATAGATCAAGCGCTTTCGATCGACCCGTCCGAACGATTGCAATCCTGCGATGAATGGCTTGCCTGGCTTAAAGGTAAGCGCCGACCGCCAACAAAGCTGCGTCGGCCGATCAACGGCAACGAACTTGCCGAAGTTGTCAATACGATTGTGACACATACCAATACGGGACTTCAGCCGGGCTTGCCAAGGAACATGCAGCCCGAAAAAGAAGCCCCAGTTGAAGAAAAACCCATACCGGTTAAGGCATCCGTCGTAGAGGTGCAGCCGGTTGATTTGTTCGGTAACCCTATCGCGGATGTTGAGGCATATCTACGCGAGCAGGATAGACTAGCAAAACGCGCTAAACGCAAAGCGCGGCCGAAACGTCCGAAGAAGCGAAGAGAGGCGAAGCTGGGTCTAGTTGGCCCCAATAAGACAGGCCCTTCCAAAGGCACGGTGGAAGATGATGACAATGCCAGAACTTATTCTGGCACCCCTGTGGTTATCCAGTCCTGAAGGAAAACAGTATGAAGTTTATTCGTGATATCATTGCCGAAAAGAAGTCCGGGCCTCCTACGGAGGATTTATTGGATGATCTTGAGGATTTTTTGGATGATGCCGCCGCCGAAACACTCGAGCCATCAGAAGATGAATTTGTCGATGAGCCTGAAGAAAGTCCAGAAAGCCCCCTTTCGACCGATTATGACGATCTGACGATTGAAGCCGCCGATGAGGAAGTCGCCATCGATGATCTCATGCCAGACCCCGTGGGAGAGTTCGATGAAGATTTTGAAGAGCCAACAGAAAGCATAGGTGAGTTGAATATTGAAGAACTTACCAAGACTCTAGAGGCGCAAACGGTCAGTGAAGATAACCAGGTCGAGGCAGACAAAAAGCCAGAGAATACCGAGCCGAAGCTTTTCTCCGGTGGTGAGCAAGAGCCAAGTGCGAATGAGCCTGTCACGGCGCAAGACACTGTGGCGGGAAATACCAACGAAGATCAATCTTCCATCGCGGTCCCAAGCCCCGCAGAAGGCAGAGCATCAAACCGTTCGGGTCGAGTAAAGACGCGAATTCTTGGCTTCAACGCCAATGCTGCAGAACAGCAAGACCCAATCGAAAAGGCAAGCCAATCAGCCGCCGAAAACACCTCGCCATCAACCCAAAACAGCGTTCAGTTTCCGGCGGGCTGGCTCGTTATTATTGATGGCCCAGGCAGAGGGGCCTCGTTTACAGTCTGTGACGGTTTTTCTCAAATCGGACGCGGAGAAGATCAGGCAATTCGTATAAATTTTGGCGACAACAGTATTTCGAGACAAAATCACGCCGCCATTGCCTATGACGGAGAGCAAAGAAGCTTTTTCCTTGGCCACGGAGGCAAGACAAACCTGGTGCGGATTAACGGCCAGCCTGTCATGAGCACCGAACAGCTGAACTCCGACGATACGATCCGTATAGGAGAAACCACCCTGCGCTTTGTTGCGTTCTGTGGTGAAGATTTTACTTGGGCTGATAACAACAGCGGTGCAGAATATGCCGCTGCCCTTTGAGCTCCGCTATGATGCGGCAACCGGACTAGCTCTCGGGCAGCGACTACGTCAGGAAGATGCGGTTGCGCATGACTTCACCGTGGGTGCTCCACATGGCTTTGCTGTGCTAGCCGATGGTATGGGCGGTCACGCGGCCGGAGATTTGGCTAGTCAGATTGCCGTAACCGAGATGTTTAGTGAATTGAAGATGCGCAGCTGTGATGCAGCGGCTCTTGAAAGCAATATCCAGCATGCGCTTACAGAGGCAATCGAAGAGGTAAACCTTTGCATTGCAGATGTGGCCGAGGAGCGCAGTGAAGAACAGATCGGGCAACCTATGGGTTCGACGCTCGTGGCGCCGATCTTCTTTGGAAATCGGCTCTATTGGATTTCTGTCGGTGATAGCCCGCTCTTTCTGTTTCGTGACAACAGCCTCGTGCGCCTCAACGAAGATCACTCGGCAGCTGCCGATATCGATCAAATGTGTGCAGAAGGGCTTATTGATCAACAAGAGGCGCAAACACATCCGGATCGAAATTGCCTCACATCTGTGTTGATTGGGGATGATATTCCACGTGTTGACTGCTCCGCCGATCCGACACAACTGCGTCCGGGCGATATCGTTCTCGCGGCCAGTGACGGGCTACTGTTTTTGCATGAACAGCGTATCAAGGAAACGCTTGAAGAAAACCAAGATCGCGCAAGTGCAGAGATTGTATCGGCGTTGTTACACGACATCGAAGCGTTGCATGACCCAGAACAGGATAATGTTTCGATTTGTCTGATTAAGCTCGACATTCCTGGTCTGCCCAAAACGATGCGGACCGCGCCAACTGTTTCTGCGGCTAATCTGGCAAAGAAACCTGGCACCGTGACGGTTTTGGCGCACCAAAATGGTAAGAGCACAAATGTCTTTTGCGTTTCAAAAAGTGTCAAGATTTGAGTACGTTGCAACATATTATCCAGCTGTCGGGCAAGCTTGAGCAGGCAATCCATGTTGATGGCTTGCCACCGCGCTACAGGAGTATGGGTGCGCAGCTTTTGTCCCAACTAAAGCGGCCCGTTCAGATCTCTTTTGTTGGCTTGCCTCAAAGCGGCAAGACAAGTCTTATCCGCATGATGACAAACAATGCGACGATCCCAGCCATTGCAAATGCCAATGTCATTGAGGTGGTTTATGGTAATTCGCCGGCGACGCAGTTTGAATACACGGATGGTTTTATAGCGCATTACGAAGGTTTGATCGCAGAGCCGAAACATCATGATGCCGGACTTTTTCGAGTTGTGTTAGAATTGCCCGACGAGAGCCTGCGCATGCGATCTTTTGCGGAAGTAAGCATTACGGGTGACAATCATCAAATACAAAGCCTTTTGGCCTATGCGGCTCAGTATTCTACAATCGTTGTCTGGTGCGCAGAGCGTTTTGAAGAAGCAGAGCGCAAGTACTGGCAAAGTTTGCCTGATCACATCAAAGATCACGGCTTTTTAGCACTGACGATGGCAGATCGGCAGATCATGAAAGGCAGTTTGGGAACCCGGATCGAAGACCTAACCGATTTCGTCGCCGAGGAGTTTTTTGGTCTTTATCCGGTCGCCGCGCTTCAGGCGATTGCGGCGCGATCTGACAAAGATAATACACCATCAGAACTTTGGGCTCGAAGCGGTGGCGAGGCGCTTTTTGATGCGGTTGAACGCCAGGTTAAGCTTGGCCGTTCCGAGGAACTTGATCGGGCTAGGATGCTATTGCGTCAGGTTCCCGTAAGTGAGCTGGTTCCTGAATCACAAACTGAGTCGAAAGCTCAGTTTGCGGAGCCACCCAAGGCTCCTGCGCACAAGTCATCCGCCTCCAAAGCTCCGAAGCATCGGTTGCAAAAGGCATTGAGCGAATTGACAAAAAACGCTGAACAGATGTTTGAGCAAAATGCAGACCTTGGCCCATCCGGCTATGCCGATATTTTGCAAAACTGCATTGATGCATTGCGAAACATGTCACAAACGCTGGGCGTCTCGGCCGCGGATCCCTCTATAGCGGATATAATTCAGGACACGCAGGAAGGCGAAGATATGCTTCTCTTGTTGCAGCTCGAGCACAGCGAAGCTTCGGCCACGGACGCTTTGGCGCTCATGGTGCAATTAAAAAAAGAAGTGGCTCTCGAAGCAAAGACGTAGGCGATTAAGACTGGGTCGCTTCACGGTAAAAGATGAACGGGTTCTGACGAGTAATTGATTAACCCAAATCGAGCACAATGAAGATCAACAACAAGGCCGAGTTTTCAGGTATTTGGCATGAACGTAGAAATCAAAAACTCTCAGACTGCTGAATTGCGCAAAGTGTCAACGTCCAGCCGGTTTGGAGCAGGGCTAAACCGGTTGCGCGCTTTGGCAGCTGATATGGATGAGTTGCGCGCAGCATTTGACACCTTGGAGACATTGGGGGGTGCAAGCATTGGTAAATCCATGGCACGCATGCGTCGTGAAATGGATGATTTTGAACCCACGATAACAGTGCTGGGTCAGGTAAAGGCCGGGAAAACGGCACTTGTAAACGCTATGGCCGGTTGGTCGGATATGCTTCCGTCTGATGTCAACCCTTGGACGTCTGTTGTTACCTCTTTGCATTTGAAACCGGGTGAAGAACGCTCTGAGAATGGCGCCAAGTTCCGGTTCATGACTGACGCGGAATGGGATCGGTTGCTCTCTAAAGGTGGACGTATCGGCGAGCTCGCCAGCCGTGCAGGAGCGGAAAGCGAACTGCAAAAGATCAGTGAGCAGATCGAAATGGTGCGGGAGCGTGCCAGGCGTAGGCTCGGCAAAAAGTTCGAGATGTTGATCGGACAAGAGCATGAATACGGCTATTTCGATAAAAATCTGCTCGAAAAATACATCTGCCTGGGCGATGCCTTTGAACTTGATGAAGAGATGCCCGCGGATGCCGAACAAGGCCGTTTTGCCGAGATCCTGCGGAGTGCCGATCTTTACCTGAATAGCGTTATGGTGCCTTGCAATCTTTGCCTGCGAGACACTCCCGGAGTTAACGACACGTTTATGATGCGCGAGCAGATCACCGTACAGGCGATCCGCGACAGCCGTATTTGTGTCGTCGTATTGTCGGCAAATCAGGCGTTGACATCGGTCGACATGGGTCTGATCCGACTTATTTCGAATCTGAAATCGCGCAATATCGTAATCTTTGTCAATCGTATCGACGAGCTGTCCGAACCTGCTCGGCAAGTGCCTGAGATTAAAGCAAGTATTGAAAAAACCCTTGCTCAACACAACGCGCCGGAAGGAATAGAAATAATCTTTGGGAGTGCTTATTGGGCCAATGTCGCGCTGTCTGGCGACATAGAGGCCATGTCGCGGAGCAGCGAGGGTGCGTTGCTGCAATGGGCAGAGCACGCGATGACCGCGCATAGCCAAAGCGATTCCGGCAAAGATATGGTTTGGGGACTCTCGGGCGTGCCTGGCTTGTTTGCCGCTCTATCGGAAAGAATTGACGAGGATCTGGGTCGACCATTTCTTCAAAAGCTTTCCAGCAATGCCATTACGATTGTTACGAGCCGTCAGGCGGCAGGAAAGATAAAAGTTGATAGCGCCAATGCGGCACAATCCAACCCGGAGGTTGCACTTCAGTCGCTCAAAACAGTCAGCAATCGGCATACCGAAGCCTTGCGAGAAGATCTTTCCATTCTGATAGAGGAATTTCGCGGTCGCACTAATCGTGCCCATGCGCAGTTCATTGAACGCGCAACTCAGTCACTCATTACGCATCTTGAGCAATTCGGCCCAAAGGCCGGATGGAAATATGATCCGGCGGGCCTGCGTATTTTGATGCGATCGGCCTACACGGTTCTTGGCAAAAGCGTACAGAAGATGAGTGAAGAACGTTTTGAAAGCGCGCTCGGTGATATAGCAGAAATCTATGCTTCGGCTTTTGGCAGTGCTGCCGAGGGTGTTCAGCTTGCCATGCCCGAGACCCCGACCGTGCCGCCGCCGGTGACAATCGGGCAAACCATAGCGCTTGATTTCAACGATGGCTGGTGGATGTCATGGTGGCAGCGCATGCGCGGCTACGAAGCATTCGCCGGAAAGTTTCGGCAATTGATCGCAGACGAGACGCAAGACTTCATGACACAATTGCAAACCGTTCAAACGGACGAGTTTTACCAAAAGGTCATCGCCTCTCTGTCGGAGTTTTTTGATCAGCAATCCGAGGGATTGTCTGAAATCCTGGCAGGTTCTGAAGAGGGTGCCGAGATGGAAGACCTTATAAAAAACTCGGCGCAGGCCAACGGTGCTGATGTATTGGAGCAGCTTTTGAAAACGTTTGAGAAATTCACGATAGAGCAGGGCAAGTCATGACAGTGACAACACCACAGGCTCGTAAGCCGCGCGTTGCTCTAATGGGAGAGTTTAGCGCCGGAAAGAGCACGCTTTTGAACATGTTGCTTTCCCGCGCGCCACTTCCGGTGCAGATAACCGCGACGAGCGTGCCACCGGTCTGGTTAAGCTATGGTGATGAGGCCGCAATCTGTATCGGGCATGATGGGGGCGAAAAGGCGATTGATTTGCATGACATCAACGATATTGACCTTGAAGAAACACAATATGTTCGCGTTTTTCTGAAGGCTGATCTTCTTGAAATTTGTGATCTTTTCGACATGCCAGGGATATCTGATCCGAATATGTCACCCGAGATTTGGCGTTCTGTTTTTGACAAGGTTGATCATGTGGTCTGGTGCACCCATGCCACCCAAGCATGGCGTCAATCTGAGGCGGCAACATGGGATGACATAAAAGACAGGATTGATGGCCAGAACATCATGGTGGTCACTCAAATTGATAAAATCAGAACTTCGCGAGATCGTGATCGTTTGATGTCACGGTTGAATAGGGAGGCTGGGCCTGAATTTACTGGAGTGTTCCCTGTAGCAGCCCTAGAAGCCAGCACCGCCAAGGACGAAGATACCTGGAAGCAGAGCGGAGCTGCTGAATTCGCGAACGCTTTGGTCGATATGATGCTCGGGCTTAACACGACGTCTAAAGAAGAAACCTGTCTAGACGGAGAAAAAGAAGCAAGTGCCGACACAATTACGGCTGATAAATCAGGAGACGCAGACGATCAGGTTGCGAAAATCTCCCCGCGTCGTGTCAACCGAGCGACTCTTGCAAATACGGCTGGCGTATCCGCCACCCCGCCGAAAGAAACTCAGGCGGTGACGGACATGTCAAACGCTGGCTAACCAAATCTTCACCTTTGGCGGTTTGAAAGGGAATGCACATCAGCACGGGCGAACGAGACCTGGAGGACCAGCTTGGCGATCAAGGATATTCTGGATGCGACGTCCAATGCGATTTCAAATTGCGAAGTTGCCGCTTTCGGTGACACCGACACACGGTTGATGCTACGCGCGTGCCATCAAAACCATATCCGAAGAGAGCATCTTGATGCGCTGTGCGATCAGGCGGCGCATTGCTTCAATTTTATTGACACCGCTTTAAGCCTGCAAAGCGAGGCGATTGAAAACGACGCTGATTTTAACGAAGCAACTTGCGTTTCAGCAGACAAGACGACGATTTTCGTCAGAACAGATTTCACCTCTCCTGATTTCCTTTGCTTGGTCTGTACTAACCCGCAAGAACCCGACGCTTTGTTGAAGACTGCGCATGATGCGCTCCAGAAAATTAATGCGGTGCAATGATGGGACCAAAACCTGTCAGAGCAACCGCACCAGCTATGGGATCGCAGAGTTTCGGACAGCTATTGCACCGGTTAACAACGCAAGTTGAGACTACTTATGGTGCGGAGGTTGCCGCAAATGATAAAGATAAATCTGCTCTTCAGCATCTTATCTCAGAAATTAGTGAGACCGTTCTACCGCGACTTTTGACCATCGAATGCGGGCCATTGACGCGTTTGCTGCTTCACGTATCCAACCGACGTTTGCTGTCACTCTATGTTGTTTCACAAAATGGCAAAACAGCTGTTGATGTGCCAAATGACCCCGATGAAGCGGCGCAGATCTACATGAGCACGATATCGGAAATTTTTGCCAGCAGTGAAACTGTGGTGTTTCAAAAGCCCGAGCGCATGGCACATAATGCTGATTTCAGCACGTCCTGCTCTGTCGAATTACTATCGATGATCGCCGGGATCGACAGCACCCAAGCTCAAAATGCAAACAACTCGACACCGAATAATTTGGCTCTGATCAAATCCGAAGCGCTGGCATGGCTTCAAATCGGGCCAAACCTGCAGGAGCTCGGCCAAAACGGGTATGACGAAGACCAAAACCTATTACGCCAGATTGCCACCCGCTGCATTGGGGATGCGGGTAAAAGCTCGAAGCATTTAAAGGTCCGTCCAAGTCGAGAGGAATGCGTTCTCGTGCCAGTCAGGAATGGTATAGTGCTTGTGATTGCGGAAAGCACTGAACAACGACTTCTCGCGCTTGTTGAACAGACTAAAAGCCAAAAATTGCTCAAACAGATTTTCCCAAATCGATAAATCGTCTGGCTCTTCTTTTGAGCGATAGGTTAACGGCACCTTGCTATGATTGCTGGACGTGAGGTCTTTCATCACATTTCAAAAGCATGTCTTTTGCTAAAAGGCTCATTCGCTTCTTTAAGTGCACCTTTAGGTCCTAAACATCGCCGTTCTACTGCGGCCCTGTTTTTTACACCATGTTAACTGGGCTTGCCTAAAACCTAATAAGCAAGTCACGACCCGGAGCGATTTTAATGAATGTTGCCCATAAGGAACCACATCAGAATCTTGACGCGGCTGCTCGAAAACTCACGATCAACTTGGCCCGATCACGTTGTGATAAATTCGAAGTACGATCTTGCGAGATCAAATCTAGTGCATTTAGCAATAGGATTTCTTTTCAAAACCGAACCTCGATCGATGACGTTTTTCATCACAAGATCGCAAGTCAATTGAACGATTGCCTTCTGAGACTAAGGGATGGCACGAAGAGCGTATCTATACCGACCCTCGTCTTGGAGGTGCCAGGCGTCACTCTTGCAAATGCACGCGTCAACTCTTCCACAACGCCGGAAGGCGATGCTCAAATTATCGTCGAGTTTAAGTTTTTTGTAGGCGGCATTAACAATGTGTTTTTGTCCAACATTGGCTTTGACGACGCAACCAATGACCTCGCTGCCGGGCTATCGGTGAAAGTACTTGCCGATCTTGCTTTGCCATTCTTAAACGTTTGCGAATCCTACAAATCCAACGTGATTAGCTCTCAGGCTGGTTTTACGGAGTTTATGGCCGGTCTGAGTGAGCGGGCACAGGAATTCCGCTTTCAAGTAGAGCTTCTAAAACGCTTCGCGGACGCGAAAGAAAAAAGCTCGCCCCCATCAATTTTAGAACGTTCAGTCTCGTCAGATCGGTAGCGCACTTTTTTGAATGCGTAAGTACAATCCGATCAGCGTCTCCATGCGTATCTTTTTACAGGATGACAAACCAGAGCGTTCCAAAAACTGCCAAAGGCGTCAAGATTCCACGCGGTCGGCTAAACCGTATGGCGCGGCTTGGAGGTCTCACAACCTCCCTTGCAGGTAATGTCGCAGCGAGGGGCAGTATGGAGATTTTGCGCGGGCGCAAACCTCAAATAACAGATCTTTTGCTGACGCCAGGAAATCTCAACCGTGTAGCGGAGCAACTTGCAAAAATGCGCGGCGCTGCAATGAAAGCGGGTCAGCTTCTTTCGATGGAGACATCGGATTTTCTACCACCGGAGCTCGCAAATATCCTGGCGCGTCTGCGCAGCGAGGCGCATTTCATGCCCCCTGCGCAACTGAAGCAGGTCCTGGTTGCCAATTGGGGGCGTGACTTTCTTCGTCAGTTTAAACACTTCAATGTACACCCAATCGCAGCCGCATCGATTGGCCAGGTCCACAGGGCGCAGGCCAAGGATGGGCGTGAGCTCGCAATAAAAGTGCAATATCCGGGCATACGCGACAGTATCGATAGTGACATGCGAAATTTGGGTTTAATCATGCGCGGTTCTGGTGCCGTTCCTAAAAGTTTTGATATGTCCCGCCTGCTGAAAGAGGCGGCTGCGCAACTTCACGAAGAGACGGATTACCTGCGCGAGGGGGACGCGCTGGCTCGCTTTGGTGACTATCTTGCCGACGATCCAGACTTCATTGTCCCAAAAGCCTTCCCGGAGATGAGCACAAAAGATATTCTCGTGATGGAGTTCGTTGAAGGCGTGCCGATCGAACAGGCTGAAACAATGGACCAAAGCACGCGCGACCAGATTGGCGGAAAGCTGGTCGAACTTACGCTTCGAGAGCTTTTTGAGCTGCGCGACATGCAAACCGATCCGAATTTTGCCAATTACCGTTACATCCCTGAAACCGGTAAAATCATCCTGCTCGATTTCGGGGCTACACGACAGTTTTCAAAACCATTAGTCGAGGATTTTCGCAAGCTTTACGGAGCAGCTGCGAGCGGTGATGACGAACAGGCCTTCCGCAGTATGATTGATGTGGGTCTTGTTGGTGAAGAAACATCTGACACGGATAAGGCGCTGATATTGCATATATTCCGCCTAGCGGCGGAGCCTATGCGGACAGGTGGCACGCTTGACTTTGGAACATGTGGTTTGCTGGGTAAGCTGCGCCGCGAAGGTATGGTTCTGGCCGACGAAAAAGTGGAGGTACATGCGCCGCCAACCGACACGCTTTTGTTACAACGCAAAGTGCTAGGCGGATACCTTTTGGCCGAACGGCTGCGGGCGCGCGTCGATCTTGATCCGGTGCTGGAACGCTTCCTCTAGGTCGATTTGCGCGGTCGCTCGTTGCGGCACCGGTCGGAGCAGTATTTCACCTCATTCCAGACCTTCGCCCATTTCTTGCGCCAAGTAAAAGGCCGCCCACAGGTGGCACAGGTTTTGCTTGGCAAATCGGATTTCTTGCGGCTTTTCATTTCGCATCCTCGGCAAAAGGCAGGCTCAACTGATCGCTTTTGCGGCTCGTCTTGCCCCGATTGGTGATACCGCTCTTCCGGCTGCCATGTTTGTGCTGAATGGCAGAGGCTTCGTCGCGATACTTGCCGCCTTTGCGTATCGACCATACCTTATCGCGAGCCTCTCTTGCGGCTGCGATATGATCGATGATTGGTTCAGGATAGGATTTGCCCAAAACCGCATCGGCATTGTCGGCCTTCCAAGGCTCCTGCAAATGTTTATCCGCAATATCCGCCAACTCTGGGAGCCAACGGCGGGTAAAGCTGCCATCTGCATCCTGGTCATATCCCTGTTTGACGGGATTATAGATACGCACCGTGTTGATACCGGTCGTTCCCGACTGCATTTGGGTTTGGCTCCAGTGAATGCCGGGCTCATAATCGGTGAACATGCGTGCAAGGTGCAGTCCAGTGGCACGCCAGTCGAGCCATAAATGATAGCTCGCCGTTGCCATAACCATGGCGCGCATCCGAAAATTCAGCCAACCCGTCGCGCGAAGAGATCGCATGCAAGCATCGAGGAATGGCAGGCCGGTTTCCCCGTTTTGCCAAGCAGCAAGCCGTGCTGCATCCGGCTCTTTCGGGCGCATCCCATCATAGGCGCGGTGCAGGTTTTCAAACTCAAGCCTAGGTTCGTCCTCAAGCTTTTGCATGAAATGACAATGCCAATGCAGTCGGCCGTTGAATGAATGCAAGGAAGGCCGCCAGCTTCCGGTGGTGCCACGCGGGGCCGCCTTAAGCTCACGTTGGCGGTTCCAGGTTGCTTGGGCTACCTCGCGCATTGAAACAGTGCCCCATGCAAGATGCGGCGACATGCGTGAGCAGGCGGCGGCACCCCGCGACGGTGAGGACATGTCCTTGCGATAGCTCTCCCCGCGCTCATGGAGAAAGCTATCCAGACATTGCAAGGCTGCTGCGCGACCGCCGGTTTGTCGCTGCTGCGCGCCATCGTGCGAAAGACCGAGATCAGCCATAGACGGGATCACTCCGAGGTCGCGTTCTACGGGTGCAAGAGCAGGGGCAGTCTTCACCGGCTCCGCCATCAAGCCATCCCAGGATTTCGCCCATCCATCCCGTGAGGTAAGACGGCGTACCACGCCGTGGTTTTGCAGCTGATGCCATGCGATGCCGTGCGAGCGACACCAATCCGCGACGCGAAGGTCACGTTGATAGGTCCAACCGTTGCCGGTCTCTTCATGCGACCAGAGCGTTGTTATCCCGTGGCGCATGCGTAGCTCTTCAAGGCAATCCGTGATATCACCGAAACGAACCAACAGCGCTTGACCCAATTGACCGAGCTTTGTGCGCAGCTCATTGAGGCTTTCACAAACAAAATCCCACTGCCGTGCCGACATGTCAGGTTCGGCCCATAATTCCGGCTCTACCACGTAAAGCGGAAGTACGGGCCCCTGCTCCGCGGCAGCGGTCAAGGCGCGATGATCTTCCGCGCGAAGATCTCGTTTGAACCAAACGACTTGCATGTTTCTCCCATTTTCCCCGGCAGACCACTATCTAAGGCGACAATGCCCAAAGTCAGGGCATTCTTCAGACTTGCGTAAGGTCATTAAAAGTTTCGCCTGATCAAGGACTTGCGGAAGCTTGGCATCCGGGTATGCTCAACCTATGACGTTTATTTGAACAACTATTGTAAGAATGGGAGAATCTTATGAAAACCAAAGCCTTACTTGCTGTTACTCTGCTTGCGACAACAGCATTGAGCGCGTCAGCCGAGACTTTGCGATGGGCTCGCGCGGGTGACTCGCTCACTCTTGATCCGCATGCTCAGAACGAGGGACCGACCCACACACTAGCACACCAGATTTACGAGCCGCTGATCATTCGTGACCATTCCGGCGCATTTCAGGCTGCTCTAGCGACAGATTGGGCCCCGAAAGAAGGCGACCCGAATGTCTGGGTTTTCAATTTGCGTGAGGGCGTTACGTATCACGATGGTGCGGCGTTTACAGCAGAAGACGTGGTTTTCTCAATCAACCGCGCGAAATCCGAAAAATCCGCGATGAAAGAGCTTCTCAATTCGGTTGTTGAGGTTCGCGCGGTGGACGATACCACTGTAGAATTTGTAACCGATGGCCCAAACCCGATTTTGCCTGCCAACCTTACGAACCTGTTCATGATGGACAAGGATTGGACCGAGGCGAACGGAGCGACCAATGTGCAGGATATTGCGGCTGGTGAGACAACCTTTGCTTCCTCGAACACAAACGGCACTGGGCCGTTCAAAGTCGTGAGCCGGGAGCCTGATGTCAAAACTGTTTTGACCGCAAACGATGCCTACTGGGGTAAGGGCGAATTTCCTCTTGAGGTATCCGAGATTGTCTACACACCAATTCAGAATGCGGCCACACGCGTTGCGGCTCTGCTCTCTGGCGAGGTTGATTTCATTCAGGACGTCCCGGTGCAGGATCTACAACGTGTCGGATCAACTGACGGTCTTGTCGTTAAAACAGCGCCGCAGAACCGAGTTATCTTCTTTGGCATGAACATGGGTGCTGACGATCTCGCCAATGACAATGTCGACGGCAAGAACCCACTGTCGGATGCGCGCGTGCGCAAGGCGATGTCACTTGCTGTTAATCGTGACGCCATCAAAAAAGTGGTCATGCGCGAGCAAAGCCAACCGGCGGGCATGATTGCGCCGCCATTTGTTAACGGCTGGTCCGCCGATATGGATAGCTCTTCGGCGACAGACGTTGAGAAAGCAAAATCCCTTATGGCTGACGCGGGCTATGGTGACGGGTTCAGCATTCAGCTCGATTGCCCCAATGATCGCTACATCAATGATGAGGCGATCTGTCAGGCGGCTGTCGGCATGATGGCGCAAATCGGCGTGACTGTGAACCTCGATGCCAAACCCAAAGCGCAGCACTTCCCGCTGATCCAGAATAAAGAAACAGACTTCTACATGCTGGGTTGGGGTGTGCCGACCTACGACTCTGAGTACATCTTCAACTTCTTGGTTCACTCACGAAGCAATGATCGCGGTAGCTGGAATGGCACAGGCTATTCCAATCCGGATCTTGACGCCAAAATCGTAAGCCTTGCGTCGGAAACCGATCTGACAGCGCGCAATGCGACCATTGGCGATATCTGGAGCGTGGTGCAGGATGAGCAGCTTTATATTCCGATCCACCACCAGGTGTTGAACTGGGGTATGGCCAATAAGGTTCAAACCGAGGTTAGCCCAGAAGACGATCCGAAATTTAAGTTCTTCACGTTTGGTGGCTAAAAAGCCTAACGAAAATAGCTGTGCGCGGGATGCTTCGCGCACGGCTTAAGGGTAAGGGTTTTCTATGCTTGGCTACGTTCTGCAACGCGTTTTCCAATCAGCAATTGTTTTGCTGGTGGTTGGCCTTGTTGCATTTGCCATGTTCCGATTTGTCGGCGATCCAATCGACAACATGTTAGGACAGGAAAGAACCGTCGAAGACATCGAACGCCTGCGCGAGGATCTTGGTCTGGATCAGCCGTTTGTTGTTCAATACTGGCGCTTTCTGGAAAACGCGGCACAGGGCAATTTTGGCATAAGCTTTCGCCAAGGACGCCCGGTTGCGGAAATCCTGCTGGAACGATTGCCTGCAACGCTGGAGCTGGCCTTTATCTCGGGACTTCTGGCGCTGGTTTTTGGCATTGGTTTGGGGATTTTTACCGCGATCAAGCGTCGCGGCGTTGCGGCGAATATCATCATGACAGTGTCTTTGATCGGTGTATCGCTCCCAACGTTTCTCATCGGTGTTTTGCTGATTTATGTATTCTCGGTTGAACTTGGCTGGCTGCCCAGTTTTGGCCGTGGCGAGGTCACGCAAATCGGCGGGTGGACGACGGGCCTGTTGACGACCAGCGGTCAAAAGGCGCTTATCTTACCGGCGATCACGCTGGGGCTTTATCAGATGACTTTGATCATGCGCCTGGTAAGAACAGAGATGCTCGAAGTGCTCCGGATGGATTACATCCGCTTTGCGCGCGCCCGCGGTATCAAGGAGCGCGCGATCAACTTTCGGCATGCACTTAAAAACACGCTTGTGCCGGTGATCACCATTACGGGTCTACAGCTGGGCTCGATCATCGCTTTTGCCATCATCACCGAGACGGTGTTCCAATGGCCCGGTGTGGGCCTGCTCTTCATAAACGCGATCCAATTTGTCGATATCCCGGTTATGGCCGCATATCTAATGATGATTTCGGTCATGTTTGTCGGCATCAACCTGGTGGTCGATATGCTGTATTTCGCCATTGACCCACGTCTTCGCGGCGAGCGCGCAGGGGAGAAAGGCTAATGGCTGAAACACCTCTTAACGAAACAGACCGGCCATCTCGCATGGCTCAGTTCTGGGACAGTGATTTCATGTGGTCCTTCCGGCACGCGCCGGTTGCGGTCGTATCCTTTGCGGTCGTGGTGATTTTGGTGCTATCAGCGGTCTTAGCCCCGCTTATTGCGCCATTTGATCCATTCAACCCTGCGACGCTAAACCTGATGAACGGGTTTACACCGCCGGGCACGCCGAATGATTTCACGGGTGATACGTTTTTCCTGGGAACGGATGATCAGGGTCGCGATGTGTTCTCGACAATCCTTTACGGCATGCGCATTTCGCTTTTTGTGGGCTTCTCTGCTGTATTTCTTGCGATGTTTATCGGCATTCTTCTGGGGCTTATTGCGGGTTATGTTGGAGGCTGGATTGAAACCCTGATCATGCGTGTGGCCGATATTCAGCTGACCTTCCCGTCGATCCTGGTTGCCATGCTGATCTTTGGCATCGCTAAGGGCATAACGCCTGCGGAATACCGCGATCAAATGGCGATCTGGGTGCTAATCCTGGCGATTGGGCTTTCCGATTGGGTGCAATTTGCCAGGGTGGTGCGTGGTACGACGCTGGTTGAGAAGAATAAGGAATACGTGCAAGCCGCGCGCCTTATTGGTCGTTCGCGCTTTGCGATCATGATACGACATATTCTCCCAAATGTGCTTGGTCCGGTTTTGGTCATCGCCACCATCAGCCTCGCGCTGGCGATCATTGCCGAGGCAACGCTTAGTTTTCTTGGAGTAGGTGCCCCGCCGACGAAACCCTCGCTTGGCACGCTCATCCGCATAGGCCAGGAATTTATGTTCTCTGGCGAATGGTGGATCTTGTTCTTCCCGGCCATAACACTTCTCGCGCTTGCGCTTTCGATCAATTTGTTGGGCGATTGGCTCCGGGATGCGATGAACCCGAGACTGCGATGAAAAAACGCGCCGAAACCCTGCAGCCAGTCACAGATGAGGCGATCCGGCAGGCAAAGACCTTGATCAGAACCGAACGCTATGGCGCATTGGCAAGCCTTGATCCCGATAGCGGAACGCCGATGTCTAGTCGTGTGCTGACGGCAACCGATCAACGCGGCGCGCCTATTATTCTCATCTCGCAGCTTTCGGCGCATTTTGCGGCAATTGAGGCCGATGCGCGTTGCTCTGTCATGCTTGGCCAGGCGGGGCAGGGTGATCCTATGGCGCATCCGCGCATCACGTTGGTCGCGAGGGCAGAACGCCTGCAAGATCAAGAACGCGAGACGGCCAGAGCAAGGTTTCTTTTCCGCCATCCGCAAGCCGCGATTTATGCGGATTTCACGGATTTCGCCTTTTGGCGGCTGATGCCTTTACGCGCGTCTTTCAACGGTGGTTTTGCGAAGGCCTATGAGATGACCGCCGAGCATGTGTTGTGTGATGCCGATGCTGGCCTGAGTGAGATGGAGCAAGGTGCGGTCGAGCATATGAATGATGACCATCTCGACGCCATCGCAAACTATGCCGAAGAGTTACTCGGGCTCAGCAAGGGCGATTGGCGCATGGCAAGCTTTGATCCCGAAGGAATGGACCTTATCGATGGTGATCGGGTCGCGCGCCTGTGGTTTGAACCGCCTTTAAAGTCAGCAAACGAGTTGCGCCCACGATTGGTCGAACTGGCGCGCGTGAAGCGCTAAATGTGAGCATTGTCCAATTTATGCAATAATTTACGCCCAATTTATCAATAAAATGTAGGAATAGGTAAATCTACCTAACGCTCTCTCTTCAGTTTTGCGGGGCCTTTAGTAAGGTAAAATCAAGGACCAGTTCGGTAAGCCGATCTTTGGCAGGTGTGACGCCTGTCTTAGTCGCAGGCCGCGCAATTGCTTTCTATGCAATGGAGAGGGGCTAATTGCCTGAAGCATTTAATTTGGGCTCTTAGGTGCGCTGACCCGCGAATTTTTGCTGCCAGCCCTCACGTTCCTCATCCGAAATTTTGGCAAATAGCACATCGGGCACAGCAAATTCATGTCCTGCTGTCAGAGTTGAAAGGGCTTGCTTTACGTCTTCGGGCCATGCGGTGTCTTCGGTTTTCATTGCCTCAAGCATTGTCTTGGCAGCGTCCGGTACGAAAGGCGCGGACAAAACCGCATAGATGCGGATCAGGTTTAGCGCCAGCCGTATCTGCATGGCTGCCTGCTCCGGATTTTCTTTGAAAACGGCCCATGGCGCCGCTGCCTGCAAATACTCGTTTCCTGCCACCCAGATCGCACGAAGCTCATTCGCAGATTTTCGAACCTCAATAGCCTCCATATGGTCCTCATACGCCCGAATGCGCTTGGTGAGTTCTTCGATCAGCGCTATTTCCTGCGCGCCTAATTCACCACCTTCGGGCACGACCTCCCCAAATTTTGAGCGGCAAAATTTAGTGACGCGAGAGACAAAATTTCCAAGCACATCGGCAAGGTCTTTGTTCACCGAGGCCTGGAAGTTCTCCCATGTGAACTCGCTATCGGAACTTTCAGGAGCATGGCTCAACAACCACCAGCGCCAGTAATCCGCAGGCAAAATCTCAAGTGCTTGATCTATGAAAACGCCGCGCCCTTGGGAGGTGCTGAACTGACCGCCGTCATAGTTCAGGTAATTGAAGGATTTGATATAATCGACCAGCTTCCATGGCTCTGCCGAGCCCAATATCGTGGCCGGGAAGCTCAGCGTGTGGAACGGCACGTTATCCTTGCCCATGAACTGGGTATAGGTCACGTCATGCGCGCCTTTGTCGGTGCGCCACCAACGCTCCCAATCCTCGCCCTTGCCTGCATCCACCCATTCACCGGCGCAGGCGATGTACTCAATTGGCGCGTCAAACCAGACATAGAAGACTTTCCCCTCCATGCCGGGCCAATCTGCATCGCCGCGCTTCACCGGAATACCCCAGTCAAGATCGCGCGTGATGCCACGATCCTGCAAGCCGTCACCATCGTTAAGCCATTTCTTGGCAATCGATGTGGTCAGGATAGGCCAGTTTTTCTTGCTATCAATCCAAGCGCTGAGTTGCGCGCGCATCTGGCTTTGCTTCAGGTAAAGGTGTTTGGTTTCGCGTATTTCTAAATCCGTCGAGCCAGAGATCGCTGAACGTGGGTTAATCAACTCAGTTGGTTCAAGTTGCCGAGTGCAAACCTCACATTGATCTCCGCGTGCCTTATCGTAATCGCAGCCGGGTTCCGGGCAGGTGCCCTCTATGTAACGATCCGGAAGGAAACGGCCATCGGCGTTTGAGTAGACCTGCTTTTCCACCACTTCTTCAATCAACCCGGCCTCATCCAAACGACCGGCAAAGTGTTGGGTCAACCTATGGTTTTGTGGGCTGGACGAGCGACCAAAATGATCAAAGCTTAGCCTAAAGCCGCGCCCCAACTCATCCTGCACTTTCCACATCTCGGCACAGTATTCCGCCACCGGCTTTCCGGCCTTGGCCGCGGCCAACTCCGCAGGAGTGCCATGCTCATCCGTGGCACACAGAAAAAGTACCTCATGGCCACGCGCGCGCATGTACCGTGCAAAAAGATCGGCTGGTAGCTGGCTGCCGACGAGATTGCCCAGATGCTTGATCCCGTTGATATAGGGGATCGCGGAAGTGATGAGGTGACGTGCCATATAGGTATGCCTTGCGTGGCCTATTGATTTCCGTCCGTTTAGTGCATCAGTTGCCGCAGGGCCAGACGGATTGCGAAAAAGCCATGGGCACCGGTTGGTTTGCGCCCTACATTTTGGCTTGGTTGATCGAACTGGGAAAGCACATGTTCTGGAGAAAGAAAAAAGACAAAATCCCTCCACCAGACATGGAGACGCCTCCGCCGCAGCTCACGACGCCGCCACAGTTCCAGGAGACAACGCAAAATCAGGCAATCGAGGCGATGAAGGCGTCGATTGCGGCGGAAGAGGCGCAAAATCCGCATATCCGGGCGCAGATTACCGGTAAGGATATTGTCGCCAACCTGATGGAAGTGCTCGAAGACGAACATGGGGTTAGAGCCGAGGCTTTGCTTGCAATCCTTGGGTCATTCGCCGGTTTTTCGATCGTTTATGCGATGGTTGGGCGGCTGAATGATGGCTCTCTGACTGCGACCGCGCCTGAGGTTGTGAGCGTTGCGGCCAAAGGTGGCGGCAAGTTCTATTCTGGAAATTACATCAATGCGCGGCTTGCCGAGGACAAGATCTCTGTTTTTGGCCTAACCGCTGCAACGGCCAAGAAGGTTGGGGCAACGGAATTTCCGGATCTCCAAGAGCTTTTTCAACGCATGGCGGAAACGCTTGGCAAGCCAGATTTTGGCACGCCGCAATTGCCGCCGGAGCATCAGATTGGAGATTTGCCCGCCGATATAATCCGGTCAGCATACCCAACCTATCTTGCAGTTCTTGGGCGTTATGATTTGCCGCAGGACGATTATTTTGTTGCCTGCGCCTTTGCCATTCAGGATGTGATCCACAGGGCGGCTGGCGCGATTGATCCGAACCTTCTGACCAAGATCGTAATGGAATATGCGGCGCCAGCATCAAGGCTTGATCCAAGCACAGCGCTTTAGCGTTTCTCATCACGGGATCGACCCAGAAGGCTTCCGAGCGTGAAGCTGGTGCGCGGTGTCCAGATATAGGGCGTGCGACTTCTCGATGTCGGGCGTGCCAGCATACGACCACCACTGAACAGGATCAAAATGCCATGTGCGACTGCTATCATTAGGAACATCGCGGAGGGGCCAAAAACCTCGATTAATCGCGAGGCGGCGATAGGGGCGGCAATGGCGCCGACGGCGTAGAAGAACATAAGCGCTGCCGAAAGCTCTACGCGCTGTTCTTCTGTGGCGAAATCATTCGCGTGGGCCGCCGCAACCGAATAGATCGGAAAGGCCGTGGCGCCGAACAGAAAGATCAAAAGGAAGACGACGTTCGGCTCCATCGAGTTCACTGACGCGGTGACAACGCTACAGATGATGGCGGCAATCGAAAGACCTATCATCACTTTGCGTCTGTCAAATTTATCGGCGAGCCAGCCTGCGGGCACTTGCGCAATCGCACCACCCAGAACGAAGGCGGAAAGAAACCAAGCGATTTCGGTGAATGTCAGCCCGATACGCTCTCCATAAAGAGGGCCTACCATTCGAAATGTGGCGCTTGAAAGCGCGGCAACAACGACAGCTGCCGTTGCCAATGGCGAGATGCGCCATGCCATCATCGGATGCAGTCGGGGCGCTTTTGGCGTTTCTGGCTGTTTCACTTTTGTTAGCGTCAAAGGCAAGAGCGACGCGCAGCACAGGATCGCGAGCAGGTTGTACGAGACATATGAGGCGGGCTCAAGCACCGAAATCATGCTTTGCGCGATAAGCTGTCCGCCCATGTCCATGACACGGTAGACCCCCATAGTACGCCCGCGCGTGGCGTTGGTCACCTTGGCCTGTAACCACGCCTCGATCACAGTGTAGCATCCCGCCACGCAGACGCCTGAGGCCACCCGCATCAGGGCCCAGGCGTAGGGGTCGATGACAATCATATGCGCTAGAAGGCCGATTGCGCCTGCGGCTGTGAAGGCGGCAAAGGCGCGGGAATGCCCCACGGAGCCCATGAGCCTTGGCGCCCACCAGCAGCCAATGAAAAATCCAACAAAGTGGGCAGAGCCGAGCAAACCGATTTGTGAGGTAGAGAAATCGAGCGTGATGCCGGAGAGCGCATCTAGCGGTGCCACCCCGCCGGAGGATAGTTGCAACAAAATGACCGAGAGAAATAGGGCCGCAAAGGAAATCAACATGCGCATCGTGGTTAGCCTACAGCCAATCTATTGTATTTCTTCTGCATATTGGCGCCAGAAGGCCTTTCTCTGGGACGGGCAGGCGTATTTCCGACGAAATAATACACTTAAAATTTCATTCATTAACCAATCAGATGCCGCGTTTCTGCCAGAGTTTGAACGGATATTGAAGGCAACAAACACAGGATGCAGCAAATGTCTGATGCTAATTTTCAAGAACGCCTTGCGCGTCTGGAACGACGCTCAGCCGCAATGGCGGCGGCCCCGCCAGAGCAAAAAGAAATCGTGCCGAAGCTCGACAGGAAGTCTGGGCCATCTGGCCTGTTTATAGCGATGATTTTTTTCGGCAGCTTCGCTTTACTTGCCGCAATTGGCGCGGTGATCTTTTTCGTTGGTCAGTTTAGTTGGGTTCAGGATATGGGCCTGGACGGTATCGCGATATTTGCCTTTCTTGGCGCCGCTATGTGCGCAGGATTTGCTTATATGGACGCCAAATTCGCATCCAAATAACTACCGTTCAATGCGAGCGATGATGTTGAGGGCGATCGTGTCATCGACAAAACCGGGAAAGCCGCCTGCGCCATAGGCCGAGCGGCTGATTGTACCTGTCAATTGCACAATAAGCTTGCTTCGATCACCAATTTGCGTGCCGCTTTGGCGAAAAAGACCGGCTTGTAGTGTCACTGGTCGTGTCACATCTCGAATGGTGAGGTTGCCGCGAACAGTGGCTCCGCTCAGGTCGCCGGTAATTTCAGTTGAGCGAAACTGAATACTGGGAAAATCGGCGGTATTCAAAACCTGCGGGCCTTTCATGGTCTGTGTAGCAAAGATAAATCCAGCTTTTGCTCGACTTGCATCTAGTGTCACATTCACCTTGCTGGCGGGGACATTATCCAAGTCGAGCAGCATTTCCGCGCTTTGCACTGGCATCCGGCCTTGAGTTTCGTTGCCCTGAAAACTGTAGGTAAAGCCCACAACTGACGTTTCCTCATTCAGACGGTACGCCTCTGGCGCGGCGAAGGCGGGGAGCGCCATTAGGGAAAGAATGAGGGGTAGAATGCGCATAAAATCTTCTTTCTTGGCTTTAAAAGTTTACGGTGAAGCCGGGTTATTGGATTTCACAGTGCATTAACGTCTTCGTGTGCTCTTTTATTCAGAACAAAGCGATTTTTGCTGCGGGTGAGTATCCAGTCCTTTTGCGGCTGTGTGCGTGCGCGGAGGCGAGAGAGGGCCCAGGCGCGGTTTTGCGGGCCATGACGAGGGCTCAGATGCCAGCGGCTCTCAATCCCTGGCGCGCCGCCTTCGCCCGGGGTCAGGATCAGGCCAATCGGCACGCCGCGCCCGGTTTGCCCGCCGCGCTCTGCGGCCAGATGCAGACGCCGCACCGCTGTAAGGCTCGGTAAATCTGGCAGTTCTGCCACAGCCAAGGGGACCGCACCAGAGCGCAGCACCTCCTCCAAAGTCCAGAGCAAATCACGAGGTTGTCGCGGGCTGATAAAAGTAAAACGTTCCGGCCCCACAAGTGCGGCCATGCCATCAGGGTTGAGCTTATCGGCGCTCCATTCCGGGGCAATCCAAAAAACCGGCCCTTGCGTGGCCGCCGCCGTCATCAGCGCCAGCATATGCCGGGCATTGCCGCAAAATTCGTGCAGCCTCCCGAGCACGAGCGTCATCTCGCCTACAACAGAAAGGGTCGGCTGGCTGACATGGCTACTACGCCGGGTGAGCGGGTGTGTTTGCATCCGCGTACTATATAATGTTCCTATTTTGTTCTCAATTCCCGAAATCCGGTAGGACAGCCTCGCGTTATCCGCTACATCTGCGATTCACGGTAGGACAAAGGACTCACTATGCAACGCAAAGAACTTGGGAAAACCGGTATTGAGGTAAGCGTACTTTGCCTCGGGTCTATGACGTGGGGCAGCCAGAATAGTGAAGCCGAGGGGCATGCACAGATCGACATGTCTTTGGACCATGATGTAGATTTCATCGATACCGCAGAGATGTATCCGGTGAACCCGGTAAAGGCAGAAACCATTGGTCGTACCGAAGAGATCATTGGTAACTGGATTGGCAAAACCGGGCGCCGCAAGGATATCGTTTTGGCAACGAAGCATTCCGGCGCAGGTTTGCAGGTGGTTCGTGACGGTGAGGAGATCAGCTCCAAAAGCATCCCGCATGTCATCGAAGGATCGCTCAAGCGGTTACAGACCGACTACATTGACCTTTATCAGTTTCACTGGCCCAATCGCGGCAGTTATGCCTTTCGCCAAAACTGGCGCTATGACCCGCGTGCTCAGAACAAGGGTGAGACATTGGCGCATATGGAGGACACGCTCGGCGCTCTGCAAAAAGAGGTGGATCGCGGGACGATCCGATCCTTTGGTCTTTCTAATGAAAGCGCCTGGGGCACCTCACAATGGCTGCGGATATCAGAGGGTGGTACCGGACCGCGTGTTGCCTCTGTGCAAAACGAGTACTCCTTGCTCCACCGGCTCTATGATACGGACATGGCCGAGCTTGGGTTTAACGAGGAGGTGGACCTTCTCGCCTTCTCACCGCTCGCGACCGGTCTTTTGACAGGGAAGTACCAAGGCGGTGCTGTCCCACAAGGTTCTCGCATGTCGCTCAATGAAAACATGGGTGGTCGCAACACGCCACGCGCCATGACGGCTGTTGATGCTTATGTTGAGGTCGCCAACCGTTTCGGCCTTAACGTGACGCAAATGGCTTTGGCCTGGTGTTTGCGTCGTCCGTTTCCCTGCATCCCGATCTTTGGCGCGACGTCTCTTGAGCAGTTAAAGTTGGCCCTGGGTGCTGGTGATGTGTCGCTTAGCGATGAGGTGCTCGACGCGCTGGACGAAACCCATAAAGCATACCCGATGCCCTATTAAGCTTTCCGCATTCAAAATACGTTGTGCAATCATTAGTTGCGCAATTCTGAATTTATCCGTTAACTTTAACCAACCGTCATAACCGACGGTGCAAAAGTTCTATTGGGGAAAGTCATGCTTTATAGAAGTTATTTGTCAGGAAAAATGAAGATTCACATTGATGAGGATGCGCCGCGAGAGACCGTAATGGGGAGCGGGAAATGCATGGCGCCAGGCTGTTCTTGCCCGTCTTACGTCGACCCGCCGGGCGGGTTTGATTGCGCGCGCTGCGGTCATGCAAAATCAGAACACTGGTAAAGCTATGTCGGACGAATTGGGTGACGACCCGGACGTGCTTAAAGCGCGGATTGAAGAGCTTCAAGAACAGCTCAAAGAGAAAAAGAAAAAGGCGTTTTGGGCCGTTGATACGTGGCAAGACGCATTCAAGACAGTTTCGGTGCCCATAGCCGTTATCCTTGCAATCATTACCTTTTGGGATAGCGTCGTTTTGCGCTTGATTGGCAGGGACTCAGCGTCCGTTGCCGATGTCGCCGCTAATCTAGAAGCGATCCAAGACATGGATCAAGAGCTTTACGTTCTGCGTGCAGGCGGCAGCAGCGTGGAAGCGAATGCCACCGAGGCAGCAATCATTGCGCGGAGAGAGCGCATGGTCGCTGAAACATTTGACCATTGGCGTTGGAACAAGTCCTATTTCCGATCGGCGGAATTACAAATATTAACGCATCACCTTATCGCCCAAAACCGGACTGATGATGCCTTAAAAGTCTTTGAGACATACTGGCCGACTGTTCATACACCGTTTGCAAAGACAGGCGCAAAGCTCTTGGAAGCAAGGATTTTTGCGCAATACGGTCCAATCCAAAATCTGGATACGGCTCGGGGATTATTGGACGACGCATTCGTTCTTTCGGATAAAATATCGGTTGCTGCTGACCAGGTTATGATGCAAGGGCAGCTGGCATATTTTGGCGGCATCGTTGAACTTGATAGGGCGGAGAGTTGTGCAGATGCAAGCCCGTTCATTGATAAGTTGGAAACACTGGCGATCGAAGACGCGACAGGCGTGCTTGAACCCTCAGCCAATGAAATGCGAATAAAATTCAACGCGAAATGTGAAAATTGACTGATCACTAGCGGTTTTCCAAGTGTGTTAGCAGCTGTCGGAATTGTCCTTTATGTAGGCCGAAAGATCACGGGCCGACACATAAGCTTCACGCACTAGCTGATCAAAATGCGTGGTCAACGCTTGTACTCTCTCGGTGTCGCGAAAAGCCATGTAATTACGCCCAACATAGATCACGGCAAGGAGCGGACCGAAGATCGTGATAGGCGCCGAATAAAGCCTGCGCGCGTCAAAAAGATAAAGCCTGAGGCGTGGGTAAAGCTGTTCGCTCAGCTCGCGGAAATAGGCGATCTGTTCCAAGCGCACGTTTTTTGGCAGACCTGCATAATACCCTTCTCCGGCGATGAAGCTGTCCATCTCATAGAGAGGCAGCGCGATTTCATAGTCAGAGTGCGTGCCGCGCATCCAATCAAGCCGCTCTTCAGAGGCTACGATCGCCTGAGCCGTCGAACGACCGAGATGCGGGGCATATTCCCATTCCAGCATTGCGCGCGTCTTCAACATATCCGGAAGCCCGGCCGGCACATGGCGGATCTTGTATCCCGCCGCTTCTTGGTGCCAGACAAAAATCTGTTCATCGACAAGCGCTCGCTGCGCATCGGTGAGCGTAAGCGTATTGGCGATCAGATCGGCGGCGGTCTCGGGACGATCCGTCAGACCAAGCAGCCAATCCGCGGAAACACCCAGGGCAGAGGCGCATTCACCGACCACTTGCGCATTCGGTAGCCGCGCGCCGTCGCCTTTCAAAAGCTGCGAAACTGTGGAGCGATCCACCCCAACGGCACGCGCCAGCGCGCTTTGCGATAGCCCGCTTTGCCCAAGCGCGTCGTTAAGCCTATTCCGGAAGCGCGAAGAGCGCAGTCGCTTGTCGATTTTATCCTTCATGTGTTTAATATTATCATCAAATGTAGCTTTTGTTAATCATTTTCAGAATTTTTCGATGCTGGTTTCTGCCTTAAAAATGTGGGTAAGGGGAACTGGAGTACCTCATGAAAACAAATACTTGGACGCTCTTAGGGGCATCTACAGACGTGCGTTCGGTAGAGTGGCCGACGCTACTGCTTTTGCTGGGCTGCTATGCGATCTGGGCGCTCGCTACAATTTGGATATCCGCACTTTCGCTGCCATTGGCCATTGCTGTTGTCACCGTGATGATCGCGTTGAATTCGTCGCTGAGCCATGAGGCCTTGCACGGTCACCCGTTCAAAAGCGATGGCCTGAACGAGGCGCTGATCTTTCCCTGCATCGGTTTGTTCATCCCGTATCGGAGGTTTCGCGATCTGCATCTCGCGCATCACCGGGACTCAATCTTGACCGATCCGTATGACGATCCTGAAAGTAATTATCTGGACCCTAAAGTTTGGCATAAACTACCGCGCGTTGCGCAATGGGTTCTGCGGTTCAACAACACCTTGGCGGGAAGGCTTGTCGTTGGGCCGATTGTCAGCATGTGGGTCTTTGTAAAGACCGATTACATTGCCATCCGCGCGGGTGATAAGAGCATAGCACAGGCTTGGCTCATGCATATTCCGGCTGTTAGCATCGTGCTTTTGTGGTTGAGCTTTACGCCCATGCCGCTCTGGGCTTATCTGATATCTGTCTATTGTGGTTTCTCGATCCTGAAAATTCGCACGTTTTTAGAACACCAAGCCCATGAAGCCGCTGATGGACGTACAGTGGTCATCGAAGATCGCGGCCCGCTTGCCCTGATTTTTCTCAACAACAATCTACATGCGGTACACCACAAGCATCCCAAAGTGGCGTGGTACATGCTGCCAAAGCTTTGGAACGATAACCGAGAGCGTTTTTTGGAACGCAATGGCGGTTATTATTATGCCTCGTATCGCCAAATCTTTGCACGGCATTTCCTGCGCGGCAAAGATCCAGTGGCCCATCCACTCTGGTCTAAGAAGTAAAACCCGGGCAATAGGGGCTCATGTTAGAGCCCTGGATTCTACTGTCCATCATGGCCGCAGCGTTTCAGACGTTGCGGTTCATGCTGCAAAAATCTCTCAGCATGAGCACGCTAAGCTCTCTTGGTTCAACATTTGCACGTTTCTTTTACGCTGCACCTTTCGCCGCAACCTTGATCGCGATCTACATTCCCGCAAGCGGGGCAAGCTTACCTAGCCTTTCCGGGCTTTTCTGGATTTACATACTGAGCGGTGGTCTCGCGCAAGTACTTGCGACCTGGTTTGTTGTGCTTTTATTTGCAGAGCGTAACTTTGCCGTTGGTATTACATTCAAGAAAACTGAGGTGATCCAAACCGCGATCGTCGGCTTCGTGATCCTTGGAGACAGGATCAGCGCAGCTGGTCTTGTCGCTATTTTCATTGGGCTCACTGGCGTTCTTGTGCTCTCTGACTCTTCTTCTATTGAGGGCAATTGGGTGCGCCGTTTGGGCAATAAGGCGGCTGTTTTGGGGCTTGCGTCCGGTGCTTTTTTTGCCGTCTCCGCCGTCGGCTATCGCGGTGCGACGATGCAAGTGGCAAGCGACGATACGTTTCTTCGTGCCATGCTGACAGTTGCAGCGGTCACTGCTTCGCAAAGTATCGGCATGTCGGCTTATCTGGCATGGCGGGAGCCCGGTGAATTGCGCCGCGTCTGGGCCGCGCGGGCCAAGGCGGTCTGGATCGGGATTACCAGCTTGATGGGAAGTGTCGGATGGTTCACGGCCTTCGCAATGCAAAACGCGGCCTATGTGTTTGCCGTTGGGCAGATTGAGGTGATCTTTTCAATCGTGGCATCGGTTGCGTTCTTTAAGGAGAAAATCACACGCCGGGAGGTGCTTGGCATGGTGTTGTTGACGGCAAGCATCATTTTGCTGGTGGTGTTGGGTTAACCTGCGCCGCGCAGCCGTAAAAACAGGCTTTCTTCGTCATCATTGCGGAAAAACGGGACGGAGCTTGGCGGTCCAGTCTCGGTAAGACGCGCGCTTATCTCAGACAGCACAACTTCGGTGATGAAGGGCAGGTCAAAATTCCTCGCCTGAGAGATCGGCACCCATTGCAGATGCGAAAGCTCCTCGCTTGCGCGGGAAAAATCATCAAGATCTGATGAAAGCTGATCCGCGTCGATCAAAAAGAACCGCGCATCGAAACGTCTTGGGCGCCCCGGCGGAGTGATTGCACGAAATACAAACTGCAAAGAAGATGCATCCAGCACAAAGCCTGCCTGTGCAAAGCTTGTCCAAGCCTCGGGCGGTAGGACGGTCCATTCCCCCCTCTGGCCAAGAATCAAGCCGGTTTCTTCCCATAGCTCTCGAATGGCAGCCACGGCTAAAGCATGCGAAATATCTGTGGAGCAGTCTTCCTGCAGCCTGCCTTGGCAAAGCGTGTTCAACGGCGCTGCCAGAGGTATGAACCCATCGCCTTGGTCTACTGCCCCACCGGGAAAGACAAATTTGTTGGGCATAAACGCCGCCTTGGCGCCACGCTGTCCCATCAACACCCGCGGATTATCCTTTCTGTCGCGCAGGACTATGACCGTGGCCGCATCACGTATCGCGGTTTTATCGATTGCGTCTGCCTGTTCCATTTCGCCTCTTTTGCGAAGGCTGGGCTACCGCTTATTTCCAAATCCGTGCATCATACGTGCCCATTGGAAACCTACGATTGCGCCCTTCAGCCTTGGCAAAAGGTAGAGCGATAATGTCACACAGCCAACCGCAAAAACAGTAAACAGCACCAGAGGCTCAGGCCGCCACATGACGAATACGAGGTGCAAGAGCGGTGCCATTAAATGGCCAACAATCAGAATGGTAAGATATGCTGGCCCATCATCTGCCCGTGCAGGCGTTAAGTCCTCACGACATGCAGGGCATGTATCGCGCAGCTTGAGGTAGCTTTTAAAAATTGGCCCTGAACCGCATTTCGGGCACTTGCGACGAAAGCCCCTCGTCACAGCAGGCCACAGCTCGCGTTCTACGGCTACTGAATGATCTGTAAACTGTTGAGCTTCTTGGCTGGGCACGGCGCTGGCCTCCTGACAAACTAGATAGAACTCCCTGTTGCATGTTGACAGGCGACATGCCGTCTTGCGTCCCTATGTCGCAAATTTCCGCGCAAGCCCTTCGCAACTTTTTCCAAAAACTGCGACGGAAAGTTTCTCCATCCCCGTTTGTATGATCATAGCCTGCACCGAAATGTGGTGAGAGAGCAGCACTTTGAGCGGTCAGGAGAACGAAAAATGGAGAAACTGTTGTGGATAATTTGTTAAAGATAAGTGTTTTGGGCCTTGCGATCCTTTTGGGTGATGCGCTCCAAAACGACGTACAGGCCCAAGAGGGGCAGGCGGGTAAGGCAAAAGGCTTCTCTGAGCTCGATAAGGACGGTAACGGGCAGCTCACCAAAGCTGAGATAGAAAGCCATATGCAGGCGCGATTCAACAATGCCGATACGGATAGTAATGGTGCCTTGTCTCGTGATGAGCTGGTTGCGCGCGGGAAAAAGAAGTCGGAAGAACGGGCCAATCGCATGCTTGAGCGGCTTGATGCAAATGAAGATGGAGCTCTGACTTTTGCGGAAATGAAAGAAGGGCGGGGAGGCAAACTTTTTAACCGCGCGGATGCCAATGGCGACGGAGCGATCAGCGAAGCCGAGTTTGAAGAGATGAAGCAAAAGCGTCGCGCAAAACGGGCTGAGAAGTCTGAGTGAGCACTGATTTGAGCTCCAGCGTACACCGCTGGAGCTCAACATATTTGACGGCTGGGGAACTCGACGGGTATTCGCAAGGATATGGACATGCCGCTCGATCTAAGTTCGCAGACGCCTGACGAGGCATTACTTGTCCTCTTTGCAAATGGTGACGAGGCGGCAGCGCGTGCATTGACTTTGCGGTTGACACCGCGCGTGATGGCCCACGCTTTCCGCCTTTTGGGAAACCGTGCGGAAGCAGAGGATGTCACGCAAGAGGCGATGCTAAAGCTTTGGCGAGTTGCTGCTGAATGGCGGCAAGGCGAGGCCAAAGTCACAACATGGCTCTACCGGGTTGTCGCAAACCTTTGCACGGATCGTCTGCGTCGTAGTGGGCGCATAGCTGCGCTTGAAGATGCCGGTGATCCAGTGGATGAGACGCAAAGCGCTGCGGAGACGATGCAAAACCGTTCGCGCGCGGACGCGTTGCAAGATGCTTTGACCCTTTTGCCGGAACGACAGCGACAAGCCGTTGTGTTGCGCCATATTGAAGAGCTTAGCAATCCTGAAATTGCCGATATCATGGACCTTAGCGTAGAAGCTGTTGAAAGTCTGATCGCGCGAGGAAAGCGCGCCTTGAGCGCAGAATTGCAGGCGAGAAAAGACGAACTGGGGTATTCGAAATGACCAAGAAATACGACGATGATTTTGAACTTGATAGCTTGTTTGAAGCAGCAAGGAATACTCCGCAAGAACCAAGCTCGGAGCTGTTGGTTACGATCCAGGCGCAAGCCTTGCAGGTTCAGCAAAGTCAGCAGCAGAACGAGCCGACGCCGCGTTCTCGGCATCGGATTGCAGAAATTTTTGAGAGCCTTGGCGGATGGCCATCGCTCGCAGGTCTTTCAACAGCCGCGCTCGCAGGAATATGGATCGGCATGGCGCCTCCTGAAACCGTGGCGCTCACTGCGCAAACGCTTTTTGATCCGTCCGCTACCGATGACTTGTTTGAGTTTTCCGATGATACGGTGTTCGCTTTCCTTGAGGAGACATTTTGATGAGTGACGCCGCGAGCCCCAAAAGACCTCAGGTGAACAAGTCGCCTCGCTGGATGAAAATCTTGCTAATCTTCTCGCTCGCGCTGAATTTTCTTATCATCGGCGCAGTTGTCGGAGCGGTTGCGACAGGCGGCGGCAAGTGGCGCAAGGGGCCGCGCGATGGGCCCATGTCGGCGATAACGCAAGCCCTGGACGAGTCTGACAGGCAGACGCTTCGCCGGAGCATGGTCAAAGAGCTTGTCTCAAAGAAAGAGCTTCGCAAGGGCATGCGCGCCGAAGTCCGTGCACTGGTTCAGCTTATGCGTTCGCAAGAGTTTTCGCGTCCGGCGCTAGAGGCCCAGTTGCAATTGATACAGGCTCAGATTTCGCTTGGCACAAGCACAATTCAACGTCTTGTTGCGGACCGATTGCTGGCCATGAGTGAGGCAGAGCGCGCTGACTATGCGGACCGGCTCGAAAATGTTTTGAAAAAGCGCCGCGAAGGGCAGCCCTGAGATTTACAAAAGCTTTGATTTAAGCCGCATTGCGCTGGCATACGGTGACAGTGTCGCGTCCGCCTGATTTGGAAGAATAGAGGGCCTGATCGGCCCTGTTAAGTAAATGCTCCACATTCGGAAGGTCAGAGTTAGGCTTAAATTCCGAAACAGCCGCGCCAAGACTCATCGTAACTGAAATTGGCTGTGTCGCGTCTGGCACAGCAATCTGCATTTTCCGCACAACCCGACATAACCTTTCGGCTGTATAACGCGCCATGCGTCGATCTGTATTGGGAAGCACAATCAGAAATTCTTCGCCCCCAATCCGCGCCAGAAGGTCATCGGGTCCAAGGGCGGCACTCAGCTCTCCAGCGACACGTGTCAAAACGATATCGCCTGCCCTGTGCCCGTGATTGTCATTGATGTTTTTGAAATGATCCAGGTCTGCGACCATCACGACAAGGCTCTGTTTGGCATCGAAAGCACGTTCGGCAAGGCGGCGACATTGCGAAAGGCCGTAGCGACGATTGTAGAGACCTGTAAGCGGATCGCGAAGAGCAGCCTCCACGCTTGACTGAAATTGGCTGCGCAGCTGGTCGTTTGCCCTTTTGCGCGCTAGCTCTGCGTCAAGGCGAAACGTAATTTCTGCAGGCTGCATACTTAAATCTATCACGTCATGTGCACCACATTCGAGTGACATTGCAGCAAGTCTTTCATCCCGATGCTCAAGCGCCGCGATAAGCCGCGCTTGCCGCGTATCGGGCGCAATCCCAAGCTCTGCAAGCTGTGCCAGTCCTTCATCTTTTGTCTCTTTGCCGATGCCAATAATTAGAATGTCAGGTGTTCGCATAATTCCTTTAAGCCCACCATTTTTGGATAGCTCACAACGCATCAGACAATATGGGATGCTGTTTTGGATCAAGTCGAAAGCTGCGATCAAACGTGAATTGGGTGTCGATACTGCGGCAAATCTACCTTGGGCGGCGAATGTCGCAGAAGCCTCGGCGAACCCGAGCGCTTGCGCCTTATCTTGAGCAATATCAAGATCTGCGAGGTCGTGGCGCTGGCGTGTCAAGCTCCGCAAGCGAGCAAGAAGCAGTTGAGTGTTGGATAAATCATTGATGATGTCTGTTGCGCCTGCCTGTAGCAAACTCAGTCGGTCATAGTCAGCGGCATCGTTCAATAGTGCTAGAACAGGTGGCTTTTCGCGATTTGGCGTCTGGCATAACTCACGCACTAGCGCCGTTAGATTACAATCCGCTAAACCATCTGAAAGCAATACAATGTCTGGCTTTTCCTGTACCATCAACTCACGCACTTCTGTGCAGGAGCTAGCCAAGACCACCTGGTAAAAAGCAGCAGAGAGTTTCACTCTCAAAACAATACGATTGGTCGCGATGCTGTCTGCGACTAGGATTTTACCCGACATCGGCACAGGCCTTTCTGACTTGCCCTTTTCGATGCGACAACTATCAAAGCGAGTAGTTAAAAAACTGTTTCCGGGAATTAAGCCTTATGACCGCTGCGCAAGAATCCGCTGAAACATTGGCGATCCAATGTGTTGCATGGATGGCCGGTCAGGATGACATGCTTGATCATTTTTCCAATGCGACCGGTGTCGGTCAAACCGACATTCGCGAGCGTGTGCAGGACCCTGAATTTTTGGCCTCTGTCCTTGATTTTATGATGATGGAGGATGCATGGGTGATGGATTTTTGCGCTGCGCACAATTTGCCCAACGAGGCCGTTATGCAGGCGCGCCAGGTCTTACCTGGAGGAGCGCAGATCAATTGGACGTGAGCATGGTTAACGCAGTTACAAAGGTTGATGCGCTGCTCTTTGACAAAGACGGCACTCTGTTTGATTTTCAGGCCACTTGGGGTTCTTGGGCGGGCGATTTTATCGAACGGCTTGCAGGGGATGATGTCGCGCTGCTCGAAACCTTAATTGATGGATTGCATTACAACATGGAAACTCGCCAGTTTCGACCGACAAGCCCATTTATAGCCTGTACCCATGGCGAGGTGGTTCAACGGCTCTCCAATATGGTGCCTTGCCGATCCTTTGATGAAATTGACGCGCTTCTGACCGGTGAGGTCATGCAAGTACCGCAGGTAGAGGCAGTGCCGTTAAAGCCGTTTCTGGCCGCACTCAAAGAATTGGGTCTGCGTGTCGGCGTGATGACAAATGATACCGAGGAAAACGCCTGCGCCAATCTTGATCAGGTAGATGTGACCCTTCTTTTTGACAAGATCATCGGCAGTGACTCCGGATTTGGCAGCAAGCCTTCGGCTGCACCTCTTCTTGCTTTCGCCAAGGCCTATGCGTTGGCGCCGGAGCGCGTCGCCATGGTTGGCGATAGTACACATGATCTGACTGCAGGGCGCGCTGCAGGGATGCAGACCATTGGCGTTCTGACCGGTACAGCAGACGCCGAAGAGCTTGCGCCATATGCTGATGTGGTCTTGCCCGATATAGGTCATATCCTCGACTGGCTGCGCAGTGACTAAGGCACCTGCCTATGGCCTAACGCTGGCGCTTCTTGGTACGTTGGTGCTCACGCCCGATGCGCTATTGATGCGCCTGTCCGGTATGGACGGCTTTCAGATGACCGGCTGGCGCGGACTTTGCATGGGGTCCGTTATGGTTTTGCTTTGGGCGGTCTTGAGCCAGGATCGGCGCGCGGACCTGCATCAGCTGAAAACCAGGCCGGGGCAGTTGATTATCTGTGCTCAGGTGTTCAATTCTTTATTTTTCTGCCTCGGTATTGCTTTAGCACCTGCGGCTGTGGTCCTGCTTGGCGTTGCGGCGGTGCCCGTATTCTCCGCCCTGATGTCGCGGTTAGCTATGGGTGAGCCAACACGCTCCGCCACATGGGCCGCCATCGCCGCCGTCATGATAGGTATTGCGATTGCGGTTTTTGGAGAGGAGGCGGGAGCACTGCGCCTTGATTGGCGCGCGGTTGCGGGGGCTGCGTTTGGCCTTGGTACAGCCTTTGTTCTGGCCCTGAATTTCGTGACTCTGCGTGCAAAACCTGATCTGCCGATCTTGCTGGCGATTGGACTTGGTGCATGGTTCGCCGGTGTTCTTGGTTGGGCTGTGACGGGCCCTGCGCAAATGTATAACGGATTGCTCTGGCCAATGCTCATAACCGGGCTTTTTGTGCTGCCGGTTTCTTTCTTTCTGCTGTCGATTTCTGCGCGCTACACTTTGGCTGCAAATGTCAGCCTACTGATGTTGCTCGAGACGGTTCTTGGCCCGATATGGGTCTGGCTTGGCATCGGTGAGACACCTACAACAGCGATGTTCATCGGTGGCGCAATCGTGGTCACCACTCTTGGACTTTATTTGGTCTGGCTCAGAAAAGCAGCTTGATTTTGTCTTTGAGTGGTGTCTGCGACAGATTTTGTCGCTAAATGGCAAATTCCTTCTCGCCTCCGATGCTTGCCTTAGGTGAGACCGCACAGGAGATCGGAATCATGCCCGACACAGCGAGACGAAAACGCCGTAGTGGCGGGCGAGCCGGGAACGCAACCCGTCGAGGTGGCGCGGCCATCGAGCAAATGCCATGGAACCCGCCGATGAATATCGACCGTCCTGTTGAGCCTCTAAATGAAGAGGGCGTACAGGCGGTTCATAATGGCGCGATGCGAATTCTCGAAGAGATCGGCATAGAGTTCCTGAATCCGGAGGCAGTTCAGATTCTGCGCGGTTCGGGCGGCTGCGATATCAACGGTGAAAACGTTCGTATGGGGCGTGATTTTGTGATGGAGATGTTGGCCAAGGCCCCTTCGCAATTCATCATCACTCCGCGCAACCCGGAGCGGGCCATAACCATCGGCGACGGGACGATGAACTTTGGTAACGTCTCATCACCGCCAAGCTATTGGGATCTCAACCTTGGCAAGAAGGTAACCGGAACGCGCGAGATGTGCGCCAATCTGTTCAAGCTCAGTCAATATTTCAATTGTATCCATTTCGTAGGCGGTTATCCGGTGGAACCACAGGACATCCATGCCTCGATCCGCCATCTCGACGTGCTCTACGATAAACTGACCCTGACCGATAAAGTCGCCCATGCGTATTGCCTCGGCAAAGAGCGGGTCGAGGATGTCATGGAAATGGTGAGAATTGCCGGTGGTTTGTCTCATGAGGAATTTGAGACCGGGCCGAAGATGTATTCCAATATCAATTCGACCTCACCTTTGAAGCATGACTATCCGATGCTAGACGGCTGGATCCGACTGGCGCGTCGTAATCAGGGTCTTGTGGTGACGCCATTTACGCTCGCCGGTGCGATGGCACCCGTGACCATGGCCGGAGCGGTGGCGCAATCGCTTGCCGAAGGGCTTTGCGCGATCGTCTTGGCGCAAGTGATCCGTCCAGGGGCGGCCTGTGCGATAGGCACATTTACAAGCAATGTCGATATGAAATCCGGTGCACCAGCCTTTGGTACGCCGGAATACATGCGTGCCACGCAAATGACGGGCCAACTCGCTCGTTTTTACGGGCTGCCGATGCGCGCCAGCGGCGTTTGTGCCGCTAACGTGCCTGATGGCCAAGCCATGTGGGAGACCTCGAACAGTCTTTGGTCGGCCATGCAGTCGGGCGCGCATATGATTTATCACGCGGCCGGCTGGCTCGAAGGTGGCCTAATTGCAAGCCCGGAGAAATTTGTCCTCGATTGCGAAGTGTTGCAGCACATTCAGCGTTATCTTGATCCGGTGGTGACGGCGACCGGGCCTGGTGAGATCGCGTTTGATGCTGTGGCAGAGGTCGGAAATCAGGGTCATTTCTTTGGCATCCAGCATACGCAGGACCGCTACACCAACGCGTTCTATCAGCCCTTTGTTAGCGACTGGCGCAATTTTGAGGCATGGGACGCCGCAGGAGGCGTTTGGGCGGCTCAGCGAGCACACCAGATTTATCAGGATATCATCGCGGAATATGAGGCCCCGCCTATGGATGAGGCCGTGCGAGAAGAGCTTTCCGCTTTTGTAGAACGACGGAAATCAGAAGGCGGCGCGCCAACCGATTTTTGATGCGTTAGGTTTCGCCGGGTCTTGTCAGGCTGAAGAGGTCGCGCACGGCAGTGTAGTCTTTGTATCCGAGCCGCGCGAGCGGGTTGAAAGCCGTCACATCGAACCGGCCGTTTTTCAGGCAATCATCGCGCATATGAACGCCGGTTACTTCGCCCAGCACAACGAAATTCGCGTCACCTGGCAGGCGTACAATTTCGGTCTGTTTGCACTCGAGAGACGCCGGCGCCGCAGCGACGCGTGAGCAGTCGATGGTTTCACACTCAGTGCGGTCAATGCCTGCCAGGGCAAACTCGTCCACGTCTTTTTCCCAAGGTCCAGAGCTTTTGTTCATTACATCGCGCATTTCAAAAGAGACGATATTGACGCAAAAGACACCTGTTTCGCGGATGTTGGCCACACTGTCCTTGGTGTCACCTCGGTCAGGCTTGGTTGAGGTGGAGGCAAACATCACCTGGGGCGGAACATAGGCAACAGCATTGAAGAATGAATAGGGCGCAAGATTTTCGCTTTTGTCAGCCCCACGCGTAGAAATCCAGCCAATAGGGCGCGGCGTTACAATCGCATTGAACGGATTATGTGGGAGGCCGTGGCCGTTTTCCGGTCGATAAAACATCGTCGCTCCATCATTCATGTATTTGTGCAACTCCTAACCGCGTGCTAGGCCGCGATCCAGCCAAAAGGGCAACAGGGACGGGCGCGTGTTTCAACTTCATCACGAAACGCAGGAAGACTGGTGGGAAATAGAGGCACTTTACGACCTCTGCTTTGCACCTGGTCGAGAGGCACTCTCTTCTTACCGTTTGCGCGAAGGTGTTGCTCCAGTGTCAGAGCTTTGCTTAGTTGCCCGCGACAGCGACCAAATCTTGGGCGGTGCTATCAGAGTATGGCCAGTTCAAGTTGAGACGCACAAAGCGTTACTGATTGGCCCGATTGCTGTGCACCCGACGCGCCAAGGCGAGGGACTTGGCGCTATTATGATCCAAAACGTGTTGGACAAGGCAGACGCATCAGGTTGGCCGCGCGCGATGCTTGTTGGCGATTTACCATTTTACAAGCGATTTGGATTTTTTCGGCTGACCGGTGTAGCTATGCCGCCTCCTACAAATCCCAAGCGTGTTCTGGGCGTGTCGATCGAACAGGATGCATGGAACGGTATTAGCGGGCAGGTGCAACGTATGGCTTGAAATACAATTCAAACGCGACGATCTTGAGGGCATGTCAGAGGAAAATATTTTTGAGTTGTTGGACGCGCCGATTGATGCGTCCGTACGCAAGGAGCGTTTGCAAGAACTTGTCATTCGTCACCGGCAAGCTCGGAATTTGGGGGTTGATGTACTCAACGCCGTCGGAACTCAGACAGAGAATTTGCTTACCCGTCTTCCAACGCCGGTTCAAGATCAATTGGGCGAGGCAACCCATGCCGCGCTCAGTACAGCAATGAATGCGGCCCATGGTTCACGCAGTCTGGTTGATGGCGCACCAAACTGGCTCAATCGCGCGGTGAGCACAGCAATGGGTGCGGCAGGAGGTGTCGGTGGACTCCCGACCGCTTTGGCAGAGCTGCCGTTCACTACAACAGTGCTTTTGCGCGCCATTCAGGACGAGGCAGTTGCCCATGGATTTGATCCGGCGGAAGAAAGCGTGCGGTTTGATTGCGTGAAGATTTTTGGCACCGCTGGTCCCTTGGAAGATGATGATGGGGCTGATCTTGCTTTCTTGGGGTCCCGCATGGCTCTCACCGGTGCGGCGCTGCAGGGCCTTATCGCGCGTGTTGCGCCGAGATTGGCAACCGTCTTGGGGCAGAAACTAGCAGCGCAAACTGTACCAGTACTCGGCGCTGCTGCAGGAGCTGTGACGAATTTCGTTTATTGCCGCTATTACCAGGATATTGCACATGTGCATTTTGGTCTGCGCCGATTGGCCATTGCAGCGGATATGAATATCACAGAAGTGCAAAAAGAATTTCGCGCCTTAATCCAAGAGCCCGAGGTCAAACGCGCATGACGGGAACATAAAGCAACTTTAAAAGTTCCAGAAACGAATTCATTGAGAGAGATTGGTGATCATCCAATCTTGCCTAAAGCCTTTAAAGCTTGTCCTTAAGATACTCCATAACTGCAGGGCGCACGCTTTGGTTGCCCTCTTTCCGACTGCGGTCGATAATTGAGTATAGCAGGCTAAGATCTATGCGGCGCAAAATGGATTTTACAGGACCAATCGAGGCTGGCCTCATCGACAAAGTGCGCAGGCCAATTGCCGCCAAACAAGCCGCTTCAATTGGGCGTCCCGCGTCTTCGCCGCAAAAAGATATTGGCGTATTAAGAGCATCACAGCGGTCAACAATGTCCTCAAGAAAGCTCAGGAAGCTGACATTGAGCGTGTCATAGCGCCGCCTGACAAGCTCGTTTTCTCGGTCCGCGGCAAAGAAAAATTGCTTAAGGTCATTACCGCCGATGGAGAGGAAATCGACATCGTTGTAAAAACTCTCCGGCGCGAAAGCCAAGGACGGGGTCTCTAACATCGCGCCGACCTGCAAGCTTTCCGGAAGCGGATGGCCGAGAATACGCTCACGTTCCAGCGCTTTTTCCATTTCTGCGCGCGAGCGTGTAAATTCATCTCTTTGCGCAACAAATGGGAACATCACGCAAAGCGGCCGTCCAGCAGCGGCGCGTATCAAGGCCTGTAACTGCATGCGCATGACGCCAGGCTTGTCGAGACCAACGCGCACCGCGCGCCAACCGAGCGCCGGATTTGGCTCATCAACGGTGGCCATATAGGGCACGACCTTGTCAGAGCCTATATCGAGCGTACGAAAGATAACGCGCTTGCCATGGGCCGCGTCCATCACCCCGGAATAAAGCCTGCTCAGCTCTGCCCGCTTAGGCATATGCGCGCGCACCAGAAACTGCAGCTCAGTTCGAAAAAGGCCGACGCCTTCTGCTCCAGAGCTATCAATACTGGGCAAATCTGCCATGAGCCCCGCATTCATATGCAATGTTATACGGTTGCCACAGCGGGTCTCGGCCGGTTTATCGCGGATTGAAGCATAACGTTCTAGAGCCTGAGCCTGCATTGCCATTTTATCTTTAAAGGCTGCAACGACGCTCTCATCTGGGCGCAAGTGAATGATGCCATGGTCGCCATCGACCAGAACGAGATCACCATTCAACGCCTCTGTTGTGATGCGCTCGGCATGTACGACAAGCGGGATCGCCAGAGCGCGTGCAACGATCGCTGCATGGCTGCCGACGGACCCCTCTTCTAAGATAATCGCGCGCAACTCGCGACCGTAGTCCAATAGTTCCGCAGGCCCGATATTGCGTGCCACAAGGATCGGATTCTCGGGCATTTCTGCACCGGTTTCAGTACCTTGTCCGGTCAGGATGCGCAGCAACCTGTTTGAAAGATCATCAAGATCATGCAGCTTTTCGCGCAGATACGGATCATTGACTTGGGCCATGCGCGCGCGCGCCGTGGATTGCTCTTTCTCAACTGCGGCTTCGGCGGACAAACCGCGTGAGATATCCTCTTCCATACGCCGCATCCAGCCTTTGGAATTCGCGAACATGCGGTAGGCTTCTAGTACCTCAAGCTGTTCTCGGTCGCCGGTGCTAGCGGTTGAAAGCATCTGATCAACGCTCACGCGCAGTTTTTCCACGGCCTCCAAAAGACGTTCGCGTTCCCGATTAGGGTCATCAGCAATCGGGTTGGTGACAACGACGCGTGGCTCATGCAGCCAGACATGGCCCTGCGCCGCACCCTCCTGAGCGCTACCCCCTTTGAACATCACCGGTTGTTGGTGGCGCGCTGACATGGCCGCGCCTTCTCCGACGAAAGCACCAAGCTCTGCCATTTCCGCGATCACCATGGCGATGACTTCAACGGCGTAGGTTTCATCTTCGGAATAGCGACGGGCAGCCTTTGATTGCACAACAAGTACGCCCAATGTCTCGCCAAGCCTTTGAACCGGCACGCCCATGAAGGAGGAATATGCCTCTTCCCCGGTTTCCGGCATATAGCGAAAACCCTTGGTTGCGGGCGCATCGTCGGTATTGATTATCTGGCCCTTGCGCGCCACTCGTCCGACCAGGCCTTCGCCAAGACGCATCCTGGTTTGGTGGACCGCATCCGGATTAAGTCCCGTCGTAGCGCATAGCTCAAGCGTTTCTTCATCGCGGAACAGATAAATCGAGCACACTTCAAGACGCATCTCTTGAGTGATCAGCTCCGTGATTAGGTTAAGGCGCGTTTGGCCTTCAGCCTCCTCAGACATCAAATCGCGCAAACGCCCAAGCATTTGCCGACTGTCGGTCTTAAATATGTGAGGATCGTTCATGGCTGGTCCCAGCGTTACGAGCGCGGCCCCTTTTTTCAGCCTGCTTTCTCTGCAAGGCTGGCTCAGGCCACTTTATCAAGTCCGAACGCATCATGCAGCGACTGGACGGCCAATTCCATATATTTGCGATCAATGAGCACAGAAATTTTTATTTCGGAGGTCGAGATAACCCGAATGTTGATGCCTTCGTCGCTAAGTGTCTGAAACATTTTGGCCGCAACACCCGACTGGCTACGCATGCCTATGCCAACGGCGGAAATCTTGGCCACATTGGTGTCAGCTACCAGATCATGGAAGTTGATATCGCCCGCGTCTTTAGCCTCGTTGAGTGCTTTTTCAGCTCGTGCAACCTGGTTTGTCGGGCAGGAGAAAGTCATATCGGTGCGACCCTCTTCGGATATGTTCTGCACGATCATGTCCACGTTGATGCCCGCCTCTGACAAAGGGCCGAATATTGCGGCGGCAATCCCTGGGCGGTCCGCCACCGAGATCAGGGTCATTTTCGCCTCATCGCGCGAATAGGCGATGCCGTTTACGATATTAGATTCCATGATTTCCTCCTCGGCGCAGACCAGTGTGCCCGCTTCATCGGATTGTTCTTCAAAGCTTGAAAGTACGCGCAGTCGTACATTGTAACGCATCGCAAGTTCTACGGAGCGTGTCTGCAACACCTTCGCTCCCAGGCTTGCAAGTTCAAGCATCTCTTCAAAGGCGATCTTGTCAAGCTTACGAGCGCTTTCAGCTATGCGGGGATCCGTGGTGTAGACGCCATCCACATCGGTGTAGATGTCGCAGCGCTCTGCATCAAAAGCTGCAGCAAAGGCTACGGCGGTCGTGTCAGAGCCGCCCCGACCCAAAGTGGTGATGCGGCCTTCGGGACTAATTCCTTGGAAACCCGCAACAACGGCAACCTTCATGCCCTCGTCAAACTTGGCCATAATATTTTCGGTCGGAATCTCTTCTATGCGTGCCGCCGAGTGCGCCGAGGTGGTTTTCACTGGTACTTGCCAGCCCTGCCAACTGCGCGCCGGGACGTCCATTTCCTGCAGGGTCAGTGACATAAGGCCAGCAGTCACGTTCTCGCCGGAGGACACGACAGCGTCATATTCTCTCGCATCGTAGAGCGGTGAGATTTCATCAACCCAGCCAACAAGTTCATTGGTCCGACCAGACATTGCAGAGACAATGACGATGACATGATATCCTTTGGCCACTTCGACGCCAACCCGCTTGGCCGCGCGCCGAATTCGGTCGATATTGGCCACAGATGTGCCGCCAAATTTCATCACTAGTACAGGCATTTTTGGTTCCCGCTCACGTCCGGAGCGGTTTACGCGGCCCTATGCCAAAGGACAAGGGTCGAACATAGCATAGGTTTGATCAATCGGTTGCTTTCATTATTTTTGGTTTGTGGATTATGCCGCTGCGAAAATCCCAAGAAAGCCAGCGTTGAGAGCGTCAGAAAACCGCGAACAAAGAGGCTTGCTGCAAGAACCATTGGAAATTCGAAAATCGGTGCTGAGTTTACTTCACCGCGATACAGGAAAACCACGCCATGAGGCATCGAAGAATTCAAGCTCTAGCTGCACTGCCTTGGCAAAGGTACCGCGCACATCCTTGCGGGCTTGATCGTCGAGATTGCGCCAAACAGCATCGAGCTGTGAACGCAGGTATTCAACCACACTTGAGAATCCATCTCCGGAATGTAGGGTGATCCATTCGCCGAACCAGAATGGAAGCGTCTTAGCCTTGGCCTCCATAGGCGTAGCCCAGTCCAGATAGACCCATTCAGCCACAACCAGAACACCGAGCATGATCTCGTAGCGCCCAGAAAGCCGCGCCTCGGTCATCAGCTCTTGAAATGCCCGTGTCTCTGGCTCGGCTTTGCCCGCCTGTGGCACGTCCAAGGCCTCCAGGCTGCGCAGGAAATAGGTATTCTCCGGCCCAGTAATCAGCGCCAAAAACTGCGCTGCGGGGACGCTATCCGCGAGGCTAGGGGCATGCGCGATTGCAGAGGCCAGGAGCCGAACAAATCCGTCAATGAAGAGATAATCCTGCTGCAGATAACCTGCCATCTTCTCTGGCGCGAGTGTTCCGTCGCCAAGTGCAGTGGTAAACGCATGCGTCGTTGCAGCCTGCCAGGCGTCCGCGTTTTCGTCTCTGAGCATTTCTGTCGCACGCATCGTTCAAACCTCTCCGTCAACGGGTCACGTGTTAACGGAAATGGCGCGCTCGGCAAGCGCTTACTCGGCCGCGTGTCTGATGCCTGCTTTCTCACTTGGATAAAGATAGTCCCGTGACAGCGGCACGTTTTCCTGCAGCGGTGCCAGCTGAAATTGAAACACAACCTGTTTATTATAGCGAAAGGTCAGTTCGCAAGCGACCAGGTAGTAGCGCCACATCCGGGTAAAACGTGCGTCATAAAGCGCCTCGGCCTTATCAATATTGGCCATAAACCGGTCGTACCAGTGGCGCAGGGTTTTGGCATAGTGAAGCCGCCAGATTTCCACATCAGTGGTGATGAAATCCTGCTTTTCGATTGCGGTCATTGCCTCTGACATGGCCGGAACGTAGCCACCGGGGAAGATGTATTTCGCAATCCACGGACTTGTCGTTGCCGGTTCATCGCAGCGCCCGATTGTGTGGATGAGCGCTACCCCATCCTCTTTTAACAAGCCGCGCACCTTGCGGAAATATTCGTTGTAATGCGGCACACCTACGTGCTCGAACATACCAACCGAGACGATGCGGTCGAACGTGCCGTCCAAATCGCGGTAGTCCATAAGCTTGAATGAAACCCGATCAGAAAGCCCCGCATCGGCCGCTCGTTTGGTGGCCATGCTGTGCTGTTCCTGCGACAGCGTCACACCTACAACCTCGGCACCATACTCCTGGGCTAGCATCAGCCCCATACCGCCCCAGCCACAGCCGATATCGAGCACTCGCATGCCCGGCTCAATCAAAAGTTTCTTGGCGATATGGTGTTTCTTTGCCACTTGTGCATCTTCGAGGCTCATCTCTGGATGCTCGAAATAGGCACAGGAATATTGCCGATCTTCGTCAAGGAAAAGATCATAGAGATCGCTCGACAGGTCATAGTGGTGCGCCACGTTGGTGCGCGCCCGCTTGGCCGGGTTGAACTGTTGGACATAGCGGCTCAGATGCCGGATCACCTCGAGCGGTTTGCGGAACCACGGCTGTCCATTGCTGGCGATATTCTGGATCGCGAGCGTTAGAAAACCGTATAGGTCGTCATTCTCGATGGTGAGCGTGCCATCGACATAGGCCTCTCCGGTTGCAAGTTCTGGCGACATGATAATCCGTCGCGGCAGGTCCTCGGTATGAAGCGTCACAGCAGCGCGATGCCCGTCGCCATCGCCGTATCGCTTTGTTTCGCCATTCGGATATGTAAGGACGAATTCGCCCTTCTGGAAAAGATGCGACAGGAACGCATCAAGAGCTTTGGTCCACATAGCTCCACCCCGTCTGTTTAGTGCCCCCACTTACGCCTCATGCGTTCAATGTCTTCTACGCACGGCAGACGCACAGCTGGATAAAACCAGCTATGACCAAAAGTTTTGCCCAAAATCCGTATTCTGTAAACGATTTTGGCGGTGTGGGCGATTTCCTGCTCTTGTTGGGCTCGTGGTGAGGCCTTGACTTTGCCGCGCCGTCCATGTGTATCGGCGCGGATGAATGAAACCGCCGGGATCGGCGCAGAAAGGCCTTATTATGCACGCTTATCGCAGCCACACATGTGCAGAGCTGACCAAAGCCAACGAAGGCGAAACCGTTCGCCTTTCAGGTTGGGTGAACCGGATCCGCGATCACGGTGGGGTTCTGTTCATCGATTTGCGCGATCACTATGGCGTGACGCAAGTGCTTTGCGACCCCGACAGCCCGGTTTTTGCAGAGGTAGAGAAGGTCCGCTCGGAATGGTGCATTCGCATCGATGGTAACGTCAAAGCGCGCGATGCCGATCTGGTAAACCCTAAGATTCCAACCGGCGAGATAGAGGTTTTCATTCGCGATATGGAAGTGCTCGGTGCGGCGGACGAGCTCCCCCTGATGGTGTTTGGCGATCAGGAATATCCGGAAGAAACGCGCCTACGCTATCGCTATCTCGACCTTCGTCGCGAGGTGATGCAGCGCAATATGGTGCTGCGCTCCGATGTGGTGTCGTCTATTCGCAAGCGCATGTGGGATATCGGCTTTCGCGAATACCAAACGCCGATCATTACGGCCTCATCCCCCGAAGGTGCGCGCGATTTCCTTGTGCCCTCGCGATTGCATCCTGGTAAATTCTACGCTCTGCCGCAGGCACCGCAGCAATTCAAACAGCTGATCATGGTGTCTGGCTTTGACAAGTATTTCCAGATCGCGCCATGTTTCCGTGACGAAGACCCGCGCGCTGACCGTTCGCCGACTGATTTCTATCAGCTTGACCTCGAGATGAGCTTTGTGGAGCAGCAGGATGTGTTCGACACCATCCAGCCGGTGCTGACCGGTCTGTTTGAGGAATTCGCCGAGGGCAAGAAGGTCGATCAGGAATGGCCGCAAGTCTCTTATCGTGATGCCGCGCTCTGGTATGGCACCGATAAGCCGGACCTGCGCAACCCGATCAAGATGCAAGACGTCTCTGAGCATTTCCGAGGCTCAGGCTTCGCGATTTTCGCCAAGCTTTTGGAGCAGGAAGGCACCGAGATACGCGCCATTCCGGCCCCCAAAGGCGGTTCGCGCAAATTCTGTGACCGCATGAACGCCTTCGCGCAGAAAGAAGGCCTGCCCGGTATGGGCTATATCTTCTGGCGAAGAGCGCCGCTTCCTGAGGATGCACAGCAGAACAAAGAACATCCACTTTTCCAAAAACGAGAACAGGAAATCCTCGACAGTCTGGCCCAACAGCAATTGGCAAGAGGCGGCAAGCCAAAGATGACGGGGTATTCTGTAGAAGGTATGCCATTTATGGACGATGGTTCTCACCTTGAAGCAGCTGGACCTTTGGCCAAGAACATCGGCCCGGAACGCACCGAGGCGATCCGCCAGCAGCTTGGCCTTGATGTGGGCGATGCGGCGTTTTTCCTTGGCGGTAAGGCGTCCGCGTTTGAGAAGGTGGCTGGCAAGGCGCGCGTCACCATTGGCGAAGAGCTTGGCCTGACGGACAAAGAGCGCTTCGCCTTCTGCTGGATCGTGGATTTCCCCATTTATGAGAAGGATGAAGAAACCGGCGCGATCGATTTTGAGCATAACCCGTTTTCCATGCCGCAGGGTGGCATGGATGCGCTCCAAGGCGATCCATTGCAAGTGCTCGGCTATCAGTATGATCTCGCCTGCAACGGGTTCGAGCTCGTCTCAGGGGCAATCCGGAACCATAAGCCCGAGATCATGTTCAAGGCCTTTGAGATTGCCGGTTACGGAAAAGAAGAGGTCGAGAAACGTTTCGGCGGTATGGTCAACGCGTTCCAATACGGCGCGCCGCCCCATGGCGGTTGCGCGGCAGGGATCGACCGGATCGTTATGCTTCTGGCCGATACCGCCAACATCCGCGAGGTCATCATGTTCCCGATGAACCAGCGGGCCGAAGACCTGATGATGAATGCGCCAAGTGATCCGACAAGTGATCAGCTGATGGAGCTGGGCCTTCGTGTTATTCCGCAGGAGTAACCTGCTCTCGCGGCGCCAACGCGTGAAAGATATGCGTGAAGGTCGCGGCGCCCAGGATTGGGATCACGAGGTTTAGCAGTGGTATGGAAAGCGGCACGGCCATAAGCACGCCCGCCGCCCAAACTGTTATGCGATGTTTGCGACGCATTTTTTTGGCGTTTTTGCGACCGATCCGGCGCATGGCGGCGAGTTGGAAATACTCCATTCCAAGCAGATAGCCGTTCAAAGCCCAGAAGATGAATAGAGCCAGAGGCGTGAAAATCGCATAGACAATCAGAGCCAACAGATTGGCGACGATAATGATCCCTAGAAAATTTACGCTGTCTTTGATCGCCTCACCTATCGGTGTCCGATCAACGTTTGGCAGGGCCGGATAATGCCGGTCTTCAACCGCCTGAGCCACCTCATCAAGAAACATCGAGGTGATGGCCGAGGCCACGGGTACCATGAGAAATACCGACAGCAAGATCATCACAAGAACGCTGCCCCAGCTCAGCAGATCATCGAGCCAGCTTACCTCGCCCAGTAACCAGATATTTGTGCTATCGCCCGTAAGAGACTGAATCAGCAGCAGGAATATAACCGTCGCCGCCACAAGCAGCGCCAGCGTAAGGCTGATCCCCATCAACAGTACTTTTCGAAAGCGCGGATCAGGGATCTGAGACAGTGCCTTAAAAAAAGCAGTAAAGATCATTCGCTAACCCAAGTTGTGATAGCATCGAGATCCGGGCGCGGGCGTTCCGGCGGTGTGACGCGTTCCGTGCCAAAAAAGATCAAACCGGCCACGGTTTCATTCGCGGCAAGTCCAAGGCCTTCAGTAATGAACTCTCGGTCGTGTGATGGCCAACCCGAAAGCCAGTTGGCACCCCAGCCGGAGGCGAGGCCGGCGTTCAGCATAGCCAGACACACCGCGCCGGCGGAATAGGTTTGCTCAATCGCCGGAATAGTTTCTGAGGGTTTTTGCACCTCAATAACGGCGACGGCGATCAAACCATCGTCATAGTATTTGCGTCCCTTGTTGCACTGCACTTCGGCGCGTCCCTGACGCTTGCCGATCTCTTCGGCAAGATCGGCAAGGCGTTTGAGCGCTGGCTTTTCCAGCACGATAAAGCGCCATGGTTCCAGCTTACCATGATCGGGTGTACGCGCGGCGGCCTGCAGGATAGGGCCAAGGTCATCGCGCGTGGGTGCGGGGGCGATTAGGGTTTTGGCAGGACGTGACCGGCGACTAAGGAAAAAGTCCATTGCGGCGGAATTTGGATCTGGCATCTAGGGCTCCAGTTGCAATCAGCGCGGATGATGACGGATGGCTATCTTAGGCTAGGTGTCGTCACCTGGCTTAAGGCTATATACACCTTCGGGCAGATTAAGAGCCGCCGCAAGGTCACGCATCTGCGCAATCGACAGGGTTACTTTTTGGCTTCGGTCGGTGCGCGGGTCAAACTGCTCCACGGTGATGCATTCTTCAAATGCGTGGATCACCACATCTTCCTGCAGCTGCGCGCCTGCCTCATCGACGAGCGTCACAATTGTAGCGTCAAATTCGTGTTCGATGGTAAACATGCCATCAACGTAATAGCTGCGCGTTCAGTTGCAACGGGCTTCTTCGCGCTGCTCTTTTGATAACTTGCGCCTCGGGACTAGCGCTATGCGCAAAGCCTGCTAAACTTCAGTTGTACACTCACATGTAGGATATGATTATGCGTTGGATTGGTTTGGTTGCTGCATCATTTTTGGCGGGTTGTCTGAGTACAACCGAGGATCCGGGTCCAAAAGAGCCCACACAACAGCAAGCCGCAGCCAGGACGATAAAGAAGCCGAACAGTGCACAGGTTGCTCGGTTTAAACAGGTGGTTAAGCGGGTCGAGCCCGTTGCAGAACGCTATTGCCGCCAACGCACCGAGGGGTCTAATTGCGATTTTAAGATTATCGTAGATGATCGTCCAAACCTGCCGCCTAACGCATATCAAACTTTGGATAAAAACGGCCGCCCAATCCTAGCCTTTACGCCTGCACTGATCGCGGACGTGCGAAACTCTGATGAAATTGCGTTCATCCTTAGTCATGAGGCGGCTCACCACGTTCGCGGCCACATCCCGCGCCAACAGCAAAACGCGACAGTTGGTGCACTTGTTATTGGGAGTTTGGCTGGAATTTTGGGTGCGGGTTCGAGTGCTGTTCAGAGTGCAGCAAACGTAGGTGCAACCGTTGGAGCAAGAACATACTCGAAGGATTTTGAGCTTGAAGCTGACGCGACCGGGACCGTAATTGCTAAGCAGGCAGGATATAATCCTGTGCGTGGCGCTGAGTATTTCAACCGTATTCCTGATCCCGGCGATGTTTTCTTAGGGACGCACCCTCCCAATGCACAACGTGTTGCAATTGTTAAGAAAACAGCAGCGGGCCTCTAACGCAAATCAGCTGATCGGCGTGGACAACGCGGTCGAAATGCCCATAAAGCAACAGCCGGTCGCAAGCAGCACGAAAAAGTGCCAGATGGCGTTTGCATATTTTAGACTGCCCCAGCAGTAAAACACGACCGCGCCTGAATATATTAGGCCGCCGGCAAAGATGAGCTGAATGCTGATCTGGGGTAAGTTCGACCAGAGCGGAATGATCAACGCTAACCCAAGCCAACCTAACATCACTTGCGGCAGCCATTCGGTACTCATTTTTCCGCGTGCGGCGGACAGCTTTCTCAACGCCCCGATGAGTGCCAATGTCCAAATTAGTGCTAGGATTAGATAGCCGAATAAAGATCCAAGGAGCGCCGCAAGCGGTGTCAGCGTCGCCGCGATCTTTACATATATTGCCGCATGATCAATGCGACGCAGTACTGGCCGTGCTTGGGTTTTTGCCCCCATATGATACGCCGCAGATGCGGTAAGCATGAGTATCATTGCACTTGCATAAAGGGCCGTTGCAAACCCTGTCCCTGGTTGCAGAGCGCTCGCGTTTATCCAAAAAAACGCAATGACAACTATAATTGCACCGCTTACGCCGATTAAATGGATCACCCCATCAACGATGCGCTCTGCGCGCGTGTAATCCGGGTAGGACATACAAACCCCTCACTTACCTCGCGCATACATGCGAAGTCCCCGGCCCAGTGAAGGCGACACGGGAAGATTCGCAAAGCGGATCAGAACAGATTTGATGAAATATGTTCGCCTTGTCACAGATTGTGAAAACCGGAGAACCCAAAGAAAATCAGGCCCAAAGGCGGGCCTGACTGGCGATTGCAGCGCTGTGATCAACGGTTTTGCAGTTTTTCGAGGTAAACCACAGTGGCCGCTGCGACGATGCCAAAGATGATGTGACCGACAAGCGAAACCCAAGTGATTGTGGTGAAGCCCAGGAATGATTTCATGCCGGCGATGACAGTGATGCCGCCGATTGCAAAGACCCACAAGCCGATGCCGTAAACTGTTGCGCCAATGATCCAGGGCAGGGCAGGCATGAATTTTTCGAAAAGTGGCCGCGCAATAAAGAGCCAACCGACAGGATAGGCAATCATACCTACTAAGAAGAGATGCATCAGGTTTCCGTAAGCTGCGGACTTGGGCAGACCAACGGCACCGAGAAAACCGCGTGCCAAACCTACGGGAGACAAGCCGCCAAACCCCGCCAGCGGGCTTATCACTTTGCCAAAGATATCAAATGCCATGGTCCCTAATGCGCCGCTGAAAAGAATTAGCATCAAAGTGCTAACACTGATCGCTGGCAGGAATGAGCGAGATTGTGAATTTGCGTCGATTGAGGACATGTGACTTTTCCTTGTGCAGGCTCACGAAACCGGAGCGTAGTTGCTGTGTGCCAGCAACTTGGTAACTGGCCCGGCTGCATCAATGAATGTGTCGGTGAACGCACGAACCAGTGTTGGATGTTACAAAGCCGATCAACGTCTCGTGACAATAAGCCATTGAATTATTTCATTTAAGCGTTGCGACGTGGCGTCACTTTTTTCCTTAGGCGCTTTTGTGAATAAAGGCGTGATCGCGATCATCTGAGTTGCTGAAATGTCATTGTCGTTTTACTATATAAATGCAAACAGGGGGTTTTTTATGCGCTGGCTCTTTCGTATTTTTGGTCTCTTCGTGGTGATCATCTTCACCGTTGTTGTCGCACTGTTTTTGCTCCCCGGAGAAAAGATTGCCGGGATTGCTGCAGATCAGATCAGCTCGCTCACTGGGCGAGAAGTGACAATGACCGGCGACACGAAAATAAGCTTTTATCCGGTGCTCGGAATTTCCACGGGAGAAGTGATCGTTGCAAACGCGGATTGGGCGGGAGATTCGCCCATGTTTCGTGCTGACAGCCTAAAAATCGGTGTAGAACCTAAAGCGCTTTTTGGCGGTGCAATCCAAATCACCGGATTTGAAGCGATAAATCCGATGATCAACTTGCGCCGTGGTGCTGATGGAAGGGTAAATTGGGAGTTGGGCGTAGAAAATGTGGCCCCATCTGGACAGTCTGAACCAGGTGAGAGTGCGACGTCTTCGCGTTTGGCGCTGACTCTTGACCGCGCCTTGATCCAGGATGCTTCGTTTACATTTGTTGATGATCTAAACGGCACCGTGACGCAGCAATCTGGCGTACAGTTTGATCTGCGTTGGCCGGATTATAATGGTCCTGCTGACTTTGACATTACTCTAATGCCTCAAGGCAGCCCGGTAGACATCACTGGCCAGCTCGATCGCGTCGGGAATTTCATTGATGGCGGTATTTCGGATGTGGCTGCCACGATTAAAACGAGCCAGGGAACAATTGGGTTCAATGGTCGCGCGGCAACGAACCCACAGGTCGAGGGCCGCCTAACCGCCGATATCGCCAGCACCAACAAGTTTCTTGGTCTGTTTGGTTTGGGTCCCGTCGAAATTCCTGCAGGTCTTGGACGGTCGGCGAGCCTCGCCAGTGACGTTACGATCACACAAGACATTAAAGTGGCGTTGCGCAACACCTCGATTAAACTGGATGGTAACGCGTTTACGGGCGCGGCAGACGTTGATCTTTCCGGTGACAAACCTGTGATGAGCGTACAGCTCAACGCCGGTGCTCTGAACCTCAAAGGGCTGAGCGCAAATTCTGATGAGCAAGGCGCAGGAGGTTCAGATGGTGGAGGCTCGGGTGGCGGCAGTTCCAATGGCTGGCCCAAAGATCCGATCAATGCATCTGGTCTGGCAGCTGTTAACGGTGAATTCGCACTTGTAGCGGACAGCATCGATCTCGGTGATTTCAAGCTTGCCAAAACCCGAACGTTAGCAAAGCTTGAAGACTCGCGTCTGGTATTCGCTCTGCGTGAAGTGCGCGCCTATGATGGCCTTATTACCGGTGAGTTTGTGCTCAACAATCGCTCTGGTCTGTCAATCGGCGGCAAAATGAACGCCGAAAATCTCAATATGGAAACTTTTTTGACCGATGCCATCGACGTGTCGCGTTTCTCTGGATCGGCCCAAGGGAATATCTCTTTTTTGGGCGTCGGCAATAGCCTGCATGCGATCATGAACTCACTAAGTGGCAAGGGCGGCTTCAGTACCGGGCGCGGGGTGATCAATGGCTTTGATCTTGACCGACTTATGCGTCGTGGTGACGGTTCGGGCGGCACAACGGTTTTCGACAATATGAAAGCCACCTTCACCATGGATAAAGGCAATCTTTTCAACAGTGATCTAAGCATGGTCCTGCCGCAAGCCAGTGCCGCCGGGGAAGGGCGCATCGGCTTGGGCGCGCAGGACATTGATTACCTCTTTACACCGCGTTTACTTGATGGCGGGTCTAGCGATGGCTTTGCTATTCCTGTGCGTATTCGTGGTCCATGGTCGAGCCCGTCGATCTTACCAGATCTGGAAAAGGCTCTTGAGGCGAATTTCGAAGAAGAAAAGAAAAAGCTTGAACGCAAAGCCGAGAAAGAAGTTCAAAGAGCATTAGGGATCGAACAGAAAGAAGGCCAGTCGTTCGAAGACGCCGCTGAGGACGCTCTTAAGAAAGAGATCGGTAAGGGGTTGAAGAACCTGTTCGATTAGTCGCACGCCCTTTGATTGACCTTAGTGGGACTGGGCCTTAGGTGCTTTGTTATGAGCCTTAATCCTGTCACACCTGCATTTATTGATCGCCTGCGCGCATCATTGCCTGAGGCCGTTTTCAAAGAGACCTCACCCGGCTATGTTGAAGAGCCGCGCGGGCGATGGTCTGGTCAGGTTGGGCAGATCCTTGCGCCGGGCAATGTCGACGAGGTCTCAGCCATAATCGCTGCCGCGAATGAGGCTTGCGTGCCGGTTGTACCCTATGGTGGGGGAACCGGGCTTGTCGGTGGTCAGATTGCAGCAAAGGTCGCCGCGCCAATCGTGCTCAGTTTGGAGCGTATGAATTCCATACGCTCTATGTGGCCAGAAGAAAACGTTATGGTTGCCGAGGCTGGTGCGATCTTGTCCGATATTCACGATGCCGCGGCCGCTCATGGCAGGCTCTTTCCACTAACCATTGCTGCAAAGGGCAGCGCGCGGATCGGCGGGAACATGGCAACCAATGCCGGCGGAGTAAACGTTCTGCGATACGGCAATGCGCGTGATCTTTGTTTGGGGTTAGAAGCGGTATTGCCAGATGGACGGATTTGGCATGGGCTGAAACGGTTGCGAAAAGACAATGCTGGCTATGATCTGCGTAACCTATTGATCGGATCAGAAGGCACGCTCGGTGTAATAACGGCGGCAACGCTGAAGCTGTTTGCGCAACCGGCCAGTGAGGGCACGGCATTATTTGTTGTAGACGGCCCGACGGCGGCGCTGGCACTTTTGGCGCTGGCTCGCGCGCATTTGGGGGAGGCCATTTCCGCCTTTGAATTGATCCATCGGACGGGGCTCGAATTTCTCACGGAGACCATGCCCGATCTGCGATTGCCGTTTGATAGCCCACCTGAATGGTTTGTGCTGATTGATATCGGCCTTGCCCTAGGGCTTGAGGCACCGGCCGCGTTGATGGCGCTTTTCGAGGAAGGGGTGCAGCAGGGGTTGTTGGCCGATGGCATTATCGCACAATCGGAGGCGCAGCGCGCAGAATTCTGGGCGGTTAGAGAAAATATTCCCGAAGCGAACCGTAGGATCGGTTCAGTCAGTTCTCATGATATCTCGCTACCACTTAGTGCGATTGAAGAGTTCATTTCCAAGTGTGGCGTGGCTATGGCTGGGTTCGGGCCGTTTCGTATTAATTGCTTTGGCCATCTGGGCGACGGCAATCTGCACTATAACGTTTTTCCGCCAAAAGGCGCGCATCGCGATGAATTCGCAGAACTGCGGGGCGACATAAAACAAACGCTGCATGATCTGGTGCATGAAATGGGTGGTTCAGTTGCGGCAGAGCACGGCGTCGGTAGGCTCAAGGTTGCTGATCTGGAACACTATGGAGATCCCGCCAAGCTTGCGGCGATGAGGGCCATCAAAGAGGCTCTTGATCCAAAAGGTATCATGAACCCGGGTGCGGTTTTGCGCGCAAAGTGAGCCCTCTTAAATTGCGATTTTGCTTTCGAGCCGGTTTTGCAGCATATCGAGCAAAGCTTTAACGGCCTCGGGCGGCGTCTGTCCTTTGGTACGAGCATCGGCCAAGCGGTCTGCTGCTGCGACCAAAGCATCGTCCTTGGCCGAGCGCGCCACGCCACCCACAAATTGCGTGATGTAGTCGAGCATCGGACCCTCCGGATGTTCGTCAAGGAGGCTCGCCGCATGGCTTATATCGTCGCTATAGGCCATTTGATCTGGATTGACGTCATCATTGCTCAACGCGCGAGGGCCAGTTGGACGCTGCATCGGTAGCACGGAAATTATGGCCTGCTGAAATTCGGCAAGACTGGAAAATGGCTTGGCGATGAAACTATCCGCGCCGGCATCGCGTGCGCGCTGCTCCATTTCCGGGTCGCCGCTAATGCCCAGGATTGCATTCACGCGCGGGCTGGCCTGCGCCATATCCTGGATAAGCTCAAGCCCAGAGCCATCGGGCAAGCCAACATCGACAATTACGGCGGAGGGACGATACACCTTTAGGTGACGGCGCGCGGACCGCAGGCTATCGGCCCGGCGAATTCGCGCACCGCTGCGCAGGCACATAAGGCGCATCGTTTCACAGGCATACCTGCTGTCTTCAACCACAAGGATGGTCAGGCCAAGGAGGGGGCGTCGTGCGGTCGGTGTCTGAATCATTGTAAGCATATCTTCGTCTTCCATCATCAGTTCCTTTCGCCAGCTGTCGACGATGACGCTACGCAGGTATCGCTAATGAACCGTTAAGCGCACCGTGTAAGGGCGGTAACAAGTTGCGACGCAAGGTCTCGCATGCAGTGTCTTGTGACTTTGCGCTGCAAGCCGCATAACACCCGAACTTCGCCGAGCCAGCCAAAGAGGACCGCCATGATCGGACGTTTGAACCATGTTGCCATCGCCGTACCAGATCTTGAGGCCGCCGCGGATCAATACCGCTCTGCCCTCGGCGCAAATGTCGGCGCACCGCAGGATGAACCTGATCACGGCGTAACGGTGATCTTCATTGAGTTGCCGAACACCAAGATCGAATTGCTCTATCCTTTGGGCGACGACAGCCCGATCAACGGATTTCTCGAGAAAAACCCATCAGGCGGCATTCATCATGTGTGCTATGAGGTCGATGATATCATTGCGGCACGTGACCATCTAAAGGAAACCGGCGCGCGTGTTCTTGGCAGTGGAGAGCCCAAGATCGGCGCTCATGGCAAGCCCGTGCTTTTCCTGCATCCAAAGGATTTCAATGGCTGTTTGGTTGAGCTGGAGCAGGTCTGATGGGCGTCGCCTCCGGCCTCGTTCTTTATCTTATAATCTGGTTCATGACGTTTCTCGTCATTTTACCCATCCGCATCCAGACCCAGGGCGAAGCAGGGACGACTCTGGAAGGCACGCATCACGGCTCTCCTGAGCAGCATAACCTGAAAAAAAAGTTCTGGATCACGACCGGCGTGGCCTTCGTCCTTTGGGGGATTGCGGCCTATATCATTATTACCGGTACGATCACTATTCGGGATATTGATTTCTTCGACCGAATGGGGCCTGAGCCGGAAATCAGCGGCGGTTCCTACAACTAACTGGCGCCAAGTGCGATAGCTGTTGTGTCCTTGATCTCTTCCATGACAAAACTGGCGGAGACGTCACCCATGGGCACTTGCGCGACAAGCCTTTGGTATAGCCGGTCATAATCTTTCATATCCGCCACACGCGCGCGGATGAGGTAATCGAGATCTCCGGTCATCCGATAGACGCCTTGGATTTGCGGTAAACGTTGTGTGGCCTTGGAGAACGCCTCAAGCCAAGCTGCGTCATGGGCGGCCGCCCGCACTTGGATGAAAACCGAAAGGTTAAGCCCCAGCTTTTCAGCATCAAGAAGCGCCACACGCGCCTTTACAATACCCACCTCTTCTAGCGTCTTGATGCGTCGCCAGCAGGCATTGCGCGACAGTCCAACCTTTTGCCCCAGGTCTTCAAGACCAATGGAGGCGTCACGTTGCAATTCGAACAGGATTTTCCGATCTATGGCATCAACTTCACTCATATTCTGAAAATAATGGGAAAAATTCACAAGTAAATCGAATTTAGTCGTATCTTTGGGAAATATTTCAAAATTCAAATAAGTATATTTCCTTTAAAAGGCCAAAGGAAACAAACAATGATTACACGCATCTTCCTCGACCATCCGCGCAGTGTTGGTGAAACCTATGTTGAACACGCGATCTTTGCCGGTCGGTTCAGCCTCAAACTTTTTGCCGCCGCGTTTTGCGCCCTGATCCATGCCATCATACCGGCCGCTTTTGACAAAACCGCCAGTCGGATAATTGCGGAAATGTATGCCAAGACTCACAATCGTGGGCAATAAAGCCTAATGTGTGCCGGTGACTGAAAAGAGGTTGATCACAACAATACCGGCAACGATGAGACTCATGCCCACGAGCGCTGGCATATCGACGCTTTGCTTGAATACCAGCCAGCCGACCAAAGCTGTGACACAAATGCCGAAGCCCGACCAAACCGCATAGGTGATACCCAACGGCAGGTATTTCAGCACAATCACCAGAATATAGAGCGACATGCCGAACCCGAGGAAAACACCGATTGTAGGGACAAGTCGCGTAAACTGTTGAGAAGCTTGCAGGGATGTGGTGCCGACCGCCTCAAAAAGTACAGCGATAAAAAGCAGAAGATAGGCCTTTGGCATGGGCGCGCCTTTCACATTTAGGAATTTGCCTCATCTCCAGCCGTTTCGTATCGCTGAGTCAAGTCCGTGTCGCTTGCCCAAGAGCCATTGGAGCGGCTGCTTTACGGCGACTTTGATTTTGTCGACCTGCCTTGAGTGGAATGATTGGCCAACCAGTCAAATAGAATTCGCGCCTCAGTGGACTCGCCGTTGTGGAGCTTGACGTAGAGGTCGAGAGGCGAGGGTACGGTAAAAGGCAGTACCTTGACCAAGCGGCCTGTGGCAACATGATCCCCGGTAAGACCATCCCAACCGAGCAAAGCCCCAATTCCATCCAGTGCCGCCTGAAGGGCAATCACATAGTTGTTGACCCGGTGCGCTGTACGCAAACCACCCCGATAATCCAGACTGCGGGCCCATTCTTCCCAGGTTGTCCATTGCGAGTTCTGAGTATCGAGGTGAATAAGCGGCATTTTACCCACGCCGGATATCTCTTCGCTGCCGAACTTCTCGGCAAATTCGGGGCTCCCGAGGGCGGAAATGTTATCCTGGAACAGAACTTCGCAAGTTCCCGTCTCTGAATTGATATCACCATATCTGATGCTCAGATCTGCGGTCTGCCGGTCAATGCCGTCATCGCTTAAAATCTGACCCACAGAAATGTGCCCATGAGAGCGCCAGAATTGCCCAAGGCGCGGGGTTAGCCAGAGTGAGCTGATTGCCGAGGTAGATTGAATCGACACAGACGCCTGGGTTGAGCGCGAACGCAATTGGTCGACAGCCTCGCCCATGGCTTCGAAACTGCGCTGAATGGCCACAAAAAGATACGCCCCGGTCTCAGTCAGTTGGACGCCTCGGTATTGACGGTCAAATAGTTTGAACCGTAGCTCATCCTCTAACGCTTTAACCTGATGACTGATTGCGGCAGGCGTCACGTTAAGTTCTCGTGCTGCTGCTTTGAAACTCACATGCCTGGCGGCTGCCTCAAAACAGATCAAGGCCCTCGCCGGAGGTAAGTTATAAGGGTTCTCGGCCAATCTTGTTCCAATGAACTTTTGGCTAAAATAACATTAGCTCAACTAATCTCAAATTAGATTTTTCGAAATTGTGAGAAATCTGAATGCCGTGCAAAGTGAAGTTCGATTTGGGTCGTTTTAAGCGAGAAGAGGGAATGAGATAATGCAGTCTCACGCGCATGCTGTCGTCGTAGGTGGAGGGTGCCTCGGCGCATCACTTTTGTACGGGCTGACCCAACACGGATGCTCGGATTGTGTCATGCTCGAACGCACGCAATTGACAGCCGGATCAACCTGGCATGCGGCCGGTTTGCTCGTGACTTTTGTCCGGTCTCACAACATTTCGAAAATGACGCTAGAGACGATCCGCATTTATACCGAAGTCGAAGAAAAGCTGGGAACTTCGGTGGGTCTCAAAAAAGTGGGCCAACTACGCATCGCCAATACAGAAAAACGTTGGGATGAATTTCAGAGCTATTTGTCTGTCGCTGAGGCTGCAGGTGTTCCGTGTAAGCTGCTGACGCCGGAAGAGGTTGCTGAAGTTCATCCTCTGCTATCACAGCATAAAGATATTAGAGGTGGGATCCTTCATACCGAAGACGGCTATGTTAACCCTGCTGATATCACGCAAGCCATGGCGAAACTGGCCCGCGATGCTGGTGCCAAGGTTCATCAGAATACCGAGGCAACAGGTTATGAGAAACTGCCAAACGGTCACTGGAAGGTGAGCACCAACCAAGGTGATATCACCTGCGAGCATCTAATTTTTGCCACTGGAAATTACGCACGTGAAAATGCTCGCCGCGTGGGGCTTGATCTGCCCTGTATCCCGATTGTCCATCAGTATTGGACAACCGACCATGTGCCGCAGCTCATCGAGCGCAAAAAACAGGGCCTGCCAGAATTTCCGATCCTGCGTGATGAGGACTACGGCGCCTACTTGCGCGAAGATACAGGCGGCATTCAGTTTGGACCCTACGAGTTTGAAAAAGACCTTAAACTCTTTGCCGAAGACCACGTGCCGCCTGAATTCGGTGCAGACCTTTTGCCAGAGGATTTTGAAGCGGTGGAGACCCAATGGGAGCGCGCCATTGAACGTGTACCCGTCCTCGGCGAGGTGGGGATCAAGGCCAACACGCGTGGCCCGTTCCAGATGACACCGGACGAGATGCCGCTGGCTGGTCCCGCTCCGGGTCATAACAATCTTTGGCTCGCCGAAGGTATGCCCGGTGGTATTCTCTGGGGCGGTGTCGTGGGCAATCGTATCGCGCAGTGGATCATGACCGGTGAGCCGGGCATGGATATGTCGGAACTTGATCCGCGCCGTTATGGTGATTTCGCCTCCAAGCGTTGGACCATGGACAAGGTGCGTGAAACATGGGGCTCACACATGCATGTGCATGTCCCCGGCGAGGATTATCCTTCTGCGCGGCCGATGAAGACGGCGGGATCTTATGACTTGCTGACGGCGCATGGCGCTGTCTGGACAAGCTTTAACGGCTACGAATTCCCGCGTTGGTTCGCGCCGTCTGTCGACCAGGCTATACCAGAGCACAGTTTCCGCCGCACCGATCATATGGAATATGTCCAGGAAGAGGTGCGCCGCACGAGGGAAGAGGCGGGCTTCATCGAGATGTCGCCAATGACCAAATTCACCGTGCGTGGTCCCGGTGCGGCCATGTGGCTCGATCGGATCATGGCTAACAAGCTACCAAAGATCGGGCGGATGACACTCTCGCTCGCGCTGAACGACCAGGGCGGCATGGATGCGGAATACACCGTGGTGCGCTACGGCGAAAACGATTTCTATCTGGTGAGCACGCCAAACTGGCGGGTCTACAACTGGGATCAGCTGCAACGGCTGTTACCCAAAGATGGCTCTGTCGTAATGGAGGATATCTCCGAGCAGTTGGGGGTCATCGCCCTTGCGGGACCAAAGGCGCGCGAGATCCTGGCGCCACTCACCGATAATGATCTCTCGAATGAGGCTTTCCCTTGGCTCAGCGCTCAGATGGGTGAAGTTGGCTATGCCAAAGACGTGCATTTGCTGCGCGTCAGCTATACGGGTGAGCTGGGGTGGGAACTGCACCACCCCGCAGGCTATAATCGCCACTTGGTCGACCTGCTGCTCAAGGCCGGGGTTAAACCGTTTGGCCTTGAGGCGCTTGAATCCATGCGGTTGGAAAAAAGCTACCGCGCGATTAACCGCGAGATCTGCAAGGACATGACCCCGTTTGAAGCAGATCTCGGTCGTTTTGTTGTGTTCAAAGAAAAGATCGGGGGGCAGGTTCGCGAGCGCGAATTCATCGGAAAGGACGCGCTTTTGCAACAGCAAGAGGCCGGCGAGCACCATGTGCTGGCGACCGTGAAGCTGCCATTTTGCGACACATCCGTCATTGCATTCGAAAGCGTTTGGAAAAATGGAGAGATCGTAGGGCGCGTGACCTCTGGTGGTTTTTCCTACTACATGAACCACGATGTCGCGATGGTGCTGGTGCCCAAGGAACTCGCCGCAAGTGGAACAGAGCTTCAAGTGAAGATCTCAAATGAATTGCGTGATGCGGTGGTGGTTGAGGGTTGCATCTATGATCCCACAAGCGCTCGCGCGCGGGCTTAGGGAGGTCGTTGGGTCATGGTGAAGACAAGAACGCGTTCGGCCAGGGGAGGGCGAGCAGCCAGAGTAGCTGCGCGGACGAATCCGCCTCCTGTCTATCTTCCCACCCTTAGTCGCCGGGTTGGGCCAATCGATGCCCTACAGCCCGAAGAGGTCGAAAAGCTGCATGATGCGGCCATGACAATCCTCGAGACAACAGGAATTGAATTTCGCGATCCTGTGGCACTTGCTGATTGGAAAGCGGCCGGTGCGGATGTTGAGGAAAATCGCGTGCGCATCGGACGAGAGATGTTGATGGATCTTATCTCGACAGTGCCGAGCGAATGGGATTATCACGCGCGCAATCCAGAACGCTCCACCCGTGTGGGCGGACCTGATACGGTGTTTGCGAATTCTTACGGCGCGCCTTTTGTCTATGGCCTCGACGGTGTACGTCGCCCATCAACCCTCGAGGACGCGCATAACTTCTTTAAGCTGGGCCAGATGAGCCAGGGGCTCCACGTGCCGGGTATCCTTCCTGTGGAGCCGCAGGATGTACCCGTTCCCCACCGGCATCTGGAGCTGGTTCACGCAGCGCTTACGCTAACAGATAAGCCGATCAAGGGATCCGTTCTTTCGGAGACGGCTGCGCGCGATACGGTGTCGATGCTGCAAATCGTTTTTGGTGAAGATTTTGTTGACCAAAACGTGGTCATGGCCGCGCTATTGAATTGCAACACGCCGCTGGTGTGGGATGAAACCATGCTGCAGAGCTTGCGCGTCTATGCGGCGGCAAACCAGCCATGCCTATTGTCACCTTTCGTTCTGGCTGGCGCATCAACACCAGCCAGCCCAACAGGTGGTGTTGCGCTGCTGATCGCTGAATCTCTAGCAGGTATGGCCTATTCACAGGTTATTCGCCGCGGCTGTCCGATGATTTTGGGTGTGGCGATTATGGGTGTGTCAATGAAGACCGGCGCGCCGATGATGGGCTCGCCAGAACCCGGATTGATGAACCTCATCGTAGGCCAGATGGCGCGTTACTACGGCGTGCCATGGCGGTCCTGTACTATGTGGTCAGGTTCCAAATCTCCGGATCTGCAGGCGGGCTTCGACAGCGCCAACACGATGTGGCCCGTGCTTCTCGGCGGCTGCAATTACGTGGTTCACTCTACCGGCATGCTCGAGGGCGCGCTTGGCGTTAGCTATTCAAAATGGATGCACGACTCTGTTCAGCTGGATAATTTTCACCGTTTCTTTTCGGGGCCGAAAGATGAGAATATGGAAATGATACTCGGCGACATTAGTAAAATTGGGCCTGGCGGTCATTTCTTGGGCACCGACCATACCCGTGAAAACCCGATGGTTATGAACCCTTTGCAAAACAACGACAGCTATGAACAATGGGAGGCCGAGGGTTCCATGAACGCTGATGAGGTCGGTCGTGAAGCGGCGCGCAAGGCCTTGGAAAACTATGTCCAGCCTGCAATGCCTGACGATCAAGCCGGTGCTTTGCGTGAGTTTGTGGAACGAAAAAGGGTTGAATACACGCATTAATTTGCGCAAAGCTCAGAAAAGGGAGCACTATGGCAGAGACCACCAATCTGAGCCTGGATCACGTGCGCGCAATCGCCAAAGAAATCCTTGTCAAAGCGGGTATGGATCAGCAGGGCAGCGATGTGCTCGCCGATCTTGTGCGATCGTCAGAGCGCGATGGGCCAAGCAGCCACGGTTTGCGTATGCTTCCGGTCTATGCCCAGAGCTTTGCATCAGGCTATGCCAATGGCGCTGCAAACCCGACTGTGACGCGCACGGCACCGGGCGTGCTGCGCGGAGACGGCGACAACGGTTACTATCAGGTCGTGCGTAAGATGGCCGAAAAAGGCTTGATCGCCTTGACACGCGAAAACGGCGTGGCGTCCTTTACTTGCGCAAACTGCCACCACTTGGGTGCTATGCGTTTTGATACGGAACCTTTGGCTGAGGCTGGTTTGCTTGCCATTGGTGTCGTCAATTCGCTGTCTATGGTGGTGCCGCATGGCGGAACCAAGCCGGTCTTTGGAACGAACCCTATGTCGTTTGCAGCGCCGCGCGTGGGCAATGCCCCCATCGTTTGGGATCAGGCGTCTTCGGTTGTCGCAATGATGGACGTGCGCATGGCAGCCGCAGAGGGCCGCAATTTGCCGCTTGATGGTGGCCTCGACGCATCCGGTGCGCGGACAAGGGACGCAAATGCGATCCTGGAAAGCCGTAGTTTCCTTCCGTTTGGAGAGCATAAGGGGAGTGCCATCGCGCTGATGGTGGAAATCATGGGCGCCGCGCTCGCCGGCGGAACATTGGCTGTCGACAATGCCGAACGCGAAGCCAAAGGCGGGTTGAACGTGAAGGGCGGTTGTACTCTTATCGCTATGGACCCCGAAAAGTTTGGCAATAGCGCCTTCGATGAGAATATCATTCGCATTTGCGCCGAGATCGACGGCAATGGAGATGCGCGTGTGCCGGGTGACGGTCGGCTGAAGCGCCGCGAAGACCGCGATGCCTGCGGTATAGACGTACCCGTCGAGTTGCTGGATCAGCTTGACGCCTTGCGCGTTTAAAACTTGAAGCACGTGGTTGTCATAGGTGGCGGGGTCGTCGGCATTTCATGTGCGCTCGCACTGTTAGAAGACGATTGCAAAGTCACTGTCCTTGAACCTGGCAATATTGGCGAAGGTGCGAGTTGGGCCTCCTGCGGATGCATCGCTGTGGGCGAGATCATTCCACTGTCGCAGCCGGGCATAATGAGTAAGGTGCCTGGTTGGCTGTTGAACCCTGAGGGGCCGCTGGCCATTCGTCCGACCACGGCATTGCAAATGCTGCCTTGGTTTATGCGATTTTTATCAAACACACGCACGCAGCGATTTCGCGCTATTGCTGCTGATCTGGCACAGCTGACCTTTCAAGCTACAGATGATTTTCGCAACCAGATGGCACGCTACAACATTCATGAAATGCTGATTGAACGGCCGGTAATCAAGCTCTTTGACAGCGACCGGGATAAAGCCAGCATGGCCAGCAGTTTTGCGCTGGCCCGCGAGCTTGGCTGCTCGATTGACGAAATCTCCGGCGACGAAGCGCGGGAGTTAGAACCCGCAATCGCGCCAAGTTTTCCGCATGCGGCGGTTTTGAGAGACTGGAGCTATGTGGCCGATTGCGTTCGTCTTGTGAGGGAATTGCACCGCGCCTTTGTTGCGCGCGGCGGCGTGGTGATATCTGCGGGCGCCGTGGGCTTTGAGAAAAGCGGAGAAGGCGTGCGCGCCGTGCGCACGAACGATGGGGATAGCATCGAGGCCGATGAATTTGTCCTCTCCGCAGGCAGCCAATCCAAAGAACTTGCGCGCCAGCTTGGTATCTCATTGCCGCTTGAGGGGTTGATCGGCTATTGGACCGGCCTGCCGACGCCAAACGTAGACCTAAAGCATACTGTATTTTCGGTGAATGGCGGCTTTGGCCTGATGCCTTTTGAAGCCGAGTTGGCGGTGGCGGGAACAGTAGAGTTTGCCGGAGCCAAGGCAAAACCGAATTGGCGGCGTGCGGATGTGCTTCTAGAAAAGGCCAAGCGGGTTCTGCCAGGGCTGCAAACGCAAGGTGCCACGCGTCGCATGGGGCGGCGTCCATTTATGCCTGACACGCGGCCTGTTATCGGAAAATCAAAGCACTCGAGAAACGTTACATTTGCGACCGGGCACGGGCAGCTTGGTGTTACGCTCGCGGCGACAACGGGGCGAATGGTAAAAGCGCTTGTGAAGGAGCGGCCACTCAACGCAGATATCTCGGCCTTTGGTCCAGATCGATTTGAATAGTCCACATACTTTTGCTTTCCGAAGAGACCCAGTTGATCAAAACTGGGCCTTCGGAAGTTATGCAGTTTACCCAGCAAGAGCCTTGTTTAGGTTTTCATCGACCTTTTCAAGGAAGCCCATGGTGGTCAGCCATCCCTGATCAGGCCCAACCAAAAGCGCGAGGTCTTTGGTCATGGAGCCGGACTCGACTGTATCGACAATCACCTTCTCAAGGGTTTCGGCGAAATTCGCCAGCGGCTGGTTTTCGTCAAGCTTGGCGCGGTGCTTTAACCCACCAGTCCAGGCAAAGATCGACGCGATAGAGTTGGTCGAGGTCTCTTCGCCTTTCTGATGCTGGCGGTAGTGGCGGGTAACCGTGCCGTGCGCGGCCTCCGCCTCTACGATTTTTCCATCAGGTGTCATCAGCTGGCTGGTCATCAGACCCAGAGAGCCGAAGCCCTGCGCCACTGTGTCGGACTGCACATCGCCATCATAGTTCTTACAAGCCCAGACAAACCCACCGTCCCACTTCATCGCGCAGGCGACCATGTCATCGATTAGGCGGTGCTCATAGGTGATGCCTTTGGCTTTGAACTTCTCTTCAAACTCTTCCTCGTAAACCTTTTGGAATAGCTCGAGAAAGCGGCCATCATACTGTTTCAAAATGGTATTCTTGGTTGACATATAAACCGGCCAGCCGAGGTTCAGGCCATAGTTCATCGAAGCGCGGGCGAAATCGATGATCGATTGATCAAGGTTGTACATCGACATGAAAACGCCGGAGGCAGGCGCGTCAAACACCTCATGCTCCACAACTTGGCCGTCTTCGCCAACGAATTTCATCGAGAGCTTGCCGGGGCCTGGGAATTTCATGTCTGTCGCGCGGTACTGATCCCCAAAAGCGTGACGGCCGATAACGATAGGCTGGGTCCAGCCGGGTACCAGTCGCGGTACATTGGAACAGATGATTGGCTGACGGAACACAACGCCGCCAAGGATGTTCCGGATCGTACCGTTCGGGCTGCGCCACATCTGTTTAAGATTGAACTCTTCGACACGCGCTTCGTCCGGCGTGATCGTGGCGCATTTCACCGCAACACCGACCTCTTTGGTTTTCTCCGCGCTGTCGATGGTGATCTGGTCATCGGTGGCATCGCGGCTTTCAATACCAAGGTCATAATAAAGAAGATCCACATCGAGGTATGGCAAGATCAGTTTTTTCTTAATGAAATCCCATATGATCCGGGTCATTTCATCACCATCCATCTCTACAATGGGGTTTTCTACCTTGATCTTGGTCATACGTGTGTTCCCTATTTATCGAATCCGTTGCGCGCGTCTTAGACCATTACGCTCCGGGACGAAAGATGCATGCAATCGTATACCAATCAAAATCCTGCCCGCTGTCTCATGTAAATGACCAAAGCAGCGACCCAAATCAGAAGCTCCAGCAAGAACACTTGATGCGGCACGAAATTGAGTATCCAGTTCTTGTAAACCGGAGCGACGTTAACAATGTCAAACAACGTATTAGATAATGGCCAAAGCAATTTGATGCCTCCGGCGATACCATCAAGTGCAATATGTACAGCAACACAGGCAAAAAATGCTGAGAGTATCCGAAGTTGTTTCGAAAAATACACGAAACATAAAGGAAAGCATACGCTCGCGCAGACCAGCCAGAAAAAGGGCACATGAACCAAATAATGATGGTGATGGAAGGCACGATCATCGATTAGGTAAAACCAGACAAGGTCAAAATCTGGAAATATTCCGCCGAGGACAGCGCCCCTTATAATCTTTGGATCGTTTGAAAGGACCTTACCCGTAATGTAACCAGCGGGTGCATGTGCCGTGATCATTGCGCGGTTGAGACCTGAATTCTAAATCGTCTCAGGCTAATAAACCGCGTATTTTTCTAGTAATTTCAGGCGCGATCAGCACTTTTCATGAAGTTGTTTCGCATTTTTGCCGCGAAAAAATGAAATTCATCCGGCCTGCGTGCGGCTCAGTCCCCCGACGCTGTTTTAGTGGTGAGCTCTTCAATCTCATCGATGACTTTGACCCAAAGGTCTGATGGCTGACATCCGGGTACGGCATGCTGGCCGTTAACGATAAAGCAAGGCACGCCGGTGACGCCCATCTTGCGAAAGGCTGCGTCTTTGGCGGCGGTCTCTTCACGGTCCGCGTCGGAGGCAAGAAGCTTACGCACCGTGGCGGCGTCCATATCTGCACTATCGGCAATGTCGGCCAAAACCTCGTGGTCGCTGATATCGCGCCCATCTTCGAAATAGGCGCGAAAAAGCGCCATGCTGACCTCCATTTGCTTGCCTTCAATACCGGCCCAGTGGATCACGCGGTGCGCATCTAGAGTATTGGGCGTACGCTTTATACCCTCAAAATTGAGGTTGAGACCTTCTGCCTCTGCACGGTCTGCAATCTGGCCATAGACGGAAATCGCACCCTGTTTGCCGCCAAATTTACGTTCCAGGTATTCGCGCCGATCCATACCCTCTTCGGGCATATCCGGGTTCAACTGAAAAGGATGCCACTCGATTTCAAAGGGGTGATCTGGCCGATCTGCCAGGGCCTTATCTAGGCAGGTTTTGCCAATATAACACCAGGGGCAGATTGGATCAGAAATGATATCAAGTTTGACCATTTAAAGCCTCATAGATTGGGCGCAGTGCGCGGCGCAGGAGTTTGCCATTGGGTCCGGTCGGCAAAGTGTCGAGCCGAATATAGCGTCGCGGGCGCTTATAGCCCGCCAAATTCTCATAGGTGAAGGCAGCGAGCGCCTCCTCACTGATAGGTGATTGTGCCGTGTAGAAGGCCATGATGACGCGCGCATCGGCCTTGACCTCGATATCGGTCACAGCGACCTGGCCAATACCGGGAAACTTTGAGAGCGCCGCCTCTACTTCAAGTGGCGAGACACGGTAGCCACCTGCATTCATCATGTCGTCACTGCGTCCAAGAAAGAAGATATTGCCGTCTGCGTCCATGCGGCCCTGATCACCGCTCAGAAACCATTCGCCTTGAAACCGCGCTTGCGTCTCGGCTTCGGCATTGAGATACCCAAGCATCAGGCCTGGATCGTCGCGATGCACGGCAATGGTGCCTAATTGGCCTCGGTCAACAGGTCCATCTTTCCCAATAATACAGAGCTGGCGTCCGGCTTGTGCACGGCCCAGACTTTCGGGCACCGCGGGCGCATCGGGTGAGGCGGAAATGAAAGTCGAGCATTCCGACATTCCAAAAGCTTCATGAACCTGAGTGCCCGTCGCGTCCTGCCAGCACCTACGCAGGTTTTCAGAGAGTTTTTCGCCTGCCGCAAGCCCGTGGCGTAGTTCTGGTAGTGTAAGCTGCGATTTGCTGCTCAACAGTTTCCGATAAACACCCGGTGCTGCGGCAAAGATGGTCGCGCCGTGGCGTTCAAGCAAAAGCGGCAATTCTTCGAGATCTGTCCCGTCCTCGGCGATCAAAGCGGTTGCCCCCATTGTCCACGGGTCCATCAGGCCGGTTCCGAGGGTATAGGTCCAATTAAATGCACCTGCATGCATAAGGCGGTCATTCTTGGTAAGACCGTACCAGTCTTTCATCATCAGACGCCGCGCCCAAATGGCGCGATGGGCGTGCATCACGGCACGCGGCTTCCCTGCGGTGCCGGAAGTATAGACAATATAGCCAAGCCGGTTCGGATCGCCCATGTTGAAGGCGGCCGGGGGCAAGTCTCGCATTTCACGAAGCCTTGGAACATCGATCACTAGACGAGCTGAATCCGGGCAGGCCACTCCGTTGGCACGTAACACAGCCTTTGGCGAAAGTTCATCAAGCATCGGCGCAACCTCAGCCTCGGTCAGCTGAGATGAGGTAGGGACGGGGATGATGCCCACGGATATTGCGCCGAGATATGCGATAGGAAAGTCAACGCTATTGCCAAGCCGCATAAGCAGAAGGTCACCAGGTGTCAGTCCAGCTTGAAGAAGACCGGTTCCCGTGCCCAAAACTGCAGCTTTGAGGTTGCCATAACTCCACTCTTCTGTTTCGGCGGACCCAAGAACTTCCAGCGCGATCTTATGTTGCTGTGCATCCGCCTTGCCCAACACATATGCGGCAAGGTTGAACGGCGCTGGGCAGGACGCAAAAGGTTCAGATTGGGAGACAGATAACATTCCAACGCCTTAGGCGTCAGCGCGGGCAGTTGCAAGTTGCGGCTTGCCTCGCCTATATCTTGCGCATGGATGATCGATCACCTGCCAACCTGATCCGACTGGCCCGCGAAGATGGGACAGAAGAGCCAGTACAATCGCTTAATCTTGGCGAGCGTGTGCGTGATTTGCGTAAGTCCCACGGTTGGACATTAGAGCAAGCAGCCTCCCAGGCCGGCCTCGCTCGCTCAACCCTGAGTAAGATCGAAAATGGTCAGATGTCGCCCACCTATGACGCGCTGAAAAAACTTGCGCTGGGTCTGAAAATCTCTGTGCCGCAGCTTTTTACGCCACCGCAGCGTGATCAAATCAGCGGGCGTATGGCTGTCACCAAGACGGGGCAGGGCACCAAACACGCCACTTCCACCTATGAGCATGAGCTGCTTGGAGATACGCTTTCGAAGAAAAAGATGCTGCCCTATAGAGCGTGTATCAGGGCCCGTTCATTCGACGAGTTCGACGGCTGGGTTCGCCATGACGGTGAAGAGTTTCTATATGTGCTTACGGGCGTGATCCGGCTCTATAGCGAGTTTTACGAACCCATTGATATGCGGCGCGGAGATAGCGCCTATTATGACGCCACTATGGGACACAACGTGATTTCGTTAAGCAACGAAGACGCTACGATCCTTTGGGTGACGTCATTGACAAACTGATTACGTTCAACCTGCCTTTATGACGCCCGTGACCACATGCTCGACATCCAGCCCGTCGACTGTCAGCACGACCTTGGCCTCATAGGTCTTGCCATCCGTGTCGCCCGCCGCGCGCAGGCCGTCCTCGATGGCTTTCTGTGATGTAATCCCGACCTGTTTGAGAAACATCCGCATCGACATGTTGAAATCGTCGCTCATCTGGGCCCCTTTCCTGGATGCGATTTATAAAAAGCAGGTTAGCACATCAGCCAAAGTAGTTGTCTAGAAATCTACAGCGCTTGGTTTATTGACCGCCGCGAACCACATCACTTTCGTTTTGAAACCCGTTGCGCTAAGCAATCTGGCAAAACACGTGACGTATGAGGGACAGTGCCATGGCAGACCTTTTGACCTTTGAAAATATGGGCAACCTGCTCATGCTCTGCTTTTTGCAGGCGGTGCTCGGGTTCGACAATTTGCTTTATATCTCGATTGAATCCCAAAGGGCGCCGGTGGCGCAGCAGGCGGCCGTGCGTCGCTGGGGGATCATGCTTGCCGTGGCACTACGCATCGTTTTGCTCTTCACTATGATCCAACTGATCGACGCAATGGCAGAGCCTTTCTACGTTTTCGATTGGGTTGGTGTTCTGGAAGGCGGGGTGAATTTCGCCACCTGCGTCTTCATTCTGGGTGGTATTTTTATCATATACACCGCTGTGAAAGAGATCAGCCACATGCTCTCAATCGAGCACTTGCATACCGATGTGGAAGGAAAATCAGGTAAATCAGCCGTCAAGGTTGTTATGCTGATCGTTCTGATGAATCTGATTTTCTCTTTTGATTCAGTACTTTCAGCGCTCGCGATTACAGATGTTTTCCCAATCCTTGCAACGGCCATTTTGCTGTCGGGCCTTGCTATGGTTTTATTGGCTGATGGCGTTACGCGATTTTTGGAAAAGAACCGGATGTATGAGGTCCTGGGGCTTTTCATCCTATTGATTGTCGGTGTGGTTCTTTTGGGTGAGTCCGGTCAGGCTGCTGCGCACGCCATGCACGATGAAAGCCTTGCCCTGAAAGTCTTTGGGTACGAGATTATCCCAATGTCCAAAACCACGTTTTATTTCTCGGTCATAGTGCTGGTTGCAGTCGAGATCATTCAGTCGGGTTATACCAGAAAGCTGAACGCAGAGCGGCGGATCAATTCAAGGCTATAGGTGTGGTCTGGCATAGGATTATGGGGTATGATGCGCGCTCTAGGTAGTTCTTCCCCCTAGCAAGCGGCGCATTCATCCCCTACGTTAACTCCAACGTGAACGGGAACCCAAGCTCTATGTCGCAAACTGGCTTGCAGAAACTGGCCTACTTTTTGCTTGTGCTGCTGATTTTGTTCGTCTCCATCGCCGGAGGCGTGTGATGGCGCAGCGATACGGCGGTAAATATAGCCCTGAGGGCGCGCCAGAGAGCAGTTCCGCAGCGCGCGGTAGGTATCACAATGCTCAGAGGACCAAGGCTGGCGGTCGGATCAATTTTTTGTTTTTGGCGCCGTTGCCTCTCATTTGGGCGGCTTTTACATCGGGTCCGGTGGGGCTTGCCCTTAATCTGGCGGCCTTGGGCACGTTGCTTTTGGCGGCCTGGATGACGCGTGAGGGGATCATTGCCCAAGAAGCTTTTGAAGCGCGAAAAGTGGCTCGTGCGCCCGGTTTTCCGAGAAAGCTCTCTGGTGCTGTGCTAACAGGTGCTGGCCTTGGCGTGGCAGGTTTTGCCGCGTCTGCGGAAATCTTCGGCCCCGTCGTCTATGCCGTCTTGGGGGCTGCATTGCATTTGATGGCCTTTGGTGCTGATCCGATGCGCGACAAGGGAATGGATGGCGTCGATAAGATGCAAACCGACCGTGTGGCCAAGATGGTGGATCAGGCGGAGGGGTATCTAAGCGCGATGTCAGACGCGATCAAACGTGCAGGTAGCCGCAAAGCCGAGGGTCAACTCGACCGCTTTCAGCTCAGCGTGCGCGATATGCTTCGCACTGTCGAAGACGATCCACGTGATCTCACAGCCGCGCGTAAGTATTTGAGCGTTTATTTGCGTGGCGCGCGGGACGCTACGTCCAAGTTCGCCGATATCTATCCCAGGGCGCAAGATCAGAAAGCGTTGACCGATTACACTGATCTTTTGATCGATCTGGAAGATAACTTTGCCGCTAAGACGCGCAAGCTTCTGCAGGACAATAACAATGATCTGGAAGTTGAGATTACTGTTTTGCGGGACCGCTTGGCGCAAGAGGGCATTCAATTGAAAGATACGGAATAACCAAGAAAGGGACCTGATATGTCCGAAGACGTCCGCACCAAAGCAGAGGCTGCATTGGCCCAGGTTGAGGAACTCAATCAGGTGATCTTGCCTGAGCCAAAAGAGGCTAACGCGATTGTGCCTTTGGCTAAGGCGGAACCTGCAGAAGAGGCCGAAATCCGCAAGCGAATGGGCGAAATCGACATGATGGATACAAATTCCATCGTGACCTTTGGTTCAGCTGCCCAGTCTGAATTGCAAGAAATTTCGCAATCAATGCTGCAAGGCGTGCGAAACAAGGATGTGGGTCCGGCGGGAAATTCTTTACGTGACATCGTCACTACGATTAGGGGCTTTTCTGTATCAGAGCTCGATGTTCGTCGTGAGCGGTCCTGGTGGGAAAAACTGCTTGGTAAGGCCGCGCCCTTTGCGAAATTCACCGCGCGTTTTGAAACTGTGCAGGGTCAGATTGACAAAATCACAGACGAGCTGCTGCATCATGAGCATACCCTGATGAAAGACATCAAATCGCTCGATATGCTCTATGAAAAGACACTGAGTTTTTACGATGAGCTTGCGCTCTACATCGCTGCAGGTACGGAAAAGCTTGAAGAGCTCGACAACAAAGAAATACCAGCCAAGCAAAAAGAAGTGGACGCCGCACCCGAAGACCAACAGGTGATCAAGGCGCAAGAGTTGCGCGATCTGCGCTCGGCACGTGATGATCTGGAGCGCCGGGTGCATGACCTAAAGCTCACTCGTCAGGTGACGATGCAGTCGCTCCCCTCAATCCGTTTGGTTCAGGAAAACGACAAATCCTTGGTGACAAAGATTAACTCAACCTTGGTCAACACGGTGCCGCTTTGGGAAACCCAACTTGCTCAGTCGGTTACCATTCAGCGGTCTGCTGAGGCAGCAGCCGCAGTGCGCGATGCGAATGATCTCACCAACGAGCTGCTTACATCCAATGCCGAAAACCTCCGCTCTGCCAATAAGATGATCCGCGAAGAGATGGAGCGCGGTGTCTTTGACATCGAGGCCGTCAAACAGGCCAATGCTGATCTTATCGGTACGATCGAAGAAAGCCTTCAGATTGCCGACGAGGGTAAAGCTCGCCGAGCTGCGGCCGAAGAAGAATTGAAGAAAATGGAGAAAGACCTGCGCGACACACTTGCAGCGGCGAAATCGCGCGGTGATGGTGTTGGGGACAATGCCGGTACAGCTGTGCCAGCAAGCTGATCTTGAGGGCTATTCCGTTTGACATGGGGTAAAGCGCGAAATCTTGCATCCGTAGCTTTGTTCGGCACGCTTGCGCTCGCCGGTTGCGAAGATGGTTTGCCGGGAGTGGAACCAACACCACCGCCCAGCCCTGCTCCTTCTCCTGCATTGGAGCAACCTTCGGAGGCAAGCAAAGCACTCACGCGGTTCTATGCTCGGTTGGAGAACGATCTAATTGCGCAGGGGCTTTTGCGCGTTGACGGCGGCGGCGTCGATACGCCCTACACTGATAACGATCTGTTGCGAAATTTCGAAATGTTGGCCTTCTTCGAAGAATACCAACGCAATGGAGGCTTGCGCCCATCTGATGGGACAGCTGGAAAGCTTAGCCGATGGGTCAAACCGGTACGACTTTCCGTCGAATTCGGTCCGAATGTTCCGGATGTAATGAAAGAGCAGGATCGCGCTAATATTCGCCGTTATGTCCAGCGGTTGTCTCGGGTTACGGGTCATCCGATTACACTGTCTCAGCGCAATCCAAACTTTACCTTGCTCATTATGAGCAGTGATGACGCTGACATAGCCCAAATTCGCGCCTTGGAGCTTTTGCCATGGCTGGCTGAGAGCAATCTGGTGTTCTTTTCCGATCTGCCCCGCTCGATCCAGTGTTTTGTGATCGGCGCAGGCACAAAAAATGAACACGAACTTGACGTGGCGGTGGCCTATATCCGGTCGGAGAATCGTAACCTGCAGCGTCTCGCTTGCATTCACGAAGAGATCGCCCAAGGCTTAGGTCTGGCCAATGACAGCTCTCGCGCTCGGCCCTCGATCTTTAATGACGATGATGAGTTTGCCTTGCTCACCAGCCATGACGAACAGCTGCTTGCAGCTCTTTATAATTCTGAATTGAAACCTGGCATGAGCCTCGAAGAGGCACGCCCGATCCTGCGGGGCATCTTTGCTGCTGCGCTAGGAGGAAGTTAACTCCGCAGACAGGAGGTTTGCACCATGAGCATTTTTGATTTTCTAACCGGTGAGTTCATCGATGTCATTCATTGGGTGGATGATACCCGTGATACGATGGTTTGGCGGTTCCAGCGTGAAGGGCATGAGATCAAATACGGTGCCAAGTTGACCGTTCGCGAAGGGCAGTCAGCGGTTTTTGTTCACGAGGGCCAGATCGCCGATGTCTTCACCCCCGGCCTCTACATGTTAGAGACCAATAACATGCCGATCCTGACAACGCTTCAGCATTGGGATCATGGGTTTCGGTCCCCGTTCAAGTCTGAGGTCTATTTCGTCAACACCACCCGGTTTAATGACCTGAAATGGGGTACCAAGAACCCGATTATGCTACGCGATCCTGAATTTGGGCCGACGCGCCTACGCTCTTACGGGACCTATACAGTCAGGGTAAGCGATCCAGCGCGTTTTCTGGTGGAGATCGTGGGAACTGACGGCGAATTCACTATGGACGAGATAAGCTATCAGGTGCGGAACATTATTGTTCAGTCGTTTTCTAGGATCATAGCAGGCAGCGGTATTCCGGTGCTGGACATGGCTGCGAACACTGCAGATCTGGGTAAGCTTGTGGCCGCTGAGATATCTTCCGTGGTTGCGGACTACGGTCTTACGATACCTGAATTCTATATTGAGAACATTTCTCTGCCACCTGCAGTTGAAGCAGCACTTGATAAACGCACATCGATGGGCCTTGCCGGCGACTTGGGTAAATTCACACAATACTCTGCTGCCGAGGCGATGACCTCTGCAGCCAGTAATCCAAATGGTGGAGGAGGCATGGGTGCAGGTCTTGGTATGGGCATGGGAATGGCTATGGCCAATCAAATGACAGGTCAGGCTGGCCCGTGGGGGCAAAGACCGGCACCGGCGGCTGTTATACCGCCCCCACCTCCGGTCGAGCACGTCTGGCACATTGCGGAGAACGGCAAAACCCATGGCCCTTATTCCAAAGCAGCGCTTGGACGGATGGCCGCCGAGGGTAAGCTTACAAGAGAGAGTTATGTTTGGACTGCCGGACAGGATGGGTGGAAAACGGCTGATGACATCGATGAATTGGCACAGCTTTTCACCGTTTTACCGCCTCCGCCACCAAGCGGTTAAGTCGATTTGAATCAAATTCTAGCCGTAGATACGCCACAAACTTGCCATATATGCGTTGTTTCAACGGCAGGCTGGCGAAGAGTCGCTGATGCATTTTGTGGCGGTTGAACCCTATGTGCGTCTCTCGGTAGCCTAAGACGTGGGGGCGTCACCCGGGTTGGTGCGGTTGCGATGACGTAAGATCATCGAACGACTGGCCCGACGCAGAACGAGGGCTGCAGGATGCCAATTGGAATTTTCGCCATGATTTTAGGGGCTCTGGCCTCTGTTGGAGCAATTGCTGGCGCGAGCGGCGGCTCATCGTCCAGCGAAGGCTCACCAGCCACGCCAAATGGCGCAGGTTCGGATGATGATGATCCGGTGGCCACACCGACGAGTTCTGATGAGACCGATGATCCAGTTGCGCCAAGCGCGTCCGCCATTGCGCCGCCATCGACAACGTCTGACCCAGTTGCAAGTGGCACTTCGGCGCCGGGTGGCATACCTGCTTCAGCCTATAACATTGGCTGGGGAGGTCTTACCCCTGAAGAGCAGATGATAGTAGAGCTTGTAAATCGCGCCCGGCTCGATCCTGACGCGGAGGCTGACCGGCTTAATGAAGGCATCGCGTCGCCCGCCACCTCAACACCGAAACAAGCGCTCGCAGTGACATCTGAGCTAAGCCAGGCGTCCAGGGACCATTCCGAAGACATGGATAACCGCGATTTCTTTGCGCACACAAATCTGGACGGACAGTCTCCGTCCGACCGTGCAATAGAGGCAGGGCACGGCAGCCGGTTCACCGGTGAAAACCTTGGCTGGATCGGATCAAGCTTTACCGGTTTTGATCAACAGTCGCGTGCTGAGGCGCATCATGAAAATCTTTGGGAGTCGGACGGCCACCAGGTAAATCTGCTGCGCGATTTTTGGACAGAGATTGGCGTTGGGTATGACTACGGCGATTATCGCGGTCTCAATGGGTCTACCTTTGTCACCGAAATGTTCGGGGACCGCGGTAATACCTACTTAACGGGTGTTGTGATCGAGGATGACGATGGCGATCAGTTTTATGATCTGGGCGAGGGCCAAGGTGGCGTTCGGGTCACAGCCTTCCGCGGCGATGATGTCTTCACGACCGCAACATGGGATGCCGGTGGTTATTCCTTGGCGTTGCCTTCTGGCACCTTCCGTGTCGTCTTCGAGGGTGGCGATCTGGACGCGCCTTATGAGACGAACGTTACGATCGGCAATGAAAACGTCAAACTTGACGTGATCGACCCCGGTGCGGGCGGCGGTGCTGCGATGGCGCTGGCCTTTGTCGATGAGGGAGAGACAGAGCAACTCACGCTGGCGGACGGTCCGGAAGAGGATGTTGACCTGACTGACTTTCTGGCTGATGCACCTGCTCAGGATATTCCTCGGGAGCCACCTCCAGAGGATGAGATGCTCGAAGAGGCGCTTTTGTAAGGCGCTTCTCTGGCGCGTGGGTTTCACCCACCCTACACATTTGGTTTCTGCTGCTTCATACTTATCGGTGGAGCGGCAGGGACTTCAAAATGGATGACGCGTTAGGCACAAGCACAAGAGAGGAACACAGGTTTCCCTGCGACCAATGCGGAGCGGACTACAGGTATGCACCAAGCTCTGATCAGCTGACCTGTGATCATTGTGGCAAGACCGAAGAGATCGCCCAAACCAGCCCTTGGCAAGCCCCAATCCGGGAGCTTAACTTTCGTGACGCTATGCGCGGTGAGCTTGATACCGCAGAGATCGTGGAAATCCGTTTATTGGATTGCGCAAGTTGTGGCGCGCAAATTGAGTTTGACGATAAGCTGCATGCAACCGATTGCCCATTTTGCGCAACGCCCGTCGTGACCGGAACTGGCACGCATCGCCAAATTAAACCTCGTGCCCTGCTGCCCTTCCAGATTGATGAGGGACAGGCGCGCGGCGCGATGAACGCGTGGTTGGGTGGGCTTTGGTTTGCCCCCAATGGCCTGCAGGAATACGCGCGCAAAGGGCGGAAGATGCAGGGTATCTACGTGCCTTACTGGACCTATGATGCCGATACGAAGTCCCGCTACTCCGGTGAGCGCGGCACGGTTTATCATGAAAGCAAATATATCATGCGCGGTGGAGAGCGCGAGAAAGTCACCGTGCAGAAAGTGCGCTGGAAACCAGTTTCGGGCCGTGTGGCACGGTTTTTCGACGATGTTCTGGTGCTGGCGTCGAAAACACTGCCGAAACGCTACACAGACGCGCTTGAGCCGTGGAACTTGGCCGATCTGCGACCCTATGCGCCCGAATATCTCGCCGGGTTTCGGGCCGAGGGCTATCAGGTTGAGCTTGAAGAGGGCTTTATCGAGGCACGCGCGCAGATGGATCGCGCGATTGCTCGAGACGTGCGCTTTGATATCGGCGGAGATCGACAGCGCATTCACCAGATCGACACCGACATTCGCGATGTCACCTTCAAACATGTCCTGCTTCCGGTATGGCTTGCTGCATATAAATACCGAGGGGATACCTATCGCTTTGTGGTCAATGGATGCACTGGCAAAGTGCAAGGTGAGCGTCCATGGTCCGGTATCAAGATAGCTATCGCGGTGATCCTCGGGGGCCTTGTGGCAGGTGCGATTGGCTATTTCTTTGCGATGAATCAATAGGTGTAAGCATGAGCGAGCAAGCAGATGTTTTGAAATCCCTCATGCAGGCGCGTTATTCTTGCCGGGCGTTTTTGCCAGAGCAGGTGCCGCAGCAGGTCATCAACGAAATCCTGGATACCGCGCGGCATACGGCCAGTTGGAACAACACGCAGCCCTGGCAGGTGCTCATCACACGAGGGGACGAAACAGACCGGTTTCGCGAGGCTCTGGTCGATGAGTTTCACAATGGCAAGCCCGGCCCTGATTTCCCCTGGCCCGAGAGTTATCCTGACGAGCTGGGCGAGCGGCGGCGCACCTGCGGGTATGCGCTCTATAATGCGGTCGGGATCGAACGGAAAGATTATGACGCGCGCAATCGCCAGTCACTGCGCAATTTTGAGCTTTTCGATGCGCCGCATGTGGCGATCCTGCATACGCCTGCGGCGCTAGGGACCTACGGCGCCGTAGATACGGGCGGGTTTCTGACGGCTTTCATGCTAGCTGCGACAGCCCATGAATTGGGCAGCATCGCACAGGCTGCCGTGGCAGCGTATCCTAGGTTTATCCGTTCACATTTCGGCTTGCCTGAAAATCGCCTGATATTGTGTGCAATATCGTTTGGCTATCCTGATAAAACGGATCCAGTAAATAACTACCGCACTGATAGGGAAGAGATCGATGCGTTTTCGGATTTCAAAGATTAATCTACCCATTCCCAAGGCCGGGTGAATTCACCTAAAACCTTGCCCATAGCCGCCTCGTCTACCTCACCTGTTTTTGAGAGCTGCGCCACCAAACCGCGTTTTTTATCGTCAATAACCGAGGTCACCTCCGCCCCGATACCGGCCTCGCCAAGGGCGGCGTTGTAGATCCGGGTAATGGCGCTTTTACGCAGGTCTGGTTTGAACACTTTACCGACCGCAGTCTTGGGGAGTTCGGGCAGGATTTCGAGATGTTTCGGGTGCGCTGCGCGTTCCTGCACGTGCTCTTTGCAATGGGTCAATAGTTCTTCGCTCGTGGCGTTGCCGCCTTCGACCAATTCCACATAAACACATGGTATTTCACCCGCATGCGCGTCGGGCTGGCCAATCGCTCCGGCCATGGCAACCTGATCGTGCTTGACCAACGCCTCTTCGATTTCGGCAGGGTCGATATTGTGCCCGCCGCGAATGATAAGATCCTTGGCGCGGCCTGTGATCCAAAGATAGCCATCAGGATCGATGCGGCCCAGGTCGCCCGTGCGCAGATATTCCTCATGGTGGTAAAGATCGGCATTTTTCGCAGCCTCGGTATAGGTGTTGCCGGCATAGACGCCTGGATTTGATATGCAGATCTCGCCGACTGTGTCAGCCGCACACTCGCTGCCATCTGTGTTCATGATCTTCACATCCGTGTGCGGGAAAGGCACGCCGACAGAACCAACTTTCTTCTCTCCAGTTGGTGGATTGCAGGACACCAAACAGGTGCATTCGGTAAGCCCGTAGCCCTCGATCACCGCCATGCCAGTGGCGCTCTCAAAACGCTTAAAAAGCTCCATCGGCATAGGCGCGGAGCCAGAGAAGGCGTTCTTTACCGTGGAGACATCCGCATCAACCGGGCGCTGCATGAGCGCAGCCACAGCGGTTGGGACGGTGATGACAAATGTGGTCTTCCAGCGCTCGCAAAGTTTCCAGAAATTATCAAATACCCCGTCCCCGCGATATCCGGCGGGCGTGGGAAAGACCACATGCGCGCCTGATTTCAACATGGCCATCAGGATCACGTGGCAGGCAAATACGTGGAACAGAGGCAGAGGGCACATCACCGAGTCGTTCTCGGTAAAGAGCAAGCGGTGACCAAGCCAGCCGTTATAGACCATGCCGGAAAAGCGGTGCTGTGCGACCTTGGGCATACCCGTGGTGCCGCCCGTGTGGAAATAAGCGCCGACGCGGTCTTCGCCGCTTTCCGCAAAGTTAAGCGTCGGGGACTGTTTTGCTATCTCCGCATTAAATCCTTTCACGGCTGCGTTGTGGGAAACCGGGTTTTTGGGCCGTACCAGCGGCACGATCCATGATTTTGGCGGGCTGAGATAGGAATTCAAATCAACCTCAAGCACGGTTTTGACATTGGGAGCGAGGGCGACGGCCTCTGCTGCCTTTTGCGGCACGTCAGTTTTTGGAAAGGCGCGCAGAGTTACGACAACCTTGGCATTTGTCTCGCGCAAGATGGCACCGATCTGTTCGCCTTCAAGCAGTGGGTTGATCGGGTTGGCAATGCCCGCAACCATTGCCCCGATCGTAGCAATCGCGGTCTCAAGGCTGTTGGGCATGACGAGCGCCACAACATCGCTTTCACCTACGCCCATGGAACGGAACAGATTGGCTGCCTGCGTGACTTTTGCATGAAATTGCTTCCAGGTGAGCGTCTCGGCGCTATCAGTGGGGCCAGATTGAAGTTGATAGCTTATCGCAGGGCGATCGGGGAAAGCAGCCGTCGTTTCAGAGAGCATTCCATAGACCGTACCGGGCAAATCACGCTCGGCAAACGGCATTTCATTCTGGATATCGATCACGTCTTGGCGTGTGGAAAATGTCATATTGTGTCCTCCCGACGGCACACTGAAATAGCGGCCTATGCTCCCGTTACGTCAACATGCTTGGGTTTGCATGCACGTGCAAGTTTTACGCTGCGTTTGCGGATTTTGGTTTGGCGGCGGACAGGTGTCTCAGCATCTTTTGAAATTGATACTGTCAGTTCGGTTCCTTGAAATCGACACTTTATTGTGCAGACTTTTGATCAACGGCGGTCTCTGGATTGGTGTGCTCTGCGGAGCATATCCGGGGCGGGGTATCCCCGTCTGAAGACACGACCTGCACATGACGGTAACTGTCCGAAACTGGGCTTTGCCCAGGGCTGGACAGCCCAGACGAAGAGGAGCAGAGACCGTCCGTTGCCCTACCAGACACAAAAGCAGTTGGCGCAAACCTTAGCGGCGCATTTGGAAGGCGGGCCTTGGACACTGGATGCCATAGAACGCGGCTTGCGCAGTCGTCTTCCAAACGAATTTCATGGCGCAGCCACGGACGTCGCACAGCATATTTTTGCGACGTTTAAGCAGAGTTACTCCCCAGATACGACACGGATGGCTAAGGTTCTTACCGAGCAGCCAATGCTGGGCCGACTGCATGCTTTCTGTGTCAAACATGATGCTTGGCCTTCCCCTTGGCTGCAGCCGCCAAAAATGCGGCCGGTAGCGACGTTTGAAGGGCTTCAAATCCCACAGCTTGCAACGTCCTTGGAGCTTGCAGATTGGTTGATGATACCAATTGAGCAGCTGGATCACTACGTCGACCGGCACGGTTAGCGCGAAGAACATAACGAGATGGCCATGAACCATTACTTCACGCATCTAAGCCGCAAATCATCCGGTGGATTGCGCGTCATCGAGGCGCCAAAGCCCCGTCTGAAGTCATTTCAACGCCTTATCCTGCAAAATATTCTGACGCATGTCCCTGCGCATCCAGATAGCTTTGCCTTTACATCAGGCCGGAATTGCGTGGACGGCGCCAAGCGGCATGCGGGAGCGGAATTGGTCATCTGTTTCGACTTGAAAGACTACTTTTCATCCGTGCAATCCGGTCGAATATTTGGCCTGTTCCGCTGTCTCGGTTTCCCGGTTGCAGTGGCCCGCGCATTAACGGGCTTGTGCACCGTGGTGACGCCGAGCCGTGTTCGCGAGCGCCTCCCATTCCATAAGCGGCAAGCTTTAAGAGCGCCGCATCTGCCGCAAGGGGCACCAACCTCACCGGCGCTTGCAAATCTGGTGAGCTTTGGTTTGGATCGGCGTTTGGCCGGTTTGGCCCGGTCTCTGGACGGGTCATATTCGCGCTATTCCGATGACATTACGTTCTCAGGAGATGCGAGTATTCACCGCGCGGTGCAAACGGCTGTGCCTGAGATTGTGCGAGATGAAGGCTTTACGCTGAACGCGGCTAAGACCCGTGTGATGCATGCCCGCGAGCGCCAGATGATCACAGGGATTGTGGTCAATGAGAAGCTTAACATCACGCGCCGCGAGTTTGATCGCTTAAAGGCGGTGATCCATGCCAAGGCGTGGCGTGCGGACCCGGCGCTATCATCAAGGCTACTAGGACAGATCGGGTGGGTTGCTCAAGTGAACCCGGCAAAGGCTGAAACCCTACGATCTTTGATGGCGCGCGGATAGGTTTTGCAAGCAATTCCTCACAAATTTAGCGCTGTCCGACTTTGGCGTTCTTGAATAGCGTTTTGTATTCGCGGGGCTGCGAGCGCCAGTATTGGTGCGGCGCATTGACATCCGCGCTCAGCTCCGCTGCAGCATGCCAGGGCCAGCGCGGATCATAAAGCATGCCTCGAGCAAGAGCGATGGCATCAGCCTCGCCCTTCTCCAGAATTTCTTCTGCATGGGCAGGCTCGGTAATCAGACCCACCGCTATGGTCGGCAATCCAACCTCCTGTTTTATCCGCGCGGCGAAGGGAACCTGATAGCCGTTCGAAAGAGGGATCTCTTGTTTCGGCGATACGCCTCCTGACGACACGTGGATCGCCGCGCAGCCGCGGTCTTTTAGCCTTAGGCCAAGCGCGACTGTATCGTCTATGTCCCAGCCACCCGCCACCCAATCAGATGCGGAAACACGAACCCAAACCGGAATATCTGCCGGCACGGCCGCTTTGACCGCATCAAAGACCTCCAATGGAAAACGCATGCGGTTTTGCCGCGAGTCGCCGTACTCATCTTTGCGCTGATTGGCGATGGGTGAAAGAAACTGATGCAGCAAATACCCATGCGCCATATGCAATTCGATACCGCGAAAGCCGAGGGACACGGCCCGGAGCGCGGATGACACAAAGTCTTCTCGAATTTTACTAAGGCCTGCGTGGTCTAACTCTTCAGGCGCGTCCTCACCCGGCGCATGGGGCTGCGCAGATGGTGCCACGGCTTTCCAACCATTGGGTACATCCGGCGAAATCTGCGAGCCGCCCTCCCAGGGTGCTTGACTAGATGCTTTACGTCCCGCATGGGCAAGCTGAATGACGATAGGCATGGTCGCGTATTTGCCAACCGCGTCTAATACGCGTTTGAGTGCGGCTTCATTGGCGTCAGAGTAAAGGCCGAGATCTCCCGGTGAGATGCGTCCCTCGGGTGAAACGGCTGTGGCTTCGATGATCAGCACCCCGGCTCCAGACAGTGCGAGGTGACCCAGATGGATGAGATGCCAGTCCTGCGCACTGCCATCTTGCGCGGAATATTGGCACATCGGTGCAATAACAATCCGGTTTTCGAGGTGTAGCGGTCCAATCTGCCAAGGCGAGAAGAGATTGCTCATTTGGTGCCGTCCTTGCTCAGGAATTCGCTTTGCTTTGCAAACCGTACTGCGTGAGGTCAAGGAATTGTACTTTGTCCGCAAAATTAAGCGCAAGATACTGGATAAGCCGCGACGCGCAATGATACTCGATGCATAAGGGTCTCAAAGCGACGCCTTTTGTATTAGCTTAGGACGATCAGCGATTTGCTCTGAACTTTAAAAATTTCTTTGGGACTGAAAAGATATCCAGTTTTTTAAAATGGAGATAAGACCTCATAGACCGAAAGATTTTCAACAGCTTACGGAACTGCGTTGGCTTTTGAAAACGGAGGATGATCCAACCGTTTCTGAGGATAAAAAAGCAGATTTCCAAACTGCGTATTTTAATCAGCTTCACTTTTCAGAAAAACTCGGCGACACGGTGCACTTTGTCATTGATGATGACCCAAAAATTGCCGGCGCGTTGACGATACGTATTGTTCGCAAAGAGCTTGCGCCTGTTTCCGAGGCAAGCTCTTGGGGATATCTTACGAACACATATGTGTAAATTAATGCCGAGGTCGTGGCTTGGGAAGCAAATTACTCAATAACGCAATTGCATGGGCACGAGAAAATCAGCTTGAGCTGCTGATTGTTTGGCCAAGTGAGCGAAGCTATTCCTTTTACCGGGCGGCGGGGTTTTGCGGCGAAAGCGATCCTTTAGAGCTGGTCTTGTAGCTTTTGCTTATGTTCCAAATTAGTCTGCATGATCGTTTTTTAAGAAGTTGACTCTGTCGATTGCGGGTTCCGATATTCCATTAACGAAGAATTCTCCATTGCCGTGGGATGCCGCAATCAATGCTCAGTTGGTCGCATTTACATATAAGCGGCTACTGAGAGGCAAAACTGCCAAGGAAAGGCGATCTCTCGGAGCGGAGACCGTGATCTCGGGGATGAAGGCTTAGCCGGAATATTGGGGCAGGGCATATGCGAAATGCGCTTGTGCTGGTGGTTGATGGTAACCTTCAATCGCGCAACAAGTTCAACTCAGCCCTCAAATCCATCGATGTTTCCTTTGAAAACAAAGCTGACCGTCAAGCGCGGAGCTTGACTTGGACAAACCCATTCTCAAGCGGAGCCTTGATTATTTTGAAGCCGAACGCCTTATGGCACATTAGCCTCGTCAGGTTGTGGTGCACAGTTTACAAAAGCTTGCAACATCCCAACGACGCACCTTTTGCGTGATTGGGTAGGCGCACCGTATGCTAAACGACAAGACAGTGCCGAAGGAGGATGAAGGCATTGCGCTTGGCGATGATCCGATTGGTCAAACACTACGGGCGCTTTTGCTACCGGATGATCACAGCGCTGCGGAGTGTTGAAGGCTGGTCAGTCAATCATCAGAAGGTCGATTGGCTATGGCGCGAAGAAGGCCGCCGACACCAGCGTTAGCACAACAAGCGGAAGCGGCTTTACCACACGAGCAGTTCGATCATCCGGCTCAGACCGCAACATCCCAATCCAATCTGGAGTATTGAATTTGTCTACGTCAAGCTGAGCCATGAGCGGGCCGATAAGAAGCTCAAAGTGTTAAACAAGGACACCCGCGAGGCGTTCTTTGTCGTGCATCCTGCAAATGCAAACGCTACTATCGTGCTTCAGCTAAAGTGGATCACCCAAGCAATTTTTCACGGATACTCTATCGCGCTTAAGACTAGCTATTAGGCCGACGAGAGTATTGATGTGGAAATTCTGTGGGGTAGACCCGATATTGCGACGTTCGCACTCCTGTCTGGCGAGGATACCGATGCAACGCTCCAATGATATTTGAGTCTTGTAAAATGGGCGTTTAACTTTGCGCGCCTGACTTAGTAAACCAACAACGTCAACCTGTTCACAAAAAAAGCAGCTTAGAAACTGGCGATGAATGCGATGAAGTTTAAGCCTGCAGGCATAATGTTTGATATGGACGGCCTTTTGCTCGACACAGAGCGGCTTTGTATGGAGTGCTTTGTCGACACGCAAAAAGCGTTTGGATTGCTCACGGACAAGAGCGTCTTTTTGCAATGTGTCGGTTTGCGAGGAGAGGAGAGCAGTCATGTTATTCGGAACTATCTGCCAGAACGCATTGAACCCAAGGCCTTTAGTGACGTGTGGGGTGCGCGTATCAAAGAGCGTATGGAGCTTTCTGTTCCGAGAAAACACGGCGCAAAGCGATTACTGCTGGCAATAAGAGCAAACGGTCTGTCGACTGGTGTTGTGACCTCGACCAAAACTGAAAGCGCAAGAAACCTACTCCAAAAGAGCGGGCTGCTCGACCTGATTGAGGTTGTGATCGGCGGCGATCAAGTCTCCGAAGGTAAACCCGATCCCGAAGGCTATCTCGCTTTAGCCAAAGGCGTCGGCGTGAAGGCCTCTGACTGTTTGGCATTTGAGGATAGCGACGCGGGCGCTATGGCAGCGATTGCCGCAGGCGCAACCACTATCATCATTCCAGATTTGATTGCTCCAAGCGAGGAGGTGAAGGCAAAGGTAGCCCTGATCGCGCCAGACTTGCTGACCGCGGCCTGCACACTTGGCTTAATTCAAGACACGTCCTTGTAGCTGATCTCGCGTTGATCCTGGCCTACGCGGTCGCGCCGCACCAGAAGACGGTTGAGCGCATTGATATACGCGCGTGCAGAGGCAACAACTGTGTCGGTATCTGCCGACTGACCGGTGGCGATGTTGCCTTCCTCCTCCAGACGCACGGATACTGTGGCCTGCGCATCGGTGCCTTCGGTCACGGCATGAACCTGATACAGTTGAAGACGCGCGGTGTTCGGATGAAGTTTGCGCACAGCACGAAATGTAGCATCAACCGGGCCGTCGCCATCCTCGTGTGTGGTTTTTTCCTCGCCATCGATGGTCATGACAAGTTCAGCGCGGGCCTGACCTGAAGTACCGCAATTCACGTTCAGGCTTTTGAGAACCAAACGATCATTGTCTTCGTCCTCACCGACGGTAACCAGCGCGATGAGATCGTCATCGAACACTTCCTTTTTGCGATCCGCAAGTTCTTTGAAGCGCACGAAAACATCGTTGAGCTGATTATCGGCCAATTCAAAGCCCAGATCGCTCAGTTTCGAACGCAGGGCAGCCCGGCCAGAGTGTTTGCCCATGACGATGTTTGTCTCCGTAAGACCCACATCCTCTGGTCGCATGATCTCAAAGGTCTCGGCGTTTTTCAGCATACCGTCCTGATGAATGCCGGATTCATGCGCGAATGCGTTTTTGCCCACAATGGCTTTGTTCGGTTGCACTTGAAAGCCGCTCACTGTCGCCACACGGCGGCTCAAATGCATGATTTTGGTAGCATCGATATTGGTGTGAAACGGCATGATATCGCTGCGCACTTTCATGGCCATGACAACCTCTTCAAGTGCGGTGTTGCCCGCCCGTTCGCCAAGGCCGTTGATCGTGCACTCGATCTGGCGTGCACCACCGGCTACAGCGGCGAGTGCGTTGGCCGTGGCCATGCCCAGATCGTTATGGCAGTGCGTGGCAAAGACTACGTCTTCAGCGCCGGGTACCGTTTCGATCAAGCCCTTGATCAAATCCGCGCTCTCGACAGGTGCCGTATAACCCACCGTATCCGGGATATTGATCGTCGTGGCGCCTGCCTTGATGGCAATTTCGACCACGCGGCAAAGATAATCCCATTCGGTCCGCGTTGCATCCATTGGCGACCATTGCACGTTCTCACACAGGTTGCGTGCATGGGTCACGGTCTCGTGGATGCGGTCTGCCATTTCATCCATGCTTAGATCAGGGATGGCCCGATGCAGCGGCGAGGTGCCTATAAAAGTGTGAATGCGAGGTTGTGCTGCGTGCTTTACAGCGTCCCAGCACCGATCAATGTCCTTGAAATTAGCCCTTGCAAGGCCGCAAATTATCGATTGCTTGGAGTTCTTCGCGATCTCGGAAACCGCGTTGAAATCCCCCTCGGATGCGATGGGAAATCCCGCCTCGATGATATCGACACCCATTTCATCGAGCAGCCCCGCAATTTCGAGTTTTTCGTCATGGGTCATGGTTGCGCCGGGGCTTTGCTCTCCGTCGCGCAGGGTGGTGTCGAAAATGACGACACGGTCGCTGTTCACCTCGGGCGTGTTTGTTTGACTGTCCTGGGTCATGTATTTTCTCGTCTGATTTTCCTAAGCCTTGGCGCGAGAAGGTGTCCTCTAAGCGGTCGCGCCGGAGAAGGGCACGCTTAGAGGCGGCTTAGGAGTAGGCGCGCAAGATCGCAACCCGCATATTTGCGAGCCCGGTCAAATAAGATTTGCGCCTTTGTAGTCATGCCCTCACTATACGCGCGCTTTGCGTAAAGAAAACCCTCAAATTCACGCACGGCATTGATCGTGACGAAAGAGCCGCTAGGTCCCAAAGGCATGAAGAAAGCATTGATCTTGGGCGCCTCAGGGGGAATTGGTTCGGCCCTTGTTGAGGCACTTCGCGGCTCTGGGTGGAGTGTCACAGGACTGTCGCGGTCTGTTGACGGTTTAGATATAACCGATGAGACCTCTGTTGATCGTATTTTAGGTGCGGTCGACGGCACATTTGATTTGATGTTTGTGGCCACTGGCGCTCTTGAGATCGCAGGGCAGGGGCCGGAGAAATCCCTGCGCGAGATTTCTGCACAAGCGATGCAGGCGCAGTTTGCGCTCAATTGCATGGGGCCTGCTTTGGTATTGCGGCATGCAGCGCGGCTTCTTCCACGGGATCGCGAATGCCGAATTGCCGCGCTGTCTGCGCGCGTTGGCTCAATTGGGGATAACCGGCTGGGCGGCTGGTACAGCTACCGTGCTGCAAAGGCAGCCCTCAATCAGATCATGCACGGCGCGGCGATAGAGCTTAAACGCACGCACAAACAATCGATTTGTGTGGCCGTGCACCCCGGCACTGTTGCCACATCGCTTACCTCAAAATATGCAAGCGGGCGTAAAACCGTAACGCCGCCTGAGGCCGCTGGAAACCTTCTGCGTGTGCTGGATGGCCTTACGCCTGACGAAACCGGTCTCTTCTTTGACTGGAGTGGAGCACGTGTTGAGTGGTAACGCGCCGTAAATTCCTTCAAGAAATATTCAGTAAAGTGAGTGGACTATGAGCCGACTATGACTATCCTGTCTGTTCTAAGACAGGCAGCAGAACAAGAAAGCACGAGATGACCGCGACCGACACCAACAAAGACCAGGGGTTAATGATGGGAATCATTTTTGCCTGGGTCGCTGTGTTGATCTACGCCTCCTCTAATTCCATTGTCACGCTCTTGACCAATGTGGGCCAGGAAAATCTGGTAAATGGCCGCAACGCAATTACATTTTGCAACCTGCTTTTTCTGGGCTCATTGATCTCGCTTGTGCCGATGATCTTTTTCTTTCACCGGGATTGGACCAAGGAAAACCTGCGTAAGCTAAAGAAAAGCGACTGGATGTTTTTGACATTATCAGCGCTATTGTCTTCGGCCCTTACGCCAGGCCTGTTTTTCTTTGCGCTGGAACATACCAGTGTCACCAACGTCGTATTGATAGGCCGGATCGACCCACCTTTGTTTTTGTTAGCTGCTGCCTTCTTCTTGCGAGAGGAGTTAGACTTATGGGCGCTGGTCGGTGGTCTTGTTGCTCTCGTCGGCGCGGTTGTAATGATAATGCTCAAAGATGGCGGCGCCGAATTCATGTTTGGCAAAGGGGAGATTGCGGCAGCTCTTGCAACCTTGTCGTTCATCGCCTCAACCATTGTGACGCGCATCGGACTCAAGGGGGTACCACTGGGAATTTTCTCCATTTACAGGACCGCTCTTGGCACGCTGATTTATTTCTTCTGGGCAATGTACCTTTTTGGCGCGTACCATTTTCAAGACTTGTTGGAACCAGTGGTCCTTAAATGGATTTGGATTTATGCGATCATCGTTATTATAATTGGACAGTTTGCCTGGAACATCGGGTTGAAGCGGGCGCGCGCTGGTGACGTTGCTTTGGCGACTTCGTTTTCACCGCTTGCTGGTATCTTTATCGCGATGGTTCTTCTTGGCGAAGATCCGGGATCTGGCCTGGTTCCGGGCGCATTGGTGATTGTCGCCGGAATTGGGATCGCGCAATTCGGCCGGATCAAACGTGCTCGTGCCGAAAAATTGGCACAAGAAAAGGCGCTGGAGCTTGAAGGGAGCGTTAACTTCAAAGGAGCGTGACTACGCTTAAGAAGACCACAGGTGAGGGACCCGTGATGTTCAAGTTTATATTTTTCAATGTCTATGAAATTTTCGTCGTGGCCGCATGTGTCTTGATCGCTGGCGCGGTGGTGTTTGCCCTACGACACCGCGCAAAACTTGAACGGGAAGAGCGTGATCAAGATGCAAAGTAATATTGCCGTTAAGCGCACTAAACAGGGTTGATAAGAAGTGATAGTTGCCAAGTACGCGGTTGTCAGGAAACAAAATTTCTTTCTTGCGAGCGATCCATACTTTGTCATCTTACGAGCAAGGTAGCAGATAACGCGGCCTGCCTTAAATCCGCGAAAACGCATGCGCACCGGCCTCAAGTTCTTTCTTTATGTTGCTATCAAGCATCGCCTCGATGGCAAGGTCCGGGACCGGACCTTGAACCCTGCTGATACATACACTGGCACCCGTGCGCGCTCTGAGTGCCTCAAAAAACATTCATTTGCGCCAGGCGGTAATTCAGAACAACCGCCCAGCCCGGTGATATCACATACATGGTTAAGGATCATCTGGTTGACGACCGCATAGTCTGTATAGCTGACATCAAGCGTAAAACCGAGCGCGTCAAGCGCGTAAGAGCAATAGAACATGACGGTCTCATCACTTGCGCCTGCGAACTCGAACACCATTGGGTCACCAATTGCTTTGGCTACACGCGCAACAGCTTACATTTTGTACCCTGTTTTCTTCAACAGTTTATCGGCAAGGCGGAGTCGCTTAAGCGTCAACAAAGCTTAGAATTTGCGTCAGCCGGTGTCACGGTCCCACGACAGCTCGGCATTGGCACTCTGGTTAAGTTATTGCCGATAAAGTGCATGTGCAGACCGGGCAGACGGGGACGCTAGAGTTGGGGGGTGTCATTAACCAAAGTTAGACAAAAAAGCTGAATTTGCAATTTTCACGCAAGCGCTCTTTTGTTTGTAATGACATGCTTCAGAGCCGTCAGGTGCGGGAACTCGACCAAAGTGCCGATTATAAGAGCCGCATAAATCAATGGCTGATCGGGGATGGCGATTGCTGTCAAAGCCAACATCAAGGGCGCATTGCGCGCGGCCGTTGTCATGGCCAAGAGCGTCTGCTCGGGTTGCGCTAGTTTGAAAAGCTTTGCCATGCCTTCGGCAAGCAAGTAGGTCAAAACGAAAAACAAAAATATCGCCATAAGAACCAAGCCAAATGCCTCCTTATGAGCCGCGATGGTCGTTATGTTTGTGGCGAAGATTTGAAGGATTACGGCTGCGGTGACCGCAGGAATTAACATGCCTATCGCATCGCACAGCTTTTCAAATGCCGTTGCGGATAAAAGGCTGGTTGCAAGCCATCGCGCCGATTGTGCTATAATGAATGGCAACAAAAACCATTGCACCAATACGTTGGGGATTGAGGCGAAATCCACAGCACCAGTGTGTTGCGAAAAAAGCCAGAGCCAAATCGGAAAAAGCAGCAACTGCGTCAGCATGTTGACCGGTATCAACGCTGCGCCGAGCGCGGTATCGCCGCGGGCCATCCGGGTGAAGCCCAGAAACCAATCTGTGCAGGGTGCCAGAAAGTAGATTAATAACCCAAGATAAAGCAGCGGCTGGTCGGCAAGAAACAGTGACGCGATTAAGAATGCAATCATCGGCACAAATAGGAAATTCGCAGCCCATGCGATGGCGATGAAACGCAGGTTAGCCACTGCTTTCAACACGCTCGTCAACCTGACCTCGAAAAACAACAATCCGACCATCAGCATTAGCGTAGTATCGATGCCTTGTGAAAGGCTCTCGCCAATCGTTGGTGTTGCAAGACCTAGAAAAGATCCAAGTGCAATCGCCGCCAAAAATAGAACTGTAACGCCAAGTCCTTTTACCGGCGTTGTATGAGATGCATGACTTAATTCAGCCATTTTTTTTACCGGCGTTCAGGTCGCAGCCAATCAGCAAAGGCATTTGTCGTCCTCACAACAGGCAAGATCATCAAGAAACATGTTGTTGTCCCGGTACAGCTCGAGCACCGAGGCATCCCGGCCCATGCGCCCGGCGATAGCGTTTGCGACAACGGCAAAGCGTTGGCGAAACTTATAGATAAAGCAGAACAAATATCCGTTGTGGCAAACCTCGGGCCCAACCAGGAAAAGGCCTGGCAAGGCTGTTGATTCATCATCGAGTGTCAACAATGGCAGCCCGTGGTCATCATAGTGAAACCATTCTGAAACGAGCGAGGTCCCTGAGGCGAACCCCGTTGCAAGGATCGGTGCATGCGCGGAAAGCCAGCTTCGACCGTTGCTACCATAAAGTCGTATCCCTTCTGCCTCTTTTTCGATGGCGACGATCTCTTCTTTGCCTTCAAGGGTAATTGCGCCGTCACGCTGAGCATCACGCAGGCGTTGATGTGTAAAAGGCGAGAGAGCTCTGCTTGGGTCCTTGTCGCTATCGTCCCATGGGCTGTCGATATCAAATACGGTCACATTTTTACCTGCCCGTGTTAGACCGATAGCCGCGTCGATACCGCTTTCATAACCGCCGATCACAAAGGCCTCGTCGCCTGGAATATCTCGCCAGGTTTCAACCGAGGCGTAGTGACGGGCATGTTGCGCGCCTGGTAGCCCACCATCGGAAGGTTTACCGAACTGTCCGCACGCCCAGATCACAAAGTTCGCTTTGATCTCGCCACGATTGGTATGCAAAGTGAGCTGATCGCCATCAGGCTCAAGGCCTTGGACGTCGATACTGCAATGTACGTTGAGATCAAAGGAAAGCGCCGCTTGATCAAGGTACCTAGCATAGTCGCGACCGGTCGGGTGTTCACGTTTTAGGGCCCAGCCAGGAGAGCTGTCAAAGCTTATTGCGTTGAGGTCTGTTACACCAAATACGTTACCAGGGAAAGACGGAGTCAAAAGCTGTGTTTCTTTTGGCCAGAGCAGAAAATTCTGACCAATCACACCGCGTTCCAGCACCCAAACATCCGGGATTGCCAGATCACGCAGCACCCGTGCGACGCCAAGCCCTGCAGGTCCTGCCCCGACAATGGCAACGTTGACGTTACCGGGAATGATCGTCCCATTTTGTCCCAGCATCAGGTGTTTGCCCCGCCTTTTGAATGATTGTTTCTGTGATACGCAATCCGAAGCATCACCTCGTGGTCGCGTTCGAGAGGATATATTGTAATGTTATAATATAACAATACAAGACGACTGATTTTTTCGGCGTTATTCCGACGCACCCTACGTCGAACAATGCACTCGGTATTCATCACTCCGTTTTGGTAGCGTCATCCGACGAAGTTTGCTCTGCTAGAGCGCCATCTTCCCAACGCCCTGAGGCCTCTTCGCCGCTGGCATAACGCATGGTCCCTTTGCCCTGACGCTTCCCTTTCAGAAAATTGCCTTCATAGATATCGCCATTGGTATATGTTGCTGTACCCACACCGGAAATTTCGCCATTGCGCCAATCGCCCTGGTATTGAAACCCATCATTCATGACGATCTTGCCCTGACCATGTCGTTGGCCTTCCAAGAAGTCACCTTGGTAAACCGATCCGTCGGCATAGGTGGCCTCGCCCCTGCCATGGCGTTGCCCGTCAAGCCACTCCCCTTCATAGCGATAGCCATCAGGAAATGTCATAACACCCACGCCATTGTTCTTGGCATTGCGAAACTCGCCTTCGTAGACCAGCCCATTCGTGTACGTGGCCTTGCCTCTACCTTCGATCACGCCGCCGGCCCATTCCCCCTCATAGGTGGAGCCATCCGGGTAGGTAACCTTGCCTTGCCCATGAGCTAAATCGTCGAGAAACCCGCCTTCATAGACAGAGCCATCCGGATAGGTCACTTTGCCCTGACCAGAAATGCGGCCTGCCTTCCAACTGCCTTCGTAGCGGTACCCATCCGATCCAACGAACGTCCCTTGACCGTCGCGCTGGTCACCTAGAAACGCACCTTCATAGACGTCCCCATTGCCATAATTGACGCGGCCTTGGCCTTCACGCCGTCCTGCGACAAGAGCGCCTTGATAGATATCTCCGTTGGGCTGGATCACCTTGCCTTCGCCAGTGATCTGTCCGTTCGACCATAGACCCTCATAGATCAGCCCATCAGGCATTGAGAGTTTTCCCTGACCATCGCGAGCGCCGGCCTTTACGTCACCATTATAGACAGCGCCGTCGGCGTAGGTGACCCGAGCAATACCTTGCTTTACCCCGTTGACCCAATCGCCCTCATAGGCATAGCCGCCTGGGCTTTCCATTTTACCGCGACCGTGGTGCATAGCATTGCGAAAGCCGCCCTCATAGCGCACGCCATTGGCATAGAGCGCAACCCCCTCACCGGTGATCTTGCCGTCTTCCCAGGTGCCTTCATATGTGCCGCCATCGGAGAAAACGATTTTACCTATGCCCTCTGGTTTACCCTTGGCAAAAGTTCCCTCATAGACCGACCCGTTTGGAAACTCTGCTATGCCTTCGCCTTTGATCTCGCCGTCGATCCACTCGCCTGTGTATTTGTAGCCATTGGGCAACGAGTATGTGCCGCTGCCGTGCTGCAAACCATCGCGGAACGTCCCCTCATAAAGGCCGCCATCCTCATATTGCTTGGTCTGAATCTCGCCGTCCTGCGCCCAAGCGATACCGCCCGCTGCCAGCCATGCGGACCCCGCGACAAGAAATGATGCTCTGATCTGTCTCATACCTATCGTGACACGTGCCAATCACGCCCCCTGCCATCCAATTTTCCAAAGCCTAGTCAACCCGCGCAAGAGAGACAACGGCTTTTCGGAAAACATACTGTGTTTCGCCTTTCCCTTGCATCACGATCTGCTACATCAAACGTGGTCTGTGGCATCAAAGGTCGTGTTATCAATGGCTAATCGATTTCGTCTCACTCTAGCGCAGCTAAACCCGGTCCTGGGCGATTTAGAGGGTAACGCGCAAAAAGCATGGACCGCTTGGAAGGCGGGGCGGGATGCGGGCGCTGACATGGTCGCCCTCACAGAGATGTTTATCACCGGCTACAACGCGCAGGATCTGGTGATGAAGCCAGCCTTTCATCAAGCCGCTATAGCCCGGATCAAATCTCTGGCGGAAGAGTGTGCTGACGGACCCGCGCTTGCCATAGGTGGACCGGCGATTGAGGATGATAAGCTTTACAATGCGTATTACGTCCTGCGCGGCGGCAAGGTTCTGTCAACTGTATTGAAGCATAACTTGCCCAACGAAACCGTCTTTGACGAGGTTCGGATTTTTGACGCGGGCCCGATCGGTGGGCCTTATGCGATTGATGACGTGCGTATTGGCTCTCCAATTTGCGAGGATAGCTGGCATGAGGAGGTGCCAGAGACACTTGCAGAAACCGGCGCTGAGTTTCTTTTGGTGCCCAACGGGTCGCCCTACTATCGCAACAAGCTATCACATCGTCATGCGATCATGGTCGCCCGCGTCGTGGAGACGAAATTGCCGTTGATCTATCTCAACATGGTCGGCGGGCAGGATGATCAGGTCTTCGATGGCGGCTCATTTGGGCTTAATCCGGATGGCGCTCTTGCGGTGCAAATGCCAATGATGGTCGAGGATATCTCGCATGTGGATCTGGTAAAGACCAATGAAAGCTGGAAAATAGATCCGGGCACCTTAGCCTCGATCCCCGATACCCTAGAGCTTGACTATCACACCATGGTCATTGCGCTGCGCGATTACATAGCGAAGTCCGGTTTTGAAAAGGTGCTTCTTGGCCTATCGGGTGGAGTCGATAGCGCGATTGTCGCAACCATAGCCGCCGACGCGCTTGGACCGGACAATGTTCGCTGTGTTATGCTGCCGTCCGAGTATACTTCTCGGGCCTCGTTGGATGATGCCAAAGAAATGGCTGAAAACCTTGGCTGTCGCTATGATTTCATTCCGATCTCAGAAGGGCGCCAGGCGATCACCAACACGCTTGCGCCGTTCTTTGAGGGCATGACCCCCGATGTGACAGAGGAGAACCTGCAATCTCGTTTGCGTGGTCTGTTGCTCATGGCGTTGTCCAACAAGTTTGGTGAGATGCTTTTGACTACGGGCAATAAGTCCGAAGTGGCCGTTGGATACGCTACAATTTATGGCGATATGTCAGGGGGTTACAATCCGATTAAGGATCTCTACAAGACGCGCGTGTTTGATATTTGCCGCTGGCGAAACGCCAATCACCGAGATTGGATGATGGGTCCCAAAGGCGCGGTTATCCCGGGTAGCATCATTCAAAAACCACCAACGGCGGAGTTGCGCGAAGACCAAAAAGATAGTGACTCCCTGCCAGAATATTCGGTGCTCGATGGGATCCTGGAAATTCTGGTCGACCAGGATGGTTCGATAGAGGATTGTTTGGCCGCAGGCTATGACAAGGCCGACGCAAAGAAGGTCGAGCATCTGCTTTATATCTCTGAGTATAAGCGTTTTCAGTCCGCCCCAGGCGCGCGGCTTTCTAAAAAGGCGTTTTGGCTTGACCGGCGTTATCCGATTGTAAACCGCTGGCGTGATCAGGGCTGATCTGTGTTATAAACGCTCGATTGTGAGCTGCCCATGCTCAGAAAGGGTGCTCTTTCCCGTCCCAGGTTTGAAAGCAACCGGTGTTATGAATGGAAAGCTCGGCAAATCTCGCGATAAGGCCTTCTGCCGCTTCATCGACCGTTATGGCTGCTGCTTCGCCGCCCATATCCGTCTTTACCCAGCCAGGGTGATATACGCCAACCGCGATCCCAAGCGGCTCTAGATCAGTGGCCAGGTTACGCCCAATATTCAAGGCTGCGGCTTTGGAGGCGCGGTAAATATAGCTGCCGCCTGGCGCTCTTGTATGGCTGGCCATCTGGCTTGAGATTATCGCTATTTTCCCGTTTTGCGCCGCCTGCACATTGGGCAAAAACGTCTGAACGGTGAGAAACACACCGGTGACATTTGCCGCAAAACTCTCCGCCCACATCTCGGGTGGAAATCCGTCCACTAGCAGCTCATGTTTGTCGAGATAGACGCCAGCATTGCAGACCAAAAGATCAATGGGAGCGCCGTCGAGCTTTTCCCCCAAAGCCCTAAGGCTTGCTGGATTTGTGACATCTAACTGATACTCTGAAGATTCCGCTCGGGATGTGCCGGTCACGTCTGCGTCTTGAGCAGCATAGCACTGGCTCAAGGCTAATCCGATGCCGCGGTTGGCTCCTGTAATGAGCACATGCATGCTCGCTTCCCCTAATTGGTTTTTCTGTTTGGCACGAATGGCAGTGGAGCGACTGGCACGCCGTCTTCAATAAGCTTCCGAGCCTCGTCCGGCTTCGCTTCGCCGTGGATCGCGCGAGCGGGTGTTAGCCCGTCATGCATGTCACGGGCTTGAGAGGCGAAACTCATCCCGACATATTCAGAATTGTTTTCGACGTGTTTTTTGAGGTCTTGCATAGCTTGTTCGGCCGGATTAGCTGGTTTGGTCAGCGAGGTCTCATCCGACTGTTTTGCGCGTTTCCGGCTGGCTTGGACGCGCGGCGCCATAATGTCTTTCTCAACGTCGCATGTATCACATACGGCGCATTTGATCATGCCGGCCGCCTTCAGTTTGTTAAAGGCATCTGTTGATTGAAACCAACTTTCAAACTGATGGCCAGCACTGCATTTCAGACCAAATTTGATCACAGACAACTCCATTCAAGCCGTTGGAAATAGTTAAGCAAAGCCCATATGCTTTCAAGTAAATTTACACGAAAAATTAGGTATGATTGGCTGGATCAAAGTGCGCCAGGATATGCGCCAATTCTGGCTCATCGACTTTCTTGGCGGCCTTTTTGGAGCTCATCCATTTCCGATCGCGTTCGTCTGCTTCGGGATAGTCGTTTGCCATATCTTTAACTTTGAAAGGATACACCATCACGGCGCAAGGCAGGCTATCGCTGCTGCTCATACCCTTTGCATAGGAATAAAGCCCGATGCAGCCTCCTGTGATCTTTCCTTTTGCGCCGGCTTCTTCCCAAGCCTCGATTTTCGCACAGTCTTCAGGCGTTTTACCTTCCATCGGCCAGCCCTTAGGAATAACCCATCGCCCGGTACCACGAGAAGAGATCAAAAGAACCTCGACCTTGTTTTTATGCGTTCGATAGCAAAGCGCGCCAAACTGAGTGCGAACGTCCCGTTTGTCCGATAAGTCAATCGATAAAGGAAGTTGGTTTACTTTCTGCACGCTCATTGCATGATGTCTCTGCCCGTTCTTTAGTTCGATATTATATACTGACGGCGCAAAATTTGCAAATGAACAACCCCTAACCAATTGATTCTCTGGTTAACAATTGCTTTCTGGACACTTCCTGTATTGGGTAGCAAATGGCGCGAAGTTGTGATGTTTTCGCCTTTTGTGAAAGCCAAAAGCGTTAGTGCCAATATCCGCACTTTTGATTTGTTGGTTTGGAGTGTCATCTCTGGGTCATAAAAAGCATTGCATTAGCGTATCAACTTTGAACGCAGTTGACATTTCTGACTAAAATAATCAGATTTAAAAAGCGCACGCAGATAACCGTGCGTGCCGAATCGAGAGAAAGGAGCGGCCAATGACGGGAATCTTTGACGCACCTAAATATGGCAGTAGGGTGAATGCATCGATTGGCGGTCGCGAAGCGCGAGATGAAGTGTTTGTGACAGCATTATCAACCGGTCTGAGCCTTGACCTTATGATCGACCGGCTCCTTCAGGATATTGCGGAGAAATGGATATGATCAACGCTCAGACGTCACAGAATCCGGAATTGACACCTGAGATCGCAGTACATGACGCGCGTGAGCTTACAGCAGGTTGCACTACGGCGCAGATTGTCCTTGACGGCAAAGTATACACCCTGCGGATCACCCGCGCCGGCAAGCTTATCCTGACCAAGTGACTGTGCTCAGGCGTGTCGAACAAAGAAACGCTTAGAATACACTAGCAAACATAAACATGTTGTGGCAGCCATGTGCGGGCTTTCGCACCATGAATGGTAAATTACGCTCTGATGACAGAACGGCAGCTACATCGCCTCGCATGGCTCTTTTTCGGCATTTGCGTTTTGCCGATCTTGGCCGCCGTGTTTGCCGCTCTTTCCGGCGATCTAGAGACATGGAAAACGGTGCTTGGGCCTGTGATTGGGCGCTACATTTGGACCACGCTTTTGTTGGTGGTGATTGTTGCGGTCGGCACTGCATTGATTGGTTCTGTAACCGCCTGGTTGGTGACGGCCTATCGTTTTCCGGGCTCTCGATGGCTCGAGATAGCACTGGCTTTGCCATTGGCTTTTCCTGCATATGTCATGGCCTATGCCTATACGCATATCCTTGACCACCCGGGTCCGGTACAGGCCTGGTTGCGCGAAGTGACCGGCTGGGGTGCACAGGATTATTGGTTTCCCGAAATTCGTTCACTAGGCGGAGCGGCTTTGATGCTTACCATTGTGCTCTATCCATACGTTTATTTGCTCGCCCGGGCGTCTTTCAGGCAGCAATCCTCAAATGCGTTTTTGGTCGCGCGCACTTTGGGTCAATCGCAGGCGCGGGCCTTTTGGCGGGTCGCATTGCCGATGGCGCGCCCTGCGATCGCAGGCGGTGTACTTTTAGCGGTAATGGAGACAATCGCTGATTACGGTACCGTTGCCTATTTCAGTGTTCAGACCTTCTCAGCTGGTATTTACCAAGCATGGTATTCTGTTGCGGATCGGGCCGCGGCGGCGCAGCTTGCGCTTTGCCTTTTGAGTTTTGCCATGCTGATTGCGTTTTTGGAGCGTGTACAACGCGGCCGTGCGCGCACGGCAAATGCCCGCGGCACGCGCTTTGAATTGCTCGAAAAGACACAGCTATCTGGCGCCAATGCCTGGTGGGCAACGCTGATCTGTCTGTTGCCAGTTCTTCTTGGCTTCATCATTCCGCTTCTGATGTTGGCGATCATGGCTTTAAGCTCGGAGCACTGCGCAAGCCTTTGGCGTTATGCAGAAATCATTAAAAACTCCCTTTTGGTGTCTGGGATCGCGGCTTTGCTGACAGTGCTCGGCGCACTTCTCATAAGCTTTCGCGCCCGCACGCGCCCTGGTCGGGGCTCTCGCGCGATGGTGCTGGGTGCCGGTCTGGGTTATGCGGTGCCAGGAGGTGTGATAGCAGTTGGCCTTCTGGTGCCAATGGCGGCCTTTGACAATGGGCTTGATGCTTTTATGGAGGCGAGCTTTGGCATCAATACCGGGCTTCTGATTACTGGTTCAATCTGGCTTTTGGTGGCTGCTTACATGGTGCGTTTCATGGCGGTGGCTTTGAACACTTATGAGAGCGGGATGGCAACGGTGCCTGCGCATTTTGATGCTGTTGGCCGCTCTCTAGGTCAAAGCGGCGCCCGCATGCTTTGGCGTGTGCATCTGCCTGTAGCCCGTAATTCGGTGCTTACGGCGCTGCTGATCGTTTTTGTCGATACAATGAAAGAGCTGCCCGCAACGTTGATCCTGCACCCGTTCAATTTTCAGACACTCGCCGTGCGCGCCCACAGGTTGGCAGCCGACGAACGGCTTTTTGAGGCTGCGGTCCCGTCGCTTGCGCTGGTAGGTTTTGGACTTTTGCCAGTGATTTTGCTCTGTCGATCTTTGGGCCGTGGCAGTCGCTTTGTCCCAACCGGCCAAGCACCGCTTTCTACGTAGGCACCCTTATTCGGCTCGCCAAAAATAACGAAGAGTTAAGGAATTTTCGGTATGCACACCACTTGGGTGGTTTGTGTGGTGCGTGATGAAAGATAGTGGTTATCCCGAAAGCGGTATTGAACAGCAATTGCTTGAAGAGCGGCGGTTGGCTACGACCGAGGGGATCAACGCGGTCTCATTGGACCCTGATTTTATTGGTCAGGTCACTGATTGTATGGAACAGGGCGTTCTCGTCTGGGACAAAGACGGCGTTTGTATCCTGTACACCAATCGCATGTTTGATGTGCTTGAGATGCGAAAATCTGACCTCAGCATCGGTACAAGGCGCGATGATTTTCTTGCCGGTGCAGTCAGGCGAGGTGAGCTGGAACAAGAGGCCGTTGATGCAACACAAGAACGCTTTGCGCGCAAAACCCCATTTCAATTTGATCGAAACCTGAGCTCTGGTCGCATAGTTTCGACAGCAGCCCGCCCGATGGCGGATGGCGGGTATGTTGTGACTTTCACTGATGTTACCCAACAACGTCAGGAATCCGCCGATCTGGATGAAGCGAAAAAGGCATCCGAACTGGCCCAAGCGCAAGTGCTCGAAACGCTTGAGAACGAAAAACTGCGTCAGTACGAGGCGTCAATGCTTACTGAGCTGGGTGACTGGCTCCAGACCTGTAAGTCGCTGGAAGAGCTCTACGTTGTCCTCAAGGAATTCATGTGCGAGCTGATGCCCGACAGCAAGGGAGAACTGTATATCTATTCCAATTCGCGCGACGTGTTGGATGGCGCAATGTGTTGGGGTGGGGCTGAAATGCATGAGCATATTAAGCCTGATGATTGTTGGGCTTTGCGCCGCGGCCGAAACTACTCTTATCTGCCTGACCAGGTCTCTTTCGAGTGCCCGCATGTAAAAGATCAAGAAGGCGACTGTTCGGGCAATTACATCTGCGTGCCGATTGTGGCCCACGGCGATACGGTGGGGCTTTTGCATATTCAGTTCAATGCTTCGCAAACCGGTAAGCCAAGCGTGCGCGACCCGCATGCTTTTGCAGCGCAATGCGGCGAGTTGATTAGTCTGGCGATCGCCAACGTGAAGCTGCGTGATGAATTGCACCACCAATCGACACGTGATCCGCTGACCGGATTGTTCAATCGTCGTCACTTCCTTGAATCAATGCGCAATGAGCTCAAGCTACAGGAGCGCAAAAACGGTACCTTCGGCGTGATCTCGTTTGACGCAGATAAGTTTAAGTCATTCAATGACAACCACGGGCACGACGCTGGCGACATCATCCTACGCGCCATCTCTGACACAATGAATATGCTCTTCCGAGGTGATCAGGTGCTGTGCCGTTATGGCGGAGAAGAATTTACAATTCTGCTGCCTGGAGCAACGTCGCAGGAAACACTTGAAGCTGCTGAGCAGTTGCGCGCCCATGTGCAGGATTTATCGATTGCCTATGCCGGGCGGACCTTGCCGACGGTGACCATTTCTTGCGGCGTTGCCGCTTTCCCGAAGGACGGATCTCAAATTCAGGATATTCTGAAAAACGCCGACGATGCGCTCTATCTCGCCAAGCATGAGGGCCGTAATCGCGTCGTAGATAGTTCAAAATTATCCAGTAAGAAAAAGGCGATCTAAAGAACTAGCCCACCGCGGCGACGATGGGCTTAAGTCTTTTTTGCAGGCTCTTTAAGTCTGCAAGTAGCTTTCCAGACTGTCATCCAGCGCGTCCACCCAAGGCGTATGATGTGGCGGCGCTTTGTTGCCCGTCATGGGCGAGACATAGCCGTGGTTGCGGAATTCCATGATGCCTTTCTTCTTGTGCTTCTTCCACTCATAGAAAGCTTGATTTGCCGCCTCGACATCAAAGCTTGGATAATCCGTCTCAGCGATCAACTCCTGCACATAGGCGCCCTGATAGGCGATGCAAGCGTAATCATCTTCAAGCGCGTCTTCGGCCTCCTCGCGTGCTTTTGGATCGGCCTCCATCGTGGCCTGATCGGGTAGGTCAATTTTGCCCATTATCTGGTCTCGCACCCACCAGGCCTGCGCGTCGAACATGTTGAACGTGTACCATTGGTCCTGCATGCCGAGATAGAACATCTTTGGGTTTTTATTCCACACCACACCTTTGTAGAGGTCCGCCGCAGCCAGCCGGTTTGCCGTTTTCAGGCGCAGATCGTCTGGCAGGAAGGGGAAGTGGTGTTTGTAGCCTGTGCACAGGATCACCGCGTCCACCTCCTTGCTGGTGCCGTCTTTGAAATGCGCGGTCTTGCCTTCGACTTTGACCAGGGCAGGGACCTCTTGCCAGTTATCGGGCCAGTTGTAGCCCATAGGCGCCGTCCGGTGCGCGACGGTGACGGATTTGCAACCGTATTTCCAGCATTGAGAACCGATGTCTTCGGCGGAATAGGAGGTGCCAAGGATCAGTATGTCCTTGTCGGTGAATTCGCGCGCATCGCGGAAATCATGGGCGTGCAGGACGCGACCGTTGAAACTCTCAAATCCTGGGTAGTACGGTACATTGGGCGTTGAGAAATGCCCGCTGGCCACGACCACGTGGTCAAATTCTTCGGTGGTTTCACTATCTGCGGCGGAATCGCGTGCTGTGACGGTAAATTTCCCGTTTGCCTCGTCAAAGCGCACGTCACGAACAGTGTTGTTGAACCGGATCCAGTCGCGCACACCGGCTTTGTCCACTCGACCTTCGATGTAATCAAAGAGCACGGCCCGTGGAGGATAGCTCGCAATTGGTTTGCCAAAATGTTCTTCAAACGTGTAGTCGGCGAATTCGAGACCCTCTTTGGGTCCGTTTGACCATAGATAGCGATACATAGAGCCGTGGCAGGGCTCACCATCGGAACCCACGCCCGTGCGCCATGTGTATTTCCAAAGCCCGCCCCAATCGTCTTGTTTTTCATAACATACGATATCTGGCACATCCTCGCCGTTCTTGGCCGCAGATTGAAAAGCCCGCAGTTGTGCCAGGCCGGATGGCCCCGCTCCGATAACGGCAACGCGTTTCTTGGTCATGATGTTGCATCTCCCTGGACTGGTATGAACCAATTCTTATTTTTGGTACTTTTGGTATCTTGAATTAAGCCAGCGACTGGACCAGTCTGTCAACAGTTTCGTCTCAAATGCGTGCTTAGAAAATGGATAGCTCAAGCTTTGCCCAAAAACTATCCGTGACCAGCGTGATGCCTCGGCTGTCTGTTGATATGCCAGCTACGATCGATATAGGGTTTCTCGCGCCGCTCTCGGGGCAGGCTGTGTCTTGGGGGCTGCCTGGGTTGCAAGGATGCCGTATCTGGGAGCAGTCTTTGAACAAACGCGGGGGTGTCCTGATCGATGGTCGGCGCTATCCCATCGCAATTCACGCCTTTGATTGTGGCGAAGGCCCCGAGCAGGCCCAAGAAGGTGCGCGAGCCTTATTGCAAGAGCATGACATCAAGCTGATGATGATGCTCGGCGGTGATGATTGTCGGATCGTTGCGCATCAGCTGGGCGCAGAACGGATCCTGACCTCGACGCTTTTGCCATCTGATCTATCGCCTGACTCGCCATACCTTATCGCACCCTCTGAAGTGCATCCGGTTTATGTTGTCACTGGTGTCGATTGGCTTGCCCGCACCAAACCGCATCTAAAAACTGTCGCCCTTTGTGCTCAACAGGACAGTATGGGCCTGCCTTCTCTCGCAACGTATCGCGCAGCGTTCAAGGCGGCGGGCATCCAAATCGTAAGTGAGGTTCAATACCCCGCCCAAGGCGCGCCCGCCGAAGAGATCGTATCCCCAATGCTGGCGTCCAACCCAGATATCCTTTGCTGGTGTACGAGCTACACACCGCTTGTTCATGCGATGACTGAATATGCACATGGTCAAGGGTTTGACGGGCAAATCCTCTCATGCACGTTTGACCATTATCAGCGCTTGGCAGACACGCTCGGCGAGGAGTTCATGGAAGGTATCATTTTTCAATTTCCTGACTTTGATGACCCAGCTTTAAGCGAAAAAGCCTTTTTCTTTAATCAGCCGAATGTCTTTTTCGAACAATATAATGATCTCTACCCCGACAGTTGGAGCGCGGTCAGTTGGGAGTATGCGGCGATCCTCGATATCTGGCATGCAGCCGTTGAGAAAGCTGGAACGGTCAACCCGTCATCGGTTTTGGCGGCTATGAAACAACTCGGTCAGGTCACGCATGCCTTTGGGCCTGCGGAATGGTGGGGCGGCGACTTGTTTGGGATTGATAACGCGCTGATCGGCGAATGGCCTGTGGTTACAGTGCAGGATGGGCGCGCAAGGATTGTCGAGTTCGGTTCCGTGCCCGATTGGCTGCACAAACACGGCGATCTGCTTCGCGCGGAGATGATGGATCTCGGGCAAATGTGGCAGCAGCGTATCATAAACACTCGCTAGATCTCTGGCCTAAACAGTCGATTAGCACAAAAACTCTGGACAAGCATAGCTTTAGTAAGTCAGCCTTATGGGTATTTAAAGGAGAATTACTTTATGGCTAAGCGTATTATTCTGATTCATGGCCGAAGCACGAAACCATGCAAATCTACCCACGAAAAACTGGTGAAAACAGCACTCCTACAGGGCCTTAACCGGGTAAACGAGGATGCGGCAAAAAAAGTTTCAAAACGCGAAGTAAAGCTCGATATTGTCTACTACGGCGATATCAACAATAGAATTTTGGCCGGTCAATTCGAGCGCTATGAGCAAAGCCTGTCGGCCACGGATCCGGCCTTTGACAACGTAAGGTGCCTGCCGGACGATGGCCTATTTGAAGCTGTTGAGCGATTGGCAACCTACCGGACATTTGATCGTCGTGCCTATCGCAAAGTCTTAAGAGACTATGAGGATTCAAGGTTCCTTGATAGTGCGGCAAGAGCGGTGTCCACCATTGCCGCGATCACCACTGCGACGCTTCTCAACGAGGTTGCCATCAAACGTGCGACAGCGGATATGGGAGCCTACCTCATGCAACGGTCTGTCGGCTCTGAGGTGCGAGAAAGACTACAGTCACCGCTAAAACGTGCGCTAAAAAACAACGACGACATTTGCCTGGTCGCCCATTCTATGGGCTGTATGGTCAGCTATGATGTGCTTTGGAAGTTTTCGCGCATGAGCGAGTATCGCGATGTGCGGGAAAACGGAAACCGCGTTGCGCGTTGGGTGACACTGGGTTGTCCGCTTGGTGAGGCAGGCGTCAAGGCCAATCTCTACGACTCGAATGAAAGAGAGCAGCAAGATGGCACGGATAAACACCCAAAAGGTATCATCGATCAGTGGGAAAATTTTGCGGCATTTGATGATTTCATTTCACACGACCCCACGATGAAGGACGATTTCCGTGCGATGCTGAAGTATGATCATCTGAATTCCATCAAGGACCATGAAAAAATTTACAATTGTTGGGTCCATGATGGAAAATCCAACCCGCATAAATTCTTTGGGTATCTGGCCAATCAGAAGGTGGCGAAGGTGGTGGCCGATTGGATTGGCTAGGCTCTTAGTATTCCTGTAGCAACAGCTTTTGCTCTTCAACCAGGTTGAGTTTCACAAATTCTACCGCTTGGGCCACGTCGCGTGAGGCTATTGCATTGTAAAGCGTGTTGTATCGCTTCTGGTAGTCTTCGAGACGGCCGGGGGTCAGACTGCGGCGGCGCAATTGACCGCGAAAGCTTTGCCGGTAGGTTTCAATTGCCAAACGATAGCAGGAGGCCAGCAGGGTGTTGCCGGTGCCATCCGCAATCTGAGAATAAAGCTGCTCTTCCAGTTCGAGGAATGTATCCATTTCGGTGGTCACGGCTTCAATATCTGACAGCGTCTGAGACATCTCCTTGATCATGCGAGGTGTCATATTTACCACCGCCAGCCTTACAATCTCCGGCTCAAGGATGCCTCGAACCACCAAATGGTCGAGCGGACTTGTGTCGCTTGCAAGAGAATCCGGTGAAATCGTTTGCGTCTCGCTTTGATAGATGACAAAGCTTCCTGAGCCTGGGCGCCTTCGGATCATACTTTGGTTTTCCAGAATGTCCAAAGCTTCGCGTACTGTATTTCGCGCCACACCCAGTTCGGCAGCCAGCGTGCGTTCAGAGGGAAGGCGCGTGTCCGTTGCATACTGCTCGGACTTAATTCTGGCAAAAAGTGTATCGACAATGATCTGCACAGTCGCCCCTACTGGGTGCGAGATCAAAAGTTCGTTTTCGGAGTACGTGCCGGACATGTGTTTGAGGCAACCATACCAATTTGATTGCAATTGGTATAAATTGGTCTTCTATCGCCGTAAAGTCCTGTGTCCGCCAAAGCCGTAGGTGTCTAACTTGGAATTGAGAAAAACACCTGAAAAGCGGCCACGATAATCAAGCTGCTTGAATTTGATCAATAAATTGGAAAGCCATTGGATTTGCTGAAATTCACTCCATTGCTCAATGTCAATAGTGCATTCGAAGCTCCTGAAGTCATTTTCGCGTGATTTCCCCTCGACTGCCAACACGAGACCGGTCTAGGTTTGATGTAGCGTTGGTGAAAACTCGCCACGCCTTTCTTCGGAACCGCGACAGGGACCTCGCGTATAATGATCGAGTTGGTTGTCAAGCGACTATGTCTTGGCCTTGTCACGGTGTGGCTTGTCTCTGTAGTGATTTTCCTAGGCATTGAGGCGTTGCCGGGCGATGCCTGCACCGCGCATCTGGAGCGCGATGCCCAAGGTCAACTCTTAGAAAACTGTCGCGAAAAGCTAGGGCTTGGGAAGCCCGCGTTCACTCGGTACATGGATTGGGCAAGTGCAGCTATCAAAGGCGACCTGGGCGTTTCGGCGGACGGTGAGACGAAAATTACTTCAGAGGTCGCAATACGCGTTGGAAATTCGATCCTGCTTGCTGCCGGTGCCTTGAGCGTCGGTGTGCCACTTGCGGTGTTTCTTGGCGTAATTGCCGGGTTATGGCGCGATCGCTTGACTGACATTTTCATTTCGACCGCCGCGATTTTTGCCATGACGATCCCTGAATTTGTCAGCGCTACAATATTGGTGCTCGTATTTTCGATCTGGCTGGGTTGGTTGCCAGCGGTGGTTTTAACGCCTGCAGACGCACCTGCACTGGAGTTCTTCCCGGAGTTTGTGCCTGCCACTATCGTGCTAACTTTGGTCATGGTGGCACACATAATGCGCATGGTTCGCTCTTCGGTCATCGAGGTAATGGCAGGCGAATTTGTGCAGATGGCAACGTTAAAGGGCGTGCCATACTGGCGGATTGTGATGCGTCACGCACTCCCATCAGCACTGTTGCCCGCAATTAATGTTGTGGCCCTCACTGTGGCCTGGCTATTGGGCGGCGTTGTGGTCGTTGAGGTCGTATTTAACTATCCGGGTTTAGGCCGCATGATGATCGATGCCATATCGGACCGCGACCTACCCGTGGTCCAAGCAATCACTCTTTTGGTGGCGGCGACGTATGTCATTATCAACCTGGCCGCTGATCTGGCCGCGATTTTGTTAAACCCACGCTTGCGCACACAGTTGGGCCGCAGAGCATGACCGATACTGCTTATAACCCGTCGGTCGCAGAGAATACTTTTTTCCAACGGATTTTAAAGGTCATGGGTTCCGTGGCGCGACGCCCGTCCGGGGCCATAGGCCTTTTTTTGGTGCTGCTGCATGTTATTGTCGCGATTATTAGTCCATGGATTGTACCTTTTGATCCGGTGGCGATCAGTGCGGATGAGGTTTTGTTGCCTCCGACAGCCCTGCATCTCTTAGGCACGGATTCACTTGGCCGCGATGTTCTAAGCCGAGTTCTGGAGGGGGGGCGTTTGGCACTTTTGGTTTGTGGATTAGCAACGCCGCTTGCGATGCTATGGGGTGGACTACTGGGTATCTACCTCGGCCTGCGCGGCGGCTGGATCGATGACGTGGTGATGCGCCTTGTCGACGCGGTGCTGTCGCTCCCGGGGATCCTGCCGTTGATGGTTGTTGTGGTCATAATCGATGGTGGCATGGTCGTGGTCACGATCACACTCGCCGTTCTGTTTGGAATTCCAGTAATTCGGGTCTTACGTGCGGCTGCACAGGCAGTAGCGGCGCGTGATTTTGTACTCGCGGCACGCGCCAGGGGACACTCGCGCGCAAATATCATGTGGAAAGAGCTCCTGCCGAATGTACTCGATGTGCTTATGGTCGAAGGCGCAATGCGGCTCTCTTGGATGCTGCTAAGCTTTTCTGCTTTGTCCTTTTTGGGTTACGGTGTTGCTCCGCCCACACCCGATTGGGGACAGGACATTTCTGAGGCGCGCGTGTTTATGTCACTTTCGCCGTGGGGTGTCCTTGGCCCGATGTTGGCACTCAGCACTCTTATCATTGGTGTCAATTTGACAGCTGATGCGCTGGCTAAATCTCTTGGGCTTGATCGTGCGCAAAGGGCGGTGGTCTAATGCTGGAGCAGCCAATTATCGACATTCGAGACCTATCGATCGGCTTCACCGGGGCAGGCGGGGTAACTAAGGAGGTTTTATGTAATGTCGACTTGCAAGTTGCGCGCGGAGAAACTCTCGGGCTCGTCGGTGAAAGTGGTTCAGGAAAAAGCACACTAGCACTGGCGGCCATGGGTTTTCTCAAACCCGGGCTGAGAAAGCTTCAGGGCGATGTGAGCTTTGCGGGCAGAGATGTTTTTGCCATGTCCAGCCGGGAGCTTGAGACTATTAGAGGTGGCAAACTTGGCCTGATCCCACAGAATTCCGGCCAGGCTCTGACCCCAACCATGCGTGTTGGCAAACAGCTTCGCGAGGCGCTTGAGCTACATTGCAATCTGCAAGCGTCAGAATGTGTGACAAAGGCCGAAGACCTTTTGGATCAGGTGCAACTGCCCGATGTCAAGGCTATCATGAGACGCTTTCCGCATGAGCTGTCCGGTGGTCAACAACAGCGTGTTGCGATAGCGATGGCCTTGGCCGGAGAGCCCGAAGCGCTTGTGCTTGATGAGCCCACAACCGGACTTGATGTTACAACCCAGATCCACATTCTCGATCTTTTGCGTGACTTATCTGAAGCGCGCAATATGGCCATGGTTTTGGTTAGTCACGACCTTGGCGTGATTGCGCGGTGCTGTTGCCGTGTGGCGGTCATGTATGCAGGCGAGGTGCTTCTTGATGACACGGCCAAACACGTCCTTTGCGCGCCAAAAATTGACTACGCCAAAGAGTTGCTTGCCGCGACGCCAAAGATTCAGCCGGTGGATGAGAGCGCAGACCGATCTGCGAGCTCGGGAACTGACGAGATACTGACGAGTGACGATCTCGCTCTTTGTTATAGTAACAACAGTATTTTGGAACGTCTGCTTGGCAGAGAGAGACCGCCTTTGACCGTTGAGGGTGTTTCGTTTGTCCTTAAAAAGGGTGAGACGCTTGGTCTTGTGGGAGAATCTGGGAGCGGTAAATCCACGATCTTGCGTGCGATTGCCGGAATTCTTTCGCCTCGGAATGGAGGAATTGATCTCGCTGGCGTACCGCTGCCTCCGTTGCTCGATAAACGCTCAGGGCAGGAATTGCGGCGCATTCAGATGATTTTCCAAAACCCTGATGAGGCCCTGAACCCACGACAAAGCGTGGCGCAGATCCTTGGACAACCACTCCATCTCTACTTTGGCCTTAAAGGTGCTGATGCACGTCAGCGTTCGGTGGAAATGCTAGATAGGGTCCGTTTACCGGCGGAATATCTGGACCGCTTGCCGGGGCAGCTTTCAGGTGGAGAGAAGCAGCGTCTTGCCGTCGCGCGCGCATTTATCGCTGAACCCGAAATCGTGCTTTGTGATGAGGTGACATCTGCGCTTGATGTGTCTGTACAAGCGACCGTAATGGAGCTTTTGCAAGACCTTAAACGCGAGCGCCAAACCACCTATATATTTGTAAGTCACGATTTGGCCGTCGTTCAGCAATTGGCAGACCAAATCATCGTGCTGAAACAGGGGCGTATTTGTGAGGCGGGTTCGGTTGACCAAGTTTATGGCAGTCCTTCGCATCCTTACACAAGGAAGCTCTTTGAAGCCGTTCTTGAACCTGAGCCGATGTAGCGCTCAAACGTCCCAAAATCGAAATGCGCGGAGCTTTATTTGAATTGCTTCTTAAATTTTTGCAATGAAATTACCGGTTTTTAACTAGCGCGGCTTACGGTGGCGCGAAACAACCTTTGATTTATACAGGCGCAATCGGGAAAAAGAGTGATGCTGCACGAAACAAAAACTCTGCAAAACAAGAAGATCATGCCCAAGCCGGGCGAAAGTTATCGTCTCGTAACACGTAGCGATATGGACGGATTGGTTTGCGCGGTGCTGTTGAAGGAATTGGGAATATGCGACGATATTAAGTTCGTTCATCCCAAGGATATGCAGGATGGTATACTCGAAATGGGGTCGAACGACATTTCCACAAATCTGCCTTACGTGCCTGGTATATACCTTGCTTTTGACCATCACGATTCCGAGCTTGAGCGCCTCGAAGACACGATGAACAATCACGTCATTGACGTAAATGCCAAATCTGCCGCGCGCGTTGTCTTTGATTATTTTGGAGGTAAGGCGGCCTTCCCTCGCGTGTCTGATGCCATGATGGAGGCCGTGGACAAGGCGGATGCGGCCCTTTTTGATCGCGAGGACGTATTAAATGCGCAAGGTTGGGAATTGCTCAGCTTCCTTATGGATTCACGCACCGGGCTTGGCCGGTTTCGCGACTTCCGCATTTCTAACTATGAGCTGATGATGCAACTTATTGATCATTGTCGGGAAAAGCAGGATATTAGCGAGATTCTTTCGCTACCGGATGTGAAAGAACGTGTTGATCTGTACAAAACTCACGAAATGCAATTTCGCGATCAAATCAAACGCTGTTCGACAATTCACGGCAATTTGGTCGTGCTCGATCTGCGTGATGAAGAGATCATTTATCCCGGAAACCGTTTTATGATCTACGCGCTGTTCCCTGACACGAATATCTCGATTCATGCGATTTGGGGCAGGGCAAAGAAAAATACGGTATTCGCGACTGGCAAGTCTATCTTGAATCGAACCAGCAAAACCAACATTGGCAATCTGATGTTGCGTTACAACGGCGGTGGTCATTCAGCCGCTGGCACGTGTCAGGTAGATAACAATGATGCAGAGAAGGTTCTTGGCGAGTTGATCGAACAAATCACGACCGAAGGTTAAAGTGTTTTAAGATAAACCTTAATCGCATATGTTTGCGAAACGCAGCAGGTCATCAATATGTTGTATGCCTTTCGCCTCTTGTTGATGTCTGCGGTTAAAAGCGAAAGTTTTTAAACCAAACTCCCTTTTTTTGTCGCCGTAGTGCGTTGTTGCTCACAAAGGCCAGACGACTAGAATGGTTGGAAGCGCAACAGCAATGACCAATACTTCAAGAGGCAGTCCGATCCGCCAATAATCTCCAAAGCGGTAGCCTCCCGGGCCGAGAATAATCGTATTATTCTTATGTCCGATCGGCGTTAGGAAAGCGCAAGATGCAGCCACTGCCACGGCCATGAGCCAAGTGTCAGGATTGGTCGAAGTCGCAGCAGCCATTCCAATCGCAATCGGGGCCGCGATAAGCGTTGTCGCCACGTTGTTTAGAAAGTCCGAAAGCGTCATCGTGACCAAGAAAAGCACCAAAAGCGAAATCCACGCAGGCGAGCCGTCGGTGAACGTCAAAATTTGAGACGCTATAAGTTCTGCACCGCCGGATTTTTCAAAGGCTTCGGCAAGAGGTATTAGGCTTGCTAACAAAACAATCACTTTCCACTCGATTGAGTCATAAACCTCGCGACTAGAAACGAGCCCAACGGCAACAAAACCTACGACCGCTGCGGCAAGCGAGACCGGCAATGAGGTAACGCCGAAAACCGCAACCGCAATCGCGGCAAGAAAGATGCCAATTGACAACCCTGCCTTAGAGCGTTGCACCACCTGAGTTTCGCGTCCTTCCAACGGCAAAACGCCAAGCCAGGCTGCTGCTGCGGCGTTTCTTTCTGGAGCGCCTAACATCAAAAGCACGTCACCGGGCCGGATCGTCAATAGACGCACCCGGTCTCGAAAACGCCGTCCGTTACGAGACACCCCGAGCAGCGTTACCGAATGTCTGTAAAGCAGTTGCAAACTGCGCGCTGTTCGCCCCGCCGCCCTCGCGCCATCGGGCACAATAGCCTCCATAAGGCTCAGACCTGGAGATGTCACTTTGCCCTTGTGCTTTTCGGAACCGGCAAACTCCAGTTTGCTCTTGCCCATAAAGGCTTCGATCGCCTTGGGCTCGCCTTCGACAACAATGAAATCGCTGGCTCGAATCTCGCGCGTGGCAGCAAACCCGGAAAGACGCTTGCCGCTGCGAACAAGACCCAGAACATTCAGATCATGTTCATCCGCAGCAGGGTAAAGATCGCGGACAATCATGCCGTCTTCCAGCGCTTTTTCATTGACACGCAGCTCGGCAATGTAGCGGCCTTTGTCAAATTCATCCTGCTGTTCCAAAGCCCCTTCTCGGGCTGGCAAAAATCGCCAGCCGATTAGCGAAACAAAAGCGATACCGGCAAACGCTACGGTGAGGCCGACAGGCGCAAAATCGAACATGCCGAAAGCTTCTCCCAAGGCATCTTGACGGTATTCGGCGATAACAATGTTGGGCGGCGTACCGATCAGCGTGATCATCCCGCCCAGGATGGTTGCGAATGAAAGAGGCATTAGGGATTTGCTCGCGGCCCGTTTGGCTTTTGCGGCTGTTTCAAGGTCGAGAGGCATCAAAAGCGCCAGTGCAGCAACATTGTTGATGATCGCAGAGATGCCCGCGCCAACCACAGCCATTGCCGCTATATGTACAGGCAAGGGACGCTCGGCGTCCAAAAGCCTTGCGGCAAGTTTTTCAATCGCGCCTGAGCCGATTAGCCCGCGTGAAACGATCAGAACCAGCGCGATGATGGCGACAGCCGAATGGCCAAAGCCTGAAAAAACATCTTTTGCCGGGACAAGGCCCAGGCCCGCCGCCAGAATAAGCGCGCCAAATGCCACCAGGTCATAGCGGATGCGCCCCCAAATCAGGAGCAGGAATAGAACCGCAAAGATTGCAAAAATAAGGGTCTGGTCGCTTGGCATTATACCGCTCGAATAGTTTCATGAATGGTTAATGCAGATGCGCGGGCAAGGCAAAGAGAAGAAAGCGCTGTTGCTCAGAGCCCCAGTTTTTGCGACACAATTTGATTGACGGCTTTTGGGTTGGCTTTGCCGCCAGTGGCTTTCATGACCTGCCCGACAAACCACCCGGCCAGCTTTGGGTTTTCCTTCGCCTTTTCAACTTGTGTCGGGTTGTTGGCGATTATTTGATCAACTGCCGTTTCAATCGCGTCGGTGTCGGTGACTTGCTTCATCCCGCGCTCTTCCACGATGGCTGCTGGATCGCCACCCTCTGAATAGACGATCTCAAATAAATCTTTGCCGATCTTTCCCGAGATTGCATCCGAGCTTATCAGGTCAACGATGCCGCCCAATTGCACCGGGCTCATTGGGCTGTCTGCAATCGCAGTGTCCTCACGATTCAACCGACCGAACAGCTCGTTTATGACCCAGTTGGCGACGGCTTTGCCGTCACGGCCCGCTGCCGCTTCTTCGAAGAATGCAGCGTTATCAACCTCGGCTGTCAAGACGCTGGCGTCGTACTCACTCAGGCCGAAATCCCCCATGAAGCGGGCTTTCTTTTCGTCTGGTAGTTCCGGTAAAGAGGCGGCGATGTCATCAACCCATGCCTGTTCTATTTCCAACGGCAATAGGTCGGGGTCGGGAAAATACCGATAATCATGCGCCTCTTCTTTAGAGCGCATGGAGCGGGTCTCATTTTTATCAGGGTCATAAAGCCGGGTTTCCTGGTCAATCTCTCCACCAGCCTCGACAATTGCAATCTGCCGGCGCGCCTCAATGTCTATAGCTGCCTGAATGAAACGCATGGAATTCATGTTCTTGATCTCGCAACGCGTACCAAGGTGAGAGAAATCCTGTGTCTCCATGTATTTTTCGTAGGCGCCCGGCTGACAGATCGACACATTCACATCGGCTCGCAGGTTGCCGTTTTGCATATTGCCATCGCAGGTGCCGAGATAGCGCAGGATCTGGCGTAGTTTGGCAATATAGGCGGCCGCTTCTTCAGGGCCGCGGATATCAGGGCGGCTGACGATTTCCATCAGGCAAACCCCCGTGCGGTTCAGATCGACGAAAGACATGTTTGGGTCCATGTCGTGGATCGACTTGCCTGCATCTTGTTCCATGTGAATCCGCTCAATGCGCACTTTGCGGGCAATGCCGGGTTCCATATCCACGATCACCTCGCCCTCACCCACTATCGGATGGTAAAGCTGACTGATCTGGTACCCTTGCGGCAGGTCTGGATAGAAATAGTTTTTTCGGTCGAAGGCGGATTTCAGGTTTATTTCTGCCTTTAGGCCAAGCCCGGTTCGCACAGCTTGTTCGACACAATATTCATTGATAACCGGCAGCATCCCGGGCATGGCCGCGTCAACAAAGGATACATTTGAATTAGGCTCAGCCCCGAATGTGGTGGAGGCCGCTGAAAACAGCTTTGCCTGAGAGGCCACCTGCGCATGCACCTCCATGCCAATGACGAGCTCCCAATCTTGCTTTGCCCCTGCAATCACTTTGGGTTTTGGGGGCTCAAAGGTCAGATCCAGCATTGCATGCTCCTTGCGCGATTGAACTGCGTTCTATGTCAGCAGTGGCTTGCGAGCAAGAGGCGCAAAATCGTTTAAACGCGCGCTAAATAACCGATGCCTGAGTTATGCCTGACGTTGAAAAGGTGATGGCACCGCCTTTGGCAATTTGTTTGGCGAAACGGGATGCAATGATGCGCATCGCGGTTTGTCGTCCCTTCGCGATCAAGGCTTTGCGGGATGGCAGGCGGACAGTTTCACCAGGTGCCAGCAGCGCTTGAGACCAGATCAATGGATGCAGTTCCTGTAGATGGTTGCGCAAAATCGTATCAAGAAAGCCGTGTATATGGTCGCGAGCGTCCTGCGCATGAGGTGCGAGGTCTGCATTTCGCTCATTCGGCGCCATAGTAATCGCGCAAAATGCGGCGAAGAGGTTGATAATGTGTTGATCATCCCGGCGCTCGAGAATGTCGCGGATACCTTCGATCAAGAATTCCGCTTCAATTAAGTTAAGCGCGCGTGGCTCAAGCGCGAGCGCGTCGAGATACACCCAGGTGTATCCACCAGCGCCCCATGCGCCCTCAGTCTGCATGGCAATCCGACGCGCGACAACTTCCAAAGCGGCAACCCCGCCGGCTGCGTCAGGTAAAATTTGACGTCCCAAGGCGCGCATGTGGCGCAGACCGAAGGGATCAATCTCGATAAGAGTTTCGTATTCGCGCTGCAACTGGCCCGGATTTGTATTTTTTGCTGCGTAAAGGGCGCATTTTGCCGACCCAATAGAAGGCGCGTTGAGATCAAATGCATCATATTTTGACAGTATGCGGTTCGCGCGCTTGAGATGCCCCTGACAGTTTTGCAACGCCCTCTCCGGGGCATGCTCTGACATGATATTGCGCCAGGCCCAAGCCATATCGATATGAGCCAGTGCCACCACAAGCGCTGTTGGATAGTCTTTTGGATGTTCTTTGAGCGCCTCTTCCAGCTCCAGCCACCCTTGCGGACTTGGCTCCACTCCGTCGTAAAGAGCATCCTCTACGCTACTGACAATGTCGCTACGTGCGCCGTATGCCATAAGCAACGCAGCAGTCTCACCGCCAACGGTACATGTTCGCTTGCGATCAGCTTGACGTATTTTTTGAGATAGCTCGCCCCAGGCTTCCTGCCGAGCAAGCTTTTGACCGCGATCCTGATGCATCGCACGCGACATCTCCTCGTCCGAGACCGGCAGAGCAGGCAAAATCACCTGTTTTGCAAGCTCATCGATGTCTTTTGTCAGAGTTGCCGTCGTCTCGGCTTTCTTGAGCCCCTTAGCGAGCCAACCGCCGACGGCTCTCGATACGTTTGCCCTAGATACTCGTAACTTTGTCGTACCAATCATTACCCACAACCCCAGCAAAACCACCGAAGTTATATGCTGTTATTCGGTCGAAAATTAAGCTTTTTGTATAAAACTAACTGTTTCTCGTTTGGCTTATATTAACCAAAGCGATGCCAAACCGCTTTATTCCTGCATGCGCGTGAGCATTTCTGTCGTGTCGCGGCTAAGACCAGGTGTTGAAAGGATGCGCTCAAGTTCTGCCTTTATGAGTTTCTGTCTTTGTGGATCATAGCGCCGCCAGGTCTGGAACGCTGTACACATCCGGGCTGTGGTTTGTGGATTAATTGAATCAAGTCGGATAAGCCAATCGGCCAAAAGAGAATAACCTGCGCCTGATGATTGATGAAAACCTGCAGCATTCATTGTCAACGCACCCAAGGTCGCGCGGAAGCGATTAGGATTCTTTTCTGAAAAATCAGGATGCGCTGTAAGCTTGGCTGCGACCGCAGCCGCCTTTTCAGGGTGCGCCTGCGCGATTTGCATCATGAACCAAGTATCAACCACCAACCGTTCGTGCTTCCATTGATCATAGAATGCAGCGCTGGCAACCTCGCCGTCTCCATGGCGCAGCAGACACGCAAAGGCCGCAAGCTGTTGCGTCATATTGCTTGCGGCACGGAATTGTTTGTCTGCAAGTGCGCCACCATCAAGACGCGAAAGCAGCCCAAGTGATGCATTGGCCAATGCCCTCGCTGCTGACTGCTCGGCATCAGGTGCATATGGCTGCTCGACTTGGTATCGCTTGTAAAGCGCCTCGGCCACAGGTTGTAGATGCTGCGCCATAGCCATCTTCATCTTATCCAACGCACGCCAAATCTCATCGGGGTCTGGCGTGTGCCCCGCGTCAAAAAGGGACTGGGCAAGGTCATCCTGGCTCGGCAACTCAAGGGTCAGAGAGCGGAAAGCAGGATCGAGCGTCTCGTCCCCCGCGACAACCTTGATCGCATCCAGAAAGTCCGTATTGGGCGCGGCACCATCCTTGATCATTGCTATAAGGCTATCTTGTGCAAGAGACCGCCCGGCGTCCCATTTGTTAAACGCATCCGTGTCATGGGCGAGCAGGAAAGCCTGTTCCTGTACTGTCATGTCATGCTGCAAAATCACAGGAGCGGAAAAACCCCGCAGTATGGAGGCAACCGGTTTCTCGGGCAGCCCTTCAAAGCGGAAACTTTGTGTCTCTTGCGTCATTTCAAGCACTTCGGTCGGACGCAACTCTGAGCCATCCGTCCCTATCAGACCAAGAGCGATAGGGATGACTCGAGGGTCCTTTGTGGGTTGGCCTGGTGTTGCTGGTGTGCTTTGCGTGAAAGTAAGTTCCAGCGTTCCATTGGCATAACTCTTCGAGACTTTCAGCCGCGGTGTACCAGCTTGCTCATACCAACGTTTGAACTGAGAGAGATCGCGACCGGTGATGTCCTCAAAGACCTGCAGCCAATCCTCGATCGTGGCCGCGTCGCCATCATGGCGCTCAAAATAGAGATCAAGCGCTTTCGAATATGCTGCGTCGCCAACCAATAATTTCAGCATGCCGATAAGCTCTGCGCCTTTTTCATAAACGGTCGCAGTGTAGAAATTATTGATTTCAACAAAGCTGTCGGGACGCACAGGATGCGCAAGTGGACCATTATCCTCGCGAAATTGTCGGCCACGCAGGTCGATCACATCGCTTATCCGCTTCACCGGCTCGGAACGAAGATCAGAGGTGAATTGCGCGTCGCGAAACACGGTCAGGCCCTCTTTCAGGCAAAGCTGAAACCAATCGCGACATGTGATGCGGTTCCCTGTCCAATTGTGAAAATATTCGTGGGCAATGATCGATTCGATACGCTCAAACCGTGCATCTGTCGTCGTTTCTGGGCTGGCTAGAACAGCCGCGGAGTTAAAAATGTTTAACCCTTTATTTTCCATGGCGCCCATGTTGAAGTCATCGACGGCAACAATGTTGAAAATATCTAGATCATATTCGCGGCCATATACCTTTTCGTCCCACTGCATGGAAATTTTGAGAGCCTCCATTGCAAAGGCGCATTTATTTGCATCATTGGGCCGGACCCAGATATTGAGTTCCACCTCCTTACCGGAGACGGTGGTGAACGTACCGGCATCATTGACCAAGTCACCGGCGACGAGCGCGAATAGATAGCTGGGTTTTGGCCAGGGATCGTGCCATTCAGCAAACCCCTCTCCTGATGCGCCAGGGTTGCCATTTGAGAGTTTGACCGTCTCCTTACCTTCGATGCGAACGGAAAAAGGCGCCATCACATCCGGTCGATCGGGATAATACGTGATTTTACGAAACCCTTCGGCTTCACATTGCGTACAGTACATGCCGTTCGACATGTAAAGCCCTTCCAGCGCGGTATTCGCAGACGGGTTAATCTCGACCTCCGCTTCCCAGGTAAACGGGCCCTCAGGCACATCGCATTCCAAACCGCCGGCTATAAATCTGGGTTTCGCTTCTACACCATTAATCTTTGCCCCAAGTAGGTGCAGTTCCTCACCATGCAAAAAGAAACGCGCGTCTTCTGCTTTTGGATTCGGTAAAAACTGTATGCGGCTGAAAACACGTGTCTTTTCTGGATCCAGGGCAAAAGTTAGGTGTACATTTTCAACCAGGTATGCGGGTGGTGTGTAATCGGCTAGATATATTGTCTGCGGTGCAGCATCTTTCATCCTAGGATCTCCCTGGCATGTGTGTTTGGCAAGAGCGTAAGAGTATGTGACGTAGGCTGCAACCGGGCCTTGAACCGTGCGTAATGTGATGGTTACGTCAGCAAGTCGAGTACGAAATTCGAAATCATATTCTAAAATACTAAGTATTTGCGCGCAGTTGATTGTGCATTCGTTGAGGTTTTCTTATGAATTTCTCGCGATAGGGTGCATCAGGTGAAAAAGGGCGGCGAATTATGACCAGACCAGTGATCGGTGTTATCAGTTTTAGCTTTCTTGTGGACGACAGTTATCCTGTCCATGCAAGCGGTCGGATGAACTCTTCAGCCGTGTCCGAGGTCGCAGGCGGTATGCCAATGATCATTCCGACCGACCCTGACTATGTCTCTGTTTCTGAATTGATGGAACTCTGCGACGGTTTTGTGCTCACTGGCGCACGGCAGAATGTACATCCTGAAGAGTATGGAGAAGAGGCGACCGAGGCCCACGGTGCGTTTGACCGCGGAAGAGACGCGATCACGCTGCCGCTGGTACGGGAGTGTTTGAAAGTAGGGCAGCCACTTTTGGGGATATGCCGTGGTTTCCAGGAGATGAATGTCGCCCTCGGCGGCTCGCTGCACCCGGAAATTCGGGACCTGCCGGGACGAGACAATCATCGAATGCCCCCAAATGGCACGCTTGAGGAAAAGTTTGGAAACACGCACCAGGTGACGTTTACCGAAGGGGGCGTTTTCCATCAATTGATGGGCAAACAAGAGGTGCTCACCAATACGCTGCACGGTCAGGGTATCATGGAAATGGGGCAGGACGTTATCGTTGACGGCCATGCCCCCGACGGCACGCCTGAAGCCTTCTACATCGATAACGTGCCTGGGTTTGCTCTGGCCGTGCAGTGGCACCCTGAATACAAAGCCGGACTTGACCCGGTGAGCCAGCCTCTGTTCAGAGCCTTCGGGGACGCTTGTCGCGAATGGCAGGACGGTCGAAGGGCGCCAATGCGCAAGTCAGCGTAGCACAGGCTAGCCGTTACGTTTGCGGCTGCGTTCCAACAAGTTGGCGGCTTCACGAGACGATATGCTCGTTCGCGCTGCTCCGGCATGCGCATATCCGGTGCTGCGGATATGAGGGAAAGTGTCGAACAAGTCTGAACGTTGCGCATCTGTGAAAAGCCCAAGCGTGCCATCATCCAGATATAGGCTTTCCGTGGCCATACCGTTGGCATAGATCACTTCATGATGATCCAGCACAAGATGGATATAGACGATTTCAGCGTGATCTTCGCGAACCACGTCAATGCCGTCGACCAGGTCGCCGGCCTCAACCAAGACCTCAGGCGCGTCGAACAAAAGCTCAGCGGTTGCGCCGGTGTAGAGCACCCGGTGCTTGGGTGATAACAAGAGTCCTTGTCCATCTAACGTTTTCACGCGGACAGGAGCTTGATTGCCTGTAGCGCAAACAGTGCGAGAACCGACCCATTTTAAAGGGCGCAGACCCTGGTCCCGTGTCACGACCATGTCGCCTATGCGAAGTGTTTCCACCGGACGATCACCATATTGCGTAAGAATGCGAGTGCCGGGCGTGAAACAAATGATGTCATCTATCGTTGGCGCGCGCGTCTCAGATGGCGTGACATATGCATTCAGATCAATGAGCGCGCCTAGGGCTGAAGCTTGTGCAGCAACCGACGCAACGGGTTGCAAGACTGGAACCTCAGGTTCAACTTCCGTGCGCTGCTGGCGCAATGTGCTGTTTTTACTCATAGCATATCTTCGCTGTCTTTCTGCGATATTGACCTGCTACGTTTTTTACGTGTTCAGCCATCTACCAATCCCACTCATAACTGACGGAAACATTCCGCCCTGATGGTAATAAATAGAAGACTGTTATGGCTGTTCTTTGCGACTTCTGGGGTAAATTGTGGGGTTATTTGAGGCAATTGTGGCAATGCTTAGATTTTTTTAAATATATGATAATAATAATATTTTAGGTATTTTTCGCCATATGGTGGAAACCTTCATCGCACTTAAGCTAAGTTTTATTTTCTCTATGCGGGAGTTGCCCAAAAGTCAGTGCAACCTTCGGTCGCTTCTAAAAAATGTGTAAATTTACGTACGTATAGATGCGGTCAGCAGAGCCGCGCGCGGTTATGCTTGGAGGTTTGAAAACTTGCATGGTTGACGAAGCTTAGCACAAAAGAGGAGGTACTTTTAAGTGTCGTTTAAGCCGAGATTAGACCTTATTTTTCGTGTAAGCTTTGCAATCACCATGTCACGAGAGAGCTTTATGTGTTCTTTAAGTTCGGTATCTGAAAGACCGGGGTCCGCATATACTTGCAACCATTTCATGCCTCGCGAAGCCATATAGGGTGCAGGCCGAATACCCGGCTGATCCTGGAGCACTTCATAAGCGATATCTGAGACCTTGAACGTGTAAGCATCGGCACCGTTATTCCAACCAGCGATGGCAAAAACCTTACCGCCGACTTTCCAAACATCTGCATTGCCCCACTGCACGACATGGGTGCTGGCTTTGAAGCTTGCGCAAAATATGTTGAAGGCCTCGCGCTTGAGCATCAATAATGCCCCCCCGAGATTTCTATTGCCTGACCATTCACGTGTTGTGAGCCGGATCCACAGAGCCATAGAGCGACCGCAGCCACATCATCGCTTGAAATAAGCCGACCATGCTTGTTGGCGCTGATCATTGATTGACGCGCCTCTTCGGCGCTGATCCCGGCCCGCTCAGCAATGATTTCCGTGTTGCGAGTGACGATGTCGGTGTCCACGTAGCCCGGGCAGATAGCATTAAAAGTAAAAGGCGTTTTGAGGTAATCCTCAGCCAAACCTCTGATCAGGCCGGTCAGCCCATGTTTGCTCGCGGTGTAAGCCGAGGCGCCGCGTAAGCCCTTCAAACCTGCGATGGAAGAAATAGCGATCACGCGGCCCCAATCGGTATCGCGCATGGAACGCAGACTTTCACGAATGGTGAGGAACGCACCTTCCAGGTTGGTGGTCATGATCTTGCGCCAGAAATCTATCTCCGTCTTATGCAGAGCATTGCCTTCAGCAATTCCGGCATTGGCGACACAAATCTGCACCGGCCCATATGCGTCAACTGCTTTGTCAATTGTATCGACCACTTGCACTTCATCGGTGACATCCATGACCATAGGATGGAGGCTCTCTCCGGCGGCGCTTTCTAAAACTTCTGCACGCCTCCCGGTGATCGTCACTTGAGCGCCCTGTAATGCCAAGGCGCGTGCAATCGCCAGACCGATTCCAGTGCCGCCGCCTGTGACCAACGCATGCTTGCCTTCGATCATGTATCACTCCTTCGCCAACAGGCTTGACCTTAACCCAATTGATGGCCCACGAGTAAGGCATGAAGTGGATCGATCTACCGCCGATTTGGCTCATAGGATTTTTGGCGTTGGCCTGGGCACAGGCGCAATACCTCTCGCTCGGCCTCAGTTTTGGCGCATGGGGCGGTCCGCTGGGCCTAGTTCTCTTGAGTGTTGCGATTTGTCTGGCCGTTGCAGCGATTGTGCAATTCCGACGCTACCGGACAACTGTAATTCCACACATGCAACCCAGCGAGTTGATCACAACGGGCATCTTCGGACGCAGCCGCAATCCAATTTATCTAGCTGATATTCTCATCCTGACGGCTTTTGTGCTGATGTGGGACGCCGTGCCGAGCCTGGCACTTATCCCTATTTTCACCGGTCTTTTGCAAAAGCGTTTTATCTACGCCGAAGAGTTGCGCCTTAAACAAGCATTCCCCGACGCCTTCACAGAATACTGTCGCTCAACGCGGCGTTGGATTTGACAGACTGTGTCATTCCACCCATTCCAACTTACACAAAGATGTGAAATATAGCGCGTCTGACCTATCTGAAGCCAATCGGTCGCGAACGTGGACCGGATAAAGCTTACGACCCGGGAGAAGAAAGAAGTGAAGATCGGAACACCCAAAGAGGTGATGGAGGGAGAAGCGCGTGTCGCGATGACGCCGGATTCCGCGTTGCAACTCCAGAAACTCGGACATGAATGCACAATCGAGGCAGGCGCTGGTGCGCATGCCGGATTTTCTGACGATGATTACAAAGCGGCTGGTGTTACAGTCGTCAAATCCGCGACCACGCTTTGGAAAAACAGCGACATCATCGCAAAGGTGAGGGTGCCTAGTGACGCCGAAGCCAAACGTCTCACCGAAGGTAAGACACTGATCTCGTTCTTTAATCCTGGTGGAAACGAGAAACAGATGAAGTCTGTCGCCAGTAAGGGCGCCACTGTTGTCGCTATGGAAATGGTGCCACGGATCAGCCGGGCACAGAAAATGGATGCGCTTAGTTCGATGGCTAACATCGCGGGTTATCGCGCGGTTATTGAGGCCGGCAACAACTTTGGCCGCTTCTTCACCGGGCAGGTCACAGCGGCCGGTAAAGTGCCGCCGGCCAAGGTACTCATCGTCGGTGCAGGTGTTGCAGGGCTCGCCGCGATCGGTACATCAACTTCGCTTGGTGCCATCACCTACGCCTTTGACGTGCGTCCTGAAGTGGCCGAGCAAATCGAATCGATGGGCGCTGAGTTTGTCTTCCTCGATTTTGAAGAGTCGCAAACCGATGGTGCGGAAACTGGTGGCTACGCTGCCCCCTCCAGCCCGGAATTTCAGGCCAAGCAGCTTGAGAAATTCCGTGAGATGGCGCCTGATATCGATATCGTCATCACTACCGCGTTGATCCCCAACAGGGACGCACCGGTGCTTTGGACCAAAGACATGGTCGAGATGATGAAGCCAGGCTCGGTTATCGTTGATCTGGCGGCGGAAAAGGGCGGCAACTGTGAGCTCACCAAAATGGATGAGCGCGTGGTCACCGAAAATGGCGTGGTGATCATTGGTTACACCGATTTCCCAAGCCGGATGGCCGCGCAATCGTCCTCGCTTTATGCCACCAATATACGTCATATGATGACTGATTTAACGCCGGAAAAAGACGGCGTTGTCGTGCACAACATGGAAGATGATGTGATCCGTGGCGCGACGGTGACCCATGGTGGCGAAGTTACCTATCCGCCGCCACCACCGAAAATTCAGGCCATTGCGGCGCAACCGAAGAAGGAAGCGCCTAAAGAACTTACGGCCGAGGAAAAACGCGCCCAAGAGGTCGAAGCGTTCAAAACGCAAACGCGAAACCAAGTCGGCCTTCTTGCCATAGGCGGTGCGCTGGTGCTGCTCGTGGGGCTTTATGCACCTGCAAGCTTTATGCAGCATTTCATCGTATTTGTGCTTTCGGTCTTTATCGGCTTCCAAGTGATCTGGAATGTTGCGCACAGCCTGCATACGCCACTCATGGCGGTGACCAATGCAATCTCTTCGATCATTATCTTGGGTGCCCTGATTCAAATTGGGTCCAGCTCATTTTTGATCACCCTTCTTGCCGCGCTCTCGGTCTTTATGGCCTCGATCAACATTTTCGGCGGCTTCCTCGTGACACGGCGCATGCTCGCCATGTTCCAGAAATCGTAAGGGGGCGGGGACAATGGAATTCGGATTTACAATTGCGGCCTATGCGGTTGCGGCAGTTCTCTTTATCCTCTCATTGGGTGGCCTTTCTGGACAGGAAAGCGCCAAACGCGCGGTGTGGTACGGTATTGTGGGTATGGCGATCGCTGTGGTGGCGACACTCTTTGGCCCCGGGTCGGGGCTTGGTGTTGTTTCGGTCATACTGATCATTCTGGGCGCGGGTGTCGGCTATCAGCTGGCCACCAAAGTGCAGATGACACAGATGCCGGAGCTTGTGGCGATCATGCACTCGCTGGTTGGTCTTGCGGCTGTTTTCGTGGGCTTTAACGCCGATATCATGATCAACAACGTTGGCGGTCTATTTGCGGACAACAGTCTTGTTATGGGCGCTCAGACGGCCGATGGCGGCTTCGTCAAATTGCCCAAAGAGGTCTACGACGGGCTTTCCGCATTTGGTCAGTTGATCGCAAAGAAAACCCCGGTCGAGATTAATATTCTCCGCGTAGAGCTGGTGCTCGGCATCTGGATCGGTGCTGTCACATTCACAGGCTCCGTCATCGCTTATGGTAAACTTGCGGGCAAGGTTGATACCTCTGCGAAAAAGCTGCCAGGTGGGCATTTGCTTAACGCTGGTGCGGCTGCTTTGTCGCTGCTGCTGGCGATCATGTATCTTGGCGGCTCTGGAAGCTGGACGCTGATCATCCTGACGCTGCTTGCGCTTTTCATTGGCTATCACCTGATCATGGGTATCGGCGGCGCGGACATGCCAGTCGTGGTTTCCATGCTCAACAGCTATTCGGGCTGGGCGGCGGCGGCTATCGGCTTCTCGCTAGGCAATGACCTTTTGATCGTAGTCGGTGCGCTTGTCGGTTCTTCCGGTGCGATCCTCAGTTATATTATGTGTAAGGCCATGAACCGGTCCTTTGTGAGCGTGATCCTCGGCGGCTTCGGCGGCCCTGCGGGCGAGCAACAGGCTGTTGAAGGCGAACAGGTGGCGATTGACGCCGACGGTGTCGCAACGGCGCTCAATGAGGCTGACAGCGTCATCATCGTGCCGGGCTATGGTATGGCTGTGGCGCAGGCGCAGCAGGCGGTCAGCGAGCTGACGACGCAGCTTCGCGGCAAGGGCAAGAACGTGCGTTTCGCCATTCACCCGGTTGCGGGGCGCTTGCCCGGGCACATGAACGTGCTTTTGGCAGAGGCAAAAGTGCCTTATGATATCGTGCTGGAAATGGATGAGATCAACGAGGACTTCCCGGATACGGATGTGGTCATCGTTATCGGTTCCAATGACATCGTGAATCCGGCGGCGCAGGATGATCCTAACTCTCCAATCGCCGGTATGCCGGTGCTTGAGGTTTGGAAATCCAAGCAAGTCTTTGTCTCCAAACGCGGTCAGGGCACTGGCTATTCCGGTATCGAAAATCCGCTTTTCTACAAAGAGAACACGCGGATGTTCTATGGCGATGCGAAAGACAGCGTCACATCGCTGCTAAGTCGCATCAGCTGAGTTAAATAGGCATAAAATAGAAAGCCCGCCCATTCGGCGGGCTTTTATCGTTTGGCTGCCTTTTTGCTGTGCGCGAAAGCAACTATCTCGGGTTTTAAACGGTTAGGTGCATCCAATTGCCGCAGTCGTGCGTATGCAGTGCAATATGAAAGATAAAGCTCCCATAGTTGGTCTTGTTGACCACCCGCTTCGGTATGACCTGTCGCATGAACTACATGCGCGGCCTTACCCTACGCTGACGGCGCCTGCTACGGCAGTGTTCCTAGCGATCAAAAAGGGCGATGATGCAGCAGCACGAGATCACGAGGTCGATCGAGAGCACCTGATCAATTTGCTCGATCGCCACGGTGCCGCTCATCCAAAACCGGGTGCGACGACGCATACCGCAGATATCGGACGCCATCAGGTCAAGTGGGAAAGCCACTCCGAGTTTGTGACTTATACCGCTTACAGTAGTGGGGTGAGCAACCGTCCTTTTGATCCGGCGGAATTCGAGGTTTTCCCAGAAGATTGGTTGGCAGATGCGCCCGGTGAACGATTGACGTCTGCATTGATCCACATTGATCGGATGAAACCAGAAGAAGAGATCGCCAAGGATGTGCTCGATCTTTTTGTGAACGAAAGCGTGGCTGTTTCGCGAGTTGCTGACGAAACGGCTGTGATTTCTGGCGATTTCAGGATCGATCCTGCCGGACATCTCCGCTTTATGATCAATGCCGCCGAAAACATTGGCCGGCGTCGTTTGGGTCGCATCATGACCCATCTTTGCGAGATCGAAAGCTACAAATCACTGTCGATGCTTGGGCTTGCAAGATCGCGCGATATGTCGCCACGTATTGGAGAGCTGGAGCAAAAGCTAAACCAACTTATTGGCAATATGCCGGGTGGGTCTGTCCGAGCAGAGGATACACTGGATTCGCTGCTAAACATATCAGCGGAGCTTGAGAGTATTGCGGCGCGGTCCTCGTACAGATTTGCAGCGACCATGGCCTATGCTGATTTGGTGAAGCAGCGCATATCGGTATTGCGAGAACAGCGTTTTAACGGTCGCCAGACATTTGGTGAGTTTATGATGCGGCGGTACGAGCCTGCGATCAGGACCGTTTCGTCGACAACCGAACGTCTTGAGCTGATGTCGCTCAGAACCGTACGCGCGGCAGAGCTTTTGCGTACGCGCGTGGATGTGGAACGCAGCGCTCAAAACCAGGAACTGCTTGAAAGCATGAACCGTCGCGCCGATGCCCAGCTTCGGCTACAGCGCACGGTGGAGGGGCTTTCAGTTGTGGCGATCAGCTATTATGCGGTCTCGCTGGCGTCCTTCGTGGTCTATCCGCTTGCAGAGCCAAGCGGTCTTAGCAAAGACATGCTTACGGCCATCATTGCGCTGCCTGTCGTCGGCCTTGTCTGGTGGATGGTAAGTCGCATCCGCAAAAGTATTGGCTGAACCGAATTATTCAGCAAGCTGTTTTGCGCATGTTCAAAACGTCATAAGGAAATAGCGCCTGGCTCAATAAACTGTTTGCTGCTGAAATCACGTTATATTATAACATCGCCACTTCAGAGCGAGCTTTTTCGTCTAAGGCCCAAGAATGAATTTCGAACACGCGACACGGAACGACGCGGCTATCGGCGTAGCTTTTGCAGATCGGCCGGAAGAACTTGTCCGTTTTCTCGAACCTGGTTGCGCGGCTACAATCTGGCGAAGACAGCCCGACAGGGATTTTCAAGCCTGGATTAACAACCTACCACCAAATCAGTTGCCGACGGGACGCGTTGTACTGCGGTGTGACGCAGTGTTCGAAGTGGTTCAGAACTTATGTGATATAGCAGGCACGCCGCACTGTTCAAATCGGGACATGCTGGTTGAGGATATGTCCCAACTTGCACAGGTATTTTCACAGTTGCTCGACGTTCGATACCTCCGGCTACGCCTTGGAAAAGTCACGACCAACGCCTGCCGGAAATTTCACATTGATGCCATAGAGGCCCGGCTGCTTTGCACATACCGCGGGCCTGGAACGCAATACGGTATTTCGACAGACGGGAACGATCCAAAGCGCGTGTTCGCGGCGCCGACAGGCGCGCCAATTTTGATGCGCGGGCGCGATTGGCCAGATAAGCAGCCCTCTAGTCTTGTACACAGATCACCTCCAATTGAAGGCTCGCATCAGACACGCCTCGTTTTGGTGTTGGATCCTGTTTCTGATCCCGGTGATGAAATATGAGTGGTAATCTTGGCGAGACACGCCTCAAGCGCAAGCGCAGGCCGGGCAATCCCATGCAGACTTACGATGCTTTGCCGCAACCTTTGCGTTTATGGCTGTCGCAGGCTGTTCTGCCATGGTCGCCCAGTTCGGCTCAACGTATTTGGGCGCGCGCCTGCGCAGACGGATTGGATGTCCCACAAGCCCTTGATATTCTGGCGCGCGCCGAAGAACGCATGTTAACGCGCGAAGAAAAGTTGCAAGCTCAATCTTGTTGCGACGTTTCGTAGATCGCTCACATCAAAGAGCGTCGACCCCTTCTTGCCGCGCCATATGGTCGAGCACGGCGTTAACAAAGCTTGGCTCTTTGCCATCGGGATAGAAGCTTTTGGCGACGTCGACGAATTCGCTGATCACGACTTTTGGGGGTGTCTCTGCGAGCGTAAGTTCGGCACCTGCCGCGCGGAACAGGGCCCGCAGAGTTGGGTCAATACGACCTAACGGCCATTTCTCAACAAGAGCTGCATCGGTCATCTGGTCAATCTTGGCCTGCCAGTTCACTGCCTGCTCCAAAAGACTGGTAAAGACGTCAACATCACCTTCATTTAGCGTCACACCGTCTTCGATTTCTGAGCCAAAGCGGTGGTCCAAAAACTCCGCACGCACCGCATCGATGCTCTGTCCGGAATGCTCCATCTGAAACAGCGCCTGCACCGCGTAAAGCCGTGAAGCGGACCGCATCTTTCGTTTCTGATTGCCCGAGAGTTCGCTCATGCGGTGGTATTGCCGCCCGTGTCACCGGCAATGCGGTATTCTTCGATGGAGGGTTTGAAGCCTACATTCTTGCGCGCGTTGCCCCACTGGCGAGCTAGCGCGATCAGGTGGATTGCCGCCGCTGCTGCGCCGGCTCCTTTGTTCATCTGGCCGGGATCAGCACGCACAACGGCCTGCTCACGATTTTCAACGGTCAAAATACCATTGCCCACGCAAAGCCCCTGTAGCCCAAGAAGAGTGATGCCGCGGGAGCTATCGTTGCAGACGGTTTCGTAATGCGTGGTTTCGCCGCGAATGACGCAGCCGAGCGCAACGTAGCCGTCAAAATTGCTCATACGCTCAGCGATACCTATTGCCGTCGGAACCTCTAGAGCACCGGGCACCTCGACGAGCTCCCAGTTTGCACCGCTGGCCTCGATCTCGGACTTTGCCCCATTGATCAGCTGATCAGCGATATCGCGGTAAAATGGTGCCACAACGATGAGCAGCTTTGTTGGTTTGTCCAGCTCTGCGCGAGGCAGGGTATACTCTTTTTCCGCCATAGCTTACTCCTCGCTCAATGGCCGCGTGCCGACGATAGAAATACCATAGGCATCCAAACCAAGATAGCGCGTATCCGGGCTATCAGTCAGCAATATCAGCTCATGAATACCCATCGTTGACAAGATCTGAGAGCCAAGTCCTGTTTGCTTAATAATGCGCGGCCCGTCTTCCTCATCGAGCTCTCTCGTCAGGCTCGGACGAGGTTGCCGGTAAAGAAAAACCGCGCCGCGACCTTCCTCGGCAATAATCTCCATCGCGCGCGGAAGCTTCCCTGATGGCCCGTCCGCATCTGCGGCAAGACCGATACCCAAGACATCCTCAAGCGCATTGAGCGCGTGGGTCCGGGCGAGGATAGGATTGCCGTCGGTGATGTCGCCTTTTGAAAGTACAACATGCTCCGTCCCGGTGATTTGGTCCGCAAAAATGCGCATGTCCCAATCGCCACCATAGAAAGAATTGACCGTGTCGCGCCGAACCTCGCGGACCAGATTATCATGCTTGTATCTGTAGGCGATAAGATCCGAAATCGTGCCGATCTTCATTCCATGCGTTTGTGCAAATTCAATCAGATCGGGTAGCCGGGCCATGCCGCCGTCTTCTTTCATGATCTCGCAGATCACACCAGACGGGTTGAGACCCGCAAGCCGAGAAATATCTATAGCGGCTTCGGTGTGTCCGGCCCGTTCAAGCACGCCGCCCGGTTTGGCCTTAAGCGGAAAGACATGGCCAGGTGTAGCGATATGCGCCTCGGTGTTTTGCTCATTTATTGCCGTGGCCACGGTCAGGGCCCGATCAGCGGCGGAAATACCTGTGGTGACGCCCTCTCGCGCCTCTATGCTGACGGTAAAAGCCGTCTCATGGCGAGAGGAATTATTGACCGACATCATCGGCAGGCCCAGTCGGTCAATCCGCTCCGATGTCATAGGAAGACAGATCAGACCGCGACCATGCATTGCCATGAAATTGATCACTTCAGTGGTCGCAAACTCCGCCGGGATCACCAAATCACCCTCATTTTCGCGATCCTCATGATCGACCAATATGAACATTCGCCCGGCGCGTGCCTCGGCAATGATCTCTTCTGTCGGCGAAATCGCTGTGCGAAGTTCCGCCTCAACCGGGCCGGGTTTCTGATAGGCTTGCGTGTCTGACATTTGTCTCTCTGGTTCCAGCCCTCGCCAGATACCGCAGGGCGCTCATGATGGCCAGAGCCTAAGTTGTTTAGGCTCCAACGAAGCGGTGTTAAAGCGTCTCGCGATGAACCTGAATCGCAGCTCATCGCGAAACGCAGCACAACAGCCATATGTTGCACGCCTTTCTCTTTGAACTGATGCCTAAGGTCAAAGGCGAAAGGCTTTAGGATAAGGCTATATATAAACTGAAACCGGCTGCCAGGCCCAAAGCAGCAAAGGTCGCTACCATTCCAACAATGCGCCCTACTGGCGACTTATCAGAAAATGAAAGCGCATATCCGTGCAACACGCGGCCAGCCACAAACAGGGCGGATATGAGGGATAGTACCAAATCGGATCCATCCTGCATCTCAGCAAGGCCGATCAAAATAATGAAGATCGGCGCGTACTCTGTCAGGTTGGCTTGCGCGCGAATACGTCTTTCAAGCCGCAGGTTGTCGCCTGCGCCAAGCGATGTCTCCGTTTCACGCCTCGAAGCGATTACGCGAAAGCTGAGAATGAGCAGAAGAACAGCGATCGTCGCACTTAATATAGTTGTTATCAGCATGCCAGAGCCTTTGTGATATCGTTGAGTTGTAGTTTCTCTGTCCCAAGAAAACCAATCCTCATTGAAGCACGCACGAAAGTGACGGGACCGCACACAACCGTTTGGTTCTCTCATTCCCGAGGACCTGTATATACAGGTGGGCGCCAGGTAACCGGACCACGGCCCGGACAGAGCCAGCTCCCTCGGAATTGTTTAAGGCCACCGGAATGCAACCGTTCACGAGAAGGGCAGTACCCGTCACCCGCCTACCTAGGCCTCGGGGTCTCTGGCGACAAGGGGGCTGCGTCACTAAAGCGTTTCGACTTTGACTAGCGACATCAAATAAGTCGAAACGCGTGCAGCACACTTTTCTCGAAATACTTTAGGTCTATGGTTTGCGGAATTTGTAGCGATCAAGCTCTTCAGGCAGGAGCACATAAATCTCATCAGGCGGTGTTGTCAGCGCGTGGCGCATAACCAGAGGGTCAATGCCCATCTCGTCGAGATAAATCATAACCTCGCCTTGCCCGGCCTGAATGTCTTCCACGGCGAATGACGCTGGCAGTAACGTGTTTTCGCCAAAGTAATGCTGATGCACGCCTACCTGGGCATTCGGTTCTATGTCTCGCTCCACACCGGCGGCAAGCATGTAGGGACAGGCGGAATAGCAATATTCGCCCGATAGCATACGCGTATTGATTCCCGCTGCTCGGATATACCGCCCAAGGGCCAAAGCGTCCGATACTGTCCCGCCGGGCGATTGCAGAATGATCCACTCCGGCTTCGGCGTGGATTGCCGCAACAATGCTTCGATGCGCTCGCCGTCCCCCAAAGCAATGCCACCTTCAAGCCGATATGTGGTGCCTTCCACCCGGGTCAAAACAAGCCGGTTGGGTAATTCTCCTGGATCACGGGCGGGTAGTGTTGGTGACCGGTAACGATCCGGCCTGAACAGGCGCCGTTGATCACCAGGGCGGATCGGTTCAGTCAGATTCGGTAGATCAGGACCAAAACCTGGCAGAGTGAACCGTGCGTTTTGCGTGTCTCCAAGCACCAAAAGAACACCGAGAATAATCTGAAAGATCAGGATCGCACCTAGAATGCGCGCCACGCCAGATTTGCCTTTGCCTGTCACGGTTTACCACCTGTGATCGGTTTGACCTTGTCATCTTGTGTCGATGCATGCGCAGGTCTTGGCGGCTGTTCAGCGGAAATATCCATTTCCTTGGCCGCCGCCAGTGCAACGCGCAATTCGGCCAATGTCATTGTATCCTCGATCTCCGCGCCGTCGCGGTTGTAGCGAATGACGCCCTGAGTGATTGCTAGGATCAGCACCAGAACCGCAGGCAAAAGATCGATGGCGATTGCGCCTGCCCAGGACGGCACAAAGTTGCGCGCGTAAAGGATCACCGCATCAGCAGACGAGATAGGTGTGTAAGTTACCTCGGGCGCAGGAGGAAGCGCTGCAACTTCCTTCGCGGCAGTCTCGAGCGTCGTCGCCCTTTGGCCGAGCACTTCAAGCACCGACGTAATCGTTGCCGCTTGGTCACTCCGGCCCTCTGCGGTGCTGCTGTCGAGTTCGGGAAGGACGACTGAGGCCGCCAAATCCTGTGCTGCACGTTCGACCAGAGGGGCTACGGATAGCTGACGCATTTGCGTGATTAGGCCTTGCAAACGCACGGCCGCCTCTGAAAACTCAACTGTGCGCGCCTCTACCGCGCCGCGCTCGACCGTTAGGGCACGCATTCTGCTCAGGATCGCATTGCCTTCGCTGAACGCCGCTTCAACCCGTGGCCCTTGATCGGCGATCTGAGTTTCCAGCGCTGTCAGCTCCGTCGATTTTTGCCGCAAAACCCGAAACACGGCCCCACGCCCTGCCAAACCAGACAGATTTCCTGTGGCTTCTTGCTCGCTCAAATCTTCGAAAGACTGTCGTACTCGGGCGACGTCGCGCTCCAACGCCTGACCGGTCAGGGCCAATTCATGGGCGCGTTCAAGAGATGTTTGGTAGTCTTGCACGGTTTTGGCCAAATGCTGTTCTACCGCAGCCGAGCCGGCCAGAGCCGCCGCGTTAAGCCAACTCGACATAGCCACAATGGCGAGAGAACCGAGTCCCATTGCCCCCAAAAGAGCGACTCGCGCTGTCCGTGAATTGACCGTTGGGAAAAGGCGCAACAGGTATGACCAGAATACAAAGATGCCTACTGACACAGCAACGGAATAGGCGAGCGCGGCAAAGGTCGACATCGCACCAGTGTCATCAAGCAGGGACGAGACCCCGAGATAGGTGTAGATGCCCGACGCCACCGCCAGCACGCCAAGGGCCGTGCCGGAAAAACTATTGAGCCATTCGATATGGCTCTCAAGATCACGCGCGACGCGCGCGCCGCGGTTGGATCGGGGCAGTTCGGTCTGGGGCATTGGTTCTACCTTTGTCAGCAATCCCTCGTACCGAGCGGAGATGGGCCCGGCCGCATGATTATGAAATGTCTGGGTGAAACATCAAGTAAGCCCTGCGTGAGCATCTTATTTTGTTCCGGGTTTCACTTGCAAATGTTCATTAATTGTTCTTATCATGACACATGCAGGATGGCGATCTCAATCTAGTCCACAAGGCTCCGGGTCAGCTTTTGGCGCGGGGTGTATGCAGGCATCTGCAAAGCCTGGACTACGCCTGTGTTGAGGAATTCACGCCTGAACGGGGTAAGCGTGTGGATATCATGGCGCTTGGCCCCAAGGGTCAGATCTGGGTGATCGAGTGCAAATCAAGCCGCGCGGATTTTAATGCCGATCACAAATGGCAGGGATATCTTGAGTGGGGCGACAGGTTTTTTTGGGCCGTTAATGAGGCGTTTCCGTCTGAGCTTTTGCCGATTGAGACAGGGCTTATCATTGCCGACAGCTACGGTGCCGAGGTGATCCGAATGCCCGATGAGCAGAAACTCTCGCCCGCACGGCGTAAGGCCCTTACGCAGCGCTTTGCCCGGCAAGCTGCACTGCGCCTCCAAGGGATGCGCGACCCGCAGCTATGAAACCCTGGCTTCGGCTGTTTTGGCGGCTGCCAGGATTTCCTCGGCAATCTCACGCGCCTCGTCCGGGTCAAAATCCATCGGTATCTCGGTTTTGCCAGCCTGAATAAACAGCCGGACCATACCGTGATCCGTCGGCCCAATCTGCAGATTAGCCTCAAGATCGCGCTCTGTGTTTATCCCCATGACGGCCTCCTGCAGTTTGCGCGTCGGGCTATCGGGTTTGCCTCGAAGGATCAAGCTTGCAGTACGGCAAACTATTAACGCTTCTAGGCTCAAGGTTGAAATTTTAGTTCAGATAATCAACCATCGCTCCGGTGCAGATGAAGTCGGATACCTGCGCCAAGGGGGTGGAAATGAAAAAGCTCATGCTTGGGGTGGTTGGTCTGTTGGTCGCTTTGTCTGCCCTCGCGTTTTTTCTTATGAAAGATATCGCCCCGCGTCATCCAGCACTGCTTGCCGCAGAGCTTCCCGAACTTATCCCGACGCACGCTTTTTATGCCGACCTGCGTTCTGAGTTCGGCTATATTCCTTCAGGTGACGGGCGGTTTGTCGCGTTCAAGCAGGCGACTCTCTTGGGTTTAAGATATGCTGTGCGCGATCTTTCAAGTGCCAAAGATGTTGCAACATTCCCAAGTGACTTGGTTTCTTTGAGATGGCACCCATCAAAACCGCTTTTGCGCTTCGTTTACAATGGCGATGATTGGGAGGTAGACCCGTTTCGTTCCGCAGAGAAAAATTGGAAGAAAATCAGTCCGAAATCTATCAATTTCGCGTGGCAGAAAATTAGTCGTCCGAAAGATGACGACGCGAGGGTGCTTGTTTGGGGTAAGCCACAAGAAACCTCTCCACAAGGCCTTTATCTTGTCTCGCAGGACGGTCTAGAGGTGGAAGAAATTGCGACTGGAACCGAAGAAACATCCTACTGGGTTTTAGATCAGGATTTTAACCTAAGGTTACGTTCAGACTACATCAACGAGAGAACATTGAGGTTTCATGAAAAAACTGAAAATGCCTGGGAACGTCTCTTTGACGTAGACCTGCGGGATACGTTCCATCCCCTGACTTTTGTCGGGCAAAACAATACATTTTTCGCGCGCTCTTCACGTGGTCGCGACAAGGTGGCGTTAGTGAAAGTTGACGCCAAAACCGGTGGTGAACAAGTCATTTATGAAAATGAGAATTTTGACGTCGGACTGAATGTGTCGCTAAGTCAGAATCCCGCGACCGATATTCTTCGGACCGGTGACGCGACATCTGAGTACAAAGCGTTGACAGATCGCGGGCAGGTATTGCTCGATATCCTTGACGACTTCTCGCAGCCAGTATCGATCGGTAGTGTCATTCCGAGCACTTCAGGACGGTTTGTGACCGCAGCTGTCTCACCCAACGAGCAGTCATATATTTACCTACTCATCGACATGCAAAACCGAGAGTATGAAATTCTAGGCGAATTTCATTTTAGGCGCTTCAAAGAGGCTTTAGTTGCAAGCCGAGCGGTTGCGATAACCGCCCGTGACGGGCTCGAAATTCCGGCAATTTTGGCCAGACCGAAAAACGTCGATGGCCCTATCCCGTTTGTCGTCCGGATACATGGCGGCCCGGCTTCACATTTCTCGATTGGTTATGAGCACGAGGTGCAGTTTCTGGCCAATAGAGGCTACGGTGTCCTGTCGGTAAATTTTCGCGGCTCGACCGGGTTTGGAAAAAAATTTGAAGAGGCTGGGTTCCGTCAGTTTGGTCGCGCAATGCAGGACGATATAGCCGATGCTGCGCGTTGGCTTGTCTCCGAAGGCTTGGCTGATCTGGATGCCTTGATTGCAATGGGCATTAGCTATGGCGGCTATTCCGCGGCTTTGGCGATGACGCGCGATCCGGATTTATTTGATGCCGCGATTGTCGAATTTCCAGTGCTAGATGTCGAATTCCAGTCGAAGAATTATCCTGAATTCTGGGAGAACGGGCTTGACCATTGGCAAAGGTACTTTGGCGACCCGAAGAACGAGGCTGATCTTGCTCTGATGCGAGAGTTTTCGCCATCGAACCTGGTGGATCAATTGCACGGTCCTATCCTGTTGATAGGTGGGGAGCTTGATCCGGTGACAGATGTAGCGCAGGCCAAGTCATTTGAGGCTGCCGCAAGAGAGCAAGGCAAATCTGTTGAAGCACACTACTTCGCCAATGCGGGTCACGGCGCGACACATTGGCGAGATAAGTTTAAAAGAGCACGGCTAATTGAGGATTTTCTTGCCGAGCATGCCGGAGGCCGGTCAGGTGGGCTCGATTGGGTCGAATTGGTACCCAGTTTTATTCAGTGACGAGGGATTTTGGGACGCTTTGTCTTCGGAATTAGATTGAAACTGTCACCGGGCCTTCCACACCTGCCCAAATGCAAAATTACCTCCTGTCGTGCAAAGCCTTCATACTTGCAATCGAAACCGGCTAAAGTTACATCCCGCAAGCGTGCCGCCTTAGCTCAGTAGGTTAGAGCGCTAGATTGTGGATCTAGAGGTCCCCCGTTCGAGCCGGGGAGGCGGTACCATCTAATTTCCGTGCGACATTCCCTGAACTTGCGGCTGCGTGACTGTCACGCGCGCCTCGATAGGTTTGCCGTCGATGGCCAGTGTTGAGTGGTCGTTGGCGTTCAGGCTTACCGATATTTCGTGCTCGCCCGGTAGCAGATCAGCCAAGTGAAAGGCCGTGCCATAAACCCGCGCCTGCTTTTCGCCGTTCACATAGATATGCGCATGGCCCTCATTGGGTTGATTGGTTCCGTTCACGGCGTCCGGGGCAAAGCGGAAATTCTCGACCTGCAAAAGCACGTTCCAGCCTGACATTGCGTCCTTCATTACCTTCATGGCAATCTGTGGGGCTGTCGCCGGATCCACCTCGAGCATTGCGTGGCTGTGCTCTTTATGCTCGTGCGTCAGATGCGCGCTGTGATCCTCAGCCGGTGGCGACGCCAGGATGTAGGGGGCAAAGATCAACCCGGCAAAGGCGCAAAGTGCGGACCAGAACACAAAGACAAAAACCGGCATTTTCGGCATGGTCATGCGCTTTGGGCCATCGGTGTTGTGCCGCTCGGTGTGCCTGGCCAACGGGTGATCTTGAGCCGCTGCCCATAGCCCAGAAGCAGCAAGATGAGCGCTGTCGATATAATCGGCATGTGGCCGATGACCTCCACCAGTGCCTCATCATTGTTGCCTGTGATCAGGAATACGACGTTCGAGGTAAACATCAGGATCGAGATCACCAGCGTCGTCAGCCGCGTGATGGTGCCCATGATGAGAATGAGGCCAAAGACGACTTCCATAGCACCGGTCGAGAGCACCAGAAGCCGATCAGTGAACCAGTCAAAGCCCAGCATCTGCATGAAGTTCCAGTCGTAGTTCGCGATAAAGGCATGCCCGTAAATGGCCCCGCCAAGTTTTTCCGACACGCCAAGCGTCACCAGGGCGATCCCGGTAAAAATGCGCAGCATATCAACAGAGTAAGGTTTCAGCCGCTCGCGCCATTCGTCTGACGGGATGTAGTTGAACAGCAAAAATAGAGCGATGCCAATGGTATTGACGTATTCCAGCGATCTCACAAAGCCGAATTTCGCAATCATTCCCGCGTAAAGCAGGATAAGCAGCAACGAGGCCTGATAGACAAAATTATTGCTGATCAGCAGTAACCCGATGGCCACCTGTAAAAAAACCAGAGTAAGACCAAAACCCCCGAAGGCGACCAGGTGCGGCGCCACAAGAGCGCCCTCATAGGCCGTCAGTAAAAGCGACATGCCTGTGAAAATGCGCATCAGCTCCATCACGTCATGGCGGATTTTACTATTGGCTATCGGCAAACCGGGCAGCACCCTGTCGAGCACGACGGAAGCGAACAACATGAGCGCAACCAGTGCTATCCAGACCAGAACCGCCGTGTCTGTCAGAGTGTAGGGCACAAAGCTTGAAGCCTGAGGGTTCTCATTGTCGATAAACCAACGCACATGGGCGAATGCTGGAGCTGCCGCGATGATTGCGGCCAGGCCCACGCTGGCAAATGCTATCCAACGCCAAATGTTTGATAAATGGCTTGAAAACCTGGATGACTTGAAAGTGTTCATATCTGTCTCGGTTGCTGACTTTGCCGATATCTCACAAAGCGTTTTTACTATGCTATGCGGCATGTAAGGCGTAATTAATGCTTCGCTATGCGGCAGGATGGCTCACCGCCACACACAGTGCCTTACTGTGTTGTGTCTTGCAGATTTATCTGGATCGTCTGGCGCAGCTCGCCCGTCTCATCATTGAAAATCAGGATTTCATTTTCACCTGTTACCACAGCGTACCAGCCATCGCCGCGTGTGAACGCGCTCGGCACTGTGCCATCCGGCAGAGTAATCTGATCCGGCAGCTTGGGCCCAAACGCCTCTGAGAATTTGGTGACAAATAGAAATACGATGACTACAAACCCGATAATCATCACACTGGTAAGAGCCGTCACTAAGAGACGGAGATATTTTACCAGTCCCGGATCCACCGGTTGAGGGTTTGGAGTCTCGCTCATGGGCGCTGCCCTTTTATCCATACGTATTGCGGCCGATCCGCCACCCCGCCTTGATAAGGCCCTTGCCCGCGATGTGCCAGAGCAGGCGTCGCTTTCACGGACGCGGTTGGCGCGTTTGATTGCAGAGGGTCATGTGACGCTGTGTGGTGCGGTCGTTCTGGACCCCAAAGCGAAGGTTGCCGAAGGCGACATAATCGAGATCGCTGTACCTGAAGCGGTTGAGGGAACGGTAGAGCCGCAGGATATCACGCTAGACGTGGTCTATGAGGATGACGCGCTTATTGTGGTCAACAAGCCTGCGGGCATGGTCGTCCACCCGGCGCCAGGAACGCCCGACGGCACACTCGTTAATGCGCTTTTGCATCATTGCGGGGCGTCGCTTTCTGGAATCGGTGGGGAAAAGCGTCCCGGAATCGTACATCGGATTGATAAAGATACCAGCGGTCTGTTGGTTGTGGCCAAATCCGATGCCGCGCACCATGGATTGGCCGAGCAATTCGAACAACACTCTGTGGAACGGAAATACACCGCACTGGTCTACGGGATGCCAAAAGCCGCTGACCCGCGCCTGCACGGCCTTCGCGGCGTCAGTTTTGAACGTGGCAATATTCTCAAGGTCACAACGCAATTGGCGCGTCACAAAACTGACCGTCAGAAACAGGCGGTTCTGTTTCACGGGGGCAGGCACGCGGTGACGCGGGTGCGGGTGGTTGAAGGATTGGGTGAGCCGGCGCAGCTTGCGCATGTCGAATGCTGGTTAGAGACGGGACGCACGCATCAGATCCGGGTGCATATGGCGCATATTGGTCACGGACTAGTTGGAGATCCGGTCTATGGTGGCCGTCGCAAGATCAATGAAAAAGCGGTTTCCGAGACGGCGGTGCAGAATCTAAAGTCGTTTTCCCGGCAGGCGTTGCACGCGGCGGTCTTGGGTTTCATCCATCCGATAAGCGGAGAAGTGCACCGATTTGAGGCATATTTACCGCCTGATATGCGTCAATTGTTACAATCGTTCACGAATTAATCTGTTTTTACTCAAGCGCCAGCACAGTCACGTGAAAACCCCGACACAAAACCCGATTGTAATTTACCTCCGTTCGCTTTGTATTAAACGATTTAGTTTAGTTAGACCTTGAAAGCGGTCATTCACATACCCATATGGATGTTAACGATATAAACATCTATTCGATTGGAGGGTCAGTAATATGAGCAACTACGCAAATCTGCCCGCGCCGTCCCCAGAGGCAGGGTTGAACAGGTATCTTCAAGAAATTCGAAAATTCCCGCTACTTGAGCCGGAAGAGGAATACATGCTGGCCAAAAGCTGGGTTGAAAAGCAGGATTCAGAGGCTGCACATTCTCTTGTGACAAGCCACCTGCGTTTAGCTGCCAAGATTGCCATGGGCTATCGCGGCTACGGCCTTCCTCAGGCAGAGGTCATTTCCGAGGCCAATGTTGGCCTGATGCAGGCGGTCAAACGGTTCGACCCTGAAAAAGGCTTCCGTCTGGCGACTTATGCCATGTGGTGGATCCGCGCCAGCATTCAGGAATACATCCTGCGCAGTTGGTCGATGGTTAAGCTTGGCACGACGTCTGCTCAGAAGAAGCTATTTTTTAACCTTCGCAAGGCGAAGGCACGGCTTGGCGCGCTGGAAGAAGGCGATATGCACCCCGATAACGTCAAGAAAATCGCCACCGATCTGGGTGTAAGCGAAAACGATGTGGTCTCGATGAACCGCCGGATGTCGGGTGGTGACGCGTCTCTCAATGCCACCGTTGGCAGCGAAGGCGAAGGTACTATGCAGTGGCAGGACTGGCTCGAGGATGAGGATGCCGATCAGGCAGGCGATTACGAGCGTCAGGATGAGCTTGATGCGCGCCGTGAACTTCTGGCTGAGGCCATGAGTGTGCTGAATGATCGTGAAAAAGACATCCTTGCACAGCGTCGCCTGAGCGAGAATACGGTAACGCTCGAAGAGCTGAGCAACCAATATGATGTCAGCCGCGAACGCATCCGCCAGATCGAAGTGCGCGCTTTTGAAAAATTGCAAAAACGCATGCGCATTCTGGCGCAGGAAAAGGGCATGCTGACCTCCGCCTAATCGTCACGTTTTGTGATTTAGAGCCTCTTTCGCTTCGCGAATGAGGCTCTTATTTTATGCGCGAAAAATGTGGGGGCGAAACGATGCGGGTTTGGTCGATATTGGTGCTTTTAACGGTGCTTGTAGGATGCGGCGTGCGACCGGCCGCGCAATATAGCGCAAGTGTACCCGAGGCCACCATTGCGCCTGTCTTTGTTGCCACGCAGCGCGCGCTAGATCAGACAGGCGGCACGTTCGGCCAACAACGTACTGGCAAAATGCGCTATTTTCGGGCTGATGTCTCAATCCCGCCAACACATACTCCTGGAAAGGTCGAGTGGCCCGATGGCCCGCCTGATGCGGCCACAGATTTTGTCCTGACAGGCACAGAGGTTTATAGCGGCGCGGACGAGTTCATCCGTACAGTAAAAAGCCGCCGGACAGCCCAAGAGACGCAGATTTTCGTGCACGGGTTCAACGTCAACCTATCAGACGGAATGTACCGGGTGGCGCAGATGAAAACTGATTTCGGCGGCAAAGCACCGATGGTTTTGTTCTCATGGGCCTCTGCCGGGGATCCGCGCGGTTACGTCTATGACCGAGACAGCGTGCTTTACGCACGCGATGACCTGGAACAGCTGATCAATCAATTTACGCAAAACAGCAATGATCGCGTCGTGCTCGTCGCGCACTCCATGGGCGCGCAGCTGGTAATGGAAGCGATGCGCCAGGCGGCGTTGCGCGGCAATCGTACAATGCTTAACCGGATCAACGGTGTTGTCCTCATGTCCCCGGATATCGATCCTGACGTTTTTCGCCGCCAGGCGCGTGCCATTGGCGAGCTGCCCAATCCTTTTCTGATTTTCGTGTCCCAAGGCGACCGCGCGCTTGAGGCTTCTGGTTTTCTGACAGGGCAAAAAGCGCGTCTCGGGGTGCTGAATTCACCGCAGGAGGTGGCCGATCTGGATGTAAGCGTGATCGATTTTACGGCGCTCTCAGATGGTGAGAACCTCGATCATTCCGTGGCTACCACATCGCCCGCCGCTATTTCCGTGCTGAAAGGGTTGATCGAACAAGCGGAAACAGGTGAGGGGGCCTTCGAGCGTTATCTAGTGCTCGGCACAAATTCCGGCGCGCTTCTTGGGCGCGGTAGTTTGCCTTAAACTCTACTTAGTAATTCAACTACTGTAGCATGCGACACTGCACGTTACAAAATTATAGTGCAAAACTAGAATAACAAGTAATAGCCAACGCTGGTTATCGCCGCAACTATCGCGGCAAGGAGCAATGCCTGGCTGGCGGGTTTGTCCGGAGACCAAATATTTTGCAGACCAAACACGAGCAAAAATGTAGCCGAAAACACGGCCAATGAACGACCTACAGGACTGTTAGCGATTGTGGTTGTTTCGTCTATGATTTGCTCAAGCGTCTTCTGCTTTGCAAGGGATTCTGGCAGCCCTGATTGTTTTAAAAGAAACTTTGCAGTTTCCTGAGGGCCAATTGCTTCGGCAATTTGAGGCATTCCACCGACCAAACCAGAAGCTGCAAATACCGGAATTGTCTTGCCACTTTTTTTCCATGCGACGGATACGCTCATCTTTTCATCTGGTTTTTTAGCGACTACTACGGCTTCCCCAACTGAGTGGTCTTCTTCCGAAACAAAAGTTATGTGGTCGCCGTATCTGTCGGTGGCACCGTAAACCGTGACATCTGAGTCCGGGAGCAATTCTTTTTTAATGATAGTTTTTTTGCGTTTGGTTGATTCAATGTTCATGTGGTTTTCTATTTCAAAGGTACAATTGTAGGAAAATTGAATTTCAAAGAGACCAAAAAGTCTATACTAAATCCGTGCTGAAATGCACCGGCGATCACAGCCAACTCTAACCATACTGGGCCAGCAAGTCCTTGAGGTCGTCAAGCGTGTTGGCCTCGTTCATCGGTTTGTCATGGCGCCAGCGTTTCATGCGGGGGAAGCGTAGGGAGACGCCGGATTTGTGCCGTGTCGATTTCGCGATGCCTTCAAAGGCAATCTCAAAAACATGTTCGGCGCGCACCTGCCGCACTGGGCCAAAGCGTTGCAATGTGTTCTTGCGCACCCATGCGGTGATCTGGCGAAATTCGGCGTCCGTCAGGCCGGAATAGGCTTTGGTAAAGGGCACCAGCTCATTGCCGTCGCGCACGGCAAAGGTGAAATCGGTAAAGAGATTGGCCCGCCGCCCATGCCCTTGTTGCGCATAGATCATCACCGCATCGATGGTCAGCGGGTCGAGCTTCCACTTCCACCAATCGCCTTTCTTACGGCCAGCATGATAAACGCTTGACTTGCGCTTGATCATAAGACCCTCGGCACGGGCATCGCGGGCTGTGGTTCGCGTCGCTCCTAGGTCCTTCCAATCTTTAAAATCAAGCATTGGCGAGGGCCGCACAGGGGCCTCAGGTGGCAAGCCAGAAAGCAACGCATCAAGCCGAGCGCGGCGCTCACCAAAGGGCACATCGCGCAGGTCCTTCCCGCTTTGTTCCAGCAGATCATAGGCCAGCATGATCACCGGGGCCTCTTGCAAGAGCTTTTTTGGTACGGTTTTCCGGCCAATACGTTTTTGCAAATCGTTGAAGGGCAGGGGGGCGTTGCCATCCCAGGCCACGATCTCGCCGTCGATTACTGTACCTGCGGGCAGATAATCCAGTGCCCGGGAAAATTCCGGGAAGCGGTCGGTCATCAGCTCCTCACCGCGCGACCAGGTAAAATGCTCTCCTCCGCGCAGGATCAGTTGACCGCGTATGCCGTCCCACTTCCATTCGGCGGTCCAATCACCAGGCGCACCGAGGCTATCAGGCGTTTCGTCATCAAGCCCGTAGGCAAGGCAAAACGGATAAGGCCGAGAAAGGTCCGCACTTGCATCGGGGGCCTCGATCAAGGTTTTCCAGCTTGTGCTATCGGGCGTCCAATCGCCCATCAGCCTGTGCGCCAGTTCCGCCTCATCTCGCCCGGTCGCCTGCGACAGAGCTCGCGTCATTAGCTTGCGACTGATACCTACCCTGAAACCACCGGTCAGCAGCTTGTTGAACACCAAACGTTCCGCGGCCTCCATGCCGTCCCACGCGGCAAGAACCGCTGTTTTGCGCACTTCTTCTTCCTCGTCGGTCAAGGCGCGCAGATCCATGATCCAGTCCGACAGGCTTCGGTCATGGCTTTGGTTCGCGTCCGGCAGGACCAGCGCAATCGTCTCGGCCAGATCGCCAACAATTGGATAAGCTTCCTCAAAAAGCCATAGCGGTATACCAGCCCGTTCAGCCGCCCATTCTCGCAGGCGGGTGGTGGTGATCGCCCGCCTCGGTCTGCGGCCTGAAAAAAGCGCTACTGTCCAAAGCCGGTCCTCATCCGGTGCATTGGTGAAATAGCGTGCCAGTTCTGCCACCTTGACCGAGGTTTTGGTTGTCTGGTCAATAGTGGTATAGAGCGCGGTGAAACGTTTCATGCGGCTTCCTCACCGTCATCGAGCGCCTCGCCTGTGAATTCTGTCGGAACGACCTGCGCGTTGTAGTCTTGTTCGATCAGCCAGCGGGCAAATATGTCCGTGTATCCATGTGTCACAAAGACGTTCTCTGCCCCTGTTTCCGCGATTGCGGTGTTGAGACCCGACCAATCGGCATGATCGGAAATGACAAATCCCCGATCAACAGCACGCCTACGTCGCACCCCGCGCATCCGCATCCAACCGCTTGCAAATCCGGTGGAGGACGGGCGAAAGCGTCGCGCCCAAGTGGAACCAAGCGCTCCAGGCGGGGCCAGAACCAGAGCACCGGGAAAATCTTTGGCCTGCAGGTCCGGAGTTACGTGGATTGTGTTGGGAAGGACCAAACCCTGATTGCGCAATACAGCATTTGTGTTCTCCACGGCGCCATGGGTCAAAATCGGGGCGATTTCCGGGTCGAGAAGCGATAGCACCCGTTGTGCCTTACCCAGTGAATAGGCCCCCAGCAGGCTGAACTTGCCCGCCGCAGCATTTTCCGCCCACCAGCGATTGATTTCCCCTGCGGCGAAGTCTTCATCAGGCCAAGTGAAAACCGGCAGGCCGAAGGTGCATTCGGTTATGAAGCTATGGCATTTTACTGGCTCAAATGGCTCGGAAAGACGATCTGGCGTGGTTTTATAGTCCCCGGAGACAACCCAAACCTCACCCGCCACTGCAATCCGGATTTGCGCCGAACCCGGTACGTGTCCCGCCGGATGAAACGAGACCTTGGCATTACCGATTGTCCGCGCCTCACCATAGCCGATGCCTTCTAGCGTTATGTCGCCCAGTCGGTGACGCATCACAGGACCTGCCGCATGGGTGGCCAAATAGCGTTGATGCCCAGGACGGGCGTGATCGGCATGCCCATGAGTGATGAGCGCGCGATCAACTGGACGCCACGGGTCGATGAAGAAATCGCCAGCGGGACAATAGATGCCTTGGGGTTTGAATTCTAAAACCATATGCTGAAGTGTAGTGCTATAATCCAGAGAAAACAGCCTCTTGTGGCACAACAAACGTCGGTCCAAAGTGGCCTCAGAGGAGAACGCGATGCGATTTGTAAGATACGGCGAAAAAGGGGCGGAAAAACCCGGTGTATTGGATTCTGAGGATCGCATTCGTGACCTGAGTGGGACAATTAATGATTTGGCTGGAGCAGTTCTGGGCGATTTGCCTGCGACAGATCCTGAGACTTTGCCCTTGGTCGATGGCTCACCACGTTTAGGCGTACCGGTGGCGGGCATTGGAAAGCTTGTCGGAATAGGGCTGAACTATATTGATCACGCCGCCGAGCTGGGCGTTGAGCCCCCCAATGAACCTGTCGTTTTCATGAAAGCCACATCCGCGATCAACGGGCCTTTTGATGACGTGGTTCTCCCTCGGGGCTCTGAGAAAGGTGACTGGGAGGTGGAGCTTGGCATCGTCATGGGGAAACACACGGCCTATGTCGATGAGGCTCAGGCACTGCATCGCATTGCAGGCTTCACTATTGTGAACGACGTCTCCGAGCGGCGCTTTCAGCTTGAGATGAGCGGGCAATGGACCAAGGGCAAAAGTTGCGACACATTTGGGCCGATTGGCCCGTGGCTCGTCACGCCGGACGAGGTTGGTGATCCGCATGCGCTCGATGTGTCGACCCATGTGAATGGCGAGCGGATGCAGGGCGGAAATACCTCAACCATGATCTTCAGCGTTGCCCATATTGTCTCGCATTTGAGCCAGATCATGAGCCTTCAGCCGGGAGACGTTATTGCAACAGGGACACCCCCGGGTGTTGGCATGGGGCATAAACCGCCACGGTTTTTGCGCGACGGCGATGTTATGGAGATCGCAATCGACAAACTTGGGAAACAACGTCAACAAGTGAAGCAAGCGGTCTAACCCGAGTACAAATCTTTTTGGAAAAGACTTGGTAAAAATTTTTGGAAAGTTTTGCCGCTTGTATCTCAAGGCAGGCGAAAAAGTGTTCAGGTCATGCTCTTGAACAAATCTATCAGCGCCGCAATCGCACGCTCCCGATCAGGACGCAGCTCGAAAAAAACCTCATGTCGTGCGCCTTTGAGCTCAACCAGTTTGCAGCCCGGCCAACGCTTTACGCGATCATAGATGCGATCCATGTCGACAATCTTTTCCTCGGTCCCAAGCAAAACCACGCATGGAAGATCAGGCGAGGGCATCTTGTGTAAAATCCGCGTCTCCCACAGGGCCTCATAAAGCCAATTTAGCCCTGGTCCGCCCAGTTGAAACTCCGGCTTTTCTCGCAACTGACGCGTCATGTAATCGTGCAATTCCTGGTCTCGCGTCAGAAGGTTTTCCTCAAATGAGGCGCGTAACGGGTAAGATTCATTGTTTGTGCTGGGAGCGTAGATGCCATGCAAGCCAAGCTTGCTGCCGAGAAATCCAAGGGTCCAGGCAACTGGTCGCAAATGCGTTGAAATCTCTATGCCCCAAAGCGGACCTGAAAAAGCGGCAGCTTTGAAAGGATGCTCTCCGATGACCGTGCGAAGGCCGATACCACCACCCATGGAATGACCGATCATGCCCCAGGGTTTTGGTAGATTAAGCTCTTGCGCCGCTTCAACAATAGCCGCGACATCTTTTTGGTAATCGAGGAATTTACCGACATGGCCAAGCATCACGTCGCTGTGCAGCCGGTCCGCCAACCCTTGCCCGCGCCAATCTATTGCGATTGTGTGAAAGCCTTGCTCGGCAAATTTGGCCGCGACAAGCCCATATTTCTCAACATATTCGGACCTTCCCGGGAAAAGAAAGATCGTTCCGTTTGTGTTTTTTTCAACCGCAGAAGGCCAGTGGGCGACGCGAATACGAACGCCGTCTGAAGTCTTTAGCCAGAACGCTCGGACATCCTCAGGCCCGAGCGCTAAATCATTGTAGAACGGTGCGGCCTGCATGACCGCAAGATTAGCCCAGAACGCTGCCGAGTTTCATGGCAACGCCCATGTCGCCGTCTACCGCCAGTTTGCCAGACATGAACGCCGCTGCAGGGTCTAAATCACCATCGACGATGGATTGAAATGTATCTGCATCTGCTGTGAGCGTTACTTCAGTATCACTATCTGAGGCATGAACGCCATCGCTGTCGACGACGATGGAGCCTTCGCCTTCGATAACGAACTTCGCGCTTCCGTCGAAAGTACCGGTCAATTTGGCGGCAAGTGCCTCAACGGCGCTGGAAATCATTTCACTCATAGTAATCCTCCGATTGTTGAGCGCTTTGTGACGACTTAGGGCTTTGATTCCCAGCCTGAGGCGCTAATTTACCCAGTTATGATCGTTCGTAACCGTATTCTCAATTGTGCCGTAGCGACAATAGTGTCCTTAATGCTGGTTTCAGAGCGGGTTTCCGCACAAGAACCCGTTTTAGATGGCCTTTTATCGGATCTTTTGGTGGCTGAGGCAGAGGAGGCGGCGCGAATCGCAGCTGAAATAGAGTTGAGATGGTCGCAATCTGGTTCGTCATCAGCAGATCTATTGCTCAAACGCGGCACGGATGCGCTTGAAGTGGGCGACGTCGGACGCGCGATTGAGCATTTCACAGCGCTGACGGATCATGCGCCGTCCTTTGCAGAGGGCTGGCACAAGCGGGCGATTGCTTATGCAGAAGCCGAGCTTTACGGCCCTGCGATTGCAGATCTTGAAAAGGCCATCGCCATAGAGCCGCGCAACTATAACGCTATCGCGAGCCTTGGCGGTATTCTGCAGCGCATCAATCGATTTGATATGGCAAAACAGGCCTATGAGCAGGTTTTGCTCATCCATCCCCATCACAAGGACGTCCGTGAAGCACTTGATATCGTCGATCTTGAGATCGGCGGGGCGGAACTCTGATAAGTTAAGAGGTGGCCGATGGCCGAGCAGTCGAGGACTCTGGCGGTCCTGGGCCCAACCAATACCGGAAAGACGCATTACGCGATTGAGCGAATGCTGGGCTATCGCACTGGCGTAATCGGCCTGCCACTTAGGCTTTTGGCGAGAGAAGTCTACGACAAGATCGTTGCCGTGCGGGGGCCGTCGGTTGTGGCGCTTGTCACGGGTGAAGAGCGGATCGTTCCGCCACGCACGCAATATTGGGTGTGCACAGTTGAGGCCATGCCGATAGAGATCGGCGCGGATTTTGTAGCAGTCGACGAGATACAACTCTGCGCCGATCCGGAACGTGGTCATGTATTTACGGATCGTTTGATGCACATGCGAGGGCTTAAGGAGACGCAGTTTCTTGGCGCGCGTACGATGCGTGGAGCGATATCCGAATTGGTTCCCGAAGCCGAGTTTTTGGAACGCACGCGTATGTCGCAGCTCACCTATTCAGGATCCAAGAAACTTGCCAAGATGCCGCCCAGAAGCGCGATCGTAGGGTTTTCTGTCGAAAACGTTTATGCGATGGCAGAGCTTCTGCGTCGTCAAAAGGGCGGCGCAGCAGTTGTCATGGGCGCGCTCAGCCCTCGCACACGCAACGCCCAAGTTGAGCTCTATCAAAGTGGCGAAGTGGATTATCTAGTCGCCACAGATGCCATTGGCATGGGGCTTAACCTCGATATCGATCATGTGGCCTTTGCTTCGCTTACGAAATTTGATGGTCGGCGGATGCGAGAGCTTGCGCCGAATGAGCTTGCTCAGATCGCAGGACGCGCCGGACGTGGCATGCGCAATGGCAGTTTCGGTGTTACTGGAGAAGCGCCTGACCTGCCGGAAGGCATGGCGCAGGCAATTATGGACCATCGCTTTACGCCAATTCGAAAGCTGGAATGGCGTAATGCTGCACTGAATTTTGCCGATATTGATCGGCTGATCGCATCACTGGAAACCAAGCCGAATGATACGTGGCTGGTGCGTGCCCGCGAGGCCGATGACCTGATCGCGCTGCGTAACCTTGCGGCACAGGCCGAGGTGCGCGCTCGTTGTGGCGATATCTCTGCTGTAAAATTGCTTTGGGATGTGTGCCGCGTTCCTGATTTCAGGGGCATAAGTCAGACAGAGCACGCAAGCCTTCTGGAGAAAATATTCTGTGATTTGCACGAGCATAGTCATGTTTCCGAGGATTGGTTTGCCGCGCATGTTCGTCGCATTGACCGCACTGATGGGGATATCGATACGCTGTCAAAGCGGCTCTCCTATATCCGCACCTGGACTTACGTGGCACAGCGTAAATCCTGGTTGGCTGACGAAAGTCATTGGCGAGACGCCACGCGCGCTGTAGAAGACCGCCTGTCAGATGCATTGCACGCGGCACTGACACAGAGATTTGTGGATCGGCGCACATCGGTTTTGATGCGCCGGCTCAAGCAGAAGGAGGCCATAGTGGCCGATGTAAATGAAAATGGTGAAGTGAACGTCGAGGGCGAATTTGTAGGTCGCCTAGAGGGGTTCCGGTTTATTCAGGACAACACAGGAAGCGGCCAAGAGGCTAAAGCTGTGCAACAGGCCAGCCTCAAAGCGCTTGCGCCTCATTTTCATTTGCGGGCGGATAAATTCTATAACGCACCGGACACCGAAATTGATTTCACCGAACAGGGCGGCCTCATGTGGGGCGAACATGCTGTGGCCAAGCTGGTCGCTGGTTCCGACGCGTTAAAGCCTCAGGTGAAAGAATTTGTCGATGAGATTGCCGGGCCGGAGGTGGCACAAAAGGTTCAACGCCGTTTGCAGCATTTTGTTGACCGTAAGATAGCAACTTTGTTTGAGCCGCTGCTGAACATGCAGCGCGACGAAGAGCTTAGCGGGCTTGCTCGCGGTTTCGGCTTTCAGTTGGTTGAAAGCTTCGGTATTTTGCAGCGCTCTGATGTGGCTGATGACGTCAAGGCTTTGGATCAGGACGCACGTGGGCAGTTGCGCAAACACGGTGTGCGCTTTGGTCAATTCACCATTTTCATGCCGCTACTCCTTAAACCTGCCCCGACGCGGCTTCGATTGGTGCTTTGGTCCCTTGCCAAAGACCTTCAAGAATTCCCCGAAGCGCCTCCGCCTGGTCTTGTGACCGTGCCGTCCGGCGAAGGCGTGCCAGATGGTGCGCACATCATGGCGGGATATCGTGCTGCTGGAGAGCGCGCCATCCGTATCGATATGTTAGAGCGCCTTGCCGATATGCTGCGGGTTGAAAATAGCCGCGCAGGTTTTGAGGCAAATGCGGATATGCTCTCGATCACAGGGATGACCCTTGATCAATTCGCCGATCTGATGGGTGGTCTCGGCTACAAAGCTAACCGCGGTGAGCGTGAAAAGGTAAAAGCGGCGCTTGAACCTTCGGACGATGCAGAAGCAACGCCGGAAAGCGGTTCGGCGTCAGACGAGCCTGCATCTGATGCAGATCAGACCACACACGAAGCAGCCGTCGACGCTCAGGAAGAGAGCAAATCAGAAGAGCCTGAAATCGAGGTTTTCTATACCTTTACTTGGGGAGGAAACCGGGGCGCGCGGGCCGCCAATGATGGACACAGGCAGCGTCCGGGCGGTAAACCAAAAGGGCGTAAGCTGCAGAAAGGCAAAGGTAAGCCCCGTCGTGATGATAAGGCCAAGGTGTTTTCTGCAAAACCTAAAAAGACCAAAGAGATCGATCCCGATAATCCATTTGCGGCCGCATTGATGGGGCTGAAGGACAAATAACAGCACGCTTTGCTAAATTCTGATCAGGATAAAATCCGCGTCGATAAATGGCTTTGGCAAGCCCGTTTTTACAAGACGCGTGGTTTGGCGACAAAGTCGGTTTCCGGCGGCAAGGTCAGGGTAAACAGCCGTAAAATTTCCAAACCAGCGCATATGATTGGGCCGGGCGATGTCCTTACATTCGCTCAGGCGCGCGAAATTCGCGTGGTACGGGTAATCGCTATCGGAGAGCGACGTGGTCCGGCATCGGAGGCACAAGAGCTATATGAGCACGTTCTGCCGTCTGAGAAAAAGACTGGCGACCAAATCAGCTAAAATGCCGCAATCGAAAAAAAAGCCTCTCTGTTACAACAAATTCAGGAACGGCGACTGATTTAGCTTTGCATGCTTGAAGCGCTTCTTATGGTGACATAGTTCGTTTAAAGGCATTAGACTCAAAGGCCGATATGACTTACGTGGTTTTGGATAATTGCATTGCTTGCAAATACACCGATTGTGTCGAGGTGTGCCCCGTGGATTGTTTCTATGAGGGTGAAAATATGTTGGTTATTCATCCTGATGAATGTATCGACTGTGGAGTATGCGAGCCTGAATGTCCGGCTGATGCCATTCGGCCCGATACCGAACCTGATGTCGAAGAGTGGGTTGAGTTCAATCGCAAATATGCGGAGCAATGGCCGGTTCTGTTAGAGCGGCGTGATCCTCTGCCCGAAGCAGCCGAGCGCGACGGTGAAACTGAAAAACGTGAAAAGTATTTCTCTGAGACTGCCGGCGAAGGAAGCTGAACCGATTCGTTCAGTTTTTAGTGCAGCCAATTGCGCGCAAGCTGCGAAAATCCAGTAAATTTATGTTAATAAGATAAAATTAACGGCAGCGAATGCATAACACTTCCGAATGCTTAATTTTTGTGCTACTATGAATCCCTGAATGTAGCTAACTGACTTATATCCATTTCACCCAGCAGACGCTTGGGCATGGATATTTTTGTGTTTTGCGTAGAAAAGCTAGTGGTCTGTCTTAAGCAGTTTAACCGACCACAGTGTTTTTGATCACGCGCAAGACCGATGTAAGGATGACGTGAATGAGCAAATCGAAAAAGTCCGAGTTTCGCCCCGACGACTATGTTGTCTATCCAGCCCATGGTGTTGGGCAGATCGTATCGATTGAGAAGCAAGAGATTGCCGGGATCGAGCTGGAACTCTTTGTGATTTCCTTCGAGAAAGACAAAATGACGCTTCGGGTGCCGACGCATAAGGCAACAGAGATTGGCATGCGCAGTCTGTCGAGCCCGGACGTTGTTTCCAAGGCGATGACAACGCTAAAGGGCAAAGCCAAAGTGAAACGCGCCATGTGGTCTCGTCGGGCGCAGGAATATGAGCAAAAGATCAATTCAGGCGATTTGATTGCAATTGCCGAAGTGGTCCGCGATCTGCACCGAACTGATGACCAGCGCGAACAAAGCTATTCAGAGCGCCAGCTTTATGAAGCCGCGCTTGAGCGTTTGACCCGTGAAGTTGCGGCCGTCAGTGGCGGTGATGAACTTCAAGCGGCCAAAGAGGTCGATGAGGTGCTGGTTTCTCGCGCCGCTTAGGTGAGTGAAAATTTCAGATTGGCCGTGCTTTTGTACGGCCTTTTTTATCCGACAAGAGTGAGCAGTACGGCGATTTCTGTGACTTGCTGCGCGCAACCAAGGACATCGCCGGTTTGGCCGTTTATCTTTCGCTGTGCAGTCATCCCTATTCCCGCGGTTAGTAGGCCAGCCCATATGACAGCCCAGAATACGCCGCTGCCCAGGATCAAAACCCCCAATACAAAAGCTAGCACGATTGCTATAGCGGCGGATGGCGTGCCGACGGTACCCACGCTGTGCGAAAGCCCGGTCTTACGCGCGTGAGGCAGGGTCGCCATCAGCACCGGCATGCTCGCGCGTGAAATGACAGCGGCGGCCAATATAGCTCCCGCGGCCAACTCTGCCTCAAATAGCCAAGTGAGCGCGGCCCAACGCAGGCCAAACGCCAAGATAAGGCCTACGACACCGTAAGCGCCTATTTGCGAGTCCTTCATAATTTCCAGGCGTCGCTCAACCGTCCAGCCACCCCAGAAACCGTCCGCCGTATCCGCAAGGCCGTCCTCGTGCATGGCACCAGTTGTTGCAATCATCGCGGCGAGGGCCAGCAACGCACAAATCGGTGCAGGCAAGCCAAGCCATTGTGCAAACAACCCAACCAGCACGGCGAGCGCCGCCGGTACCAGACCGGCCAATGGGTAAGCCCAGACCGCCAGACTGCCTCGCGTGGCATGATCCGCTTCAACAGGAAGCCGGGTCAGCAGGGACACCGCCAACAAGATATCCTTTGGCTGAACAAGCGGTTGGTCGTTTTTGGTCATGCATCAGGTCTTTTTGGCTGTGCCGTGGTCAAAGCCTGCGATACATCAAATTGATAGAGGCATGCAACGGGGTGCATATGGCAGATCGGTTCAGATCACTCAGCGAATTTGAAGCCGCGTTGCAGGCTGCCAATATGCCCACGCCGGGTGCATTCGAGGTTGCGAAGGCTCGCAATGCAGAGCTGACCAAGCCGCCTGGCGCCTTGGGGCGGTTGGAAGATCTGGCGATTTGGTATTGCGGTTGGCGCGATGATGCAAAGGCACGGGTGGAGGGGCCTCAAGTTATAGTTTTCGCTGGCAATCACGGCGTCTCTGCGCATGGTGTTTCTGCTTTCCCAGTTGAAGTCACCGCGCAGATGGTCGCGAATTTTGAGGCTGGCGGCGCTGCGATCAACCAATTGGCCGAATGCGCCGGTGCGTCCCTATCGGTTGTGCCTTTGGACCTTGAACGCGCGACTGCGGACTTTACCGAAGGTCCTGCCATGACCGAGGCAGAGTGCGCCGCGGCGCTTTCTGCGGGTTGGGAGGCCGTGGATGCATCCGCTGATGTCTTGGTTGTGGGCGAGATGGGCATCGGCAATACGACCAGTGCCGCAGCTATTTGTACCGCGCTGTTCGGTGGCGAGGCCGCCGATTGGACTGGTGCCGGGACCGGTGTTGCTGGTGAGGCGCTTGCTCACAAAGCAAATATTGTCGCGCAAGGGCTTGATGCCAATCCAAAGGCCAAAGGGGACGGCCTCAAGGCGCTGACATGCCTTGGCGGCCGCGAGGTCGCGGCAATGGCCGGTGCGATTGCTGCTGCGCGCCAGCATCGCATTCCGGTCGTCCTTGATGGATTTATTTGTTCTGCTGCCGCTGCCTGTCTTGCAGCGGCCAAATCAGGTTCACTTGATCACACGGTTGCAGGACATGTAAGTGCGGAAGCTGCCCATGCGAAACTGTTGCAGCATTTGGGCAAGCCGCCAATCCTTCAACTAGACATGCGGCTTGGTGAAGGCTCCGGCGCGGCATTGGCGCTGGGCGTGCTTCGAGCAGCGCTTGCCTGTCACTCTGGCATGGCAACTTTTTCCGAGGCCGGTGTTTCTGACGCTTGAAGCTTAGGCTTGTTTGCGGTCGTCTGTTTGGTCTGCTGCCGCTTCCTCAAGCTGTGACAAGAGCATTGTCTGCAACTCGGCCTCAAGCTCTTTAGCACGCGAAATATACGCGGTATTTTCAATCGTCGGGACGTTTGGATCCCATAGCGCGGCCAGATCTCGAACCGAACGACGATCATAATGATAAAACGTCTTTTCAAGTTCTGAGGCCTCATACTCGCTTAGCCCCACATTCTCGAGCACGTAGCGTCCCGCGCGCAGGGAACTGTCAAACAACTCACGAACGATGTCGTTTGCGCCTGCTTGGTAAAGCTGAAAAACATGTGTGCGGTCACGTGCACGGGCTACGATATGTAGGTCAGGCCGTTCGCGTCTGGCAAACGCTACGAGCCGTTCGGTTGCTTTTGCGTCGTCAAGAGCTGCCACAAGAACGCGGGCATCTTTAAGCCCTGCAGCATGCAAAAGTTCCGGTCGGCCGGGATCGCCCAGAAACGCCTTGATCCCGAAACGTCTCATTCGCTGGATCGCCTCTAGGTCGTGGTCCAGCACCACGGTGTCGAACCCGCTGGAGCGTACGATCCGATTTACGACCTGCCCAAAGCGCCCAATTCCTGCAATGATCACTGGGCCTGTGCTATCAATCTCATCTGGTTCATGCGCCTCGGTGCCATCTGACATTCGATGAGAAAGGTAGTCGTAAAGAATGAACAGAAGCGGCGTGATCAGCATGGAAATCGCGACCACAAGGAGCAGCGTTTCACGGAACTCGGGCGGTATAACGTTATGCTGGCCGGAGAAACTTATTAGGACAAAGCCGAATTCACCCGCCTGCGCCAGACCAAGCGTGAAAAGCCAAAGATCACGTCCGCGAAGACCAAAAAATATACCGAGCATGAAAAGCACAGCGCCCTTGATGAAAATCACTGCGAAGGCGAGTGCCAGCACCGGGAAGAACTGAGCAAAGAGAAGCGAGAAATTTATCGCGGCTCCGACAGTGATGAAAAACAGACCCAGCAAAAGCCCTTTGAAAGGTTCGATGTCGCTTTCCAATTCGTGTCGGAATTCCGATGACGCTAAAACCACGCCGGCCATAAAGGCACCCAAAGCAGGGGAAAGGCCCACAAGCGTCATCACGTAGGAAATGCCGACAACGATCAAAAGCGCCAGAGCGGTATACATCTCGCGCAGACCGCTGGAATGAATAAACCGGAATATCGGCCGCGTCATATAAACGCCAAAGACTATGATACCTCCGACAGCCGCGAGAGTGACGAGGGTTACGCCCCAGCCCGGCAAGCTTTGGATAAAGGATTGGGCGGCCTCGTAGGCGGGCTCGGCATGATCTCCAGCGGTGTTATTTTTTTCGGCGAGCCGTTGAAGCGTTTCGCCAAGTATAATGTCTGGTGTCTTTGGCAGGGCCAGCAGCGGCAGCAGCGCCAGCATCGGGATGACGGCAATATCTTGTGTCAACAGGACAGAAAAGGTCGAACGCCCTCCGCCCGTTCGCATTAAGCCCTTCTCTGAAAGCGTTTGTAGAACGATTGCCGTAGATGAAAGCGAAAATACAAGGCCGATAGCCAATGCGACGCTCCATGATACGTCAAGCATCATTGCCCCAGCCATCACCGCGAATGTGGTAAGCGTGATCTGCAGCCCGCCCAGGCCAATGAGCCGGTGGCGCATATCCCATAGCGCTTTTGGCTCAAGCTCTAGACCGATGAGAAACAGCATCATAACGACGCCAAACTCTGCCACATGCTGAAGCTCCTCAGCCGCATGCCCACCTATGAGCCCCGGGACCTGTCCAATTATAATACCGGCGGCAAGGTAGCCCAGCACCGAGCCCAGCCCCAAACGCGACGCAATGGGCACAGCAATCACCGCTGCGGCGAGCAGCACGCTGGCTTGAAATAAAAATCCTTCCATACCTGCTTCCTAAACGGGCAAAGGCGCGTCGGCCTTGCATTGATCCATGACAATCTGTGACTGGACTTTGGCGACGGCCTTATGAGGTAGTAACACCTCGTGTATAAGGCGATTTAAGGATGGTAGGTCTTCGCAATAAACCCGCAATAGGTAATCCGCGTTTCCGGTAAGCACCCAAACTGATGTGATCTCGGCCTGTGTTTCCAAAAGCCGCGTGAACCCTTTGACGAGTTCAGGCCTATGTGTTGCCATGTCGACCTGCACAAACGCCTGTATCGTAAGCCCGAGCTTCTCAGTGTCGAGTTGCGCCCGATAAGTTCGTATATATCCCGAACTTTCAAGACGTGCTCGTCTCCGACTTGCCTGGCTGGCCGACAGATTCAACATGTCACCCAACTCTTGCGATGTAAGCTGACCATTTTTTTGCAATGCAGAGAGGATGCGGCTGTCGGTGCTGTCAATCATATGCATCAATGATGCGTAGAAACGATGAGTTTTGCAAGTATTACGCGCCGATACTTATATTTAATCTTATAACTGCGCAAAAATTACGCGCGTTTAGGTGTAAGTATGCGTACCGCATGTAATTTTGGAGACAGAAATGGGCCCTTTTCCGCATGATGAACCTTTTGCAATGATCAATGAACAAAACCCCGCAGGTACCGATGGCTTTGAATTTGTTGAGTTTGCTCATCCGGACCCTGACGAGCTCCGCTCACTTTTCAACAAGATGGGCTATAAAAAGGTGGCCGTGCACCGAACGCGTCCGATTGAGCTTTGGCAACAAGGCGACATCACCTATGTCCTGAACGCTGATATCGAAAGTTTCGGTGGCCGCTTTGCGCAAGAGCATGGCCCCTGCGCACCGTCCATGGGGTGGCGCGTTGTTGATGCAAAGCATGCTTTTAAGCGTGCGGTTGCGCTTGGCGCTGAGGTTTATGAGGGTTTGGGTAAAGTACTCGACGTGCCAGCGATTAAGGGCATTGGAGGCAGTCTGATTTACTTCATTGATAAATACCGCGACGGCTCGCCATATGATGCTGACTATGAGTGGATTGCGGAGCCGAAACCTAAAGGTGTTGGGTTTTATTATCTCGATCATCTGACTCACAACGTCTATCGCGGCAATATGGATGAATGGTTTTCGTTCTACAGTCGCCTGTTCAATTTCCGCGAAATTCGGTTTTTCGACATTGAGGGGAAGTATACCGGCCTGTTTTCGCGTGCCCTGACATCGCCCTGCGGCAAGATCCGGATACCGATCAATGAGGATCGCGGTGAGGCGGGCCAGATTGCCAGTTACCTGAAGAAGTACAATGGCGAGGGAATTCAGCATATCGCGGTCGGCGCCAAAGACATTTACGAAGCAACGGATCAGATCGCCGCTCGTGGTCTGCAATTTATGCCGGGGCCAAATGATGCCTATTATGGGATGTCAAAGACCCGCGTCGTCGACCATGAAGAGCCGCTAGACCGATTGAAAAGGCATGGTATCCTGATCGACGGCGAAGGTGTTGTCGACGGCGGTGAGACCAGGATTTTGCTGCAAATTTTCTCAAAGACAGTGATCGGGCCGATCTTTTTTGAGTTTATCGAGCGTAAAGGCGATGACGGCTTTGGCGAGGGCAACTTCAAAGCTCTGTTTGAGTCGATTGAACGCGAGCAGATTGAAAGCGGCGAAATCGCAGCGGAGTAGGGCGGTCAGCTGCGCGGCATTTTTAACGCAACGCTGCGCCCACTTTTGTTATAGCGCAGCTCTGCGTCACCAATAGCTGTCACGCGACCGCCATCAAGCCTGTCACCGACCTCGACCTTTTTATAACGTCCGTTGGCCATTCGGACCAAGGCCCGGCGGTTCGATGGTGAACCGTAGACGCCGATCAAATTCACCTTGCGTAGCGAAATAGCATTTTGCTGGGTCGCAGCACTTGCCACCGTAGTGGCGGTTGGTATTCGTGGTGATGTGGTTTGCACACGTGGCGCGGTCGCCGCAGCAACCTGCGTCTGAGCGCGCTGTTTTCTTTGCTGGCTTTGCTGCACTATTTTGTCAAAATCGCTCGGCCGTTGTTGCGGAGCAAGAGACACCTCGACCGCCTGCGCCGTGACCGGGGAGTCTGCGGCGGCTTGGAGGGCGATTTGCTGCGCTGATTGCGGACGAAGTTTTGGGCTCAGCTTGGCAAGCTCTTCGCGTGTGCGCCCGCCCAAGGTGCTGCGCTCTTGGCGCTCCACCAGGTCATCCGGCCGCCCATTTGGTCGAACGGTGCCGAGCTTCGCCAGTGCAATTGCTGTTTCGATCTCGCTTGCCTCTGAGATCGGGTCTAGGGTCTCAGCGGGTCTCGACGGAGGCAAAAGACGCGGTTTGCCTGCATACACTTTAATGCCTTCGGGGCTTTCGGCGCCTTCTGTTGTGGCGCGCACCAAACCGCGCTCATCAAGGTCAAATTTGGTGCTTGGTGCCGTAGGATTAAGTGGGGTGGCTAGCCTTTGGTCCTGCGACAGCCCATCAAGGGGCTGCAGCGCCACAACATCCTGTTTCACGACCTCCGGGTCAATCGATGTCAAATAAACGTCGCTGACTTGCGGCTCACTTAAATTTGCCGGAGCCTCAGGCGCGATTTGCCAGATGCCAGTCACGGCGTAACGATTGCGGACGTCTTCCACTGTAACAGGCTCAGGTGCTTCGTCTGAAATCTGAATGTCGGCTTCGGCAGGCTTTGCAATTTCAGCGGAGGGCAAAGCTGCAACTACCTCTTCCTCTTCTAAGGAAACATCTGGCGCCCCTTCGATAAAAGCTTTGTCTGCTTGCTCTTCGCTTTCAAATTCGCTTGAGAATTGAGGCGCGCCGGGCAGACTAGCAACTTCCAGGTCAATGGCAGGATCTGATGTGAAAAGGCGCGTGACGTCGTCCTTGAGGAAAATTGATGCCCAGGCTGCGACGCCCAAAAGGAAAATCAAAAGTGCGGTCGTCAAGATAAGACCGAGAAAACGTGGCTTACCCCCGACCTGTGCACCACGTGCCCCGAACACAGTCATCCGTTCGGCTTCGTTATCGTCAAAACTAACGCTACCAAACTCTTGTTTGAGACGCATCGGAACGATCGGCGGTGCCGAGCGAAATTGCTCGTCAGAGGCTTCGCTTTGCGCAGCGATCACCGGCGCATCAACGGTTTCCTCTTCGTCAGTGTCTTCATTCTCGATCTCAGCGTCATAGACATGCTCGGCTAGGCTTTGAAAATCGGCGGTTGCTTCAGCCTCTGCAAAATCTGGTAATGGAGGAACATCGACATCGCGAGTTACCCCCTCAAGTCGAGGCTCGGCGTCCGGCGTTGTATCTCGCTCTGCGCGTATTGATCGAAAGGATAGACCGGACTGATCGTCTCCGCGTGAAGAGGCGAAGACAGATATCGGCGTCGCTGCTTTTTCTGAGTCGAGTGCTTCTTCAACCGCTGGTTCTGGCGCTGTTTCGGTTTCTGGCTCTGGTTCTTGCTCAGCTTCGAGGGCCTCTTCGGATGATAGCCGCTCAAGTGTTTCCGCCGCTGGCGCGATTTCTTCCGCCTCCTCGGTTTCCTCCGTTACCTCACCCGATTGTGCATCGATCAGATGGATCGGTCCAAGGTCGCGCTCCACATGCTCGCCATCTTCAAGCTGTTCACGGGCGAACTGCGTCTCACCAAACCAAGGCTCGCCGTCAAAAGCGCCTTGCTCTGGCATAGCAATGATACAGACCGGGTTAAAATTATGCTGAGCGGCAAATGTTTCCGCCTCGCTTAAAGTTTGGCGAGCAACCGCCGCGACATAGACTGTATCGCCTGAAATAGTCCAGTCATACGCTAAATCCTCAGCGGCATATGGCGTAGCCATTTCAAGGGTCGTTCGTACGGTGTCCGCGATCTCATCGGCCTCGAGCCCGCGTTTATCCAGACTGATGTATTTGATCTGGTCGTTGGGTATGACCAGTTTGGAAAAAATTCCCTCAGGTTCGAGCGCATGTGCCTTTTTTGAGAGTTCCGAGAGCCCCGCGCCGAGATCAGAATTGTCCAAACTAATTTCATCAATGAATACCCATCCTGTCTCCGCTCTGTGCAAGAGACCTATGCCTTCAAACGAAAGCGTAATGGCGATATTCGTTTTAATTGTCACGTTACTGGCGATTCTGCTTATGCTGGAAAACCAGCCCCCCCCCCGTATACGTTTAATTTAGCTCAGGTTTCGTCCAAGGAAAAGGGAAAGACCGAGCTACATAGTCTAGGGCTGATTAATTTCTTGCCTCAGTTGTGCTAGACACTGGCTTTGGTCAACGCCTGGTCAAGATCTGCGATAATATCATCAGCGTCCTCGATGCCGATTGAAATCCGAACCACGTTAGGCGCGGCACCTGCAGCGGTTTGTTGCTCGGGTGTTAGCTGCCGGTGCGTGGTTGAGGCGGAGTGGATTATAAGCGAGCGCGTATCGCCAAGATTGGCCACATGCGAAAACAGCTCAAGATTATCGACAAGCTTTACACAGGATTCGTATCCGCCCTTCAAAGCAACGGTGAAAAGCCCGCCAGCGCCATTGGGGCAAATCTTCTCAACGCGCTTGAAGTACGGTGAAGACTTCAAACCGGCATAGGTGACGGCCTCTACCCGGTCGTCTTTTTCAAGCCATTCAGAAACGATCTGTGCATTTTCCACATGCTTTTGCATACGCAGCGAAAGCGTCTCTATCCCCATCAAAGTATAATGTGCCGCCTGAGGGTTAAGCGTCATGCCAAGGTCACGCAGGCCAATTGCTATGCCGTGGAAAGTGAAAGCCAGATTGCCAAAAGTTTCATGGAATTTCAGGCCATGATAGGCGGGTTCTGGCTCGCTAAGAGACGGGAACTTGTCCGAGGCAGACCAATCAAATGTACCGGAATCAACGACAACGCCGCCCGTGACTGTGCCATTGCCGGTCAGGTACTTGGTCATCGAATGCACCACCAACGTGGCACCATGTTCAATGGGGCGGCAAAGATAAGGGCTCGCCGATGTGTTATCGACAATGAGTGGCAGGCCAGCGTCATCAGCAATTTTGGCTATTTCATCTAGATCGGTGATGTAACCGCCCGGATTGGCAATGGACTCGCAGAAAACGGCACGCGTGTCGTCATCAATAGCAGCCTTAATCGCGTCGAGGTCATCAAAATCAACGAATTTTGCTGACCAGCCAAATCGAAGGATGGTTTGGCTGAACTGGGTCACGGAGCCACCGTAAAGCCGGGTGGAGACGACAACATTACGTCCCGGCGCCATGATCGGGAAAAGTGCCATAATCTGTGCGGCGTGTCCGGAAGAACAGCAAACCGCGCCGACGCCGCCCTCAAGTGTCGCCACGCGTTCCTGCAGTGCTGCGACCGTGGGATTTGTCAGCCGCGAGTAAATGTAGCCAACTTCTTGGAGGTTGAAGAGCGCCGCCGCATGTTCTGCGTCACGAAAAACGTAAGCGGTAGATTGGTAAATCGGTGTTTGGCGCGCGCCGGTGGCCGGGTCGGGCCGGGCACCGGCATGAATTTGCAACGTATCAAAGCCAAATGAATGAATGCGATCGTCAGACATGACCATATCTCCCTTGGAAACCTGTGCTCAGGGTTAGGGCAAACGTTCCAGGCGGACAACCGAGTAATTCATCGCGCGTCACTCAGCAAAACACTTGATTTCGTTTTCTTGGCGTACTTTTAGACTTAGTCCCCGAAAGCTTCCGAAACACCCAGAGGGTCGTTTGACGCAGCCTCCTCTTGCTGGGCGCAGGCGCTCGCCGTAAGTGACATCAAGATTAAAAAAATAAAGCGCGTTTTTGTCATAATTTATCCTTCCTTAAAAAATCATACCGACTAAAAAAGCTCTAATCAGTTTACGCTAAACCAGTTACATTTTGTCATCAATATTTAGTTATGAGTACACTAACGCATCCAAAACCCGTTGCGTTTGATCGTGTTACGGATCGCCTGTTCCTTGCGGGGCAGGTCCTCGCGATCAAACAGGGCACGCACCTTTTGTCCGCGCCCGTGATAGACCATGAATTTTATGGCGTCGTAATTCTTCAGGATTTTCTTAATAGGGTTAGGTGCTGCGATCTCTTCGAGTACTGCAACAACCCGATCTGCCTCGCGCGCATAAAGCAGCGGAAACAGCCTATAGTGGCAGGTCACTTTTCCATCAATCAGCCCCATTGGCAGGGTATCTCGCCCACCGCCAAGCGTATGAATGACAAGTGGGAGCGCGACCTGATCTAGCCAGGGGTCCAGCGTCTGGCAAATCAACTCCGCTGGTGGGTCGTCGCGAATAGTCAGCGCATATTTGAGGAATTTCTCGGCAAAAACATGTGGGCACTTGTAGAAATAAAAACCAGCGTTGAAATAAAGATACCGCCGCCAGAATTCTTCTGGATAAGATGGATCGAGAGATGACGCGAAGTCCAACCCAAACTTGTCATAAAGTGATTTCCAAGTCGCGCCATATCCTGGACCGTAAAGCTGTATCTCCGGCCAGGTGTTTTCCCGTCTTAAAGATGCGGTCGGCCTTTCAAAATCAAACGGCACATTTGCGAGCTCATCAAGGATCAGCGTATCGGTGTCGAAAAACACGAAAGGTTCACCAATAGGCATAGCAAATAATGCCTCGATCTTGTTGCCGTTTGGGTAGCGCTGGCCAAAGTGTCGGCTTTTAAAGGGTATAATTTCGGCACCGAGCTCTTCCAGTAAGTCGCGTACATCCGCGCGAATTTTGGTGTCGTTGCGCCAAAGTGGTCCGGGCTGCGGTTCTGCAACGTAAAGCTTGCCTTTGAATTCGGGCGACTTGGCGCGCAGTGAGGCGGCAAAAAGCACCGCCTCATATTGCAACCGACCAGCCTGCGCGACGATCAGGATATTAGAATTTTGGGTCTTTGGCTTTTTGGCCGCCATCTCTTGTCCGGTTTCTGGCGAATTACTGCTCTTTGTATCCGCATTATAGGGCTGTCTTAGCCGAAGAGCGAGACCGCAAGACTTGAAGTTTCATTAAATGCATCGACATATGCAAGGAACAGATCGAGAGGACGACGTCGATGGCGCTTTTCGCCCGTATTTTGGTATTGCTTCTAGCATTTCTGACGGTGGTTTTCTTCTGCTTGAAATTTTACGCGCGCGCTGCCCGGCGTGAAAAGCTAGAAAAGCAATGGCAAGAAAAAGGCCAGCCAGGTGAACAAAGCGCCTATGTTCAAAAAGGCATGGATAGCTTTGAGCCATTGCTTCATCGCAATCTCATAATTTGGGTTTATGCTGTACCAATCACCATTGCGGTTGTGACAGTTTACATCACCAATATGGGGTGGGGTTAATCCTAGACTGCTTCTTCAAGCGGTTGGTCTTCGCCTCTTAGACCTGCTTTAACCCACTCAGGTAGGCGCAGCGGCTGGTTTAAGTCTGGCTTATGTTGCAGAATTTGCTCTCTCAGACTGTCTATCAGGCTTGGCCGGGTCGAGGGATTGCCCATAGTGACATGGCGCAGGGCTTCAGCTTGTTGAGCATCTATGCGGTATTTCACGGGCGAGGGCGTTACTGTAAGATCCATGGTAGGAACGCCAATATGCCCGCAAAACTCATTGATAAAAGCCCCGCTGCCATAGTCAATGCGTCTGTCCATAGGCATTTGCACGCGTAGTTTGGAATGGAGCGCCTGTAGCCGTTCGGCAAGCCCATCAAACCTTACAGAGCTTAGATCAATTGCCGCGCAGAAATTTTCCAGTGTGAGCGCGGTCTGGCCCTGTGCCACAGCTTTGGAAAAAAGATCGATCAGAAGTTGTTCCTGCGATTTGCGATAGATCAGAAACGTTGATGCGCGAAGAGGTATAGATGACGTAGCGAGGCTAAGCCTTTTATCTGCATCATCGTAAAATTTTGCAATGCTCTCCTCCAGGCATATTTGATCCGCCAGCGTTGGCCCGAGGATGTTTTCATCCACGAACAAAACCGTCTCGTAGCCATTGTCTCTGGCGGTTTTGGCAATATCGATGTTGATTTCCCCAAGGCCGTTCCTGTCGGGCTCGCCGTCAGATTGACAATTCGTCTCAACAAGATGGTGGATTTTCGCCAGCGTGCCCGGCATTTCTTCATTGACGTAGAATACCGAATTTGCCCGCAACGCGTCGATATTGACGCGCAGATTTTCGTGAATAAGATCTGTCGGCGTGGTGTGCACGCCGAGGTGATAGATGTAACGCATTTTCCTGCCCGATGTTTATATTTTGATTACAACATGCAGTAGCATATAACCTTATGCGCCGCAACATATTCGCAAAGGGCAAAGTTGCTCCATCCTTTCTCATTTTCGTGATGCACATGGCAACAACGGGCGATAAGACTACAGTTATACATGCTTGAGGCCGCTGCCATGTCCCATGTTTTTCCACGCTCTAATCATAGGCTCCCCCCTGTCGCGTCACGCGGTGAGGGCGTTTATCTCTATGACACGAATGGCAGGCAATACCTCGATGGTTCGTGCGGCGCGGCTGTCTCATGCCTTGGCCATGGTGATCAGGACGTGATAACTGCCGTCAAAGATCAGATGGACAATCTCGCCTTTGCGCACACGCGGTTCTTCACATCAGAGCCTGCTGAGGCGCTGGCCGATCTTTTGATCGAACACGCACCACCTGGTATTGAGAAAGTCTATTTTGTGGCTGGCGGCTCTGAGGCCGTGGAGGCCGCACTTAAACTGGCGCGCCAGTATTTTTTGGAAATTGGCGAACCAAAACGTGCCCGGATCATTGCGCGCAAGCAAAGCTATCATGGCAATACTCTTGGGGCGCTGGCGACCGGTGGAAATGAATGGCGGCGGGCGCAATTTTCGCCACTCTTGGTGGACGTATCGCACATTGCGCCTTGCTATGAATATCGAGGCCGGGACGAAGGCGAGACGCCGGAAGAGTATGGCCAGCGTACGGCGCTTGAGCTCGAGGCAGAGATCGAGCGTCTCGGGTCGGAAACCGTCATGGCATTCGTTGCCGAGCCAGTCGTCGGTGCCACCATGGGTGCAGTGCCCGCGGTACCGGGTTACTTTCGGCGCGTACGCGAAATCTGTGATCGCTACGGTATTCTGTTGATCCTCGACGAAGTGATGTGCGGTATGGGCCGTACTGGGCATCTTTTCTCTTGCGAGCATGACGATATCGCGCCGGATATTGTCACAATCGCCAAGGGCCTCGGTGGAGGCTACCAGCCTATTGGCGCAATGCTTTGCTCTGGAAAGATCTATGACGCGTTGACCGAGGGAAGTGGCTTTTTTCAGCATGGTCATACCTATCTGGGTCATCCCGCTGCAGCAGCGGCGGGGCGTGCTGTCGTGACGAAACTAGTCACCCAGAAACTGGTTGAAAGAAGCAAGGATATGGGTGAGCGCTTACAAACCGCGTTGCATGAAGCACTTGGCCAGAATGCCCATGTCGGAGATATTCGCGGCCGTGGGCTTTTTGTTGGTGTCGAACTGGTGGCAGATCGTGAGACCAAAGCACCATTTGACGCGGCTAAAAAGATCAACAAGCACATTGAACAAGCGGCACTCGAGCGCGGTTTGATCTGTTACCCGATGGGCGGCACAATTGATGGAAAAACCGGCGATCATGTGCTTTTGGCACCACCGTTTATCATCTCGGATGATCAGGTGGGCGAGCTAGCCGAAAAGCTCGCTGGAGCTATTCATGCGACAGTGTGAGCGAAGTGATGGATAGCGACACAAAACTTACGTCTTCCCATTGGGGCATTGGCGTTGTCACGCAAAAGGATGGTCGCATCACTTCCGTGGATGCCCACCCAAGTGACCCTGACCCATCGCCGCTTAACGACAACATCGCAGCCAGCTTGAGCGGTAAGGCGCGCATTTTACGCCCTGCAATTCGGGAGAGATGGTTGAACGGGCGCAAAGGCGAGCGCGGGCGTGACCGCTTTGTCGAGGTTGAGTGGGATCGCGCTCTTGATTTGGTCGCAGGTGAGCTCAAACGCGTCAGGTCCGAGCACAGCAATGAAGCAATTTTTGCCGGTAGTTATGGTTGGGCGAGTGCCGGGCGGTTCCACCACGCGCAAAGCCAGATCAAACGCTTTCTCAATACCATCGGTGGTTTCGTGCGCTCCGAAGGCAATTACTCGTTCAACGCCGCTCTTGTCGCCATGCCGCATATTGTCGGCGGCTCGTTTCGTCAGAACCTCATCGAGGCCACGCGCTGGACCGTGATTGCCGAGCATTCTGATCTGGTGGTGTCTTTCGGTGGTCTGGCCATGCGCAATATGCAGATTTGTGATGGTGGCGCCTCGCGGCACCGCATGGCCGATAATTTCCAGCGCTGCGTTGATGAAGGCGTTCGCTTTGTGAATTTCAGCCCTTTACGCAGCGATATGGCCGATTTTCTGAAGGCTGAGTGGCTGACGCCAAGACCGGGTACTGACACGGCCATCATGCTTGGATTGGCACACACGGTTTTGGTCGAAAACCTGCACGACCAAGCATTCCTGGATCATTACGCCACAGGTTTTAAGCGTTTTGCGGCTTATCTGCGTGGGAAACCGGACGGTATTGCCAAATCGGCGGATTGGGCTGCCGAGATAAGCGGTATCGATGCCGAAAAACTCCGGCAGCTTGCACGTGAGATGGCGGGTAACCGCACGATGATCTCATGCGCTGCGGGCATTCAACGCGCCGATTGGGGGGAGCAGCCGCTTTGGGCCTGTGTCTCGCTTGCGGCAATGCTGGGCCAGATTGGCCTGCCCGGTGGCGGTTACACAGTGGCCTATGCGGTCAATGCTCATGTCGGAAATGTGGGACGTCCGTTCGGCTGGGCGGCCTTGCCGCAGGGCGAAAATCCGGTTAAGACATTTATTCCCGTCGCGATGATCTCTGAGATGTTGCTTCATCCGGGCATGCAGTATCAGTATGACGGCACGACCATGACGATGCCTGATATTCGCCTGCTATGGTGGACAGGCGGCAATCCTTTTCACCATCACCAGGATCTTAATCGGTTGCGTGACGCCTTCCAACGCCCAGAGACTGTCATCGTAAATGAGATCAACTGGACAGCAACAGCGCGGCATGCCGATATCGTGCTGCCCACGGCCGCCCCGCAAGAGCGCAATGATTTTGGCGCTGGGCGTACGGACAACATTCTGGTGCCGATGCCCAAAGCTGCAGAGCCGCCGGGCGATGTGAAAACCGAGTATGATATGTTTGCCGATTTGGCCCGGCGCGTGGGCACTTGGGATGCCTTTACTGAGGGGTACGACGAAGAGGGCTGGCTGCGGCGTCTTTGGGCGCAAACTCAAGAGATTGCCGCAGCCCATGGTGAGCCACTACCTGATTGGGATCGCTTCATGGCTGGCGATATCCTTGAGTTGTCCGACCCAAGGCGGAAGCAGGTTTTTCTTGCTGATTTTCGCGCTGATCCAGAGGCCAATCCTCGCCAAACGCCAAGCGGCAAGATCGAGCTTTTCTCGGATACAGTTGCTTCTTATGATCTCCCTGATTGCCCTGGTCATGCCACATGGAACAGCCCGCGAGAGCATGCGGCGCAGATCACTGCGCGCTTTCCACTTGCGCTAATTTCCGGCCAGCCCGGCACAAGGCTCCACAGTCAATACGACAATGGGCATTTTAGCCTTTCGGAAAAAATCCAAGGGCGAGAGCCGGTTCTGATCCATCCCAAAGATGCGGCGGATAGGGAAATATTAGACGGTGATGTGGTCGAGCTTTTCAATGATCGGGGTAGGTGCCTCGCCGGAGCGCGCGTAACCGAAGATGTAATGGTGGGTGTCGCCTTCCTTTGGACCGGGGCGTGGTATGATCCTGACTTTGACGCACCGGATCATCGCGACCGGCATGGTAATCCGAACGTGCTTACCCATGACTTGCGCACATCAGAGTTCAGTCAGAGCCCGGCGTCTCATTCAGCGCAGATCGATATCGTGAAATTTGAAGGCGAATTGCCCAAGGTTTTGGCGCATGAGCCTCCGGAATTCGCCTCGGAATAGGATCAGTCCCTCACGATTGGGATGCGTCCTCCAATTTCCTTGACTCAAAAAATTTCGGCTGGCAGTCTCGGTATATAAAATGATTGTGCCGATATATGAAACAGCAGGGAGAAATCGGATGTCTAAAACACTAGGTTGGATCGCAGCCGCAGTGACCGCCTTTGGCTTTGTCGGCGTGGGCAACGAAGCGGTTGCCAAAAGTGCTACGCTTAAGGCGGTTGAGGACCGCGGCACACTGCTGTGCTCAGGCCACAACGGCAGCTATTTTGGCTTTGTCGAAGTGAATGACAAAAACGAGTGGAAGGGTCTTGATATCGACCTGTGCCGTGCGCTGACCGTGGCCGTGCTTGGGGACAAGGATAAAAACCAGATCGTGCCCTTAAGCTGGGCTCAGCGTTTTCCGGCGCTGCAGTCGGGAGACGTGGATGTCGTGATCAAAGCCACCGGCTGGACCATGGGCCGTGACACTGAACTGGGCCTTCAATTCTCGCTGCCTTACTTTTTTGGCGGCGCACAGATGATGGTTCGCAAAGAGCTTGGCATTAATTCCGCATCAGAGCTTGCGGGCGGTACCGTTTGCGTTGCAGCCGGAACAACCATTGAACGGATCGTCGCGGACCACCTGAAGGCGGAAAATGTCGAGCACACTATGGTGAGCTTTGAAAAGACCGGCGAGGTTATTGGCGCTTATAAAGCGGGCCGTTGCGATGCCTATGCTGCGTGGGGTCCCTCGATTGCCGTTCTGCTCTCCAACCAGTTCGATGATGCAGATGCGCATGTCATTCTTGGTGATAAGCTGAGCGCAGAGCCTATTTCGGCAGCGATGCGCCAGGGCGATGAAGAATGGGTTGATATCGTCGACTGGATGCTTGCCGCGCTGATCAAGGCCGAAGAGCTTGGCGTCACGCAAGCTAATGTTGAAGAAATGGCGGCCAATCCTCCAAACCCAACAGTGGCGCGACTGCTCGGGACCAACCCTGGAATGGGTGAACGCCTTGGAATGCGCGAAACATGGGCCAAGGAAATGATCGCGGCTATGGGCAACTTTGGTGAGATTTACGACCGTAATCTCGGTGATGGATCGCCCTATAAGCTTGAGCGCGGCCTAAACAATCTTTGGAGCAACGGTGGTGTGATTTACACGCCAATCCTGGACTGACGCAGCGAATATGATGTGAATAGCCGCCTTGACCGAGTTCGGGGCGGCTTTTTTGTTCAGTAGCGGGGACAGCGATGCTGGGCTGTAAAGACTTTAAAAGGATGACCCCGCGCGAGATTGCGCTGCAGGCGGCTGTGCTCTTGTTTATTGTTCTATTGGTGATCGGGGCAGTTCGTTCAGCTCAGATCAACCTGGCCGCTCTGGGCATCACATCGGGGTTTTCCTTTTTGGAGCGCGACACAGGATGGAGTTATTCGTTTTCACTTGTTGAGCGAGCGATTGACGACACATATAGGCGAACGCTGACAATCGGCTTTATGAACACGCTTTTTGTCGGTTTCATTTCGATAGTCTTCGCCACGATCTTTGGTTTTATCATTGGCACAATGCGCGACAGCCGGAACCTCGGCCTCGAGGTGATTTCAAGTATCTACGTGCAGATTTTCCGAAATATCCCTTTGATCCTGCAGGTTGTTTTTGTTTACTCAATCTTGATCCATTTGCCCGGTCCACGGCAGGCCTATTCTTTGGGCGATGTCTTCTTCATGTCGGGACGTGGGATTTATGTTCCGGTTCTTTCGATCCCGCTTAGCGTCGCGGCGGCAGTAACGCTATGCTCAATTGTTATAGGTTTTGGTGCAGCGCGTTTTGCATCTTCTGGCTTCAAGGCGTTTGTTTTTTGGCTTCTAGGAACCGTCGCTGCGCTTGCTATCGCTGTGGCATTTTTTACCCCGGAAGGTGAAAGTGCGGTCTCTATACCGTCACTACAAGGTCTGCGGTTTCGCGGTGGCCTTACTCTTTCGGTGGAGTTGGTCGCGATGATTTTGGCTATCGTTCTTTATAGCGCTGCCTATATCGCCGAAGTGGTTCGTGGTGGTCTTGATGAGGTGCCAAAGGGCCTAGTTGAGGCGGGCAAAAGTCTCGGTCTCAGCGGGTTTGCAATTTGGTGGGAAATCAAGGTCCCGATGGCGTTGCGATCTATTATCCCGCCCTTAGGCAACCAGTGGATTTTCACAATGAAGGCCACCACCGTTGGCGTGGCGATCGGCTTTTCCGATCTGTTCTACATAGTTTCGACATCGATCACCCAGTCTGGCCAGACGCTCGAACTCATTGCCATCCTTGCGGGTGGTTTCCTGTTGGTGAATTTCTCGATGGCCAAAGCGGTGAATTGGTTGAACGGACGTTTGGCGCTTCAGGGGTATGGCGCATGAATAGTCTTCGACAACGTGCCTTTGGAACGCCTTTTGACGCAGTCATTACTCTCGGGGTTTTCGGCCTGCTTGGTTGGATGGCCTGGGTGGCGTTCGACTGGGGCGTACTGCGCGCCACCGCCTCTGCGGAGCACGTCTCGGCCTGCCGAGAAAAGGCGGCCGGCGCGTGCTGATCAATTATTGACGCGCGACACCGGCTAATCCTGTTTGGTCTTTACCCTTATGATGAGCATTGGCGTTCTACGCTGGCTGCTGCTTGCATCATCCTCACCGTGATCCTGTCCTGCATCCCGTGGTTCTGGGCCGCAAACCGTATCGTCACGCTTTGGGTGGCGGGCTTTGCCAGCTACTACCTGCTGATGGAGGGCAGTCTCCTTGGGCTAGCGCAGGTGACAACGGACAAATGGGGTGGGCTGTCACTGGTGCTTTTCTTGTTCTCATCTGTTGTTTTGCTGGGTATGCCGATGGGTCTGGGCCTTGCCTTGATGCGACGCTCGCGCCTACCTGCGCTGCGCTTGGTGGCCGCTACGCTGATTGATTTTGTGCGTTCGCTACCGTTACTCGTAACGCTTTTCACGGCAGCCGTCGTGGTTCCGATTCTGCTGCCCGATTGGCTTCAGGGCGATAAGATTTGGCGCATCATCATCGCTTTCGCGCTTTTCTTTGCCTGCTATCAAGCAGAGGTGTTTCGTGGCGGGTTTCAGGCCATACCTGACGGCCAGTTTGAGGCAGGCAAGGCGCTTGGTCTGAGCAAAGGGCAGATCCTTGGCAAAATTATCCTGCCTCAGGTGTTCCGTCATTCGTTGCCTGCGACAATCAACATGGTGGTGGTGACGTTTAAGGAAACTGCCGTGGTTATCATCATTGGTTTGTTCGATTTGCTTGCCTCCGCACAAGCGGCGTTCGGCACAGGCGAATGGGTGGCCTATTACATGGAAAGCTACCTGTTTATCGCATTCATCTATTGGCTTTTCATCACGTCGCTCGGTCGCTACGGCGAATATCTAAAGGACAGGATGAAACAAGACGAACACTGACGCCGCGCTGAAAAGTCTTTGAAAGACTTTTGCCAAATCTTTTCCAAAAAGATTTACGCGTCAGTCGAGCATCACGAGGCCTGCTGATGTTTGCAAGTCGAAGGAAAGCGCGCGATCGCCGGTGCGAACCTATGCGAGATGGTTCGTTCCCACGGTGCATGGTCGATGCGATTGCACATCGGTCCTCTCTTTCTGGTTTATATTATCGATGACATCGGCGCGAATTCGTGTCAATTAACGAAAAATGCATTCTGTATAGCGAAACAAAAAATGGCAGCTAGTCCAAGACCGCGAGGTCTTTGCCGATGACAGAACCGATCGAGCCTAGGGTGGATTCCACACTATCCAAGGGGCTCAAGATCCTCGAAAAGCTCACCAGCGTTAAGGCCGGCATGGGCGTATCTGAATTGTCCCGTGAGTTGGATCTTACCAAGTCCAACACATTCCGTTTGCTTCAGACGCTCATGGCTTTGGGTTATGTACGCAGAGAGCCGGACAAAAGTTATGCTGCAACGCTGAAGACCTGGCAAGTCGGGCGCTCTGTCGTGGAAAACTTGAATCTGCGCACCGCTGCCGCTGAGATGATGGCCTACCTTTCTCACGAGACGAAAGAAACGATCTATCTGGCTGTGCGTGACGGTCTGAATGTGGTTTATATTGATAAGATTGAAAGTCTGAAACCGATCCGATCATGGAACCCAATTGGTGGTACAGCCCCGATTTACTGCGTCGGTACGGGTAAGGCGATTCTTTCGGCGAATTATGCTATTCTGCGCGATCAGGTGGCGCCGGAGCTTCAGCTTTTTACGGACAAAACAATAACAGATATAGAGGCCCTCGATAGGGATATGGCGGCGACGCAGCTGCGAGGGTATGCGGTTGATACAGGAGAATTTCGTCAAAATATTCTGAGCTTTGGCGCAAATATTGCCCTTCCCGACGGTGAGGTTATTGGCGCTCTCGGCGTTTCCGTGCCGGATGTAAATCTTGCGGAGGGCGATGTGGAAAAAATTGGCGCGCTGGTCCAGCATGCAGCACGCACGGTTTCTGAAAACCTCGCCAGGCTTTAGTCGCGCGGCGGTGTCATCTCAACGGGGCCGCCAGCTTTCTGCCAGTCGCCAAATCCGTCTTTCAGATGAGAGGCTTCAAACCCCATGTCTTGCAAGGTCGCCACCGTCAGAGAGGACCGCCAACCGCTTGCGCAATGAAAGACGTATTTTTTATCTTCCTGGCCAAAGACGTCTTTGTAATAGGGGCTGTCCGGGTCAATCCAGAACTCGATCATGCCACGTGGCGCATGCACGCTTCCTGGAATGAAGCCTGAGCGTTGCCGTTCGCGAATGTCACGAATGTCCACGATCACGATGTTTGGATCATCCAGCATTGCAATCAAGTTTGCGGTGTCGATTTCTTCAATCCGCGCGCGCGCGTCCTTGACCATTTCCGCTGCGGATTTCTTCAAATTGGGCATGCGATTTACTTTCATCAAGCCGTTCCGACATGTGGAACGAAATTTCTCTATATTGACACGGTAGCGGGATGGCCGCAAGCTTGGTAAGACTGCAGCCACCCCCGTTATTCGGTCATTCGCATGGATCAAATATCACCGCTTTCGCTTTGGGATGCGACCTCAAAAGAGGTCAGCGTTGGAGAGCCATTGGCGCCGGATCAAAAGGTTGACGTTGCCATTGTCGGTGGTGGCTTTACTGGCTTGTCCACGGCGCTGCATTGCGCGGAAAAAGGTCTTTCCGCGCAAGTGCTTGAGGCCAATCAAATCGGCTTCGGCGGGTCCGGTCGCAATGTGGGTCTCGTAAATGCCGCCGCATGGCTGCCCCCGGCCAAATTGCGCGAAAAACTCGGGCCAACCTATGGCGAGCGGTTCATCAAGAAGTTCAGCGAAGCGCCAAGCGTCGTTTTTGACCTGATTGAAAAGCATCAGATCCAGTGTGAGGTTACAAAGACAGGGACAATCCACGCCGCCCACGCGCCCTCAGGCTGGAAGGACCTGCAGGACCGGCACGCAGAATGGCAGCGTTTGGGTGAGCCGGTAGATTTGTTGAGCGCAGGCGAAGTCGCCGAAATGATCGGAACAAAGGCATTTCATGGCGGATTGTTAGATCATCGGGCAGGCACGATAAATCCGATGGGCTATTGCCGAGGGCTGGCCCGTGCCGCTTTGGGGGCGGGTGCAAAAGTTGCCACCGGCGTGAAAGTGCAGAAACTTGAGCAGGAAGCGGATGGATGGCGTTTGAAAACCAGCAATGGTGATGTACTTGCTAAAAACGTCGTGCTCGGCACAAATGCCTATACCGATAAGCTTTGGCCCGGATTGAAGGGCGTCTTTACGATGATCCACTACCTGCAATTTGCAACCACACCACTTAGCTCTAGCGCTGGCCACATCCTGCCGGGCCGACAGGGTGTGTGGGATACCGGTCGGATCATGTTTAATGTACGTCGCGATGCCTATGACCGGCTACTCGTTGGCACAATGGGCCGGGTTTTTGGAAGCAAAGATAAGGGTTTGACAAGACGTTGGGCACAAAAGCAAATTGCAAGGCTGTTCCCGGAGGTCGGGGAAATGGAATTTGAAGAGGCCTGGCATGGTCAGATCGCAATGACACCCGATCACATGCCACGGGTGCATCAACTGGCCCAAGGCTTGTGGACAGCCATTGGTTACAACGGTCGGGGCATCACCACCGGCACGATTTTTGGCCAAGCCATGGCAGATTTGCTGACCGGCATGGATCCGGCCGATTTGCCTTTGCCGATGTCAGAGCCGACGCTGGCCCCGCAATCAGGCCTCAAGAGCAGATTTTACGACCTTGCCTTCACCGCCAATCAGGTATGGAAGTCGATACGGTAGGCTATGCGCGTTGGGGTCGATATCGGCGGAACATTTACAGATGTAGCCCTCGAACATGCGGGTGGTATGTCGACCTGCAAGGTGTTGACAGACTACACTGCGCCAGAGGCGGCGATCCTTGAAGGATTACAAGCCGTTTGCGCACAGGCCGAGGTGCCGCTTGCAGGAATTGAGCAGGTTATCCACGGCACTACACTTGTCACAAACGCCCTGATAGAGCGGCGCGGTGCGCATACGGGATTTATCACGACCGAGGGTTTCCGCGATGTCATTGAGATGCGCTCTGAAAACCGTTTTGAGCAATATGAACTGAACCTGGAGCTGCCCAAGCCTTTGATCCCGCGTCAGGATCGACTGATTGCCCAAGAACGTGTTGCCGCCAATGGAGATGTGCTTCTCCCACTGGCGGACGGCGAAATTGACCGGTTGGTGGAGCACGTGCGTTCCAGCGGGTATCAAGCTGTGGCAATCGGCCTTATGCATGCCTATGCGAACCCGATCCATGAGCAGCGCATCGCGACTGCCTTACGCGCGGCCATGCCGGAGCTTTATGTATCGCTCTCTTCTGTTGTGTCACCTCAGATGCGCGAATTGCCTCGGTTCAATACGGTCATTGCAAATGCCTATGTGCAGCCGCGCATGGCCGACTACCTTGATCGATTGGTTGCTAAGTTACGCGACGCAAGTGTCAATGCGCCGGTCTTCTTGCTGCATTCTGGCGGTGGGTTGATCAGTTTGGAAACGGCTATTGAACAACCGGTGCGCCTTTTGGAATCCGGCCCTGCTGGCGGTGCGATCTTTGCTGCTGAATTTGCTAGAGCGCATGGGATTGATAAAGCGCTCAGCTTCGACATGGGGGGTACCACGGCCAAGATTTGTCTCATCGAAGATGGTAAGCCAAAGACAGCCAACAGTTTTGAAATCGCCCGCACCTATCGGTTCAAGAAGGGCTCTGGCATGTTGGTCTCAACCCCTGTGGTTGAGATGGTTGAGATCGGGGCCGGGGGTGGTTCCATTACGTCGATTGATACCATGGGGCGGATCCAGGTTGGCCCGAAATCAGCGGGGTCTGAGCCCGGACCTGCCTGCTACCAACGGGGTGGAGAGGCGCCGACGGTCACCGACGCCAATCTTATCCTCGGCCGATTGGACCCAGACGGTTTTGCAGGCGGCAAAATCCCACTTTCACCGGAATTGTCAGCGCAGGCCATTCAAGGCACGCTTTGCGAAGATACTGGCTTTTCCAAATCTGATGCGGCGTTCGGCATCACCGAAATGGTCGATGAGAACATGGCAAATGCAGCGCGTGTACATACGGTTGAGCATGGTCGCGACATCGAGCATTTCACTATGATTGCCTTCGGCGGGGGTGCGCCGCTTCACGCCAGTCGCCTATGCGAAAAGCTTGGCATTGAGCGGTTGATTATTCCGCCTGGTGCCGGTGTCGGTTCGGCCATTGGGTTTTTACGTGCGCCCTTCAGCTACGAGGCGACGCGCGGGCACTATCAACGTCTTAATGATTTTGATGCGGACGCGGCAAATACTGTCGTCGAAGAACTAAAGCAAGAGGCCCGGTCTTTTGTTCTAGCTGGAGCAGGAGACAGCACGATAGAAACCCGGCTTACCCTTTTCATGCGCTACACGGGGCAGGGCTGGGAAATCCCGGTGATCTGCGACCAGACCAGTTTCGTTGAGGACGATACAAAAATGCTCCTGGCCGCGTTCGAAGACGCGTATAGAACGCTTTTTGGCCGGATAATTGATGGGCTTGCCGTTGAGATAACAAATTGGGCTCTGAATGTTATGACGCCTGTGCCTCCAACCGCTCTGGTTGCGCCGCCTGACAGGTCGTACGATGCCGAAGCGAAAAGACAGCGTGCGATATTTGATGCCGCCAAAAGAGAGCTGCTAGACGCCGCCGAGGTGCCGCGTGCTGCTATGAGACCTGGTGCGAGCGTAGAGGGGCCAGCCGTAATTGTGGAACGCGAAACCTCCACAATTATAACAGCGGCCTACCGGGCCACAATGCAATGCGACGGAGCGCTTCTCATCGAACGCAAGGAAGCTCGCCAGTGAAGCCGACACCCATCGATTATCAAATCATGTGGAACCGCCTTATTGCGGTTGTTGAGGAACAGGCAACAACGCTGATCCGAACTGCGTTTTCGACCTCAGTGCGTGAGGCAGGTGATCTTTCCGCTGGCCTATTTGACCGAAAGGCTCGGATGATTGCCCAAGCCGTTACCGGCACGCCGGGCCACGTCAACGCCATGGCCGAAAGCGTGGCGCATTTTGTCCGTGAGATTGGCGTGCAGAATATTTTTGAGGGCGATGTCTACATTACCAATGATCCATGGATGGGCACAGGGCATCTGCATGACATAACCGTGGTGACGCCGGTTTTCCGCAAATCCTTGCATATCGGGTTTTTCGCCTGCACAGCTCACGTCGTCGATATTGGCGGCCGCGGCTTTGGTCCGGATGCGGGCGAAGTCTATGAGGAGGGGCTCCTGATCCCCATCTCCAAATTCGCTGAACGCGGAACGGTAAATGAATTCATGCTGCAAATGGTGCGCGCCAATGTCCGCACGCCTGATCAGACCGTAGGTGATATGTTCTCGCTCGCGGCATGTAATGAGGCGGGCGAACGCCGCCTGCAGGCGATGCTTGATGAGTTTGATTTGGCTGACATTGACGGGCTTTCAGACTTTATTATCGAGGCGAGCGCAGAGGCCACCCGAAAGGCCATAGCAGCTGTGCCAGACGGACAGTTTGACAACAGCATGCAGGTCGATGGCTACGATAACCCGGTTTTCATGCAGGTCCGGATCAGCGTTGCCGGTGATCAGATAAGCGCGGATTTTGCAGGCACCTCTGGCATGAGTGCCTATGGCGTCAATGTGCCGGAGGTCTACACCCGCGCCTATGCCTGCTACGCGTTGAAATGCGCCATCGCGCCGGAGGTGCCCAATAACACAGGCTCGCTCGATCCGTTTGAGATCACTGCGCCTGATGGGTCAATCCTCGCGGCAAAACGGCCCGCGCCAGTATCGGTTAGGCATGTCCTGGGCCATCTTGTGCCCGATGTCGTGCTAGGCGCGCTGCATCAGGCAATGCCGGGTCATGTGCCTGCTGAAGGGTCGTCTGCGCTTTGGAATATTCAGATTAGCGCACGACCAGAGCAACGCGATAGCATTTTGCCCTCTGCCGAAATTCTGATGTTCAATTCCGGCGGCACTGGCGCACGACCGGGACTCGATGGGCTGTCGGCCACGGCCTTCCCGTCCGGTGTTTCCACTATGAGCGTTGAGGCAACGGAACATGTCGGGCCAATCGTGGTCTGGCGCAAAGAGCTTTGGCCCGGGTCCGCAGGCGCCGGGCGCCAACGCGGTGGCCTAGGTCAGGTGATCGAGATTGAGGCACGCGAAGGCTATGAATTTTGGTTCAACGCAATGTTTGATCGCGTGGATAATCCGGCGCGAGGTCGTGATGGCGGCGGTGACGGTGTGGCTGGCCGGGTTGAGCTTGCGAATGGCACAAAGCTCAAATCCAAGGGTCGCCAAAAGGTGGGCGCCGGGCAACGATTAAGGCTGAGCCTGCCTGGCGGTGGCGGGATTGGGGAGCCTTCCGACCGCGACCGCGACAGTATTCGAAATGATGTTTCGGCTGGCTTCATTTCTGCCCAAGAGGCAGAAGAAATATACGGATTGAAAGATGAGGAGACCTGAGATGGCAGACAAGATCGCATTGGTGACAGGCGGCGCGCAGGGCATCGGGCTCGCTTGCGCAGAGGCGCTCTCTGAAGACGGGTTTCAAATAATTCTGGCGGATATCAACGGCGAGAAAGTCCATGAGGCGGCCAAAACACTCGGTGCGGCCGCGATCACCTGCGATATGGGCGACGCGGCCGCTATCACTGCGATGTTTGACGAGATCGACGCCAAGCACGGCCCGGTCAGCGCTCTCGTCAACAATGCCGGTATTGCTGCACCTGGTGATTTTCTGAGCTATTCACTGGATGACTTCCAAAAAGTCATCGACATCAACCTGCGCGGCGTTTTCCTTGCCACACAACGCGCGGCGAAAACCATGGTCGAGCACAAGATCGAAGGCGCTGTTGTGAATATGTCCTCGATCAATGCACAGGTTGCGATCGCCGGGATTCCGGCCTACTGCGCCTCAAAAGGGGGCGTCATGCAGCTAACTAAAGTGGCGGCACTTGCGCTCGCGCCGCATAATATCCGGGTTAATGCGGTGGGCCCCGGTTCAATCGATACCGATATGCTGGCCGGGGTGAATGCCAATCCGGATGCGATGAAAATGGTGATGTCGCGTACTCCGCTGCAACGCATCGGCTCAGCGCGCGAAATAGGCGATGTGGTGGCGTTCCTTTGCTCGGATAAATCAAGTTACGTCACCGGCGAGACAATCTATGTCGACGGCGGCCGTCTGGGTATGAATTACACCTGCTGATTTGCACCCCTTTCTTTTTGCTAAAAATATCCCCGCCGGAAGCAATATACTCTTTGGGCAAAACTGGATTTAAACGCGGAACTCTAGGTAATTTTTCTCTAGATGTGCGCGCATGGCGGCGAGCCCATCCGTGAAAACCTGGCCCCTCCCGATCCCAATCCGGAAGTGATCAGGTGGCGTCGGGCCAAGCTCGCTGCGATAAATCGATGATGGCAGCAACAAGGTACCGCTTTGTTCTATCAATTTACGACAGAACTCTTCGACGCCATCCGGGCCAAGATAACGGGGAAAGCCGACACAGCCGCCCATGGGCCTGACCCATTCGAAAAGGTCGGGGAAATCCGCAAATAACTGCTCCAAAACCACTGCATTGCGCAAGGTGAGACCGTGATTGCGTGCGAGTATTTTATCTCGAGCTCGCAAAGCAATAAGCGCAAGCATCTCAGATGGCCCGGAATTGCAGATCGATAGATAATGCTTGTACCGCTCGACCTTCTGCAGCAACTCGTTGTCTTGGGACGCAATCCATCCGATGCGCAGCCCGGGCAACCCGTAGGCCTTTGACATTACATTGAGCGAGATGCCACGCTCATAGACATCCGCAATTTGCGGCATGCGGCCCTTAGGATTTAATTCCACCCCGCGATAGACCTCGTCACTTAGAATATAGATGCCTTGAGAGCGGCAAAGCTCTACAACCGCGTTCAGGTCATCCCGCGGCATCAGCATGCCGGTCGGGTTTTGAGGAAAATTAAGCGAGATCAATTTGGTATTGGGTCGAATGGCCTGGCGCAACCGATCTACGTCTAGTCGCCAGTTACCCGGAGTGTTGCCATCAGGCGCCGTATAATCCAGCGGCACACCTGTCACCTCGCAAATGGAGAGCGGTACGGTCTCGGCCCCCTGATAGTTTGGGGTTGGCACAACAACATGGTCGTTCGGGCCCAATAGCACCTTCGGCACGCCGTAAAGCCCCTCACCGGCCCCGGCGAGGCAGAGGATATTGTTGTCGGACATATGCTCGTAAGTGGCGGCAATCTCGGCTCGCAATGCTGGTGCGCCCCAAGTCTCTGTATAGCCAAGCCAAAGGTTTTCGAATGCTGTTTGGTCGTCCGCGCTGGCCATGCTCAGCAGGTCTTTGACCGATAGGCTTTCCAGATCGGACGCGGTCATATGGTGGCGCGCGGTGAATTCCCAATTGGAGAAAAACACTTCGAGGCCGAAATCACGCATGGGTTTGGGCGATGTTTTGTTCATGCTGATTTTATACCGTCAAGCCCCGCAAATGCCGAGGGTCTTTTGCGAAATTCAGCTTGTCAGAAATACTCTCACCAGAGGCATTCGAACCCCGCCTCAAGCGCCTTGCACCAAAGCCAATGCGGCGTCCACGATGCTTTCCTTGGACGGCATCGTCGCGGCGTAGGCGGGGCCAGTGGCGATAAAGCAGTCGTCGGCCGTGAGCCGCGCCATGCGTGCATGTGACGTTTCATGAAAATGTGCCATCAACGCTTCGGCAACGCCGCCTGAATGTCGCGTTTCATCCACGATCAGAATGTTTTTACAACCCTCTACCGCCTTGTTTAGCGCCTCTTTTGGCAAAGGCGACAGCCAGCGCATATCGATGATGCGGGAATTGATCCCATGAGAAGCCAATTCAGGCGTTGCCTGATGCGACAGATAAACTCCGTTGCCAAAGGTGACAATGGCCAAATCCGTACCCTTACCTTCAAAACCAACCTCGCCCACGCCGATAGTTTGGGACGGTTCTGGATAATTGCACAGCCAACCGCCATCCTTGGGCTCATGCAAGTCACGCGCCGAATACAGTGCAATGGGTTCAAGGAAGACGACAACGCGCTGCTCTTCTCGCGCCAGTCGTACCGCCTCTCGCAGCATCTTCACTGCATCTGCACCGTTGGAGGGAACCGCAAGAATAACCCCAGGCAGATCGCGCAGCACTGCCAGCGAATTATCATTATGGAAATGTCCACCAAAACCCTTTTGATACCCCAGACCAGCAATGCGTAGCACCATCGGGTTGGTAAACTGACCGCATGAGAAAAAGGGCAGGGTCGCTGCCTCACCTCGAAGCTGGTCTTCGGCGTTGTGCAGATAGGCTAGGAACTGAATTTCGGGAATGGGTACGAATCCGTTTTGCGCCATGCCGATGGCCAGCCCAAGGATCGAGGTTTCATCAAGCAGCGTATCAATCACCCGATCGCGACCAAACCTCTGGATCAGCTTTTGCGTGACGCCGTAAACTCCGCCTTTGCGGCCGACATCCTCACCCATCATGACCGTTTCGCGGTGCTCCAGCATCAGATCGGTAAGCGCCCAATTGATTAGGCGCGACATGATCTGCGGCTCACCCATAGCGCGCATGTCAGTTCCGAAAGCATTTGCCCGCGCCTCGGCAGACGGACCGTTGCTTGGCGTGTGGCTACGTTTCGGTGGGATAAGGCTCGCCACCACATCACCCGCAGTTCGTAGCCGTGGTTTCGCCGCGGCCTCGTCTCCTAAACGTTGAATTTCTGTGTCAGCCTGATCGTAGATGTGCAAAGCGTCATCGAGCGTAAGTGCTTTTGCCTCTGACAGCAGTCGCACGGAATGCAGCAGGGGATCATTGGCCTCATCGGCCTCAACCTCTGCCTTGGACAGATAACTCGTTGCGACATCTGCACCGGCATGGCCGTAAAGGCGAACTGTGCGTATATGCAGAAAAGCAGGCTTGCGCGCGCGTCGGACGTACTCGGACGCTTCACATGCGGTTGCATATGTATCGTAAATATCCAGACCATCGCAGTAGAAATACTTAATCCCTGGACGCGTCTGAAACCCGGCCGCAATCCAGCCAGTGGGTGTTTTGGTGGAAATTCCGATCCCGTTATCTTCGCAGCAAAACAGAAGCGGTAAAGGAACGGATTGATATGAGGTCCAAGCGGCCGTGTTGAAAGCGCCTTGCGCGGTGGAGTGATTTACGGATGCATCGCCAAAGCTGCAAAAGATCAGACTATCGTCCGGCAGACTTGCATGCTCTGGCCGGTGACGTTTGGCGCAGCTGATGGAATAGGCCGCACCAACAGCTTTAGGTAGATGGCTCGCGATAGTAGATGTCTGCGGCGGTATGTTGAGCGGTTTTGAGCCAAGCACCTTGTGCCGCCCGCCTGAGATCGGATCCGCCGAAGAACAAGCGAAGGATAGCATCAAATCGCGCGCGGCTGACTGGTCTGGCACCTGCTCCGCTCGTTGCAGCTGGAAGGCTGCGTCGCGATAGTGCAGAAAAGCCATATCGGTTGGCCGCAAGGCTGCTGCCACAGCGGCCATCCCCTCATGTCCTGACGCACCAATCGTGTAAAAACCCTGACCATCGGCCTGCATAGCGCGGCTTTTGCGATCAGCGGCGCGCGATAGGCAGCCAGACCGAAAAACGGATACTCCCAATTCTGCCGACAATAGGGCGTTCGGATTTGCCCCGGATGGTAGGTTTCCTTCGGCAACAAGACGACGGAAATTATCATGAACAATGGCTGCGCGATCCATAGTCTTGGAATGGTTCTCCGAGCGAGATTTAACCTAAATTTTGATCGGTAACCTATGCCGCGACGCTACCGATACACAATATCGATTAAGTGACGGCGAAACTTATTTCCTGAATCACTGTTTTGTGAGAGAGTGATGACAGGGCTGGGAGGCCTTCATGGAATTTAGTATCCAGCTGTCAGCGGATTATCCTGACAAATCTTATGGCGGGGAACGTGTCTATGCAGACATGCTTGCCCAAGCGATGACCGCAGACCGAATGGGCTTTGATGCGGTCTCTATCACTGAACATCACCTTATCAATTGTTTGATGATGCCGGCACCTCTGCAGTTTGCCGTAAAGATCGCCGATCACACAAGGCGGATAAAGATCATGACCTCCGTTGTGGTGCTGCCGCTACATGACATGCGCATTTACGCCGGAGAGGTTGTCATGGCCGACATCTTTACCGGTGGCCGACTAATGCTGGGCGTCGGGCGGGGAGCATTCAAATATGAAATGGAGCGGCTTGGTGTTTCCATGGAAGAAACCCAAGAGCGCTTTAACGAGTCGCTCGACGTTCTCCAAGCTCTCCTGACGCAGGAAGAGGTAAGCTGGAACGGGAAGTATTACCAGTTTGAACCGCTCACAATCATGCCGCGTCCGGTACGGCTTGGAACGCCGCAAATGATGATGGCGGTGATGAACCCCGAAGGCATATATCACTGTACCAAACGCGGTTTTCACATCCAGACGACGCCATTATCCGGCAATCACCAGATGCTACTCGATCAAGTTGATGGGTTCCGCAGGGCCAAGGACGAGATGGGAGAGACGGGTCGCGACCTGACATTGTCCTTGTCTCGTTTAGCTTATGTGACTCGTAATGAGGCTGACCGGCGGGCTAAAGTTGATGCTGCACAGCATTATTATGGACGGTTTGATAATGTTTTCACTGGTCCAGGGATAGTCGAAAACGGGATGGTTCGAGAATTGCCCCGCGCGCAAAGCGCTGAAGACCTTGCTGCAAGCCTTCTTATTGGCTCGCCACAGGAAATGGTAGATAAATTGATGCCTTACCAAGAGCTTGGCATTGATCGGGTGATCCTTAACGTGAACTTTGGGTGCAATGCACAAGAGACGATCGAAGCGATCCATTGTTTTGCCGAAGAGGTTATGCCGTTTTTCACAGGTCGTACGACCATCGCGGCGGCTGAATGACAACAGGTCCTTCGATTGATTGCGAATTTTCAATTGAAGGGCACGGCCCACCGCTGTTTTTGATCCATGGGATAGGCGCCGCGCGCAATACTTGGGCCAAAGCAATGCCGGCGCTAACGCAGCACTTCAAGGTCGTGAGCTACGATTTACGCGGCCATGGCGCGTCCCCAATGCCCGATGTACCATTCGACCTTGATGACTTGGTAGCGGACCTAGAACGTGTCCGGGAGCAAACTGGCATAGAGCGCGCTCATTTTGCCGGGCACTCTCTTGGCGGCATGATTGGCCCTGCCTATGCGCTCAAACATCCAAACCGTGTGCTGTCATTAGGGCTGTTGTCGACCGCAGCATTTCGCACAGAAGAGGACAGCACAAAGGTTTGGGCCGTGGTACAGGCAATGGAAGAGAAAGGCATTCCAAAGGTTCTGCCCACTCTGACAGATCGCTGGTTTACGGATCGGTTTCTGGAAAAGCACGGCGATGTCGTTGAACGCCGCCTGCAACAAGTGATCGATACGGATCCAGAGGTTTTCCTCAACGTATTTCGCATCTACGCTGGCACAGAGATGAGCCCATGGCTGCATCAGATCACTGCACCGTCGCTTGTGCTGACGGGAGAAAACGACGGGGGTTGTAACCCTCGGCTGAACCGAGAAATTGATGCCGCCTTGCCGAACTCAAAGCTCGTGATCCTGCCAAAGCTGAAGCACTCGATCCTTTTGGAGGCCGGAGATCAGGTGGCAGAACACATTGTGCGTTTCGTAGACTCTCTAAATTAGAGCCATCTTTCCCATCTCCGACGCTATGGGCAAAAAACCTCGATATGGAGTGCTTTGGTCGGTTTGTCGGATGCCTGCACGTTCGTAAACATGCCTGTAAGGACGTAACCGTTTTCAGTTTGCGTAAGCGTGTTTAAATCTTTGATGAACCAGGCAGCATCGCCGTTAACGAAGCTAGCGTTTTTGTTAAACGTAAGCTCTTTGTTGTTGTGCCCTTCTCCCACTTCGACCCTCAGGCTAGGCGTGCCGCCAACGGTATGAAACGCCCAGTCGCTGCACAAACCGGTCACGCCGATTGTTCTGTCTGCGAGCTTGATATCTGCTGTTCCTGGACCGTCGCCAGGGTCGGAGAATGCTGTTGTGGCAAGAAATATAAAAACAGAAGAAATGTAAAAAAAACTTTTCATAACAATACCTTTTGACGTTTAAAACTAAATACTACTCTTGCGAAAATCCTCCGCATATTCACTTGCCTGTATAAAGAATGTGCCGCCCAAGAAGGGCGACACATATCCGCAGCCCCTTAGTCCTTCGCCAAAGTCGCTTGCATCGTCAGAAGACCATAGCCATGCGTGTGGGTATATGCGTGACCAAGGCCTTCTATCAATGCAGCTCTGATAGCGGGGCCAGTGATGGCCTGCGGTTCATCTTTGGCTTTTCGCGCTTCAATCATGCGCGCCAATACCCCGGCTGCCTGGGCCGTGGCCGCAGACGTGCCGCCAAAGCCATAATCTGCGCCCTGGTGTGAGGCGAGTTGTTCCGGTGAACTGGCATAACCACCGTGCCCATAAATGTCAGGGGCTGGCACATAGTTGAACTTTGGAACTTCGTCATATGGATCTGGTTCCATACCTGGATCCTCATCGCGGTCACTTGGGCAGAGGCAGAAAAGGCCTGGGCCAAACTGACTATATGCAGCGGGTTTGAGTTTTGATTCCGGGTTTTCGGGATCGCTTAGCTTTGCAGAACCAACGACGATAATTCCGGTTCCAACAAACGGATCCTTTGCATTCGGATCCAGTGTATCCGCATTCGCTTCGAAAGCCGCGCTAATCTTCTCAAGGTCGGCGACTGTAACGTCGCGCCCTATGGATTTCAGCATGTTGCGCACTTGCTCACGCCCGTTTGCATGAGAGAGAGCTTTCAGAGCACCAAGAAAATCCTCCGGCGCGCCGGGATAGGATATTTTACTGGTGCCGTCGTTTCCAGATGGAATTAGGACAGGCACTTCGAGACTGACCAGCAAAATGGCAAGCGTCAAAGGATCGCACGGCATATCTTCGCTATGCGTTGGATTGTCTGCCCAGTCTTTTGGGTATGCATCATGATCCGGACGAACGAATGGCGGACCGACCAAAATCACGTGGGCAGGCTTGTTACCGTAAGCCATCTGGATAATGGACTTTGCCACGACAAGGCGGTTCTGGTGTGTGTCCGAGACCAAATTGGTTACTCGCGCCGGCAAAAGACGAGCCTCAGGTGCGGTACCCCAAATCTCGCATATTCCCTTTTTCGATGTTCCCGCGATCAGACCACCCATCGCTGTGCCATGACCTCCCCCCTTGGAAGAGAATGCCATGCGGCCATCGCGGTAATGGTGGTATTCGGCGTTTATGACCGCAGAAGAGTTGGCCCATGTTTCAGGATCGGTTGTCTCGGCCAGCTCTTTGTTGATCGCGTGATCTTTATCCCGGTCAAAGGTGGGATGCGTTACATCAATCGGCCCGTCCACCAATCCGACAACCACGCCTTTGCCACCTTTGTTGATTGGGAAATCGCCCTCGTTGTCGATACCTTCAATACCAATGTGAGGAAATGTCCATTGAACAACCGGGCCAAGATCTTTTGGATGGCGTATACGCTCCATCAAAGGCCCATTGCCAAGATAGGGTGAAGGCCCTGCATCGTAGGATTGTACATCCTCGATGGCCTCAACGAAAAGCTCGTCAAGAATATCGCGCAACTCGGTGAAAGCCGCTTGCGCGATATCGGCACCAGCCGCGCCATCAGAAGCATAATGAACACCTGCCCATTCGCGGTTTTCACGGATGCGGTAGGCCACATCAAACGCCTCGGCGACAACGCCCGGATCATGGGCGTAAACTTCTGCAATCGCATGCGCGAGTAGCGCGGATTGTGTTGCGTGACCGCTTGGGTATGCAGCGTGATGCGGAACATCAATCGTTGGATCGATGCCATGATCAACAATATGAGGTCTTGGACGGTTGAATTTCGCCTTGTAGTGTGACGCCAGAGCCAGACCGGCGTTTTGCAGCTGAGTCAAAAGGCGCACGAGGCTGCCCGGTACACCGGCGGCGTCATCGAATATCGACAGAAAGGGAGTGATAATGTCATCAATCTCATCAACAATTTCTGTTTGTCGCTCGGCGCGTTCTGCATCCGCCTGCTTGGCCAATATGTCATCAAGCTCCGCACGCACTTCATCACCATCATAGGCGGGAGCACCGGGAACGTCGTGGTCGTCGAGAAGCTCTATGATGTCGTCAAACCTGGCGTAGATATCGCGGCGATACTTCTCATCCTGAACGGTCCATTCGCTCGCTGACGAAAACGACTTTGTCTTTGTCTTGGTTTTTGTCTTTGTCTTGGTTTTTGTTTTCGTTTTAGTTTTTGTCTTTGTTTTGGTTTTTGTCTTGGTCAATTTACGACCTCCCCCTCGCTTTGGCGTTAAAATTATTGTTTTTCAGAAGCTTGCTTAAATCAGCGAACCGGTTACTTCGGCCGAGCGTCCATTATTTCTAGTCTTTCGAGGCCTTTGGTAATTACATTCATGCTAAGTGCGGATGGCAGCACATAGGCTGGAGAAAGCATCTCGTCAGTGCCAAAAGCTGGATCAAGTTCGCGCAATCGCGAGAACATCGTTAGGGCCTGCTCATTGCAGTTCAAATGCGAGTAACTGGCGACCATGTGGCGCATGACCGGAAGGAAATCGGGTCGCTTGGTCAGGACTTGTTCCCCGATTGCTACCGCATCATCATGGCGTCCCTCAAGGGTCGCAATAATCGCCGCAGAGGCGTCATAATAAAACCTGTAGGGGCTATAGCGGCCAAGGCGCCGCGCGATATGGGAGGCCTCGCGCGCCTTATCGAGATCGCCGGAATAAACAGCATTCATCGCTGTCGCGTCCCAGCCAAAAGCAAGGTTTGGCAATGAGCGGCGGCTTTGCGACAATAGCTTGCTGCCCTCATCCATCTTGCGTTGCACAAAGCTTGTTACATGTCCGGCAATCGCCAAAACGACGGCATTAGATGGCTCAAGTTCAAGCGCGCGGTTCAACAATTCGCTTGCATTAGCAATGGACTGCTCACACGGATCGTGGCGCTCGCCAAGTAAGAGGGTAATTGCAAAGGCGCGCCAGGCCATGGCGTTGGCCGAAAAGTTTTCGCCTTCGAACTGGCTGAGGATGTCGCGGGCATCCTCAATGCCTTCTAATGATAATCCAAAGAGCTGATGGACGGCTGTGTACAGCGTTGGTCGCGCGGTTTGGCCCGCTTGTCTCATGACGACGGCTTCAATTGAGTCCGCCGCACCGGCCACAAACTCATCAAGTGTTTGCGACGAGATTGAAATCGCTGTATCCCAATCCGTTCCGATCGAGGACGTCCAGACGACTTTGCCGGTTGCTGGCACTCTTGCCAAAATGGTCACTTGCAATTCTCGCGAGAGCAGCGAGAGCCGTGTTTCCACCAGAACCGGAGGGCATAAGACGCTATCGGCGTTGCGTCCGGCAAGCTGATTGTTTTGCATATCCCGCAGGTCGTAGGTTTCGACATATCCATTGTGACGGAACGTTGTGGAGATCGCGTTTGTAATTCGTTCGGCGACAACTTCGGCCAGATTATCATCGGCAATCACCACTGGGCTTCCAATAAGAACGCAAGGCCGTGTGCCAAAAGTTACGGGTGAGACAGGTGGCGTGACCGGACCGACTTCAACCATGGCGCTACGATCATCTTCAACGCGGGCTTCAAAGGCCTGGCGTTCCTCACGAAGCCAATCCTCGCCGCCTTCGTCGAGACGCGGAGCATCTTCAAAAAAAACCGCACGGCTGTCTGATCCTGGATCAATCTCTACATCAATACCAGATAGCCAGACATGTTCGTAATCAGCTTGCAGCGCGTCGTTCCAAGGGCCAAGAAGTTTTCGCAACGCATGCAGGCACTGCCGTAAAGAATTGCTCGCCTGTTCGTCAAATGCACGTTCCCAAAGGCGCGACTTCAACCAGTCACGAGACCGACGCTGGTCCCGAGCGGTAGCCAGCATCGCAATAAGAACGCGGCCTTTTTTTTCCGTAATCCGGATTTCGCGCCCATCCGGGTCGATCAAATAGAAGTTTCCAACAAGCGACAGGTTCAGCCGGTCTTGCTCTGTCCCCTTGAAGCTTCCCATCGGGCCATCCCCACCAAATCCGTCGCTCCCACCGGCCTGCACGAGGTTTTCTTCTTCCAGACTAGGCATATTGAGCGGTGAATAGCAACGCTTATCCCGGGCATGCGGAAAGCGATAACGAGCTATAGTCATTGCGTTATTCCGTTATTGTTGGGGTCGAATGCCGACCAAAAGTTGTTGGGCAACAGCTCATCACACCACGGCACGTAAACGGCCTCGAAATGAACTGTTGCCCCTGGCTCATTTTCCCCAAGTAAGATGCAGCGATCAGCCGCGGCGGTGTTCCTGGGGCCAGGTTTAAACCGCGCTGTGCCACTCAGAGCCATTCCTTCCCCGGAATGATCGAGCGTGAAATAACCATCCCCACCAATAAACGTACCTTTTACCTCGAAGCCAGATGGCTCCACTTGTTCAACCACATACATGTCACGCCCGTCAGGGCCCTGCGAGATGAGCGTTGCGCACATTACAAGGTCGGGAGACAGCCCTTGTGGGGCTTCACTCTCTAGCCCCGTGCACGCTCCGGCATTGGAGACGCTCAAATGTGTGTTTCCCCCCCCGGATCGCGTTACAATCAAATACTCGTTACGCTGACTAATGATCGTCTGGGGATGCAAATAACTTGCCACCGCCCGCCGGTTTTGCATGGCAATACAAAATGTCACTACTAAAAACTCTCCTTTCTCACCTCGCAGGGTGATTCCACTATGTATGCAAGCCTGTCGCAGCACCGTTAGCCCGGGCGTTAAAGTTGCGTTAAAAAAGATTAAGTTTTTTAATTTACAATGAAAACAATGAGTTAATTTGATGTATTTTTGGAAATTCTCAATCAGACGATAAGTTTTTTCACACAGTTTTTTGTTTTGGGGCTCTAATTCCTAACGCCTGCTTGATGGCGGTAAGCAATCTTCCCGGTGTGGATTAGCCACGGCGCCTAAATGGCGTCTTCCCAATGGAGATTGTTATGAAACTACCTTTTTCAGAACCATATTTGACCGGTTCGGCGCGTGCGCGCAGGGCCAAAGAATTACGTGATCTTGCGACTGAGGTTTCGCGCCTGTCGCCTCAAGCCCTTACAGTTACCAATCAAGAAGAGGTCGATCATGGGCCGGAATACCCTGCGAATTTTACAAAGGGTTTGACGCATAATGCGTTCGGCATCCTTAATGATGAGAATGAATATGCGTGTTTTGTTCAGGCGATTAATTCGCCCACGCCAAGCGACTTTGACAAAGAAGTGAAGCGCTACGAAGGTGGCTTTTCTTGTCAGCCACTGGGTCCGGACCATAAGCCTGCGAAGGATAAGAAGGGCAAGAAAGTCAGCACCCAGTGGCGCGGTTGGGAAAGCCCCCGCGCAGGTCACGTTTATGAGCTTCAGGGCCCTGACGCGGGTGCAGTTGGCATGGCTCCAGCACCTCGCGTGGGTTCAACAGAGCTTGCCGTTGAAATGGCAGAGGTCTATGGGCTCGCAATTTTGCGCGATGTCCCGTTCACAGATATCTGCGATGGTGGCGGTGACCGCCTCTGCGGCAAGAAATCCACTCCGGCGCAGCTTAATGCCGATCAGGTGGCTGGCGCGATCGCCGGGATGGAATATTTCACTGCCCCTGACAATAGCATGGACCAATTTGCGCGCAATCGCCGCGATGCAAGGCTGGTTGGCGGGCCTGTGACCGCTGAAACCGTCTTCCGTGGCTCAACGCCCGGTGCAATGGACGGCCCTTATATCTCGCAATTTATGCTGATTGGGTCAGACTCGCGTGCCGGCGGCAATCCGGGCGCGGGCGTGTCGAACTTTCCTGGCACGAATGTAGGCTGGGATTTCCGCGACGGCTTTATCGAATACGGCGTTTTGCCGATCGATCAAAGGGTTCAGACCGCAAAGGGCTGTCTTGACTATATGACGGATTGGCCGTCCTGGCTGGACGTGCAAAATGGCGCGGCATTCAACGGACTGGATGTTTATGAGCCGACGCGGCGCTTCATCACCACGCCGCGGGACCTTGCCACTTATGTGCATTTTGACCAGCTCTACGAGGCCTATCTCAATGCGGCTCTTACAATGCTGGGAATGGGCGTTCCGTTCTCCAAGGGCTTCCCTGAGCCGTCGTTTAGCGGAAATCGCACCCCCTTTGCCACTTTTGGTGGACCACATATCCTTTCCCTGGTCTGCGAGATCGCCACGCGTTGCCTGAAAGCCGTTCGTCGACAAAAGTTCAACTATCACAGACGGGCCCGTCCTGAAGCTATGGGCGGACGCTTGACCCTGGCCTGTGCTGGCAAACTAGGTGAGTTGGGCTGTTCCGGCGATGCCTTTGCAGAGATGCTGGATCAGATTCCCAACGAGATATTGGAAGCGGTGGCGCAGCACAATCAGGATCAAAACACGGCCGCCATGGCCAAGATGCGTCGTCTGGCCTGCAAGCATAAAGGTGCTGGTCTGCCGCCTCATATTGATGAGAAGTGCAATCTGCTTTTGCCGATGGCGTTTCCAGAAGGCAGCCCGATGCACCCGGCCTATGGGGCAGGGCACGCTACGGTCGCAGGCGGCTGCGTAACGATCCTCAAAGCATTTTTTGAGATGTTTGAAGACTGCGACAGCAAGGTCGAGCGCAAGCTTACCTTCTGTGATGCAAAGGGTCAGGATCAGCCGATCCGATATGTACCAAATGCCGAGGGTTCCGCGTTGGTCAAAGATCCCAAATCGCAGGCCGCTCTGACCATTCAGGGCGAGCTTGATAAGCTTGCGGCCAATATTTCAATCGGCCGGAATATGGCCGGTGTGCACTACTACTCTGATTACTATGACAGTGCGCGCATGGGTGAACGCGTGGCCGTGGGTCTTTTGATGGAGCAAAGCCCCACCTATGTCGAACCTGTTGAGATGTCCTTCACCAGCTTTGATGGTGACCACATTCGCATTCGTGGCGCTGCAGGCGCTGCTCCTTCCATTTCTATCCTCGACCAGTCAGGCTCTCCAGTTTCGCCCGACGACTGGTATCTCCGCCATGTGAGTGGGGCGGAGATCATGGAGGATCTGTAGCGGTTTCGTCATTTCCGCTACAGACTGACCCCGCGCTGTACCTCTTCAGCGCGGGGTCTTTTTTTGCAAGCCGCCCTGATGGCGAAGTTTCGCGTTTGTTAAGGTTCCTTTTCCTCTCTGGATGCGGTGATGGCAAAACATGGATTCTTGTTTTGAACGTTTATCCGCCGAAACATCGACGGAATTCTTAGTGTGATACGTTGAACTCTTTGGCTAAGGAGCAAATGCACCTATATTACAAGCATCAGGCGCGGTATCTAGAACCGTGAAAAATATAGAAGAGCTAATGGCTTGGGGACTGCTGCCCAAGTCGCACAAATGATCACAAATCTGTAGAGCAGACTTCTACATGCTTTCGACCTTGTATATCTTTGACCCAAGAAACAGGGTTCTTAAATCCCTGATGATCGCAAGGCGAACGCTCAGATGATCCGTAGGTCCATCACCGTTGCAACGATTGCGCTTTTGCTGTCGGTTTTTCTGCACGTGTTTTGGCTCTTTTTGAGCACCGAAGATCAGGTCGCAGATAGTGCTGCCGACGGTGACGATACGGAATTGGTCGATGTCGGCGGCGGATTTGAAGAACTTGCGGAACCGGTTGAGCCTGTTGAGCCGGAAACCGCTGAGGCCCCAGAGCCACCTGAGCCGACAGAACCCGTCACGTCGCGTGCCTTGGTGGCGTCCGATAATCCGCAGGATACTCTGACGCCTGATACAGGTGAAGCAGAAGTCATTGAGCCTAACCCGAGCGGTGTTGCAGATGCGGCGGACACCGTCGCAGCAGAGGCAAGCGAGGCGGACGATACAGGTGGCGAAGCACAAGCGCCTGAAACCGCAACTCAGGAGGTCGAGCCTGTTGAGACCGAAGAGGTTGCGCAGCAGCAATTAGGTACGCCCGATGCAACAACATTTGAACCAGTTGAAGCCGATATTGCCGAGGAGGTTGCTTCAGCTGAGACTGTAGAAGCGCCAGAGCCCAAAATTGCAAATGTGCCTGCGATCGATATCGAAATTGAGCCCCTAGACCCTGACCTGCCGGAAATTGCCGCCGAAGATGTGGAACAAGAAACCCAGGCAGAAGAGACAGAAACGGCAGCGGTAAATCCGAACGCGGCGGTTGCGCGTTCGCTGCGCCCTCCGAAGACACGGCCGGAGGCGGGTGTACGAGGGGTCTTCGGTGCGGCTGATCAAAACGAAAGGGCCGTGGCATCAAGGTCGCGCACAGTGGAGTCGCCCCTAACCGCTTTTCAACGCAATGGCGTCGATCTGATCGCGCAAGGTTTAGGCGGCGCACAAGCCGCGAGCGCAGGTTTTAATGCGCCACGTGGGGTGGGCAATTCAACCGCCACGAACTATGTTGGTCGTGTGCTGGTGCATCTCAATCGCAAACCTCGCGTCAACAGATCGGTCAGAGGCTCGGCACGGGTCTACTTTCAGATCAACAGCGACGGCTCACTTGCATGGGTGCGGATTTTGAACCGCTCTGGCACTGGCGACATCGATGGCGCCGCAAGGGCCCAAGTCCAAAGCGCCGCGCCATTTCCAAAGCCCCCCAAAGGAGAGTCGCAGCGGTTGATTTTTGTCTATAGGAACAGGTGACTGCTGCTAGATTAGAGGTAATCCGACTTTCTTTCGCCCTGCATTCGTTTTGAGCGAAAAGTCCGTGCCGCAGAACTCATCTCCCTTAGGTCCACAAAGAACCGCTATGGCCTGCGCCACCCATGCTGCGGGGATGTGCGCATTTGGATCGATTTGGCTTACTGGATTGATCCCTGAGGCCTTGATCAACACTTGCATGTCTGTCGCAACCGTACCCGGACTGAGACCGATCACACGGATGCCATATGATGCATTTTCCTTATGCGCCACGCCGGTCAGGCTTTGCACGGCTGCTTTCGAAGCACAGTAATGCGCCCAACCCTCTAGATAAGACGTGGCGGCACCGGAGGACAGATTTATGATGGTTCCACTTTGCTGTGCCCGCATGACTGGCAAGGCGTGACGTAAACCGTGATATACGCCTTTCACATTGACATCTAAGCAACGCCCCCAGGCCTCAGGGTCACTGTCTGAAAGCCGAGCAATAGGGTCTATTAGACCAGCATTGTTGACAAGGAAGTCGAGCCCTCCAAAAATCTCGGTGGTTGCCTCGACAACGCTTTTGACGCCTTAGTTGTCACGTACATCGCAACGTTTGGCTGTTGCCTGATAGCCTGCAGAGCAAAGGTCCCCCGCAATGGCGTCTATGTGTGCTTTGGATCTGGCGGCCAGAACAACTTTAGCGCCTAGTTTGGCAAAATACCTTGCGGCTGCCTCTCCTATACCGCGACTTGCCCCAGTGATGATGGCAGTTTTTCCCAAAAGATGTTCCATCTGATCACTCATTCGGCCCTGTAAAGCCAGCCACGCGGCCCCAATGGCAGGGAACATTTGTGCTTGGAACATCAGTGCAATCCACAAGGTCGAAATGAAGATCCAGTTTTATGCTTAGACCAGTAGGCGAGCCGACAAACGCGATAAAATCCATACCGTGATCGAGCCGAAATACCTCGCCTTCGGCTTCAAAACCTAGGACGCGTATCTCATCGTAATTTGGAATAAACTCAGGATAAAAGGTGTCGCGGACCATGCGGAAATCCAGGGACAGCGGTGCCGTGACCCCAAGCATTGTAAGGTCTCCGTGTAGTTTGCCCGATATGGGTGTCAACATCTGCACCTTGGTCGAGACAAAGGTGATCTCGGGAAATTTCTCAACATCAAGGTAATCGACGTTACGCACGTGATTATCGCGTCCAATGTGATTGCTGTCTATTGAGGCGGCTTGAACGGTGAAGCTAATCTGTGAGTTCGAAGGGTCAGCCTCATCAATCGTGAAGATGCCGTCATATTCGCGAAATTGGCCAACTGTTTGGCTGAGATTCATATGATCGATCTGCCAACCGATATAGGCATGACCCAAATCAAGCGTCCATTCTTTTGGTTCTGCATTTGCAGCGGTGGCCAGAACCAGAACGGACACGGATTGTGTGATAAGTTGTTTGATTTCCATAAGATATGTTCCTCTACGTCTTGTGATGCACGAGGAGTAATTAATGACTAAATCAATAAAAACATTTGATGCAGCACAATAGTCGTGCAATTCATGCATGAATGGATACGAACGCATTTAAAGCTGCTTTGCTTATTCAGGCACAAGGTAGCATCGCCGGCGCTGCGCGCGCGCTTGGTGTCGATGCGTCTTCGGTATCGCGCATTTTGGCAGGTGTGGAGGCTGAACTTGGAACACGCTTGTTCCAGCGTACAACAAGAAAGCTAAGCGTTACAGACGAGGGCAGGGCATTTTTGGCGCGCCTTAAGCCATTGATTGAAGAGCTTGAAGCGGCTCAAGAGGAGGCGCGCCGCGGTCGAGAGAACCCGTCTGGCACGCTGCGCATGACCGCATCTGTGGCTTTTGCTGATCAAATGATTTTGCCACTATTACCAGACTTTCAATCTATGTATCCAGATATAACCATTGATCTCCAAAGCAGCGACTTGAATATTGATTTGATCGAAAACGCTATTGACCTGGCCATTCGTCTTGCTCCAAGTCCCAAGGGTGATTTGATTTCAACCCGTTTGAAGCCGACCAGGTATCATCTCGTTGCAAGCCAAAGCTATTTGACGGCCAGCCCGAATATCAGTTCACCAGAGGATTTGAAGCAGGAAAACTGTCTTCGATATGCGCTGCCGGATTTAAGAGATGTATGGACGTTTCGCAAATCGGATCAACCCGCTATCGAAGTGCCGATTTTCGGGAACTTGCAAATCTCTAACGCTCTGGCAATGCGAAGCGCCGCGCGACTTGGGCTTGGTGTTGCGATGCTGGCTGACTGGCTCGTCGACGAAGATTTGCAGGATGGGCGATTGGTCCGGCTCTGTCCGGAATTCGAATGCACCGCGACGGTTTTCGACACGGCGGCTTGGGCCCTTTATCCCAATCGGTCATACCTGCCGCGGAAAGTTCGGGTTATGATAGATTTTCTTCGCGCGCAGATGAAAACCTGATGCCCACGAAAAATAGGCCGCCCAATAAGGACGGCCTATTTGGCAGATTTGAGAGAGAGGTTTAATCTGCTTTTGACTTAAAGCATCCCGAGGATAGGGCACCACAAATCGCGTCGGCGCGTTGCTCGCTGACCGGTCCGATCGCCACCGACGTCAACTCGCCTCTTTGCGAGAAGCGCGGTTTGAAGTTGCCCAGAAGATTTGCGTGGTTGCGCGACACTGTTGACCAATGTGATTTCGCACGGTCTGACGTGCTGAACGCGCCTAGGTAGACAAAATGCGTGCCGCCTGCAGATGCTGTCCGCGTAGACGCGGTTGTCTTTTTCGGTGCGGTCTGCGCCACGGCTGTCTTCTTTTTCGTTGTGGTCGTTACCGCAGCACCTTTATCCTTCTTGGCCGGTGGCAGAACTTTCGCGCGGTCAAACGTTTTGCTTTTGCCAAGCTGTTTGATGCCCGTTTGTTCACGCAAGCTCTGATCGTCGAGGCGGATGGTTTCTACCCGGTTTCTTAAGCTCCGAGTAACCCGCCGCGCGTCAATCGCATTGTTGACGATCCGAGGCGTGATCAAAACCAGAAGCTCGGTCTGTTGATTGCCACCGTTTTTCACACCGAAAAGACCACCGAAAGACTGTCTCGCGAGACCAGGTAACCCTGCGCTGCCGCGTGTCTTGCGTTGCTCGAACAGACCGCCGAGCGCGATGGTTTCGCCGCTGTCGACACTGATTGAGCTTGAGACCTGACGTTGAGAAATGATTGGGTTGCCTGTAGAGGCGTCCGTTTCACCGACCGTACTGACCTCTTGCACGATATCAAGCACGACAGACCCAGAAGAGTTGATGCGTGGCGTCACCTCAAAGATCACACCGGTGTCTCGAAACTCAACGGTTGAGACGAAAACATCCGGGCTTTCGGTTGCGTCCTGTGCGGTCTGCACCGAGATTGGCACCTGATCACCAACAACAAGCCGCGCAGACTCGTTGTTGAGGATCATTAGGTTTGGTGAGGAGACGACATTTACGCTTGTTACATCCTCAAGTGCGTCCACGATCACATTTGGATTGGGCACATCGAACACCGCGTTGAAGCCCGGCGCTACGGAGGATATTGCAGTCGTTGTCGTTGAGCGTGACAATCCCAGAGTGTTATCACCCACCTCAAAGAAATACTGCACACCGTAGCGAAGATCATCATTGAGGGCGACCTCTACAATCGTGGCTTCCACCAAAACTTGGCGCGGGGGTACGTCAAGCCGGTGCAGGATGCCAAGAACACGCTGGTACTCTGCATGAGTAGCATGGATCAAAAGCGTATTTGTTGCTTCATTGGCCACAATTCGCGTAGCATTGATGTCGCCGCCGGACTGGCCAGCGGCTAGGCTTGCCTGGACAACCTGCGCGTCAGCGCTCGAATTTTCTGTCTCGACCGCCACTCCAAGAATACCTGAGAGGGTATTGGAGATGTCCGAGGCGCGCGCATACTTCATGTCATAGGAATAGACCTGTGCGTCATTGGCTCCTTCTTTGGTCAACCGATTGATCCAACCGGAAACACTCTGCAAGGCTTGCGGTGTCTTTGCGACAGCAAGGATCGAGTTGTTTTCCGGAATCACTTCGAACGCGACGATCGGTTCGAACTCCTCTTCGGTATCGACCAAAAGCTCCAATCCACTCACAATCGATTGCGCCGAACGTCCGCGGATCGGAAAGATGCCGACAGAACGATTGGCCAGCCAATTCACGTCAAAGCTATTGATTGTATCCTGCCATGCGCGTTGATCGGCGGAGGTTCCTGCCAGCACGATAATGTTGCGCTGTGCGTCAATGCCGACGATACCATTGCCCGCGAAAGGTTGCAGGATGGTTGCCATCTCTTGAGAGCCAATGTGTTTGAGCGGGATGACCCGGATCGAGTACCCAACAGGCACCTCACGATCTGTGCTTGCGCCAATCGACAGGTTTGACGAAATCGGAACAATAGCAAAAGCCTCGCCGCGACGCACGATGGCCGCATTGTTTTGCTTCAACGCAAGCTCAAACACCTCAATGGCGGTCTCTCGACTAATTGGTTCGCTAGAGCGAATATTGACCGTGCCTGCGACCGCGGGATCGATCACATAGTTGATGTTTAGAAGTTCGCCGAGGATTGCCGCTGCGGCATCGGGAACTGATACATTCACGAGATTAAGGGACACGGTGCGTTCACCGTTTGAGTCGACAAAATCGGTTTCACGGAAAAGCGGTGTTCGACCTGGATAAATCGTGCCTGCGCCGGCCTGCACAACCTGCCCGCCCGTAACGCGTCCTTCAAAGCGCTGGGATTTTGCGCCGTCTCCGGTCGCAAGAAGCTTTTTAGCCTGCCAATCTTTAAGGGTTAAAGGTCCGTCGTCACCTAAATAAGTAAACTCATCACAGCCGGAAATAAGCACCGATAGTGCCGCGCAAAGCGCTAGTTTCGTCTTCATAAGCCTGCCTCAAATTCCGCGCCTGATCTTTGCCTGGTCGCGCTTTTAGTTGCTTTTATTTTGCAACGGCTAGCACAACTTCACGTCACAAGTCCTTAGAATGCCATGAAGATTGCGCCAGTGGCGCATATATGTGATCCGAACGCCACACCAAGACGGTTGCGTTTTGGAGCAGGCAGTACCAGGTGAAGAGCCAAGCCAAAAATAGCGGCGGTCGCCAAGACCCAGGTGATGTATATAGGGCCGACAAAACTACCAATAGCTGTAGCGAGCCATACGTCGCCAAGGCCCATCGCCTCTTTATTGAGCAACCTTAGGAAAACCAGGCGTAGGCTGAACAAAATGCCGCCCCCAAGAGCCGCGCCGGTAAATGCCGTTAACAGATCTCCAGAAATGGCCGCTGCCCCTAGGCCTAAGACAGTCAGAGATGCTGTCCATTCTGTGGGGAGCCAGCGCCAGACGATGTCCATTGCGGCCAGCATACACAAAAGGCTCAATGCGGCGGCCATGATCGCCGTAGAACTTCCGAAGCCTATTGCAGCTACTAGGGTTGCGCAGACTGCCCCTAGACCTAGTCCAATGGTAAAGCTTGACGCATTGGCACGTGCGATCATTGGACCAAATGATGCTCTTAAAAGGCTGCGCGATAAAAATAGCGAAGCATCGGTGACGAACGCGATCATGACACAGGCGAGAGCCATTAGAGTGTATATCAGATCTATGCTCATTGTCCGCCCTGTAAGGTTCTCATTGAGAGCACTTCATAGCGCATCAGTCCGCCACGAAAGGCCAAACCGCGCGCCGCGACCAGGGCGACAAGCTCAACCTTGCCTCCCGTTGTAAGCTCCGCCTCCGCTGTGATCGTGTAAACCGGCCCGGCGCGTTCTGCGAGCCAGGCTGAGGCCGTGCCAAGTCGCGGCATCTGCTGACCGGCCTCTCGGCGCGCGATGATTTCAACTGCGCCGTCCGGGCCGAGACCCGGAATAGCCGAAAGCGTTATCAAAGGTGCTGTGCGTGGATTGATCTTATTCGTAAAATTGAAAGTCGTTAGGTATTTTTCAGCAGTTCGCGCTGTCGAGGCTGTCAAACCTGCAGCTCGAAGTGCGTCACCCACACTGCGTGCCTGGGCGCCACGGTTAGACATCGCCTGAAGAGCCTGAGCCACATTGACCGCTTCAAATGCATCAACGCCTTCAGCTTCCCCTATGCTTTGCAAAACTGGTCCTAAGATTTGCGTTGGGGCATGGTTGATGTCAATCTTGCCGGCCTCATCCTGGATGCGATAGGTTACGCGGCCTTCCGCCATCGTCAGCGTGACAGGCGTATTGTCGCGGGGCGTCGACAGTTGATTCACCGACACCCGGCCCAAATCGGCCAGCGCTATGTTCAAACCACTGCGCGCAAGCTCATTTGCTCGGGCGCTTGCCACTTCTACGCGTGTCAGCAAAGCATCTTGCCGCGCGCTGGATAAAAAGGCCGAGACACCAAGTAACAGCGCAAGACCAATCCAAAGCACAGTAACCAGTACGAAACCGCGCTCACCGCTTCGGCGTGATCTCAACGAACGGCGCATTGTTTACTCTCCAGTGCACCGGGGCCAAGCGCGGCAAAACAAGTTTGGCTTAAGGTTGGATGCAAGCGTACCGTCACTTGCCGGGTGTTGCCTTGTTCAATTGCTATGGCAATTGGCAGACTGCTTCCATCTCCGGTCTCGTATCGCCACACGTTCTGGGTGCCGTTGTTCGTCTCAAACAGGTACACGAAACGAACAGGATCTGGTGCGCGCAATAAAGTAGAGGCCCGAGGCGCATCCGCTGTCACGCGTGCATCTCGTAGGCCATCATGGCGGGCCGCAATGAGCGCATAGCCGTTTTCTCGGGCCCTCTCGATACGAAACTCACCGACATATGGGCGTTGGGCAAGCCTATCTCGCACAATCATGCGCAAGGTTGTTGCTGTGCCGATCAGGCTTGCGCCTCCGGCCTCTGCGCCTTCGTTGCTGACGTCGCTGGCCCAAGTGGTCAGCGTGCGCCTTGCCTGCAGCCAATCGGCGGAGCCTGTGTCTTCCAGGCTGGCTCTCCTATCCGACGCAAGCTTTAGTCCCCATGTAGCGCTTGTGAGCACGGAAAGCGTCAATGTGGCCACGGCAAGGGCCACAAGCGCGTCAATCATAGCGAAACCCTTGCTGCGGTGGATCCGGCGTCTGGTTCTCATAGCGCGTCTCCCGCATATCGCACGGCACGAAGTACAACCGGATCTGCCTGTGGCGTGCGCGTATCACGGACGACAACTGCGATAAATAAAAGCTCTCCGTCGTAGATTGGGCCAAGCTGCATGTCACGTGGTTGGCTCTGCCCAACTTGCAGCGACCATTCAAGCGGCCCGACCTCGCCATTGTCCTGAACACCAGCACGCAGCGCGAAATCTACGCCAACCCTGTCCAGCACATTCAGGGCGAGTGAAACTTTATCGGCCTGATCGCCTGAACGTTTGGCCAAAAGACTGCCGGTTGAAAGTGACTCATAGAAGCCTGCAAGCACGATCCCAGCAATCCCGAGCGCCACCAGGGTTTCGATAAGGCTGAAGCCTCGCGTTTTGCGTCCTCGGCGGGTCATTGCACACGCACCGCACCGGTAAGCCAGTCGAGTGAAACGATTTTGCGCTCTTCATTTTTGGTTAGAACGAGCTCAAGCCCTTCAGATGAACCAGAAGGGAATAGAATGATCTCGGCCCGCTCGGGCGAGATATCCAAGCCTGGATCCAACATGATCGTACGCGGACCAGCCGCAAGGGCGCTGTCTTTTGCCGAAACAACAATCTGAATAGCCTGACCCGTTTCTAGCGCCCGCATGCGCGCCTCTTGTAGAAAAAGTGCCGCTTTGGCGGCGTCTGCATCAAGCTGGCGGGTGTTGTTGCCAAAGCTCAGAAAGGCGAGCGTCCCGATCATCACGACAATCGCTAGTGCCGCGAGCACTTCAACAAGAGCATAGCCTTGTGAGCGATATGACCGCCGGCGGTTCATAACTTAGCCGCTGATATCGGCGTTGCGCCCTTCGCCGCCCGGCTGGCCATCGGCGCCAAGTGAAATGACGCGGACGATGTCTCCATTGAAGCGATATAGAAATGCACCGCCCCAGGCATCGAGCGGCAATTCACCGTCCCGCAAATAAGGCCCATTCCATCCCGGAATGCCCGGGTCTATTACAAGTGCATTGAGGCCCAAATCTTCTGTTGGCAAACGTCCGGTGTCGATCTGGAAGATATCGAGTGCCGCGCGCAGCTGGCTGATTTGCGCCTCTGTGGTGCTTACGCGTGAGGATTGCAATTGTCGCATCGCTGCAGGGCCAACAAGGCCGACGAGCAGGCCCACGATGGCCACGACGACAAGCATCTCAACAAGCGAGAAGCCGCGCGCTCTTGCGCTGCGCCGTTTAGAACGCGACTTGATTGACCGAAATGATAGCTGAGAAAAGCGCATAAAGGCTAACTCCAACAAGGGTGCCGACAATGACGATCATTGCTGGCTGGAAAAGGGCTAAAAAACGTTCGAGGGCGCGGTCCGAGGCCTCGCGCATTTCATTCGATGCACTCATGCACATCTCTTCAAGTGCGCCGGTTTCTTCCCCGATGCGCATCATCTCGATGGCGCTTGGTGCGAAAATCTTGGTTTTTGCAAATGAGCCTGCGAGCGGCGCGCCATCTGCCACGGCACGCGATACGTCTTTCACGGCGGTTTTGACGCGGCCAGCGGGTGTGGTTTCTTCCACCACATTTAGCGCCTCGCTTAGCGTTACCTCACGCTTCAGCAGAGCGCCCAGAATATGCAGAGCCATCATTGCGTGATTTCGCTCTAGCAGGTCACGTACAACAGGAAGTTTGCTGACCAGGCGCGCGATCAAAGGTTTTGCCTTGCCTTGCCGTTGCAGCCAGGCAAACGCGCCTGCGGTCACGATCAAGCCAGTGAGCAGCACCGGCCAAAGGGCCGATAGTACGCCAGAGAGGGCAAAAACCGCACGTCCGAGAATGGGCACGAGATCCATACGCTCCTCAACCAAGGGGCGAAATTGCGGGATGATCGCGATCATGATCACGCCAATTGAAATGATCGAGACAACCATCAAAAGCGAAGGGTAGAGCAGGCCTGTGCCGATCCGCCTCGCCACCATCAGGCGCTGTTGCAGGATACCCGCCGCCGTGGCCAGTGCCACGTCAAGCTCACCGGAGGTTTCGGCACCGCGCACCAGAGCAATCGTAGCAGTGTCATTAATGTCTGCCCCATTGATGAGCCCGTCTGCAAGGCTGCCGCCTTCACGTATATGCGTGCGCAAGGCATGAGCCGCATTGGCCATGGCGCCTGTCTCGCCTTCGGTCATGATCTTAAGCGCGCGGTCAATGGATATCTTGGCCGTGGAAAGCTTTGCGAGGCGAGAGATGAAATCCGCTTTGTTTCTTGCCGAAAGATGCCGTGGTTTTTTGCGCCAATTGAACAGCGATGCTTTGCGATTATCCTTTCGAACATCAGCTGCGCTAGGCTCAACACGGTTGATCTCAATTGGAAAAAGCCCGTCGTTTCGAAGCTGGCGCGTGGCTTCTAGATGCGTCGCCGCAGACAATATGCCGGTGCGTTTACGTCCATCGGCATCACGCGCTGAATAGGCATAATCGCTGTTGCTGCCTTGGGGGTCCGGTGCGAGCGTCATGTCCAGAACCTGCCCGAGCCAAACACAGCGATTAGTTCCTTAAGCGTGGTCTTGCCTTGAGCAAAAAGGGCAATCCCTTCTGCACCCATCGAGCGTTCTGGTTTGGTTATGCCGCGTGCCGGATCGACGAATTCAAACACCGCCCGACGTCCCGAAAAGCCGGTGTTGCCACATGCCTCGCAACCACGCGCCACGCGAAGTGGCCAGGTCGCTGGAGGGCCCGCTTCGGGTAGCACTTTGGCAAATTCGTCAAGCAACGGGCCAAGGCGCATGTTTTTGGATGGATCCACCTTTACGGCGCATTCATCACACAAAAGCCGCACCAACCGTTGCGCCCCCGCCAGCCGAAGAACTGATTTTATCAGGAAATCCGGCACATCCATATCGGCCAGCCGCATCATGGCCTCGTGTGCTCGGTTTGTGTGCAGCGTGGACAGAACAAGGTGGCCGGTGAGCGCTGAGCGAATGGCGAGCTCGGCGGTTTCACTATCACGTATTTCCCCAACCATGAGCACATCTGGGTCATGGCGCAAAACCGAACGCAGAGCGCTGGCAAAGGTCCAGCCGTAATCTGGTTTGACCTCCAATTGGATTAAACCTGGGTTTTGAATCTCGACAGGATTTTCGATCGTGATGATCTTTCGACCGATTTGATTTATCTCCGCAAGGCCCGCGTGCAGGGTTGTGGTTTTGCCGCTGCCGGTAGGGCCGGTCATCAGGATAAGGCCATTGGGTTGGCGCAGAGCACTTAGAAGCCGCTTGGAGGCATGCGGCGCTAAATCGAGCTGATCAAGCCGTGTTCGAGCAGCGGAGCTGTCGAGAAGGCGCAAAACCATAACTTCGCCATGCACGCTTGGCGCGCTGGCCACACGGATATCCACATTGCGCCCGGCGATTTTCTGGCGAATGCTGCCGTCCTGGGGCAGGCGGCGTTCGCTAATGTCCATCTCAGCGAGAATTTTCAAACGCGAGATTACACCCTCGTAAAGGTGCCGCTCTATGGCATCTGTCTCCACCAGAACGCCATCTATGCGCAAGCGAACCCGTGGCATATTCTCAAGGATCTCGACATGGATATCCGTGGCTTCGCTTTCGACGGCCTTGGAAAATAGCCAGTCAAGGTAGCGCACCGTTGGCGCGTTGTTGGCCATCTCCAAAAGGCGGTCGGTGTCGAAGTCACCCTGCTCACTATGATAGCTAACAAGGGTGCTATCACCTTCTCCACTGGTCTTATCAGTTGACCGCGACAGGGCGGCCTCTATGTCGCGTTCGGTCGCGACAACCATTTCAATCTGAGAGCCAAAAACAATCCCGAGCGCTTGTCTTATACTGGCGTCTGTGGGATCGGCGGCCGCTATGGTGGTTTTGTTTTCATCGACTGCCAGGATCGCCAATCCATGACGGCGCATGTAATCAATTGATAGGCGCGGATCGCTTGGGAGTTCGTCGGGAAAATCGTTTTGGTTGACCCGTCTCAATTGAAGAGCTCGAGCCGCTGCGTCTGCCCAATCACGTTGGGACACAAGGCCAAGGCGATCTGTTACGACTCGGATTGTCTGGCCTGCCGATTGGGCTGCGGCCAACGCCTTTTGGTGCTGATCGGCGGTCAGAAGCCCAGCATCGATCAGCCAAGCCGAGCCCTCATGGCCCGGCGCCAGCGCGGTTGTATCCTGCACCATTGTTCTTTCGCTCTTTTTGCCGGTTCACGGCATTTGCCTCGTTAAAAAATTAGCCTTTTACGCCTTCTTTTGCAACGATTTCAATAAGATGAATTGTGGCGAATTGTCTTAAACTGCAAACCCAAGAAAAATTGAAGACTTTTTAAAAATGGGTTTGAATCTCGATTTAAATTGCCTCGCTTTTGCCTTTTTGGCTCCTTGGATAGAACTCATTTCTGCCTCATTCATTGTGTCATGGTTAATCTCATAACCACCTTGGATGTCTGTATTAAAATTGAGTTATAGATGCTTACAAACCTTGTTAAGACCAGCCTCTTTACCGGGGTTGGCACGCTAGCTTTAGTAGCAGGATCACATGCTACACTTGCAAATCAGCCAGCCGCACAAGAAACGAGCCCAGAGGGAGGATCGTTATCTTTTATCGAGACATTAGAGCGCGCTGAGAGAGCCAGTCAGGCACAGGCGCAATCTTCGACTGAGCAATCTGGCGCTTTCGAACCTGTTGCTCCGGCTAACACCATTTTTCGTGCGTTGACGGTTCCTACCGGCGGCTTGTACAGTTTTCAGGCCCTCAAAGGGTCCGCAGTAAAAATATACGTGGATGGCGTTCTGGCGATTGATGCCACCGGTGTCAGCATTGGTGATGCTTCCGAGCCAATCAAAGCGATTCAGACGCTGGCGGCCGGAGAGCACGCGATAAGTATAGAGACGAATGATCTCGATGCGGCCGACCTTCAGTCAGTTTTATTTTCGGCTGTTGGTGCCGAACCTCAGAGTCTGATTGATGTGACAAGCGATATTTCTTTCGCGGAAGCAAATGAAATTCTCGGCTCTCAGCCCGGCATTCTCACGGCGGGTGCAAATCCTGGAGCAGTCTCGACCTCCGACAGCGGTAATCTTCTAGGACTACCCGGGAATGGTGGCGACGGGGCGTTTACAATAGGCGGCACGTCTTCCCCGGCCACTCGTAATGGTCAGCGTAACCCTAGGTCGGCCGATGGTGCGACTGATGGCGAAGGCGGCTCTTCGTCGGGCTCTGTGCAGACAGCTGGTCTTGCACCGATGTCTTCGGATACGTCCAGTGGCACAACTACGACATCCAGTGGCGGTGTATCCTTCCTGCCATCATCGAGTAGTGGTTCAGGCTCTGGCTCTGGCTCTGGCCCTGGCTCAACTGACGCACCAAACCAAATTGGAGGCAACTCAGGATTACCAGGAACGCCATCAGGAGTTGCGCCGGGTGCTGCACCAGGCGCTCCGCCGGTCGTAACGCCGACGCCAGTTGACCCGTCAACGACGCCCACGCCTGAGACGGTGCAAACCTCACCCTTATCTCCGCCTACAAATGTAGAGATCACCGAAGCGGTTCAGCTCACATCAGCCGGCAACATCAACGGTGAGATCCCGTCCACAGGCGGAACGCTTTTTGGCACGGTTATGAACCCCTCAATGTTCGATATCGTCAATGTAAGCGTGGGCGCGAATGCTCGTACTGCAACAGTGGATGTCGGTCCAATGACCGGACAGTTTGCCGTACGCATCTTTGAAGATGATTTTGCGGCAGGAAATGAAATCCAGGTCACTCTTACTGGGGCCTCAACAGCCAGCGACGAGGTTGAAGCCACTCCGGTTGCGTACGCAATCACAGGCATGCCTGTACAGGACGGTGTCGGACAGGCACTAAGTCGGCTTACTTTCGGAGCCACGCCTGAGCTTTATAGCCGTGTCCGCGCGATTGGCTTTCAAGCCTATGTCGAAGAGCAGCTAAATCCGGACGCGATTAACGATGCGGCGTTCAATGCGCTCAACCCAACTGCAATCATCGATCCTACCGAGCAGAACGGTAACACGCTTCTTCGCAAACTGGTCCATTATGACTTGGCGCATGCTGGATTCAGCGAAAAGCAACTTCAGGAAATCATGGCGCATTTTTGGGCCAACCACTTTCACGCGGTGACCAAAGACACCAGTATGTTTGTCCAGAACCTGTATGACAGGCAGTTTTTTCGTGAGAACGCATTTGGCACATTTAGAGAGCTTTTGCTCTATAGCGCACGCTCACCGTTAATGTCGCAATACCTCGACAATGACGAAAACCGCTTTAACACAAACCGCGAAAACGACGGAATAAACGAAAACTACGGTCGCGAAATTCTCGAGCTTTCGACCGTTGGCGTCGAGGCGGGTTACACGCCTGCTGATGTCGACATGGTCTCACGGGTCTTTTCAGGTTGGCGCTACGAGCGCACAAACCCGGACGCGGATGGTGTCGCGCAAGAGTTTGAGTTTGTCTTCTTTCCAAACGATCACGACCCGCAGGACAAACTGATCCCATTTCTTAACACCACGATCACGGGTCGCTCCGGTGACGAGGGTGTGCAGGAGGGCGAAGAATTAATCGAAATTCTTGCCAACCATCCGAGCACGCAAGCACGGACCTGTCGCAAACTGGTTCAGCTTTTGGTTGCTGACACTCCACCTGATGGGTTTGTAACCGCATGCGTCGACGCCTGGGGTATTGACGGTGACATCGACGCGATGCTTCGCGCGATCCTTCTCAACCCGGCATATATCAACACGGCCGCTTATCAGCGTAACAAAGCCAAAACACCGTTCGAATACTCGGTCTCGGTTATGCGGGCCTTCGGTGCGCGACCTGATAACCCGACTGAGGACAATTTCTGGAATAATTTCCGCGAAGCCCATGAGCTCGCAGGGCATAACTTTGTGCGCTTTCCGGTTCCAACTGGTTTGCCCGAAGTTTCTGCGGCATGGCTGAATTCGGCGTCAATGGTTGCTTCCTATAACGAAGTAACGGCCATTGCTGAGCAACGCCAAAACTATGGCATCGACCTTGTCGCTGACATCGCGGATGCGGGTATCGAATCTGCGGAGGAAGTTGCGACTTATCTGCTGACAATCGCAACAACTGATCGCTTTTCTATGGCTGAATTCGACGATCTGGTGGCTGTGCTCAAAGGCGATGACGGCATTTTCGAACCACGCGTCGAAGATGAAACCCGCGCCCTCGAAAGAGCTATGGGGTTGATCGTGGTCACACCTAGCTTCCAACTTCAATAACAACTCTCGTTCTACAAAGGTAATTTCCCATGCAGACCCGTAGAGAATTTCTTTCCTCCCTAACCGCCGCCGCCTCGATGGTGGGCATAGCAGGAGCTCCAAAATTTTCCTTTGCGCAACAAGCCGGAGGTAAAACTTTTATCAAAGTGTTCATGCGAGGGGGTGCCGATGGACTTCATCTGTTCCCGCTAATTGGTGATCCGTTTTACTATCAGTACCGCCCGGACATCGCTATCGAGCCACCATCCAACGATATTAACAGTGCGCTTGACCTTGGTGATATGATGCGCGGGATGAACCCAAATCTAGAGCTCCTAATGGAGATCTGGGAAGCGGGTAATATGATGGTTGCACCTGCCACTTCGTTTAACCCTAACAACCGCTCGCACTTTGACTGTCAGCGTTGGATTGGCACGGGTGCACGCAACAACCTTATCGACGGTTACCTAAATCGCTATATGCAGAACGTGCCTGGACCAAATCACCCTATCCGTGGCCTGGTTGCAGGTAAAACATCGATATCTACTGAAATACGCGGCTCCATAAAGGTTCCAGCGATCAATAGCGCTGGTGGGTTTGATCTTGAGAATAATGACTTCTGCTCAGGCGCCGGATGCGCGGACAACCAGCTCACAGAGTTGATGCGGGAAATTAACTCGCACGACGTCGACCTTTCCGCTGTCGAAGGTGAAGTTAGAGATAACCAATTGATTTTGCTTGATTCAATTGCCGAGGTGCAAGGCGCAAGCGAAAACTATACACCCGATGCCGGCGGCTTGGATTACTCAAACTCCGGCCTCGGGCGCGGCCTGCGTCTTTGTGCTCAATTGATCAAGGCAGGTGTCCCCTTGGAGGTGGCTGCGCTGGACTGGAATATTGGTTGGGATACGCATTCCGATCAAATTTCCGACAATGCAAACCGGTTCACCGACCAAGAAAAAGGATACCACCGTCGGATGGTGGAAGGGGCCTCGGATTTCCTTACTTTCTATCGCGACATGGGCCCGCTTATGAGTGATGTTGTGGTGCTCACTGGGTCAGAATTCGGCCGCACCAAGAAGCAGAATGGTTCTACAGGAACCGATCATGGAGAGGGCGGAGCCTGGTTTGCCTTTGGTGGACCAACAACGCGCGCGATTGCGTCGGACGTAACAACCATTGATGATACGGTTTTTGATCGCAACTGGTTGCCAACAGTGACAAACTACCGCGATATCGTAGGCGAGATCATGGTGCGCCATATGGGCATGTCTGAGCAGCTCGTTTCCACCGTATTCCCGGCGCATGGTTTCACAAATCTCCAACTTTTCAACGCGAACGCCTGAATATAGCCACAGTTTTTGGCGACAATCTTGGTCGTAGACGTTTATTGCGGAGCAAGTGACAGTGACGGAACAGACGTGTGGCGTTGTTCTTGAGCGCAAGAGCCGTTCACTCGGCGCTTGGCTGACCTACGGACGTGCTCTGCTTTCGCAGAGCGCAGCTGATTTTGCTACCGCAGACGTGATGCCGCCCGAACGCAGCCAGTTTTTTATTGAAATCGGCAAGGGCACACCAAAACTTTGTGCGCTGAACGACAAAGACACCACCATACTAGACGATGCGGCCCTCAAAATTCTTGGAGAGTTTGTAGAGAACGGCCGGATTGATTTGGTACTGTCAGATGTGTGCTGTATCGACTTCTCGTTTGAAGTGCCACCAGGCCTCTTGCCCGAAGTAAGCGCTATGATTGAGAGCGAAATACTGTACCGCTCGCCTTTTGCCGAGAACGAAACGCTAGCGGTTTGGGAGGCCCATGAGATCGACGGAGCAGGCTGGCAAGTGTCGGCGGCGCTGACGCTCGGGACGCCAATCAAAGAGCTTGCAGATAAACTTAAGGAACACAATATCCGGATCGCCTCGGTTATCCGCGAGCGTGAAAACGGGGTTCTGCGCTCTTTGCCGTCTTGGGAGAAAAGAAAGTTTAATGCTAAACTACCTCCAATTGCGATCCTGAAAAGCCTGAGCAAAACCATGCAGGCGGCTATTGCAGGCGCCATGGTTTTTGCTTTGTCAGCAACGCTTTTTTGGGGCCATGTCACTATGCGGGATTGGTCCTTGAGTGCCGAAGCAGAAAGAGCACAGACCGAACTACGGCGGACAGCGGCAGCTTCTGCTCGGCTGCGCAAACTTGATCAATCATTGTCAATGTCCACAGAAGTGCTCGCTTTGACGGGTGTGTTGACCGAAGCGTTGCCGGATGGGGTCTGGCTAGATCAGATTATCATCGTTGGAACTGACGTGACGCTTGTAGGCTTTGCGCCTTCAGCTGCGGAAGTGACGCGAATCTTGACAGACTTGCCGAGCTTGGAAGACATCAAATTCTCGTCCCCGGTTGTCCGCGATAATTCGCAATCTATTGAACGTTTCCGCATCGGCGCAATTCTAAAAGGGGCTGCGGGGCAATGAGCACGTTCCACTTTGCAAATCCGGAGCTTCCCCAAAAATTGACGCTCAGTCTGATTTATGGCGCAACTGGATTTGTGTTGCTTATGGGCTTGTTGATGTTTTCCAGCGCCAGCAATCGTCTTGCATCTGTGGCGGACAAAAGCGACATGATTGCGCGCTCGGAAGCACGTGCTGGCAGTTTGTCAGGAGGGCTTTCTGATGATGCGTTTTTCCCTGGTGAGACACCGCAGCTAGCTCAGGCCGCCGTGCAGACCAATTTACAAGCACTGGCGCAATCGCATCGGATTAACATCGACATGATCCGCGCTGATGAAATCGAACAGATTGACGGGATTATCAGGCTTAACCTTTCCATCAAAGGGGTTGCGCCGGAGGCAGAACTAGCAGCCTTCCTTTACGGTCTTGCCTCAATGAACCCGATTGTTGTTATCGAAGACCTGAAGCTACGGCCCGCGCGCACCAGTCGAAGCAATCCTGAGCGGCGCATATCTTTTCAGACCAGCCTTTATGGAGCACAGAAACCATGAGCACGGTCAGCGCGAAATCGATGAAGCCTTACATGCCTGCGCTCATTTTAGCGGGATTCATGCTTGCCGCCTTGGCAGTATGGTTGCCAGGTGCGCATAGTGACCCTGCTCCAGAGCCTCCAGTGCTCAAAGAAATTGATGAACGGCTTTCGTCGGGCAGCGCGCGGCTCTCAGAATTGATGCAAGTGACCAATGCGCGCCCGCTCTTTCATGCTTCCCGCCGCCCCGTAGCAGAACCTGAAGCTCCCGCGCAGCCGAAAGCGGTATTGAAGCTCCTGGGGATTATTGCAGAAGACGGCAGCGAAACGCGGGCCTTTGTGAAGCTGTCAACAAGCAGTAATCTTTATCGCATAGGCAAAGGCGAGACGATCGGCAAATGGCGTATCGTAGATATTGGCAGGGAAGAAATCACCGTCTCTAAGGACGGGAAGAAACCCTACACTCTGAAAATCGGTGGGTAATTTTTGAGTTTGCTTGCGTTCTAGCAAGTGTCAGCATTGGCAATTCAAAACCTAATCTACAGAAATGAAGACCCAGATTTGATCGCGTAACCAAGTCAGCGAGCTAGAACGGTCGCTTTTGCATCGACTTTCGTCGGCTGGACCCGCCTTGCGCATGCTGGCGTGGTAATTATCCTGCTAGAACGTTGATCTTCGGGAGTCGCATGGCATGAAAACGCAAGTCAAAGCACTGGTCGTCGGTGGCGGCGCGGTCGGAACGTCGATTGCCTATCATCTGGCCAAGGCGGGATGGGATGACGTTGTGCTGGTTGAACGTGATGAGCTTACGTCGGGCTCCACGTGGCATGCGGCAGGACTGCTGCCTTACTTCAATATGTCCTACGCGACGACGCACATTCATGATTATTCGATAAAGTACTATAAAACGCTTGAGGAAGAGACAGGTCTTGACGCCGGTTTCTCCGTCGTTGGTAACCTTCGTATGGCGCAGAGTCAGGCGCGGATGGATGAATATATGCTCTACGCCTCGACTGCCGAGACGTGCGGTGTCCCGTATGAGTGGCTGTCTGCGAAAGATATCAAAGACCGATATCCTCTGGTGCGCACTGAAGACCTTGTAGGAGCAATATATCATCCGACGGACGGTTACATTAATCCCGCCGATGTGACCATGGCCATGGCCAAAGGCGCGCGACAACGCGGCGTGACAATTGAGCGGAAATGGCAGGCCGACGCGTTTGAATGGAAGGGTGACCATTGGGATGTAACGCTCACAAAAATGGTCGAGAAGGGCGGTAATCTAGTGCCCTCTGACGAGCAGATTGTTGTTTCGGCCGAGCACGTCGTCACCGCGTCCGGCAACCACGCGCAACGCACGGCGCGCATGTTGGGTATCAAAATGCCCGCCATCCCGGTCGAGCACCAGTTCATCGTTACTGAGCCTGATCCATCCCTTGTCGAATGGCGTAAGAACAACCCTGAACACCCCGTTCTACGCGACGCCGATGCCAAATGGTATGTGCGTGAGGAACGCGGAGGCTGGATTCTAGGGCCCTACGAATTGAATGCTCCTGCACGGTTTGAATATTCTGTCCCCGACACGTTCCGTGCCGACCTCTTCCCGCTTGATCTGGAGCGTATTGAAGAAGAATACATGTCAATGATCCACCGTATTCCATCTTCGGAAACAGTGGGTTTGAAAGACGACTATAACGGCCCGATTTGTTACACCCCTGATGGCAATCCGCTGGTCGGGCCCGCACCAGGCCTGCGCAATATGTGGGTTGCAGAGGGCTTTAGCTTTGGCATCACGGCGGCCGGTGGTACCGGTTATTATCTGGCCCAAATGATGGTCGAGGGTGAGGCCGAGATCGACATGGCAAGCCTTGATCCCAAGCGCTATTCGCAGAACTGGATGACCACCGAATTTGCCGCACGAAAGAATGAGGAATGCTATTCCCACGTCTATATCTTACACCACCCAGATGAAGAGCGTGAAGCCTGTCGCCCACTTCGTACGGCGCCCGCCTACGACCGGCAAAAGGCTCGGGGCGCACAATTCGGCTGGGTCAATGGCTGGGAACGGCCAAATTACTACGGGCCTTTGGATGCGCCGGACAGTTTCGACCATGACGCGCGGTCCTTCCGTCGCGGCGGCTGGTGGCAGCATGCGGTTGATGAGGCCAAAGCCATTCGCGAAGGCGTGGGCCTGATCGACGCCACCGCATTCACCAAGCACAAGGTTTTTGGCGCGGGCGCGACGGCCTTTTTGGACTGGTTCACCTGCAACAAGCTTCCTCGCGTTGGCCGGATAAATCTGACTTATGCGCTAACCGCTCATGGCACGACCAGGACAGAATACACAATCGTGCGGATGGCTGAGCAAGAGTACTACCTCGTCTCTGCCGGGGCCTGGACCGAGTACGACCAAGACTATCTTCTGAAAGCAATCGAGGATTGGAGCACGGGCAGCACGAATGACTGGGTTGGCGTGCAGGATGTGACGTCTCAATGGGGCGTCTTCGCAATCGCGGGACCGAAATCACGCGATGTGTTGAACGAAGTGATCAAGGACGCTGATCCCTCTACCGCGCTCTCCAACAAGCGTTTTCCGTGGCTATCCTACCGTCAGATTGAGCTTGGTATGTGCCCGGTTAATGCGATCCGTGTGGCTTATACTGGCGAGCTTGGTTGGGAACTGCACCATCCGATCGAGATGCAGAATTACCTGTTTGATCTGCTAGAAGAAGCGGGAGCCAAGCATGGCATGAAACTTGTCGGCGCTCGGGCGCAAAACTGGTTGCGGCAAGAGAAAAGCTATCGCGCCTTTGGAACCGAGCTCGGGCGCGATGGGACCCCGCTGGAGGCCGATCTGCCGCGTTTTGTTGATCTTGAGAAAGACTTCCATGGTAAGGATAAGCTGGTGGAAACCGGCGTTAGGGTGAAATGCTGCACGTTTCTGATTGATGGACCTGAGGATGCCGATCCCTGGGGTCGCGAAGCGCTCTATACCGAGGACGGCACCCGTGTCGGACGGCTTACCTCGGGCGGCTACTCAGTGGCTTTTGAGAAGTCGATCGGTATGGGCTACGTCACGCCGGAGCTTGCCGTCGAGGGCACCAAGCTCAAGGTTAAAATACAGAATGAGCTCTGGGACGCGACCGTGACTTGTGACAGTCCGTATGATCCAAAGAACGAAGTGATCAGAGTGGATGGATAGCGGCCCCATACCAGAAGGTCTGCACTCAGTAACACCGTATTTCACTGTACAAGACGCTGATCGTCTGATCGACTTTCTTACCGCTGCCTTCGATGCTGAGGTGATCCGTTCAAACCGAAATGAAGATGGAAGCATTCAACATTCGCGCCTTCTTATTGGCGACTCAATAATCATGATGAACCAAACAACGGAAGCTTTTGCTCCAAACGTCTCGCAAATGCACCCTTTTGTCGCGAATGCTGATGAGGCCTATGAAACGGCCCTGATGCATGGGGCCACTTCGATCATGGAGCCAAACCTTAGGCCCCATGGTGACAGAATGGCCGGAATTGAGGACCCATGTGGAAACCTTTGGTGGCTTGCGACCTACAAAGGCTAGGCGGATCCCTCCCGCGATCCATCGCTTTTTGCGCTCTAAAGCGTTATCTCTTCATGGCCAAAAAGGACGTTACCCGCACCATTGCTGCTAGTGTTCTCGATTAATACCTTTTTGCCGCCTGTGCGCTCAAATTTAACAAAGCCTATCTGGCTGCCAACGCCCGCTTGGCACGTTGCAGAGTAGCCAGTCAGGCTATTTTTTGCCGCTTGATTAAAAACTGGAAAGGCGACTGCCCAGGCAAACCGCTGTCACAAACTTTTTGAACAGCGCGCTATTTTGTATGGCTTACAGTCAATATTCTATGCCACATGTTTTCGCCCCGCTGCGTTTTCAATGCCTGCAAGGAGAGAGTGCGTGGATTTGATTTAACCGCAAGGTTTTATCAGCCTCGACAAGAGCTTACTTCATCAGCTTGCCAAGAATGTCGTCAAGCGGGGAGCCATCACCATCGGCGTCTAGCATGTTCAATAGACCGCCGAGGCCACCAGTGTCACCCTTGTTCCCTCCGCCCATCAAGCTACTGACCAGTCCACCAATACTGCCGCCGGAGCCACCGCCTGTAAGACCAGCTTGCATAGTGTCAATCGAGCTGTCGGGCATGTTTTTCTGCAGCCCGCCTTGCACCATGGCAGCAAGAGCAGGGAGGAATTTCATGACGGTGGACGCGTCGATGCCGTTGCGCGTCGCTGCTTCCTGCGCCAAGCCTTCGGCTTGCGACTGACCGCCTAACAGTTGCTCCAGAAAGTTTTGGCCTTGCGCGCGACCTTCGTCGCTTGCCGCCATTTGCGGGTCATCAAACATCTGCCCTTGGTCTTCACCGCGCAAAGCACCCAGCAAGTCCGCTGCACCGCCGCTCTGGGCACGCTGTTTTGCTGCAGAGCCGAGAGCAGGAGCCAGCATTTTCGTAAGACCTTCGGCCTGTGCGCCCTCAAGACCAAATTGCTTTGCAAGAGAGGCAAGCCCTTCGCCGCCCTGCGCTTGTTCCAAAAGTTTCAAAATCGACATAGGTTCCCCCACCGAGTAAATTTCTGTGCTCAGTCTGCCCGCTTCATTGCCTCGCTTTAAGGGGAATTTCTTTGCTCAAAGCGACTTGCGCGTATCATTGCGCACGGCGTTTTAACCAGGATGACCAGGCAGTCTCATCGCCCAAAAACACGTTGATATCCACATCCCCCGCCACGCCTGGCACGCGCCCGGTGCCGGTGTATTGCCAGAAAGACCAGGGCTGACCCGGGTATTTCTCAGACAGTATTGTTGCCGTTGAGCGAAGCCAGAATTCCTCGTTGAGCCGACCGATCCCGGTATAACGGTAAAACTCGGGTGTGGTGTAGATAATAGGCCGCTGGCCGTAATGGGCTTCTAGCATGTCCAGGAATACCCGTACCTGACGCCGGACTTCTGGGCCGGGCGGACGCTTTCGGCAGGTCGGCGAAAACGGATTCCATTCCAAATCAAGCACCGCTGGCAGGGACCCTTTGCTGCGCGGCACATTGCGGATGAACCATCGCGCCTGCACATCGGGATCGGTGCAAAAATAGTAAAAATGATAGGCCCCTTGCGCCACACCGGCGCGCTCCGCAGCGCGCCAATTGTCCTTAAATTTAGGGTCAAGGAGATCCCCGCCTTCTGTGGCCTTGATGAAGGCAAAGCGAATTCCGGATCGCGCCACCATGCGCCAATCGATCTCGTTTTGAAACCGGGACACGTCAAGTCCGTGCACATCGTAGCGCCAAGGCGGGCGACCGCCCCAATCACTGACAGGATCGCTATCGGCAAAACGCGGCGCGCTACTCTCAGACAGCGATACACTTTCGACAACAACAGGGGCAGGGGAGCAGGCCAGCAGGAGTGCTGCCAGTGACAAGAGCCAAAACCGGATCATTTGTCGTCTGGGCGTTCAGCGATGAAAGTGAGGTTGTTTGCAGGCATCGCGAGTGTCTCCACAATGTGTAGTCCCGTCTCCCGCAGCCAGCCTAGCATATCGGCATCATTTTTGTAGCCGAATGTCGGATGTTCCTGCACGATCTTGGCGTGAAATCGCGAGTCACCGTCCGAGGTCGCCCTCCCATCCCGAAAAAATGGCCCGTAGATCATAAGCCTGCCCAAAGGCGCAAGTGCCTGAGCAGACTCCGATATAAGTGTTTGCGCCGAGCTTGTGTCAATCAAATGCATCAGGTTGGAAAGCATGATCAGGATTTGGCCGCCATGCCTGACTGACCAACCAGGGTGTGTTGCATCAAGCGTGACCGGCTCGCGCAGATTGGCCAAACCGGCCTTCTCACGCCATATCCGAATGCTCTCTATGCGGGCCGGGTCAACCTCGCTTGGCTGCCAATCAAGCTCGGGCAATTGGCGCGCGAAATGCACGATGTGCTGCCCTGTGCCGCTCGCAATCTCAAGGGCCTTTCCCTCTGACGGGGCGTGCGCGCGCAATACCTGCAAAATTGCATCCACATTGCGTTCTGCCGAAGGGGCATGCAAACGGCCATCTTCGCCCGCCTCGGCGAAGGATATTTTGGGCGTGCTTTGTTCTTCGTCTGTCACAATGAAAAAACCCCGCCGAAGCGGGGCTTTCTTATCTCATTGCGGGATATCGCCGGTGAGCCCTTCAACATAAAAGCTCATCCCGAGCAGGGTCCCGTCATCTGCCGTCTCACCTTCTGCCAACCAAGGCGAACCGTCCTGTTTGTTAAGCGGGCCGGTGAAAGGGTGATACTCGCCTGCGGCAATCGCGTCTTTCATGGCCAGTGCCTCGGCTTTGATATCTGCGGGCACGGCGTCGGAAATCTCGCCGATCTCGACCATGCCAGGTGCGATACCGTCCCATGTCTCACCGCTGGACCAGGTGCCATCCATCACCGCCTTGGTGCGAGCGATGTAGTAGGGTGCCCAGTTGTCGATGATCGAGCTGACACGGGGCAGTGGCGCATATTCCGCCATGTCAGAGGCCTGACCAAAGGTGATCACACCGTCGACCTTTTCCGCGGCTGATTGTGGCGCTGTGGAATCCGTATGCTGCAGAATTACATCCGCGCCCTGATCAATCAGAGCGGTCGCGGCGTCGGCTTCTTTGGCCGGATCAAACCAGGTGAAGACCCAGATAATTTTAAACTCTACATCCGGGTTCACTTTCTTGGCATGGATATAGGCGGCATTGATGCCGCGGATAACCTCGGGGATCGGGAAAGACGCAATATAGCCGATGGTGTTCGACTTCGTCATTTTACCGGCAATGTGGCCTTGGATCGCGCGGCCTTCGTAAAAGCGAGCGGAATAAACAGCGACGTTATCAGCGGTTTTGAAACCGGTGGCGTGCTCAAACTTCACATCCGGGAATTTCTTGGCCACGTTCACAGTCGCATCCATATAGCCAAATGATGTGGTAAAGATAAGGTCCGCACCTTGCAGGGCCATCTGCGTGATCGCGCGCTCGGCATCGGCGCCTTCTGGCACGCTTTCCTGAAATACGGTTTCCACCTTGTCGCCAAAGTGCTCCTCAACGGCGAGACGCCCTTTGTCATGCTCATAGGTCCAGCCGCCATCCCCAATTGGTCCTACGTAAATAAAGCCAACCTTGGTTTTGTCTTCAGCTATGGCCGCACCGGCCAGACCGAGGGCCAGAGCGGCGCTGGCCAGAACTTTAGAAAGAGACATAAATACCCCCTTGGTCTCCGAATTGCCTCAACCAGAGGCGTGAAAGACGCGCCCCAGCGAACCGGGCGCGCGAGATTTATCGGCTGAGATGAGCACGAGTACAAGGATTGTTATCACGTAGGGTGACATTGTCAGGTACTCCACCGGGATCGGAACGCCCGCTGCCTGTAAATTAAGCTGTAACACGCTGATCCCGCCAAAGAGCCATGCGCCGATCAGAACCCGGCCTGTGCGCCAACCTGCAAAGACCACAAGCGCAAGCGCGATCCAGCCCGCACCAGCGGTCATACCTTCGGTCCATTGTGGTACGCGCACGAGCGAAAGATATGCGCCGCCCAGCCCTGCACAGGCCCCGCCAAACAGGATCGCCAGAACCCGAACGCGGACCACCTTATAGCCAAGTGCATGGGCGGCGTCGTGGTTCTCGCCGACAGCGCGCAGGATCAGGCCAACACGGGTTTTGTTGATGACGAAATACGTAAGGGCCACCAGCGCCAGCGAGATATAGACCATCGGATCGTGCGAAAAAACGACCTTGCCGATGAACGGGATATCCGAAATCGGGCCGAAATTGATTGGAAGGGTGGGCGGAGGTTTTATACCGATATAGCTCTGTCCAAAAAGCGCGCTGAGACCTAAACCAAAAAGCGTAAGTGCAAGGCCTGAGGCAACTTGGTTGGCCAGCGAAAACTGGGTCAGAAGAGCGAACAGAAAGGCAAGCCCCGCGCCTCCAATTGCTGCCATGAGAAAGCCCACAACGGGTGACCCGGAATTGACCGCGAAAGCAAAGCCGCAAATTGCGCCGGTGATCATCATCCCCTCAACCCCGAGGTTCAGCACGCCCGCGCGTTCAACGACGAGTTCACCTAGAGCTGCAAGCAGGATCGGCGTTGAAGCCACGATTAGAGAGGCGAGCAGGAGGGCGGGATTAATCGAAGAGAGGTCCATTAGGCCAATTCTCTCCGCGTTATCCGAATTCTGAAATTGGTCAGGAAATCGAGGCCCAGTAGGAAAAACAGCAGCATACCCTGAAACATCTGGATGGCTGCAGCGGGCAGGGCGAGGTTTGTCTCGGCGATCTCCCCGCCGATATAGGTCAACGCCATCAGCAGCCCAGCGAACAGAATGCCCAAAGGGTGAAGGCGGCCCAAGAACGCCACGATAATCGCCGTAAAACCGTAGCCCACATTGAAATCAATATTGATCTGACCTGCCGGGCCCGAAACCTCAAACAGCCCCGCCAGCCCCGCGCAAGCGCCTGATGTGCCGAGACAAAACAGGATCAGTCGGTTTGGATTCACACCGGCAAACCGCGCCGCTTTTGGGGCCATGCCGCTCAGCCGGATATTATAGCCCAGCACGTGCCGATGCAGCAGGATATAGGCCGCTATCACGGCAATGAAGGCGGTCAGCACGCCCCAATGCATGCCCGTGCCGGTGAACACCTCGGCGTTATGAGCCGCTGGATAATCCTGAAAATTACGAGAGCCGGGAAAGCCAAAGCCTTCCGGGTTCTTCAATGGCCCAAGCGCCATTTTTGCCAGAAGTTGCTCCGCCACATAGACCAGCATGAGCGAGACAAGGATTTCATTTGTGCCGAACCGCGTGCGCAGTATCCCCGGGATCATTGCCCCGGCCCATCCGCCAAGCGCTCCCGCGAAAATCATGAGCGGAAAAATATAGACAGCCTCCAACGGGTAAAACGCAAGCCCCACAGCAGCACCGCAAATTGCGCCGAGGATATACTGTCCCTCCGCGCCGATGTTCCAAATACCGGCCCGAAAACCCAAGCTTAGCCCGATGGCGATCAGGATCAGAGGGCCGCCTTTGACCAAAAGTTCAGGCCGATAGAAAAAGGCGAACTCGCCAAAAAGCGGCTCCCAAAAGATCGTGCGGATCGCCTCCAGCGGGTCCTTCCCGAGGGCTGCAAACATGGCCCCACCGACAATCATGGTGATCAAAACTGCCAGTAGCGGCGTCAGGTAAAGCCAGAGCTTTGAGGCCTGTGGGCGACGCTCAAGCTTCAGCACGCGCGCCTCCCATCATCAGGCCGATCTCTTCCATGCTGAGCCTCTCGGTTGGTTTAATCTCCGACAGACGTCCCTCGTTAAGCGCGCAGAAGCGATCTGAAATTTTCACCAACTCATCAAGGTCCTGGCTGATCACCAGCACCGCCGCGCCGCCCTTGGCCAAATCAATGAGGGCCTGCCGGATTGCGGCAGCGGCGGCCGCGTCGACGCCCCAAGTCGGCTGATTTATCACAAGCACATCCGGGCTTTGCAGGATTTCCCGACCGATGACGAATTTTTGCAGGTTACCGCCAGAAAGCGAGCGGGCAGATACATCAGGCCCAGGCGTGCGCACGTCGAAGGATTTAATTGTGTCATGGGTAAACGCCTGACCCTCTTTAACCTTGATAAAACCTCTTGATGTCAGAGCCTTGCGCGTCTTACCGGTCAAAAAGGCGTTCTCGATCAGGCTCATATCCGGCGCTGCGGCATGTCCGAGCCGCTCCTCCGGTGCGGTAAGAAGTCCCTGTACCCTTCGCGCTTCAGGGCCCATGTGCCCAATTGACTTGCCCTTTAAAACGATGGAGTCGCGGGATGTTTTTAGCTCGCCTGATAATGCGCCGAGAAGCTCATCCTGCCCGTTACCGGCAACCCCACCAACGCCAAGGATTTCGCCAGCGCGCAGGTCCAGTGAGATATCCCTAAGAGACGCCCCGAAATTGGACGCGCTGCGCAGCGACAAATTTTGCAGGCTCAGCAATACATCGCCGCGTTCCCATTCTGCCCTCGATGGTGTTTCAAAGCTGCTGCCGACCATCATCTCGGCGAGGGCCTGCACGGTGGTCTCAGAAGGAATGCAGGTGTCGACTTTGCGTCCTTGCCGCAGGATTGTCGCGCGGTCGCAGAGGGCACGGATCTCTTCCAGCTTGTGCGAGATATAAAGGATCGCCACGCCCTCAGACTTCAGCCTGCGCAGGGTTTGAAATAGGATCTCTACCTCTTGCGGTGTCAGAACCGAGGTTGGCTCGTCCATGATCAAGAGCTTTGGATCTTGTAGAAGACAGCGAATGATTTCAACGCGTTGACGTTCTCCGGCGGACAGATCGCCAACCGCACGGTCGGGATCGAGCGGTAGCCCATAGGTCTGTGACACCTCCCGAATACGTGAGGATAACGCGCGCATTGGTGGTGGCGCATCCATGCCTAGGGCCACGTTTTCCGCGACCGAAAGTGCGTCGAAAAGCGAGAAGTGCTGAAACACCATGGTGACACCCGCCTTGCGCGCATCGCCGGGTGAGGCGGGGCCAAAAGGCTTTTCATGCATTCGCATGTTGCCGCTGTCCGGACGCACCAGCCCATAAATCATTTTGACCAGTGTGGACTTGCCCGCACCATTTTCGCCCAGCAGCGCGTGTACCTCACCTGTGTTGATTTCTAGCGACACGGAATCATTGGCCACAACGCCCGGATAAGCCTTGCTCAGGCGCTCTATGCTCAGCAAAGTCTTGGTCAAGTTCACACCCCCATCGCGCTCCATCCCTAGCTTAGCTGGGCCTATATCGGCAACCGCAGAAATCGCCTATTGCAGGCCTTTCGCCTGCTGCCGTACCGTCGCGTCATGAGCAGCAAAAACCGATTCATCCATCTCCGCCTTCATTCTGAGTATTCGCTTTTGGAAGGGGCTATCCGGCTCAAAAAACTTCCAGATCTGTGTCGCTCAGCGGATATGCCCGCGGTCGCGGTGACGGACACCAATAACATGTTTGCTGCTCTCGAGTTTTCAGTTGCGGCTCAACGAGCAGGGATACAGCCGATCATGGGCTGTCAATTTGATCTGCGCTATCTGGAGCCGGAGCCAGGCAAGTTGGCGCCTGAACCGGCACCGATTGTTTTGCTGGCGCAAAATGAGGCCGGTTACGAAAACCTGCTGCAGTTGAACTCAAAGTTTTACCTGCGCGGGGACAATCAGCTGCCGCATCTGACGGTCGCGGAGTTAGAAGCTTGTTCCAACAACGTTATTTGCCTGAGCGGTGGTCCCGATGGACCGGTTGGCCGCCTTCTGCGATCTGGACAGCGCCCGGCGGCTGGGGCTCTGATGCAACGGCTAGCGGTTGCCTTTGGCGACCGGTTTTATGTTGAGTTGCAGCGCCACCGGGGCGAGACCGGTGTCCCAGAGGCCGAACAGCTTACAGAATGCGGTTTTATCGAGATGGCCTATAGCATGGAATTGCCTCTGGTGGCCACAAACGACGTTTATTTCGCCGATGCCGGGATTTTTGAAGCGCATGACGCGATGCTTTGCGTGGCAGAAGGTGCTTACGTGGATCAATCAGAGCCGCGCCGTCGGGTGACATCAGAGCACTATTTCAAATCAAGCGCTGAGATGGCGACGCTGTTTGCGGATTTGCCGGAAGCGATTGAAAATACTGTTGAGATTGCTCAACGCTGTGCCTTTGGAGCCTATGAGCGCAACCCAATTCTACCGAAGTTTGCCGATGATGAGATTCACGAGCTTCGGCGACAAGCCAAGGAAGGGCTTGAGGCGCGGCTGGCAGTCATTCCGATGGCGGCAGAACGGGAGGAATACGACAAGCGATTGGAATTCGAGCTTGGTATTATCGAGGGAATGGGGTTCCCAGGCTACTTCTTGATCGTTGCGGATTTTATTAAATGGGCCAAGGATCGCAATATACCAGTAGGACCAGGCAGGGGGTCTGGCGCTGGCTCTTTGGTCGCTTATGCACTGACCATCACGGATCTCGATCCGCTACGTTACTCGCTGCTATTTGAGCGTTTCCTAAACCCCGAACGTGTCAGTATGCCTGATTTCGATATCGATTTCTGCATGGATCGCCGTGAAGAAGTCATTGAATATGTGCAGGAAAAATACGGCCGCGACCGTGTGGCGCAGATCATCACTTTTGGTGCACTGCTTTCAAAAGCTGCCGTGCGCGACATTGGTCGCGTGCTGCAGATGCCCTACGGGCAGGTGGATCGTCTGTCCAAGATGATCCCGATTGAAGGGGTGAAACCGGTCTCAATTGAAAAGGCGCTGGCACAAGAGGAGCGGCTACGCGAAGAGGCCAAGCGTGAAGAAGTGGTCGACCGGCTCCTTAAATACGGCATGCAGGTTGAGGGTCTGCTGCGCAATGCGTCGACCCACGCCGCGGGTGTGGTGATCGGTGACCGTCCGCTTGATCATCTGGTGCCGCTTTATCAGGATCCACGCTCTGACATGCCCGCCACGCAATTTAATATGAAATGGGTAGAGCAGGCGGGGTTGGTAAAGTTTGACTTTCTGGGTTTGAAAACACTGACTGTGATCGAGAACGCCATCGCTCAAATCCGTGCCTCGGGTCGGGATATCCATATTGATGCGGACGGGGGAATTCTCTATCAGCCAGGACCCGGTGCCGTGAACGATATTGGGCAAATCCCGCTCGACGATAAGAAATCCTACGACCTATATGCTTCCGCTAAAACCGTTGCGGTGTTTCAGGTTGAAAGCTCGGGCATGATGGATGCGCTGAAGCGTATGAAGCCTACGACGATTGAAGACATCGTGGCCCTTGTGGCTCTCTACCGCCCGGGTCCTATGGAAAACATTCCGAAATATTGCGAGGTGAAGAACGGTCTGTCAGAGCGTGAACCGATCCACCCGCTGATCGATCACCTGCTGGATGAGACGCAGGGCATCATTGTTTATCAGGAACAAGTGATGGAAATTGCGCAGGTGATGGCGGGCTACAGCCTGGGTGGTGCGGACCTGCTGCGCCGCGCGATGGGCAAAAAAATCCAGGAGGCGATGGACGCAGAGCGGCCGAAATTCCTCGAAGGCTCCGCCAAAAACGGTGTCGATAAAGACAAGGCGCTCGAGGTTTGGAACCTGCTCGACAAGTTTGCCAATTACGGTTTCAACAAATCGCATGCGGCGGCCTATGCAGTGGTGAGCTATCAAACAGCATGGCTCAAGGCCAATCACCCGGTCGAGTTTATGGCAGGGGTGATGAACTGCGATATTCATCTCACTGACAAGCTCTCGGTTTACTTTGAGGAAGTGCGCAAGGCGCTTGATCTGCCCTGGGCCCCGCCGTGTGTGAACCGCTCCGAGGCGGATTTCGCCGTCAAGGACGGTGTGCTTCATTACGGCCTTGGCGCGCTCAAGAATATAGGCGTCGAGGCGATGAAGCTTATTGTTGCTGCACGGGGCGATAAGCCTTTTGTGACACTGTTTGATTTCGCCCGCCGCGTTGACTTGCGCGCGATTGGCAAGCGGCCTTTGGAGATGTTGGCGCGGGCAGGGGGTTTTGATGAGCTTGACCGCAATCGCCGGCGGGTTTTTGACAGTGTGGAGGCGCTTTCGCGCTATTCCGCGGCCATTCATGAACAACGGGGCTCTGCGCAGGTGTCGCTTTTTGGTGAGGCAGGCGATGATATTCCTGAGCCGCGACTTTCTCCGGTTGAGGATTGGCTGCCAGCCGAACGTCTCACCGAGGAATTCACCGCCGTCGGCTTTTATCTTTCCGGACATCCGCTTGATGACTACATGGCGGCCTTCCGGCGCAAGGATATTCGCACGCTCGATGAAGTGACCGAGCTTGCGACGCGTCAAGGCGCGGTGGCGGCGAAAATGGCCGGGGTGGTGGCCAGTCGTCAGGAGCGGAAGTCGGCACGCGGCAATCGTTTCGCTTTTGTCCAGTTGAGCGACACGACCGGTGGATACGAGGTGACGATGTTCTCGGATACGCTCGATAAATCGCGTGACTATCTCGATACCGGATCGCAAGTAATCCTGAATGTGGAAGCCACAATGGAAGCCGATCAGCTAAAGCTTCTGGCGCGCTCTGTAACGCTTGCCGATGATCTTGTTGCAGGGGCGGGGGCCACGGGTCTGCGCGTCTTTATCGAAGAGCAGGAGGTAATCAAGACAGTGGCAAAAGTCATTGAGAATGCTGGTGAAAATGCAACCAAGAAAACGTTAGCGCCGTTGCATCTTTGCCTGATGGACCCGAGCCTGCCGGGAGAAGTAGAACTTGTCGCCGGTAATGATTTTCACATAACGCCGCAGATCAAAGGCGCCATTAAAAGCCTGCCAGGTGTTTTGACGGTGGAAGATATCTAACCTGATCTCTCTGTAGAAAATTTATGCCTCCGGCGGGGATATTTTCGGCAAAAAGAACCAGGCAGCAGATCAGTAATGTGGTGGAGGGCTGTCCCCTATGACCATTTGGCCGCCGGCCATTGCTTCACGTTCGGCTTCGCGTTCGAGCAAGAGCTTTACTCGCCGGTCGAGCGTTTCAATCTGCGCGCTGTGTTTGGCAACGACGTCGGAGAGCTCATCGACTGTGCGGATCAAATGGGCGAGTTGTTCTTCAAGATTTTGCATGGCTTTCTTATAGCAAGTTTTTGATCCCGGTCTTGCATGATTTTGACGCGCCAAGCCCGAAGTCTTGGCAACAATCCCAGGGTGAATTTCGGCCTGTGCTTGCCCCGGCGCAGCCCATCCGGTAGACCGCGCGGCAATTGCCGGAAAAGAGATCCAGATCATGGCGAAACAGAAGAAAACCCCTCGACCTAAGGCGGAAACGCCTAAGGGCTTTCGTGACTATTTCGGTGCCGAAGTCAGCGAGCGCGCCGAAATGCTGCATGCGATAGAGCGGGTTTATCATCTCTACGGTTTTGATGCGCTTGAGACGAGCGCGGTTGAGACTGTTGAGGCTTTGGGGAAGTTCCTGCCCGATGTGGACCGGCCCAATGCGGGCGTTTTTGCCTGGCAAGAGGCGGATGAGGGCGACAAGGGTGATTGGATGGCCTTGCGCTATGATCTGACGGCGCCGCTGGCCCGGGTCTATGCGCAGTACCGCAACGATTTACCAACGCCTTACCGGCGCTATGCGATGGGACCGGTTTGGCGTAATGAAAAGCCTGGCCCAGGGCGATATCGTCAGTTTTATCAATGCGATGCAGACACTGTGGGTGCGGCGTCGGTGGCAGCGGATGCAGAGATCTGCGCGATGCTGGCGGACACGTTGGAGGCGGTGGGCATTCCGCGTGGCGAGTATGTTGTTCGGGTGAATAACCGGAAGGTGCTGAATGGCGTCTTGGATGTAGTGACACCCGAGATAGGCTTTCCTGAAGAAGATGATCGCCGCGCGACCTTAAATGCTGCTTTTGCAAAGGTTGATAGAGACGGCGTGCTACGTACGATTGACAAGTTTGATAAAGTAGGCGCGAAAGGAGTTCGCGAGCTTCTGACAGCCGGAAGAATAGACGCGTCTGGCGCCTTCATTGATGGTGTAGGTTTGGAGCCAGAACAAGCGGAAAGAGTTGTTGGATTTCTCACCGCTAAAGGTTCGACAGCCGCGGAAACCTTTAGAAACCTTCGTGCGGCGATTGGAGATAGCCGCGTCGGAGTGGAGGGCATTTCGGAGCTCCAACAGATTTCAGACCTACTGGTCGCTCAAGGCTACGGTTCCGACCGAATTGAGATCGATCCCTCCGTCGTGCGCGGCTTGGGCTACTATACAGGCCCTGTCTTTGAGGCGGAACTCACCTTTGAGATTCTTGACGAGAAGGGCCGTAAGCGGCAGTTCGGCTCTGTCGCCGGGGGCGGGCGCTATGACGATCTGGTGAAGCGCTTTACCGGGCAGGCGGTGCCAGCCACGGGCGTCTCCATTGGCGTGGACCGGCTTTTGGCGGCGTTGCGCGAAAAAGGTCGGATCGGTTCAACCGAGCAAGGGCCAGTCGTAATCTCTGTCATGGATCGTGACCGTATGGCGGATTATCAGGCCATGGTGGGTGAGTTGCGCGGGGCGGGTATCCGGGCGGAGGTCTACCTGGGCAACCCCAAGAACTTTGGCAATCAGCTTAAATACGCGGACAAACGTGGCTCGCCTGTTGCGGTGATCGAAGGCGATGACGAAAAAGCGCGGGGCGTTGTGCAGATCAAGGACCTGATCCTTGGTGCCAAGATCGCGGAGAACGCAACGCTTGAAGAATGGAAAGAACGGCCAAGCCAATATGAGGTGCCGCGTGATCAGCTTGTGGCGAAGATAAAAGAAATCCTCGACGAGCAGGGCAAATGAGCACGAGTCCTGCGGCGCAAGCTAAGGCCGACGAGCTACGCGCTCGGTTTGTAAAGTCCGGGGCGACGGTTGTGGAAACATCTGTTTTGCAGCCCGCGAAGGCTTTGCTGGACCTTTACGGCGAGGACATGCGCGCTCGAGCTTATGTGACATCCGACCCGCTCCGTGGTGAGCAAATGCTGCGCCCGGATTTCACTGTGCCGGTGGTGCAGATGCATATGGAAACCGGTGGCAATCCGGCGTGCTACACCTATTCCGGCAAGGTTTTTCGACGGCAGGAAAGCGATCGGTCAAGACCAAATGAATACCTTCAGGTTGGCCTAGAACTCTTTCAGACAGATCACCCGGAAGACGCGGATGCAAAGGTTTTTTCAACAATTTTTCAGGCGCTTGAAGGTCGAGGTTTGCGTGCCGCGACCGGTGATATTGGTATATTGACGTCGGCGGTTTCTGGACTTCACACCACTGAGCGGCGCAAAACTGCGCTGATGCGCCATATCTGGCGACCCAAAAGATTTCGAGCGCTGATTGATCGTTTTTCGGGACGTGCGGAGGTGTCGGTTAGTCGGGCAAAACTCTTATCAGCAGATAACCCTATCTCCGGCGATGTACCTTTGATTGGTCTACGAAGCCATTCTGAAATCGCAGAACGCATCGAGGCGCTGCGTGAAGATGCGGCAGCCCCTCCGATCTCAGCGGAAGAAGTGTCAAATCTCGATGCGTTATTGTCCGTTTCTGACCATGCAGATGATGCGTTGAAAACGCTGCAGGAGATTGCGCGCGATATGCCTGCGGTGCAGCCGGCGGTGGAGCGTCTCGAATTGCGGTTGAACGCGCTGAGTCAAGCCGGTGTTGACGTGGCGGCCCTGGACTTTGAGGCGAGCTATGGTCGTACGCAAATGGAATACTACGACGGGTTCGTCTTTGGTTTTTATGCTGAAAATCGCCCTGAATTGTCGCCAATAGCCAGCGGAGGGCGCTATGATGCGCTGACGCGCCAACTTGGCCAAGGACAGGAGACGCCTGCAGTTGGAGGTGTTGTGCGGCCTGACCTCCTTCTAGAATTGGAAGGTGCGACATGAGTATCAAGATTGGCGTGCCGTCCAAAGGCCGGTTGATGGACAATAGCTTCGCGTGGTTTCGGGCGCGCGGAATTGAGATTGGTCTGAGCGGGGCGGATCGCGAATATGCGGGCTTCGTCGGCGGGGTCAATAATGCAGAACTGGTTTTGCTTTCGGCTGGCGAGATCCCGCGTGAGCTTGCAGCTGGGCGCATTCATTTAGGCGTGACCGGCACAGATCTTATCCATGAAAGGCTTGTAGAACCATTTCGCCAAGTTGATCAACTCGCTGAGCTTGGATTTGGCCATGCAGATCTAGTGCTGGCGGTGCCGCAAGCCTGGGTTGACGTGAACCTGCTCGATGATCTTGATGCGGTGTCCGCCGCTTTTCGGGCGCACCATGGTTTCCGCCTACGCATCGCGACGAAGTATCACCGGCTGGTGCGGGAGTTCCTGCGCGAGCATGGTGTAGCGGATTACCAACTTATTGATAGTCAAGGGGCCACCGAAGGAACCGTCAAAAATGAGACGGCAGAGGCCATTGCCGATATTACCTCAAGCGGTTCAACCTTGCGAGCTAACCATCTGAAAAAATTAGAAGACGGTCTGATTTTGAGTAGCCAGGCCACGCTTTATCTTTCACGCGATGCGCCTTTGGCAGGCGACGATTCTGACACCCTTGGAAGCCTTGCCAAGCTTTTGGGCGTCAGCCTCCCAGTATGAGTAAAATTCGCGCAATCCGTGCGACGCCGGTCAATATCCCTTTTGTTGCGCCGTATCGTTTTAGCTATGGCTCTATCGCGTCGTTGACCAAAACCATCATTGAGCTTGAGACAGATGACGGTGTTGTCGGTCTCGGTGAATGCGCCGATGGGGATCGCTCAATTGATGTTGAGGCGATGGGCCAGCGGCTCATTGGGTGCGATATAAGAAACATTGAAACGGCCCGAAATCAATGTGTTCCGGGCATGTCCTATAGTCCCTGGGATAATGTGTTGGCTAAAAAACGCGCCTTTGGCGGTATCGAGATCGCCATGTGGGATGCGCGTGGCAAAACAGAGGGCGTGCCGCTTTGGCAATTGCTGGGCGGCAAGCACCGGGATCATATCGCCCTCACTGAATACTTCGCCTTTCGCGATCCCGGACCAAATCATCCCGGCGAAGCGACGCCTTTAGAAATAGCTCGATTTTGTGCGCAGATGGTCGAGGAGCACGGCGCGCGGATATTTGAGGGGAAGCTCGCGACGGTCGATTTCGAAACTGAGCTGCATATGCTGCGCGAAATCTGCGCCGTCATAGGAGATCGAGAGCTACGGCTTGATGCCAATGGTGGATGGTTTGTCGAAACGGCGAAGGAACGGCTTAAACAGTTGGAGCTTTTCAACACAAGCTGGATAGAAGAACCTGTTGAAACCTATGAGGAACTTGCACAACTGCGCGAGGAGACCAATATGCTGTTTTCCAGCCATCTCGTTGACCTGCCCAGAGCAAAAACGCTTGGCGTACCAGATGCGATTGTCACTAACCTGAATGAATTGGGAGGGATCTCAGGTGGAGTGAAGTTTATAAAAGCCTGCGAAAAGGCTAGTATCGGTTTTCGTTTCCATAGCGGAGAAACAGGTGTGGCGAGCGCTGCCTATCTGCACATGAGCGCTGCTTTGGAAGCTATTGATGATGCAAGTCAAACGCTATTTCGCTGGTATGCTGATGATGTGATCGAAGGCGGGCCGTTTGAGCCAAGGGACGGTTTCGTGAAGGTGCCGGATGGGCCAGGTCTCGGTGTAGTTCTGGACAAAAAGGCGCTGGCGCGGTGTCATCGACGTTTCCGCGATGAAGGTGCTTTCCCTTCAGGCCCCGGTGGCGGTTCTTATGGCAGCCATTTCTATAAGGTCTGATGTGACTGCGACATTTCTATCGCTGGCGCATGCAGCACAAAACCCTAACTACAGCCGCATGAGTGTAAGCCCTTGAGACCCGAAAGCAAAACCGCCTTTAGTTTTCGCGAAGACAGCGATGTGCCAGCATTTGATCATGGGAAAATTCACCTGGTCATGGATGCGGAATGCGCGTTGTGTACATCCGCAGCGCGTCGCATAGCGCGTTTGGACAAGCATGATGTGGTGCGGATTGCTCCAGCGCAAAGCCCGCTTGGGCGTGCCCTACTCTTGCATTACGGGATGACAGTGGACAACCCAGAGAGCTGGCTCTTGATTGAAAATGGGCAAGCCTGGGGTTCGCTTGACGCGATCATTCGGCTTTTCCCTCGGCTACATCGTGGTTACAGTTTTCTGTGGCTAGTCTCCTTCTTGCCCAATGGATTGCAGGACTGGCTGTATGCAAGAATTGCGCGCAACCGGTATTCACTTTTTGGCAGGGCTGATATGTGCGCGCTGCCCGATGCAGCACTTCAGGCGAAGTTGGTGCGATGAGCACGGTTTATGCGCGGGTTTTGGGTGAAGCCGGGCTCGAAGCACTTTCGCCGGAATGCCGCGCTTTGCATGCCTCTCACGGGGCCTTTGACGGAGTGATTGACGTCGAGACAACAACAAACCCACTTTTTCGATTTGCGCTTAGAGTGTTCGGTTTTCCCTACAAACCGGGGCAAGCGTCAGTGATATTCTCCAACACGGCCAAGGGCGATGTCGACAATTGGCAGCGTCAGATGGGTGACCACAGGATGAGCTCAATCCTTAGTGAAAAAGACGGCTGGCTACATGAGAGTTTGGGAGGTCTTACTGTACTATGCCGGTTGGAGACGCGCGATGGTGGGCTTGACCTGATCGATATGCGTTTCCGGCTTCTTGGTGTTCCGCTGCCGCTTTGGGCCTGTCCAAAAGTCAGTGCGAGCGAACGACCCAAAAAGGGCGGGTACGGCTTTGATATCGAGATCAAGACACCCTGGGGCGGAAAACTTGTCCGATACAGCGGTGTTTTGAGGACGCTTTAGCCGATGCCTTCAAGAAATGCTGCAAGGTTCTGTGTTAGCTCATCAGACACATAACCACCTTCTTGCACAAGAACCAGAGGCAGACCGGTGCGCGATATTTGTTGTGCAATCAAAGTGAAAGCAGGTGTGCTTAATGTCATGCCTTTGAACGGGTCTGAGACATGTGCATCCAAACCAAGGGAGACCACAAGGATCTGCGCGCCAAAATCAGCCACCTTTTCAAGTGCCTTATCGAGGGCGGGAAAGAAATCCTTGTCTCCGGCACCGCGCGGCAGCGGAAGGTTAAGGTTCGCGCCCTCTCCGTCGCCTTCCCCCGTTTCCGAAGCATGGCCCCAGAAAAACGGGTAAAACTCATTCGGGTCAGTGTGAATGGAGACCGTAAGAATGTCATCCCGTTGATAGAATATGCCCTGCGTGCCATTTCCGTGATGTACGTCGACATCCAGAACCGCAGGCCGCCATCCCCGACTATGCAAACGCTGCGCCGCAATGGCGGCGTTGTTGAGAAAGCAAAACCCACCGGCCATGTCTGAAAAAGCATGATGTCCGGGCGGGCGGCAAAGGGCATAGGCCGTTTGATCCCCGCGAGCCACCGCATCAGCGGCGGCAATTGCGCATTGGGCAGAGCTGTAGGCGGCTGTGAAGGTGCGTGGGCCAATCGGGCATGCTGTGTCGGCCTGGTGATAGCCCGCCTGCCCGATGGGCGAACTGGGGTAGCCGTCGCTGCGACTGGCAGGATGCACGTTTGGGATGACCTCCGGGCTTGCTCCTTCAAGTTTGCTCCAGCGCTTGTGGATTGATTGCAGAAATTGCAAATAAGCGGCCGAATGCACTGCGGCGATTGGCGCTATTCCTGCATCAATGGGCGTTTGAAACACGCATCCCGCCGCTTCCGCACCTTTCTTCAGCAGTTCAATCCGCTTTGGTGTTTCCGGGCTTGGCTTTTTTACCCCGCTCACCATGAAATTCTGCGGGTTATGATCTGCTTGGGTTTTGTCGAGGAACGCTTTCATCGCTTCAAACAAATCGCATTCGCGCCTAACCGCAAGCTGATTTTGCCAGCCGGTCTATTTTATCGCATCTCGTTGGCCCAAGGGCTCCTGCTGCGTGATGCAATGAATACCGCCGCCGCCAATGGCGATGTCCCAGATCGGTACACTGATCACCTCACGTCCCGACAGCGCCTCTTGCAGGATTTCACGCACTAGCCCGTCTTGGCGAATGCCGTATTGCGGCATGATGACCGCACCGTTGCAAATGTATGAATTAACGTAAGAATCGCAGATGTCAGCACCATCTACTTGTATTTCGGACGCATCCGGCAGGCGGAAAAGGCGGATCTCACGACCTTGCGCGTCAGTCTGGTGCTCAATTGCTTCAATATTGGCGGCATGAATATCGTGCCAGTGATGGTGAGATGGACCAGGGTCCTGAATAATCGCCGCACCTGAACCAACAAAAACAGAGATGCCGTCTACATGACCATCCGTCTCTGTTTCTTCGGCATTGCCTGGCAGCCAGATCAGCTTCTTCGCGCCAAGCTTCCGCAGCAGCTCCTGTTCGATATCGTCCCGCGACCAGTCAGGATTTCGGTTTGCATTCGGAAAACAGCTTTCGGTGCTAAGAATGGTTCCCTCACCATCGACGGAAACCCCGCCACCTTCTGCAATTAGATCAGAATGAACGGCCGGAACGCCCGCTGCCTCTAGAATGGCTGCGGCAGCTGAATTGTCTCCGTCAAACGGCGTATATTTCTGCCCCCAGGCGTTGAATTCAAAACACACTCCGGCCCGTTCGCCAGCCTCGTTGGTCAGAAAACATGGTCCTGCGTCGCGTGCCCAGCTGTCATCAATCGGGTGTTCCAGAAGCTCAATATCTGAGCCAAGCATCGAGTGTGCCTGCGCCCGGTCTTCGGGATGGACGACCATGCTTACGGGTTCAAAATCGCGGATTTCGTGGGCCACAGAGGTGTAGTTTTTCTGTGTCGCACGGATATCATCCCAAACCTCGCCGCGCCGTGGCCACATCATCCATGTTCGCGCATGGGGTGCCCATTCAGGCGGCATGTTGAACACGCTAATTTCTGGGTTATCGCTCATTTTTTGTGGTGTCAGCTGTATTTACATGCAACTGGACGCAGGCACTATGTGTAAAACGAAGTTATCGACTTCAGCTGCCCCAGATGACCTTAACGTAGTTCCGGGTCTCTTTATACGGCGGAACGCCGTTGTACTTCTCTACCGCCGCTGGTCCTGCGTTATAGGCTGCCAAAGCAAGGCGCCAAGAGCCAAACTTACGGTATTGCTCAGCCAGATAGCGCGCGCCGCCGTCGAGGTTTTCATTTGGATCGTATGGGTTCACGCCGAGATAGGCGGCCGTTCCCGGCATGAGTTGCGCAAGGCCAATTGCACCCTTGTGCGACTTGGCTTTCGGGTTCCACGCCGATTCCTGCTGTACCAAACGAAGAAAGAGGTTTTCAGGAATATTGTAGCGTTGAGCCGCCGCTCGTGCAGGGGCAAGGTATTTGCCACGGTAGTTGCTTTTGAGACCCGAGAAATTGAAATCATTCCATTTGGTGGGTGTGTTGATCTTTTTGGGCTGGAGGCGAACCGATGAATTATACTGCTGCCGAGCGCGTGTATCGAGAACGCGGGTCTGCGACTTGAAAAGCTTGCTGCCGCTTTTGCTAGAAAAAATTTCGGCGCTTGCAGGCAACGGTAACGCCACCGTTACGCAAGCCAAAAAGGCAAACACATTACGCATAGTTTTTAACTTCCCCGGTCCAGCAACCTCACCATGTTATAGCTAAATTTGCAAAGATTGCCATATATTCCCTTGCAAAAGATGAGATTAGCCGGAAATGCTTAATTCGCTAAAATTTTAGGGGTTTCTTCATCAGTTGAGAGTGATGTAACAGAAACGCCAAACTCGATTTAATTAGGAGAATGCCATGGCCGGGTCTGTCAACAAGGTTATCCTGATCGGAAATCTCGGCAGAGATCCGGAAACGCGCACCTTCCAGAATGGCGGCAAGGTCTGCAATCTGCGCATCGCTACCTCTGAAAATTGGAAAGATCGCAACACAGGCGAGCGCCGGGAGCGCACCGAGTGGCATAGCGTTGCCATCTTTAATGAAAATCTTGCACGTCTGGCAGAACAATACCTGCGCAAGGGCTCCAAAGTTTACATCGAAGGCAAGCTTGAGACGCGCAAGTGGCAAGACCAATCCGGTCAGGACCGCTATTCAACAGAGGTGGTTCTGCGTCCATATGCGGGCGAGCTGACTTTCCTTGACGGCCGTGACGGCGGCGGTGGCGGTGGCGACTCCATCGGATATGGCGGCGGTGCACCTATGGATGACGGCCCCGGCCAACCTGCGCCATCACGCGACTACGACGACGAAATTCCGTTCTGACACGCTCAGAGACGCTTTTTTAACAAAGAGACATTTGCCACTGGCGTTACTGCGCGCAGCCCTTTAGGGCATGCGCCACAAAACCCTAATTCGAGGATCAAGCCGCATGGACTTGCGCAACATCGCTATCATTGCCCACGTGGACCATGGCAAAACCACACTGGTTGACGAATTGCTGAAGCAGGCTGGCGCATTTCGCGTGGGCCAAGCCGTGGCAGAGCGCGCCATGGACAGCAATGATCTTGAACGTGAGCGCGGCATCACGATCCTGGCTAAGACCACCAGTCTGGAATGGAAATCAACCCGCATCAATGTGGTCGACACACCAGGTCACGCGGATTTTGGTGGTGAGGTGGAGCGTATCCTTAGCATGGTGGATGGCGTCCTCTTGCTCGTCGATGCAGCAGAGGGGCCCATGCCGCAGACCAAGTTTGTGACCTCCAAGGCCTTGGCCCTGGGCCTGCGCCCGATTGTTCTGCTCAATAAGGTCGATAAACCTGATGCGGAGCCTGATCGCGCCCTTGATGAGTGCTTTGATCTCTTCGCCTCGCTCGATGCAAACGAGGATCAGCTGGACTTTCCTCACATGTATGGCTCCGGCCGCTCTGGCTGGGCTGATCATGAGCTTGATGGCCCGCGCAAGGATCTTTCGGCGCTGTTCGAGTTGATCATCAATCACGTGCCCGCCCCGCGGCAGATCAGTCGGCAGGAGGATGACTTCACCATGCTGGCGACCACGCTGAGCGCCGATCCCTTTGTTGGTCGTATGCTCACGGGGCGAGTGGAATCCGGTAAATTGAAGACAGGCGCCACCGTTCAAGCGCTCTCGCGTATTGGCCAAAAGATCGAGCAGTTTCGCGTCAGTAAAATTCAGGCGTTTCGTGGCCTCGCAATGCAGGATATCGAAGAGGCGCAGGCGGGCGATATCGTAGCGCTGGCTGGCATGTCCAAAGCCACGGTTGCCGACACTATATGCGCGCTCGCTGTCGAAGAGCCAATTGAGGCGCAACCGATTGATCCACCTACGATTTCGGTCACTTTTGGCATCAACGATTCCCCTCTTGCCGGACGCGATGGCAAAAAGCTGCAGTCCCGGGTGATCCGTGAACGGCTTTTGAAAGAGGCCGAACAGAATGTCGCCATTCGAGTTACAGATACGCCTGGCGGCGAGGCTTTTGACGTGGCTGGTCGTGGTGAGTTGCAAATGGGCGTTCTCATCGAAAACATGCGCCGAGAAGGTTTCGAGCTTTCAATTTCAAGACCGCGCGTTCTAATGCGAGAAGATGAAAACGGACAAATGGTGGAGCCGGTTGAAGAGGTCACGATCGATGTCGATGACGACTACACTGGCGCCGTGATTGAGAAACTCACCGGTCCTCGCCGCGGTGAGATGACGGAAATGAAGCCATCCGGGGCCGGGAAGACACGGATCATCGCACTTGTGCCGTCGCGTGGGTTGATCGGCTATCACGGTGAGTTTCTGACGGATACGCGTGGAACAGGTGTTTTGAACCGGGTGTTTCATGGCTGGGCGGCGCATAAGGGGCCGATCCCTGGACGCCGGGCGGGTGTGCTGATTTCGATGGAGGCGGGTGAGGCCGTAGCTTATGCCCTTTGGAACCTCGAGGAACGCGGACGTATGTTCATTGGCCCGCAAGACAAAACCTATCAAGGCATGATCATCGGCGAGCACAGTCGCGACAACGATCTAGAGGTAAACCCTCTAAAGGGTAAAAAGCTGACGAATGTGCGTGCGTCTGGGTCTGATGAGGCGGTTCGCCTAACCCCGCATGTGCAATTCTCGTTAGAAGAAGCAATTGCATATATCGACGATGACGAGCTTGTCGAGGTTACGCCAAACGCGATCCGCCTGCGCAAAATCCACCTTGATCCGCATGAAAGAAAAAGGGCGGCGAGAACGGCCTAGAGCACTTGTTTTGCAGCCGTGATGCGATTATCGCCTCATGGACTCAAACTCTGAGTCGCCAAAGTTGGATGGGCTTGCTTTGTTGACGAAATTGCCTGTCGAAGCGGCGCTGGTGACATCTGCTCCGGTGTCGCATGCGGACAAACCAATCAATGATAAACATATACAAAATATACTTCTGTAGGTCATTGCTTTGCTCCAAAATTGCATTGACCCATCACAATCACAGAAACGCCAGTGTGGCGGTAAAATCTTTGTTAAATCACGTTCTTGTGCAATCTTAAATTGCTTTGAGCTTGCAACATCACCCAAATAAATCACGGTTATTCAATTGCTTGTCAGCCTAATTCTATGCGCAAAATTCCCCATGCCCGCACACCGCGTTGTAACGTATAGGGCTTATTGCATGCTCTGGAACAACGCCGCGATCACGGCCAGCTCTGATTGACCTAGCCAAACGTGCTAAAATCCGCGAGAGAAACGCAGGCCACAGCCAAACACATCGAATTCCGCCAGTGAAATATTGGAGTTGTTTTGCTCTGCGCGGCATTGCACAGAGGGCGTGAAACCATAGATGGGCAGCCTGTTGAACTGCACGCGCGCGACGATCCCTTGGTACTCGTCCCTGCGTCGCATGTCGGTCAGCGGGAACAAACCCTCGAACTGACGTTCGCCTGCAAGGATTGTGGCATTCGTTGCAACGCCAAGAGGCCAAAGCTTTGTTGCCGACAAGAATATGGCTGGTCCTTCAAACCGAAGGCTTTCGGATCGCGCCTTGGATTTTTCAAAAGATAGGCCTCCGGAAACAGCGAATGACCTGGTCAACTCATATTCGACATCAAACCGGAAAATGTTAAACTCGCCACTTCGGGAGGGTGACTCGAGAAAGTCTCTGTCTTCAACAGATGCCGCAAGCGACACGCGTGTTCTGGCGTTAAGGAAACGGCTTGCTTGCAAAGATGTCCCGACTGAGACGAAATCGTCACTGTCTTTATGACGCTCGCGCACGCCGAAAATCGAGAAATTCCATGCGGTTTTTCCGGTGCTAAACCTATGCAGAAAAGAGATCGACCTGCGGTCAAAGCTAAACTGTGTATCTTCTGTGAAATCGGTTCGTGTGTAACCAAGAGTAAGCTGCGTTACGGTTCTGGGTGTGAAATCCAGATTAACCGTTGCTGAGAGCCCGTATGTAAGCCCAATGCCGGAGGTGGATTGACTATCGTCATCAATTTCCAGATCTCCAAGACTTGTCGAAAAAGTCGTATTGGATGAGCCTCTGTTGATGTTGGTAGAAGGCTCAAATGCGAAAAATGCATTCCATGTTACTGGGCGCTTTTTCCCAATTTCCGACAGAAAGCTGCGGTAACTTGCGCGCAGCGCTGGATCGGGATCCGTGGCGATCAGACGGTTGAAATGAAATTTTGCCCTTGAGAATTTTCCTGAGATAAACAGTGTATGCGCAAGTTCGCGGCGAATTCTGATGTCGTTTGATCGCGCCCGCAGCGCATCTTCCAAAATCCGTGTCGCAGTGCCGAATTTCCCGTTTGATTTTGCAATTCTGCCTTCTAAAAGCTGTCTTTCAATCGGATCACTGGATGCTTGGGCGAGCACAATTCGCGCTTGGACATAACGTCCTTGGTTGACCAGACTGGTCAGCCGCTCTTCCAGAATTGGTGCGACTTGGGCCAAAGAAGAGTTCGCAAGAAAAAGCAACAGCACCACAATAGGTGGCGCTGCTTGCAATGTTCGTTTGGCCAATGCGTAAGGCAACATGTAGCTTGATAGCCTTGCCCTGCAGGATCAGCTGCCGATGAAACCACCAACCACAACTGTATTTGGATCGTTGCCTTCAAATACACCAATCACGCCGTCAGCACCGATCTGGCCTGTGACAGCACCAGTTGCGCTACCGCTGAAGTTGCCACTACGTATAGAAAAAGCGCTGTAGTTTGCAGTAGCCGTACCACCAAGATTACTGCCGTCGATTGTGGCATTGACTGATAAACCTGTGTTTCCGTTCAGGATAGTGCCCGGGTCATTGCCCGTTAGTGTGCCCCCGTCAAAATCGGCGTTCAGGGTTATATTCCCGGAGACGTCAACGCGATCTCCGCTGACCGTCGAATCTGTCCGTACAACATTGTCGACTACGGTGTATATGTAGTTTGAGTTATATGTCGCATTTCCGTTGGTGACTTCCGCACCCACTGATGCGCCTGGCGCGATACCAGCGAACCCTTGTACCTGGCCAGCTCCCTGATCGATCCCGGTGGCAATCGCTACTCGACCAACCGGCGTAGAAATGCTTCTGTTTCCTTCATCACTGAGGTTTACGTCTATACTTGTACCCGACACTGTTCCAATGCCCGAAGCCGTCGGAGATGCTGCCAAATTAGAACCGCCGCCGCTACAAGCAGCCAAAGAAATTACCGCTAGGCAAGACGCCATCTTCACTTTATGACTCATAATTTTTTCCCGTTTCCCTTCGTTGCGCAGAGCAACCAATCTCACCTAGTTACCCATAAAAGGAAATGTCAAATAACACTTCATGCAATTTTGGATTGTTTTTGGAATGATGGCTTATTTACACCTAAGAAACTGATTTTGCAGTATAAATGTACTTACTATTTTGTTTATGGCGTCTGGTATATCGGCGTGCAAACGCCACCTATACGGGCCTCGCCTGAACGAATGATTTTCGCATACCACCCACCATGGCCTCGCATTGCGTTGTAGCCACCGAGGCCCAGGGCCGTTTCCATTCGAGAGCAAGGAGGGCAGGGTGCGGTTAGCTCAATTAAAGCCTCGCCGAGCCGGAGAGGTACATTGCGTAAGGCGATCAGATTTATACCGCTAACAACGATATTTCGCCTAAGCTGATGTGGCGTTACCTCGTTCAGGCCAGCCAATAAAGCGATCACAGGTAGATGTTCAGCCTGGATCAATGTCACCGCTCGGTTGCCGGATTTCGCGTGATCGCCGGGCAGTCCTGCCTCGCCAAGTGTCACGGCATTAGTTGCCATCATTTCAGCTTTGCGCGCGGGACGCAGGCCTATCCATTCAATACTGCCTTGGGCCGCATGTGTCCGGGTCAAAGCGCCAAGGGTGCCGCGCACTATTCTGTTGTCTCGACAATCACCAATTCGCGTTCAGAGGCATCCCGGGCAAAGCCAAGAGCTTTTTGATATTCCGCACTATTGTAGCACGCCTCCGCATCCTCAACAGAAGGAAACTTGGCAACCACATTGCGCGGCCGATCTTTACCTTCAAGTTGCACATAGCGGCCCGCACGGGCGATAAAATACCCACCGTGCTTGTCTATCGCGGGGCCTGCGAGGGCAGCGTATTTTCCATAAGCCTCTGCATCGGTCACATTCACATGGGCTATCCATAGAGCTGGCATGTCCGGTCTCCTTATATTCCGTCGACGATCACAATATCGCGTTCGCTGCTGGATGTCGCGATTGGTAAAATTCGTTGATATTCCGGTGAGTTATACCAATTCAACGCGGTGTCGTGATCTGGAAACTCAATGAGAACATGTCGCTCCGGGCTATTTCCTTCGACCTGTGTCTGAAAGCCGCCTTTGACCAAAAATCGACCGCCAGCTTTCTCTGCCAAAGCCACTGTTTGACTGGCATAGCTCTGATAATCCTCGGGCGCGGTTACGGTGATGCGCGCAATTAGATAGGCAGTCATAAGTTCCCCCTCCATCTGAGTGCGGGGTCTTTATGCCTGCAGCAATTGCTCCACCGCCCTGATCGCAGCGTCCGCCTTCCTGGCATCTGCGCCGCCACCCTGGGCCATGTCAGGGCGGCCGCCGCCGCCCTTACCGCCCAGTTCAGAGACCGCCGCGCGTACCAGATCAACAGCAGAGAGCGTTTCGGTCAAGTCTTTCGTTACACCAGCCGCTACGGCTGCTTTGCCTCCGGTATCGGCAATCAACAGGATTGCGCCGGAACCAAGCTGTGCTTTCATCTCGTCGATCATAGGTGGCAGGTCTTTGCCGGAAACGCCTGCCAGGACCTGCGCCAGGAACTGCACCCCGCTGATCTCTTTGGCTTCTGGTCCACCGGTTGCACCGCCACCCATAGCAAGCTCACGCCGCAACTGCGCAACCTCAGCCGTCAAAGCTTTGCGATCCTCTAGAAGTGTGCGCACTCTGCCAGGCACATCGCCAGCCTGCGCCTTAAGCTCTAGCGCTACATCGGCTAGGGTATGATCCTGGCCGCTGAGATATTTAAAGGCGGCGTCGCCTGTAAGCGCCTCAATCCGACGTACGCCAGCACTTGATGCGCTATCGCCCAATGTGACGAATACGCCAATGTCGCCCGTGCGCTGCACATGGGTGCCGCCGCAAAGCTCAAGCGAATAGGTTTCGCCATCAAGCCCCTTACCGGATCCTTCCGCGCGCCCCATAGAGACCACGCGCACCTCGTCGCCATACTTCTCACCAAAAAGCGCCTGCGCGCCGATCTCGCGCGCATCGTCAGGCGTCATGATCCGTGTCTCAACGCTCGTGTTTTGCCGGATAAAGGCATTTACCTCAGTCTCGACCTGTTTCAATTCATCCAGGCTCAAAGCTTTGCCATGGCTAAAGTCAAAACGCAGCCGGTCCGGTGCATTGAGGGAGCCGCGCTGCGCCACATGCTCGCCCAGGGCATTGCGCAAAGCCTCGTGCAATAGATGCGTGGCCGAGTGGTTGGCGCGGATCGTGCTGCGCCTTGTTTGGTTGACCTCAAGCTGCGCCGCCGCTCCGGTCGCGATCTCGCCTTCCATAACTTCCGCTATATGGATGAAAACCCCGGCTACTTTTTTGGTGTCGGTAACCTGCGCCAGCCCGCTTTCGAAACGGAGCGTGCCCGTATCTCCAACCTGGCCACCGGATTCTGCATAGAATGGCGTCTGATTGAATACGATTTGTACGCTTTCGCCGGTTTTAGCCATTTCCACGCGCTTGCCGTCCTGCACAAGGGCCACGATCTGACCTTCGGCGATTTCCGTGTCGTAGCCGAGGAAATCCGTTGTGCCGGTTTCTTCGGCAATATCGAGCCAAACACCAGCATCTGCTGCCTCGCCGGAGCCTGCCCAAGCGGCACGTGCCTTGGCCTTCTGCTCGGCCATCGCCGCATCAAACCCGGCAATATCGACCTCACGCTCCTTCTCGCGCAGCGCATCCTGCGTCAGATCAAGCGGGAAGCCATATGTGTCGTAAAGCTTGAAGGCAACCTCGCCCGGTAGAACCGATCCATCTGGCAGCTTGTCCAACTCGTCATCAAGAAGCCTCAGCCCGCGGTCGAGCGTTTGTTTAAATCTTTTCTCTTCGAGCTCCAGCGTTTCTTCAATAAGCGCCTGTGCCTGACCCAACTCTGGGAAGGCCTGTCCCATCTGGCCAACAAGCGTCGGCACCAACCGGTGCATGACCGGATCTTGAGCGCCAAGTAAATGCGCATGCCGCATGGCGCGCCGCATGATCCGCCGAAGGACATAACCGCGCCCTTCATTCGAGGGCATCACACCATCCGCTATCAGAAAGGAGGTTGAGCGAAGGTGATCGGCAATCACGCGGTGATGCACATTACCCCTGCCATCCGGGTCCTGGCTTGTTGCATGCGCGCTCGCCTCGATCAGCGAACGCATCAAGTCCGTGTCGTAATTGTCGTGCTTGCCTTGCAGAAGCGCGCCGATCCGTTCCAGGCCCATGCCGGTATCGATCGATTGCATTTCAAGATCGATCTGACTGCCATCCTCAAAACGCTCGTTTTGCATGAAGACCAGGTTCCAGATCTCGATAAAGCGATCGCCGTCTTCTTCTGGACTGCCAGGAGGGCCGCCCCAAATCTCTGGGCCGTGGTCATAGAAAATCTCGGTGCATGGCCCGCATGGGCCGGTTGATCCCATGGACCAAAAGTTATCGTCCGTCGGAATACGGATGATACGGTCATCGCTCAGCCCGGCGTGCTTTTTCCAGATCTCTGCGGCCTCATCATCAGTGTGATAAACCGTCACCAAAAGCTTGCTGGCGTCGATCTCGAAATCTTTGGTGAGCAAGTCCCACGCGAAGGGGATCGCATCCGATTTGAAGTAATCGCCGAAGCTGAAATTCCCGAGCATCTCAAAAAACGTATGGTGCCGTGCGGTATAACCGACATTATCCAAGTCGTTATGTTTACCACCCGCGCGGACACATTTCTGCGATGTTGTGGCGCGTTGGTAATCCCGCGTCTCCACCCCGGTGAAGAGGTTCTTAAACTGCACCATGCCGGAGTTTACGAACATCAGCGTCGGATCATTGCGCGGCACCAATGGCGAGCTCGCCACAACTTCATGATCGTTGCGATCAAAGAAGTTCAGGAAGGTCGAGCGGATTTCATTGAGCGTAGGCATAACATTTCTCGTAGGCTTAAGGCCCGGTTGATCTACAAGGCAGCCTGTCGCATGTCCACAGGCCAGACCCAAAAAGAAAGCCCGAGGCGCGCCTCGGGCTAAACTATTTGGGAAATAGCTCTCCAGCTTTCTTTTTACTCTAAATATCCCCGCCGGAAGCACCTGCATCGAGGACGTCGTTGTCATCATCCTTGGCCTCGCCTTCGGGCATGTCAAAATCAAGCCCATGGGCCGCGCGGATCTTGTCCTCGATTTCATAGGCCGTTTGCTTGTTCTCTTTCAGAAATTCCTTGGCGTTTTCGCGCCCCTGGCCGATACGCTCGTCTCCATAGCTGAACCAGCTGCCGGATTTTTCGACCACGCCAGCTTTAACGCCAAGGTCGAGCAGCTCACCCATTTTTGAGATGCCCTCGCCATACATGATGTCAAACTCGACCTGCTTGAATGGCGGTGCCATTTTGTTTTTCACGACCTTAACGCGGGTCTGGTTGCCGACCACTTCGTCGCGGTCCTTGATGGCACCGATGCGGCGGATATCCATGCGCACGGAGCTGTAGAATTTCAGCGCGTTACCACCGGTTGTGGTCTCCGGGCTTCCAAACATCACACCAATTTTCATGCGGATTTGGTTGATGAAGATCACAGTACATTTTGAACGGTTGATCGAGCCTGTGAGCTTTCGCATGGCTTGGCTCATTAAGCGCGCTTGCACGCCCACATTACTGTCGCCCATATCACCTTCAAGCTCTGACTTGGGCGTTAGCGCTGCAACGGAGTCCACTACAATCATCGAAACGGCACCTGAACGCACCAAAGTGTCGACAATCTCAAGCGATTGCTCGCCCGTATCCGGTTGCGAGATCAACAGCTCATCAAGATCAACTCCAAGCTTGCGGGCATAAATTGGGTCAAGCGCATGTTCAGCATCGACAAAAGCGCAGACGCCGCCCTTCTTCTGCTCCTCCGCAACACAATGCAGGGTCAACGTCGTCTTGCCCGAGCTTTCAGGGCCGTAAATCTCGACAATGCGTCCTTTCGGCAGTCCACCAATGCCAAGCGCGATATCAAGACCAAGTGAGCCGGTCGATGTGGCCTCAACCTCTTGCACCGGATTATCGGCGCCCATTTTCATGATCGAACCTTTGCCGAACTGGCGTTCAATCTGCGCCAGAGCGCTATCAAGCGCCTTCTGACGATCTGCGTTTTTCTTGGGGTCCATTGCCAAAATGTCTGCCGTTGCCATACCTGTCGTCTTCCTTATTCCACACGCCGAAAGGGGCGTCTATGACTGCTTTGTTCACCTCTTGTTCCGATGATGTATGAATACAAAAGGAGAACATTTCAAGAAAATTGTTGCTATTTGATTTTTGGAAAGAAGGGTTAAGGAGAGGTTTACGAATTTCAGAAAGCCGGGCATGCAAGCTATGTGCATGCTTTCAAAAGAAAAGTTGTTTTCTTCGATACGCCAGAAGGTGACTTCATGTGCTGATGACGATGTCAAAAGGCAACGTGGTGCATCTGATTTGTACAATCGGAAGTCTCTTCAACATCAGCTTATTAATCATGCCTGGCTTTTGGGATTCGTGCCGTCAGTTTCCGAAAATCCCGGGCAAGCGCAGGTCATGCTCTTTGGCGCAGGCTATGGCGTCTTCGTATCCAGCATCTGCATGCCGCCAGACACCAGAGGCGGGATCGTTCCATAGAACCCTCTCGAGCCGCCTTGCGGCTTCCTCTGTTCCATCGGCGACGATGACCATCCCTGCATGTTGGGAAAAGCCCATTCCAACGCCGCCACCATGGTGCAAAGACACCCAGGTCGCCCCACTTGCCGTGTTGATCAGCGCATTCAAGAGCGGCCAGTCAGAAACCGCATCCGAGCCGTCTTTCATCGCCTCGGTTTCTCGGTTGGGGGATGCAACAGAACCACTATCCAAGTGATCGCGTCCGATCACCACCGGCGCTTTCAATTCGCCGCTTGCCACCATCTCATTGAATGCCAGCCCTGCACGGTGCCGGTCGCCTAAGCCTATCCAGCAAATTCGCGCCGGAAGGCCCTGAAAAGCGATACGTTCCTGTGCCATGTCGAGCCATTTATGCAAGTGCATGTTGCTTGGGAAAAGTTCTTTCATCTTGGCGTCGGTTCGGTAGATATCTTCTGGATCACCTGACAAAGCGCACCAACGAAAAGGACCCACACCGCGACAGAATAGCGGGCGGATGTAGGCGGGCACGAAACCAGGAAAGGCAAAAGCGTTTTCAAAACCCTCCTCAAGCGCCACTTGCCTGATATTATTCCCATAATCGAGCGTTGGAACACCTCCGTTCCAGAAATTTACCATCGCTTCGACATGGGTTTTCATAGACGCGCGCGCAGCTTTCTCAACCGCTCTCGGATCGCTCTCTCGCTTCTCACGCCATTCGCCGAGGCTCCAATCTTGGGGCAGGTAGCCGTTGATTGGATCGTGCGCACTGGTTTGGTCTGTGACAATATCTGGCCGGATGCCGCGCGCGTATATCTCGGGGAAAATGTCTGCGGCATTGCCAAGCAGGCCAACGGATTTTGCCTCACCTGCCCTGGTCCAGCGCTCGATCAGTTCCAGCGCCTCGTCCAGTGTTTCTGCCTTCTCATCAAGATATTTGGTGCGAAGACGAAATTCGATGCTCTCGGGATTACATTCTACCGCCAGACAACACGCCCCTGCAAAGACGGCCGCCAAGGGCTGCGCCCCGCCCATTCCCCCAAGGCCTGCGGTCAGGATCCACTTGCCTGTGAGATCACCTTCGTAATGCTGTCTCCCGGCTTCGACAAAGGTCTCATAGGTGCCTTGCACAATACCCTGGGTGCCGATGTAGATCCACGACCCCGCGGTCATCTGTCCGTACATCATCAGCCCCTTGCGATCTAACTCGTTAAAGTGATCCCAATTGGCCCAATGCGGCACGATGTTGGAATTAGCGATCAGCACGCGTGGCGCATCCGTATGAGTCCGAATAATGGCCACTGGTTTTCCTGACTGCACCACAAGCGTCTCATCGGCCTCTAATGTCTTCAGACTATTTACGATCCGGTCAAAATCATCCCATGTTCGTGCCGCGCGACCGATCCCGCCATAGACCACCAACTCATGCGGATTTTCGGCCACGTCCGGGTGCAGATTGTTCATCATCATCCGCATCGGCGCCTCGGTCTGCCAGCTTTTGGCATTAAGCTCCGGTCCGGTAGGCGGAAAGACATCGCGGGTGTTTTTTCGTGGGTCGGTCATCAGGGTATCCAGCTTTGCAGGCGGGTAAGAATTGCACCGAGATGTGCGCGTAAATGCCCCGCTTTTTCAGCGTCATAGCTCCAAGGCGGGGCCTCATCGCCCAAATAGGTGGATTGGGCAAGCTCCATCTGAATGGCATGAAACCCCTCATCCGGGCGGCCATACTGTCGCGTGGTCCAGCCGCCTTTGAAACGACCATTTACGACCGTTGAGTAATCCGGAGCAGCTTTGCAAAGAGCAAGCGTTATCTCCTCAATCTCTGGCGCGCAGGTCTGGCCGTTATTGGTGCCGATATTGAAATCCGGCAGGGTGCCTTTGAAAAGAAAAGGGATTTTAGAGCGGATTGAGTGACAATCGTAGAGTATTGCAAAGCCGTTGAGGTCTTTGACGCGGTAAAGCTCTGTCTCAAGAGCTGCATGATAGGGCCGGTGATAGGACTGTGATCTGCGCGCGATCTCCACTGCATCCGGCTCGGAGGCGCTATTGTAAATCGCACGACCGTCGAAATCCGTAACCGGGCACAATTCTGTGGTGTTCTGGCCTGGGTAAAGGCTCTCACCACCCGGATCACGGTTTACGTCAATACAGTAGCGGTGGATCGTGGTGCGCACTGTCGTGACATTTTCTACAAGCCCGTCATAAAGCCGGTCGACATGCCAATCGGTATCGGCCTTTTGCAAGCCGTTTTCATTCAGGCGCGCGGCACAGTTTTCGGGAATCTGCGTTCCCGTGTGGGGCAGACCAAGAACCAAAGGGCTGTCGCCTTTGCGTACCTCGACAATGCTCATAGCCACAGTTCCATTTCTGCCGCTCTTGCCAGTTTATCGTCGATTATAAGCTTTGCCGCCGTGTCGATGTCACCTGCAAGAACGCGGTCTTCTTGGATCGCAGGCACGTGGTCCCGGAAGGCTGTCATTGCGAGTTGTAATGCAGGTGAGGTGACCAGAGGCGCGCGGTATTCGATGCCTTGCACTGCACAGATTGCTTCGACGCCGATGATCCCGGAAAGGTTTTCCACCATGCGCTTTAAACGGCGCGCGCCATGGGCTGCCATGCTCACATGATCCTCTTGGTTTGCCGACGTTGGTGTCGAGTCCGTGGAACAGGGATTGGCCAAATGCTTGTTTTCGCTCATCAAAGCGGCTGTGGTAACCTCGGCAATCATCAGTCCGGAATTGAGCCCAGGATCGGGTGTCAGGAATGGTGGGAGGTCATAGCTCAACGTCGGATCAACCATCAGGGCCACGCGGCGTTGGGCTATCGACCCGACCTCAGCCAAAGCAAGGGCAATCTGATCGGCGGCGAAACTCACCGGCTCGGCGTGGAAGTTCCCTCCCGAGAAAATTTCGCCAGTCTCGGCTATGACCAACGGATTGTCGGTGACGGCATTGGCCTCAGTCGCCAGTGTACGTCCTGCTTGGCGCAATAAATCAAGTGCGGCTCCGGTTACCTGCGGCTGGCAACGAATGCAGTAGGGATCTTGCACCCGCGTGTCGCCTTCCCGGTGGCTCTCTCTGATGACGCTCCCTGCCATCAGACGGCGCATTTCTTGCGCGACTTCGATTTGTCCTGCATGGCCCCGCAAGGTATGAATTTCTGGCTGCAATGGTGCCGTTGAGCCCATGATCGCATCTGTGGAAAGGGCTGATGCAAGAACCGCACCGCGCACAACATGGCGTGCATGAAACCAAGATGCCAACGCACAAGCGGTTGAAAACTGTGTCCCGTTGATCAGTGCAAGACCCTCTTTTGGTCCAAGCTGCACGGGCGTGAGCCCGGCTTTGGCAAGTGCCTGATCGCCAGGTATACGCGCGCCTTCAAAATGCGCTTCTCCCTCACCGATCATCACCAGAGCCATATGCGCCAAAGGCGCAAGATCACCCGACGCCCCAACAGAGCCTTGCACCGGTATGATCGGCGTGACGCCTGATTTTATCATGCCTTCGAGCAGCGCGCAGATCTCCCACCGAACGCCCGAAGCGCCGCGGCCAAGCGAGATCAATTTCAAAGCCAGCATCAATCGCGTTGTGTTCGCCTCAAGTGGCTCACCAATGCCACAACAATGTGAACGAATAAGGTTGGCTTGCAAAGCGGCGGTGTCTCCTCTGGGGATTTTGACCGAGGCCAGTTTGCCAAAGCCCGTGTTGACGCCATAAACCGGCGCCTCTTGACCTGCGGCTTGCGCAACCACTGCGGCGGAGGCTGTGACCGCGTCTCTCACCCGAGGTTCGAGTTGCAAGTTTGTCTTGCCACGCCAGATACGTTCCAACTGCGTCAAGGTCACATCGCCGGGGGTTAAATTCAGCACGGCTCACCCGCAAAGTAACGTTGATACAATAGGTTAGCGCCAATATGGTAGCTGAGTTCGGCCGGGTCTTCTGCATCCCAGATCGCCAAATCCGCGCGCATGCCCGCAGCGATTATGCCACAATCGTCCAAGCCGAGAGCCTTGGCAGCGATGCGAGTGGTGCCGCGTAAAGCCTCGGATGGCGTAAGTTGAAAACAGGTGCAGGCCATGTTCATCGCCAGAAGCAGCGAGCAAAGCGGGGAGGAGCCGGGATTTAGATCAGTGGCCACCGCCATTGGCACGCCTGCCTCTCGGAAAGTATCAATTGGCGGCACCTGCGTCTCTCGCAGGGTATAGAACGCACCGGGCAGCAACACAGCAACGGTGCCTGCTCTCGCCATGGCCTCAGCATCTTCGTTCGTCGCAAATTCAAGGTGATCCGCTGATAAGGCCCCGAGCTCTGCCGCCAATAACGCGCCACCTGAGTGCGATAGCTGCTCCGCATGCAGTTTGATCGGGAGGCCGTGGCTTTGCGCTTTTTCAAAGACGTAGGCGATTTCTTTGGGGCTAAATGCGATATTTTCGCAAAACCCATCGACCGCATCGACAAGGCCTTGATCCATTGCTGCATCGAGGGCTGGTAGACATATTTCATTAATGTAGTCAGTAGATGAAATCCCTTTGGGCACGGCATGCGCGCCCAAAAAGCTGGTGCGTACACGGATTGGTCTTTGGGCTTCTATTTGCCGGGCGACGCGAAGCATTTTTAATTCGGTCTCCTGGTCCAAGCCGTATCCGGACTTCATTTCTAAAGCTGTTACGCCTTCAGCGATTAACGCGTCGACGCGTCTGAGCGCAGATGCGAGCAGTTCCTCTTCGCGTGCCGCGCGGGTTGCATTCACGGTAGATAGGATACCGCCTCCGGCACGGGCGATCTCGGTATAGCTTACACCTTCCAACCGTTGTTCGAATTCGTGCGCACGATGCCCGCCATGGACCAGATGAGTATGGCAATCGATCAAGCCGGGGGTCACCAGTCGCCCGCCAAGTGATGTCTCAGACATGGCGTATTTGGATGGTTGATCTTCTTTTGCTCCAACCCAGGCAATTGTTTGATCTTCAATGATAATTGCCGCGTCTTCAATCAGACCATAACCGGTCGACGCATTCAGCGTGACAGCAGTGAGATCGGTGAGCAGTAGAGCCTGCGCCAAAGCGATTACACCTTGTTTTGTAACATGCTTTTATTAATATGTAGCTACATAATATTGTCAATGGAGTTCGCGTTTTGTCAAAAATTCATGCGAAACAAATGCTTGGACCGGACGGATGGGTTGAAGAGCAGACCATTGATATTGGAAAGGATGGTCGAATCGCGCATGTCGGCCCAGCAAATGGAGGTGACAGGATAGACTTGGTGTTGCCTGCTCCTGTTAATCTGCACAGCCATACCTTTCAGCGCGCGATGTCCGGTCTAACAGAGGCACGTGGGCCTGATCCAAGCGACAGTTTCTGGACTTGGCGGGCGCTTATGTACCGGTTTTTGGAGCAGTTAACGCCCGAAGACATCGAGGCCATCGCGGCGCAGGCCTTCATGGAGATGGTCGAAACCGGTTTTGCTGCGGTTGCTGAGTTTCACTATTTGCATCACGGACCTGACGGGCAAACATATGATCAAATTGATGAGTTGAGCCAAAGGATTTGCGTTGCGGCGCAGGCGGCGGGAATAGGCCTCACGCATCTGCCTGTTCTTTATCAATACGGCGGTTGTGACGGGCGCGCATTGGAGGGAGGTCAGCTTCGGTTCGGCAATACGACTGGTAGCTATTATAAGATTTATGATGCTGCGCGGGCCATGGTTTCAAATGGGCCAGCGGATTGGAACATAGGTACAGCCCCGCATTCACTTCGAGCCGTCAATTTCGATGGTCTGCGTGCTGCAGAGGAAATAGCCGACAAAGGTCCCATGCATTTGCATGTGGCCGAGCAAATAGCCGAGGTTGAGGAAATAAAGGCCCATCTCGGCGCGAGACCGGTTGAATGGTTATTGGCGGAGCAGGATGTAGACGCGCGTTGGTGTCTTATTCATTGCACTCAGATGACGCAGAAAGAAACGATTGATCTGGCCAAATCAGGCGCGGTTGCGGGTCTTTGCCCGATCACGGAATCAAGCCTTGGCGACGGGATTTTCAATGGCGTGGAATATACCGCCGCTGACGGGCGTTTCGGCGTCGGCTCCGACAGCAACATCCATATCTCACTTTGGGAAGAACTGAAGACCTTTGAATATTCTCAACGCCTGCGCGATGGAAGCCGTGCGGCAATGGCTGAGACGCAGCGCTCAACCGGGCGCGTGCTTTATGAAAAAGCGTTGGCTGGCGGCGCGCAAGCGGCACAGCGACATTCAGGCGCGATTGCTGTCGGACAATGTGCCGATCTTATCGGCATCAGTACCGACAATGAGTGGATATGTGGCCGCAAGGGCGATCTTGTGCTTGATAGCCTGATTTTCTCAGGTCGCGGCGAGAGCGCTGTGACTGATGTCTGGAGCGCTGGGCGACATGTTGTTCGCGAAGGCCGACATATCGCGCGCGACCGTATCCAACCTGAATTCATGCGCTCGATGCGCCGGTTGGAGCAGGTTTTATGAGTTTTGTGGCGCGAACCTCTTGGCAAAATGTACGTGACCGGGTGCATGGATTGATCCTCGATGGCACATACCGACCCGGGGATAAGCTTCCTCGTGATGAGGACCTTGCGGCGGAATTGGGCTGTGCTCGGACGACACTGCACCGGGCTATGCGAGCCCTGGCGGACACTGGAATAATAGAGAGACGGCGCAAGGGGGGCACGACAGTGCGCACGGATCCGGTAACGCGGGCGACGCTCGACATTCCGGTGACGCGGTTAGAGGTTGAGGCGCGTGGCTTCACCTATGGCTATCACTTGTTGGAACGCACCGAGACGGTGCCGCCAGCGCTGATTTCCGCCGCTCTCAAAATGCTAAAGCCGCATCGCATGCTCCGGGTGCAAGCGCTACACCTCGCCGATGGGCGCACCTATTTATTGGAAGATCGCTGGGTCAGCCTTCAAACCGTGCCAGAGATTGCGCAAGTCGATCTGTCGACGCAGAGCGCCAATGAATGGCTGGTACGCAACCGACCGGTAAGCCATTATGATATCAGGATTTCCGCTCATAGCTGTGATGTAAAAGAGGCGCAGCTCATTGGCGCGCAGGAGGGCCAAGCAGTACTCGTCGTCGAGCGTATGACATGGACAAATGATGCGCCGATTACGCATGTCCGCGCCACCAATTCGCCGGGCTTTCACCTTATGGCTTCGTCGAGGTCGTAGCCTACTGCATCAGGATGCCCGAGGCCATGAAGCCGCCGTCGATATTCAAAATATGCCCGTTGATATAGGCAGCCTCGTCCGAGGCTAGAAAACACACGGCTTCGGCGACTTCCTCTGGTTTGGCATAGCGTTGAGCGGGGATCTGATCGTACCAGAGCTGCCTATCTTTAGACCCATGTATCTTGAGAATCATATCTGTATCGACGGGGGCAGGGGCCACCGCATTGGCAGTCACCCCATGAGCGCCAAGCTCAGCCGCCAAAAGACGTGTCAGCATGTCTAGCCCACCCTTGGTGCAGGAATAAGCGCCGCGATTTGTATTGGCGATCTGGCCGTTAACGGAACTGATATTGACAATCCGGCCAAAGCCACGTTGCACCATCTGCCTTCCGGCGAACTGGGCACAGTGAAACGCACCGGTGAGGTTCACGTCCAAAATCCTCTGCCAATCGTCCGGATTAAACTCCAGGATCGGAGCGGCTTTGACGATAGCGGCCGAGGTGACGAGGATATCTACGTTCTGAGTTGCGAAAATTGCTTCAACAGCGCCCCGATCCGACACGTCAAGTGCATGCCCCTCTGCCGAGCCGCCATCGACTTTGATCTCATCGGCTAATGCAGCGCATTTGGCCTCATCCAAATCAGTAATCACCACATGTACGCCGCGCTTTGCCAGCCCACGCGCCACAGCGGAGCCAACACCCCCAGTGCCGCCCGTCACAAGGGCTCGCCTTTTTTGATCTGCCATGAATGCCTCCGATTTACAGCCTTGTAGGCTAACAACTGAACGTCTCTCTGCAAGAGGGTGGTGGTGATTATATTTAGCTAAAGGAAGAAGATGGTGGGCGACCTAGGAATCGAACCTAGCATGCGTCTCCGCGAGGGAGTTACAGTCCCCTGCCACACCTTGCGGCCTGTCGCCCACGCGCCGAACCATAAGCCCGAGCGTGAGGGCGTGTGTAGAAGCGGTGCAGGAATCCGTCAACCACAAAATCCCTTGCGCTTACGCGCGCGCGACCACATTTACTAAGCTCTACAAGGACCACAGGAAATGGCAGCAACCAAAGCGTCGCAAAAGCCCAAATGGGTGATTGAAAAAGAAAAGAACCGGCGCGCTGCGGCGGCGGAGACATTTTGGCTGTTTGGTCTGCATGCAGTGCGTGATGCTTTGTTGAATCCCGCGCGTCAAAAGCTGCGCCTTATCGTGACGAAAAATGCCGCAGACAAGCTCGCCGATGCGATTGCCAAAGCGGGTATTGAGCCGGAAATGGCAGACCCGCGTAAATTTTCCGCGCCGCTTGATGCGCAATCCGTGCATCAAGGGGCCGCGCTTGAGGTGCGGCCGCTCAATTGGGGATCGATGGAAGAGCTTTGTCTAGCCGACGGAAAAGGCCGGGCCATTGTGGTGATGCTCGACCGGGTGACCGATCCACACAATGTGGGTGCAATTCTTCGCTCGGCAGAGGTATTTGGCGCGCGGGCTGTTATCGCACCGCGTCATCATTCCGCGCCGGAAACCGGCGCACTAGCGAAATCAGCCAGCGGTGCGCTCGAACGACAGCCATATCTGCAAGTTCGCAATCTCTCGGACACAATCAAGTCATTGCAGAACATGGGATACACAGTGCTCGGTTTCGATGGTGAGGCGGACATAGCCTATGACCAAGCGCTTTCGGAGGGGCCTGATCGACCCGTTGCACTGGTTTTTGGAGCGGAAGGGCCCGGTTTGCGCCAAAAGACAAAAGAAAGCTGTGATCGCTTGGTCAAAATCCCATATTACAGCGATTTTGGCTCACTAAATGTTTCAAACGCAGCTGCCGTTGCGCTTTCATGTGCGCGGCGAGATACCGAAGGCTGACCCATGGGCAAGAAAATCGCCATGTGTAGTTACTGCAGCACGCGTTCGGTGTTGGTTTTCGATGAAGGTGTGCATGAACTAACGTGTAGTGCCTGTGGTGCGCCGCTAAAAAATATGAAATTCATGCCACAACAGGCTGAAAAAGAATATAAAAAACCCCGGAAAGTCAAATCTCAACCTGATCGAAAATATCGTAGATCGCAAAGCGACCGGTATGATTGTTCCTCTCACGAAAGATGGCAGAAACCTAAGCATAAACGTCGTGGCAAACGATTTGCACGCAAGGTTTTCGAAGAGATATGGGATATTTTAGAAGACGTATTCGATTGAGATTTTTAAAGTTTCATTCACACCTTATTTACTTCCTCTTCATATCCTCAAAAGCGATCTTATCTATACTTCAGAAGCGCCGAACCGGAACTTCGGTGTTTCTCTTCACTGTCCCTCGTTCCGCGACTGGCGCCCGGTAGACACCGGGCGCTTTTTTTGTCAATCAAGGCAGGGTTTTCGTCCGCGAGCGCATAATGAATGAGAATTACCCCGATACGCTGCTGAAAGATATTCTGCGCCGTACCAAACGCGTGGCCGTTGTTGGTATATCAACCAATGAGATCCGGCCCAGTTTTTTCGTTGGCCGCTATCTTTCGCTTAAGGGTTTTGAGGTCATTCCAGTCAACCCAGGCCATGCGGGTAAATCGATATTTGGCCGCGAGATTGTCGCTTCTTTAAGCGATATTGAGAGCGAGGTGGATATGATTGATATTTTTCGCCGCTCCGAGGCAGTTCCGCCGATTGTTGATGAAGCTTTGGAGAGGTTCCCAAACCTGCAAACAATCTGGATGCAGGTCGGTGTGTTTAACCTAGAAGCCGCAGAGAAAGCGCGTGCGCGCGGTGTTGATGTGGTTATGAACCGATGCCCCAAGATAGAATACCAGCGCCTTTTTGGAGAGTTGCGCATGGGCGGCTTTAACACCGGGGTAATCTCCTCCAAGCTCTGAAATTTTGTTTGCTATTTGAAGAAATAGAGTTGAAGGTCTCGTCTGGGAAAAAGACAGGAACTTTTATGTCTGAGCTAAAGCAGAATTACATCGCTGGCACATGGCAAGACGGCGGCAGCGCGATTGAAAATCGTAATCCCTCGGACATAAGCGACCTGATTGGAACGTTTGCTCAGGCTGATGCGTCTCAGGCGAAAGCTGCGATTGGTGCCGCCCGCGAAGCGCAAACGGTTTGGGCGGGCTATGGGCTCGAGCGAAAGCAGGCAGTGCTCATGGCCATCGGTAACGAGATGATGTCTCGCGCCGAGGAGCTTGGGACCCTGCTGAGCCGTGAGGAAGGTAAGCCGCTCGCTGAAGGCAAAGGGGAGGTCTATCGCGCAGGGCAGTTCTTTACCTATTTTGGCCATGAAGTGTTGCGCCAATTGGGCGACAACGCGGATTCTGTTCGCCCTGATATCGAGGTTGATATCCGTCGCGAACCCGTTGGCGTAGTCGCGGTTATCAGCCCGTGGAATTTCCCAACCGCAACGGCCAGCTGGAAAATCGCTCCGGCGTTGGCTTATGGCAACGCCGTGATCTGGAAACCTGCGAATGTCACACCTGCCTCAGCGGTGGCGTTGACAGAGATTATCGCGCGTCAAGATATTCCACCTGGCTTGTTTAATCTGGTTATGGGCGCTGGATCATCCGTTGGACAGACCCTTGCGGAAAGTCGGGAAGTAGACGCAATTTCATTTACAGGTTCGGTTCCGGTTGGGCGCGGTATTGCAACGGTTGCCGCACCAAACTTCACCAAACTGCAAATGGAGATGGGCTCTAAAAACGCGCTGGCGGTTATGGATGACGGTGATCTTGATCTGGCGGTAAGTCTTGCGCTGAACGGTGCCTTTGGTGGCTCTGGTCAGAAGTGCACGGCGTCTTCGCGACTGATCGTTCATAAGGGCGTGCATGATGCCTTCGTCGAAAAGCTGGTCGACGGTGCGCAGACTATGAAAGTGGGCCACGCGCTCGAAGACGGCACGCAGATGGGACCGGTTGTCAGCGAAGGTCAGCTTGCGGAAAACCTGGACTATGTAGCGCTTGGTAAATCCGAGGGGGCGGAGCTGCTTTGCGGTGGCGAGCGTCTCAGCCTTGCGCATGAAGGTTACTACATGTCGCCCGGCATTTTTATCAATTCCACCAACGACATGCGCATAAATCGTGAAGAGATGTTTGCGCCGCTGACCGCCGTGATCAAGGTGGGCAGCTACGAAGAGGCGCTGGCCACGGTTAATGACACAGAGTTTGGTTTGACCTCCGGTATCGTCACCCGTTCGCTCGCTCGCGCCACGCATTTCCGGCGCAATGCGCAAACCGGTGTTGTGACGGTCAACCTGCCCACCGCTGGCACGGATTATCACGTACCTTTCGGCGGGCGCGGCCAAAGCTCTTATGGTCCGCGTGAGCAGGGTACCTATGCGCAGGAATTCTATACCACAGTCAAAACCGCCTATATCGCTGCAGGTGCGCCAGAATGAGTGTGCGCATCGACTGCCTGCAATACGCCAATTGGTCGGAAAAGATATTTCGCCAGATGCGCGAGGGGCGCGTCGACGCGGTGCATGTCACCATAGCCTATCATGAAACGTTCCGTGAATCCGTGGCCAATGTCGAGCAATGGAACCGTTGGTTTGAAACCTATCCCGATCTTATCATGAAAGGCCGATGGGCCAGTGACGTGCGCGCGGCGCAAGAGAGCGATCGTACAGCGATTTTCTTTGGTTTTCAGAATCCTTCACCCATCGAGGATGATATCGGCTTGGTCGAGGTCTGGCATGATCTTGGCGCGCGCTTCATGCAGCTCACCTATAACAATCAATCGCTTCTCGCGACCGGGTGTTATGAGCACGATGACATGGGCCTCACGCGGATGGGCAAGCAAGTGGTTCGCGAAATGAACCGCGTCGGTCTGGTTGTTGACATGAGCCATTCGGCAGAACGCTCAACCATCGAGGCAGCCGAGCATTCCGAGCGCCCTATCGCGATCACCCACGCCAATCCAAACGTCTGGCACTCGGCCAAACGCAACAAGAGCGATGCGGTAATGCGCGCGGTGACGGAAAACGGCGGCATGATGGGGTTTTCGCTTTATCCCCATCACCTTGCAAGCGGCACTGAATGTACCGTTGAGAGCTTTTGCCAGATGATCGCGGATACGGCCGAAGCCTACGGCGTCGAGCATTTCGGCATAGGTTCCGACCTCTGCCAGGATCAGCCCGACAGCGTTGTTGAATGGATGCGCGTCGGGCGTTGGAGCAAACAAATCGACTATGGTGAAGGTTCCGCTGCCGCACCGGGTTTTCCGCCGCAGCCAGACTGGTTCGCCGACAACCGTGGGTTTGACAATATCGAGGCTGGCTTGCGCATGATCGGCTTCAACGAAGCTGAGGTTGCTGGCTTGATGGGTGAGAATTGGCTTCGGTTTTTTGAAGATAACTTCAAACCGCGTGAAATGTGTTAAGATAATCAGATGCAAAACGCAGGTCAGATCAAACCGAGGGACCCAGATAAGGTCATGCGCCTTGCCCGGCTAGGGTCGTTTCATCAGTCGCGATTGAGCTTTATGCGCCAGCTTCTGCGTCGGTTTGTGGCCGAGAGCTGGAGGTTCGAGCAGGCTGCGTTTGACTTTGATGGCAAGGGAGTTGGCCATGCGGTTTATACGGCCCACGGTCCCGAACGGTCTTATTCTCTCATTGCTTTTGGCAATGATCTTCCTGCTGAGAAACGCTCCGACAGGGTCATCGCCACGGAATGGGATGCCGCGTTCACGCTTTTCGATGGTGTGCCAGAGCAAGCTGATATCGACCGCCTTAGAGAAAATGTGCCAAAGCAGGAAGCAGGCCGTATAAGCGAAAAAGAACTGACGCTGAGCCGGGCCAACCGTTCTGTCAGGCTTTGGGACTATGTCGTCGACCGATTGTCAAAAGGTCTGCAGCCGGAAATCGAGACGCTTCTGGAAGTGGGCTATCTTATGCGCACAACGGCTGTTTATGGTTCTGGTAAGTTCGGAGCAGCCGACAGGGCGCAGATCGTGGAAAGGCCAGAGCTCCAAGCGCCATTTCAGGCGGAGATGCTGACGGTGTACCTGATCCGTTGTTTTGTCTTGGACCTTGTGGAGCACATCGCGAGACTCCGCGCGCCCGAAGACGCTGCTCCCCTTGATCGAGAGCTTCGGCGCTATTTTGGCATTGGCAATTCCACTGGTCTCGGGATGGCGCCGTTTTTGATCAATCATCCGGCGCTGCTCAATGCGTGGATTGGCGCGAGGGAGGAAGCGCTTTGTCGCGTGCGTAGGGTGGAGCGTGCACAGCCTGGTGAGCTAAAAGTGCTAAAGTCACTTGTGGCAAGGGCGGCTCTGCATGCAGAGCACTGGCATTCAGAGCATCCTCTACAGGTTCAAAAGTTGAGCGATTTGCGAGATGATCTTGGCCGGGTAAAGCACCACCTTAAGAAAATTGATGCGAACGCATCTTTACCTTGGAACAAACTATGGCTCTGGGTCGAAGAAAACCTGTCTCTTGAGGGTCAAGAACAATGCGCATCGCTATTGCTGGAGCTCTACCCAGACTTGGTTGATCCGCTGGCTAATTTCATGTCGACGGATGAACAAAAGACATTTCCGATTGATGGAGCCATGCAGATTGCCCGTTTGCGGCAAATTATCGAGGAGGTTTACGGCTGGGCGATTAATACGGATTGGTCACAGGTCGATTCACAAGCGCGTCTTTGGTACACATCTGAGGAAAAGCTCGAACCAAGACTTGGCGAGCGCTTTGAAGAGCCTTTGGAGCCCTATGAACAACCTCTTGGCCCGGGTCGTGATGCGGCAAAGCTTTATCGTGCTTTAAACGACGCACGCGCTGATACGGTTGCCGAATTTCTTTTGTCTCATCCAGAGCATCGTCATATTGTTCGCCGCGCTCAAATAGCCGGTCGATTGCCCTATGCCGAGATTCGCGACAATACGATTGCATCCGACATGATGCCCATCGACATGCTACGCATGAAACTGAGCTTTTTTGGTGCGTGCGATTTTGATCCACGCTCTGATCGATGGGTGAGGATCAACATGTTTCAAAATGCACCGTTCCCGCATGAACTGGCGGCGGAAACATCCGATAATTGGACCCTGCCACCTTTGCAGTTTGCAGCACAATGAGTATTTCGCTGGGTGAAGTGCAGTCCTTGAGCGTCAAGGCCGCTCGCGGTGCTGGTATGGAATGGGGGCTGGCCGAGGAGGCGGGCATGGCTGCGCGGTGGCTCTGCGTTCATGGTCTGCAGGGGGTTGAGGCGCTCTCAAGGCTTTTGCAAGATCAAGACGGCGGTGATTACGCCTCTAGCCGCCCGCAGACGCGGTCTTGGCCTTGGTACGCTGAAGGGCAGAGCCTTTGCCCGATCAAGACGGGTGCCGCAATTTGTGATCGTGCACGTCTGATCAAAAGTGGAGAGGGTTTTGCGTTGAAGAGCACCGCATGGCCAATACTGCTTGTGCCGTTTCTTGCCTCTACCGCAACGCTCACTGGTGGGCCTCTGCAAGTGAGTTGGCAGCACGTGGTGCTCGCGGTTTCATCTGATGCTGTATCCGTTGACGGCGATGTCGATATGCTGATGTGTTCAGAGACCTCCAACGTCACCATCAAAAACGTCTCTGCAGTGCAAGGCGAATTCCTCCTCCCGCATTTTCGCGCAAGCCCAGATGAAGCGTCTTTTGAGTATCTAACGCGCCTTGCCCATCGAACCTATGCGCCCGAAACAGAGCAAAGCCGCCTGTCCGGTGCCGGGGCAGGGCTTGCCGATAACGATTGAGATAACTCTGGTTTTAGGTCAGTTGGATTGCCCAGGACATAATGCTGTTTGGAAATACCATTTAAGCGTTTGACATAGTTCGCTTGGTTTTAGCCCCAAAAAGTGTGGCTTTGTATAAGGAAAAATGGCGTTTGGGTTCACGAACAGAGTAAACATAGCCATTTAACTAATGTGCGAGTAAACTCTGCAATGCGGACGATCCTGCCTTCCGCTTGCTCGCTCAGAATGTCCGCAATGGGTTGGAGCCATTATGAACCAATCGCTGCCCGTCGACATCGAAACACTCCAAACCGCTATAGCGACGAAACTAAGCGTTTTGGGGCATGGCACCCCTTACGTCGCAGACGCAAACGAACCTGATCCGCGGTATTTAGGCTATGGCGTGAGAGCTCCTGAGATGAAGAAGTTCGTCGCCAGTTTGAAACCCGAATTTGCGGTACTCGGTACTGTTCAAAAGTTAGAATTGGCGAAACGCCTCATCGCGTCAGGGTATGGCGAACAAAAGGCTGTTGCCATTGCTCTTTTGGAGAAAGTCCCCGAGCAGTTCCCGCCAGAGCGTTTTGATTTATTGGAGGAGCTTGTGGGCGGCCTTCATGGCTGGAGCAAGATAGACAGTGTAACGAAGCTGTTCTTGCCGACTATCTTAGATCGCCACACCCAGGAAACGATCGAGCTTTTAGAGCGGTGGAACGTCAGCGATGACCGATGGCTGCGGCGGGCAAGTGTCGTCCTTTTCACGCGCAAAGTGGCAAAGGCTGGGTTGTACCAAGACGTTGCGCTTCGCCTCTGCCACACATTGATCAATGACAACGAACATTTAGTGCAAACGGGTGTTGGCTGGTGCTTGCGCGATTTGATGAGATGGCACAAAGAAGAAATTCTGCCCTATGTTGTTGAACTTCGGCGGGCAGGTGTGAGCAGCAAAATTACACTCTACGCCCTGCGGGACATCAAAGGTGACGAACGGAAAGCCATTTTGCAGGGTGCTGCTTAGTCGAACCGCATAAGTTTGCGAAACCGGCATTCGTTCGGATCGCAGCATTCTGCACTTTGGGCTTATCGGTAACATTCACTGCGCGTATTGCGAAAAGCTGCTTCAGTCTTATCAAACAAAGACATGCCTTCCACGTGACCGGCGAGGTAAAATCCCTTACCACTATAAGATTGCGTGCTTCTTTCGACGCAACATCAGCTCATTTCGGCCAATCGTGAGACGTAGCGCGCGAGTGTGTCGATCTCCAGATTGACCTTGTCGCCTACAGCCGCATGCCCCCATGTGGTCATCTCTTTTGTGTGCGGGATGAAGTTGATGCCAAACACACAGTCATCCACCTCATTCACCGTCAAAGATGTTCCGTTAAGCGCAACCGATCCTTTGGGGGCAATAAACCGGGCTAGTTCTTGAGGTGCTCGCAGGCTTACACGAGTGCTGTCGCCTTCGTCCTCCATGCGCGTGATTTCCGCCAGACCGTCCGCATGACCAGACACAATATGCCCGCCAAGCTCATCGCCCACACGCAACGCGCGTTCAAGGTTGATAGGCCGTCCCTCGGCCCAACTACCGAGGTTGGTCTTAGACACAGTCTCGGCCGAGACATCCACGTCGAACCAGTCGGCACCTTTACCGACCACCGTCAGGCACACGCCATCACAGGCAATCGAGGCACCCATATCAACGCTTGCCATGTCATAACGCGTGCCAATACGCGCCCTCAGGTCGCCGCGCTGCTCAACGGCACGAACCTCTCCGATGTCTGTGATAATACCGGTGAACATCTCGCTCATTCCTTTATTTTGCAGAGCAAGTAGCGGCCTTGCCGGGGGCTGACAAGAGGCGGGTCAATGCGCCGCAAGCCCTTTTGGCCTTATTTTAGCCTTAATTTTGCAAATTCATGGTCACAAAGGTAAAACGTCGGGAAATAAACTTCCGCCATATGAGTGCAGCAGTGGCAGATAAACGCGTATTCTTGTTTCTACAGGGGCCGCACGGCCCGTTCTTTTCCAAGCTCGGGCAGATGTTGCGGCAGGCTGGATCAGAAGTCTGGCGCGTTGGCTTTAACGCAGGAGATGCATTTTTTTGGCTGGATCGCCAGAGCTACATATCCTTCAACCAGCCCCAAGACGAATGGTCCGCTCGGTTTGTGGAACTTGTTAGGCAAAAGGCTGTGACCGACATCGTTCTTTACGGTGATACGCGACCGATACATGCGAATGCAATTTCGAAAGCCCGTGAGCTTGGTCTTTGCGTCCATGTGTTTGAAGAAGGATATCTTCGGCCTTATTGGGTGACCTACGAGCGCAACGGCAGCAATGGTAACTCTCGCCTAATGCAAATGACGGTGGGGCAGATGCGCGAACTTTTGGAGCGTTCCGACAGCGATACAGCGCTGCCTCCGGCCAGTTGGGGCGACATGCGAGAGCATATCTTTTATGGTGCGCTTTATCATTGGTTTGTGATGGTGATGAACCGAAAGTATCGTTATTTCAAAACACATCGATCTCTTTCGGTGGGGCAGGAATTTCGTCTTTATATCAAACGCTTGCTTTTTATGCCGTGGCATTCTCTACAACGTCGCCTTGCCTCGCGGCGGATCCGGCACGGCGGCTTTGCCTACCACCTTGTTCTGCTGCAGCTAGAGCATGACGCTTCGTTTCAAATGCATTCACCCTTTGCCACGATGACGGAGTTCCTCGAGGCGGTTGTGGGGGCTTTTGCCGATGGCGCGCCCAAGCACCATCACTTGGTCTTCAAATCGCATCCACTCGAAGACGGACGCGTGGCGATTGACGCAAAGTTAAAGGAGCTGAGTCGTGCATATGGTGTGCGCGGAAGGTTGCATTTCGTGCGCGGTGGTAAGCTGGCACAGCTTCTTGACGAAGCAAAAAGCGCTGTCACTGTGAACTCTACAGCGGCACAACAGGTCCTTTGGCGCGGAATTCCGCTCAAGACCTTTGGCGACGCGGTTTATGCCAAACCAGAGTTTGTATCGACGAAACCGTTGCGAGACTTTTTTGCCCAAGCAGACCATCCAGATCGAAAAGCCTACCGCGATTATCGCCGTTATTTACTTCAAACAAGTCAGATTGCAGGTGGATATTATTCGGCGAAGGGGCGCCGCCAATTGCTGCGTCAGGCCGTGGATATAATGCTCAGTCCTGATGATCCCTATGATGCATTGCTGCGCCTTACCGCGTCTCCACAGCAACAGTTGAGGATTGTCAAAGGGTCCTAGGGCGGGGTGGCGCTAGATTTTTCGATAGTCGTACAGTAGTTTGGGAAAAAACTGAGGCAGATAAAACAGGTCGAGGAGACCGGGCAGTGAAACTTCTATTCAAACGATGGGCGAAGCCCGTCGCGGCTGTACTTGCAGTTGCGCTTGTGGCGTCTTGCGGTATCCCGCGAGTTGGCCCGACCAAAAAAGAGATTTTCGAAGGATCAGTTCAAAGGTCTGGTGATGCTTTTATCGTCACCGTTAACGACCGGGTAACGCGGGCCACTGCAGCGCAGCCCGGCTTGGGTTTCAGTTCCGAATTTCAGAATGCATCTGTCCTTGGCTCTGACATAATCCGGCCCGGCGACGTGCTTGGCTTACGAATTTGGGAAAACGTCGACAACGGGTTGCTGGCGGCGACCGGCGGAAACCAAACCGGCTTAGATCAGGTTCAGGTTGACGGATCGGGATTTATATTTGTCCCTTACGCGGGGCGCATCCGCGCGGCAGACAACACGCCGGAGGGGCTGCGCCAAGTCATCACGTCCAAACTTGACGAACAAACGCCTGATCCTCAGGTCGAAGTGGTCCGCGTAGCCGGTGATGGTGCAACGGTTTCCCTGGTTGGAGCAGTGGGTGCGCAGGGTGTATATCCAATTGAGCGTCCGACGCGTACATTGTCGTCTATGCTGGCCCGCGCGGGCGGCGTGACCATTGACCCGGAAATTGCCCAGGTCGCGGTTATTCGAGGCCATATGAATTCGCGGGTCTGGCTTGCTGATCTATATAGCGACCCAAAACTTGATATTGCTCTGCGGGCTGGCGACCGTATTTTGGTCGAGGAAGACACTAGAGCCTTTACCGCCCTGGGAGCAACAGGCGGGCAAGCACGTCTTCCCTTCGCGTCTCCGACAATATCAGCGATCGAGGCGATTGCCCAAGTCGGCGGACTGAGCTCCTCAACAGCTGATCCAACCGGTGTTTTTATTTTCCGCAACGAACCATCCGAGATAGCCAACCAAGTTCTTGGGCGTAATGATCTCGAGGGCGCTCAACGGCTTGTCTATGTACTTGATCTAACTCAACCCAACGGCGTGTTCTTTGCGCGTGACTTTGCCATTCGTGATGATGACACGCTATATGTGACCGAAGCTCCATTCGCCAAATGGGCTAAGATCATCGGTACTGTAACCGGAACGCTTGGTGCCGTCGGTACACTCTCAACAGCGGCGAATACTGTCACGGGCGATTTTTGATCCCGGCTGAAAACGAAACGCCCGCTGCGCCAAATAAAGCGCGGCGGGCGTTCTATTTTAACGCAGGGTTTCTGCGGCAAAAACGCGTCCGCCGAATAGCTGATCTTGCTGGTCTAAACCTTCAGCTGGGAAAACCTGACGCCGATGATTTGATCGCGGTTTGGGGGCATTCACCTTACGCAGCGCGCGGAGAGGCTGTAGCGCGCGCCACCGGTGCGGGTCTTGTACGATTTGAGGATGCGTTCCTGCGCTCTGTTCGAACAGGCCGTGAAGGTGAGTTGCCCCTGGGTTTGCTTATCGATCACAAGGGCGTCCATTTTGATGCCTCGCAGCCCTCAGATCTTGAGACATTGCTTGCAACTCATCCGCTTGATGATTCGGCTCTGCTTAACCGCGCGCGCAATGCGATAGAGCACCTGAAAGAAGCGCATCTTAGCAAATACAACGCTTTTGATCCGTCATTGGCTTGCCCTGACCCTGGCTATGTTTTGGTCGTTGATCAGACCAGCGGCGATGCTTCGGTGACCCGCAGTGGCGCTGACGCCAATACGTTTCGTGAAATGCTCTACCTTGCGCAGGAAGAGAACCCAGGTGCGGAGGTGCTGATTAAAACCCATCCAGAAACACTTCGCGGTCATCGCAGAGGATATTTTGGCCCAGAAGACAGCCATGGCCGAGTGCAGGTATATAGCGATGAGGTAAGCCCCTGGGTTCTGCTCGACGGCGCAATCGGGGTTTACACAGTAAGCTCGCAGCTTGGGTTTGAAGCCATATTTGCAGGTCATAAACCGCGTGTTTTTGGGCGGCCATTTTATGCGGGTTGGGGTCTTACCGAAGATCGCAGTCCGCTCGAGATGGCACGTCGAGGACGTGTGCTCACACGGGCGCAACTCTTTTTGGCAGCGATGATACTTTATCCAAAATGGTACGACCCGTTTCGCGACCGGCTTTGCGAGCTCGAGGATGTGATTGATATTCTCGAAGCCAAAGCTTTCGCATGGCGACAGGATCGGCGCGGGTGGGTTGCAAGCGGCATGCGGCTTTGGAAGCGCGCTCCGCTGCAACGAATGTTTGGCAGCGTGGGCAGGATGCGGTTTATTGACCCCGTCGAAACGGCTGCCGCATACGCTGAAAAGACTGGCCGGAAGCACATGGCTTGGGCGAGCAAATCATCAGGAGAAAGCTCCGTTGTTCGGGTTGAAGATGGCTTTCTTCGTTCTCGCGGGCTCGGTGCTGAACTCACGCCGCCACTATCGCTTATTTGTGATGATCTGGGTATCTACTATGACCCTTCGCGTGAGAGCAGATTGGAACGACTGATTGCCGCGCGTACGGATTTGCGGGCTGATCAGAATCTTCGTGTTGAGAGATTGATCAGATCCATCACTCATCTGGGCCTTAGCAAATACAACCTTGGCCAAGCGGTCCCGAAATTGCCTGAAGGCGACCGCATTTTGATCCCCGGTCAAGTCGAGGATGATGCCTCTATTCTAACTGCCGCCGGTAAGATCAACACCAATTTAGCACTGGTGCAGGAAGCACGGCTGCTCTATCCGGGCGCGCGTTTGCTTTATAAACCTCATCCTGATGTAGAGGCTGGCCTGCGCGAAGGAGAAGTGCCACTTGAGGCTCTGGATCAGCTTGATTGCGTGGTGCTTGAAAGTGCAGATCCCGCTGCTTTGCTCGGGGAAGTGCACGAGGTTTTCACTATGACCTCTTTAATCGGCTTTGAGGCATTGCTGCGTGGTGTCAAGGTCACGACAACCGGCGCGCCTTTCTATGCTGGTTGGGGGTTAACCCGGGACCTTGGAACCGTGCCCGAACGCCGCAAGGCGAGGCCGGCATTGCATGGCTTGGTGCATGCGGCGTTGATAGATTACCCGCGCTATTTTGATCCGGTCACCCGCCAGGCTTGCCCAGTGGAAGTCATCGTTGATCGTTTGGCAAAGAACGATATGCCACCCGTGGGACCCGGCAACCGAGCCTTATCCAAACTGCAAGGGATGTTTGCGTCTTTTGCCTGGCTTTGGCGTTGAGTATGATCGAGCGGGCATTTTAGCTTTTTCGCCACGCGCTTCGCGTTTTGACCAATGCGAGAGGGTTTCACCCCCTCGCGCTCCACCAGGATACTTTTGGTAAAAGGAAAGCAATATGGTTTTACGCGGGCTTGTGGCGAAAGATTTACATTGACGTCTTCAAAAGCGTGAGCGCGTCTTTAAGCTCAATTGCCCCATCATAGAGAGCACGGCCCGAGATCGCCCCATTCAAGGGCGCGTCACAGTCTCGCAGGGCTTGCAGGTCATCGATCGAAGACACGCCGCCGGAAGCAATCACGGGAATTGACACAGCGTTGGCCAAATCGGCAGTGGCCTTTATATTTGGCCCTTTCATTGCACCATCGCGGTTGATGTCGGTGTAAATGATCGCCGCCACGCCTGCATCCTCGAATGAACGCGCCAGATCTGTGACCATGACATCTGTTTCCTCAGCCCAGCCTTTTGTCGCCACGCGGCCATCGCGCGCGTCAATTCCAACTGCGACCTTGCCTGGAAAGGTGCGCGCGGCCTGGCGCACCAGGTCGGGGTTTTCCACGGCCACTGTCCCTAGAATAACCCGTGCCAGACCCTGGTCGATCCAACGCTCAATTGTGGCCATATCGCGTATGCCGCCGCCAAGTTGTGCCGGAACCTTTGTTCGCCGCAATATCTCTTCAACAGGAGCGGCGTTCACGGGCTCACCGGCAAAAGCGCCATTGAGATCAACAAGATGCAGCCATTCGCAGCCGGCCTCGACAAAGGCCATGGCTTGGGCTGCTGGATCGTCGTTAAAGACGGTCGCTTGATCCATTTCCCCGCGCAGCAGGCGTACGGCTTGTCCGTCTTTTAGATCAATTGCAGGGTATAATATCATGGCGGGAGCCTGTGCAGATCGCTTATCCTCGGTGTGTCACGGCACAGCGTATGATGCAACTCGACCCAACGTAAATGTTGATTGCGGCCGGTAAAATGGCCCACACTCGGTCACAGTTTTGGAGGAGAGAGCTATGAAATCACTCACGACAGCTTTTTGCATCGGCCTTCTGAGCGCTGGTATGGCCTTCGCGGCGGATCCGGTTGAAGGCGTTTGGCAAACAGAACCCGGCGACGAAGGTAACTTTGCCCATGTGACCGTAGAGAAATGCGGCGAGCAGATCTGTGGCGTTCTTGGACAGGCCTATAACAGCGCAGGCCAGAAGATAGATTCGCCCAACAAGGGGCGCCAAATGATCTGGGACATGAATAGCGATGGCGGAGGCAAATATTCCGGTGGTAAGATTTGGGCGCCAGATCGCGACAAGGTCTACAAATCCAAGATGTCGCTCTCGGGTAATGCTCTGAAAGTCTCAGGTTGCGTGGCCGTCATCTGCCGCAGCCAAAATTGGGTGCGCGTCAAATAATCCGGTCCTTAGGGCGACCAGGTTAGAAAATTTCGTATAAGAGCCAGGCCAGTGGTCTGGCTTTTTTCCGGATGGAATTGCGTGCCGATAATGTTGTCGCGTCCGACAATCGCCGTTATTGGCCCGCCATAATCAGCATGCGCGATAAGATGCTCGGGGTCATTGGTGCGGAGCTGATAGGAATGCACAAAATAGGCGTGATCGCCGGTTTTAATACCATTCAATACCGGGTGCGACGCGTTGATCACAAGATCGTTCCAACCCATATGCGGCACCTTGAGAGCGGTGTCTGAGGGCGAAATTTTTTCGACAGTTCCGCCGATCCAGTCAAAACCGGGAGTTTTTTTGTATTCTAGGCCCGTGCTTGCCAGCATTTGCATGCCGATGCATATACCCATGAAAGGATAGGCGCGTTCAATAACCTGTTCTTCGATGGCCTCGAAAAGTCCGCGATGATCGAAAAGCGCATCACGACAGGCCGGAAAAGCACCGTCGCCGGGCAAGACAACGCGATCCGCTTTTCGAACGACACCGGGATCCGATGTCACCACAACGTCGCCGGCGTCAGCCTCGCGCGCCATGCGTTGAAAGGCCTTCTCAGCAGAATGCAGATTGCCGGATTCGTAGTCGATGATTACGGTTGTCATCGAACTCACAGTGATCCTTTGGTCGAGGGCACGGCATCCGCGCGACGCGGATCGGTTTCCATCGCATCACGCATGGCGCGCGCGACAGCTTTGAATGCTGCTTCGGCGATGTGGTGGCTGTTGATCCCGTGAAGCGCATCGACATGTAGTGTTAGCCCCGCGCGCGCGCTCAACGCTTGAAAGAATTCGCGCACCAACTCTGTGTCAAATGTGCCGATCTTTGCGGTTGGCATATCGACGTTCCACACCATAAACGCGCGGCCCGAAAAATCGAGCGCAGCACGCACCAACGCATCATCCATTGGGAGCAGGCATGAACCGTATCTGCGAATGCCTTTTTTGTCGCCAAGTGCTTCCGCAATTGCTTGACCAAGGGCAATGCCCACATCTTCGACCGAATGATGATCATCAATGTGCAAATCGCCTTCGCACCGAATTTTCATATCGATGAGCGAATGGCGTGCCAGTTGATCGAGCATATGGTCAAAGAAACCGATGCCGGTCTGATTGTTGTAAAGCCCTGTTCCGTCGAGGTTAATCTCAACAGATATATCTGTCTCCGCGGTCTTGCGGGTGATCGTAGCGCGTCTCATGGTCATTTCCCGGAGTGTGCGCGCGACTTATATGCAAGGTGCGGGCAGGGGCCAAGAGGCAAGGTAACAAGAGTGGCAATCTGTTACCGTTTTGCATTTAACGATGCTATAGGGCTCAAAACGTATCGCGGCCCGTCACATTACCATGACGAGCCGCGAGATTTATCGTTCGCCCAACCTAAATGTGGTCGACCACGAGAACGATTATTTAGAACGTTTTCGACACGGTTGCGATGAAGTTTCGGCCGGTTGAGTTTCTCGATGCCAACAGCGGGCGGTATGTGCGGTCAAACACGTTTTCAATACCAAACCGAACCTCTGTGCCTTCCCAAACGCCATCCTTGGGCGCGATTGTCATCCGCAGACTGTTGACAAAGAAGTCATCGGCTTCGCCAAGTTGGTTCGTGCGGCCAGCGCCGAAGATGCCTTCCCAGCTAAGATCGAAACCATTTGCAAATTTACGGCCAATGGTGAGACGAGCCGTGTCTTGCGCAACGCCTCGGAAGTTTTGTGTCGTTCCGTCTAGCAAGGTTTCTTCGGCATCCACGATTTGACCGTTGAAATCCGCGTAGTAGCCATTCTGCGTCGCGTAGGACGCTTCAAGTTCGAAGCCCATCGTTTCAACGTCAGTCACTCCGGAGAACGAGTTCACATCATTAAGATCAGTGAAGTAGAAGTTGCCTTTAATTTTAATGTTATCGCCACCAAAGAAAACGCCGTCTCTGTCGAAAGACGCGCCAAACTCATATGTTTCTGCTTTCTCACTTTCGAGCCTTTCAGGGGTCAGAACGTCGTCGATGATGCCTAATGATTCCGTGTACGCGTAGCTGGTGAAGACAGCGAAACCACTGTTGAACTCATAGCGTGCGGATAGGCCACCCATGAAAGCGTCGTCGTTGAAAGACACCTCGTTGTCGGTGTCCCTTACAGTCTGCGCTTCATATCGTATAGCTGGTGTGAACGTGAAATTGCCCACATCGATTTCGTTTACAATAAAGGCTGCCCAACTTTCTTTGTTTCCTTCTGGAACACCGATCAGTGCCTGTTCTTGCAACGGGCGGTCGCGGAATTGGTATTCTACGCCAGCGACAAGATTGTGTTGCAAAATTCCGGTTTCGAAAAACGACCGATTTTTCGCTGTTACAGTCGTTGTTTTATAGACTTGGTCTGAGTTGAACGTACCACATACAAAAGCATTAAAACCAAATGGTGGACATGGAGGCTCAATACTTACAGGCGGCCCAAAGCCAAAGGGATTGGGTATACTTCCTATGCCTGATAGCAGGATTTGTTCATCAGCAAACGAGTATTGAAGGCTGAAATCTATCAAATCGTTTGTCACAGGATTGTAACCGTACTTAAAGGCCAGCGTCGTTGAATCTACGTCACGATCCACGTTACCAATAAAATCTGGGAAGGCCGTGAACGATTCAAAAGGTACGTCAAACTGATTGGTTTTCGCGCTTGTGAATGAGGCCTCAAGGCTATGCGCGTCATCGTTACCAAAGGTAAACTTACCCTTCAGCAAGTAAGATGGATCATCTGTTGACCCAGCCGCAGGGTTAATATCCTGTCCGCTGCCATCCTCTCGAATACCAAGGCTCCTTTGAGTGTAGTTAAACAGCAATTCCAGGTTCTTTGTCGGCTGCCATGCGACAGTGCCGGAGCGCGTGATGCCTTGGCCGTTGGAGCGGAATTCAAGCTGTGGACGTACCACCAAACCCACTTCGCCGCCTGTTAGGTCTGAGGCGTCTTTGGTTTCCAAACGCACAACGCCGCCAACAACGCCAGAACCGAATTCAAACGAACCAGTGGTGCCGCGGATAACCTCCACCTCTTTGAACAGAAACGGGTCGGTGAAAAGCTGTGTGGAGTTACGATAAAATTCTTCCGCGCCGCGTGTCACGCCGTCGATTTGGATCAGCACTTTGTTGTCTGTGCCAAAAGTGAAGTTCGATCCAAAACCGCGAATGTTGATACCTGAACCTACCGGCGTCGCGCCGTTGATCAATGATACCCCAGGTACCGAGTCGATCAGCTCTGCGATTGTTCCGGCCTGTCGGTCTTCAATTTCGACCTGATCAACGACGGTGACCGAAGTGGCGGTATCGGTGGCAATTTCTCGTTTGCTCTCGCCAATTGTCAGCGTGCCAAGGTCCGTGGCGTCAGTGTTTTCTTGTGCGAAGGCTGCCATGGTCGACAAGGCCAGCCCAGATGTAGAAAGGCGCAAAACGCCCATGCATTGTTTGAAAGACATGCAAATCCCTTCCGTGATCCCCTTTAGGAGAGTTCCCTAGGTTGGCTCACGGAAAGCTTGCTATTTCGGTATCCCACGCGGCATGTGGCTATTGATTGGCCGTTAATGAGTCAAGCTGACGGACTCGGTAAACTCGAAAGTTGTGTTTTTGTCACAATATTTCCGTCTTCTGTTGGATTGTTGGCCCATTCGACAGGCATTTGCAGAAGGATTATACGAAAATTGCAACTTCAGGGTGTGTCAGACTTTCCAGAAGCAGAACCCGAGCCAGAGGGCCGCTATTCCGAGTGGGGCCCAGACCGGTGTGCCTATTAGCCCGATCCAAGCCAGAAATATGTAGGCAGATCCAAGAAGGCCGATGAAAAGCCGATCCCCGCGTGTTGTGGTCAGGCCAAGGACGCCGTCACGCTCGTCACCGCCCGGATGGCGCAGCTCTAGGATTGCCAGGATCGCGACGCATCCAAAGACAAAGATGAAAAACCCAAGTGATGCCCGCGTCCAAGCCATCCAAAAGCCAGAAAAAAGCGGCTCTGTCCACCATTTGGCCCAAGAGAAAACCTCTTCCTTCGGTTGGGCGACATTGCCCCAACCCTGTGCCATCGCAAGGGCAGGCATGCAGAGGAAGAGATAGATCAACTTGCGCATCATACCCTCCCCAAGGCAAAGCCCTTGGCGATGTAGTTCCTAACAAAGTAGATCACGATTGCGCCGGGAATGATGGTTAGAACTCCAGCAGCAGCCAACAGGCCAAGTTCGTATCCCGCGCTTGACGCTGTTCGTGTCATCGTAGCGGCAATCGGTTTGGCTTCAACGGCCGTGAGTGTTTTGGCTAGCAAAAGTTCCACCCAGGAAAACATGAAGCAGAAAAAAGCCGCTACACCCACGCCTGCCTTGATCGTTGGGATGAAGATGGTGACGAAGAATTTTGGGAAGGAATAGCCGTCGACATAGGCTGTCTCATCAAGCTCCTTTGGCACACCGGACATGAACCCCTCGAGGATCCAAACCGCCAGCGGGATGTTGAAAAGGCAATGCGCCATGGCCACGGCGAGATGCGTGTCAAAAAGGCCAACAGCCGAGTAGAGCTGAAAGAACGGCAGGGCAAAGACCGCGGCAGGGGCCATCCGATTGGTTAGCAGCCAGAAGAATAAATGTTTGTCTCCGAGGAACCTGTAGCGACTGAACGCATAGGCGGCGGGCAGGGCGGCGGCGAGCGAGATCAGCGTGTTGAGCGAGACGTAAAATATCGAGTTGATATAGCCCCAGTACCATGTCGGATCGCTGAAAATCTCACTGTAGTTCTCCAGCGTGAATTCCTGCGGGAAAAGGCTAAACCCGCCGAGGATTTCATTGGTGGTCTTGAAGCTCATGGCGACCAGCCAGTAGATCGGCAGCATCAGAAACAAGATGTAAATCAGGGGAACAAGGCTTCTTGGTCTCATTGCTCGTCCTTCGTCATTAGCGTGTAAAAGAGCCAGGAGACCGCAAGTGTGATCGCGAAATAGATCAGGCTCATTGCCGCTGCAGGCCCCAGATCAAATTGACCAAGCGCGACCTTCACCAGATCGATCGAGAGCAGCGTGGTGGAGTTGCCCGGCCCGCCGCCAGTGAGCACAAAAGGTTCGGTATAGATGTTAAAACTATCCATAAAGCGCAGCAGGATCGCGATGGTTAGCACGCGCTTCATCTTGGGCAGTTGGATATAACGGAATACCGACCAATTAGACGCCCCATCAATGCGTGCCGCCTGGTAATAGGCCTCAGGGATCGAGATCAGCCCGGCATAGGCCAAAAGCACCACCAGAGAGGTCCAGTGCCAGACATCCATGACAATAACGGTGATCCACGCGGCAACCGGGCTTTGGGTCATGTTATAGTCAATGCCCACGACGTTGTTGAGCGTCCAGCCGAGCAAACCGATATCGGGCAGCGTAAAGATATTCCACATCGCACCGACCACATTCCACGGGATCAACAGCGGCAGCGCCATAAGGACAAGGCAAACCGGCACCCAAAACCCCTTACGCGGCATGGCAAGCGCAATGGCAACGCCAAGCGGGATTTCGATGATCAAAATCGTGGCCGTAAAGAAAAGCTGCCGTCCAAGGGCCGCATGGAAACGCTCAGAGCGCAGGATATCCTGAAACCAACCGAGCCCGTGCCAGAAAAACTGATTGTTTCCAAAGGTTTCCTGGACGGAATAGTTCACCACGGTCATCAACGGCACCAGCGCGTTGAAGGCCACAAGGATCAGAACAGGAAGGACAAAGAGCCAGCCGCGTTGGTTTTCGGTCTTCATCCTCGCGCCTCCTCGCTGGCGATCCAGCCATCGGCATAGAGCCGCGTTTGCCGTGGGTCGAAGGAAAGCGAAACTTGTGCGCCGCGCTCGGGCGGCGTTTTGTCGGTGATTGCGTGCACGGGCGTGTCACCGACCATCGCCTCGATCACCGTATGCCGCCCGATATCTGAGGCTTTACGGACGATAGCAGGGATACCCGCATCGCTGAGGCGCACATATTCAGGGCGCACGCCGATCTCCGTGCGACCGTCATGCGCGTTGATTGCACCTTCAAGTTCAATGGCTTGTCCCTGAAATCGCGCGACGCCTTGATCCACATCACAGGGCAGTACATTCATTCCCGGCGAGCCGATGAAGTGGCCCACGAAGGTGTGCCGAGGCCGCTCGAACAGCTCCACTGGCGTGCCGATCTGCACGATCTCACCGTCCTGCATGACCACAACCTGATCGGCAAAGGTCAGAGCCTCGGTTTGATCATGGGTGACATAGATCATCGTCACGGCGATCTTCTGGTGCAACTCCTTGAGCTTGGAGCGCAGCTTCCACTTCAGCTCCGGATCAATCACTGTTAGCGGCTCATCAAACATGATGACGTTCACATCATCGCGTACGAGGCCACGGCCCATTGAAATTTTTTGCTTGTTATCCGGTGTCAGATGCGCTGCACGGGTGGTCAGCCGGTCTTCGAGCTCCAGCATTATAGCGATCTCTCGCACCCGTGCATCGACCTGCACTTCGCCGACACCTCTATTACGCAGCGGGAATGCAAGATTGTCGTAAACCGTCATCGTGTCGTAGATCACCGGAAACTGGAAAACCTGCGCGATATTGCGTTGCTCTGGTGGTAGGTCCGTGACGTCTTTGCCGTCGAAAAGTACGCGGCCATCTGACGGCGTCAACAGCCCCGAAATTATGTTGAGCAAGGTTGATTTGCCACAACCGGACGGCCCAAGAAGCGCATAAGCACCGCCATCGCGCCAGCTAAGATCAATCTCCTTCAGGGCGTAATCAGCCTCAGAAGCAGGGTTCGGCAGATAGCTATGACGCATTTTTTGCAGGGTAATTTCAGCCATCAGGCGCCCCCGTCGCGGCAAGCGCGCCGCCTTCGTCAAAGTAATAGCATTGATCGGCAGCAAGGAAGAAATCTTGTGATTTCCCAACCTCATAAGGGTGCGCGCCCGCCGAAAGGCTGACCCATGTGCTCTCGCCTAAAGAGAAATGCGCGACGCTTTCGGAGCCGCTTAGCTCGGTGATCTGAACTTCGCCCATTAGCCGTACCGGTACACCGTCATAGGCGCGCGGTGTCACGTGATGGGGGCGCACGCCGACGGTATAGGCCCCATCGCGCAGTCCTGCTGCAGAGCCTGTCGCGGGCCAATGCATATCCCCGAGATGGATTGCTGTGCCCTGTTTTTTGACAAAGGCAAGGTTCATCGGCGGATCGGAAAACACACGCGCCGAGACAAGGTTCGCAGGCGCGCGGTAAATACTTGGGGTCGGCCCAAACTGCGCCACGCGGCCCTCATGCAAAAGCGCCGTATGCCCGCCAAGGAGCAGGGCTTCGGCCGGCTCGGAGGTGGCATAGACTACGACGGTGCCGCGCTCCCCAAGTATATCAGGGAGCTGTTCACGAAGCTCTTCCCGCAGCTTGTAGTCAAGATTGGCCAGCGGCTCATCCAGGAAAATGGCCTTGGAGTCCTTTACAATTGCACGCGCGAGTGCGGTTCTTTGCTGCTGACCGCCCGAGAGTTCCTGAGGTCGTCGCTCCAGCATCGGACCGAGCTGCAAAACATCTGCCGCCTCGCGGACGCGGCGGTCAACCTCACTGCGATCCATGCGGTTCGCTCGCAGGGGAGACGCGATGTTTTCGTAAACGCTCATATGCGGGTAGTTGATAAAAAACTGATGCACTAAGGCGATGTTGCGCCTTTGTGGGCTGGTACCCGTGACGTTTTGGCCATCAACCCAAACCTCGCCGTTTGTTGGTCGTTCGAGCCCGGCCATCAATTTTATAAGCGTGCTTTTGCCTGAGTTTGTGGCACCTAGAAGGATGTTAAATCCACCTGGCTCAAAGCTTAGAGATGTGTCGTAGATGTGGGTCTCTGCGCCGACATTCTTCGTGACCGATCTAAGTTCCAGCGTCATTTGGGTTTCCGTGAATTTGGCGCCCGATCGGCTCAGCCGTATGTCTTGCTTGGGGTTAAGCAGGGCGCTCGAAACGCCCCGCTTTCGTTTCTGATTACTGAGCCCAGCGTTGGACGATGTCTTCGTACTTCACCGTCTTACCCTTTGGCTTTTCATTAGCCAGCTTGGCTTTTGGTGCGCCAGGTTGGTTAAGCCAGAAATCCGCCTCTTTTTCTTCGTTGAGGCGAGGCCCGCAGCCACCGTAGACATTTGCAGCTTCATCGGCGGCCTGCATTCTGGCCATAGTGATATCCATCTCTTCGGCCAGACGATCCATCGCTTCTTGCGGGCTGAAGGCACCAGAGTTCACATCACCGATCTGCTGCCACCAGATTTGCGCCAGTTTCGGATAGTCCGGAACATTTACGCCGGTTGGAGACCAAGCCACACGATCTGGCGAGCGGTAGAATTCCACCAACCCGCCGAGGTTCGGCGCGCGCTCGGTAAAGCTTTCATGGTTCACAGTGGAGTCGCGGATGAAGGTCAGACCCACATGCGATTTGCGCGTATCAACCGTTTTGGAAGTTACGAATTGCGCGTAAAGCCATGCCGCCTGTGCGCGATCTGATGGTGTTGATTTTAGAAAGGTCCAAGAGCCGGCATCCTGATAGCCCACCTTTTGTCCCTCGGTCCAATATGGGCCATGTGGAGACGGCGCCATACGCCAAAGCGGTTTGCCTTCGCCATCAACTGTGTTGTTGCCATCTTCAAGGCTTTTAACCATGTCGGCCGTAAACGCAGTGTACCAGAAGATCTGTTGTGCCACGTTGCCTTGGCTGAGGGCGGGCAACGATTGATAGAAATCAAAGCTCGCCGCACCTGGTGGCGCGTATTGGCGCAGCCATTCATCCCATTTCCGGATCGCGTAAACTGCAGCAGGGCCGTTTGCGGCACCTCCACGAGACACGCTTGCACCCGATGGGTTACAAGAGCCAGCCTCCATGCGGATGCCCCATTCATCAACAGGGATACCGTTCGGCTCACCAACATCACCTGCGCCTGCCATAGAAAGCCAGGCGTCTGTCATGCGCCAGCCAAGATCAGGCGCGCGTTTGCCGTAGTCCATATGGCCGTAGACCGTGACGCCGTCGATTTCCTTGACATGCACAGAGAAAAATTCAGCGATATCTTCATAAGCTGACCAGTTGACCGGGACGCCGAGGTCGTAGCCATACATATCCTTAAACTTCGCTTGCAGGTCTTCGCGATCAAACCAATCTTTGCGGAACCAATAGAGGTTGGCAAATTGCTGATCGGGTAGCTGATAAAGCTTACCATCTGGGCCGGTCGTAAAAGACGCGCCGATGAAGTCATCAAGATCCAGTCCAGGATTAGTCGTACCGGACCAGTCGCCCGCCATCATATCGCTGAGGTTATAGGCAAGCTGCAAGCGCGCATGTGTGCCGATCAGGTCGCTGTCGTTGACGTAGCCATCATACAGATTGCGCTGTGTTTGCATTTGGGTTTGAACTGCTTGTACAACCTCGCCTTCACCCAAAAGTTGGTGATTGACCTTTATACCAGTTATGTCCTCAAACGCTTTCGTCAGCGTCTCGGATTCATAGCTATGCGTCGGAATGGTTTCCGACAACACATTGATTTCCATTCCTTTATAAGGTTCTGCAGCATCGATAAACCACTGCATTTCAGCTTTTTGTTCGTCGCGTGAAAGCGCGGATGGTTGGAATTCTTCATCAATCCATTTTTCTGCCGCTGCCATGTCTGCGAATGCTTCGCCTCCAACGGCCATCATGGCCGTCAGAGCGACAGCGGAAAGCAAGCGTCTCCGCATAATTTCCTCCCTGTTTTAGTCTAGTTGAGGCATTACGCCACGCCATAATTTGGTAAACAAAAGAAAACGAAAGTCAAACGAAAATAAATTCTTTCTTTTTTTGCTCAAGCGCGGTTAAAACGAAAGCTCAGGAGTAGTGATTTTCATGAAGATCGAAGAGCGTCAAAAACAAATCCTCGACCTGCTGCGTGTCCAAGGCGGCGTAGAAGTAGAGGATTTGGCAGAACGCTTTGATCTGACCACGCAGACGATCCGTCAGGATTTGCGAGAGCTTGACGAACGAGGGCTGTTGAAACGCACGCATGGTGGCGCGCGGCGCGTTGCCAGCGTTGCCAATCGCGACTACTCGGAGCGGCGCGCGATACAGGGCCCGGGCAAACGAGCCATAGGCAAAATGGCAGCTTCTTTGATCCCCAACAACTGCTCGATTACGCTCAATATCGGAACCACGACAGAACAGGTGGCGCGGGCTCTAGAGGCACATAAAGACCTGATGGTTATATCAAACAATATCAACATTATAACCCAATTGTTGGGCAGTACATCCAAGGACCTTGTGCTGATGGGCGGGCGTGTGCGTCAAAGCGATGGTGCGGTCGTGGGCGAGGACGCTGTCGAATTCATCTCTCGCTATAAAGTTGATTATGCCATTATCGGCGCTTCCGCGCTTGATAGCGATGGCGCGCTCCTTGATTTTGATGCGCGAGAGGTCTCTGTTGCGCGGGCGATACTGAAGAACGCCCGTATGCGCATTCTAGTCGCAGATGCGTCGAAGTTTGAGGTCAATGCGCCGGTTCGAATTTGTGAGATCGGCGATATCGATTTTTTCGTCACGGACGCCCTGCCGCCGCAATCTTTTGCCGATGCCGCAGCGGAAGGTCAGACGAAAATTATTGTGGCTGAGACAGGGGAGTTCAATGTCGTCCGTAGCGCATGAGCCCCACTACGAGGTGTTTGTAATCGGCGGTGGTGTCAATGGCTGTGGCATTGCTCGCGACGCGGCAGGTAGGGGGCTCAAAGTTGGACTTGCGGAGGCTCGTGACCTGGGTTCTGGCACCTCTAGCGCCTCAACAAAGCTCTTTCACGGTGGCTTGCGTTATCTTGAGTTTTTCGAATTCCGTCTGGTACGCGAGGCATTGGAAGAACGAGAGGTTCTGCTACAGGCTATGCCGCATATTTCGTGGCCTATGCGTTTTGTTTTGCCCTTTCATAGGGACATGCACTTTGAAGCAGATACGCCTGTTTCCAAATTATTGCGTTTCGTTATGCCGTGGATGCGTGGCCGCCGGCCTGCATGGCTCATAAGGCTGGGGCTTATGCTTTATGACCAGATGGGCGGGCGTAAAATTCTGCCTGCAACCCGCACGCTCGATCTTGCGAGCGATCCTGCTGGTGAACCGCTTGATCCCAAATTCCGCAAGGCATTCGAATATTCCGATTGCTGGATAGAAGACTCGCGTCTTGTGGTGCTCAACGCCCGCGATGCTCAGGCTCGTGGTGCTGATATCTTTGTGCGTACGAAGGTGGTGCAGGCCCGGCGCGAGACTGGGACTTGGCAAATCACCTTGCGCGAAGGTGACATTGAGCGTGTCGTCAGTGCTGATGTGTTGGTAAACGCGGCTGGCCCTTGGGTCGGCGATGTTATCCGTGATGTTGTCCAAGCAAATTCAAGAGAGGACGTCCGGCTGGTCCGGGGGAGTCATATCGTCACCAGAAAGCTCTTTGATCACGAAAAGTGTTACTTTTTTCAGGGTTCTGACGGACGCATCATCTTTGCTATTCCATATGAGAGAAACTTCACATTGATCGGCACGACCGATGAAGAGCATTCCGACCCGGAGGAAAAACCTGTCTGCACGCCGCAAGAAACTGATTATTTGCTCGATTTCGCCTCTCAGTATTTCGCGAAACCTGTGACGCGGGACGATATCGTTTGGACATATTCCGGCGTGCGCCCGCTGTATGATGATGGCGCCACCTCGGCAACGGCCGCCACGCGCGACTATGTTCTGTCCCTTGACGGCGATGCGGGAGCGCCACTTTTGAGCGTATTTGGTGGAAAAATAACCACTTATCGCAAGCTTGCCGAGGCTGCGATGGAAAAACTGTCGCCTTTTTTCGAAAAGGTCGAACCTGCCTGGACGAAAGGCGCTCCGCTGCCAGGTGGGGATTTCGCAGTGGGTGGCGTCGTCGAACTAAGAACTCGCCTTCGCACGAGGTTTCCGTTTATTGACGAGGCCTGGGCAGATCGCTTGGTGCGGCATTATGGGACCGAGGCATTTGATGTGTTGGGAGCAGCGCAAACCGAGGCGGACCTCGGTGAGAGTTTCGGTGCTAATGTAACAGCGGCTGAGCTGGATTGGGCCGTTAAAAGCGAATGGGTTCGCGATGCCGATGACTTCCTTTGGCGCCGGACGAGGCTGGGACTTGTGATGACGCAGGCGGAGGCAGACAAGGTCGCAAACTACTTACGAAAGAGAACCTCAGCGGGTTTTCGTTCTGCGGCAGAAGAAAGCATGCCGGCAGCACAGTAAAACCTGGAAATTGAACGGCTAAGGCCATTGCAAGCAAGGCTCATTGGTCACACAGGTGCCCCATTTACGCCTGATTGTCGCAGTAGATTTTAGTCAACGACTAAGACCGACAGGACGCGACAAAGATATCTGCCGATGGGTAAGATTGAAAAAATTAATTCAGATCAAATAGTTGATCGAAAGACAGCCGCAAACCGTCTTGTGAGCTTGATTGTGCCTGTGTTCAATGAACAAGAGGCGATCGGCCCTTTCCTGGACCGTATCGAAGAGGTTTTTGCAGACCTATCGCCAACTTATGAAGCCGAAGTGATTTTCGTAAATGATGGCAGTCGTGACGCAACCGAGTTTGCGATCCGCAGTAGGATGCTCAACAATCCAAGCATTGGGCTGATCAATCTTTCTCGCAATTTCGGGAAGGAAGCAGCGCTCTCAGCCGGACTTGACCATGCAACCGGAGATGCGTGTATTCCGATTGACGTAGATCTGCAGGACCCACCTGAGTTGATCCCTGAAATGCTAGAGCTCTGGGTTCGCGGCGCGCAGGTTGTGAACGCGCGCCGGACATGCCGTGACAGCGATAGCTGGCTCAAACGCACGAGCGCCGGGGGCTTTTACCGCGTGTTCAATGCGCTGGCTGATCACCGCATTCCGCATAATGTTGGCGACTACCGCCTTATGGACCGTCAAGTTATCGACGTATTGCGAGGCATGAATGAACGTGTACGCTTCAATAAAGCGCTGTTCAGCTGGGTTGGTTTCGACGCAGCCGAAGTGACGTTTGAACGTCCAAAACGAACCCACGGCACTAGCGGCTGGGCCTACTGGCGCCTTTGGAACTTTGCACTCGATGGTATTTTTTCATCGACAACAACACCGCTGCGTATCTGGACCTATGTCGGTGGCACGCTTGCAATGCTCTCGTTCTTATACGCTGCATTTATCTTCCTCCAAACCATGGTTATGGGCGTGGCTGTTCCCGGTTACGCATCAACCTTGATCCTGATTTTGATGTTTGGAGGCACAAATCTCTTCGCCATTGGAATCTTGGGCGAATATATCGGCCGAATTTATTTAGAAGTGCGCGAACGTCCGCTTTATGTGCTGCGTTCCGTGCACCTTACTGAGGAGCAGAGTTAATGGATCGTGCCGTTTTTGAACGCATGGAAGCTCAGGAAGAGGCGCATTGGTGGTTTGCAGCGCGAAGAGATATCATTCGAACCGTGATTATGCGCCTCACACCGCCTCGTGAGGGTCGACGCGTGCTTGAGGCGGGCTGTGGCACCGGTGGTAACCTGGATATGTTGGGTGAGTTTGGCCAATTGCGCGCTTTTGAACTGGACGAAACCGCTCGCTTGGTTGCTTGCGCTAAATCAGACTTAGCGGTAGCCGAAGGCGCTTTGCCCGACAATATACCTTTCGCCAATGAGGCATTCGACCTTATTGGGCTTTTCGATGTGCTCGAACATGTTGAGGATCACGAAGCGTCGCTCGCACAGTTGCGTGCGAAGTTGAATCAAGATGGTCGCATTGTCATGACGGTTCCAGCCTTCCCTTGGTTGTGGTCAGCACATGATGCACGTCACCATCACTTTCGTCGTTACACCAAGGCGTCTTTAACCGAAGTTGCAGCCAAGGCAGGTTTGCGGGTTGAGCATAGCTTTTATTTCAATACTGCATTGTTCCCGGTGGCTGTAGCAACGCGAGCGTTAAAAAGCTTGCTTAGGATCGATGCAGCCGACGATACTATGCCGGGAGCTTTCTCCAACAAAGTTCTTCGAAAAATCTTTGCTTCAGAGCGACATCTGATCGGGCGTTTGCCTATGCCTGTCGGGCTCTCGCTTGGCGCAGTGCTTAGCGCCAGATTAGAAGACAAATGATCACGCAGCTGGCGCGGTTTGCGACCGTTGGTGCAATCGCCACCTTTTTGCATGTGCTTGCAGCACTATTTGTGTCCACATTTCTCGAATTTTCTCCGCAGGCTGCGAATGCGACCGGGTTTGTGACAGCGATCATATTTTCCTATTTTGGCCATGGACGGCTTACGTTTGAGACAGAGCTACGGCATGAACACCATGGTCCGAAGTTCATGGTAACGGCGCTGTCCGGCTTTCTTGTTTCAAGTTGCCTGACGCAGGTAATTGCGGTTTGGTTTGGTGCTCCATTTGTCTTTGCCATGGCAGTGGTCGCCATAGCCGTACCGTTGTCGACATTTGTTCTCTGTAAATTTTGGGTTTTTCGCCCAACCTATTCAGGCCGAACTTAAGACGAACTTCAGAGGCTTACAGGCCCCGATGTTGTTTCAAATGTCGCAGATATTAGGTGCGGGCCTTTTTGCGTTTCTACCCGGGGATCATCTGGAAGGTAGGATGTCGTGACATCTGGATGCTGAAGTTTCAGTGTTGTCAGCCGCACATTCTGGTCTGGCAATGACTGACAGGGATGGGTGCCGCCGCGCCATTCAATCAATGTTGGTGCAATACCGTCAAGCTCCGGCCTGCCGTCATCGGGTACAACCATGGTCCAACGCAGACCATCACGGCTGGAGGCCATCGGTGAACCAGGTCCTGCCGCTCCTAGGGAGATCAAATGTGAAAGCTCGTTGCTACGCACCACCCAGTTCGCCACGCGCATAGGTCCTGCAAAGTCATCCAAACCAAACCAACGTGCCCGCCTTGGCGCTGCGCTTCCCGGATCTTTTGCGATAATTTTCAGATAGGTATCAGAGCCAAGCGACAAAAGCTTGCTATGGGTGCCGAAAACTGCATGACGACCACCATCCTTAAGTGGCGCGCCGAGTTTTTCGCTCACTTCTTGTGCGCCAGTTTCAAGGTCTTCGGTGCAGATTACCAAATGATCCAATGCCAGCATCACGATGCTCCTCGCTTTTGAATTTACCCAAACACGGTCGGGCGCGGCGAGCGTTGTGAATGGCTTGCTGCGTCGAAAATGAAGATGCTATCGGCAAATGTAAAGCTGCTCAATACATCGGGATCAAGCGGCGCTGTTTTGGTATTGCTGCGGCTTTGCAGATCTTTAGCTTTGGTCCACCGCGGCTCAAATAGCCAAAGATAAACAATAGATTGCTCTCTACAGTATTTGAATTACTCTCAAATTATACGTGTTTAACTAAATGCAGGCGCATATAAATGAGTTTCACAGCACATGTTGAATACCTTTTTCATATCACTTGCTCCGAGTGCAAGTTTTATTGGACCTATGCATCAATGCAAAAAAACTTTGATATAGAGAAGAATGAGTTCTTCTGCCCTAACTGTGGGGCAAAAGGCAAAATTGCCTTGTCTGAAGACCTAAATCTTTAACTTTGTAAGAGACAAAAATTCTTGGCCAAACCTTAGAATTTGCGAAAAAATTTTGTGCGGCCAAACAACTCTTCGAGAACTTGAATGCGAATTTTGGCTGTTTCCCAATTTCGCTCTTGTACTTCAGTGATAATAATTTCTGACATCAGCATGGTCGCTATGTTGGGTTCCCATGCAGACGGCGCAGCAATCTGATTGCTGAAGTTGACGCTTGCCAGTTGCGAAATTGGCGACATCCATTGATCAGAGAAAAGGATAATCTCGGCGCTTCGCTCGCTAGCCAGTTCCGCAAGCTTCAACGTCACTGCCGGTGCCTGGGATCCGTGCCACTTCGCTACGAAAGACCCGGTCAATTCGCTGGAAGACCTAAAAGGCAAACGCGTTTTCACCTTCCCTCCAGCGAGCCGGTTCCTAAGCCAGTTTGACGTTGTGCCTGTGACGCTTCCTAGGGAACATATCGAGTCGGCCGTGCAAACCGGGGAGGTTGATGGCATCGCCTGGTCTGGCACCACCGAAGACGACACCGTTGGCTGGGCGCATGTGACCAACTGTTTCCAGACTAACAACATCTCCGGTGCCTGGGTTGGGTATTTCGTTGCGAATATGGGGCGTTAAAACGAGCTGCCCGAGGATCTTACGGCGCTGCTCGGCATATGCATGGAGCATAGCCAATATTACCGTCAGTGGTGGTATTGGGGCGGTGAGGCTAATCTTCGCGTCAATGGCACAAAGATTAAGCTGACATCGATCCCGGATGAGCAGTGGGCGCAGGTCGAAAATGCTGCGGTGGCGTTCTGGGACGAAATTGCTGCAGAAAGCCCGACCAAAGCAAAAATCGTCGACATCTTCCGCAAATATAATACTGATATGCAAAAGCCTGGTCGGCCTTAGCGCTACGGCTGATGAAATTTGTCACGCGCCTCGGATTGATGCCGTGGCGCGTGACGCCAACCAATGAAAGCTTGTGCTATGGCTGATTTACCTACTCTGGAAACCCTGAAAGAGCTGGCCGCGTCCGACAAAATTGATACGGTTCTGGTTTGTCTGGTCGACATGCAGGGTCGTCTGATGGGTAAACGTTTCCACATTTCCAATTTTCTGGAGAGCGGCTTTGATGAAACTCATTGCTGCAATTACCTGCTGGCAACCGATCTCGAGATGGCCACGCCCGATGGATACGCTTCGACAAGCTGGCAGGCAGGCTATGGGGATTACATGATGAAACCAGATCTCTCGACGCTGCGGCTGATGCCGTGGCTAGAGGGTACGGCGATGGTGCTTTGCGATATCCTCGATCATCATACGCACGCGCCGGTGCCGCATGCGCCGCGTCAGATACTAAAGGAACAGATCGCCCGCGTTGAGGCACATGGTTTCACGCCGATGATGGCGACCGAATTGGAGTTCTTTCTGTTCAAAAAGCCGCTCGATGAAATGCGCGCTGGGGGTTACCGCGATCTAACAACGCTTGGCCCTTACAACGAGGACTACCACATCCTACAGACCACCAAGGAAGAGCATGTGATGCGCCCTTTGCGCAACCATTTGGTGGCGGCAGGTGTGCCTGTGGAGAATTCCAAAGGCGAGGCCGAAGTGGGGCAGGAGGAGCTGAATATCAAATATGCAGGTGCGCTCGCCTGCGCCGATCACCACACAATTGCAAAACACGCAACCAAAGAAATCGCATGGCAACAGGGACATTCAGCAAGCTTTCTGCCGAAATGGCATCACGACAGGGTGGGCAGCGCGAGCCATGTCCATATGTCGCTATGGCGCGATGGCGCAAACGCGTTTTACGATCCAAACGAGGGCCATTGCATGTCAGAAACCATGCAGCATTTCTTGGCAGGTCTTATCGCTTATGCGCCTGAGTGCACCTATTTTTTTGCCCCATACATCAACTCCTACAAGAGGTTCGTGAAGGGTACTTTTGCGCCGACCAAAACCGCGTGGTCCGTTGACAATCGGACGGCCGGGTTCCGGCTTTGCGGGGCGGATACGAAATCTGTTCGTGTTGAATGTCGGATACCGGGCTCTGACATCAATCCATACCTGACCCAAGCCGCGCTTTTGGCGGCGGGCTTACAGGGGATCGAAGAAAAGCTCCTATTGTCGCCTGCTGCAACCGGCGACATGTATGAAGATGATAGCGTACCCGAGATCCCCAACACCCTGCGCGCCGCAACCGAGACTTTGCGCGGCTCTGCCATGCTTCGTCACGCGATGGGCGATTATGTGATCGACCATTACACGCGCGCCGCGGAGTGGGAGCAGGAAGAGTTTGACCGCGTGGTGACCGATTGGGAAATTGCACGCGGCTTTGAAAAGGCATGAGTTAAATGACCAAGACAACTAAGTGCATCTCGCCTATTGATGGTTCGATCTATGCTGAGAGAACCTGCCTTGAGCCAGATGCCGCGCGGGCGGCGGTTGAGAAGGCGAAAGCAGCCAAGCGAGCTTGGGCGGCACGCCCGATGAACGAGCGTATCGAAGCGGTTCAAAAAGCGGTGGCCTATATCGGCGAGACGCAGGATCGCATGGTTGATGAGCTTGCCCATCAGATGGGCAGACCTGTGCGTTATGGTGGTGAGTTTGGCGGCTTCGAAGAACGCGCAAGTTACATGGCCTCGATCGCGGAAGACGCGCTCGCCCCCATTGTTGTTGAGGATTCTAGCGATTTCCTGCGAAAGATTGAGCGTGAACCGCAGGGCGTTGTTCTTGTCGTCGCACCTTGGAACTATCCTTATATGACGGCGATCAACACCGTCGCGCCTGCGCTAATCGCGGGCAATTGCGTGGTTCTGAAACATGCCTCTCAGACGATCCTTGTGGGTGAGCATCTGGCCGATGCTTTTTCCTCCGCGGGGCTTCCAGACGGCGTTTTTACCAACATGGCTTTAGATCACGATACGACGTCGATGCTGATTTCCGAGGCTCATTTCGGCATGGTGAACTTCACTGGATCGGTCGGTGGTGGGCAGGCGATGGAGCGCGCAGCAGCCGGCACCTTTACGGCCGTTTCCACGGAGCTTGGTGGCAAAGATCCTGGCTATGTTCGAGCTGATGCTGATCTGGACGCTGCGGTCGATACGCTGATTGACGGGGCGATGTTCAATTCCGGGCAATGTTGCTGCGGGATAGAGCGGATTTATGTGCATGAAAGCCTGTATGATGAATTTGTCGAGAAGGCCGTGGCGATTGTGCAGAGCTACGTTCTGGGTGATCCGCGTGATGAGGCCACGACGCTTGGCCCGATGGCCAATAGGCGTTTTGCCGATGAGGTGCGCGCGCAAATCGCTGAGTCGGTAGCGGCAGGAGCCAAGCCTCATATCGAGACCATGGCCGCCGATGATGGCGGCACATATCTGACGCCGCAAATCCTGACTGATGTCGATCACACCATGCGCATCATGCGCGATGAGACATTTGGGCCAGCTGTTGGCATCATGAAGGTCTCAAGCGACGAAGAGGCGATCGAGCTGATGAATGACAGCGTCTTTGGTTTGACCTGTTCACTTTGGACCAATGACACTGACGCTGCTGAGACTATCGGACGGCGGCTCGAGACGGGTACGGTGTTCATGAACCGCTGCGACTATCTCGACCCGGCCCTATGCTGGACCGGATGCAAGGATACCGGGCGTGGAGCAGGGCTTTCGGTGCTAGGTTTCCATGCTGTCACCCGACCAAAATCCTATCATTTGAAGAAGTTGAAGCCATGACATTCACTGCAAATTGGAGCTATCCAAACCCGATCCGTTTTGGCGCAGGCCGTATTGCCGAGATTGGTGAGGCCTGCAAGAGCGTAGGTATAAAGAGGCCGCTTTTGGTCACTGACAGGGGCCTGGCGCAAAATGAGATCACCGAGAAAACCCTGCGTTTGATGGACGAGGCCGGTTTGGGGCGGGTGGTCTTTGCGGAGGTGGACCCAGACCCGACGGATAAAAATGCCGAAGAGGGTGTAAAGGTTTACAAAGATGGCAGCCATGACGGGGTGATTGCCTTTGGCGGTGGATCGGGCCTCGATCTGGGTAAAACCATCGCCTTCATGTCCGGTCAGACGCGTCCAGTCTGGGATTTCGAGGATATCGGCGATTGGTGGACACGGGCCGACCCGGATGGGATTGCCCCGGTGATCGCCGTGCCCACCACCGCAGGCACAGGGTCCGAGGTTGGCCGTGCAAGCGTCATCACCAATCCAGAAACGCAGGAAAAGAAGATTATCTTTCACCCCAAAATGCTACCTGTTGTGGTGATCGCCGACCCGGAACTTACCGTCGGTATGCCCAAATTTATCACTGCAGGCACAGGGCTTGATGCTTTTGCCCATTGCGTTGAGGCCTATTCCTCACCGCATTACCACCCCATGAGCCAGGGTATCGCGCTAGAAGGTATGCGGCTTGTGAAAGACTACTTGCCGCGTGCTTATGCTGATCCAAACGATCTTGAGGCTCGGGCCCAGATGATGAGCGCAGCGGCCATGGGGGCAACGGCGTTTCAGAAGGGGCTTGGTGCGATCCATGCGCTCAGTCATCCGATTGGCGCCATGCACCATACCCATCACGGCACAACGAATGCCGTTTGTATGCCGGAAGTTCTGAAGTTTAACGCCGACGCCATTAGGGAACGCTTTGGCATGGTGGCGGCTTACCTTGGTCTTGAAGGTGGCTTTGAGGGATTTTGCGCCTATGTTGACGAATTGAACGGCGCGCTGGGCATTCCGAAAACCCTAACCGCGTTGGGTGTCACCGATCCGGATATGGATCGGCTTGTCGAGAACGCCCTTCGCGACCCAAGCACAGGTGGCAACCCGGTAGAGATGACAACGGAAAACACCACGGCACTTCTTCACGCGATCCTCTGATCGAAGCGCCGCCAGATTTTTGCGATCTAGAATATCAACCGTGCTTCGCGCGGCTTGGCGGACAATCGGGCCGCGGTATAGGACGCGCGACCGTTCAGCGTTTCCAAATCAGGGAGGAGCTCGATCAGCTCGTCGAAAACTCCATCTGCACCTTCGCTGTT
>JBCBBI010000001.1:0-327191 GCA_038531775.1 Pseudomonadota bacterium | reverse complement strand
ATTGTGGCCGTGCGCATCTTCGTCACGGTTGGTTTGAACTTATCCGTGGTATGGAGACAAAAATGCACCCCACCAAAATGCTCGCTATCGCAACCGTAAACCTTTCAATGGCAACGTCCGTTTTTGCCGATGCCGCACACGTCGACTACAAACAAAACCTGCATGACGCCTCATATGAGGCTATCCTTGCAGATTATGGTTATAAGGTCGGAGCGGCCGTTTACGGTAAATATGACGCAGACTACGACACGTATCTTACAAACGCTGATGTCTTTCTTGGACCGCTTGGCACGCACGACGCCGATTATGAAGTGATCCTAGCAGAACGCGGAATTGCGACGGGAACGGCTGTGTATGGCCAATACGATGCCGATTACGACGCTTTCCTCACCAGCAAAGAGACTTTCGATGCCCATGGTGTCGAGGTTGCGTCTTACTAAGACGTAAAAACGAGCGTCCATCCCAATTGGACAAATGCACGTGTCAAAACCCGCAGGTGAACACCAGTTTCCTGCGGGTTACTATTTTATCGCTGTTTTTTTGAGCTGCTCATAGGCGGGCATTGCGGCCTCGGCTATCCGGGCCGCTTCTTCTTCGAGGATCGGTAGATCGCCTTCCGGTCCCGCAAAGCCTGTTGATTGACGAACTGAACTGTACCAATGATCGCCCCAAACACCATCCGCAGGATGACCACCTTTGGGCCAGCTCAACATGGCCGGGTCCCAACTCAAACCAATCGCATCGCAGAGCTTTCGCAGCATCTTTTCGGGATCACGGCGGATGTCTGCGCTATCAATAACGACTGGCTTCGTTCCCGATGCTTCCAGTATTTCGTAAATCTCCAGTTGCTGGACAAACCCGACATCATCGAGCGTAGTATGCTCATATCCGGCAGAAAAGCTCGCCACGACCCTTGCAGGATGACGAATAAGAAACACGTTTGTAACTTCCAAAATCCAATCGCGGGGCAAACCCGAGACCATATGCTGGCACATGTGCTTTTGATAAAAATGCAACTTTCCATCCGGCACTGGGCCAAGCAAATCTTGGACAACAGCGTTCACGTCGGTCGTTCGAGAGGCGATAATCTTTTCTCGCATTGGGTGCTGAATTCCCGTTTCGACCAGATACGGCACATAAAAAGGCTCATCAATCACGGCAAAATCTTCACGCGCGCCAAAGGAATACATCATTGCCGTCGAGAGGTTGCGTGGACCGGACCACATCGCGATCCGCATCAGGCGCATGTCCTTTGAATCAGGTCTTTGTAAAGTTCCTGAATTCGCTTCGTAATAGGGCCAAGATCGCCGTTACCAATGACACGACCGTCGATCTCGCTGACAGGCGTTTGCGCACCAAAGGTACCGGTCAGGAAGGCTTCATCGGCACCATACGTATCGACCAATGAATAATTCCTCTCGTAAACGGGAATGTCGTTATCCCGGCACAAATCGATCACCTTCTGCCGTGTAATCCCGTTCATGCAGTAATCACCGGTAGAGGTCCAAACCTCGCCCTTGCGCACAATGAAGAAATTGCAGGCGTTAGTAGTATTCACGAAACCATTTATGTCGAGCATCAGCGCCTCATCCGCACCTGCCTTCTCCGCTGCTATGCAGGCGATGATACAGTTGAGCTTGGAATGAGAATTAAGCTTTGGATCCTGCGTCATTGGCAAACCACGGATATGAGGAACCGTGGAAAGTCGTATTGGGCGTGGCAGACTTGGCAGGGAATGCTCCATGATGATCGCAATCGTTGGGCCTTGCTTTGAAAGCGACGGGTGCTGAAATGGGCGGCTCTTAATACCTCGCGTCACCATAAGCCTAGCATGAGCATCCTTAGTCATATGATTAGCTGATTGAGTATCGATCACTGCCTGCATCAGGTCTTCAGTGGTCATACCAATATCAAGGTCGATTGCTTTCGCCGCTTCCAACAATCGATCCAAATGCTCGTCGATGAATGCCCATTTGCAATTATAAAGGCGCAGCCCTTCCCAAACACCATCTCCAAGCATGAAACCACTATCATAAACGCTGACAACGGCCTGCGCTTTGGGAACGATTATCCCATTGAGCCAAATCTTAATCTTTTCATTACGAAAATCCTCTTCCGCCTGATGCGTCGTTTGATGATCCATGCAATTATCTTCTAAAGAGGCCTGAAATGTTTCAAATCGAAGCCAGTGGTTTGTTACAATTCACGGTATTGCCGCTGAAAAACGATGCCAAGGCGTAAAATTCATTCACCGGCCCGTGACCTCACACTCAGGTGAATTTCTATTTCATTCAGACTGTTACAATCTGCATGCAATTGAAGGAGGCCTATGCCATGTTTGACCTTAGACTTTTCAAGCTCACCATCCTGTCTGTTGCGATTGCGATGGGCATGTTTGTGCAATCCAAAGAAGCACACGCCGCCGAGGTCGAAGTGCTTACCATCGCAGGTGGTTGTTTCTGGTGCGTTGAGTCAGACTTTGAAGGCGTTCCGGGTGTCCTTGATGTGGTTTCTGGTTATGTCAGCACAGCGGAAAACGGCAGTTTTGAAGCGGTTAAAATCACGTTTGATCCGCTGGAGGTCTCGCACGGTGCTTTGATGCATATGTTCTTTCGTTCGATCGATCCGACAGACCCGAGCGGCCAGTTTTGCGACCGAGGAGAGATTTACCGTACCGCGATCTTCCCCGGAGATAGCTTACAGAAGTCAGCAGCTGAGTTTGCCAAGGAAGAGGCGGAGACAGAACTTGGCCAACCTATTGTCACTTCAATCCTTAAAGCGGCTTCGTTCCGGGTCGCAAAGGACAGCCACCAAGACTATTACAAAGGTGACAACCTGGTCTTGACGCGTTTCGGCCCGAAGCGTCAGTACAATGCCTACAAAGCTTATCGGAAAGGCTGTGGTCGCGACGCCCGCGTCGAAGAGCTTTGGGGCAGCAAAGCGCCCTTCGTCAGCTCTTAACCAAAAAAATCTTTTACCTCTTGTAAAACTGGGATGGCGTCCGCCGTCCCTTTTTTTGTGACCATAAGCGCTGCCGCGCGCATGGCCCGCTGGATTGAATGATCCATTGAAAGTCCGGCATCGATCCCCGCGGCAAGATATCCAGTGAAAGTATCACCGGCCCCTGTTGTGTCGACTGCGCTCACGACCGGCGCGGCAAATCTCTTTTGCTCAGCGTTTTCATAGAGTATCGCCCCATTGGCGCCGCGGGTTACGATAATCCGTTTGACACCAAGGTCACAGACGCCAGCATTTTCGCTATCCAACAGCTGTGCTAACTCTGTTTCGTTTAGGATAAGGATATCGGTTAAAGGCAGTATTTTCTGTGTTATGCATGCTTCAAACGGTGCAGCAGCGTAAATCACCGTCATTCCAATAACAGACCCTAATTCAGCGCAAAACGCTCCCAAATTGGTCTCATTCTGAAGCAGAAGAACATCATCTGGGCCTGCGTCTTTCAGAACCTCACGGATATGGTTTTCGCTTTGCATTTGGTTTGCGCCGGGATGAATTACGATAGCATTTTCACCAGCCGCGTCGATGTTGATGATAGCGTGACCAGTTGCGGCATCAACGACGCGAACCGCGTCAATATCCACGCCATAACCTGCCAGCCTGTCAGTTGCCCAAGTGCCATTCTTACCAACTGCGCCAATATGTCGAACCTGTCTTCCCGCCCTTGCGCAGGCGACGGACATGTTCGCGCCTTTGCCGCCCAGGCCTGTCGAAAGACTCTCTGCTGCTATGGTCTCTCCTGGCTTGGGCAAATGAGACAAGCCATAGAAATGATCCGCATTTATCGATCCAAGATTGTAAATCATTCCAGCGCCCTTTCGCTTCACCGACGGCATATCCCGAAACGTCGCCTTTGCGAACCGGTTTGGGCTTTCGTCATGCTAGCAGGCTTTGTATTGTTTCCAGAACGCTCAGGGGGGCAATCGTGACATCGACCATCACGCCAATGATGGCTCAGTATCAAAAGATCAAGGCGCAGTATCCGGATGCGCTTTTATTCTATCGGATGGGCGATTTCTATGAGCTGTTCTTTGATGACGCGGTCATAGCTGCCGAAGCTCTCGATATAGCCCTGACAAAACGTGGCAAGCATCTTGGTGAAGATATTCCGATGTGCGGCGTTCCGGCGCATTCGGCCGAGGGGTATCTGCTTACGCTGATCCGAAAATCGTTTCGCGTCGCTGTTTGTGAACAGATGGAAGACCCTTTGGAAGCCAAAAAACGCGGCTCTAAATCCGTTGTGAAAAGAGATGTGGTGCGGCTCGTCACGCCCGGGACACTGACCGAGGAAAGCCTTCTGGATGCGAGGCGGCACAATTTTCTGGCGGCTTATGCCGACGTACGAGGTGCGACGGCATTGGCCTGGGCCGATATTTCAACTGGGGCACTTTCGGTCACTCCTCTTTCACAAGCGAGATTGGGGCCCGAGCTAGCGCGCTTAAACCCCAGCGAACTTATCATCGCCGATGGCCGCGAGGCGGATTTGGGTGAAATAGTCTCTGATTTCGCTGTTTCATTGACGACCCTTGGTCGCGCTGCATTCGATAGTACAAATGCCAATCACCGCCTTTGCGATCTGTTCAAGGTCAAAACACTCGATGCCTTTGCCAAGTTTGAGCGACCAGAACTGGCCGCAATGGGCGCTCTCATTGAATACCTAGAGATTACGCAAAAAGGAAAGCTTCCGCTTCTCCGCCCACCATCTCGGGAAAGTCATAAAGGCACGATGCAAATCGATGCCGCTACGCGTCGCAATTTGGAACTAACGCAAGCGATGAGCGGAGGCAGGCAAGGATCGCTTCTGTCAATTATTGATAAGACGGTCACGGCTGCGGGCGGGCGTTTGCTTGAACGCCGGCTTTCGAGCCCAAGCCGCAACATCAAGGTGATTGAAGACAGGCTCGATGCAGTGTCGCATGCCTTTGAAAATACCCGGTTCAAGGACGATCTGCGTGAATATCTGCGCAAAGTGCCCGATCTGGACCGAGCTCTCTCACGCCTGGGGCTTGATCGAGGCGGTCCACGCGATCTCGCGGCAATTCGCAACGGTCTAGAGCAAGCACAGGCAATCTTTGAGTTAATAGAGAAAGATATGCTGCCTGCCGTTCTGGCAGAAGCGGCGATCATGCTTGCGGGTCATGACGATCTTCTGGATCTTCTGGAAACATCCCTGATTTCTGAGCCGCCCCTACTGACACGAGATGGTGGATTTATCGCGGCCGGGTACGATGCTGATCTCGATGAGGTACGAAAGCTTCGTGATGAGGGGCGCGGCGTCATCGCCGGTATGCAAGCCGAATATGCTCAATTGACCGGCGTTCAAAGCCTCAAGATCAAGCACAATAACGTTCTTGGCTACTTCATCGAAGTGACCGCGACACATGCCGAAAAAATGCTGTCGGAACCGCTCAACGAGACGTTCAAACACCGTCAAACGACGGCCAATCAGCTTCGCTTTACGACTGTGAAACTCAGCGAGCTGGAGACACGCATTCTCAATGCTGGTGGTCGGGCGATTGAGATTGAAAAGCGGCTCTATGAAAGCCTGAAAGCCGAAATTTTAGCATTTTCCGCCGAGATTTCGCTGACCGCAAAAGCACTTGCTGAATTCGATCTCACTTGCGGTTTGGCACAGCTCGCGCAAGCGGAGGACTGGTGCAGACCAAAGGTGGATACATCAAGAACGATGCACATCGAGGCCGGTCGGCATCCAGTTGTCGAGGCCGCTCTCGGGGCGCAGAGTGGCGCACCCTTTGTCGCAAATGATGTCACTTTGGGCGACGCCTCCGACATCTGGCTTCTGACCGGTCCAAATATGGCAGGTAAATCGACCTTTTTGCGCCAAAACGCTTTGGTTGCCGTCCTGGCTCAAATGGGTAGTTTCGTTCCAGCGCGCGCGGCTCATATAGGCCTAGTCAGCCAACTGTTTAGCCGTGTTGGCGCCTCCGATGATTTGGCGCGAGGACGTTCTACGTTCATGGTCGAAATGGTTGAAACGGCCGCGATCCTTAATCAAGCCGATGATCAGGCGCTTGTGATACTAGATGAAATTGGACGTGGCACGGCGACCTATGACGGGCTTAGCATTGCCTGGGCAACGCTGGAGCATTTGCATGAAGTAAATGGATGTAGAGCGTTATTTGCCACGCATTATCATGAACTTACGCATCTGAGCGAGAAACTTTCGCGTGTCGATAATGCGACAGTCTCTGTAAAAGAGCATGACGGCGATGTCATTTTTCTTCACGAGGTAAAGCAAGGCGCGGCAGATCGCAGTTACGGCGTTCAGGTTGCAAAACTGGCCGGACTGCCGGAGGCTGTGGTTGAACGCGCACGTGTAGTACTGGACGCCTTGGAGAAAGGCGAACGCGAGGGAGGCACACACCGGGAGGCGATTATCGATGATCTTCCGCTCTTTTCCGCTAATCCGGCCCCCGCGCCGACGAAACGCGAAGACTCAGATGTTGAAGACCGTCTAAAAACCGTGTTGCCGGATGAGCTTACACCACAAGCGGCGCTTAATTTGATCTATGAGCTGAAGTCTTTGATTGACTGAATTCAGGTTTTCATCCCGGGTTTGACGAAACACCTACCTGTGCAGGGCGCAAAATCCTGTCGTGGAGCATAAACCCTTGTGCCGAAACCTGAATAATCTCTCCAGCTTTCGTTCCGGGGAGCGGCGCCTCGAACATCGCTTCATGAAGCTGCGGATCGAATTTATCGCCAACTTGCGGATCGATAACCTCCATGCCGTGCTTTGAAAACACATTCAAAAGCTCGCGCATAGTAAGTTCTATGCCTTCGATGAGTGCTGATGAGCTCTCACGTTGTTCATCGGTCACGGATTCGACCGCGCGTTTCAGATTGTCAAACACGGGCAGCACATCACGCGCCAATTTCGCGCCACCATACCGCTCAGAATCGCTTCGTTCCTTCTGTGCTCTTTTGCGAGAGTTTTCTGCGTCCGCCAGAGCGCGCATAAATTTGTCCTGAAAAGCGTCTCTTTCGGCAACAAGGTCCTCAATTTGTTCTTCGAGAGATGCTGGAAGGTCCTCTTCGGCGTGTATTGCTTCTTCGGCTTCTGCCTGTTCAATATCGTCCAGAAACTCTTCTTCTTTCATACCAGACATGTTCGCCCTCTAGGTTTTGTCTGCAATAACTTTGCCGACAAGCTGCGCCGTATAGTCAACGATTGGCACGATGCGCCCGTAGTTAAGCCGAGTAGGCCCAATGATTCCGACCGCACCAACAATCTTTCGGTCTGAGTTCATATATGGAGACACCACCAAAGATGAACCCGAAAGTGAGAAAAGTTTATTCTCAGAGCCAATAAAAATGCGTACGCCCTCGCCTTCGTCCGTTAATTCAAGAAATTCAGCGATATCGCGCTTGCGTTCGAGGTCATCAAATAGATTTTTGATCTTATCAAGGTCTTCTTCCTCGGCGTTTGATTCCAAGAGGTTTGATCGACCTCGGACGATCAGCCTTTCATAGCTTTCTGCCTCTCCGTCCCAAACAGCCAGTCCACTTTCAACAAGTTGATGGGCGAGGCTATCAATTTCCTGACGTCGGGAGCTAATTTCCCGAGCTATGTCGGTGCGAATGTCCGAAAGGGTTTTGCCCTCGATCAGAGCATTCAGGAAGTTCGCCGCCTCGCGCATCGAGCTTGGCGTTTGACCGGCTGGAGGAGTGAAAACCCGGTTTTCAACGTGGCCATCTGCGAACACAAGAACGACGAGTGCGCGGTCCTGACCAAGGCTAACAAATTCGATGTGTTTGACCGGCGCCTCGCGTTTGGGTGCGAGAACCAGTGAGGCTCCTTTTGTTACTCCAGAAAGGGCCGATCCAACCTTATCGAGCATATCCGAGACGCCTTCGGTATTTGATTTAACCGTGGCGTCGATCATGGCCCGATCCATTTTTTCAAGATCACCAATCTCGAGCAGTCCATCAACAAACATTCGCAGGCCTTGTTGCGTCGGGATGCGACCTGCTGAGACATGAGGGCTTTCAAGAAGGCCGAGATATTCCAGATCCTGCATGACATTTCGGATCGTCGCTGCGGATACGTTTTCGCTCATGTCACGGGTCAAAGTCCTCGAACCGACGGGATCACCGTTTTCCAGGAACGATTCCACGACACGACGAAAAACTTCGCGGGAGCGGTCGTTCATTTCTGAGAGGAGTTGACTTGCATTTTCCATTGGTCTTCAAGCGTTGAACAAAAGCACGTTCAAAAAAAGTCAATCGGGGTTGCGAACGGCTTCGCCGCGCCTGTATCTCAGACAAATCATACAGGAGTAACGAAATGCGTCCATCTCAGAGGAACTTAAGCGAAATGCGCCCCGTTTCAATCGAAACCGGAGTGGCCAAAAGCGCAGAAGGCTCTTGCCTGATCAAGATGGGCGATACGCATGTCATTTGCACGGCCTCGCTGGAGGAACGCGTGCCACCTTTCATCAAAGGCAGCGGGCTTGGCTGGGTCACAGCAGAATATGGAATGCTACCTAGGTCGACATCTTCACGGATGCGGCGGGAAGCCTCGGCCGGAAAACAAAGCGGGCGAACCGTTGAAATTCAGCGTTTGATCGGCAGGAGCCTGCGCGCCGGTGTGGATCGCGTCGCTTTAGGAGAGCGTCAGATTACCATTGACTGCGATGTGATCCAGGCCGACGGCGGAACCCGTTGTGCATCAATCACCGGGGGTTGGGTTGCTCTTCGTCTGGCCGTGAATGCATTGATGAAAGCTGGTGATGTGGTGAGCGATCCGATTGTGGATCATGTGGCTGCGGTAAGTTGCGGCATCTACGCGGGGCAAAACGTTCTCGATCTCGATTATCCAGAGGATAGTGATGCCGGAATGGATGGAAATTTTGTGATGACTGGATCGAAGCAGCTCATCGAGGTGCAGATGAGCGCCGAAGGCGCCACCTTTAGTCGTGAGCAGATGAATGATCTGATCGACTTAGCAGAAAAAGGCGTGTCAGAGCTTGTCACCGCGCAGGCGAGCGCGACAAGTGCGTAAATTCGATCAAAGCACTCTTCTGGTTGCTACCCATAATCAGGGAAAGCTTGAAGAAATTGAGCATCTGCTGCAGCCCTATGGGATCGAAATTGTAGGCGCCGCAGCGATGGGCCTGAATGAGCCCGAAGAGACAGAAACGACTTTCGTTGGGAATGCTCGGATCAAAGCACACGCGGCCGCACAGGCGGCAAATATGCCTGCACTATCTGACGACAGCGGCCTTGAGATTGATGCGCTTGGCGGTGCGCCAGGGGTTTATACGGCTGATTGGGCCGAGACCGGCAATGGACGCGATTTTCAGATGGCGATGCGCAAGACCTATGACAGACTATTGGCCACCAAGATAAAAACGCCTTGGAAAGCGCGGTTTTGCTGCACTTTGGTGATCGCTTGGCCCGATGGTGATGACGTATTCTTCGAGGGGAACGTAAATGGTCAGATTGTCTGGCCCATGCGGGGCGATCAGGGACACGGTTATGACCCGATCTTTGTTCCAAACGGTTATGATGAAAGCTTCGGCGAAATGGACCGTTGGGAGAAAAACAAGATTAGCCACCGCGCCCGAGCACTCGCGAAACTGACAGAGCAGTGCTTTGATTGAAGACTGGCAAGCGGGCGGGTTTGGTGTCTATATCCACTGGCCTTTTTGCGAGGCCAAATGCCCGTATTGCGACTTTAATAGCTATGCTAGGAAAAATATTAATCAAAATCAATGGCTTGATGGTTATCTAAAGGAGATAGATCGGTATGCTGAGCTGTTACCAAATCGTGCGATAAATTCTGTCTTCTTTGGTGGCGGTACACCAAGCCTAATGGACCCTGCGATTGTCGAGAAGATGATCTCATTCATCCTTTCTCATTGGTCTGCTTCTAATGATATCGAAATCACGCTGGAGGCCAATCCAACCTCTGTCGAGGCTGACAAGTTCAATGCATATGCTGACGCTGGCGTTAATAGGATATCGATGGGTGTGCAGGCGCTTAATGATAGAGACTTGAAACGTCTTGGGCGGACACATTCAGTAAAAGAAGCAAAACAAGCCTTTGATATTGCGAGAAGAAACTTCAATCGTGTAAGCTTCGATCTGATCTATGCCCGGCAAAGCCAAACTTTAGAAGACTGGCAAAAAGAACTTCGTCAGGCGCTTGATATGGCTGTGGATCACCTGTCGCTCTATCAGCTGACCATTGAGCAAGGCACAGCATTTGGGGACAGGTACAAGCGCGGCAAGTTGCCGGATTTGCCCGATGACGATGATGCCGCAGATATGTATCAGGTAACGCAAGATATCTGCGCCGAAGCGGGCCTTGATGCCTATGAAGTTTCCAATTACGCCAAACGGGGCGCGCAATCTCGGCACAACCTGATCTACTGGCAATATGGCGACTATGTGGGTATCGGCCCTGGGGCTCATGGTAGGGTAACTTTGGCCGGGCAGCGCTACGCGACGGACACTTGGAAATCACCCGAAAAGTGGCTGGCGTCGGCAAAGCAAGGCAATGGTGACAAGCATAAGACAGCCATCGCCCCGCTGGATCAGGCAGCCGAATACCTGATGATGGGGTTGCGTATTGCTGAGGGCATCGACTTATCCCGATATGCTGGGCTTGCCGGAGAGCCTCTCGACAACGAAGCGATTACGTATCTCAAAGACATCAATATGATTGAGCTGCGAGAAAACCGGCTTACAGCATCTGAAAATGGTCGGCCCGTGCTCAATAGTCTGATCCAAGAACTGCTACCATCATAGAATGCGGATCTTTTGGTTAATCCTCGGTCTTATCAGCGTTGGCCTCGCAATTACTGGCGTGGTTCTCCCACTTCTACCAACGGTCCCGTTTATTCTTCTTGCGGCATTCTGTTTTGCGCGGTCCTCGCAAAGGCTTCATGCCTGGCTCACAAACCACGCGGCTTTTGGTCCGATGATCAAGGATTGGAACGAAAACGGCGCCATTCGCCCCCGCGCCAAGAAAATGGCAGTGGTTTCTATCCTTGCTGTTTTCGGCCTGTCTGTTGTATTCGGCGTCAAAACGAGTGTTCTGGCCATTCAAGCTGTGGTTCTGAGCTGTGTTTTGATCTTTATTCTGACGCGCCCGAATGGTTCGACGTAAGGCGGCGGCACAGATCATCGAGCTGATCAAAAGACTTGTACGAGATCGTCAGCCTGCCACCCTCTCCACCAGCCTTATGATCCAACGAGACAGACATCTTGAGGTTCGCGGCAAGATCAGCCTCTAGCGCTTTCGTATCGGCGTCTTTTTCTCCGGCAGTCGATGCCCTTGCCAATTTCGCGTCTGCTTTATCACTGGACCCTTTGGCGAGTTTTTCAGTATCGCGCACGGAGAGACCCCGACGAATGACGTCCTTAGCAAGTGCAAGCGGGTTTTCAGAGGTTATGAGCGCTCTAGCATGGCCAGCTGACAGGCTTCCGTCTCTTAGAAAAGCTTGAACCTCCACCGGCAAAGACAGAAGCCTCATAGCGTTGGCAACGTGGCTCCGACTTTTGCCCAGAGCAATCGCGAGTTTTTCTTGTGTATGGCCAAACTTCTCCATCAATTGAGTGTAACCAAACGCCTCTTCAACGGGATTGAGATCGGCGCGTTGAATATTCTCGATGATGGCGATTTCTAAGACCTCTTCGTCACTAAATTCTCTAATGATTACAGGTACTTCATGTAATTTCGCAAGTTGTGAAGCGCGCCACCTTCGCTCTCCAGCCACAATCTCATAGGCGCCATCACGCCTCGGATTTCGACGTACAATCAGAGGCTGAATTACGCCCTTTTCTCTTATAGAAGCAGCAAGATCGTCAAGAGCCTTCTGCTCAAAGTCGCGTCGAGGTTGATCCGGGTTTGGTTCAATAAGCTCAATCGGTACAGTGCGATCAGGTGACTTTGGCGCGTCTTCAACATTTGATGAGGTTTCGGCCACGTCAGACATCAAGGCGGAGAGCCCCCGACCAAGCCCTCTCTTGTTTGGTTTATCTGCCATATCGCTTCCTGCTACGCTGCCCAGCTTACATTATTACCAATTAGCTCATTCGCTAAATTTCGGTACGCGACTGCGCCTTTTGACTTTGGATCATAATTTAAAACTGGCATAGAAAAGGAGGGCGCCTCACTTAGACGTACGTTCCGAGGGATCCGCGTCTGAAAGACGATCTCACCTAAGTTTTCGCGCGCATCCTGTTCGACCATCGTTGAAAGGTTGTTCCGCCGATCAAACATGGTGAGCACAACGCCCTCGATCCGCAAGTTTGGGTTTGCTGTCTGCCGCACTTCTCGTACCGTAAGCATGAGTTGCGACAAGCCCTCAAGGGCGAAGAATTCAGATTGCAACGGGACAAGGATGGAATGTGCCGCGACCATAGCATTGACCGTCAGAAGGCTAAGCGATGGCGGGCAATCAATCAGAATAAAGTCAAAGTCAAACGCATCCATTGCCGTTTGCCGCAACGCGTCATGCAACATGAAACTGCGCTTTTCGTTGGCCACGAGCTCTATGTCTGCTGAGCTTAGATCGACCGTCGCCGGTATGATCATAAGGTTGTTTTGATCACTTTTCTGAATAACGTCAGAAAGCTCAATTTCTTCGAGTATCAGGTCATAGGTCGTTAAGCCGCGGTTGCTCGGATCAATACCGAGTCCCGTCGATGCGTTTCCTTGCGGATCAAGGTCCACAATCAGGACACGATGGTCCCTTTCAGCAAGCGCCGCACCAAGATTTATTGTCGTTGTGGTTTTACCAACGCCGCCCTTTTGATTGGCGACTGCGATAATTTTTGGGCCTTTTGGTCGCGTCGGGTCAGACACTTGAAACTCCTTCAACGCAAATGATGACGGGGCCATCACTTGTCTTGCTTTTAACAACGCGATGTTCAAATTGCCACTTTGATTGCGCCTGCTGTAGCTCTTTTTCCCAGTTCTCCCCCTTCGGAAGAATCGCGGTGCCATCTTTGCTCAAATGTTTGTCTGCATAACCAATCAGCGTTGAAAGATCAGCAAGCGCTCTTGCGGAAATTATATCTGCTTGCAGCGCTTGCGTAGCCTCGATGCGGTCAGTGACGACCTGAGCATCTACTCCTGTTTCTCGTAATACCGCCTGAAGGAACACGGATTTGCGTCTGTCAGCCTCAACAAGAGTCATTTTGCCAAGGGTTTTATGTTCTGCAGCCAAGATCGCAATCACCAGGCCAGGAAAGCCGCCACCTGATCCAAGGTCAGCCCAATGTCCAATCTTACCATCCGCAAGCTCGAAAAGCTGCGCTGAATCAACAAAATGGCGCGTCCAAGCGTCCGCAAGTGTGGTCTTGGACACCAGATTTATTCGCGGGTTCCATTTATGGAGGAGCGCCTCATAGTCCTCTAGCCGTTCCAATGTTTCACGTGAAACATCGATCCCGATTGATCGGCTCATGCGCGTTTTTCTCTTTTTTCCTGCTTTATGCGCGCAAGAAGCAAGGTAAGCGCCGCGGGCGTCATACCATCAATCTTTGAAGCTTGAGCAAGGTTATCGGGATTTGCAGACATAAGTTTAGCCTTCAGTTCATTTGAAAGCCCCTCAATCGAACCAAAGTCAAATCCAACCGGGAAAAGTTGCGCCTCGTCACGTTTTATAGAGGCAACATCGCGATTCTGGCGATCAATGTAATTAGCATAGAGCGCGTCTTTTTCTATCTGACTTTGAACCTCGCGATCAACGTCCGAAAGGTCAGGATCTAAACGAAGCAGAGTTTCAAAATCAACTTCCGGGAACGCCAAAAGCTGAAAACCTGTGCGCTTTGAGCCATCCTTGTTGACCTTTATGCCCACTTGATCCAGCTGCTGAGGCGTAAAGCTTTTTGACTCAACACGCGCCCTGCCAGCATCAAGGCGCTCCATTTTATCTAGGAAGCGCGTTTTTCGCTCTTCACTTGCACACCCCAAATCAATCGCAATGGGCGTCAAACGTTGATCTGCGTTATCTGCCCGTAAGGACAGCCGGAATTCAGCGCGCGAAGTAAACATTCGATAGGGTTCACTAACACCGCGCGTAATCAGATCGTCGATCATCACGCCGATATAGCTATTTGTTCGGCTGAAAATCATAGGCTCACGCTTAAGTACGGATAGCGCCGCGTTGAGGCCAGCCACAAGCCCTTGTGCGGCCGCTTCCTCATAACCAGTAGTGCCATTGATCTGACCTGCTAGATAAAGCCCAGGCACATTCTTCACTGCCAGCGTGTTATCCAGGGCTCTTGGATCAACATAATCATACTCAATCGCGTATCCTGGCTGTAGAATTTCAGCGTTCTCCAAACCTTTAATAGAATGCACATATTCTTGCTGGACGTCTTCTGGCAGAGATGTCGAAATTCCGTTTGGGTAAATCACATCGTCAGATAGACTTTCTGGTTCGAGGAAAATCTGATGGGATGTTTTATCCGCGAAACGAACGATCTTATCTTCAATTGATGGGCAGTACCGCGGCCCAACACCATCGATACGACCGCCGTACATTGCAGACCGGTCCAAATTTTGTTGAATTATTGCATGCGTGCGTGGGTTTGTATGTGTGATGCCGCAAGAAATCTGCTTTGCTGAAGCGTTTTCCGACAAAAAGGAAAACAGGACCGGGTCGTCGTCAGCGGGTTGCATATCAAGGCCATCCCAGGCAATCGTCTTTCCGTTGAGCCGGGGTGGCGTGCCGGTTTTCAAACGTCCAAGGGGCAGGCCATAGGAATCAAGGCGCTCTGCCAAGCGCACTGAAGGTTGATCGCCCATACGGCCACCAGGTCTTGATACGTCGCCAATATGAATAATACCACGCAGGAATGTGCCCGTTGTGAGCACCACCGCTCTAGAGTGAAGCTCCGACCCGTCAGCCAAAATCACGCCTGAGACGCGATCACCTTGCATTACAAAGTCTGCAGCCTCTCCTTCTAAAACTGTGAGTCGGTCCTGTTGAGCAATCTCAGCCTGCATCTCTTCGCGATAGATCTTTCTGTCCGCTTGGGTTCTAGGTCCTTGTACCGCGGGACCTTTGCGTCGGTTTAAAAGGCGAAACTGAATGCCGGATCTATCTGCGACGCGGCCCATTACGCCGTCGAGAGCGTCGATTTCCCGGACAAGGTGCCCTTTTCCCAGGCCTCCGATTGCCGGATTGCATGACATAACACCAATGGACGACGCTGATAAAGTAACAAGGGCGGTATCTACGCCCATTCGCGCGGCCACGTGAGCGGCATCTACACCTGCGTGCCCGCCTCCAATAACAATTACATCAAAATGTTTCACGTGAAACATCCCTACTTTCCAATACAAAAATTAGAGAAAATCTCATCCAAGAGGTTCTCTACATCTATGCGACCAACCAAAGAATCAAGAGACCTTATCGCGCTCCGTAGATCTTCCGCGGCAAGTTCTGTTGAAAAACCACTGATTTCAATTGCTGCTTTTGCAGCAAATAAACTCTCTTGGCCTTTCTGCATAGCGTTTCTATGGCGGGAATGGGTGGCTATGCCCGCTATCGCGGCCCTTTTTTTCAATGTTTTTGTTATATCCCGGATCAAGTCAGTAATACCTGCACCGGTCAGTCCAGAAATCCCTCTATCGACATTCTTTCGTAAATCAGATTTCGCGGCTAATACGATGTCGTCCTCATCAAGCTCTATCGGAGAAACCTCATGAGGCATCAACAAAACAACACGCAAATCAGCTCTTTTTGCGCGCGATGTTGCCCTGTCCACTCCTATCGCCTCAACCGGATCGGTGGTTTTTCTCAATCCGGCAGTATCGAGCATAGTAACTGGCAAACCATCGAGATCCATTCGAACTTCGATAACATCACGGGTGGTGCCAGCGTGTTCTGATGTAATTGCTGCCTCACGTTTCGCCAGCCTGTTGAACAAAGTAGACTTGCCCACATTCGGGGCCCCAATTATCGCAACCTCAAAGCCCGACCGGACACGCTCTGCTGCTGCAACGCCTTCTATCTCCATGTCTAAATCAGACAATACGAAGTCTATTAAACCTTTGACTTCCGGCCTCACATCCTCGGGCACTTCTTCATCTGCAAAATCAATTGTCGCTTCTAAAAGAGCTGCTGCTTTAATGAGATTTTTTCGCCAGACCTGTACCTTTTGTCCTAGCTCACCTGACAAAACGCGGTTCGCCTGCAACCTTTGTGCATCGGTTTCTGCATCAATTAAATCTGACAACCCTTCAACTTGCGCTATGTCAAGCCTACCATTTTCCAATGCTCGCCGTGTAAATTCGCCTGGCTCCGCCAAACGGAAACCGTCAACAGCCGCCAGTTCATCTAGTAATCTCGAGACAACCGCATTACTGCCATGGCATTGAATCTCAATAACCTTTTCGCCAGTAAAACTCGCACCCTCTTCAAATCTCAGAATAAGCGCTTCATCGATCCGGCTACCATCACGGCCCTTAAGAACACGTAATGAAGTTTTTCTGTGATCTGGAGCAGCGCCACATAATTTTTCAACAGCGGATACGGCATTTGTTCCGGAAATACGTATTATTGCAACTCCGGATTTACCCTCAGCTGTTGAAAGCGCAAATATAGTGTCCATGGAGCATACTCCTCGGACGGCTCATCTAAGTGTTCATCGAATCAAAAAATTCTGAGTTTGTTTTGGTTTGTTTAAGCTTAGACAACAAGAATTCTATAGCATCTGTCGTACCCATCGGGTTTAGAATACGTCGAAGAACATATGTCTTTTGCAAATCAATCTTATCAATCAGCAGGTCTTCTTTCCGTGTGCCCGACTTAAGAATATCAATGGCCGGGAATACGCGCTTGTCCGCGATCTTACGGTCAAGCACGACCTCTGAGTTACCTGTGCCTTTGAACTCTTCAAAAATGACCTCATCCATACGACTGCCGGTTTCAATGAGTGCCGTGGAAACGATTGTAAGCGAACCGCCTTCTTCAATGTTTCGGGCTGCACCAAAGAAACGCTTGGGTCGTTGCAATGCGTTTGCGTCCACACCGCCGGTAAGAACTTTACCAGAAGACGGAACAACCGTGTTATAAGCTCTACCAAGTCTTGTTATAGAATCCAAAAGGATCACAACATCTCGTTTATGCTCAACCAGACGCTTAGCTTTCTCTATCACCATTTCCGCAACTGCAACGTGACGAGACGCTGGTTCATCAAAGGTAGAGCTAATCACCTCACCTTTGACTGACCGCTGCATGTCCGTGACCTCTTCGGGCCGTTCGTCGATTAGCAAAACAATTAGATAACACTCTGGATGATTTCGTTCGATGCTAGTCGCGATGTTTTGCAGAATGACTGTTTTACCGGTCCGCGGTGGCGCAACTATCAATGAACGCTGGCCCTTCCCAATAGGAGCCACAAGATCAATCACACGAGCTGAACGATCTTTAATAGTGGGATCATCGATCTCCATCTGCAAACGCTCATCGGGATAAAGTGGTGTCAGGTTGTCGAACGCAATCTTGTGTTTTGCCCGTTCTGGATCCTCAAAGTTAATTTGAGTCACGGATGTAATTACGAAGTAACGCTCGCTTTCCTCTGGTGCTTTTATCTCGCCTTCTATGGTGTCGCCGGTACGCAGGGAGTGCTTTCTGATCGTTTCAGGAGAAACATAAATATCATCCGGTCCGGGCAGATAGTTCGCCTCAGAGGATCTCAGAAAACCAAATCCATCTTGTAGAACTTCAAGAACGCCATCGCCAGAGACCAGCCACCCCTCATCAGCTCGTTCGCGCAAGATCTGAAACATCATCTCGCCCTTGCGCATCGTTGATGCGTTTTCAATCTCAAGCTCTTCTGCCATTGCCAGGAGGTCTTTGGCCGACTGAGCTTTAAGATCAGAGAGATTGAGACGTTCTTCTGACATGGTAAATCCCCAAGACACGACTTGTTTGCTGTATCTTTTCTTAGCTAAATTTTGGATGGTGGGTTATCCGAACGGAGCCCTAGAGAGGGTGATTAGTACCAAGTAAATTGCGAGTCAATAAAAACGGTTACCTTGGTCAAGAAGGCTCAAATAAAATAATAAAAAGGAAGAAAAGGATTTTGGTTTAGTAGGGGGCGTCATTTTTGTGGATTATTGAGTTTTTAACAGAAAAAACCACCGTAAAGCATCTTGTTAATGGTTTTGTTAATGGTTGTTTAATAAACTCCAAAATAACATTTTTATATATTTAATACAATAACTTAAGAAAATAAACTCTGTTTTTCTTTGTGCACGACTTTCAGAGAAAAAATGTAGCTTTTTTGCCTTCATCACATGTGGTGTTTTCCATTTCCACAAAGGAAAAGGCTAACAGTAAAATCTTGGTCTTCAAGGACTTTTTGTAAGTTCGAGAAACGTCCACAATTTCCCCTGTTTTACTCTCGACATTGCGTCCACTTTTTCCTTGAGTTCTCCTCATGAAAAATCGATTTATCCTCGCATCCGGTTCTCAAATTCGGCGCAAGTTGCTCGAAAATGCAGGCCTTAACATACTTGTTTCGCCAAGTGACGTCGATGAGCAGCAAATGATTCGAGACTCTGTTCATTCTTCTCTCTCTCATGAGGACACGGCTCTCCGTCTGGCAGAAGCAAAAGCCCTTGCGCAAGATGGAGTTGCCCAAGAAAAGCTGATCATTGGTTGCGATCAGGTGTTGAGTTTTGAGGGCCGCATACTGTCAAAGCCAAATAACAAAGAGAACGCCAGAGAGCAGTTGCGTTCTATGAAAGGTAAAACACATAGGCTTTTGTCTGCCATTGTGGTTAGAGAAAACAGGCGCATTGTTTGGAGCCATGTCGGACTAGCGTGTTTAGAAATGAGAGCTTTGTCGGATGCTTACATCCATGACTATACCGAGCGAAACTGGGCCAGTATAAAATATAGTGTTGGAGGCTATAAACTCGAAGAGGAAGGTGCCCGCCTTTTTGCGCATATACAAGGAGATTACTTTACCATTCTTGGATTGCCATTGCTCGAATTACTAGGTTACTTGATCGAACGCGGGGAGCTAGATTTATGAGTGAAAATAAAATCCCACTCGCTGGTGTGATCGGCTCTCCAATCGCGCATTCAAAATCGCCGCAGATCCATTCGCACTGGCTCAAGGTGAACGGGATTTCCGGTCATTACATACCTATTGATGTTGATCGCGATGATCTTGAATACATCATCAGAACGCTCCCTAGAATGGGATTTGTAGGGGCGAATGTCACGATCCCTCACAAAGAACGTGTGTTGGAAATAGCGGACCTGGTTACGGATCGTGCGGCACTGATTGGCGCTGCCAACACACTTATTTTCCGCCGTGACGGTAAAATCCATGCTGACAACACTGATGGTGTGGGATTTATCCAAAATGTTCGCCAAAAAGCACCAACATGGGAGCCAAAAAACGGTCCCGCCGCGGTATTTGGCGCGGGTGGAGCAGCAAGAGCTGTCGTTGCTTCTTTGATAGAGGCAGGTGTTCCAGAGGTTTTCATATCCAATAGAACGCGTGTTCGCGCGGACGCGTTACAAGACGACTTTGGCAAGAGAGTAATTGTTTTTGATTGGGTTCAAGCTGGAAATATGCTGGATGATGCCAGCCTCTTGGTTAATACGACTTCTTTAGGAATGATTGGTCAGCCGCCGCTTCGGGTGCCTCTGGACGGGCTTCGGAAAACCACAATTGTGAATGATTTGGTCTACGCACCTTTAAAGACGCGCCTTTTGGCAGAGGCTGAAGAAACTGGTTGTCAGGTCGTCGATGGTCTTGGCATGCTTTTGCATCAAGCGGTTCCTGCTTTTGAGCGATGGTTTGGTGTGCGACCAACTGTTGATACAGCATCACGGGCTGCGGCTCTTCGATGACGTTCAAGCTAGGGCTGACCGGTTCCATCGGTATGGGAAAAACAACAACAGCAAGGATGTTTGCTGAAGCAGGTTGTGCTCTTTGGGATGCTGACAAAGCCGTGCACCGGCTTTATTCCCACGGTGGACAGGCAGTTGTTCCGCTCAATGCAATTTTTCCAGAAGCGATCCGATCCGGTGCGGTGTCTCGCGAAGCCCTCAAAGAAATAATTAGACAGAACGCGGATGCGTTATCTCAGATTGAGGCCATTGTTCACCCGCTTGTTGCAAAGGATCGATCAAATTTCCTTCGATCCTCAAAAGCCAAGATTACTGTTTTTGATGTTCCCTTGCTATTTGAGACGGGTGGCGACAAATCAATGGATGCCGTTGTTTGCGTCACGGCACCTGTTGAAGTCCAAAAAGAGCGTGTGCTGGCGCGAGGAACAATGACCGAAATTGAATTTGAAAAAATCCTGGCAAAACAAATTCCCGATGCCGAAAAAAGAATGCGTTCGGATTATGTTATTGAAACCATTTCTCTTGATAGCGCAAAGACGCAGGTTCAACATGTAATCGAGGACATTACGAGCAGGTTGGAAAATGCGTGAAATCGTTCTGGACACCGAAACGACAGGATTTGAGCCAGATCAAGGAGATCGTATCGTTGAAATTGGTGCGGTCGAATTGTTTAACCATGTGCCAACGGGCAAAACCTATCATCAATATATAAATCCAAAGCGGTCTATGCCGCAAGAAGCATTCGAAGTACATGGTCTCGGTGACGATTTTCTTTCCGACAAACCGGTTTTTTCAAAAGTGGCAGATGCGTTTATCGATTTTGTTGGCGATGCGCAGCTGGTCATTCACAATGCCGCGTTTGATATGAAATTCATCAATGCCGAGCTTTCTTGGATAAAACGGCCAGCGATACCTTTTGATCGCGCGACAGACACTTTGATGATTGCGAGAAAGAAGTTTCCTGGCTCGCCAGCATCTTTGGATGCGCTTTGTCGTCGTTTTGGAATTGATAATTCACAACGTACGCTGCACGGCGCATTGCTTGATTCCGAAATTCTCGCAGAGGTTTACCTTGAGCTTATCGGTGGTCGTCAACCTGACTTTGCGCTTACAAACCTAGATGTAACTTCGAGCAATACGAGCAATGTCAGCGCTGAGTGGAAACCGGGCCCACGGCCAAAAGCTCTTGCCCCGCGTTTGTCGCAAGAAGAACGTGCCGCTCATTCTGCTTTTGTTGAGAAGCTTGGAGATAATGCTCTTTGGCCTCGTTAAACTAAGCTTGGGCTGGTTTTTCTTGGCTTGAGGCCTCTGCCTGCCGACGCATCATTTCATTTCTGTAAAGCTGAACAAAATCAATGGTTTCAAGGTTTAATGGAGGAAAACCGCCATCCCTTGTTATATCACCGACGATGCGTCGAATATACGGGAAGATCATCCGAGGACACTCTATAAGAAGGAATGGGTGTAGTTGCTCATCAGGTACGTTCTCGATGTGAAAAACACCGACATATTCAAGCTCTAACAAAAAGAGATTTTCTTCTGTTCCTTTGTTGGTTGATGTGATCGTCAGTTTTGTCATCACTTCGTATTGATGGTCGGCCGATCGTTTTTTACCGTCGAGATTTACGGCCACTTTTACATCAGGAGAAACTTCGCCGCCTGTGCCGCGTTGCGCGAGAGCATTCTCAAAAGACATGTCGCGAATAAACTGTGTCAAAACATTCATTTTTGGCGCAACTGGCTGCGCTTGGTCTTCTGGTTTCGCTGCACCGTTCTCATTCTCAGCCATGATTTTTCTCCTGGCGAATTAAATTCGGCGAACAGTTAACAGGATGGGCCACAGGTCTCAATGCTTTGTCCAGTTGGAACTCCCACGCGTTGGTTTCTTCTGCGTTTTTACCTCATAGTATTCGCCTTCCACTACGTCATCGGATGCATGTGGTTGGTTATTTTCATCGACGGTGCTTCCCATCTCAAAATGCTGCACTTCGACGCGTGTCTTAAGGTAGCCCAGTAAACCGTTGCGAATCGGTGGCATGAGTAAAGCAAAGCCTAGCGCATCCGTAAAAAAACCCGGTGTTAGCAAAAGAGCCCCAGCGACAAGTATCATCGCGCCGTGAGCAAGCGGTTCACTTGGATCGTCCAACCTCGAAAATGAATTTTTTAACTGGTTTATAGCCATTATGCCTTGCGCGCGGACAAGCCACGTTCCGGCAATCGCGGTTAAAACCACTATGGCAAGCGTCGGCCAGAGCCCAAGCACACCACCAATTTGGATAAACAGCCCGATTTCAATCAGGGGAACGGCAAGAAACGCGAAGAAAAGCCACATTAACTTCATCCCTAAGATTATTGGGGTCCGTAAGGTGGACTCACCACCACCAACACCCTACATAAGACCGGTACAGCATGGTTTCCATGTTTGTGAGCTCGAGAGGTTACAATGAACTCGCCGCTTCTTCAGTTGCTGGTGCTTGCTGGCATCGCTGTATTTCTTATTCTGCGCTTGAAAAGCGTGCTCGGAACTCGTGATGGGTTTGAGGCACCGTCTCAACAGCATCCGACGCCATCTAGTACGCCGAGCCGCCACGACTTCGAAGTAATTGAAGGTGGCCAGGATCACGACATTACTGATCACGTGCCAGACAAATCGGAATCAGCCGATGCTTTGGCACAAATGAAACGCGTTGATCCGTCCTTCGCAGTAGGTGAGTTCCTCGGCGGTGCAAAGCAGGCCTACGAGATGATCCTTATGGCGTTTGAGAGTGGACAACTTGATGACATAACGCCATTCCTCTCAGAGGACGTTTTTGAGGCCTTTTCGCAAGGCGTAGACGCTCGCCAAGAGCAGGGGCTTCATATTGATGCAGAATTTATCGGCGTTAGGGAAACAACGCTAAGTGAAGCGCAGTTTGATAAGGACAGCAGCCGCGCTGAGATTACCATGACATTTGTTGGTGAACTGATCTCGGTAGTTCGCGACAGCAATGGCGAAATTGTTGAAGGTGAGCCAGGCAAATCAAAACGCCAGAAAGACACATGGACGTTTGAACGCATAATGAGTTCTGATGATCCAAACTGGCGATTGGTTGCAACGGGCGGATGATATCCCGCAATTTTGCGATTTTGTTAGGGATATTTATCGGTTCTGGCGTTGCGTTTTCAGAGGAAGAATCGCCCGCGAGCCATAAAGTTATAGAATTCGAAGACCTTGAAGGTTGGAACGATGACGATCATGGGTCCGCACTAAACGCATTTTTGGTTACTTGTCCTGACCTTGATGAGATGGACTGGGCCTCTCTTTGTGCGTTGGCGCAGCAGAAGCCGGATGCCAAGTCTTTCTTTGAGCTTTTCTTTCGGCCAATGCTGATTGAAGATGGAAAGTCAGCGCTTTTCACGGGTTATTTTGAGCCAGAACTTAGTGGATCTTTGCGCCCAAGTGCTCGCTTTCGCTACCCAGTTTACGCGCAACCGCCCGAGTCTCGTGGTGCCGGTGCCTGGTATACTCGCGAGCAGATTGAAACCAACGGTGTAATGCTTGGCCGCGGGCTTGAGCTCGCTTGGGTTGATGACCCGGTTGAGCTTTTTTTCATGCATATTCAAGGGTCTGGACGTATTCGACTACAGGATGGAAAGGTGATGCGCGTTGGCTATGCTGGCAAGAATGGGCACGAATATCGTTCTGTTGGAAAAGAACTGGTACGCCGAGGCGTGTATGAAGCGCACCAGGTGTCGGCTCAAGTTATAAAAAATTGGGTCCGTCGAAACCCCGGGCCTGGGCAGTCGCTCCTTTGGCATAATCCTTCATATGTTTTTTTTCGCCGCATAGATAAAGTGCCGTCGGAGCTCGGACCACTTGGCGCAATGAACAGGCCAGTAACCGCCGGCCGTACCATTGCCGCTGATCCAGCTTTTGTGCCTCTTGGTGCTCCAGTTTGGATCGAAAAAGATGGTGCGGAACCCGTGCGACGTCTTATGGTCGCCCAAGACACAGGCTCAGCAATCAAAGGCGCGCAACGAGCAGACATTTTTATTGGATCTGGTGATCAAGCCGGCCGAGTCGCCGGTAAGCTTAAGGACCCCGGTCGGATGGTAGTATTGATGCCGATCCAGCGTGCCTATTCGATGGAAACGGGGCCCTAGGCATGAGCCGTAGGAAGCTGACGCCTGATGAGCTTGAATTATGGCAAAGGGTTACAAGCACAACACGCCGTTTGCATTTGCAGGAAAACGCAAAAGAGATGCCGTTTGTGCAGCCCAAGCCAACGCCAGCGAAGCAGCCGGCGCCCCTTAAGAAATTCAGCGTTGGTCAAAATACCGCTCCAGGGAAAGAGCCACTTTCCGGCGCGACCTTCGTGCCGGATACGTTGGCCTCAAGCACTATACAAATGGATTTGAAAAAGCACGGTCAATTGAAGCGCGGCAAGCTCGACCCGGAGGCGCGGATTGACCTTCACGGCATGACACTAGCCCGAGCTCAGCCAAAATTGACTGGTTTCATTATGGACTCGCATGCGAAAGGAAAGCGCCTGGTTTTGGTTATTACCGGAAAAGGCAAGGACCGAGATGAGGGAGGTCCTATCCCGATGCGCCAAGGCGTTTTGCGCCATGCGGTTCCGCAGTGGCTTGCTGCTCCACCACTATCGAAATTGGTGCTTCAAATAACACAGGCGCACGGCCGTCATGGCGGCGGCGGCGCCTACTACGTTTATCTAAGACGTAGCCGGTAACATTGGCCGCGCGCGCATAACGCCGATCAACATAGCAACGCTCGCAATGATGAAAAATCCCGCGATAATTATGTATTGATGTTCCAGCCCGAGGCCGAGATCAATGCCGAGACCGGTCAGACCGGGCCCTATCGCAGAGCCTAAAACCATGATTGAGGTTCCAAGAGCTTTGATCTCGCCAAGGTTTCCGGTGCCATAGAATTCTGACCAAAAAGCCGTGGGCAATGTCACATTGAAACCGGCATTCAGACCCAAAAATATCAGCCCCAGAAGCAGGGCCCATATTGACCCTGCATACGCAAAGGAAAGAAAGGCCAGGACCATAGGTATTTGAGAAAAGGGTAAAAGTCTTGCTGTTCCGTAACGATCAAGACCCCAGCCGGAGACAACCATCGCAAGGATCGCAACCACCGTGTAAATCGGATACATCGCTACAAGCTCTGCATGGCTGACTTGTTTGATCTTTGCAAAATGCACCTGATGAAAAAAGAACGCTGTTTGAAAGGCGGAAGGTCCTAGGAGACCAGGGACCATAAGCCAAAAAAGCCAATGGCTCACAGCTTGATTTCGAGTCCAATGTCGTCCTTCCATGCCAAAGGCCTGGCTTTGAGCAGCGATTGATTGAGGGGTGCGTTCTTTCCTTAGCAAAGACAGAAGAACTGGCACCCCGATCACCAGTATGACTGCACCGACAATCCACAAAAGTCGCCAGTCGATAACCGCCATCAGAGCCACGAAAGTGATAGGTAGAAGCGCCTCGCCAAACCCAAAACCCAATGTCGCGATTGAAATAGCCTTACCGCGGTTGGCGGTGAACCAACGCGACATAGCAACCATGGCAATATGGCTCATCATGCCTTGCCCGGTGAAGCGCAGTAAGAAAATAACAGCAAACAACCCCCACCAAACTGGGTTGACGGCCATGAATGTGCAGGCAGCCGCGAGTGAGATGATCATGATGGGGCCGAGAATACGGGCTTTGAAATGATCACAAAGCCCACCTGCCCAGACCATCACAATGGCCGAGGCGCCGGTCCCAACCGTATAAATGCCACCCCATGTGCCATGCGACAGATCAAAGGCATTCTGAATATGCCCAGCAAATAGCGAGATGAAAAACGTCTGCCCAAAACTGCTCAGAAATGTGAGCAGAACACCAACGCTGAGCCATTTGGCGTTGGTGCGAATGAAGGGTACCGTGGACACGTCTTTCAGGACGCGGTTTTAAAGCACATACCGTGAAAGATCAGCAGACTTAGCCAACTCTCCAAGATTTGCCTCAACGAATTTGGCGTCGACAACCACCTCATCACCCGCGCGATCGGGGGCAGTGAAGCTGAGCTCTTCGAAAACGCGCTCCATAACGGTGTAGAGCCTGCGCGCGCCAATGTTTTCCACAGATTGGTTAACCTCGGCTGCGATACGAGCCAGCGCAGCGATACCGTCATCGGTGAAATTCACGGTAACCTCTTCGGTGCCCATCAGGGCCGAATACTGCCGGGTCAGAGCGTTATCGGTTTCGGTCAAGATGCGCACAAAATCTTCTTCGGTAAGCGCGCGCAATTCAACGCGGATTGGAAGCCGACCCTGGAGTTCCGGCAAAAGATCCGAAGGTTTGGCAATGTGGAAAGCGCCCGACGCGATGAAAAGAATATGGTCGGTTTTGATTGATCCATACTTTGTCGAAACAGTTGTGCCCTCAATCAAAGGCAGTAAATCCCGCTGAACGCCCTCGCGCGAGACGTCGCCACCGCGCGCCTCCTGCCTGGCACAGACCTTGTCAATTTCGTCCAGAAACACGATACCATTTTGCTCCACCGCTTCCAACGCTGTGCGATTTACCGTCTCATCGTCGAGCAGCTTGTCGGCCTCTTCACCGATTAAGACGTCGTAACTATCGGCAACGCTCATCTTGCGTTTTGCTGTTCTGCCGCCCAAAGCTTTACCAAAGATATCGCCAAGGTTCATCATGCCCATCTGGCTGCCCGGTTGGCCGGGGATTTCCATCATGCCGAGTGGATTGGAGTTGTCCGCCACTTCAAGCTCAATCACAGTGTCGTCCAGCTCGCCCGATTTCAGTTTTTTGCGGAACATTTCGCGGGTGTTTTCTCGGGCGTCTTCCCCAGCGATTGCCGTAATAACTCGCTCTTCCGCCTGTTTTTGGGCGCGGGTTTTGACGTCCTCGCGCATATATTCCCGGGTTTGCGCGATGGCTGCATCGACCAGATCGCGCACAATCTGTTCCACATCACGGCCGACATATCCAACTTCGGTGAATTTTGTTGCCTCAACCTTGATAAAAGGAGCCCGAGCCAGCTTTGCCAGGCGACGGGAAATTTCTGTTTTGCCAACACCTGTTGGCCCGATCATCAGGATATTTTTGGGATAAACCTCTTCACGCAGATCATCCGATAGCTGTTTTCGTCGCCACCGGTTACGAAGCGCCACCGCCGTGGCTCTCTTGGCGTCTTTTTGCCCAATGATAAAACGATCCAGTTCAGACACGATCTCCCGTGGTGTAAGGTCCGTCATATGTGCTCCTGTATCGCTCTTGCAGCGCAACCTAAGCACCAAGGTGTAAAACGCAAGCGTTGACGCAATTTCACGCGCGATGAAATACCTGTGAGCTCGGGTGCAGGCGGCACAAATGCCATTTACGTTGTCCTTGTTCTATTCTCGGAGGAAATTCATGCAAAATCGTAGAGCATTTCTGAAATCCACAATCGCAACGGCTTTGGCCGCTTCTGCCGTTCCTGCCTTTGCCGGCGGCCATGGCCGCATCGGCGAATTCACTGGTAAAAGCAACCACGTCACAAGTGGGCGAGCCGAAGTTGTCGTGCAAGGCGGCAAGGCAGAAGTCATTCTTCTGGACGATTTCTTTTTTGATGGCGCTCCTGACCCAAAGGTTGCACTTGGCAAGGATGGCTATGACAAGGACACGATCCTTGGTCTGCTTGCAAATAACACCGGTAAGCAAAGCTATTCTGTTCCAGCCGGGATAGACACCAGCCAATACAATGAGGTCTGGATCTGGTGCGAGAAATTCAACGTGCCGCTTGGCGTTGCAAAGTTAAACTAAGTCTTGAAATCAGGGCTGGCGAAATCGCTGGCCCTTACTTCCTTGAGATCGTCTCAACCGTCAGATTACCGTTGGTATAGACGCAAATATCGGCGGCGATGGCCATCGCATCTTTCGCAACCTGTTCGGCGGATTTATCGCTATCCATCATTCCGCGCGCGGCGGCGAGGGCATAGTTGCCACCTGATCCAATCGCGGTAACGTCGTGCTCAGGTTCCAGAACATCGCCTGCGCCAGTGATGACGTAAAGCTCCGCACCATCAGTTACGATCAGCATGGCTTCGAGCTTTTGCAGGTATTTGTCCGTGCGCCAATCTTTGGCAAGTTCGACGCTTGCACGTTGAAGTTGGCCCGGTGTCGCCTCAAGCTTGGCCTCCAACCGCTCAAGCAACGTAAACGCATCTGCCGTGGAGCCTGCAAAACCAGCCACCACGTCATAGCCACCCGGTGACAGCCTTCGCACTTTTCGCGCGGTGCCTTTGATCACGGTTTGGCCAAGGCTCACCTGCCCGTCGCCAGCGATCACAACTTCGCCGCCCTTTTTGACGCCAATGATCGTTGTGCCTTGCCAGCCTGGAAAATCTTTGCTCATAGCCGCCCCCCTAATCGTTCCTTTTTATGAAGGCCCGTATCTTGCAAATCAAGCAACGCAAATGAAAAGGCCGCCCGGAGGCGGCCAGAACCAAGTTCTGATAAGGTCTTAGATCGACTCTTCGATCCAACTTTGCAGAGCCGCTTTTGGTGCCGCGCCTGCGCGGTTGGAGATCACTTCACCATCTTTAAAGATGAAAAGCGCTGGAATACCGCGAACGCCCATCTGGCTGGGAGAGTTCGGGTTCTCGTCAACGTTGACCTTAACGATCTTCACTTTGCCATCCATCTCAGAGGATAGTTCTTCAAGCGCTGGGCCGATTTGTTTACACGGGCCACACCACTCTGCCCAGAAATCTACAACAACCGGGATGTCAGAGTTTTTTACTTCCGAGTCGAATGTATCGTCGGTGACGGCAACGGTGCTCATTTTGCATCTCCTGAATGGCAGCATTGATGCTGTAAGTATGGAGCCATGTAGGGCCCGTCAAGAGAAGGAAGTATTTTGCAAGGCGGCTATGACGATTTCTTGAGGCAGGTGCATGAGATGGGCGTTTCTTGTCCATAAAAGCGCGGTTTCGATTGTGTGATCAGGATAGATCTGCCCAAGCGCATAAGAATAGGCACCCATTTGACGAAGTAGGCCATCTGGGCAGTCCTCAGGTTTTGCCGGCACAACCGCGTTTGTTTTGAAATCTACCGCAAGTACGCGATTATTTTCAATCACGAGGCGGTCAATAACGCCGTGAATGCGTATTTTTGAACCTGCTTGCCAATCCGCAGATATTGGCACTTCTGCAAGCGCATTTTTTGAAAATATTGGCTGTAATGACGCTTTGGTTAGCACCCTATCAGCCTCGACCAACAGGAGCTGAAGCTCTTCACCGTCTGCTGCATCGGGGCCATTTGACAAAAGATCAGCGGCCGTTTCCGACCAGAGTGACGGAGGCACCGGTGGCAGGAACTCAAGTAATTTATGTATTTGCCTGCCCCGCCTTTTTGCGGCCTCTTCGTCAAGCCCTTCTTCCCCTGGTAAGGCTTTTGAACCTGCAAGGTCTGAGGGCGAAATGATCTTGGCACGTGGTTTCGGATCGGGTGCTTGGTGGTCGAAAAAGCTCTCCAAGTGGATGGCAACTGCTTCGGTGACTTTGTGTTCTTTGGTTGGCATCGGGTTCCAATCCCCAGATTGCAGGCGCAGGCCCTCACCCCCAACAAAACTATGCGGTGATGCGCCAGAGTGCTCCATTCCTGCGCGCAATCTGCTGTACCAATCTGATCCGTCCTTTTCTGTTTCCCCCGCTGCCGCAGCGATTAACCAATTTTCCGCTCGTGTCATTGCAACGTAAAGGAGGCGGTCTCTTTCCGCCTGATCCGCATCGCGTTTCGTCTGATCAAGCCCGCGCAGAATTTTTGGCGACTGGTCCTTTTTGGCGCGCCAAAGCGCGGCGCCATCCTTTAGCGCTATCGAGCCTTTGTTTCGCAGAACGCGCTTGCCACAATCGGGTAGTATCACAATCGGCGATTCAAGGCCCTTTGCCCCATGGATCGTCATAACTCTGATCTGATCACCCGCCTCATCCATCTGACGTTTGATTTCCAGATCGTCAGTTTCCATCCAGACGAGAAATCCCGTCAGACTGTCAACAGCGTGGCGCTCATAGGCCATGGCTTGAGACAGAAGGGCGTCAATGCCGTCTTCTGCTTCCAGACCGAGCCGCGACAACAGCTTTCGCCGGCCATCATGGCGGATCAGGATACGCTGGATCATGTCATAGGGACGCAGGTAATCCGCACTATCCCGCAAATCTTGCAGGACCTTCATGGTTTGAGGGAAATCCTCGGCACGGTTTCGCAACTCTGCCCAAAGGTATTTTTGCGTACGTTCATGTGCGAGGTCAAAAAGCTCTTCTTCGCTCCACCCGAACAAAGGCGAACGCAGCGCGACAGCCAAGGACAAATCGTCTTCTGGGGTCGCGAGAAAAGACAAAAGAGCGCCGATATCCTTTACCGCAAGCTCGGCACCTATACGGAGCCGGTCCGCACCGGCTACTGGCAGACCTGCTGTTTTACATGCGCTGATTATTGCGTGAAAAATGGGTGAGCGTCGCTGCACAAGAATTAAAATATCGCCTGGTTTGATTGCGCGTGCTGGTGCGTCCGCTTTGCTGGGTAGAGGCGAGCCTATGATTTCCTTTAGGCTTTCTGCAACTCTATTGGCCAAGATGCTGACGGGGTCAGCCTCGCTTTTGATATCCACCGGCAGATACCACGCCGGTGGCTCCTTTTTTTCAGGTGTTTCAACCAATGGCCAAAGGTCAACGCGACCGGGCATGTTGTTGTGAAAGGCTTTATGCGGTTCCCGTTGATTAAAGCCGCTGTCTTCACGTCCGTCAAAAACGCGATCGACTAGCGATAAAATGGTCTGGGCGGAGCGGAAAGAATATTCCATCTCAAGATCTTGAAGTGGACTTTGCGCGACAGATAACTGTGAGGCAAAGGCACCTTTCATCAGGTCAAAACCTTTTGGATCGGCGCCTTGAAAGGAGTAAATTGACTGTTTTTTGTCGCCCACGACGAAAACCGTACGCGGAGTATCTGAGCGAGCGCCCTCCCCGCTTGTGATTTCTTTTGCAAGACGCTCGATCAACTGCCACTGCGCCGGGCTTGTATCTTGAGCCTCGTCGACCAAGATATGGTCAATTCCCCCGTCGAGCTTGAAAAGGACCCAGTCGGCTACTTTTGGGTCGGTCAAGAGATCGCGCGCGCGCAGGATGAGATCATCAAAGTCCAAGAACCCGCGCAACGCTTTGGTCCGTTCATAGGTCGGTATGAAAACCGAGGCGAAGTCGAAAAGAACCTGAGATTTCCACGAAGCCTCAAGTGCAAGACGCATCTCTCGAGCATCTTCTACGCGCTGCATAAGGGCGTGAATGCGAGGCATAAGATCAGCGTTCTGATTTTGGATTTGCTTTGTCGGAAACGTCTCAAACTTGGCAGAAAATGGTAATTTCGCGGCGGCTCCCGTTAGTAAAACTTGCTCAAGTAAGGGCAGCTTTTCAATGCCGACGGGTAGAGCAAGGTCTAGGGATTCCGCATTTCTTCGGTCGTTTGATTTATCGCTTGCCCGCATGAGTTCGATCAATGACTTAAGATCGTCATCCTCAGCGCCCAGGAAAACATTTGAACTAAGAGAATTTTGATCAAGTCCATCTGGCAGGTTCAAAATTGCGCGGAAGTTTGGGAATTTGGAAAATGCATCTCGATTGCTAACAATTTCCGCGGTTAGTTCATCCAGTGTCTCATCGCTGAATTGGCGCGCTAGCGCGTAAAGCGTGTCGGCATTCTCACCCGCTGCGATTTGTTCGACGATATCAGCACGAAGAAGTGCCGAGGCTCGTTCCTCCATTTCTTTGAATTGTGGTGTGATCCCCGCCTCAAGAGGGAAGCGGCGCAATAAAGATGAACAAAAAGAGTGGATCGTTTGTATCTTAAGACCGCCAGGCGTTTCGATCGCTAACGCGAAAAGTCGGCGCGCCTTTGTAAGCTTGTCCGCGCTACCTCCGCTTTCTAGCTCTAGGTCCAATAGAGCTTTTCGCAGATCGTCATCGGGCATCATGGCCCAGCTTCCGAGGCGCTTGAAGAGACGATTCTGCATCTCCGTTGCTGCGGCTTTCGTGTAAGTCAGGCAAAGGATGTTTTGAGGGTCAGTTCCTGCCAGAAGCAGACGAGCCACGCGATCTGTCAGAACCGTTGTTTTTCCAGATCCAGCATTCGCAGAAAGCCATGTCGATACGTCTGGTGTCGAAGCGGTCACTTGTCGTTGTGAAGCTGCGTTGCGACTCATGGCGTTTTTCCACCGTCCGCCGCATCTGCATCGGACCATTCTCCAAACCGGGCCAGGTGATCATAATCACCATCAAAATCAGTGCGCTGAACATAACGGCGTGCGGTGTATCCCTGTCCCGCCGATTGATAGGATTTGAGCAGTTGAGCGAGCTCCGACCATACCTGTTTTGTTGGTATTTCGTCGAGAGGCGCCAAAACCTCTTTGGGAGCGCTGCCGAGACCGATGTATACGGCTCGCGCCACCGGCGATGGAGGCAATTCTCCAAAGCCCGCAATTTCGGCGATTGCCGCCTCAAGCAATAGCTGCTTGTCGAATGCCTTTTGCTGCGCGACGGTTGGCGGACTACCAGTTTTGTAGTCATAGATGTGCAAATTACCTGCCTGGTCGCAATCAATCCGATCCGCTTTAGCGGTGATCGTAACACCCAACTCGTCAATGATTGCCTGACCCGTGACCTCAAAATCTAAAGGCTTTGAGAAGATTCGTCTGGATTTTTCAGCCGCTATGAACCAATCCGCGATGCGTTCAAGGCGCGCCATCCACATTGCGCGCGCTTCACCCCAGGGAACGTTTTGCGCAAGAATAGTATCAGAAACGGCTCGAAGGTTCTGGCCATTCAATGCGCCCTCGCTCTCAACTGTGCCTTTGGTGAACTCCTCCATCACCTTATGTAAAACCGTTCCGCGCAGACGCGCGTCTGGCACTTTCATCAAAGGATCCAATGGACGTAAACGCAGCGTATGTTTGGCATAAACGGCATAAGGGTCTCTGATCAGCCGCCCTATATCCGTAACGGAAAGCCGGCGCGGTCGAGCGGTCAGCGGCGGTCTTGGTGACGCCCGACTTGCTGGCTCAGAAGGGGTCGCTTCTTCGAATTTCTGAGATTTGGCGAGCCATGCTTCGCCACGGCTTCGCATTGAACTAAGGGTGTCTTGGCCGCCGTTTTGGTGCAGACCTGAGAGAAGGTTAGACAAACGATTCAACCACCGCGATGGTACGGTTTGCGCTTCATCTGATCGGATGGAGCGACTGAACCACACCTCTTTGGCTGCTGCTGCTTGTTGGAAATCATGGGCGGAAAGACCAATCCGCCTTTCGGGAAGCAAAAGCCCTACTTTTTTGCGCATGGCACGGTTGAGCCATGGATCTTGCGCAGGTTGTTCAGGCCAAACGCCCTCATTCAATCCCGCCAATATCAGCAGATCCGCGCCCTGTACCCGCGCCTCGAGAGTACCCCAGATAAGAATATCGGGATGCGGTTCAATCGCGTCGCGGACGGTTTCTTGTGACAATACGGAAAAGAACAGGCTTGTGTAATCCGTAGCGTTCAGTGGACGGCAAAACCTCGCATTTTCTGCAAGACTAGAGACAGAATTCTTTGTCTCCTGACCATCTTCACCTTTCCATAGGGTGAGCGGCTGTGTCTCATCCGACCCTTTGTTAATCGCCTCAGCTAATGCGATGTGATGAGTGACCCTATCTTGAACTGGTGCGTTTTCTGGTTGCGCCTGATCGAGGATGACGCCGCATATCCACTCTGCCCACGTTTCGGCATACGGGTCTTTCTGACTTCGCGCCCACCGTCGAATATCCCCGGAATCGGGAAATGGTGGCCCTGCACGGCGCAAGTTAAGTTCCAGCTCCCGTGTCAATCGCAGATGATTGCCGCGTTGCACCCCGCGATGTGTCAATGGATGTTTAAGTATAGTTAGCAAAAGCGCAGTGTCCGCCGGGCCGAGGAAAAGCTCACCAATATGGCGAAAAAAACGACCGGGGGCGGATTGATGTAGCGGCAGACCCGCGCTGTCATCAGGTATTATTCCCCAACTATCCAAAGCGGACGTCACTTGACGTGTCAGAACCCGGTCAGGCGTAATAAGTGCGGCTGACTGGCCGTCTTCGGCGGCTTGCCGCAGGCGCATTGCAATTGTCAGCGCCTCGATACGGGTTGAGGGCGCCTCCAATAGCGTAAGATCGCGCGTTGCATCAACGATACGCGGTTCAAGCTCTGGCCCATCGTTTAACCATTGATCTGTGACAGGTGCCGGCCGAAGAGCCAGCGAAAGGAGCTGATTTCGGGCTGGGTTCTCAGCGTTCGCACCGGGCCAACGTTGTACTTTTGATGCGCTTTGGCCCAATGCGCCCAACAAAGCGGCAAAACGCTGTTGCGGATGATCTTCTTGCTGCGCATCGATTAAGATTTGCCAAATATGTTCAGGTTGGTCGAAATCAAATCCCGGCAACACAACAGAACCTTGAGGCAAGCCAGCGACAGCGCGCATCAAAAGCTGTGTCGCGCCTCTTGATCCTGTTGAACCGGCTAGAACAACGGGACTTTCTGGCGGTGATTTACGCCACGATTGCACGAAATACTCGATCACTTGCCTCTGGCGCGTCTCCACGTCAGGTGTGTCCGTACTCGTTCTAAAATAGGGTCTAACAATGCCTAAAAACGTCTTTATGCGCTCCCAATGGCCGGACTGGTCGCTGATATCAAGCGCCTCAATGGCGTCGGGATCTACACCTTCGCCATGCATTTCATCCATCAAGCTGGCTAAGCTATCGGACAGGTCATAGATGGCCGAACGAGGAGCGATATCGGGGGAGGCATCTAACAATGCCGAGACAAGGTTCACGAGCTCCAACCGCCGCCTTAGTGGCGAAACTGCTTCTGGAATTTGCGCAAGGCCCATAGCCTCACCAAAATCAGTAACAAGGTTAATCCTTGGAAGTAAGCACGCCGGTCCTTCATCAAAAAGTGCCCGGATTCGGCGCGCCATTCTTCGCGTGTTCACTATAACCTGGACACGAGCGAGAGCCTCTGGCGGTTTGTCCGTGTGGCTTTCCCGAAGACCGTCGACAAGAGCCTTCGGAAAATCTACGCCAAGGGGCACGCCAAATATCCGAGGGGTTTCGATTGGCTCAAACATTTCTATGAGCCAACATGGTTTCTGCCTCTTGGATTCCCTCCGCTGAGCCAACGTCGCACCAACTGCCAGGATATTCATCAATGTAGAGGCTGTTATCCTGCAACATGCGATCCCAAAGAAGGTTGAGCGAAAATGCTGTTTGTTCGATCTGTGACAGTTGATTTGTTTTTACAATCTGCAGACCTGAATACACGGATCCGGGTCCACGAGCCCCTTTGCCATGGGTGTCTGAGATAAAATCGCCTTGTCCTTTATGACCCCACGCGTTCGCGCGAGGAATACAGAGCAGGAGAGCATCCATCAGCTCGGGGCGCCACTTTTTAGCCAAGTGAAGAAGCGGATTGGGCCCAGACCAGACTGCATCAGTATTCATTGTGAAAACTGGAGCATCGCCCAAAAATGGCATTGCGTGTCGCAGGCCGCCGCCAGTGTCGAGAATGTCTGGGGTTTCAAATGATAGCGTGATACCTCGTCCGCTTAGATGCGCCTCAATCTGATCAGCCAAGTAATGAACATTAACGACAGTATTGCGCTCACCAGACTTTTCAACCAGATCAAGCGCGTGATCAATAAGCGGTTTGCCAGCAACATTAATCAACGGCTTTGGTCGATCCTTTGTTAATTCGCCCATGCGGGTTCCAAACCCGGCAGCGAAAAGCATTACGGAGTTCGGGACGTTCGACATTTGGATTTGAGTTTTTCCAGATTTTCTTTGGTTGGCACGGGTATTTTCTCAGCGACCAAACTAAGCAAAGACTTCAGGACCGGATGTTTCAGGTCTCGTTGCAAATGTTGCCAAACCCGCGGGATCAGGTCGATGTAATGCGGTTTTCCATCTCTGATGCAGAGACGAGCGAAAACGCCAATAATTCGGAAGTTTCGTTGCGCGCCCCAGACTGCATAGCCCAAGGAAAATGAATCTCGATCAAGGCCTGTTTTCTCGACGTAGCGCGTTATCATCCGCTTCTCTATTTCGGGCGGAACGTCACGTCTTGCGTCTTGCAGAAGTGAAACCAGATCGTAGGCGCGATGCCCGATCATAGCATCTTGAAAATCGAGCAGTCCGACTCGTTTAAGGCCCTCACGCTCAGGTAGCCAAAGAAGGTTTTCAGCGTGATAATCCCGCTGAATAAGCACCTCCATTTCACCGCCAGTTTGCTGCAGAGCTCGGCTCAATTGTGCACAAAATTCTTTGCGCAAATCTGTATGATCTGCGGTCGAAAGTACGCCCAGATAAAAGTCAAAAATCAGCGCAGATAAATCTGTTGCATAGTGCGGGCCATAGAAATCAACGTCTTTAGGCACGGCGTTACAGTGCAGTTCGATCAATACGTCCGTTGCAGTTTCATAAAGCAAAGATTCTAGTTTGGGGCTTTGTGGAATGACGCGCGCAAATAGGTTGTCTCCCAAGTCTTCCAGAAGCAAGAAGCCTTGGTCCTCGTCTTGTGCCAGTATTTTTGGTGCGCTTAGGCTAATAGATGAAAGATACTCGGCGATCCTTACGAAGCGCATGATATTTTCGCCCCTATAGGGCGGTGCGTCCATTAATATTGCACGTTCTACTGTTTGGTTTGACCGTGTCAGCCTTAAGTATCGTCTATTTGACGCGTCTCCCGCGAGAACAGCCTGGCTTCGATCGTCCCAACCTTCTTGTGCCAGGAAAGCCTGCAAATGCTCTTCGCGATCAGTCATCTATGATATCTGCCAGTCGATTTTGCCATTTTGGATCGGTCCAGCGTAGTATTATTTCCCGCTGATTTTTCTCGATCCCGACCGCGAAGAAGAGCGAAACCGCGTCACGCGGTGCCTCGTCCCCGAGAATTTCAGGCCATTCAATTAGGCAAATCGCGCTTTCAAAAGCTTCCGTCAAACCTAACTCTTCGATCTCTACTGCATCGCTGATCCGATATAAATCGGCGTGCCAAACCTCTGCAACATTCGTGTTGTAAGTCTGCACCAATGTATATGTGGGAGAGGGAACATCCTCTGGCACGTCCATTAGTGCTTGAATGAGAGACCGGGCAAAATGAGTCTTTCCAACGCCAACGGGACCGTGCAAAAGCAGCGTATCGCCAGAGCTTATAACTCGGCCGATATCTCGGGCAAAAGCCTCGGTGTCACTAGGTGAGTTAGAAAGAAAAACGCCACTTTGCACAGACATGAGGCGACAGTACACGCAGTCGCCTGTCCTGCAACTCTCAACTTGCCCATATGCTAAGAGAACACACTTATGCGCGGCTCTTCTCGCTCTGCAACTTGGCCAACATCAGACATAGCAATCATAGATGAGTTACCAGGCAAAGCTGAAACGGAGCATTGATGTTGGCGGCCTTTTTTATCATCCAGTATTGATAGAGCAGATGTGCGATTGACGATCGCACTTTCTACGTCGTTCCAGAAGCGATCATTTGGAAGCTTTTCTTCACAAATTGCTAGAAAATCCTGCGTGGACATCTCGGCGAAGGTCGCGTCGGGATCGATACCCAGTAATCGAGAACATGGTTTGTTACATAAAACAACCACGTTGCTTGGCCCAATAATTGCAATCGCTTGATGACAGCGGTCAAGAGCAGCTTGCCGGAGGTCGATTTGGCTTCGGAACCGGCGTGTCAGGGAGATCTCATCTGAAATATCTTCGAAAAGAAATGCCACTGCCCCATTTGGATGGGGTCGTCCGGTTACCCGATAGGTTATACCGTTCGGCAACGACCAGTCTTCTGCATAAAGGCCATCGCAGGCTGTATTTATCATATCGTCAACTTGTTGGCGCCAAGTACCATAGTTCTTTGGTTCTGGTAAAACCTTGTTATCTCGCAGTTTATCAAAAAATTGAGGTAGCGGTGGTTGGCTTGACAGAAACGGCGCTGGAAGCCGGGTCAGTCTCAAAAGAGCTGGGTTGAACAGCACCAAACGTCTATGATGGTCAAAAACTGCGAGCCCTGTTGCGAGGTCGGCAAAGGTTTTGGTCAGTGTTTGAATAAAATCACGGCGTGCGGTTTCAGCCTGGGCAATCTGCGTCACATCAGTCACGTAAAGCACCTTCGCCTCACCTCGATTTTTCTGTTGAATGTCGAAGTAGCGGTCCTGCCCTTTGTGCTCTCCGGGCATGCGTATTCTGGTGTCATCAGACAGTTTTTTGCTTACTTCTAAGAGAGCTTCTTCTTCCTCTTTGGTAAAACGAGAAAATTCAGCGTTTTTCCATATAGTTTTGCCAAACGGATCGAAAACGTGGATTGCGCATGGTGCTTTTTCAAGAACCGAGACAAACTGAGAGAGTGACGTATCGATACAACGTGCTCTGTGCTTGCCAATCGCACTTAAAACCTGAGGATCAAATAGGCGAACCCTTTCCGCACCCCGTAAGGACGACAGCGTCAAAACCGCCTGATCGTGTTTGTTTACGCCTTCCAAATTTAGAGTTTCACCGCTTTTGATTTCGCTCAGTGTTAGGGGCAGAGGTCCAAAGCGCGTGCCAAGCCATTCTCGCAAATCATTCCAGTTGATTATTTCATTTATACCGCTGCCCGGTGATGCCTCAATTTTGCGATCCAGATCCGTTAGGATATCGCGGTGAAAGAGAAAGCTAACAGAGTTTTGGCGTCTTTTATTCCTGGTATCGAGACGCAGGTTTACCAGCTTTGTGATTAGCCAAAGGGAAAAGACTGCGAATATCCCAGCACAAACCGCCATGGCAAAGATGTTGATGAGGGTCGTTTCGGGCATCGATAAAAGACTCCGGGAGACCGTTCCAAGATGATCAACCATCATTAACGATTGATTAATAGCGTATAGAATGTGAACGAGTTTTAGGAAGTGATTGGTTCGTTTGGCCCTAAAGAACCTCGATCAGAGCCTTCCATTCGATCAATTTGACCGCGAGGCCACGTCACCTCGACAATCGCGCCACGTTGTTCCTCGTCTCCGCTGTTGACTTCTGGACCGTTGGCAAAGCTCAATTCTGCGCCGGAACGCTCTAGCAAGGTTTTTGCAATAAATAAGCCGAGACCCATACCTTCATATTCTGGTCTTTGAAGATCTACACCGGGGGTTCTGCTCCGCATGAATGGATCGCCAATACGTCCGATCAGGTGAGCCGGATAACCCTTACCATCGTCCATGATCCGCACGGCGATAAACTCTTTGTTCCACACACTTTCAATCCACACGCGACTTTTGGAGAAATCGACCGCGTTCTGGATCAGGTTACGAAGTCCGTGAATGACCTCCGGTTTACGCTCGATGGTAGGTTGCGGCCCATTTCCACCCCACTCAGTACTTGCATCGAAAACGAGGTCTTTTCCGCGATCAACATGCGGATCCGCAGCCTCCTCAAGAACAGCAGACAGCGGCGCGAATTTCATGTGCACGTCTTCTTTGCCTGCCCTGCCCATGGAACGTAAAATATCTCGACAACGATCCGCCTGTTCGCGGATCAGCACGGCATCTTCATGTAAATCTGGATTGTCCGAGAGTTCGGAGGCGAGTTCCGAACTGGCAAGCTTTATAGTCGCCAATGGAGTGCCCAGCTCATGCGCGGCAGCAGCAACGACGCCGCCTAAATCGGTTAGCTTCTGTTCTCGAGCAAGCGCCATTTGCGTAGCTTGGAGCGCTTCAGACATGGATGCGACCTCAGACACAATCCATTGTGAGTAAACACCCAGAAAGCTAACCGCGATGATGATAGCGATCCAGTTTCCGATAAGGAATATGCTCGGGACTTCGAGAATTGCACCATCCATCGAGCGCAGTGGTTCAAAAAGTTGCGTAAGAAGCGAGGTAATAATTATTACCAGCACGCCAAGGGTTACTGTTGATCGGGTGCTCAGCGCCGAAGCGGACACGGTCACAGGGCCTACGATCAAGATCGAAAATGGGTTGTTTAATCCGCCAGTCAAATAAAGCAGCACGCTCAGCTGCATCATATCGAAGAAAACAACGAAAAATGTTTCGCGATCTGACAGACGTCTATTTTCAGGGAAAACTGCGGTGGCGTAAATGTTGCTAATTATAGTGAGACCAACCACAAAATAGCAAAGTGCCAGCGGCAGCAGCATATCCAGAAAATGTTGCGCGACAACGAGTGCGATCAACTGACCTGCAATGGCCCACCAGCGCAAAAACACCAGTGTCCGCAGCCGAATCCAACCACGGCTATTCGCGATACCAGACGCATCAGCATCTGAATAATCGATACGCTGTGGCGGGTCACTTTTCATTGATTTGTATCGCCTCCGAGATAACTTTAATATGAAGTTAGCATCCCGAAAAGAAGGGCATTTTGATGACACGTGTTTTTGCGATCATGGCGTTTTTGGCCGCTGTCGCACTCGTTGGCTTGACATATTATTTGACGACAGCAAACAGCGGATCGGATCAGTTCGCCGAATGTAGAGCGAGCCAGGTCGCTGGAGGCTCAGCACAGATTGGCGGACCATTCACACTTGTAAGTGAAACCGGCGAAACGGTTACGGACGAAGAAGTAATCGACAAGCCTTCGCTAATTTATTTTGGGTATACGTTTTGTCCTGATGTTTGCTCAATTGATGCTGCAAGGAACGCTGTAGCGGTGGATATTCTTGGCGAGCGCGGATTGGACGTGAAGCCTATCTTCATAAGCATCGATCCAGAACGCGATACGCCCGAAGTGATGGCAGATTATACGGATATATTGCATCCGGCTATGATCGGGCTGACAGGGTCAAAGGATCAGGTAAAGGCAGCGAGTACGGCTTATCGGACATTCTTTCAAAGGCGGGAAACAGGTGATGAGTTTTACCTGATGGATCACTCAACATTCAGCTATTTGACCATGCCCAACGAAGGGTTTGTTGAGTTTTTTCGGCGTGACGCGACGCCCGAAGAAATGGCTGATCGCATCGGGTGCTTCATGGCTGCAGCATGATCGATGTTGCAGGTTTGACGCCCTGTCATGTGCGCGCTAAGTAACTCGTAGTTAGGGGGACGCATATCATGTCACAGGACACAATGAATATCGGTGAAGATCGCTCCCTTCTGCTGGTCGATGATGATGAACCGTTTCTGCGTCGTTTGGCAAAAGCTATGGAAAAGCGTGGATTTGAAGTGGAAACGGCAGACTCGGTAGCAGCCGGAAAATCTATCGCTAAATCAAGACCGCCTGCATATGCGGTTTGTGATTTACGCCTCGAGGACGGCAACGGCCTCGACGTGGTCGAATTGATACGCGAGAAACGACCCGAAGCTCGCGTTGTGGTTCTTACAGGGTATGGCGCTATCGCAACGGCTGTGGCAGCAGTCAAAATAGGTGCCACGGACTACCTGTCTAAACCGGCTGACGCGACAGACATAACGCATGCACTTTTGGCAGACGAAGACGAAATGCCTCCGCCTCCAGAGAACCCGATGAGCGCAGATCGCGTGCGCTGGGAACATATTCAGCGTGTGTATGAACTTTGTGATCGTAACGTATCAGAGACGGCACGCAGGCTTAACATGCATCGGCGAACGCTGCAGCGTATTTTGGCCAAACGCTCTCCCAGATAGCAACTTTAGCCTGCTTTCATTTAACCCAAATTGAAGCGCATTTTTATGCGGTTTACGATTGTGCCGTCTTGTAACTTAAATGCGTCCTGCCGGGCATAAGCTTCGAAGCCACGACTTTGGTAATAGGCCAGTCCACCAAGGTTATCTTCTCGAATCGTTGCGTTGATCCAGCGATACCCAAGCGTTTTCGCCGCTTTACTGGTGCTTTCAAAGAGTTTCGATCCTATACCCAAGCCCGTCACTCCAATTTTGACGAAGGTCGCAATATCCGCAGCGTCGCTGGGCAGCTGTTCATTTGGTTCAATATATTGAAACCCGAGCAGTTCCCCGTTTTCATCCTCCGCCAAAAACCATGCATTTTTTCCGTTATAGAGTCTAATTTTTGACTGCAGTTCCTTTGGCAGCACCGGTCTTGTAATAGCCGTTGTACCTCCTTGCGCGATGATCGCGTTCAGTAGTTCCACCATCATCCTTACGTCGGCAAGCCCAGCAGGACGAACATAAATCACCCGCATAGTTTTAACAGTTTGCTATGTCGGTCGGTGAACTCATTTCTTGTCTCTCTGGGTGACCTCAAAACAATATCTAGATCTTCAATGATGGCAGGATCAGGCGCACCAAAGAATTTATCAGCCTCCGGAATTGTAAAGCCAGCAATACGCGTTGCTTCCATCCATGCGCTAATCCTATCGGCGCGTTTGATTTGCTTCTTCGTAGCATTTGGAATTATCGCGGGCAGTCCAAATCGAATGTGCACCGCTGCGGCAAGACGTTTATCGAGATCATCATAACCCGGGCCAACGGCTGACTTAACCGGAGAGATCATGTCGCCGATTACGTATTCCGGGGCATCATGCAATAGTGCAGCAAGCTTCCATCTCGCGGGCGCATTGGGGTATAGGCGTGAAAACAGGCGCTCCACGAGCAAGGAATGCTCGGCCACGGAATACGCGAAATCACCCTTGGTCTGCCCGTTCCAGCGCGCAACGAAGCTCAGGCCATGAGCGATATCTTCGATTTCGATGTCGACAGGCGTTGGATCAAGAAGATCAAGGCGCCGCCCGGAAAGCATCTTTTGCCATGCACGCGGTGTCGGCACGTGACCTCCGAAATTTGATGTACCGGTTCGGTGATACAGATCAGATCACAGTTTTGCAAAGCCTTGCAGTATAGACGCAAGTAAGAGTGAATCGGATCGACCGGCGAGAAAGTTATAGCCTTTAAATGGATCGGTTTTCAGCGCGGCGATCGCCTCGATACTATTCAGTCGTTGATATGGTTTTTCGCAGGAATAGAGACGTATTTCGTCCAACATCAACAAATACGCGCTCGGTTTGCAGGCTGCATCTGACCCGTGGTCTTCATAGATTATCACTGACCCGTCCAAGAGCGCCCTTTTCGCGCCATCTATGGCATCTGCTTCCGCGCCTTCGACGTCCATCTTGATGAGTGCGTGATCACCTGGGGTCAAAAGATCGTCCACAGCGATAGTCCTAACTTTTTCGGTGGCGTCCGATTTGGCCGCGTCATCGCCGAGCCGCGCTGAGGCATGACTGTTTACTGTATTAATGAATTGAAGCTCTACATCGCTTTTGCTGTATGCAGCTCTCCATCGGCGATCGACATTGCTTATGTTTTTTGTATTCTCGGTCAGCGCTTTATAGGTCTCGGAGGAGGCCTCTATTGAAATCACTTTTTCAAAGAGATTTGCTGCATAAACGGACCAATACCCTTTATTGGCTCCAAGATCACAAAATATGTCCGTGCTGCCCGCGGCTGAAGCGATAACAGTCTCTATTTCAGGTTCATATGAGCCGCCGAAAAGCACAAAACGCGTCCAATACCCGTCATTAAGGTAAATCTTGAAGGCGTGCCCGCTTGCCATTTGCAGGAGAACTGCGTTCTGAGCGGAAAAGAAACGCGTCAATCCGCGTGTGAAGATACCAAATAGATAACGATTGAAGGCAATATGGAACAATAACATCAAAATTCGATACTGTAGCTTGGCCGCATTGCTTGTAAATAAGAGGTGTCTTTTGGACATTAAACGCCTGCTTTTTGCTCTAAATGATGAAAACAGAGGCACAGTTGCCACGCAAGCGGGTCTTTCTAAAAGGTTCCATTGGCTTGCCACATTTTCGCCACAATTCGTTCGCACCTTGTTCGGATCGCATGTCGGCTGCTGTCGATAAAGGCCTAACAGGCGCATAATAAAGAAGGACCTTCATCGGCGATACTGCGATTTTAAGAGGTGCTGTTGGGCATTCTTCCACAGCAACCAGTTTAAATCTGTGAGAGGAGCTTGCCATGAACAAGCATCTAGTAGCAGCAGGGGCGGCGGTCGCGGTTTTGGGTACAGGTTCATCCGTTTTGGCATCGAGCTGTGCGAATAGAGACGTGGTCGTTGAACGCCTGCAAACAAAATATAAAGAAACATTGGCCGCGGGTGGCCTGCAGAAATTTCAGAATTCAAGTAGTGTCCTGGAGGTTTGGGCCTCTGCGGAAACAGGAACCTTTACGGTCATGTTAACGGCTCCCAATGGCGTAACCTGTGTTATGGCAACTGGGACGGATTGGCACCAAAACCCGTTGTTGCTTAAATCTGTCGACGCTCCAAAAGGAGCGCCGAGCTAACACTGCAAACAAACCGAAGTAAAGAACACGACGACGTGCGCTAGATTTAATGACGCCGCCATAGAATTGGCGTTCCAATTGTTTCGTGTGACCCGCGCGGGATGGTAACTCATTGTGTTTCATTAAGCCCGCACGTTTATGTTTAAACGCATCATATCAGCCGCGGTCGCATCAGGCGTGGCATCAATCGCACCTCAATCCAATGCGAAACGCCGGCAACAGCGTTGTTACCCTCTAGAGGCATCGATCGAGAAGCTAACGGCAAGTTTTGGCGAAGTTCTTACCGGCGGTGGTCTGAAATCCACAAACCAATTACTTGAGTTTTGGACGTCTTCGAAACCCGGAAGTTTTACAATCTTTGAAACGCAAGCAGATGGGTTCAGCTGTGTCGTTGCGACGGGGGAAACTGGAATACAGCGACCTACGAAGCTTCAAAAGACATAACCGGGTAAGTGTCGCATTGCCGAACTGCCTAGGCGGTGCTATCTGCCCAGCAAAGCCGATTTGCAAGGAGCAGAGAAATGGCGAAGGACTTCGTAGTCAAAGATATCGAATTAGCTGCGTTTGGCAGAAAAGAGCTCGACATCGCCGAAACAGAGATGCCTGGGCTTATGGCGCTCCGCGATGAATACGGAAACGAAAAGCCTCTGACAGGAGCCCGGATCGTAGGCAGCCTTCACATGACAATTCAAACGGCCGTTTTGATTGAAACGCTGGTGAAATTGGGCGCTGACGTGCGCTGGGCCTCATGTAACATCTTTTCAACGCAAGATCATGCGGCGGCTGCAATTGCAGAAGGCGGCACACCGGTGTTTGCAGTTAAAGGGCAAACCCTTGAGGAACACTGGGATTACCTGGATCGCTCTTTCATGTTTCCGGACGGACCAAACATGATCCTCGACGATGGCGGCGACGCTACGCTTTACGTTCTCTTGGGAGCGCGCGCCGAGGCTGGTGAGGATATCATTCCTGTACCAACTTCTGAAGAAGAAGAAGTGATCAAAGCGCAGATTAAAAAGCGTATGGCCGAAAGCCCCGGATGGTTCACGAAAGTGCGGGATCAAATAAAGGGCGTCTCGGAAGAGACAACTACCGGTGTTCATCGCCTATACGAGTTGCACAAAAATGGTCAATTGCCCTTCCCTGCGATCAACGTGAATGACAGTGTCACCAAGTCTAAGTTCGACAATAAGTACGGATGTAAGGAATCCCTGGTCGATGGAATTCGCAGAGCCACGGATACAATGTTGGCGGGCAAGGTCGCTGTAGTAATGGGGTATGGCGATGTAGGTAAAGGATCTGCGGCGTCACTGCGTGGCGCCGGTGCCCGTGTCAAAGTTACCGAAGTCGATCCAATTTGCGCGCTTCAAGCCGCTATGGATGGGTTTGAAGTTACTACACTGGAAGATGAGACTGCGTCAGCAGATGTGTTTATCACAACAACCGGCAACAAGGATGTTATTCGCATCGAGCATATGCGCGATATGAAAGACATGGCGATCGTTGGCAATATCGGTCACTTCGACAATGAAATACAGGTCGCACATCTGAAAAATCACAAGTGGACCAATATCAAAGAACAGGTGGATATGATCGAAATGCCATCTGGCAATCGTATTATTCTGTTGTCCGAAGGCCGTCTCCTAAACCTTGGAAATGCAACTGGCCACCCTTCCTTTGTGATGTCTGCCAGTTTTACCAATCAGGTTTTGGCACAAATTGAGCTTTGGCAGCGCGGTGATCAATACAACAATGAGGTATACATTCTGCCCAAGCACTTGGATGAAAAGGTCGCGCGTTTGCATCTTGATCGGATAGGTGTGAAACTGACAGAGTTGAGCACCGAGCAAGCGGATTACATCGGGGTAAAAACCCAAGGTCCGTACAAGCCAGAACATTACCGCTACTAAAGAGTATTAATCAAAAGAGCGCCGTTTGTGGCGCTCTTTTTACTTTAGAAACTATTCCAGAATTTGGTTTCGTTTTCCTGCGTGTCTTTCCAGCGGCCTTCCAATCCGAATCCGCCTTGTTCGACTTCTCTGGATAGTGCTTTACGCTTCATTTTTAGTTGCAAAAGTTCGACAAACTTCAGCTTCACATCGTCACGAGAGGTCGGCAGCCTCGGACTGCCTTTGTTCATATCACTCACTTTTGACCATCTTGGCCCGGATGCGCGTTTCAGTTTAACTTGATTGCCTTGCGATTGTCCGAAAAAACTCGTCGCAACATGTTGTACGTTTTCGATATCACCAGAAAGCTCTGGTTCCGGGTTTTTGAATTGAATAACAAAGGAAATGGTACTTAGAGCGACTGTCAAGAAGACAACTGGCGTTACCACTCGTGCAACTTTTTCGCCTTTACAAGACACTCTGCGCAAACTTTGCTGCGCTCGTTCTGGCTGACCATTGCATAAAGCAATTCGGACTAGCCGCTCTTCAAAAACCTGATCGGTCATAAAACAATTCTCACAATTCGTCTGAAAGATATCTTGAAGAAAAGGAGAAAATTTGACGAAAAAATGAAAAATTGGGACATTACGTGCATCAACATTGGCTTTGCCGTTTGTAAAAGCGAGCAAACTCATGCTTGTAGTGTTTGATGCGGCAACAATTCCCCTTTGTACAAATTATTAATGCAGTTATCGTCCATACAGCTCTAGCATGGGGCGTTAACTTGCAAAATTGGCCTGATACAGGCCGCTACAGGTGGAGAATTCTATGGGACGCCGTGACGAATTGATTGAGAAATATGCCGAAGACTTGAAAAGCAAGTGTGGCATGACACCAGATATGGACCTTTTAACCAAAGTTACTGTTGGTTGTGGACCATCTATCTATGATGCAGACGCATCGACCGTTGCTGCAAGCCAGGAAGGTGAGCTTGAAACGGTAAAGAATAACTTCTTGATCAAAAAACTCGGTCTGTCCGATAGCCCCGAGCTAACCGAAGCTATCAATCAAGTGATCGATACCTATGGTCGTTCCGAGCGTAATAAATACCGCGCTGTGGTGTACTACATGCTGACAAAGCATTTTGGCAAAGAGTCCGTTTACGGATAACCTCTGCTATTTTTAGGCTTTTGCGCTCGCCAGCCGGCGAGCGTTTTTTTACTGCGGTTTTGCTTAACAAAAGGCTCTATTCTTCAAAGGCTCCTTGCCAGATACCCACCAAAGGCGTGGTGAGAAAATCCCAAAGAGTCACATTGTCACCCGCCAATGCGACAGAGACCGGCATACCAAGAAATAACTGAAAACGTTCGTTGAGCATAGCTTCTGCGTTTTGCAGGTCATTTGATGAAATCGTGGCCTCAGCAAGGTAGTGCAGCGCGTTTCCTTCTTGGTCCTTTACGGGTTCTTCGGACAGTGAAATTAGAACGATGCCCAGATCAGGCGCGTGTCGCGCAGGCAAGCTCGTAATTGTTAGCATGCCTTTTTGTCCCGGGGATACCTGATCGATGTGATCGGCAGGAATGCGCAATTGAAGTGTCGGCTCGGCCAAAGGTTGTGAAATGACTGCCAAGGTTGCCCCTGGCGGCGCAACCATATTCGGCGTGTCAAAATCGAGACTTGTGATCATGCCAGCCACATTAGATGTCACATCTGAGCCCTCAATTTCGTGCGCAATCCTCGAAAGCTCGGCCTCGATTCCGATCAGCTCTCTTTGATTATCAATTTGCCTTTGAGCCAAAGCCTCAAAAAACTCGGCTTCAATCAGGTCGTTTTGAATTGATGTCTCTACAATGTCCGAACGGAGCGCTTCTAATTCGCTAAGCTGTGTTGCAATTTCTACATCAAGTTGAAGCAGCGTTTCCCGAACCCGCTCTTCTTCTGTTTCGGCCAGAAAACCACGCTCGACCAGCTTTGCCGATTTCGTCAGGCGAAGGGCAATTTGTTCGCGTAATTCCTCGTTGGCCTGGAGCTCGTCTTGCAGAAACCGTCGCTGCATCTGGCTGGCTTCGATTTGTTGCATGCCTGCTTGCAGACGTGTTCGCACAACCATATCCTGTTCTTTAAACTGGCGCGAAACAAATGGATTGACGCTTGTGTAAGTCTTCTGCGCATCTGGCGTATCGGATAGTCGGTTGCCAATTTCTATCAATTCGGACCTGATAAGACCGGCGCGTTGTACCAATGCTTGTCTGGTGACGATCTGTTCGGTTTGATCGAAAGAGACAATAAGATCGCCAACCTGAACACGGTCGTAAAGCTGAACATGTACGTTTTGCAGCCGGCCTCCAGTTGCATGTTGGATTTCATGACTTGGCTCAGAAGAACTGATCTCTCCATTGACACGTATCGTCGCGGCGATTGGCGCAAAGGAAGACCAGACAAATACACTGATCACAAAGAGCGCCACGACAACGCCCGCGCGCCAAATACTCTGCACTGCTTCTTCGGGAACTTTGTCTTCTATCACTCCCATTAGCTTGCCCTTGCCTCTTGCGGGTTAGTGTGCGTGATACGAGCGTGGAATGCGGAAAAGTCTTCCTCGCACCGGTGTTCAAATACAGAAGCTAGCTTCATGACTGTCGCCAAAGACTGTTCATCGCCTCTCAGCTTTTCATAGTCTGGTGCCGACATTTCTACGATTTTCTTTACCTTATGGATTTTAGCTTCGACCGGGCTCTCTCTCTGTTCAGAGAGCGTGATTGCGCATGTGATGTCATCTATGAACTTGAACTCAAAAGAAAGAAGACGGTCCGGGCTAATTGGGCCATTCTTTCGTGCAAATTGGTATAGTTCAGATGCGACGGTTGAGGCTTGAAGCTTAAAGGTATCGTCTCCGTCACGAACAAACTGCCTATTGACCCAGTCTGTGAGGTCCTGGATTGCTCCGCCGGAGACCGGGACTCGAATGCGACGATGACCATTCGCTACACGCGACATGATTTCGGCGCGTGGACCGATGTCTGCTATCCGCCCGTTTTCCAAGATTATGATGCGGTCTGCGAGATTCACTATACCAAGCCTATGCGCAGACATCACAATGGTGGTACCTGCAGCTTTCAGCCGATAGATCGCATCCGCCATTTGGCGTTCGCCCTGGTGATCAAGAAGAGCGTTTGGTTCATCCATGAAAAGATATTTTGGTTCTGAGTAAATCGCGCGGGCGAAAGCAAGACGTTGTTTTTGTCCTGCTGATAAAAGATAGGGGAACTTGCTCAGGTCGCTTTCATATGCCTCCGGCAGTGCGGAAATCAGGCCGTGAATTCCGGCCTTGCGCGCAGCCGCCAATACTTTTGCATCGTCGGGCACGCTTGAAAATCTTGCGATGTTCTGTGCGATCGTTCCAGGAAAGATGTGTCCGGCTTGAGGAACATATCCGATGGCCGCGCTTTGCGTTTCTTTATCAAGCGTTCGAATATCTGTCTCATCTAGGAAGCAATTTCCGATTGGTGCGGGTGCAATACCTGACAGCGCTTCAATCAATGTGGATTTGCCTGAACCGGAGTCTCCCATAATGGCGATGCACTCGCCTGGTTTCATTGCAAACGATATGCGATCAATCCTTGGCGCTAATCCTCCGCCTTTTGGAAACGTGATCTCTACGGCTTTGATTGCGCCGGAAAGATCGGCAATTTCCGTGCGGACTTGACCGCCCTCGGCTACCGTTTCTTCCAGCCTTTGAAGAGATTCTAATAGGGGTTTTCGCTGCCGTATAAGGCGCAGTGTGCCTTCTATAATGCCTGCGGCTTTGCCAAGTAGAATGGATGCGCCGATCATCCCACCTGCGCTTAGCTGGCCAATGGTCACAAGGTAGGCACCCAGCGACAGAGATCCGATCTGCATGGTGGCGCGCACCAACCGGTTAAGCGAACCAAATAGGTTTTGCATTTTGCGCGCTTTATTTGCGTGCGGTGCAGCGTGATTGAGGGAGGATAAGTATTGTTCCTGAAGGTTTTCTGAGACCGACATAAGCGATCCGGAGGGACCAATAGTTTCAAGATTGGCGAGCGCGGCAATGCCGCCTTTGCGAGTTGCAGTTTCGGCCTGAGCGGATTTCTCACTTGTTTGATCTGAAAGCCATCCAAGCCCTAAAAATAGGACCACCACGCCTAACACGAGGCCCAGAAAAGCAGGATGGATCAGAAAGAGCGCGACAAGAAACAGTGGAATCCATGGGATATCCAGCACCGACGATGCATTTCCGGTCAAAAAATCTCGCCAGCTTGCGATATCGCGCAGAGGTTCTGCAAAGCTCTTTTGTGAAGTCTGCCGAAAGAGATTTTGTGCAAGGTTTTTTTCGACCCATGCAGAAATGTGGCCCAAGGCCTGATCGCGAAAAAATTCGACCAAAGCGGTCGCCGCGAGAGCCAGTAACGCAAGCAATATCAACAGGATGAGGGTATTGATGTTATTGCTAGGAATGACGCGGTCGAGCACATGCATCATAAACAGCGGCGACACTAGAACCGACAGGTTTGTGACAAAGCTGAACATGACAAGTGGCGCAGCCAAGCTGCGCAGTTTGCCGATCGTTTCAGATGGACGCATAGAGCTAAAGACCTTTTGTTTTCAGACCGTAAAGTCAGAGAATGAAGTTGGTCTCGTCCAATTCATCAGGGTCTACCGAGCGGAGCATGATTTTGTCTCCTGCGCCGGACTTATCGATACCTTCGAGGTTAATCTCGGTTGCCCAGCCGCGGTCAATTATCCGATCTTGTAAGTCGTCATAGCTAAACCCGTATGCAGAGAGATCGATCTGATCTTTATTGACCTCAAAATCATGGATCGTATCGCGGCCGCCGCCATGCGAGAAGCTGAATGTGTCAGACGCTCCGTCACCTGACCATTGACCACCCCAGATATTATCATTCCCGGCACCACCGCTGATCACGTCGCTACCAGAGCCGCCGACAATCTTGTCATTGCCAGCGCCACCATCAAGCAGGTCATCACCGTCTTTACCTTGGATAAAGTCATCTCCGGCACCGCCAAAGCCTTTGTCATCACCTACACCAAGGTCAATAGTATCGTTGCCGACATTGCCGAAAACGTCATCGTTTCCTTCTCCCGCAAAAACGCGGTCATTGCCTTCGCCGCCGTCAACGACGTCATTGCCAAGTTCGGCATAAATACTGTCGCCCCCGTCGCCCCCGTCGATCGTATCGTCGCCGATTCCACCTTTGATAAAGTCTTCTCCATCACCGCCATCAATCCTGTCATTACCGGCATCTCCTTGCAGGTAGTCATTGCCACTCCCGCCAGAGATCTGATCTTTGCCTTCACCGCCAAACACCCTGTCAGCGCCTTCATCACCGCTCAGTGTGTCATCACCAGTTCCGCCGAAAACCTGGTCATCGCCTGCGTTGCCATAGATTTCGTCGTCCCCGGCCCCGCCGCGGAGATCATCATCGCCACCTTCAGCAGCGACCAGTTCAAGATTTCGGATTTGAACGGTGGCATCCTGTTCAACCACGGCAAATGGATCGATTGATCTTGGGTCAACCGCACCATCATTTGAACCGGTGCGCTCAGATTCGGCCTTAAATTCAGCGTAGGCCTGGCCTCCTTCAAAATCGTAGTGGATCTGGAAAATTCCACCCTGCGAGGCGGTGGAGCCGTCAAGATCATGATCGCCGTTATTGAGTCCAGCAAAAAGATTGCCGTCGCCGTCAAGGAAGACCGCGCCAAAGGCACCTTTTGGCATGCCATTGAGCATTGAGTCCTCAAAAAGAGTGCCGGAAATCGAAAGCTCGCTGACCGCGGGCGAACCGTTGCCATCAAAGTTTGAAACATCGATCTTGTGCAGAGTGCCGTCTTCTCCGTTCTTGCTTGGCGCCTTCACCGCATAGAAGGATTTGTCTTCTGCATTAAAGGCAATGTCATAGACGTTTCCTTGTAGGAAGTCTTTGGGCAGGTAGTAGTTTTCGACAACCGGGTTTCCTTCAGCGTCGAGGTTGTCAACGTCAATCTTGGTGATCCGGTTAATGCTTGATTGGAACGTCCAGAGGTTACCTTGGTCATCGAAGTCGCCGACAAAGTCTCCTACCGGTGTTTCGCCTACACGATATACTTCTCCCGTGGCATCCATCATCACCAGATCTTTGCTTGAGATCGGGTTGCCTAGCGCATCCTCGCCATTTGATTTTGCAATGCCGTAGATCAAATCGTCTTCGACGTTGAACCCGATCGCGTTGACTTTCACTGCTGCTGGAGCGCCCGCATCGAGGTATTCGTTCGTCGCCGGATCAAATACCTTTAACTGACCGGAAATGACTTGATAGAGTTTCGCTTGTCCGGGAGCGAATGCATCAATTTTCACGCTTTCATCGCCAATGGTCACGGTTTTATCATAACTGAAAATAGGGTTATCGGTGTTGATCTCCGGTTCGGAAGACGCTGGTGCGTTCTCATTTACTTCGATATTTCGCAGCGCAAGCTGACCGGGTTCTCCGGTGCCATCAATCGTGATGGAATGGCTTTCAAACGTTCCAGAGTTGGAAGTGATCGTATCAATGACCTGACCGTTCCAAATGACTTCAACCGAGCCCTGCGTAACGCCAGCTGGAAGGTTCGCGGCGACATCAATCGTAAAGGTATAAGCCGTGTCGGCCTGCGTTTCTATGGTTTGAGATATTTCCGGGCGTCCGGTTTCCGGGTCACTGCGCTTTTCCCACAAACCATCCGCTGAATATGAGGAAAAACCGGAAGCGTCTGGATTTGAATTCAGTATATTTTCAAGCTTGTCATCACCGTAGACGAGATCGTCGCCATCGCCTGCGTTGATTGTATCTGCGCCAAGTCCACCTTCGGCATAGTCGTCGCCCTGCTCAAGGTTGATCAGATCAGCACCGAGGTCGCCAAAAGCCATGTCATGACCTGTGCCACCGTTGATCCGGTCTTCGCCGCTACCGGCATAGAGCGAGTCATCGCCCGCATTGCCCAAAAGCACGTCTTCGCCCGCTCCACCGATAATTACGTCATCCGAACCATCGGCAGTCATATTTGGATCTACAGTGTCGCTGACACGTTCAGCAAAGTAGACCCATTTTCCGTCTATCAGCTCCCACTCAACGCTGGCACCGCCGCCAACGAGAAGATCATCGCCGCTATGCCCGGTAATGACGTCCTCGCCAGCGCGCCCCTCAAGACGATCATCGCCTTCCCCGCCATTATACTCAATATTGTGTTCGTGCATTATGAATGCAGTATTGGCGGCTCCCGCATCTATGGTGAAAGACACTTCACCGCCCGCCTCGGTACCGTCGTCAAACGTAATCTCAAGCGAGCCATCGCCATTTGCTACGCCGCTTGCGTGTTCTTCTCCGTCTGGGTTTATGGTTGCGTTCGCACCGGTCGCTGTCGCGTGATAAACTGGGCCGTTGACATCACGCACTGTGCCAGAATCGTCTACGAACTTCAGAACAAGGGGCGACTGGCTATTGGTGTTTCCTAAGGCACCTTCCATAGTTAAAAACTGAAAGCTGCCATTTTGGAATTGTGAAAAGTCATTGAGGCCAAATCCGTCAGCGATCATAAAAAAGCCAAGCTCGTCGCCCTCTGAAACCGGCATCGATGCGCTGTCTTCACCCGATTGCATATCTCCGCCCGAGCCCAATAGCGACGCGTTTTCCCAAACAACCTCGACATCGCTTATCTCTCCGGTCTCTGGATCTATGCGGTACACGCCGATTGCATTTTGCGTGTTGGACGTCTCGTTAGTGAGGGCCAGTGTCAGGCCATGGTCTTCGGTCATTCGGAAGTTTCTTGGGGCGAAAGACTGTTTATCCGCGGCATCGCCAACGAGGGTGTCTTGGCCTGCGCCGCCTTCGACGTAATCGTCCCCGCCACCGGACTGCACCGTATCATCGCCCGCACTTGCGAAAATCTGATCCGCGCCTCCACCGGTTTGGATTGTATCGTCCGCGCTTGTGCCGATGCGTGTTTCATCTGCAGGAATATCCGCCATAACAAGGCTCCCATTCTAAAAATTTGGCCTCGGCCTACACACCACGCGATTGAGAAAGCGTTAAATGGAAATTTTGATGAAATCTCGCGCCAAATTCGCGATTAAGAGCTTGGAAAATCTGGTCGATTTCTCCGCTTTCACTATTGCTTCTAGCCCGGGGTGAATTTCCTGTGCTTTGCTCTGTCGAAGAGGTCTCTCAGCTCTATTTGGTCAAAAGAGATGCAAGCATTGGACAGACAATGAAAAATCATGTGACGATCTTTGGCGGCTCGGGTTTTGTTGGCCGGTATATCACGCGCAGGCTCATTGAAAGCGGCTCTACCGTACGTGTAGCCGTTCGCAAGCCTGATCAAGCCAATTTCATGAAGAACTTTGGCAAAGAAGGACAGGTAGAACCGGTCGCTTGTAATATCTGTCGCGAAGATGATGTCAAAAAGGCCCTTGATGGTTCCAGCGTTGCAATAAGTTGCGTGGGTACCTTTGATGCGTCTGGTCCCAATAATTTTGACGCGATCCAACATGAAGGCGCAGCGCGCATTGCTAGGCTTTCTGCAAGTGCCAAAGTGAAAACCTTCGTGCATTTGTCATCCATTGGTGCCGATGAGAATTCCGATAGCACCTATAGCCAGACCAAAGCCAAGGGCGAGCAGGCCATCCTAAGTCATATGCCCGAGGCGGTGATCTTGAGGCCATCTGTAATCTTCGGGCCAGAGGATCAATTCTTTAATCGCTTTGCGGCCATGACCAAGCTCAACCCGCTGTTGCCAGTTGTTGGCTCAAATACGCGTTTTCAACCGGTTTATGTTGGCGATGTGGCTGAGGCAGCAGCCAAGGCCGCAATGGGTGAGGTTGCGCCGGGCATTTACGAGCTCGGCGGACCGGATGTAATGAGTTTTAAAGAGCTTATGAGCATGATGCTTGATGTGATTGCGCGCAAACGCACGATTGTGAACATTCCTTTTCCAATAGCACGGATAATGGCCTTGGGTATGGAAACAGCGCAGAGTTTGACCGGCGGTCTGATCCCGGCGCAGATCACATCCGATCAGGTGCGTAGTCTTGGTCGCAATAATGTAGTCTCAGAGCAAGCCAAAACATTTGCCGATCTTAATATAAACCCAAAGGCAATGCAGGACGTGCTGCCAGAATACCTTTGGAAATTTCGCCCGGATGCGCGATACGATAAAGCGCCGGGATAGGTCGCTTCTACGTATATGCTACGGCTAATAAAGCAATGCCAAGCACGACCCGGTAAACGACGTAAGGCGTAAAGGACACGCTGCGCAAAAGCCGCATCATGATTACCAGTGCAACCAGAGCAGCAGCAAATGCAAAGAACGCGGCTATAGCTGCGTCACGCAGAAGAGCGACATTGGCTTCCGCTAGTGTTTCTCCGGCAAGGTAGGTCCCGCTTGCAATAATCGTCGGGATCGACAAAAGCATGGCAATTTTCGCTGCATCTTGCCGATCATATCCCAAAAAACGGGCCCCTGTTATGCAGATCCCGGATCGTGAAGTGCCAGGGATAAGCGCAACTGCCTGCCAGACGCCTATGATCATGGCATCCTGGATATTCCAATCGCGCTCTGCCTTGTGTGTCGCGCCAGCTTGGTCCGACCAGTAAAGAAAAAGCCCAAAGACCAGCATTGCCCAGCCGATTACCTCGATTGAACGAAGCAGGTCAGAATACCCGGTGACTTTCAGAATAAGACCAAAACCTACGACTGGCACTGAGGCAATCAACAGCATAAGCGCCAGACGCGCGCTGTGACTGCTTACATTGCCAGTCATCAGCTGAAAAAACCCAATGGTTGCAACTTTAACATCGGCGCGAAAATAAAGCATGACAGCGAAAAGAGTGCCTACATGCACCGCCACATCAATCGCTTGCCCTTGATCGTCGAGTCCTGTGAGGCCCGGTAGCAAGATAAGATGGCCCGAGGAAGATACCGGCAGAAACTCCGTGATGCCCTGGATCACGGCAATAATCACAAGATGAAAAAGCGGCATTTGCCTGAGTGGCCTCGTTTTGCGTGTCTATATCACGGGCTTTTGTCGCGCGAAGTCGTTTTTTGCCTTTTGAATATCGAGAGGGCATTAAGAGGTGCTAAATTGTTGCATAGATTGCAGGAAATGCGCTGTTTTAGTGGAGATTTGCGAGCTATAGCAGGCGTCAATGGTCAAAAAGAAATCAAAGTCGAAGCGTAAGGCGAGCTTGATCTCACGCATTCCGTTTAGGATCGTGAGGCGTACTCTTTGGCGGTACAGCCTGATCGCGCTGGCCATCATTTGTGTGATTGTGCTGGCGCACCGAAGCCTCACCCCGTTTGATCCTCTATACATGCGTCAGGAGGCGACACGACTGGGTGATGTCGATCACCAATGGGTTTCAATCGATGAAATTGCGCCTGTGATGGCAAGGTCTGTTGTGGCGGCTGAAGATGCGAACTTTTGCCTGCATTGGGGGTTTGACGTCCGCGCTATTCGCGATGCTCTTGATGACGGCAGCAACCGTGGTGCGTCGACGATCACGCAACAGGTGGTGAAAAACCTCTATCTCTGGCACGGGCGAAGCTGGACCCGCAAAGCCATGGAGGCCCTTCTTACGCCATTGGTTGAGGTGTTTTGGTCGAAACAACGGATCATAGAGATGTATCTCAATATTGCGGAGTTTGACGAGGGCGTCTTTGGCGTAGAAGCCGCATCTAGGCATTATTTCGGTGTTGGGCCGGAAAGCCTGAGTGATCTGCAAGCCGCGCGTCTGGCGGCTATTCTACCAGCTCCGAAAATTCGTTCCGCATCCAAGCCAAACGATTTTGTTCGAAAGCGCACGCGTCAGATCATGGATGGAGCGGCTACGATACGCCGTGATGGGCGCTCTGGATGTTTCGAGGATTGAAATGATCGCTTTTTCAGGGCATTGAGTGACAGCTTGATTGGTATTTCGGGGCTTTGATGGCCAAACTTTATCACGTTCCTCTTTCGCCGTTCTGTCGCAAGGTGCGCCTATGCCTTGCGGAAAAGAAGATCGAGTGCGAGCTGATCGAGGAGCGTTATTGGGATGCAGATGCCGATTTCCTTCGTCGTAATCCGGCAGGCAAAGTTCCTATCCTACGCATGGACGATAAAACCATGCCCGAAAGCACGCCGATTTGTGAGTATATCGAAGAACGCTTTCCAGAGCCGCCGCTGCTGCCGAAGTCAGCCAACGGGCGCTATGAGGTTCGCAGGCTCGTGGCGTGGTTCGATGACAAGTTCCACAATGAGGTGACGTCAAAGCTGCTCTATGAACGCGTGAACAAGAAAATGATGAGCAAGGGTTTCCCAGATAGCACCAATGTCAAATCGGGGGCTCGCGCGATCAAATTTCACCTCGATTATCTTGCCTGGCTTCTCGATCATCGCCGCTGGCTTGCCGGTGACGTGATGACGCTTGCCGATTTTGCAGCAGCTGCGCACTTGTCGAGCCTGGATTACATATCTGATGTGGACTGGAACCGGTCTGATACTGTCAAAGACTGGTATGCCAAGATCAAATCGCGCCCTGCCTTTCGCAATATATTGGCCGATCAGGTTCCCGGCTTCCCTCCTCCCGCGCATTATGCAGATCTGGATTTCTGAGCCATGAGCCTGCATCCCCAAGATTTTAGCATCTCCACTAAAGAGCCTCCTAAGGTGGAGACAATCAAGTTGAAGTTGGTGGCGCAGGCGCGCGCCGAAGGATTTGAAACCTGCAAAGTCTGCAGACCTTGGGATGTGCCTGAGGTTGCTGAGCGCCTTCAGGAATTTCTGCGAGAGGGTCGTCACGGCTCCATGGGCTGGCTTGCGGACCGGGCGCATTGGCGCGGCGATCCGTCAAAGCTCTGGCCAGAGGCAAAATCAGTCATAATGCTGAGCGAGACATACACGCCCGATTACGATCCTACGCAGACGCTTGATGCGCCAGAGATTGGAACAGTCTCTGTATATGCGCGCAATAAAGACTATCATGATGTATTGAAAAAACGTCTTAAACGGCTTGCCCGCTGGCTGATCGCAGAGGCCGGTGGTAACGTTAAGGTATTTGTTGACACTGCGCCGGTGCCGGAGAAGCCTCTGGCGCAGGCGGCGGGCCTTGGTTGGCAGGGCAAGCACACCAATTTGGTAAGCCGCGAATTGGGTAGCTGGTTCTTTATCGGATCGGTCTTCACAACGCTTGAAATAGACACTGATAAGGCCGAAACGAGCCGTTGTGGCTCTTGCACAAAATGTCTTGATGCCTGTCCTACGGATGCGTTTCCTGCACCTTTTCAACTCGATGCGCGCCGTTGCATTTCGTATCTCACGATTGAGCACAAAGGCCCCGTTGATGAGGAATTGCGCGGCCTCATGGGAAACCGTATCTACGGGTGTGATGATTGTCTGTCGGCCTGTCCATGGAATAAATTTGCGGTCTCGGCGAGGGAACAAAAATACGAGGCACGCGAAGATCTGATGGCCCCGCCGCTGGCTGAACTCGCGGCGTTGGATGACCCCGCATTTCGCGAAAAGTTTTCCGGTTCCCCGATAAAACGGATCGGCCGCAATCGATTTGTGCGAAATGTACTTTATGCGATTGGCAATTCCGGTCAGCCATCGTTGCGGCATGTGGCGGAAGGTTTGACAGATGATCCTGACCCCGTGGTCGCGGACGCGGCCCGCTGGGCCGTTTCGCGCCTCGATACGCATTCCGGCTGACCATGGCGTTGCTTCTGGGTGTTGATACGGGCGGGACCTATACGGACGCGGTTCTCATCAGAGACGAGCGAGAAGTAGTTGCCAGCGCAAAGTCGCTGACAACTAGGCATGACCTCTCCGTAGGCATCGGGGGCGCCATTGAGGCGGTGCTGTCCCAAAGCGGTGTCGATGTCGCGGACATCGGGATGGCGTCTCTTTCCACAACGCTGGCTACCAATGCTCTGGTCGAGGGACAAGGTGGGCGTGTAGGCCTGGTTTACATTGGTTTTGGTGAACGGGATCTGGATAGTCACGGCTTAAATGAAGCCCTTGCAGGTGACCCGGCGATCATTCTTTCGGGCGGCCATAATCACGCTGGCGGCGAAGCTGTTCCATTGGATGAAACGGCACTTTTGGCTTGGTTAGATACTGATATCGGTGCCTCCGGCTTTGCCGTTGCTGCACAGTTTGCCACCCGTAACCCGGCCCATGAACTACGTGCCGCGCAGCTGATCTCAGAGATCACTGGACGCCCGGTTAGTTGCTCGCATCATCTCTCTGCAAAGCTCAATGGACCAAAGCGCGCTCTTACTGCTCTTCTTAACGCGCGTCTTATTGGCATGATTGCCCGCTTGATCGAGAAAGCGGAGGGCAAGCTTCAAGAACTTGGGATCGACGCGCCTTTGATGGTTGTTCGCGGCGATGGCGCGCTGATTTCAGCGGTGCAGGCCCGCGAGCGGCCGATTGAAACGATCCTCAGCGGTCCGGCAGCAAGCATTGTTGGCGCGCGCTGGATGACTGGTGCTGATCACGCTTTGGTATCTGATATTGGCGGTACAACGACGGATGTCGCCGTGCTGCGCGACGGTAAACCGGCAATCGATCCGGCAGGCGCACAGGTTGGCGGTTGGCGCACTATGGTCGAGGCCGTGGCAATGCGAACAACCGGTCTTGGTGGCGACAGCGAAGTGCACGTTATTGACGAGGGATTGCAAGGTGGTCTGACCCTCGGCCCTCGTAGGGTCGTGCCGGTAAGCCTTATGGTTCTGGATGCCCCTGAGCTGGTTCATGCCGTTCTAGACGAGCAATTGCGAAGCCCAACGCCGGGCGAGCACGACGCTCGGTTCGTGCGCAAAGTCGCGGGGATGGACGCGAGCGGGATCGCCAATAAAGACGTAGCGCTTCTCGAGCGGATTGGGGTTATGCCTCATCCGGTCGGTAAAATCCTAAGATCACGTCTCGAGGGCTCTGCGCTGCGCCGTCTAGTCGCTCGTGGTCTTGTACAGATTTCTGGGCCGACACCTTCCGATGCAAGCCATGTTTTGGGGCGCCTTGACGAATGGGATAAGTCAGCTGCAGAAAAAGCAATGGCTCTGCTTAGCCGTAAGCGTTCTGGAAGCGGCGATGTGATAAGCGAAGACTCGAAACACATGGCCCAGATGATTGTCGATCAGCTGACACATCAGACGAGTTTAGCCTTATTAGAGTCTGCTTTTGAAGAAGACGAGCATGATTTTGAGCTTCCGTCAGCTCAGTTGGCGCGTCATGTTCTGATGCAGCGCGGTTTGGCACAACACAGGGGTTTGGTTAGGCTTTCCACAGGTTTGAATATGCCGCTGGTGGGTCTGGGTGCGTCAGCATCGAGCTATTATCCGGCTGTCGGAGAGCGGCTTAGCTGTGAAACGATCTTGCCAGAACATGCCGGTGTGGCAAATGCAATAGGAGCTGTGGTCGGTCGGGTAACGATACGGCGTACTGGCACGGTGACTTCCCCGTCAGACGGTCTTTTCCGCGTTCATTTTGAAAGTGAGCCAAAGGATTTTCCTGAAGAAGAGGCTGCAATTGACGCCTTGCAAATGTCACTTGCGTGCGAGGCAAAAATCGCCGCAGATCAAGCGGGCGCTGAAGATGTTCAGATTCGGTTCGAAAAAGACGTTCGTAAAGCAGAGATCGATGGTCAGCGCGTTTTCATCGAGGCACGCTTGACCGTGGAAGCCAGCGGCAGGCCTAGGATCGCCACCTAAAGCGAGACGAGCCAATCGCGAACGCGTTGGGCTTGCGGGCTTAACGGGGAGGTTGATGACCAAACCAGGTAAAATCCTGCCCCGGTCTGCCACGACCATTCGCGCCGGGCTACAAGCAGTGACTGATCGATTAAATGTTGCGTAACGTGATGCCAGCCAAAAGCAAACCCTTCACCTGCAATCGCGGCTTGGAGCACGAGCGCATAGTCATTAAGGCGCAGACCTGTTTTCGGCTCGCTATAAGGCACGTGCCAATGGGCAAAGAAGTCAGCCCAGCCAGGACGCTCTCGAATTGGCTCTTCTAGATGAATCAGAGACTGATTTAATAGGTTTGCGACGGTCGCGAGATTTATCGCATTGGCATTGACCCTTGGGGACGCAATTGGTGATATAATCTCTGGCGCGATCAGATGGCTGTTACATCCTGGCCATTCACCGGACCCGCGCCTGATCGCAAGGCTAATGCCTTCGGCATCTATGTCTGGCTCGCGTTCAGAGGTTTGCAGGCGTAGGTCGACGTCCGGATTTGCAGCATGAAACGCACCCAGCCGCGGAACCATCCAGTAATGCGCGAATGCGGTAGATGCCGACAGTGTCACATGGGATTGAGCGCTTCGCTGACTCAGAACACTTGCTGTGTCATGGATGCGATCAAACGCCTGCGCCACCTCATTAAATAGCCGCTCGCCCGCATGTGTAAGCGTAACCGAACGATGCGACCGTCGAAAAAGGGCAGTGCCAAGAGAGGTTTCCAACTGTTTGATCGAAGCGGAAACCGCAGGCTGTTGCACATTGAGCTCCCGCGCGGCGCCGGTAAATGAACCCACTCGTGCTGCCGCTTCGAAAACCAGCAGGTGGCGCGGAGACGAGACGAGTTTCCATAGCTTTTGCATAATTTCAGTTTATGCAAAGCCTCAGATTTTACAAGGACCACAGCCGTTAAAACAGAAGCTAGGCTAATCCGAGAGGGAGACGCCCATGGCAAGACGCGCTCGCGCCAGAAGACAGACGGATAATGAGGGTGACGCCGCGCCTCACTCTCCCTTTGTCCAGCGAAAGCTGCCCTTCTTTGATGTGATTGACGAGGAGGGTATCGAGACTTTGGAGAGACAGGTCGATTGGTTGATCGAGGATGTGGGTATTGAGTTTCGTGACGATCCAGCGGCGCATCGGATCTGGGTGGAAGCGGGCGCGGAAGTTGAGGAAAACCGGATCAAAGCCGACGCGACTTGGATTCGAGAGCTTTGTAAATCCGCGCCGAGTGTGTTTCAACAGGTTGCGCGGAACTCTGAACGAAATGTCACGATAGGTTGCGGAAATCAGGTTTTCGCGCCAATTTACGGCGCGCCGTTTGTTCGCGACCTTGAAGGTGGTCGGCGTTACGGAGATATACAAAGTTTCGAAAACCTTGTGAAGCTCGCTTATTTGCATCCCAACTTGCATCACACTGGACTAGTGATTTGCGAGCCCTGCGACGTACCGGTAAGCCACCGGCATCTCGACATGCTTTATCTTCACATGACGCGTTCGGATAAGCCGCATTTGGGCGCGATTACCGAAATGTCTCGGGCGCAGGACAGCGTCGACATGGCCGAAATTTTGCACGGTAAAAAGGTGATGGACGAGCATTGTGTGATCATGGCCAATGTAAACACCAATTCGCCGCTTCTGGTTGATAAGGTCGTAAGTCAGGCTATCCAGGTGTATTGCGGGCGCGGGCAGGGGATCGTTGTGGTGCCGTTTATCCTTTCGGGTGCCATGGGGCCTGTGAGCACGGCCGCGAGCGTGGCGCAGGCGATGGCCGAGGCGATGATGTGCTGTGCCTTTGCTCAGATCGTGCGGCCCGGCGCACCTTTTGTACTAGGGAACTTTCTCTCCTCGATGAGCCTAAAAAGTGGAGCGCCGACCTTTGGCATGCCCGAGCCGGTGTTGAGCAACTATGCGATCGGGCAGATGGCCAGGCGGCTTGGTCTTCCTTTGCGTTGTGGGGGCTCTCTTACGGCTAGCAAGATCGAAGATGCTCAGGCGGCTTATGAAAGCGCCGATAGCATGCATTCGACGGTGCTCGCAGGGGCGAATTACGTGCTGCATGCCGCTGGATGGCTAGAAGGCGGGCTTTGTACCGGTTTCGAAAAGCTTGTGATGGATGCGGACCGTTTAGGTTCTTATCAAAAGCTTTTGGGCGGTTTAGACACTGATAAAGAGGCTTTGGCCCGTGATGCCTATGCCGAGGTTGCCCCTGCGGGCCACTTCCTTGGCTGTGCCCACACGATGCGCAATTACACGGACGCCTTTTACGAGCCTGCGCTCAGCGATAGCGAGAATGTTGAGAGCTGGGAAGAGGGCGGATCGAAGGATATGCGAAGGCGGGCTTTTGAGCGTTGGAATGCTATGCTCGCAAGCTATGAAGCGCCGCCGATTGACGAAAGCGTAGATGAGGCCTTGCGCGAATACGTGGCTCGTCGCAAATCTGAGATACCAGAAGCTTGGTATTGAGGAGGCATCATGGGCGCAGCTGAACGATTAAACGAAGACTTAGCAGGACGACTTGAGGAGCTCCGGGAAGACGGGTTTTATAAAACCGAGCGTGTGATCACCTCGATGCAGTCCGGCGAAGTGTCGCTTGCAAATGGACAGAAGGTGATCAATCTCTGTGCCAACAACTACCTTGGATTGGCGGATGATCCAGAGCTTATCACGGCTGCAAAAGCTGGGCTTGATCGTTACGGGTTTGGCATGGCCAGCGTGCGTTTTATTTGCGGCACGCAGGAAGAGCACAAAGAGCTCGAATCTCGGATTGCTGACTTTATCGGGACAGAGGACTCGATCCTTTATGCTGCCGCGTTTGACGCAAATGCTGGCTTGTTTGAGACCCTTTTAGGCCCTGAAGACGCGATAATATCTGACGCGCTCAATCATGCGAGCATTATCGATGGCGTTCGCCTCTGCAAAGCGCAGCGGTTTCGCTATGCTAATAGTGATATGGCTGATCTCGAGCACGCTTTGAAAAATGCCGATGGGGCGCGGCATCGCTTGATCGCAACAGATGGCGTGTTTTCAATGGACGGCTATATCGCCAAGCTTGATCAGATTTGTGAACTCGCTGATCGCTATGATGCGTTGGTCATGGTCGATGATTGTCACGCGACTGGGTTTCTGGGCGAAAATGGTCGCGGAAGCCATGAGCATTGCGACGTTATGGGGCGCGTTGACATTCTGACCGGGACGTTGGGTAAAGCGCTGGGTGGTGCGTCGGGCGGGTATACTGCTGCAAGCACCCAGATTGTTGACTGGCTGCGGCAGCGGTCTCGACCATACCTCTTTTCCAACACACTTGCACCGGTGATCGCGGCGGCTTCTCTTCGCATGTTGGATCTGCTTGAAGAGCGCGGTGCGGAGTTACGTGCACAACTTTGGCAGAACGCTACGCATTTCCGCACTCAGATGGGCAAACTTGGCTTTGAGCTTTTGCCTGGAGAGCACGCGATAATTCCTGTGATGCTGCGCGACCCGAAACTGGCGCAGGAAATGGCGGCACGGCTGAATGAACGTGGTGTATATGTCACCGCGTTCAGCTTCCCTGTTGTGCCAAAAGGCCAGGACCGGATTCGCACCCAAATGAGCGCCGGATTGACGCGGGACATGCTGGACAGGGCCATTGACGCTTTTGCCGAGGTGGGACGAGAGCTTGAGGTGATTTCCTGATGCTCATGCCGTCCGTCATAGATGCCATCGGCAATACGCCTTTGGTGGAATTGAGCCGTATTAGAGACGAATTAGGGCTTAAAGGACGCCTTTTGGCAAAGCTTGATTATCTCAATCCTGGCTTTTCCAAAAAAGATCGCGCGGCGAAGTCGATTATTGAGGCGGCCCGCGAAAGCGGCGAGCTTTCTGAGGGCCAGACGGTGGTAGAGCTTACCTCCGGCAACATGGGGACCGGGCTGGCAATTGTGTGCGGTGTTCTTGGCCATCCTTTCGTCGCCGTTATGAGCGAAGGAAATTCTGAAGAACGCGCGGCCATGATGCGCGCTCTCGGCGCCGAAGTGGTTCTCGTGCCTCAAAAGGATGGGAGCATAAAGGGCGAAGTATCGGGTGAAGACCTCGCGTTGGTCGAAATTGAAGCACAGAGGCTGACCAGGGAGCGCAGCGCTTTTCGAGCCGACCAATTTGCCCACTTCGGCAATCCGGCAGCTCATGCGAATGGGACTGGTCCCGAGATTTGGATGCAATCTGGCGGAGCGGTGACCGCCTTTTGCGATTTCTTCGGTTCAGGCGGCACGCTCGCAGGAGCGGCGGCGTTTTTCGAAGAAAAGGGCGTTCGATCATATGGCGTGAAACCCGATAAACCGAACCATCCGATTCAGGGCGGCGGCTATAACATGCCGGACTTGACGCATATGAAAGACGCAAATTTGGCCGGACTGGTATCTGTATCAGGCGAAATGGCAGAGGAATACGCGAGACGACTTGCAAGGACCGAAGGTATATTTGGAGGTTATTCTGCCGGCGCCAATCTTGCAGCATCAGTTGAGCTTTTGCGCGTTCATGAGCAAGGCGGTTGCGTGGCTTTTGTTGTCTGCGACAGCGGCCTCAAATACCTAAGCACGGATTTGTGGGGTTAAGCCATGCAAAATCAGATGAAAGCTTTGGTCAAAGCGAAACCTGAGCCCGGTCTATGGATGGAACATGTGCCGGTACCCGAAACGGGGCCTAGTGATGTTCTGATCAAGGTGAAGAAATCGGCCATTTGCGGAACTGATGTGCATATCTGGAAATGGGACGAGTTTTCGTCAAAAACGGTGCCTGTTCCGATGGTCGTGGGTCACGAATTTGTCGGGCACATTGTCGATACTGGGCCTGCAGCCAGGAAATATCATATAGGTCAAAGGGTAAGCGGCGAAGGACATATTGTTTGTGGCACGTGCCGCAATTGCCGAGCCGGGCGCGGGCATCTGTGCCGAAATACGCTTGGCGTCGGTGTGCAGCGACCCGGGAGTTTTGCCGAATATCTGGCGATCCCTGAGGATAATGTTGTCCCAATCCCGGAAGATGTCCCCGATGAGATTGCCGCAATCTTTGATCCATTTGGTAATGCAGTCCACACCGCGCTGAGTTTTGATCTTGTGGGTGAGGACGTGCTTGTCACCGGCGCGGGTCCTATCGGCATCATGGGCGCTCTTGTTGCTCAAAAGGTAGGCGCGCGGAAGGTGGTGATTACGGATATTAATCCCTATCGGCTTAATCTCGCGCGCAACATGGGCGTGCAGCATGTGGTCGATGTCTCACAACAGCAGCTGCGCGATGTGATGAATGAGATCGGCATGACCGAGGGCTTTGATGTGGGCCTTGAGATGTCGGGCGCGTCCGTGGCCATGCAACAGATGATCGCGCGGATGAACAATGGCGGAAAGCTTGCCCTTCTCGGTATAGCTCCCACGGAGTTTCCGGTCGATTGGAACACGGTCATTTTCAAGATGTTGCACATCAAGGGCATCTACGGTCGTGAGATGTATGAGACCTGGTACAAGATGATCGCGCTTGTGCAATCGGGCCTCGATGTCTCGGGCCTGATCACACATCAAATGCCAATTGATGCATTTGAAGATGGGTTCGCGGCGATGATCTCGGGCAACTCCGGCAAGGTTATTTTGGATTGGGAAACATGAATTTGGCTTATTTAGGCTCTGTTTTGTGCTGCCAAAGAGAAAAACGGGAGAACTGATATGTGGGAAATTCAAAGAGAAGGCGAAGTCGGCGGTAAAAAGCTTCCATCACATGCCAAAGTCGTGGTGATTGGCGGTGGGGTGGTCGGCTGTTCGATCTTGTTTCATCTGGCTAAGTTTGGCTGGAAAGATGTGGTCCTGCTTGAGCGTGATGAACTGACATCCGGTTCAAGCTGGCACGCGGCGGGTCAAATACATACGATCAGCTCTGATCCAAATATCAGCCGTTTACAGGGGTATACGATCGACCTTTACAAGGAGATTGAAGAGACCAGCGGTCACTCAGTGGGTTTGCATATGACCGGTGGCTTTTATCTAGCCTCCAACAAAGAATGGTATGACTACCTCAAACGCGAACGTTCTAAAGCGCGTTACATGGGGCTGCATCAGGAATTTATCTCTCCCAAGGAGGTGGCGGAACGGCATCCGTTGATCGATCCCAAGCACTATCTTGCCGCGCTTTGGGATGACCAGGATGGCGACCTTGATCCGTCTGGCGCGACCTATGCTTTTGCGAAGGCAGCCAAGGTGCACGGAGCACAATACTTCACGCATTGTGGTGCAACAGAAACGAAACAGCGCTCTGATGGAAGCTGGGACGTAACCACGCCAAAGGGTGTGATAAACGCTGAGATTATCGTCAATTGCGGTGGCCTATGGGCCCGGGAAGTGGGGCATATGTCCGGCTTGCACATTCCGGTGCAGCCGATGGAGCACCACTATCTGATCACGGAAAAAATCCCCGAGGTGGCGGAGCGCGGCAAACAGCTTCCCTGTGGGATCGACTATGAGGCCAACATCTATTTCCGGCAGGAGCGCGACGGCATGCTCTTGGGTACCTATGAGCCGGTCGGCACCCCTTGGAAAGTGGCTGGCACGCCATGGGATTTTGGCCATGAGCTTTTGCCTCCGCAGCTCGATAACATTGCTGATCGACTGGAACTGGCGTTTGAACGCGTCCCGGCGCTTGCCAATGCTGGGATTAAGGATGCAATCAATGGCCCGTTTACATTTGGCCCTGACGGTAATCCGATGATCGGCCCTGTTCCGGGGATGAGGAATTACTGGTGCGCGGTCGGCGTAATGGCCGGCTTCTGCCAGGGCGGTGGAGTTGGTCTTACCATGGCCGAATGGATGATCGATGGGGAGCCGTCGATTGATGTCTGGGCCATGGATGTAGCGCGCTTTGGCGACTGGGCGACACCCGATTGGGGCACGGTGAAGTCGACAGAGAATTACGAGCGTCGTTTCGTGATGACATTTCCCAACGAGACGCTCCCTAAGGGGCGTATGCAGAAGACAACAGCGCTTCATGATCGTCTAGTCGCCAAAGGTGCTCGAATGGATCAAGGCTTTGGCCTTGAGAACGCGCTTTGGTTTGCCGATGGGCCGGAGGATGCCCATGAAGAGCCGACATTTGAGCGAAACAGAAGTCATGATTACGTTGCGCGAGAGATCAAAGCGGTGCAGGCAGCCGTTGGCGGGATCGAGATCGCCAACTTCGCTAAACATGAGTTTTCTGGTCAAGGTGCACGGGCATATTTAGACACTATTCTTGCCGGATATTTGCCAAAACCAGGGCGTTTGACCCTAACCCCGATGCTTACTCCAAACGGGCGTCTTTACGGGGATCTGACGGTCGCTTGCCTTGATGAGCAGCGTTTCATCCTGTTCGGCTCCGGCGCCATGCAGGAGGCGCATCGGCGCTGGTTTGAGAAAGATTTGCCTGACGATGTGACCTACCGAAATGTCTCGGACGATTGGCACGGCATCGCGCTTTCGGGACCGAATTCGAGGGAACTTCTGTCGCGGATCACCCGCGAAGATATGAGCGCCGAAGTGTTCCGCTTTCGTGACTTACGGGAGGCTTTCATCGGTGGTGTTCCGGCGATCATAAATCGGATCTCGTTCTCGGGCGAATTGGGCTATGAGATCTATTGTCGGCCACAATACCTCCTGCGTTTGAGCGAGGCGATCGAGGAGGCAGGTGCCGATCTTGGTTATCGCTGGTATGGGGCACGGGCCCTTATGAGCATGAGACTTGAGAAGGGCTGGGGTGCATGGTCTCTAGAGTTTCGCCCAGATTTCAATGCGATCGAAAGCGGGATGGACGCGTTTATCAACTGGAAGAAAGACTTTGTTGGCAAAGCCGCAACGGAAACCTTCAAAAAGGAAGGCGTTGCCAGAAGGCTTGTCACGATGACAATTGATGTCGACGGTATAGACGTCACTGGTGACGAGGCCATTTTGAAAGACGGTGAAGCCGTCGGTTATGTCAGTTCCGGTGGATATGCACACCGTATTGGGCGATCAATGGCTATGGGTTACGTTGCCACTGAACATTCCGAAGCGGGTTCCGCGCTTTCTGTAGAAATTCTGGGCGACTTGTATGCAGCCGAAGTTCAAGGCGCGCCATTGTACGATGCTAACGGTGCCAATATGCGAGCTTAACAAAAAGAGATTGAATTCACGTAAGCGCCGTGAAACTTGAACGGGTTACATGCCTGCGTTGAAGGCAAAGATCACGCCGGCCGCTAGAAGCAGGATAACTCCAGTAATTTGCATTGGTAACTCCTTAACCAAGAACCGACTCCCATGGCAGGATTATTTGCAGGGGGTAAATTCGTGGTTAATTGAGCCTCAAAAGAGGCCATTCGACCCTAGGAAGGGTCGGAAACGAGCATCTTTTTCCAGTCGAGATTTCTAAACTGTCAGTATGGAACAGCCCTATAAATTACACTACGCGCCAGATAATGCGTCCTTAGTCATACGTCTCGCACTTGAAGAACTCGGTCAATCATACGAGACGGTCTTGGTTGATCGCGGCAAAAAGGCGGAGAAAACACCCGAGTACACCAAACTCAACCCAATGGGCCTTGTGCCGGTTCTAGAAACGAAACAGGGACCGATTTTTGAAACTGCGGCGATTTTGCTTTGGCTCTCCGACAGGCATAGCGGCATCGCGCCAGATAAGAATGCGCCAGAACGCGGGGATTTTCTGAAGTGGCTGTTTTTTGTCTCTAACACGTTGCATATCGCGCTACGTCAGATGTTTTATCCTGCGTCATATGTTGGCGTAAACGAAGAGGCTCAGAGTGCGCTCAGGCAACATTCAACCAAAGAGATCGTTCGTTTCTTCGATATGTTGGAGCAAAACGCAGGCACCCAAAGTAGTGTTATCGGCGGCACGGACCCTAATGCATTGGATATCTATATCGCCGCATGCATGCGTTGGATCGCGCTTTATCCAAGAGATTTGGATAGATCATGGTTTTCTATAGAGCGTTGGCCCCATCTGCAAGGTATGGCGCGCAGGCTTGAAGATCGCGCAAGTGTGGCGGTGCTCTGTCAGGCAGAGGGTATGGCCGCCAACCCGTTTACCGCACCAGATTACCCTAACCCGCTCGAAGGCTCAGCCACTTGAATAATTGTTCTTTGCGATGAACAGATAGCAAAAACGGTAGGGCAGGATTTCTAATGAGCGCTGATAGCAACCCGCCAAACCGCGTAAGCCTGGGCATTCTTTTGATGACTGGCTTCGCAATAATTGCCCCGTGCATGGACGCTTTGGCGAAACTGCTTGGTGAGTCTATTGGCGTCGGACAAATTGTTGCCTTTCGCTTTGGTGTTCAGACAGCGATTTTGCTCCCTGTTTCGTTCTGGTTTGGCTGGTTGCATAGGCCAGACATGAAAGAGATGTCGCTTCACGTGCTGCGTGGCGTTTTGATAATGGTCGCAACCGCGTTTTTCTTTCAGGCGGTTCGTTACATGCCTATTGCCGACGCGATCGCCATTTTCTTTGTCGAGCCGTTTTTTCTTACCCTGCTGGGCGCATGGTTTCTGGGAGAGGCTATTGGCATGCGGCGCTATATGGCGTGTGCAATCGGCTTTTGCGGCGCGCTTCTTGTTATTCAGCCGAGTTTTGCCAAAGTCGGTGCGCCTGCATTACTGCCACTCGGTACGGCTGTGTGCTTTGCCTTTTATCTTATACTGACCAGAAAAATGTCGCAGAGAATGCACCCGGTCACTTTGCAGGTTTACTCTGGCGCCGCTGCAGTTGCTATTATTCTGCCGGTTCTTTGGGTCTTTGATGGGTCTGCCGTAGCCCCGCTTGATCCCGCCTGGCCGTTAAGTTGGGAGCTTTGGATGCTTTTGGGCATCGGTTTCATCGCAACGCTTAGCCATCTTTGTATCAGCTTTGCGTTTGCCTATGCTCCGGCGTCCATACTCGCGCCAATCCAGTATCTTGAAATCGTGGCCGCAACGATCTTGGGTTATTTTATTTTTAATGACTTGCCTGATGTGCTTACGGTTCTTGGGGTTCTGCTGATAGTTGGCGCAGGGCTTTTTGTATTTTTCAGAGAAAGGCAGGCGGACAAACAGCCGTTGCCAGAACCTACCAACGCGGCTCAGTCTCGATAAGCGCCTTGGCCGCCATTTCAAAATGGCTTTGTGGCAAAATCAGTAGCATCTTTGGTTTGGTCACAGTTAGCGATATGGGTCCCGTTGCCTCGTTGGACGTGCCAATTGGCCCATCCGGATAGAATGAAATCCCGTCGATAGGCCACTTCAGTCCTGAAGAAGTGCCTTCGACCTCACCCATTGGGAAAAGCGAGATTCGCGTCTCGGGGCCAGTTTCGAGCGAGAACTGAGGAGGACAAAGGAACACCGCGTCCTCAGCACCGAGGAGGATACAGCGTTGAGCTGGATAACGTGTCAGGACATTAAGCGCCGCGAGCTGATGATCAAGGCGCGCTCCGGTGAACCCAATGGCCAAGATCAGAGGCGCGTCTAAGTTGCGCAGACATTTATCGAAATCAGTGCTGTCTTGCTCTTCGATGTGATGCAACCGATCAGGCGGAATTTTACCCAGGATTTTTGGGCTTATCGAATCGAGATCGCCGATTACTGCGTCGGGTATCTGCCCGACTTTGAAAGCAGCGTTTGCCCCGCCATCTGCAGCTACTAAAACCTGCCCAATTTTGCATGCGCGCCGAAAATCATTGTTTCCAAGTTCGCCTCCGCCTACCAGGGTCAAAGGCTTTTTTTGGTAAACAATCACTAAAATTTTCCCGAATTAACTACTATTTTGGAAACAGGACACAATCTGGCCGCAAAATGATACTGTAAAATTCCAAGAATCGGACCGGTTTCGACTTGGGTAGCCTGTCTAAGTTACGCCTACAGGCAAAAAAAAGCGAGCGATTGTTATGGTAAGTTCAAGTAAAATCCTAACAGTTTCCTACGGTACTTTCTCTTGTACGCTGGAGGGATTTGACGACTCCTTCGAAACAATGAAGTCCATTGCAGAGTATTTCCGCGATCTGGCTTCTGATGATAGGTATTTTGGTGCTGAGCCGCCAACACCCGACGCAGAAATGCTCGCGAAAATTGCCGAGCGTGAGATCGCACGTCGGGTCGAAGCACATGACAACGATGGCCAGATCGTCCTCCGTGCTGGACAAGCCACCGCGATTGCCGGAGCGGCCGCTGTGGCGGCTGGCGCAGCAGGTGCTGTCGGCGACGAAAACGACAGTTTGGAGGACGCGGATACTATTTCAGAGCTTGAGACAGAGACCGCAGTTGCCGACGTCGAAACAAACTTGGCCGAACTGGTCGCGGAAGACAGCGCTGATGAGGCGGAAGTCCTGCAAGAGACCACAGACGATGTAGTCGAGGCCGAAATGTCTTCAGAAGAGGAGGCACCAAAACCAGCGGTCGACGAGATCGAAACGGCTCAAGACGCAGAAGAATCGTTTGAAGATGTTGAAGAAGCGGATGCAGGACAAATCGAAGAAGCTGCAGAGGCCTCGGCGGAAACCGACGAGACGGAAATAGCTGAAGTAGAAGAAGAAACTGTGTCTACCGATGCAGCTTCCGACGCTGCAGATGAAGATCTTGCTGGACCGGAGCCCGAGATTGAAGCCGCAGCGGCCAACGATGAAGTGCTGCACGAGGATGAGCTTGAAGCGAATGAGGCCGACGAAGTTGAAGCCTTTGACAACGAAGGCGACACAGACCCACAAGCTGACACTGAAACTGACACTAACACTGACGCGGATACGGTCAGCGGAAATGTAGTCGCGTCGTCTGATGCTGCTGATGAGCAAAGTGTTGAACAGCCTGCGCCAGAAAGTGCTGAGGCATTCTTTGCGGGCACTGACGTCGATACTGCCAGTGACAGCCCGGAAACATCCGAAGAAGCTGGTTCTGTGAACGAAAGCGTTGCGGCAAAGCTTCAACGTATTCGATCAGTCGTGTCGAAAGAGTCGGCTAAATACGACGAGACGGATTATTCCGAAGATGAGCACGCTGTAGATGCAGCAGACGGTGAAGCAGATGAACCTATCATCGGTGAAACGCAAGAACCAGCTGCGCAAGATACTTCAGAGACTTCCAAATCCATCGAAGAGGCATTTGCCGCAGATGCAAAAGATGTTGTGGAAACAGACGACCAAGCGCTTGATCTGACAGATTTTGGATCAGATAGCGCCGATGGTGACATCGCCGAGATAGCCCGTGATCTGGACGAGGACACGGCAGAAGACAGCGAAGCGGGTGAATCGCTGTTTGCCGACCTCAACGATGTGCTTGAAGATGATAACAGCGAAGAGTTGCCGGATAAGGCAGAAGAGGCGACACTTGTGCTTGAGGATGAAGCACGTGTTGAGGATTCTGCGGCCCAAGAAGATCTGACTGCTGAAGAAGAAAAGTCGCTTCAAGATGAGCTTGCAGCGGTGGAGGCGGAACTAGAGACACAATCTTCGGATGTTCCGGTTGAGCCAGAAAAAGCGCAGCAAGAAGCCGCAGAAGTCCCTGCCGATGAGGAGGTCGCGAACGAAGTTGCCTCGGAAGACGCTGCAACAGACGACAAAACCAGTGAGTATGACGCCGCAGTCGCCGCTCTTGTGAATGAATCGCCAGAAGATTTCGCCAACGGTCAGGATGTAGCCGGCCTATCCGATGACGAAGACTATGACAGCGATCAAAAACCGCGTCGTGGGCTTGCACGATTGCTGGGTGTTGGTCGACGTGAGACCGCCGATGTCGAAAGGATTTTTGACAAGGCAGACAGCCAGATGGGCGACAAAGACAGCAGCATGCGTCGCACAGCAATCCAGCACTTGCGTGCAGCGGTTGCAGCAACGCGCGCTGATGAAAAGGCTGGCGTTGAGGTTGATACGACCGCTGATGAGGCGCCGTATCGCTCTGATCTGGAAAAGGCTGTGCGTCCGCGCCGTCCGCAAGCCGATGAACAGGCCGCTGCTAGACCATCTTCGCGCCCGCTCGATCAAGGTTCAGCGCCTTTGAAACTTGTTGCTGAGCAGCGCGTTGACCAGGATAGAGAGCCGATTAAACCGCGGCGCACGACGTCTCAACCTTTGAAAACTGAATCGCTACCGACGGCATCTGGTGAAAGTGGGTTCATGGCCTTTGCTGAAAAACGCGGTGCATCCGATATTTCTGAAGTTCTGGAAGCGGCCGCTTCTTACATGTCAGACGTTGAAGGGCGTCCGGAGTTTTCACGCCCGATGCTTATGAGCAAGTTGAAGGAAGTGAAGAGCGATACGTTTTCTCGCGAAGACGGTCTCCGCTCCTTTGGTCAGCTTCTTCGCGAAGGTAAGCTGCGCAAGCTGAAAGGCGGTCGTTTTTCGATCACGGAAGAAACGGAATTCCGCCAGGAAAAACGCAGCGCGGGCTGATAACGAATAAATTATTGTGAAATGGCCCTCGGTTTTTCGAGGGTCTTTTCTTTTGTGGTGATCTTAATGTGCGCTGCGCGCGCAGTTTTGATTGCGTTCAGGCCACGCAGACCTTGGAGGCGTTGCCCCCAAACCCCCGGAGTATTTTTGGAACAATGAAATTTACTGCCTAAGTAACGTTATGCATGGAGACTTCCATGGCGTGCAGAAACGAGTCCGCAGAGGAGCTTGCCGAAAGCAAAAGAAATGCATCCTCATCAGTACGTATGATAAGCACACCCAAATGCTCCATCACAGTGCGGGCGGCGTCATCGATCGCAAAAGCCGTTTCGTGAAGATCCACAGGGCAAATCCGTTCCAAGGCTGCGCGGCATTGCGGACCTTCTATACTTAGGGCTGTCCAGACGTCCGTTTGATCGGTTGTGTAGGCTTTGCCTTTTAAGAGTTTTGAAACGATGGATTCTGCGTCCGGTGTATCATTGGTAAAAAGGACGAAGGCTTGATCAGGACCAAGCCTGACCAGCCGGGAGCCGTCTTTGCATCGGACGGACTTTCCGGGCTGGGGAAGGTTAGCTCCGTAGGCTGATTTGATTGCTTTTTCCGCATCGGCCTCCTTGCCCAGTGGCAGCGCGACAGAAACAATTGCAAGATCTTTCGGCGCGCTTAGCTCAATTCCGGCATAAGTGATCTCCGTACCGGCGAGCGGCGGCTCAGCAATAAGTGAAAATTCAGCCACGGAGCCTCTCCCCCTGAGGATCGACAAAATGCGCTGAAACGATTTCGACATCTATTTCTTTGTCATGCACTGGGCTTACGGCTCTGACGATCTCGCCCATGCGTTCATGCCCGCGTTTGATAAAGCCGATACCGATCGAGTGCCCAAGGTTGGGAGAATGAGCGACAGAGGTCATCCAACCCTGATCATGGTCCATATCCACTGGATCACCTTTTGTAATGAAATGAGAGCCTGCAATAAGGCTTTTTGAGCGATCGACAGGGCGGAAGCCGACGAGCCGCTCGGCATCATCCAAAATCATCTCAGGCCGTTGCGAAAGCAAATTACCGATGCATTCCTTTTTCTGGCTGACCATTTTAGCCAAGCCGATATTGTGGGCTGTTGTCTGACCGGTAAGCTCATTGCCGGTGCAATGACCTTTCTCGATGCGCATTACGCCAAGCGCTTCCGTGCCGTAAGGCACGGCATTAAATTCCGTACCGGCTTCATTCAAGACGGCCATCATCGAATTACCATAGCGGGCAGGAACCGCGATCTCATAGGCTAGCTCTCCCGAGAAAGAGATCCGGAAAAGACGCGCGGGCATACCACCGCAAACAGTGACCTTTCCGCAGGCCATGAACGGGAACGCCTCGTTTGATATGTCATGCTCTTTGTCGATCACTTTTCTCAAAAGCGAACGGGAGTTTGGCCCTGCCACTGCGAATTGCGCCCAACCGTCGGTCGTTGAGATCAGGTGCACATCCATATTTGGCCACAGGCATTGGCGGGCAAACTCCAAGCGCCTGAAAACGAGCACCGCGTTGGCGGTTGTCGTCGTCATCACAAAGTGATTTTCGCTCAACCGCGCAGTGGTGCCGTCATCATAGCAAATGCCGTCTTCGCGTAGCATCAGACCATAACGCACCTTTCCTACTGGTAGCGTCGAGAACGTGTTGGAATAGACCTTATTGATGAACTCGCCTGCGTCGCGGCCTTGTATATCAATCTTGCCCAGAGTGGTCACATCGCAGATCCCAACGGATTCGCGTGTCATCTTGGCCTCGCGATCTACGCTATCACGCCAGCCGTTCTCACCCGGCCGAGTGTACCATTCCGCGCGAAGCCAATTGCCGACATTGACAAAACTGGCACCGTTTTCTTCGGCCCAAAGATGCGATGGCGTTTTACGGTAAGGTCGAAAATCCTTGCCGCGCGCCCGCCCTGCCAACGCACCGATGGGCACAGGCGTGTATGGCGGACGAAAAATGGTTGTGCCGACCTCTGGGATTGTCTTCCCGCTTTCCTCTGCCAGAATGGCCAGACCTGCGATGTTGGACGTCTTGCCCTGATCGGTGGCCATGCCGAGCGTAGTGTAACGCTTAAGGAGTTCGACAGACCGAAACCCCTCGGTGTTGGCCAGCTTGATGTCCTTGACCGTCACATCGTTTTGCAGATCGACCCAAGCGCGCTTTTTGTCATTTTTGACATGCCAGAAGGCGGAGCATTCGAGAGGCTCATCTTCGGCTTGAGGTAGCTCGTCAGCAGTTCCATAAAAACCAATTGATTCAAGCTGTCCGAGAGTTTTTTCCTGCGCTTCCGCCATTGATGCCGCCAGCGTCATCGCTCCATTTGCAGCACCTGCAACAGCCATTCCAACAGGAAGGTCCGCACCAGGAACAAAAGCGCAAAGATCATCACGCCATTCGGGACGACCGCGTTGATGGCATGTGAGATGCACGTTTGGGTTCCATCCCCCGGACACCGCGAGGCATTCCGCCGGATAGATTGCTCCATCGGAAAGCTTGATCGCACCCAATGCTCTACGACCAATAGTGCCTGTGATCTGCGTGTTCATGTGAATGCGCACGCCCTCAAGATTAGTCACCGGATCCGTGTCACGACTATCAATCAAAGCGTTCACTTCAACGCCTTTGGCAACCAGGTCACTCGCAGTGCGCCAGCCATCGTCGTTGTTGGTGAAAACGACCACTTGTTTGCCAGGGGCAACGCCAAACCGGTTAACATAGCTGCGCACCGCGCCGGATAGCATAATGCCCGGACGATCATTGTCCGGAAACGCGATAGGCCGCTCGGTGGAGCCAGCGGCCAAGATTGCGCGTTTAGAGTATATGCGCCAAAGAACCTGACGTGGTTTGCCTTCTGCATCGGCGAGGTGATCAGTTTTGCGCTCTAACGCCCCGTAAATGCCGTGATCATATGCGCCGTAGATCGTTGTCCTCGACATCAGGCGCACGTTTTTCATCGACGCAAGCTCGGCAACTGTTTCTTCAGCCCAGTTTGCGCAGGCCATACCGCCGAGGGCATATGTTTCCGCGTTTAATCGCCCGCCAAAGCGGAAATCTTCGTCTGCGAGTATCACACGAGCGCCTGCACGCGCGGCGATCAGAGCGGAGATTAACCCGGCCGGTCCTGAGCCAATGACCAGAAGATCGCAATGCAAAAAGCCTTTGTCGTAGCTATCTGGGTCATCTTCCATGGACAGCTTACCCAGACCGGCGGCGGCGCGGATTACTGGCTCATACAGCTTTTCCCAGAAAGCTTTGGGCCACATGAATGTTTTATAATAAAAACCCGCCGACAAAAATGGTGAGAGCAGATCATTGATCGCCAGAAGGTCGTGTTTAAGCGATCCTCGGTGGTTTTGGCTTTTGGCCGTGAGGCCGTCGAAGAGTTCAACCATCGTCGCGCGTGTATTTGGCTCTTTTTGAGCGCCTTCGCGCAGCTCTACAAGCGCGTTAGGCTCCTCTGATCCTGCTGTGAAAACACCACGAGGGCGGTGGTACTTGAAAGATCGACCAACCAAGACTTGACCGTTCGCGAGCAGAGCAGAGGCCAGGGTGTCGCCCTTGTGACCAAACATTTTTTGGCCATTGAATTTAAAGGAGAACTGGTAGCGGCGGTCGATCAGCCCGCCCTCAATACGGTTGACCTGATTCATTTGTCGCGTCCCCGCTCACGGGCCACATCGCGGGCAAGCTCAACCTTTGATATCTCGTGCGTCAGCGTGTCACGCGTCACCACAAGCCATGATCGGTCGCCCTGCTCGTGATACCAAAGTTCTTGGTGCGAACCGGCAGGATTATCGCGCAGATAGCCGTAGTCGTGAAACTGTTGCATCGCGTCCTCGGCTTGCCAATCAGGTCGGTCGATCAGGCTTACATCGCCAAGATAGATGAACTCAGCCGCGTCGCGTGGCCCGAGAAGTGGATGGTTGATCAGCATGGGTAAAATTCCTTACAAGGCACAAATCAATGCAGGTTGGGCTGATTGCCCATGCCTTTTTCATCGATCAGATTGCCGGTCATAAACCGATCTAACCGCATCTGAGTGGCAACTGGATGGGGCTGATCCGTCGCAAGCAGGTGCGCGTAGCAGAACCCGGACGCTGGCGTCGCCTTGAAGCCGCCATAGCACCAACCGCCGTTGAAATAGAGCCCGTCGATATGCGTTTTGTCGATGAAGGGAGAGCCGTCCATGGACATGTCCATAACTCCTCCCCAACTCCGCAAAAGCCGCGCCCGACCAATCATTGGCATGATCGCCATGCCGCCTTCACAAACATCCTCGACCACCGGTAGATTCCCGCGCTGCGCGTAGCTATTGTAGCCATCAATATCGCCGCCAAATACAAGCCCGCCTTTGTCAGATTGGCTAACGTAGAAATGCCCCGCCCCAAAAGTGATCACGCCGGGTAGCACCGGTTTTAATCCCTCAGACACAAAGGCTTGAAGCACGTGACTTTCGATCGGTAGGCGCATGCCAGCCATCGAGGCAACGCGACTGGAAGAGCCAGCAACGCACATAGCGATTTTCTTGGCCCGGATCGGACCGCGCGATGTTTCCACACCGATGCAACGGCTGTCTTCCATCTGAAAACCCGTCACCTCGCAATGCTGAAGGATATCAACACCGCGGCTATCTGCACCACGCGCATACCCCCAGGCAACTGCATCATGGCGAGCGGTGCCGCCACGCCGTTGGAAAAGCCCGCCTTTGATCGGGAAACGCGCGTTATCGAAATCAAGAAACGGCAGCTCTTTGCGAAGCTGAGCCGCATCAACAAGCTCTGCATCAGCACCGGCCAGGAACATTGCATTTCCGCGGCGAACGAATGCGTCGCGCTGACCATCTGTGTGGATAAGATTCAGGATAGAACGTTGCGACACCATCGAGTTGTAGTTGGTGTCCTGCTCCAGATTTTCCCAAAGCTTCATCGACAGCTCGTAAAAAGGCTCATTGCCGGGCAGCATATAATTCGAACGGATAATTGTAGTGTTACGGCCAATGTTACCGGAGCCGAGCCACCCTTTCTCGAGAACCGCGACATTGGATTCGCCAAATTCCTTGGAAAGGTAATAGGCGGTCGAAAGACCATGACCGCCACCGCCGATAACTACGATATCGTATTCGTCCTTGGGCGCAGGCTCCCGCCAGGCGCGCTCCCAGCCTTTGTTGCCAGTCAGCCCTTCCAATAACACACGAAGACCGCTGTAGCGCATGTGTCGAATCCTTTTCGTAGCCATATTACTTGTCGCGCTAATCCGATTTATGGACTTTTCTTAAACAGACATTTATGTGTCTAAAATGGACAAACTCGACCAACACCATCATAAATCTCACCGCATCGGACTTTTGCTATTACCCGATTTTGCGATGATGTCCTATGCCGCTCTGGTCGAGCCTATGCGGGCTGCAAATATCCTGGCCGATCGTGAGCTTTATAAGATGATCAACATCGGTGCCACGCGCGCTGCTATCGCTAGCTCTGGCGCGGCTATGGTGACGCCACAAACCTCGATAAGTGATGTTCCCAAGCTCGATTATCTATTCGTTATCGCGGGTGGCAATCCCGCAAATTATGCAAACAAACGCGTTTTCACTTGGCTTGCCCGGATGTCGCGGCAAGGGATTACTCTGGGCGGTGTGTCGGGTGGCCCGTTTATTTTGGCCAAAGCAGGCCTAATGGAAGGAAGGCGCATTACCGTACATTGGGAACACGCCGAGGCTATGTCGGAGATATCACCGCAGCTTTTGTTGGAGCATTCTCTTTTCGTAATAGACCGTGATCGAGTAACCTGTGCAGGCGGTACTGCGGCCATGGACCTTATGCATTTTCTGATCACGCAGCATCACGGCCGAAAATTCGCACGTCTTGTGAGCGACTGGTTCATGCATACTGAAACGCGCCCTTCTGCTGGGCCGCAACGCGCCGGCCTGGTGCAACGCATCGGCACCAAATCTCCGGCTGTATTGGACGCAGTGCAAGCGATGGAGGCCAATGTCGGTAGCCCGTTGAGCCTTGTGCGATTGGCTGAGATTGTTGCGATATCGCCCAGACAACTCAATCGTTTGTTTCGCGATAATCTTGGTCGTACGGTGATGCAGTATTACCGTGTTCTTCGGCTTGAAAAGGCCAGCAATCTGATGCGGAACTCGCCGCTCAGTCTGACCGAAATAGGCCTCGCAACAGGCTTTGCGGGTTCTGCACATTTTTCTCGCGCTTATTCCGAACATTTCGGCAAACCACCTTCGGCCAATCGCTAACGTCTTGCCTTGGGCTGTCTTACGGTTAGGTTCTCGGCCCAACCAAATAGGATCTGAGCCATGCATATATTGGTCCTTCAGCACGAGCGTGTCGAACACCCCGGGATCTTTCGCGACTTCCTGAAAAGCGACGGGCATACTTGGGAGGCTATCGAGCTTGACCAAGGCGAGGCTTTCCCTTCGTTCGATGGTTACGATGCGCTTTGGGTTTTAGGTGGGCCTATGGATGTTTGGCAGGAAGATGAGTATCCATGGCTTAAGCAGGAAAAGACATTTATTCGCGAGGCTGTGCGCGAGCGAGGTTTGCCGTATCTCGGGCTGTGCCTCGGTCATCAGCTGTTGGCAGAAGCTTTGGGTGGAGAGGTTGGACCATCCAAAACACCAGAAATTGGTGTGATGCCTGTAAATCTTACGAATGAAGGGTCACAGGGCGAGCTTTTCGACGGCGTGTCCGAGAGTTTCAATTGTCTTCAATGGCATTCAGCAGAAGTGATTAAGATGCCCGAAGGTGGTGTCGTTCTGGCCTCGTCGCCAGCTTGTGAATCGCAGGCGATGAAGTGGGGATCGAAGACCTATTCACTGCAATTTCATGTCGAGATTGAGATCGACACGGTCAAGAACTGGTCGAAGATCCCCGAATATGCAGCTGCGCTTGAGAGGGCCATGGGTGAAGGTGGTGTGGATCGGTTTGACGCCGAGGCCGCGGCAAATATGCGCGATTTTAACGCGATGGCTGAGCGGATTTACAATAACTGGCTAAGAGCGATAACAAACTGATGATCACGCTTCCTCGAAAGCAAATCGAGCCTTGATCGGCGCAAGCTGCGCCGTTCCAGAGATATAATCCGCGGCGCGGGCAGCAATCATCTGCACTGGTGCGTTAAGGTTTGCGCTTGTGATGCGGGGCATTACAGAGGCATCAACAACGCGCAATCCCTCTACGCCATGTACGCGGAACTTATCATCGACCACAGCCATCTCATCATGGCCCATCTTGCAAGTGCCACATGGATGAAAGTCGGTCGTCAAATTGGCGCGAATCCAGTTGGCAATCTCTTTGTTGCTGCGCAGATTGGTACCTGGGTCGATCTCCTCGCCGCGAAGCCCCTCAAATGCCTTTTGTGAAAACAGTTCGCGTGCCTTAAACACGCCATCGACAAGCTGCGAAAGGTCTTCGGGATGGCTCAGGTAATTGAATTCAAGCCTTGGAGGCTGTGCTGGATCTGCTGAGTTTAGACGTATCTTCCCAACGCTTTTGGGCCGTAAAAGATCGACATGGCAGGAGAAAGCTTGCATCAATGAAATCTTGCCTTTGCGATACTCAAAACCAACCGGTCCGAAATGGTATTGCAAATTTGGGTAGGGCACATCTGCATTTCCGCGAATAAGCCCGCCAGCCTCCCAGATGTTTGATGCCGCGATACCGCCTTTCGTAAACACCCACTGCGCACCTGCTTTAAGCTTGTTGAAAGGCCGGTCCACGCGTTGAATTGGAAAGGACTTTAGGCTTTCATATTGCAAGATGACACTTGCGTGGTCCTGCAGATTCTGACCAACTCCGGGGACGCTATGGCGCGTTTCTATTCCATGTTCGGTAAGATGATCATTCGGTCCGATACCCGAACACATTAGAAGCTGAGGCGAATTGATCGACCCTCCGCAAAGGATCACCTCGCTGCGCGCTATGGCTTGTATCCGCTCGCCTTTTCGATTGATGCTGACGCCTTCCACCCGATTACCGCTCAACACTATCCGCTCTGCCATGGCATGCGTCATCAGCGTGACATTGCCCCGCTGAAGCGCAGGTCGCAGATGCGCTACGGCCGCACTGCATCTTTTGCCAAAGCGTTTGGTTGCGTCGAACCGTGCGACACCTTCCGGGTTGTAGCCGTTTAGATCGTTCGAGCGGCCCTGGCCTGCTTGTTCGCCTGCCTCGATAAATGCTTCGTAAAGCGGATTGTCAAAGCCACCACGCATAGTCCCCAAAGGCCCGCTATCCCCGCGATATGTATCAGACCCTTCAGCATAGGTTTCACCGGCGCGAAAATACGGCAGGCAATTTTCGTAACGCCAAGCGTTCAGTCCAAAGTCACTAGCCCACGCGTCAAAATCGAGCGGGTGACCACGCATGTAGACCATCGAGTTTATCGAAGAAGATCCGCCCACGACCTTACCGCGCGGCATGAATATCTCACGATCAAAACATTCACCTTCTGGTGCGGTGCTATAGTTCCAGTTAAGCTTTGGATCGCGCCAGCTGCGATAAACGCCTGCCGGAATATGGATCATCAGATCTCGGTCCATCGGTCCCGCTTCGAGTATCACTATGGATTTGCTTTTGTCTGCGCCGAGCTTGTTGGCCAATGTGCATCCTGCGGATCCTGCGCCGATAATAATGTAGTCATACTCGACGCGGTTATTGCTCATTCTGCGCTGCCCCAACCCTCGGACTGCATTTCTCGCAGACGACTAGCGGTCCTTTCAAACTCGAATGCGCCTTCCCCTTCGAGATAAAGAAATTCCGGTTTAGCCGAAGCCGAGCAAATCAATCGCACGTGCTCTTCATAAAGCGCGTCAATCAGCGTCACGAAGCGTTTTGCCTCATTGAAATTATCACGGCCAAGGCGCGGAATATTGTCAATGATCAAAACCCGCGTTGCTTTTGCTATAGCCAGATAATCCGCAGGTCCAAGCATACGACCGCAGATATCGTAAAATTTTGCGCGTGCCACTCCGTTGTGAAACTGGGGCAAATGCACCTCTCTTTTGTTCACAATGAGAGTGTGCGGTTCTGATTTTCCGTCTGTCAGGTCGTTCCAGATTTCATCTAGCTGCGCCTTGGCGTGAGCGTTATCCGGGAAAAAATAAGTTTGCGTACCTTCTAACCGTCCCTGACGGTAATCGGTCGCGCTTTCCATCTCGTGCACGACCATACGCTCATTGAGCAAGTCAATGAAAGGCAGAAAAAGCTGTCTATTGAGCCCGTTTTTATAGAGATCGCCCGGCACCCGGTTCGATGTTGTAACCACAACGACGCCGGCCGCAAAAAGCGCCTCAAACAAGCGACCGACGAGCATTGCATCAGTGATGTCGGTGATTTGCATTTCATCAAGCGCCAAACAGCGGATAGCACTCGCAACCGACTTCGCCACCGGTCCCAGAGCATCCTCGATACCCTTGCTGCGCGCCTCATGTAGGCCCGCATGCACCTCTTGCATAAACGCATGAAAATGCACTCGCCGCGAAGGAACAGCCAGATGGTCGACGAACATATCCATGATCATCGATTTTCCACGCCCAACACCGCCCCAAAGATACAACCCCTTCGGTGGTTCTGGCGCCTTGGAAAACCAACCTTTCTTTGCAGGTAGTTCGAGCGCTGAACGAATACGCTCGAGCTCTTGCAATGCATCTTCCTGCGCTGGGTCGCGCGTAATCTTGCCGTCTTGTGCGAGCGTGTCGTATGTCTCAATTAGGTTCCCCATGGAACGCTGATATCGAAGCCGGAGTTACGAGAAAAGTCAGAAGGTATCACAGCTCAAAATTCATGACCGCACAAACTCTGATTTGACGCCGCATAACCTGCGGCTAAAGTGTGGATCTATGCAAAAGTCAGCAAGTATTTTTACGCCGGTCTTGATCGCAGGTTGCGTTATCATGCTCGTATCCTTTTCGATACGCGCCGCCTTCGGCGTTTTTCAAATTCCTATTGCAGAAGAATTCGGCTGGCTTCGGGTAGAATTCAGCCTCGCCATCGCCATTCAGAACCTCGCATGGGGCATAGGCCAGCCGATCTTTGGCGCGATTGCGGAAAAAATTGGTGATCGAAAGGCAATTGTTATTGGTGCTATTTGCTATGCAGCGGGACTTGTCCTTTCATCCTTTGCTATGTCGCCCACAGCGCACCAGATTTATGAGGTTTTCGTGGGCTTTGGCATCGCCGGCACGGGTTTTGGGGTTATTCTCGCGGTGGTAGGTCGTGCGAGCAGCGATGAAAACCGTTCGATGAGCTTGGCGATTGCGACGGCGGCTGGCTCTGCAGGACAGGTTGTTGGCGCGCCGGCGGCAGAATTTTTATTGACGATGATGAGCTGGCAAATGGTGTTCCTAGTATTTGCCGGTTGCATTATGGCAACGTTGTTTCTTTTGCCGATGATGCGCGCGCCACAGATTGCGACGCGCGACGAGCTTGAGGAAAGCCTTGGTGAGATCCTTGTTCGTGCGTTCCGCGATCCGAGTTACACCCTCATCTTCTTAGGCTTCTTTAGCTGCGGCTATCAGCTTGCCTTCGTAACTGCGCATTTCCCCGCTTTTATCACCGAGTATTGCGGCCCCATCGCCGCCGGTGGCGTGTTGCATTCTATCGGAATAACCACAACGTCTGCATTGGGCGCTCTCTCGATATCTGTGATAGGTGCTGCCAACATAATCGGCACGCTTGCGGCGGGGTATTTTGGCAAACGCTATAGTAAGAAGTACCTCCTTGCCGGAATCTACGCGGGCAGAACCGTTGTAGCGGCTTTGTTCATCATGTTCCCGATAACACCGGCTTCCGTGCTCTTGTTTTCAGTGGCAATGGGATCGCTCTGGCTTGCAACAGTGCCACTCACCAGCGGCCTTGTCGCGCACATTTACGGACTTCGCTATATGGGTACGCTTTACGGCATTGTGTTCTTTAGCCACCAGCTTGGTAGCTTTCTTGGTGTCTGGCTCGGCGGTCGCATGTATGACGCCTACGGGGATTATACGCTCGTCTGGTGGGTGGGCGTTGGTGTCGGTGCCTTTTCGGCAATCGTGCATCTTCCAATCAAGGAAAACCGAACCCCAAATGCCGTAGCGGCCTAGATTTCCAAAAATTCATCGAGGGATTTGCAAACCTCGGTGACGTTAACGTACGCAACTGCGTGTTCAGCGCCTTCTATAACTATGTTCTTCACGTCACTGTTCCACTCTCGTAAAATGTCTGTTCCGGAGATGGGTATAACGGCGTCCTTTTCCGCCCAAATGGCAAGCGTTGGGATCTTCCGCTCTTGAATGATACTCTGAGCGGGTTCTAAGTCTTCTGACAAAATACCGCGAAGCGAAGACCATACAGCATAGTGAAAGCCTTTGACGCGTGTTTCGGCAATCTGTTTGTCGAAAATATCCGGCACACTACTCGGCAGGTGTCGCTCCGCATTGACGGACTTACGCAAAATTCGCCCATAAAATGTAAGCATATACCAATAGCCTACAATGCCTGCCCGCTGTGCAATCATAGCAAAGGAACCAAGATCGATCCCGTAGCCTGCGGGAGCTATTATACAAAGCTTTCTAATGCGTTCAGGGAATGAACCGGCAAAGCTCGTCGCGATGGCCCCTCCCATGGAATAACCGAGAAGTGTGATGTCGTCCTTTACGTCCTGTTGCGCCAAAAGTGCATTCAGTTGGGCGTTGAAAAACGTGCTGTCCTGTCGGCCTTTTACCCGCGCTGAAAACCCCCGGCCGTAAAGATCATAAGTCAAAACCCGAAAGCCCCTGTTCGCCAAATGACCGGCTATCGGCGACCACACATATGAAGGCGTCGTCAGCCCATGCACGCAAACCGCAACTGGCCCATCTTCCGGACCCTGCCATTGAAAATGGGTGGCTCCTTGTGGCAGATCAGCAAGCTCGCCGGGCGCGGACTTGCGAGCGCGATCGTCCATGCTCCTGCGCATGCTTTCGAAAACAAATGGCGCGATTGCAGCCAAAACAACAGCAGCTGCAACAAGCCAAAACGTCATTTCTTGGTGCTCCAGCCCGTTATGAGTACAAAGCCTCGGCGTGAAAGGCGACGTGATCCTTCATGAAAGTTGAGACAAAGAAGTAGCTGTGGTCATAGCCCGGTTGCAGTCGTAACACCGCGTTCTGCCGCCGTTCCATACATGCTGAGGCAAGGCTTTCCGGTTTCAATAGATTTAGGAACTGATCCTTGGTGCCAGTGTCGACCAGAACCGGCCCGTCAAATCCCTTTTCTCGCATTAAGATTGTAGCGTCATGCTTGGCCCAAGCGTTCGCGTCATCACCAAGATAGGCGCCAAGCTGTTTCTGACCCCAATCGCTCTCACACGGGTTCGAAATCGGAGAGAATGCTGAAACAGAGGCAAACCGGTCGGGGAATGTCATCGCCAGTGTAAGCGCCCCGTGACCGCCCATAGAATGGCCGGTGATGGCCTGACGCTCTGTATCGACTGCGAAGTTCTTGGCCAGAAAACTTGGCAATTCGTCAGATACGTAATCCCACATCTGGTAATTTTCCGCCCAAGGCTCTTGGGTGGCGTTGACGTAAAAACCAGCGCCCTTGCCGAGGTCATACGCGTCATCATCTGGCACATCATCGCCGCGCGGTGAGGTATCCGGGAAAGCCAAGGCAATACCAAACTCCGACGCCCATTGTTGCGCGCCTGCTTTCACCATTGCGTTTTCGTGCGTGCAGGTAAGACCTGATAGGTACCACAGTAAAGGCACCGGGCTCGAGCGCGCCTCTTCGGGCAAAAACAGTCCGAAGGTCATGTCGCAAGAACACGCGCTTGAACTGTGCGTATAGACCCCTTGCATCCCACCAAAGCAGGCATTTTCGGAAACTGTTTTCATTGGCGTTTACTTTCTTCGACTTTGCTTGGACTGATTTGTCCAGCAAAACGGCTTTTTGCCAATTGTGAAAGTCTAAAATCCAGAATGATGGCCATTCGCCCATCCGATGATGACCGAGACGGTGACGACAGCCAAAACTGTTGAGATAAGGATCGAGGCTGAGACACGCTGTGGCGCGACACCGTAATGCTGGGCAAGAATGAAGACATTTCCCGCTACTGGCAGAGATGCGGCAGCAATCATAACCGCGGCTGGATACGGGTCTACCGGGAACAGATAAAGCGCCGAGACTGCAACAAATACGGGATGCAAAATCAGCTTATTGAGGCTGAGCCATCCGGCGATAGAGGCCTTTTCGGCGGATTTTGTGGCCAGTGAGGCACCAATGGCAAAGAGAGCACCAGGTGTTGCCGCACCACCAAGGATCGACAGGAAACTGTTGATCGGCGCAGGAATGCCAAAACCAATTGCTGACCATACAAATCCCAAGACGATAGAGACAATCATCGGATTTTTGATCAGGCCAAGCGCGACCGAGCCAAAGGTGGCAAGTCGTAGCCGACCGTCGCGATTGGCCGTGACGATAACTACGATGAGCGATCCGAATACGATCAAATCGACCGCAAGCACGAGCATGACAGGCCCGATAGCGTCAACACCCATAAGCAGTGTAAGCATCGGCACGCCAAGAAAGCCAACATTTCCGATTACGCCGCATTGTGCCTCAAAGGCGGCTTGCTCCGCGCTTAACCCACGAAAGAAAGCGATAAGGGTCACCAGACCATAAACAAAGGCGGTGCCCCACAAATACGCAATTACGAAATTCCAATCGAGAATTTCAGTAAGCGACAGGTTGGCGGCGAAACGAAACAGCATTGCCGAAAGGGCAAAGTAAAACACAAATTTGGTTAAATAGGCCGTAGCGATCTCGTTGAAAAACCCAGTGCGACCCGCCCCGTATCCAAGACCAATGATCAAAAAAAACGGCAGCGTCTGTAAGAAAATCGCGATCATATCAACGTCGTAGCATGGTGAAACGCAGCGTCAATCCAGCATCCCGCGACCATGCTGCGTTCGTAGACTTGCAGAATTTCGTGCTTGGCCCTTAAACTGAACTGTATCGTTTGGGAGGCGTTTTGGCACAAGCAGCCTTAGACATAAAGAAAGGTCGCAAGTTCGATCAGGTCCTCGACGGGGCTCGGATCGTTTTCATGCGCGACGGTTTTGAAGGCGCAAGTGTCGACGACATTGCCAGGGAGGCGGGCGTTTCAAAGGCAACGCTTTATAGTTACTTTCCTGACAAGAGATTGCTTTTCTCCGAGGTTGCGCGCATCGAATGCAATCGTCAGGCCGAGGCGGCACTGAAAGAGTTGTACGCGCTCGAGACGGTTGAGGCCGTTCTGCACGATGCGGCCAACGTTATGGTAAAGTTTTTTCTCTCGGATTTCGGCCAACAGATGTACCGGATCTGTGTAGCGGAATCGCACAGGTTCCCTGAACTCGGGCAGCGCTTCTACAGCTCTGGACCGGAACTTGCAAAAGCTCGACTTTCAGGGGTTTTTAGCAAGTTTGTCGACGACGGTCACCTCGCCATCCCTGACATGGACCTCGCCACCAGCCAGTTTTGCGAACTTTGCAAAAGTGATCTTTTTGTTCGTGCGCTATGCGGTGTCAAATACGATGCCTCAGACGAGCAGATTGAGCGCGTCGTCAAAGGCGTCGTTGATATGTTCATGGCGCGTTACGGGGCTTGATTAACCACCAACTTCAATAATCGCCTTAGCCAAAACCGGAACCGAGTTTTCATTCAAACCGGCAATGTTGATCCGGCTGTCTCCGACCATGTAAATCGCATGCTCTTCTCGCAGTGCTTCCACTTTGTCGGGTGAAAGTCCAAGGCGGGAGAACATGCCGCGATGTTGTCCCACAAAGCCAAACCTATCAGATCCAGAAAGACGACGTAACTCTTTCGAAAGCTGTTCGCGAAGGCCGAGCATGCCCAGCCGCACCTCTTCAAGCTCTGCCTCCCAATCCGCACGCAACGCCGGATTGTTCAAAACCAGAGTGACCAGACGCGCGCCATGGTCAGGTGGAAAGGAGTAGTTCTGCCGGTTCAGATAGGCCATATTGGCCTGCGTTAGCGCTTTGTTACTCTCGTCATGACAAACCGCCATCAAAATTCCGGTTCGCTCGCGATAAATGCCGAAATTCTTGGAGCAGCTGGCAGCAATGATCGTCTCGGGGCAACCAGAGGCGATTGCGCGCGTTCCTGCTGCGTCCTGTTCGAGCCCGTCACCAAAGCCCTGATAGGCAATATCGATCATCGGAACAGCATGTTTGCGATTGATAAGCTCGATCACGGCGTCCCACTCAGGCATTGTCAGGTTTGCGCCGGTCGGATTGTGACAGCAACCGTGCAGCAGTATCACATCGCCCCCATTTACCGCCTCAAGATCTGCCATCATACCTTCAAAATCCACTCCGCCTGTGGATTCATCAAAATAGCGATAGGACACGGTTTCGACGTTAAGGTGCTTTAGAATACTCAAATGGTTGGGCCATGTCGGCTGGGATACGAATATCCGTGCGCTTGCATTGGCCATATGGATAAGCTCAAAAGCTTGTCTCACCGCGCCCGTGCCACCCGGCGTCGCAACCGCTGCGACAGACATGCGCGGTACGCTATTACCCAAAACCAGTGAAGTCATCGCATCCGAAAACGCCGGATCGCCCGCAAGCCCTGTGTAGGCTTTTGTTTCTTCCTCATTCCACCAATTTTGTTCGGCCGTCTTAACGGCGCGCATGATCGGTGTGGCACCTTCTGCGTTGCGGTAAACACCCACGCCAAGGTCAATCTTTTGCGGGCGCGTGTCTTCGCGAAAGCTCTGAACAAGGGCAAGAATTTTGTCAGCGGGTTGCTGCTTCAATGCGTCAAACATCAGCTTTCTCCAGTTGCGATTGGTACGGTCGGAAAGGCGCCCCATTCCGCCCATGAGCCATCATATAATGAGTGATCAAGTTTTCCGATCCGTTCCAGCGCAAGGTTGATAACCGCTGCCGAGATGCCGGAACCGCAGCTTGTAATCACGGGCTTGTTCATATCGACGCCTGCGCCATCAAAGGCCTGTCGTAGCGCATCGACGTCTTTCATCGTGCCATCATCGTTCAGAAGCGATTTGTAAAAAATATTCTTCGAACCTGGAATATGCCCGCTGCGGAGGCCTTCGCGTGGCTCGGCCACGTTTCCGCGAAAGCGCTCTGGAGCACGTGCGTCCAGTATTTCAAAATCACCGAGCTTTGAAGCAGACGCAACTTGTGTTACATCCTTTACCCGGTGTGCCTCTCGCCGAACGGTCATATGCCTGTCGCGGATCATTGGCGGCAAGTCTTCGGTGGGTCTCCCCTCGGCCATCCATTTCGGCAGTCCGCCGTCGAGCACAGCCACATGAGTTTGCCCCATAAGCCGGAAGAGCCACCAGACACGACATGCCGAAAACACGCCGTGACGGTCGTAAACGACGACCTGGTGGCCATCTCCCACGCCCATCTGCCGGAGCCGAGACATGAATTTCTCAACCGGTGGCGCCATATGTGGAAGATCAGAACGCTGCTCGGATATATCATCGATATCAAAAAACCGGGCGCCGGGGATATGTTCTGCATCATACTCAGCTTTTGGGTCGCGTTCATCGGCTGGCATAAACCATGTGCCATCCAAAATGCGTAAATCCGGGTCTTGCAGATGCTCAGCAAGCCAGGTCGTAGAAACAAGTGTCTTGGGATCGTCCTGTGCCATGGCAGCCCCTGAGGTCAAAACAGGAACCTGCTACAACCTGTTGGGCTCAAGGGCAAGATAATGACGGTGAGATTTGAGCGCTATTTTACGACGGCATTACGCACGAACGTTGCGCAAAGCACGAAAAGCCCACCAACCACAGTCGCCGACGCAGCCTGCGTCGCAACGGCCACCTGATCTAACGCACCACTTTCCAAAGGATGATGAGCGACACCCCCAAACCCTAAGGCGTTGAGGAGATGCCATGCTGCAATACCACCACAAACGCCGAGCACGGTGTTTAACCAAAGTCCCAGGTTATGATTCTTGAGCAGGCCAGCGGTAATGTTACCGCCTATGATCCCGGCAAAAATGCTTACAAAAAAATCCATCGGCGGTTTTTCTTCTTAATGGAAAGCCGGATCGGCGTTATCACTGCGTGCTTACCGAAACTGTAACAAATACGATCTTTTCAATGCAGAGGTGGTCGGACAATCCGTTCAATCACCGTGGCGCAAAAGCCTCTGTTTTTGCCTGTTCCAGTCGCGTTTCGCCTCTGTTGCGCGCTTGTCCGCGGTCTTTTTACCCTTCGCGATACCCACCTTTAGCTTCGCCATTCCGCGGTGATTGAAGTAGAGAACCAGGGGTACTAGTGTCATACCTTTGCGCTGAGTATCGCTCCATAATCTGGCTAATTCTTTTCGAGAAACCAGCAGCTTACGACGGCGTCTCTCCTCATGACCAAATGTCTTGGCTTGTTCGTAAGGTGCAATATATGCGTTGACGAGCCAGAGCTCTCCGTTCTCTACTGCAGCGTAGCTTTCAGCGATATTGGCAGTATTTCGCCGAAGGGACTTCACCTCGGAGCCTTCAAGTATAATTCCGCACTCCAAATCGTCCTCAATCGCATAGTCGTACCGAGCGCGGCGGTTGTCCGCCACGACGCGATAGTTTGGATTTTCCTTTGGCTTGGCCATTTTTTGGCGTCCTGAAAAAAGTGCGTGGGCTTAGGTAATCGCTTACAACCTGCGTTCCAAGGACGAAATCCGGTTGCCTAAAGAAGTCCGCGCTTTTTCAGATCTCCGATGATCTCATCTTTATGAGCGCCACGTTTTGGTATTGAATTCAAATGTGCTGCCTTCCCATCAAAGCGCGGCGCAGGAGCAGGCTGTAAAAAACCCTCTGTTTTATGCCATGTATCACGCGCCTGAACATGAGGATCATTAGCGGCGCGCGACGGGCTCAGAACCTCGGCGACGCAGGCGTCGGTATCTTCGAAAAGCTCCGCCCAATGCGCGACTGGCTCGTTTGCGAAAAGGTCTTCTAAAATACTGGTCTGATTGGGCCAAAGGTCACGATCATATTGTTCTTCAAACCGAGAATCATCCGCGAGACCAAGGCAGGATAGAAACAGTTCATAGAACTGTGGCTCAAGGCACTGAACACTGAGATAACCGCCATCCTTACAGCGATACATTCTCCCCCAAGGTCCACCATCAAGCAAACTCTGCCCCCGAGTTTCGGATAGGTTTCCAGCGGGTGCCATTGCCATCAATAAAGCCATCATATGTGCTGAGCCATCCACGATTGCGGCATCGACGATAGCGCCTTTGCCTGTTTTGTTTGCGCTTAAAAGTGCTGCAAGTATACCTGCCACCAGATACATCGCGCCGCCGCCAATATCGCCAAGCATGGTTGGCGGACTTTGTGGGATATCGCCCGGCACAGACGCGTACCAAAGCGCGCCAGAAGTGGCCAGGTAATTGAAATCATGTCCTGCCGTGTGCGCCCTTGGCCCGGTTTGACCCCAACCGGTCATGCGACCATAAACCAGCTTGGGATTACTTTGCTCGAACTCCCTTGGTCCAAGACCGAGCCGTTCCATTACACCGGGACGCAATCCCTCGATCAAAGCATCGGCATCGTTCGCTAGAACTTTGGCGATCTGAATATCTTTTTCTGATTTCAAGTTAAGCACAATCGAACGTTTGCCGCGGTCGAGCAAGTTGCGCTCACCAATCGCAGGGTTTGCTGGTCCAGGCCTGTTGATTACAATTACGTCGGCTCCGAGATCGGCCAAAAGCATCCCTGCAAAGGGTGCGGGTCCGAGCCCCTCAAATTCAACAACCTGTATGCCTTCTAACATGGTTTGCCCTACCGCATCTGAATTCGTTTGCTGCGGAGCAAACGGCGGTTATTTTGATATTCACGCAGAAAGACGAACAGACCAGATCCAAATATGAGCAGGATGCCAATCAGTATCGGGAACGTTGGCAGCTCTGCAAAAAGAAACCAGCCCCAGAAAATCGCGAGCGGCAGGCCAAGATATTCGAATGGCGCCACGATGGCCGGGTTGGCCAGTCTATAGGCCTGCGCAAGACTGTAGCCCACAACTGCCGAAATCGTGCCTAGCCCGAGAAACAGCCAGATATCATTGCCCGTCGGTAAAACCCAGGTACGCAACAGAAAGATCATGCTCGGGTCGGTGAGGTTTTTTGCAAACCGCCCGTCGCCGGCGATGACGAAGAACCCAATGCTAACGATGATGAACGCGGTCTGGATATAGACAGCCATCGCCGATGCTTTCGATTCAACGCCAAGTTTACGCGTCAGAACCTGATTTGCGGCGTATGTTAAAGCGCCAATTAAGGGAAGAATGTAGATGTAGAAAGGCGCAACGCGTGCTTCCTCGCCCGACCAGGGCTGCGTCATGATGAGAACGCCAAGGAAGCCAACCAGAACCGCACAAATACGCATCGGGCCAAGCGTTTCTCCCAAGAAAGGCACGCTAAGCAAAGTGATCATAAGTGGTGCTACGAAAAATAGAGCGGTGGCCTCACCAAGGGACAAAACGGCGAGGGCCACAAAGAAAGTCATGTTCGCGATCACAATCAAGATGCCACGCAAAGCGTGCAAAACGGGCTGGTTGGTTTTTAAAATGCTCCAACCGCCTTCAAACTGGACCAAGAGGAGGCTGAATGAGATACCGATGACCGAGCGCGTAAAAACGATCTGGTGCAACGGATAATCGCCGGAAAGGAGCTTGATCAACAGATCATTCACTGAGATCGCAAGAACGCCTGCGCAGATAAAAGCGATTCCTGCCAATGGCCTGTTATGCGTTCTTTCCAAAGCCATGGCCCATCCTTTCGATCAACCACTAGCAGCGGCCGGAGGATGGGTCACGTCTGTTTGCGACCGTGCTTGAAAAGGTCAGGTCGAAATATAGCGTTCTATTTTTGAAAGAGATTCAATTTTTCCTTCTGCTCTCAATGAACGCTTTGGGGTTTCTTATGAGGCCTGCGAGTCTTTCCGCGATGGCATTGCTGCCTTTGATCGACGGGTGGATAGTATCGAGCGCGTGAAAGCTGAAATCGCCATAAGGCACAAGATCACTGAGCTCTACGAAGTAAACACCGCCATCAAGCTCGGCGAGTTTTGCGGCGCGCTCGTCCATTTTGCGGCCTTCATCGACACAGAACTCAATGAGTGAGGTTGTACCCGGAGTTCGCAAGTAACCGACATAGATTACTTTGGCTCCGGTGCTCCGCATTCTGCCAATGAAACCGGGTATGACGCCCTTGCGACCATCTTCTGAGATAAGTCTGTCAATACGCCTTTTGCATGGGCCGCAACCGCATCCAAAAAGAATGTCATTGCCACCGCCGTTTACGACAATCCAATCCCAATTTCCTTCTCGGTATTGCTTTGGGATACTCATACCCGCAGCACCACTTATCGGGAGAGGATAAATGAACCTCGCCCCAATAACCGATCGGTCAATGACGGGTTCTCCTAAGTGGCGCTCCATAGCATCAGCAACACCGTTACCCGTATTTCCATGCACTGCCAAAAGGGAATCACCCATAAGGAGAATCCGCGGGTTTTCCGCTCTAGTTACAGATTCCGTGCATCCCGCCAAAAGCAATATGCACGCTGAAAATAAAGCACTCTTCAGCCCAAACATTTTCGTTGTAGCCCCCATACTCTTCAAAACTTCACTCTGGCAGCTTCGATGATTCAGGTTAAAAAACCGTCATTCAATCTTTGGCGCGGAAACAAACTGTTCTTGAAAAGCGGCCAGTACGAAGTGCACAGAACTCTGCGCATTTCTGATGGATTGCGTGTGCGTAAAGACGGGCTAGTTTATCGCAAGGCATTCGAAGGGCATCCGATGGAACCAATTGTTGAAGTGGAAAACCTGCACAAAACCTATGAAGGCGGATTTGAAGCGCTAAAGGATGTGTCCCTTTCAATCGAACATGGTGAGATACTTGCCCTGCTTGGCCCGAATGGAGCTGGAAAGACCACGCTTATCTCTACGCTTTGCGGTATCACGACGCCTAGCTCTGGGAGAGCGAAAGTTGCCGGTTTTGATATTCAACAGGATTATCGCCGTGCGCGTTCTCTGATCGGACTAGTGCCGCAGGAAGTCGCGCTTGAACCATTTGAGAAGGTCATTAACACTGTGCGCTTTTCACGTGGACTTTTTGGCAAGCCGAGCGATCCTGCCTTGATCGAGAAAGTCCTGCGCCAACTCTCGCTATGGGATAAGCGCGAGGCCCGGATTATGGAGCTTTCCGGCGGGATGAAGCGGCGGGTCCTGATCGCCAAAGCGCTTTGTCATGAGCCTCGGGTGCTCTTCCTTGATGAACCAACGGCAGGTGTTGATGTCGAATTGCGCCGTGATATGTGGCAAGTCGTAGAGGACCTGCGGCAGGACGGTGTGACGATAATCCTAACCACTCACTACATCGAAGAGGCTGAGGCAATCGCGGATCGCGTTGCAGTAATCAATCACGGTGAAATTTTGCTGATTGAAGACAAGAATACGCTGATGCGGCAGATGGGTAAAAAGACCCTAAAGATCGATCTGATTTCACCGATTTCCGAAATTCCAGCGGCTCTTTCAGAATTTAATCTAGAGCTCGGTCAAAATGGCAAGCAGCTTGTTTATAGTTACGACCGAAGCGCCGAGCGAACTGGGATCACGCGTTTAATGCAGGCGATGCCGGAGGCAGGATTGGCACTGCGCGATATTGAAACGGATCAGTCTTCGCTTGAGGAAATCTTCGTCGATCTGGTTAAGGAAGGCGCAGAATGAACCTCACGGCAATACACGCAATCTATGTCTTCGAAATGAAGCGTTTCTTCCGGACGCTTTTGCAGAGCTTTGTGTCACCGGTGCTTTCAACCTCGCTCTATTTTGTGGTCTTCGGCGCCGCTATAGGTTCGCGTTTTGATGAAATTGATGGCGTAAGCTACGGGGCCTTTATCGTGCCGGGTCTCATCATGCTCTCTGTGATGACGCAGGCAATCGCCTCCGCGTCCTTTGGCATATATTTCCCGAAATTCATCGGCACGATATATGAGCTTTTGTCGGCACCGGTAAATTTTCTGGAAATAGTTGTCGGTTACGTCGGTGCGGCAGCGACCAAAGCCCTTTTTATAGGTGTTGTTATTCTCGGAACGTCATTTCTTTTCGTGGATCTTTCCATAGCCCATCCATGGGCGATGGTCGCCTTTCTTTTGATGACCTGCATAAGCTTCGCGCTCTTTGGTTTCATCATCGGCATCTGGGCAGAAAATTTCGAACAGCTGCAGCTTGTCCCACTGCTTATTGTCACGCCTTTGGTTTTCCTTGGTGGATCATTTTATTCAATTTCGATGCTGACCCCTTTTTGGCAGACCGTCACTCTATTTAATCCCGTTGTCTACCTCATTTCAGGTTTCCGCTGGTCCTTCTATGGTCAGGCCGATGTGTCCATCTGGGTCAGTCTTTTTGCAATCACGGTTTTCACTTTGATCTGCCTTGGACTAGTTTGGCTGATCTTCAAAACCGGGTACCGAATTCGAAGCTGAGTCTCATTATTTGCATTCATAAGTCTCAAAAGTGGTTTTTTTAACCTTCTTTTGGCTGAATGTCCTGTGTGATCTTGTTTGTGCAGATCGGGCATTCTAAATGCGAGACCATGAAATTCCGTTTGCCCTTTTTGAACAAGGACCCGCTTGTCTCCGTTATCCGCCTATCAGGCGCGATTGGAACAATGGGACGGACATCGCTTAGCGATGAGCGTATGGCACCGGTGATTGAAAAGGCGTTTAGCAAGGGTAAACCGCGTGCGGTCGCTCTAGTAATCAATTCTCCGGGCGGATCTCCTGTACAATCAGCTTTAATCGCGGCCCGAATTAGGCGCCTCGCCGAAGAAAAAGAAATGCCTGTGCACGCCTTTGTAGAGGACGTTGCGGCATCGGGCGGTTATTGGCTCTCATGTGCGGCTGATGACATTTGGGTTGATGAGAATTCTATAGTTGGTTCGATTGGCGTAATTTCTGCGGGCTTTGGCGCGCATGACTTCCTAGCGCGCCAAGGGCTCGAGCGTCGTGTTTACACAGCAGGTAAATCAAAAAGCACGCTTGACCCTTTTAAGCCCGAGAAAAAAGAAGATGTGGAACGGCTAAAGACGCTGCTCGATGACATGCACAGTTCTTTCATCGGATATGTCAAATCGCGCCGAGGTCGGAAGATCACGACTGAGGTCGACGTTTTCACAGGTGAGTTTTGGCTGGGTTCCAAGGGTGTTGAGCTTGGTCTCGTAGATGGCGTTGGTCACATCGTGCCAAAGCTTAAAGAGCTTTACGGCGATAAGGTGCAATTCGTTAATTACGGTCGCAGGCGGGGCCTTTTTCGGCGCTTCGGTATCGAGTTGGCTGAAGAGGCTCTGGCTCTTGTGGAAGAACGAAGTGCGTTTGCAAGGTTCGGACTGTGATATGCTGAGCAAGATAGCCATTCTCTTTCTTGTTTTCATGGCACTGCTGGCCATGTTTGGGCGCCTACGCTTCCCCGGACAAAAAAAACTCGCTTCCGCCAAATGTCCCAGATGCGGTCGCTTTAAAATAGGCAAGGGCATTTGCGACTGTGGTCCAGGTGGCCAAAAGTGATGCCTTGGCTGCTCTCCGGTCTGGGGCTAGTGATCCTGCTACTTGCCGGAGATGCGTTGGTCAGAGGCGCGGTAAACCTGAGCCTCAGGCTTGGCGTTCCAGCTTTGATCGTAAGCTTAACGATTGTCGCGTTCGGAACTTCCGCGCCCGAGCTCCTTATCGCTATAAACGCGTTACTTGAGCAAAAGCCGGGTCTTGCCTTGGGAAACGTTGTGGGATCAAACACCGCCAACGTTCTTTTGGTGCTGGGCATCCCTGCCATAATGGCCGGTTTGCATACATCTGAAATCGATACACGCAAAAACTATTTGGTCATGATCGGTGCCACTTTGGTATTCATCGGGCTGGCTTTTCGGGGCGAATTTGATTTGATCGCTGCAGCGGTGTTGCTCGCTTTTCTTGCCTATGTGTTGGGTGACGCGTTTTTTCAGGCGCGCAGTCATCGCAAGTCGTCTTTGGAAAGCAGTAGCGAAGAAACGATGGATGACGAGGAAGAGGACGTCGAGGGTGCAGACCCTGATATGCCTTTTTGGCAGATAATTGTCTTTTTGCTGTTGGGCCTTGTGGGACTACCACTTGGTGCCGACCTGTTGGTTAAAAATGCTTCGATCATTGCAAGCAATTTTGGCGTGAGCGATGCGGTTATCGGGCTTACTCTTGTTGCGTTTGGCACATCCTTGCCCGAACTCGCTACGACTGTGATGGCTGCAATCCGCAAGAATGCCGACGTGGCCCTGGGCAATGTAATTGGGTCCAACATGTTTAACCTGTTGGCCATCATAGGTATCGCTTCGCTTGTAGGCACCATACCGGTTGATCCAAAATTTCTTAGATTTGACCTTTGGGTAATGCTCGCCTCATCACTTATCCTTATTCCGTTTGTCTTTATGAAGATAAACATAAACCGTTTTTGGGGTTTGGGCTTGACCGCGCTTTATGTGGTTTATGTAGTCAAAGTACTGACTCACTAGGAAAATTATTCAGATGTCTGACACGGCAAAACGCGCGCTTGTGACGGGCGCTGGTAGGCGCTTAGGCCGCGCAATGGCGCTCCATCTCGGTCGAAATGGATATGATGTTTGTGTGCACCACGCCTCTTCTCGCATCGAGGCTGACAAAGTCGCCGAAGAGATAATGAGCCTTGGACGGAAGGCGGTCACGGTCGCAGCAAATCTACTCGATGAAGTAGAAACTCAAAGTCTTTTGCCTGCTGCGTCCGCAGCTTTAGGCGGTCCTGTAAATGTACTCATCAATAACGCATCTATCTTTGAAGCGGAAAGTTACGCGGACAGTACTCGGGAGAGTTGGGACAGGCATATTGAGTCAAATCTAAGGGCACCTTTCGTTTTGAGCCAAGCGTTTGCCGCGCAAGTGCCAGAGCCGCAAATCGATGAAAATGGTGAGCCAGTCGCGCAAGGGCTGGTTATCAATATGATCGACCAGAGGGTACGCAAACTCACCCCCGAGTTCCCAAGCTATACGATTGCCAAAACGGGGCTATGGACGATGACGCGCACCGCCGCGCAGGCCTTGGCGCCGAAAGTACGCGTAAACGGCATAGGACCTGGGCCAACTCTGAAAAGCATTCACCAAACCGATGAGCAGTTCGCAAACGAGCGCTCAAGCACGTTATTGCAGCGCGGGGCAAACGAAGAAGATATCGTTAACGCGCTTGGATTTCTGCTAAACGCACGCGCTGTAACAGGACAGCTTATCTGCGTTGACAGTGGCCAGCACCTAGCTTGGCAAACGCCCGATGTAATTGGCCTTGATAGTTAGTGGGACGCAGGTCTGAAAAGTAGATTTTCAGGCCAAAATAACTTTGGGTGCGGTCTCATTTTTTAACACCTCGTTCTTGGACATCGGACAGTGTTTGGCGACTTTTTGCACCGGATCAACCTTCGTAAATTTTTGCTTACACAATTCGCAGTATTTTTGAATTTACACGCTGACGACTTATTTTTTGTTAATAAAATCAAAGCATTCAAATATCGCACAAAAAATAGGCGAATTAACGAAATTGCTAAAAAATAAGGAAAAATCCCTGTCTGCTAAAAGTTATCGGCAAACATATCCACAGGAAGCGTGGACAGGTTTTTACTTGCCCTCAACGCAATATGATTGCAGCACCGGGTGAGAATCATATTTGTAAAGAATGACTGAGAGCGCAGACAACAACCTGGCACGCGAGCATGACCTTAGGGAAAGTAATCCAACCGGTCATGAGGTTATCCGTTCCTATCTGAAAACTCTCGATAGTTCGCCGGGTGTCTACCGCATGCTCGGCGCGCAATCCCAGGTACTTTATGTGGGAAAAGCGCGCAGTCTTAAGGCGCGTGTTTCGAGCTATTCCCGCCCAACTGGCCATACACCTCGCATCGCCAGGATGATTTCGGAAACCGCTTCGATGATGTTTCTGACGACATCTACGGAAACCGAGGCGCTTTTGCTTGAGCAGAATCTGATCAAACAGCTCAAACCGCGCTACAACGTGCTTTTGCGAGACGATAAATCCTTTCCCTACATCTTCATCTCTACAGAGCATGATTTTCCAAGGTTGGAAAAGCATCGAGGTGCAAAGAAACGCAAAGGTCGATATTACGGCCCATTTGCGAGCGCAGGTGCGGTTAATCGCACGCTTAATACGCTGCAAAAAGTGTTTCTGCTGCGCAGTTGTACGGACCGAGAGGTCGAGGCCGGTGATAGGCCTTGTCTGAACTATCATCTCAAGCGTTGCGCCGGGCCTTGCGGAGGTAAAATAAACAAAGAAGACTACGCTAAACTCGTCAAATCTGCCGATGACTTTTTGCAGGGTAAATCGACAGAAGTGCAGGAAAGATTGGCCGCAGAAATGTCGTCGGCCTCGGAGGCCATGGAATTTGAGCGCGCGGCGTCGCTTCGTGATCGCATCAAGGCGCTGACTATGGTTCAGACGTCCCAAGGCATCAATCCGCGCACGGTTAAAGAGGCGGATATGATCGCATTACACTTGGATAAAGGGCAGGCCTGCGTTCAGGTGTTTTTTATTCGCGCAGGGCAAAACTGGGGTAATAAGGATTTTTACCCGCGGGTCAGTGCGGATATGAGCGAACCTGAAGTGCTTGAAGCTTTTATCGGCCAGTTCTACGACAGCAAAGACCCGGCTCGGCAGCTTATCCTATCGCACGGCATTGAAAATCAGGACCTGATGTCCGAGGCACTTAGGAGCAAGATTGATCGCAAGGTTGACATCATCGTGCCGCAAAAAGGCGAGAAAGCGGAGTTGATCGAGGCCGCGTTACGCAATGCGCGTGAAAGCCTGACCCGCAAAATGAGCGAAAAGGCAACGCAGGCAAAACTGCTAAAAGGAATGGCCGAGGCCTTTGATCTTTCCGCCCCACCGCAGCGCATCGAGGTTTACGATAACTCCCACATTCAAGGTGCGCACGCAGTTGGAGCAATGATCGTCGCTGGTCCGGATGGCTGGATGAAGAACCATTACCGTAAGTTTAATATAAAAGGAGAAGAGCTTACGCCTGGTGATGATTTCGGAATGATGAAGGAGGTGCTGTCGAGGCGTTTCAAAAGGCTCTTGAAAGAGGACCCTGAAAGGGAACAGGGGCTTTGGCCTGACCTGCTTTTAATCGATGGCGGGGCAGGGCAGGTCAGCGCAGTTCACGAAATCATGCAAGAACACGACGTCACTGATATCCCGATGGTCGGCGTTGCAAAGGGTATCGATCGCGATCTCGGTAAGGAAGAGTTCCACCGCAAGGGTAAGCCTCCTATGGCGCTGCGTCACAATGATCCGGTGTTATATTTCGTGCAGCGCTTGCGTGATGAAGCACACCGTTTTGCCATAGGTACCCATAGAGCAAAGCGAGCCAAATCGGTCATGGCATCGCCACTGGACGAAATCGCTGGTGTTGGTGCCTCGCGCAAGCGCGCTTTGCTGGCGCATTTTGGCTCAGCCAAGGCCGTAAGTCGCGCCAACCTCGCGGATCTCAAAGCGGTGGACGGCGTTTCAGAGGCTCTGGCCCAGAAGGTATATGATCACTTTCATGAAAAGGGTTAGTGCCATCTTGCATTGGCAGATGGGTTTTTTCGCCACTTACCAACGTATTAGAGATCAGACGAGGATAGTCGATGTTTCAGCCAGCAGTCTTTCGCGAAACCCGTAGTGAAGTAATGCATGATCATATGCGTCAGCAACCTTTTGCAACGATTGTGTCGTCTGCTACGGGCTCTTTGAGCGCTAACCATGTGCCAGTCGTTCTGAAACAAGGCTCAGGGTTGGGCGTTTTGCATGGCCATATTGCGTCGGTCAATCCGCTATTTCGCGAAACCGACGGTACGATTGATGTGCTGGCCATCTTTCAGGGGCCGCAGACCTACATCACACCATCCTGGTACTCGTCGAAGAAAGAGCATGGCAAAGTCGTGCCGACTTGGAATTACGTTGTGGTGCATGCTCATGGTCAGCTTACTTTTACGCAAGAAACAGAGTGGCTTTTGAAGCACCTCAATGATCTCACTTCGCAACACGAGGATGGCCGAGAAGCGCCATGGTCCGTTAATGACGCTCCAGATGATTTTGTTGCAGGCCAACTGCGGGCATTGGTCGGGTTCGAAATTGAGATCAGAGACCTTGCTGGAACCTGGAAGGTCAGCCAGAACAAGAACGCATCAGACAGGAAGGGCGTACAGCTTGGATTGGCTGATCAAAACGAGAACGAGATGTCCCAACTTGTTAGTCAAAGAGCGCGACGTTAAATGTTACGTGCTGTTGTCTGAGCTCGATCAGGTTTAAATTACCGCCATGGTGTGGACGATCCCGAATATATTAACGGTCTTGCGCCTCCTTGCCGCGCCAGCCGTCGTTGTTATGTTTCTTTATTTTGACCGTCCTTGGGCCGATTGGTTTGCGCTAATTCTATTTGTAAGCGCGGCTATAACAGACTGGTTCGATGGATATCTTGCACGTCTTTGGAAGCAAACGACCAAGCTGGGAACTATGCTTGATCCGATCGCTGACAAGGCGATGGTGGTTATTGCATTGATGGTGATTACGGGTTTTTCGGGAATGGACCCGTGGTTTTTACTGCCGGCTACCGTGATTATGTTTCGCGAAATTTTTGTTTCTGGCCTGCGGGAGTTTCTTGGCGACACTGCAGGTACACTGAAAGTCACAAAACTAGCCAAATGGAAAACGACGGCACAGATGATCGCCATCGCTGTTTTGTTTGCAACGGGCCTTTTTGAACACAATATCCTGAATCGTACTCAAGGTATGGACGCACAGATCGTTGATGATATTTTTGCCGGTCGGGTGACTGACGATGTTGGCCTCATTTGGAATTTCTATGCTCGAGAGGTGACATGGTGGAGTGGCGTTGTTCTTTTGTGGCTAGCGGCTATTCTTACCTTGGTTTCCGGTTTTGATTACTTCCGAAAATCCCGACCTTATCTGAAGGATTAGGCGATGGATGTTCTTTATTTTGCTTGGGTCCGCGAAAGGATTGGAAAGCCGAAGGAGCGTATTGATACAAAGGCGCGCACAGTGCGACATCTTGTTGAAGAGCTGCGCCAGAAAGAAGACCGCTACGCCGCCGCATTCGCCGATCTTTCTGCTATTCGTGTAGCAGTTAATCAGGAACTAACAGATTTTGACGCCCCATTGGATGGAGTGACAGAAGTTGCTTTTTTTCCACCAATGACAGGTGGGTGAGCCATGGAAATTCGAGTTCAGGAAGCGGCCTTTGATGCGGGAGACGAACTTAACGCTTTTACAAAACGTCAGGTTAATGCGGGCGCTGTAGTAAGTTTCAGCGGTATCGTGCGTGATGTGCCCGGTGTTCTGAAGCACATTGAAATCGAGCGCTATCCTGGCATGACTGACCAGGCCCTTGCAGAATTTGCCAAGGAGGCGAAAGATCGTTGGGAACTAAGCGACGTTTTAATCATTCACAGGCACGGGCGTCTGGAAGTGGCAGAGCAAATTATGATGGTGGCCACGGCCGCAAAACATCGTATTGCTGCTTTTGAGGCGGCGCAGTTTCTAATGGATTATCTTAAATCTCGAGCACCTTTTTGGAAAAAAGAAATCACGCGCGAAGGCGAAAATTGGGTTTTATCAAATGACGCAGATGAAAACGCCCTCTCTAGATGGTGAGATACCTGTGACGAAGGGTAAAAGTTGAAGTTAAAGAACCATCGTTTATATGCGCAGCTCTTTGCATCTAAAGGAACGAGCCGTGTCGCGTATGATTGATCTATATATCGAAACGCTCGATCGAAAAGCCAAAGGAGCCATACGAGGTACGGCCAAACTGGTGATTGCCGATGTTGGTAATGTATTGCTTGACGAAAACGGTGCCAGGGAAGGGAACGAAGCAGCAGATGTAGTCCTGATCGCAAGTCATGACGTCTTCACAAATATTCTCTCGGGCGATCAAAACCCAATCACGGCATTCATGTCGGGAAAACTGAAAGTTGAGGGCAATACAAAGCGAGCATTGAAGGTCAGCAGCATCTTGACCGACTGATTTCTCTGGGTAGACAGCCAAGCATCGGCCTGTCAGGCTCTTTTTGTGTTCAGAGCAGCAGCAGAGGATGAGCCGATGAAAGACGATAACTTTCTACGTGAGATGAATGCCCGTCATCTATGGCATCCGATGGGTCATCCTGGAGACATGCAGGCCAATGCACCTACGATTATAAAAGGTGCTGAGGGCGTCGAGATTATCGATCTTGATGAGCACAGGGTTGTCGACGCTGTTGGTGGCCTCTGGTGCGTCAACCTGGGTTACTCCAACGACGTGGTTAAACAGGCGATCTCGGACCAGCTTTGGCAGTTGCCGTACTATTCTGCGTTTGCAGGATGTTCGAATCCTGCAGCTATTGAGGCTTCTTACGCTGTACAGGAATTCTTTGCCGAGGATGGGATGGCACGGGTGTTTTTCACGTCTGGTGGCTCCGATGCTGTCGATACGGCCCTGCGCATAGCGAGGCAGTATCATCGCCTGCGTGGCGAGCCTACTAGGACAAAGTTCTTAAGTCTTAAAAAGGGCTATCACGGCACCCATTGGGGTGGGGCAAGCGTGAACGGCAACAACCGTTTTCGGATAAACTATGAGCCGCTTCTGCCTGGCTGTTTTCACCTGCCGAGCCCTTACACTTATCGTAATCCGTTTGATGAAACTGACCCGATAAAGCTGGCAGATAAGATCGCGTCAGCAGCCGTAGATGAGATTGAATTTCAGGACCCGAACACCATCGCCGCATTCATAATGGAGCCGATTCAGGGTGCAGGGGGTGTGATTGTCCCGGACGCATCACTGATGAAGCACATGCGCGAGATTTGTGATCGCTACGGTATCTTGATGATTTCTGATGAGGTGATCTGCGGCTTTGGCCGGACAGGTGATTGGACGGGTTCGCGACATTGGGGCGTGAAGCCTGACATGATGACCATCGCCAAGGGCATAACCAGTGCCTATTTCCCTGTCGGCGGCGTGCTGCTTTCCGAGGCTGTGGCGCATGAGTTTGAAAACTCGGGACCCGAGGGCGCGATATGGACTGGCTATACCTATTCCGCACACCCTGTCGGCGCAGCTGCAGTTGTAGCCTGTCTTTCAGAAACACTTCGGCTAGACACCAAAACGAACGCGGCGGCAAGGGGCACGCAGCTCTTTGAAGGCGTCAAAGCGCTCAAGGAGAAACACGATGTGATCGGCGATGTGCGCGGCGGTCATGGTCTTATGACAGGGATAGAACTTGTCAGTGACCGCACCAAGAAAACACCATTAGATCCAGCAACGGTTAAACGAATTCATCAAGCGGTCTATGAAGCAGGTGCTATGGTGCGCATTGGTGGGAACAACTTCCTCATGTCGCCGCCTCTGGTTATTTCTGACGCAGAGATTGATCGCATTCTAACGGCTTTGGATGCGGGCCTGGCTTCTGCATAAAATAGATCAGTCTGCAAAAGCGCGAGTATCACATCTGACACACATGACGAGAATACACAGAACATCTAAAAAGCGACTTGAATAAGTCAAATTTCAATCATCACGGTATCACGCATCAAAGAGCGTCGCGGACGGCGTTTTAAATTGGGAGACTACCGTGAAGAAGAGTAACGTCACTTTGTTGGTCGCAGCACTTGCTTTGGCTGCGTGTGGAACACCGGATCCAGAAGCACAAAAAGAAAGACATCTGAAGCCTAAGGGCGAGGCAGTAAACGTTGAGTTCAATGATGCCGCCGTTGCGGAACAAGTCGTTGGGTTCAGAGCCGCGCCGGTTGGTCTTGTCGACAAGGGAAGTGATGCACTTTCTTCAGGAAGCGACGCGCAGAGCTTACCTGCGGAATGCTCAATAGTGTCGCAAGGGTTTAGCACCAGAGTGACCGCGCCAGCGACGGTGAACATGCCAAGCTTCGGTCGCGATACGCCTCCAGCCACGGTAACCTGTCAATACAATGACGAGACTTATTCCAAAACTTTCAAGGCGCGGAATCTCTCAAAAGGTTCCCGCACGGGCAGCTCTTTGGCGGTTGGTATTCTGCTATGCCCAATTTGCGGTGTCGCAGCGGGCATTGCCGGTTCAGGTGATAAAGTCGGCGACGCCTACGGCTTCGATGATCTGACTATCAGCACCAATTGATGAAAAAAATTTAGGGGAGTATCAGTTTGCTCCCCAACCACCTCCGCCGGGCGTCTCCATGCCGAAAACGGAGTTTTCGGGCAGGTCAATCTCGTCATTGCCATCCATCTCTCGGACCTCGCCATTTGGCAGTTCCGCCCAGTTTCGGCCAAGTGATCCGGGCGCTCCGCCATCTACGCCAAATGGAGCAATGATCCGGTGATTGGAGAGAGTGGTCACGGTTACTGGCTCCAGAAAGCGGAGGGTTCGGATCACGCCGTGCCCACCGCGCCATTTTCCACTTCCGCCTGAATCGGGTCGAATGATGAACGTCTCAAGCCGAACCGGGAAGCGTTTTTCTAGGATTTCCGGGTCGGTCATTCGCGTGTTGGTCATATGGCTTTGCACCGCATCACAGCCGTCAAAACCTGGCCCTGCGCCAGTGCCTCCACATATTGTCTCATAGTTTTGGAACTCATCATTGCCCCAGACGAAGTTATTCATCGTCGCCTGAGACCCGGCAATCACACCAAGAGCCCCATAAAGCGCATTGCAGGTGGCCTGACTGACCTCCGTATTCCCAGATATTACCGCGGCCGGACAGGCCGGATTGAGCATGGAGCCCTCAGGGATCACAATGTTCAGCGGCTTTAGGCAGCCTTCATTGAGCGGAATGTCAGAGCCCACCATGGTTCTGAAAACGTAGAGCACTACGGCACGGCAGATTGATTTTGGCGCATTGTAGTTGCCGCTATGCTGTGCCGACGTGCCCGTGAAATCGATAGTCGCCTCGCGCGCCTTTCGATCAACGGAGACTTTCACCTCGACAGTGGCGCCGTGATCCATCGGATAGCTGAAAGCGCCGTCCTTCAAGCGGTCAATCACCCGCCGGACGCTTTCCTCTGCGTTGTCTTGTACGTGCCCCATATATGCACGCACGACATTGAGACCGAAATTATCAACCACCTTCAACAGTTCCAGCCGCCCGGTTTCATTTGCTGCCACTTGCGCTTTCAGATCGGCCATGTTTTGCGGGATATTTCGACACGGGTATTTACCAGATTCCAGCACCGTCTCAGCCATGTCATCGAGGAACGTACCCTCGTCGACGAGCTTCACATTATCGATCAGTACGCCCTCTTCTTCGATATGACTGCTATCGGGTGGCGCGCTGCCAGGTGTGCGCCCGCCAATATCGGCGTGGTGTCCCCGAGACCCCAACCAGAAGACCGGTTTGCCCTCGACAAAGACCGGTGTCACGACCGTCACATCGGGCAAATGAGTGCCGCCATTATAGGGTGAGTTGAGCATGTAGGCGTCGCCTGGCTGCACATTCTGGTTCAACCGCATCACCGTCTTTATTGAATCTGACATCGATCCCAGATGCACAGGGACGTGTGGAGCATTGGCCACGAGATCGCCCAACTCGTCAAAGATCGCACAGGAGAAATCGAGGCGCTCTTTGATATTGACTGACCAGGACGTGTTTGCGAGGGTCGCTCCCATCTGATCAGCTACTGACATGAAGAGGTTGTTGAAAACCTCAAGCAGGACCGGGTCGGCCTTGGTGCCAGCGGCACTCTCTCGTGACTTTTCTACGACGCGCTCAAGTATCAGATTGCCATGCGCATCGACTCGTGCGGCCCACCCAGACTCAACCATATTGGTGCCAGTCTTCTCGACAATAATTGCTGGACCTAAAAATGTGCCATTGTTCAACTGATCCCGGTCAAAGATGGGGACATCTCGCCAATCGCCTTCGGTATATAGCGGCACCTGCGCCAGGGGCGAACCCTCGCCAGTGGTCACACGTGGCCGCGCAACGGCACCGCTGGCGCCCATCGCTTCGACGCTGGCCATGTCTATGATAACGTCGCGATCAGGTGAGATAAATCCGTAGCGCTGTCTATGTGAGGCTTCGAATTCAGCTTTCGCGTCAGCTTGGTTATGCGCCGAAACCGGGATCGTCTGATGTGAGCCTTCATAGCGAAGATGTAGGCGTGTCTCTGTATTTATGTCATCGCCGCCTTGCGCTTCGACCTCTTGCACTGCTGTTTCCGCAAGCATCCCTGTACGCGAAAGAGCAGTATCCATTTCAGTCAGTGGCGCGTCGATTTGCGTTTCTTTCATCGAGCTGATCTGTGCGAGTCCCATGCCAAAAGCTGACAATACACCAGCGTATGGATGAATCAGAACCCGTTTCATTCCAAGTGCATCTGCCACAAGGCAGGCATGTTGCCCGCCCGCGCCGCCAAAGCATTGAAGCGTGTAATCGGTTACGTCATGGCCGCGCTGCACGCTGATTTTCTTGATGGCGTTGGCCATGTTATCGACTGCGATACGCAGGAAGCCTTCAGCCATGTCCTCTGGTTTTCGCTCAGGCTCGCCGGTCTCAGACGCAACTGTTCTTGCCAACTCAGCAAACTTCTTTCGAACCACATCGGCATCAAGCGGCTCATCGCCATTAGGCCCAAAGACTGCAGGGAAGTGATCGGGGTTCAGCTTGCCCAACATCACGTTGCAATCGGTCACCGCCAACGGGCCGCCTCGGCGATAGCAAGCCGGTCCCGGATCTGCGCCGGCGCTCTCTGGTCCCACCTGAAACCGACCATCCTCGAATTTACAGATAGAGCCGCCACCTGCCGCAACCGTATGAATATCCATCATCGGCGCGCGCATCCGGACGCCAGCAACCTCGGTCTCGAAAGAGCGCTCAAACTCTCCGGCGTAATGGCTTACATCCGTCGATGTGCCTCCCATGTCAAAGCCGATAAGCCGATTGAATCCGGCCTCACGACCGGTGGCCACCATCCCCACAATACCGCCCGCCGGACCGGACAAAATCGCGTCGCGGCCCTGAAAGCGTCGCGCTTCGGTCAGCCCGCCATTGGATTGCATAAAGAGCAGCATGTGACAGGCGCGACCCAGATCAAGCGCCCCTGCGACCTGATCCACGTAGCGGCGCAGTATTGGTGAGAGATAGGCGTCAACCACTGTGGTGTCGCCACGTCCGACAAGTTTGGCCAGTTTGGATACCTCGCCGCTCGTGGAAATCTGGGTGAAACCAATCTCGCGTGCGATCTCGGCCACCTGCTCCTCGTGCATGGGATTGAGATAGGCATGCAGACCAGCGACCGCGATGGCGCGCACTCCGTGGTCGAAGCTCTGTTGAAGAGAAACGCGAAGGGTTGCCTCATCCAGTGGGCGAATGACCGCCCCTTCAGAATCAAGCCTCTCGTCCATCTCAAAGACGTCTTCGTAAAGAAGATCGGGGCGTTTGATCTCCAGATCAAAGAGCTTGGGCCGGGTTTGATAGCCGATCTTGAGCAGATCGCGAAAGCCTTTGGTGATCACGAGGATAAGCCGTTCGCCCTTGCGTTCCAAAAGTGCGTTGGTCGCAACGGTTGTGCCCATTTTTACAGCATTTATGGCATTGTCGGGAAAATCGCCCGTCACTTTCATAACATCGCGAATACCCCGAACGGCCGCGTCTTTATAGCGTTCCGGGTTCTCAGACAGGAGCTTATGTGTGTGCACTTCTCCCTTAGGATCAAGGCCGACGATGTCGGTGAATGTCCCACCCCGATCTATCCAGAATTCCCAAGCATCGCTCATCGGCGTACTCCCTATATCGGCGTCGTCACGTTTGGATGTGGACGGTCAAATGTCAACGCAGGATAAGTTGAAATCCCGCCCCGACTCGGCGCATATAACGATTGAAGCCCATAAGGAGCACGGCCATGGATATCCGCCCTCTGACAGAGAATTTTGCCGTTTCACCTCAGGTGGATATTGAACATATGAAAGAGATCGCAGGATCAGGCTTTCGCTCTGTTATTTGCAACCGGCCGGATGGCGAGGATGTGGACCAGCCTGACTTTCTGGCGGTTGAATATGCCGCGCAGGCCAACGGTCTTGAGATTCGCTGGATTCCCGTCGCCGGCGGGGCTTTTTCTGAAGGGGCTCTTAGTGAATTTCGTGCAGCCCTTGATGAGATGCCAAAACCAATCCTTGCTTACTGTCGCTCAGGGACGCGCTGCACCATGTTGTGGAGCATTGTCGAGCATGGCCGTCTTGATGACGTCGAGATTATCGAAAGGGCAGCAAAGGCGGGTTACGATATGAGCGGGCTGGTCCAGCAACTCAACCGATCATGAGCAAATGGATCGCGCTTGGCCCCGTTAGTGGTGGGTTTCACGCCTGCGCTATGGATGGTGCGGCGCTTGTGTCATCAGTAACGGCCAGTGATGAGAAAACTGCTCTGGATGGGATGGAAAATGCTCCTGTCTTTCGCATCGGTGATGGTCCACCAGATAAATTGCCTGCCTCCATCCTTCCGCAGGCGGGGGTGTCGCATCTCGGTGGGTTGGAGCAAAACAAGCCCGCTGATCTGATGAGCGCTTGGGTGCGGCTCTGGATTGCTGGGTTTTTGGCGCAGAATGATGATTGGGATGGCGTCGTATGCGCCGTACACAGCGACCTGACCCATTGGGTGCATATCAGCGCCGGTGAGGCCGTCAGCGTGCAATCGAGCCTTACCTTGCGGCTTATGGCATCGCTTGGCGGTGCTGAAACCGCTGCTCAATCGGCTTTGGAAGACACAATCGCGCGGCCCGAACGCCTTGCCTCACATCTGTGCACTGCGGAGTTATCCGGGGACGCAGAAGCAATCACTGGCCATCTTATAGGCGCAGAGCTTGCCGCCACTCGGCCCTATTGGCTCGGTCAGCAGGTGGCGGTGATCGCAGAAAATCCTGAGCTTTATGCATGCAGTTTGAGGGAGCAGAGCGTGCCGGTCAAATTTGCCAGCCCGGAAAATATGATTATTCCCGGCCTTGCTGCCTTGGCCACCGCTCTTGGGTTTGCCGATTGACTGCGTCTAACCACGCAAGCCGACACGGTTGCGGCATGGCCCAAATATGGAGGCCAGCCCTAGGATAACCCCTGAAACCGTGGCGATCATGCCTGCGGCGCTGACAGCGTTATCGAAGCCAAGCCAGACTGGGCCGTAGCCCGCAAGAACATAACCTGCGATAGCTGAAATCGTGGCGAAGCCAATGGACCACCCGATCTGGGCCTCCAATGAATTGGTCATCAACCGGGCCGCCGCTGCGGGGCAGATGAACATGGCAATCACGATGATCGATCCAACCGCATCAAAAGCCGCCACAGCCGCAATCGCCGCCACGATGACAAGGCCCAGCCCGATTGCGACCACCGGCAGGCCGAGCGTTCTGGCAAATCCTTCGTCAAAGGTCGATAGCTTTAGCGGTCGCCAAAAAACCCAAGTCAGCAAGGACACAAATGCCATCGTGACCGCCATCCGCGTCAGCTCGGGTGGCAGGCCGTGCAGGGCCTCCATGTCTGTCAGTGAAGACCAACCGGTCGCATCAAGCCAGATCAAGCTCTCAAGGTTGCCAAAGAGCGCATGGTCCACGTCCAGATGTACAGACGATGTGTCGGACTGTTCCAACACCAGAACACCGGCGGCAAACATTGCTGTGAACACCACACCCATTGCCGCACCCGGCTCAATCTTACCCAGATGCCGGATGATCTCGATCAAGGCCACAGTCACAAGTGCCGCCAGCCCCGCGCCCAGCATCATCGGCCAGGTAGAAACCGTGCCGGTCACAATAAAGGCCAGAACGATCCCGGGCAGAACAACGTGGCTGATCGCATCTCCGATCAGTGCCTGGCGCCGCAAAACCAGGAAGTTGCCAGGTATCGCACAAGCAATCGACGCAAAGATCCCGATCAGGATCGGAGGCAGGGACAAAGCGACGAATTCCTCTCCCATCACACGGCCTCCGGTCCAAGAGAACGATCAAGCTCCGCTAGTTGATCTTTGGTCAACACGCTTTCCAATGGTGTAAGGCCGTCATAATGCGCCGCTGCGCCTTCGTGCGCTGGATCTGAACGCAGCAATTGCCAACGCCGTTCGTCCAGCAATGCGCGCGCCGCCTGCGCTCGACCAGCCTCTGTGGCAACACTATCGGCGCGGATAAGACCACGTTTTTGCATCAGCCGAAGAGTGAGCTTTTCGTAGATCGGCTGTCCTTGTGCGAGCGCCAAAAGTCCTTGGCGCACATGCACTCGAGCCTGAAAATCTCTATGGCGCAGGAATGCCGTCAGAATACCTCGGTTCGGTGCAAAGATGAGAGAAAGCGTAAAGATCAAAAAGGCCACAAGAACGATAATCGGCCCGGTAGGCAGTGCGGGCGCGGTGGCAGACAGGGCGGCTCCGGAATATCCCGAGATCCCGCCGACTGCCCCGGCAAGGATGACCACGACGCCGACCCTATTGCTCCAAAACCGTGCCGCAACGGCCGGGATTATCAATAGAGCAACGATCAAGATCAAACCGACGATCTTGAGCCCGACAACAGTGATCGCAAGCGCCAACCCCATGACTGCGAGTTCAATGCGACGGACATTCATTCCTGCGCCAGCAGCGAACTCAGGATCAAAGGCCACCAACGTCATTGGTCGACGCAGCAAAAGCATCAGGCAGAGCACGAGCGCGCCTCCGAGAGAGATAACCAGCGCATCGTTCCAGAGCATGCCAGCGGTAGAGCCAAGCAGGAAGCTCTCCAACCCTGCTTGCCTGCCTGCATTCATGGACTGGATCACCGTCAAAAGCACGATACCAAAACCGAAAAATACCGATAGCACGGCCCCTATCGCCGCGTCTTCAGAAAGGCGCGTTCGGTTTGACAGAGCGCTGACGCAAAGCAGGCCGACAGCGGATGAGACAGCCGAACCAACAAGCAACCCCGGCAGATATCGTCCGTCACCGCCTAGTGCCACCATCACCATAAACGCTAATGCAACGCCGGGCAGTGTGGCATGGCTGATTGCGTCGCTTACGAGGGCGCGTTTGCCTAGGAATAAAAAGGTCCCGGTGGCACCTGCAGCGATGCCCAGAAGTAAAGAACCAATGGTCACCAGCGTGGCGTTATACCCAAGCTGCAATGTCAGCGCTTCGAAAAGCATCTGACTATCCTGCGACGCTCATCCGAGAAGTGGTGAGCTTACCGCCATAGGTTTTTTGCAGGTTTTCCTCGGTGAAGACTTGGGACACCGTGCCTTCTGCGATCCGGGTGGTGTTGATCATGAACACACGTTCAAAGTACTCTGGCACCGTCGCCAGATCGTGATGCACCGCAACAACCGTTTTGCCGGACGACCTCAGTTCTTTCAGAACTGCGATGATTGTCTTTTCGGTAGCTGCATCCACCCCCGCGAAGGGTTCATCAAGCAGATACAGGTCTGCGCTCTGCGCCAGAGCGCGGGCTAGGAAAACGCGCTGTTGCTGACCGCCGGAAAGCTGTCCGATCTGACGTTTGGCAAAATCCCGCATTCCGACGCGGTCAAGGCAGGTAAGTGCATCGTCCTTGTGGTTGCTGCGGATACGGCCCAACAGGCCAAGTTGACGAAACTGACCCATCATCACCACGTCCAGCACCCGCGTCGGGAAATCCCAGTCAACGCTCGCCCGTTGCGGCACATAGGCAATGCGGTCGCGCATTTTAGAAACGTCCTGGCCCCAGGACGAAACACGACCGGATAAGGGTTTAACTATTCCCAGAGCGGCTTTCAAAAGGGTGGATTTACCTGCGCCATTCGGACCGATGATTGCGGTCATTTCGCCCGCTTCAAAACGGGCATCCACCGAAAATACAGCTGGCTTTTCGCCGTAGGATACGGTCAGCCCGCGAATTGCCAAAGGCAGGCCATGAAGTTCTTCTATGTTCGAACTGATTCCATTGGTGGCTGCAAGCGTGACGTTCATGACTTAGCTCCCAGCCGAAAGTTTGCCGTCCATACCGCGGGCTGGCACGTCACCACCAAGTGCGCTGGATATGACAGTTACGTTATGATCAATCATACCAATATACGTGCCTTCGTATGTGCCGAATTCGCCCATAGCGTCCGAGAACAGCTCTCCACCAACAGATACCTCATGCCCTTGTGCCGCTGCGCCTTCGATCAGGGCGCGAACGTTGCGATCGCTAACAGAGCTTTCGACGAACACGGCACGGATATCGCGGCTGACCAGCATTTCCGTCAACTCGCTTATACGGTTTAGGCCAGCCTCGGACTCTGTGGAAATTCCCTGAATACCGATGACTTCATAGCCATAGGCGCGGCCGAAGTAACCAAACGCGTCATGCGCACTGAGCAAAACGCGTGCTGGTTCTGGCACACTGGATAATCCTGCCCGCGCGTAATCGCCCATGCGAGCTACCTCAGCAAGGTGCGCCTCAGTATTGGCGTTGAACGTGTCTGCACCTTCGGGATGCACCTCAACTAGAGCGTCGCGGACCGCACGCACAACATTCGCCCAAAGTTCTGGCACCATCCAGACGTGGGGGTCAAATTTATCTGAGTAATCCTCATGGCTGATCAGATCGCTGGCGGGCACGCTCTCTGCAACGGCTTTTACGACTGTTTTACCGCTTAATTCCTGGAGGAAGTCTTCCATTTGAGCCTCAAGGAAAAGTCCATTCCAAAGCACCAGATCAGCACGCGTAGCCGACAGGATATCGGTCCGTGTCTGGCGATACGCATGTGGATCAACGCCGGGGCCCATAAGCGCCGTCACCTCAACAAGATCTCCGCCAACCTGGCGCGCTGCGTCTGCAACCATTCCTGTGGTCGCCACAACCGATACAACATTAGCTGCCGCATTCGCAGCTACCGACGGCAATACGGCTGCGGAGGCTGATATTAATAGCAGTGATCTCCGGGATAATTGCATTTAGAAAGCCCTTTGGAATGTCCAGTTAAGAATGAATATGCGAGTCATTCTCAAAAAAGTCAATGCTTTTGAGAATGATTCTCAAAAGCAGTCCATTGAATGAATGAGACGGTAAGCCTTGTACCTTGCTGGGTTGGTTCCAGACGGATTTTTCCGTCGGCGGCTTCTAACATGGTTTGCACTATTGCAAGGCCCATTCCAGTACCGCCCGAGGCGCGCCTCGTGGTGAAAAACGGATCAAATATCCGGCTTCGATTGCCTTCTGCGATGCCGCTGCCATCGTCATTTACCGAAAAGCCGTTCTTGGTTGATTGGATAGTCACACGCTTCGCACCATGCGCTTGGGCATTTGAGATCAGTTGCGTCAGTATCGCGCTGAGTGCCTGAGGGTCAATTGGCACAGAGCCATCGCTCTTCACTTCCACATCAATATCACTTTCGAGTGTTTCTACGACATCGCTCAATTCACTTGGGCCTGGACCGAAAGGTTCTCTCGCGGCGGCCAGGTTTCTGAGGGCTTCTAGTTGCTTTTGCATGGTTTGGGCGGAGTCGCGGATCGTCCTGATAAGAGCTTCTCGGTCTTCTTTTGGGGCGTCCTGCTGCAAGAGCTCTGCAGCACCGATGACGCTTGTAAGTGGCGATTTCAACTCATGCGTCACGTGGTTTGTATAGGCGCGCAGTCCCGCCTCTCGATCCTGCAGAGTTGCCGCCATGTCAATCACTGACTGACCAAGGTCGCGAAACTCAGGCGTGCCAAAATGCGTTGGTAACGGCGGGCCGTGACGGCCATGTTTCACCGCCGTAGCATGCCGGGTCAGCGCTTTTACTGGCTTCAAAACCAGCCGCCAAAGCAAAAAGCCCAAAAGCGCCGTTACTACCAAAGCAATGAAGAAGATGAGCCAAGCTGTCTCGCCCCAGCCTAGAATGCCGCCTGCAAGCTTGAAATGTGCGACACCGAGAAGTGGTAGTGAAAAAACAGCCGCCAGTGTGCCGCCGATAACGAGTATCAGCGGCGGTCGCCACTTTTGCCTAATGCCAGGGTCTAGCTCGTCTGACATGCCCCCATCCGAATTCCCACGCCGTGAACAGTTTCAATAGCGCTAACGCATCCTGCTTTGGCAAGTTTTGCCCTCAGATTGCGCAAGTGACTATCAAGCGTGCGATCCGATATGTAGAAAGACGGGCCGTAAATTGCATCGGTTAGCTGTGCTTTGGTGGCAATGTGATCCGGCCGGGACATAAGATGGGCCAGAAGCGCCATTTCGCGCGAGGTGAGCGTGATTGCGGCATCGCTAAAGGTGCAAAGATGGCGTTCAGGATCAAGCCGCAGATCACCGCGCGACATTGATGTTTTTTGTTTTTCGACAGGTGTATGACCATTGCGTTTCAAGATGGCTTTAATTCGAGCCAGCAACTCGCGCGGGGAAAACGGCTTTGTGACATAGTCGTCGCCGCCAAGCTCAAAGCCAAGCACCCGGTCAATCTCATCATCCCGTGCAGTCAGAAAAAGCACCGGAACATCGCTTTGCTCTCGCAACGCTTTGCAGAGCTCGAGGCCGTCCATTTCTGGTAAACCAATATCGAGCACGACAAGATCTGCCTTGCCATTGCGGGCCTTGGCTAAACCTTCGGCGCCATCGCCTGCTTCTGAAATTTCGTAGCCTGCTTGACGCAAAGCAATACGCAGCACATCGCGGATCTGCGGATCGTCATCGATAATTAGAATGTGGGTCATTAGCTTTGCTCAATGTTAGCAACATTACGTTTTAGGATATGCGACTGCACAGTTTCGGAAAAGCCCAGTTCTTGATCGCTTAACTTGGTTGGATTTAGCGCGCAATTCATCACAAAGCCTGCGCTGATCGAGCCTGCAAGAGCCAGGATCAGAACATGCCGCTGCGCTGTCGAGCTCTTGCGCGGGGAACGTCTTTGGAAGGGAGTTTTACGAAGCTCATCCAGACGCGGCATGTTCTGTCCCTACTGCTCTTGGGTACGTAGACTTGTTTAACTCGTACAAGTGCAGCGGTTTGAGAGGGTTTGTGCAATTTCTGTGCAGATTGGATAAAACCAATCGCTATAAGTTTGGACCACGCGGCTCTTTCTTTAGATGATCGCGCTTGACCCAAAGCTTTGCGCCGGTTTCTCCAACCTTGGCCTTGGTTGTGTAGCCTTTGGGTAACCGAAGCCAACTATGGGTTTTGAATGTCTCGCCGCTTTCTTCAAATCCGCCTTCGAGAACTAAAAGCTCGAGACCATCAGGCGCTTCTAGCGAAAGATTAGCGCCAGAAGACCAACGTTCTATCGCTACATCCTCTTTGCCGTCGGAAAATAGAGGCATCACTTCGACCTGATCGCCTTTTTGCATAAAACGCATCTTGTTAGTGTCGGCACGTATATGGGTACGGTCGCTCATATCGAATTGCCACAGTTTTACAAAGATAGTGCAGCCATGATCAGACCCGGTGTATGCGAGGACTGAGGTGGATTGCGGATGTAGCTGCCTGCCGGGAAATCGCCATGCTCGTCCTGAAACACCCCATCGAGGACGAGGAACTCTTCGCCGCCCGTATGAACATGGGAGGAGAACTTACTACCCGGCGCGTAGCGTACAATTGAGGTTGCGCGCGCCACCTCCTCGCCAATCCGGTCTAATATGCGCCGGTCGACGCCTGGCATTGGGGAAGCAACCCAGGGCTCATCAGAACTATGAACCGAAGCGCGTTTGCTAAAATCATCGTTGCGTTGCATTTGGGTGCTCCTAGGCTGAAACAGATGGTCGTGCGGACACTCGTTGTCGCCAAGCTATGAGATTTTTGCAATCCGATGGAATTTCGATTCTTGCAAATCCCGCAAAAGCAAGACCGGCGAACGCAGTTATGTCGGCTACGCTGAAATCGTCACCGGCCAAATAGTCCTGACTGGCGAGGACACCATCAAGGTATTGCATGCTTTTCAAAGCAGTCTTTTTCTGATGCTGCCCCCATTCAGCGCATTGGTAACCTTCGATATCTTGCCCAAGACCGGGGGTGGCATGATGGAAGTAAGTTGCCACCGCGTCGAGCAATCCAGATTCTGCGCGTCGCTGCATCATGGCAATTACAGCGCGTTCTTTGGGCGTTTTACCTGTCAGGGAAGGCACACCATCTAATTGATCAATGTTTTCTGTAATCGCTGAGCACTCGGCGATAAATGTACCATCATCAAGCTCAAGTACGGGGACCGCCGCTGATGGGTTCTTGGCGCGAAAAGCCTCCGATTGGTGCTCTCCTTCGGGTACATTGACCGATATAAACTCCACCTCATCGCTTAGACCCTTTTCAGCCAAAGCAATCCTTACGCGAGCTGGGTTCGGGAAGCCTTCAAATTCATGTACTTTCATTTTTCGACTCCTATCTAGTGATAGGTAGATTCAGTAGGCTTGTTTAAATTCGCCGTCAACCCTATCTATAGGTAGGTAAAATTGATGTGATGTGAATTATGGACACTCGCACCCAAATCCTGGACTCTGCAGAGCGGGCAATGCGCTTACGCGGCTATCATGCGGTGAGCTTTCGCGATCTTGCCGAGGAATTGGGGATCAAGTCCGCGAGTATCCACTATCATTTCCGTCACAAAGAAGACCTGGGATTTGCACTTGTCGATCGTTATGCAGCTTGCGTTTCAAAGTCTGTGGGTCCCGTCCGCGAAGTCAGCTGGCCGGAGGCTGTCGATGCCTTTGGATCCGTTTATCGGAACGCTTTGCATATCCAGGAATTACAGTGTCTATGCGGAATGTTGGCGGCAGAAAGCGCGGGACTGCCGGAAAAGGTGTCGAAACGTGTAACGGCGTTCTTTGAGCATAATATTGCATGGCTAGTTGAATCCATGCCCGAAAGCTTCAAAGACAAGCGATCAAAGGCACTTCGCATTCAGGCAGAGGTTCAGGGTGCAATGACCTTAGCGGTCAGTCTTAGTGACCCAACGATCTTAGATGCAAGCATCCATCAGCTTGTTCAGGAGGCGAAGGAGCATTCCAGGGCGATTTAGACTTTCATCGGGCTTTCTTCCAAAACCCCAGATTGGCCATGTTAGTCTTTAGCTATAGCACTAGCAATTAATGATAACGTACGAACTTATGTGTCGCTCAGTAGGGTATCCGTGTTCTATCGATGAACTTACGCAATCCAAAGCGAGACCGTATTGCGCGCAACCCTTTTAAGCGCATTAGTTTTGTTTGGAGAAAACTCTCAAACTCCTCAAGACTTTCGACTGCGACCTCCAATAGGAAATCCTGGCTGCCGGTCATCAAAGTGCCAGTGACCACCTCTTCAAAATGTGCGACTTCTCTTTGAAACTCGGCCACGTGTTCTGCGTCCTGTCTCTCCAGCTCGACGGAGACAAAGGCCGTTATGGTAAAGCCCGCAATCTTACGATCAATGGTGGCGGAATAGCCAGATATAAGCCCGGTGTCTTCTAGCCTTGCCAAACGTCTTTTGCACGGCGTTGCCGATAGGCCCACGCGTTCAGAAAGCTCCGCGACCGTCATCCTTCCATTATCACGCAACGCTCGAATGATCTCCCGATCAATTCTATCAGTAGAGAAAGTCACTATCTTATTACCAAATATTAGGTGATCAGGCTATTATCTTCCGATAATACGCTTGAAAAACAATACATCAACTCCGTTCTTGAAGGTACCATTGGGCAAGCGCCGGAATAGATCATTCAGCGGAGGCTGCCCATGTCCATCAAGCTTTTCGAAGAGCACGCGCCAGAGGGGTATGAGCGACTGATCCGGGTTGAGGAAGCGGAAAGCGGGCTGCGCGCCTTTATCTGCATTCACTCAACAGCTTGCGGACCGGCCGCCGGTGGATGCCGAATGTGGCCATACAGCTGTTGGGAAGAAGCGCGCATTGATGTGCTGCGTCTAGCGCGTGGTATGACCGCCAAGAATGCCATCGCAGGTCTTGGGCTTGGTGGTGGCAAGTCGGTCATCATCGGGGATGCGCGCGTCGACAAATCAGAGGCTTTGTTGCGCGCCTTCGGTCAGGCCGTCAACGCATTGAGCGGGCTTTATTACACCGCTGAAGATGTGGGCATGTCGCCCGCGGATATGCGTGTTTTGGCCGAGGAAACACACTATGCGGTTGGGCTTGAATCTGGCAAATTTGGCAGCGGCGATCCATCGCCATTCACGGCCGAAGGTGTGTTTCAGTGTCTGAAAGTGGGTGCAAAAGACGTCTTTGGAACCGAAGCGTTCGAAGACCGGCGAATTCTGGTCCAAGGACTCGGTCACGTTGGCATGGCGCTTGCCCAGAAACTGCACCGCGCAGGCGCAAAACTGATCGTCTCTGATATCAACCAGGAAGCAGTCATTCGCGCCCATACGCATCTTCATGCTGAGGTTTGTGAAGTTGATGATGTGTTTCAAACCAAGATGGACATATTCGCCCCCTGTGCACTGGGTGGTATCCTCACACATGAGACCGCCGGTCAGATATCGGCCAAGCTTATCTGTGGTGCAGCCAACAATCAGCTAAAAGATGACGACGTGGCTCAAACGCTCCGCGCCCGCGGAATTCGTTACCTACCTGATTTCGTGGTGAACGCAGGAGGTATCATCAGCGTTGCTATGGAGATCCACCGCGAAGGCCCACAATATCGCGATGAGCGCTTAAATGAAGTTGCCAAACGCATCGCTGACATCCTTCAACTTTCAGACAGTACGGGAAGGTCAACGACGTCGGTCACCAATGATGTGGTTGATGCTATCCTCAAACGTGCACGAGATTCGAAACTTAGGGAAACTGCATGAACGAAGAAATCAAGCCGCTATCGCTGAATGTTCCTGAACCTGGCTGCAGGCCCGGTGATACACCTGATTTTTCCGATTTTGAGATTCCTCGCGCAGGCGCGGTACCGCAGCCGCCAGTCGATGTGGCGCCTGATGATATCCGCGATATGGCATTCTCTATAGTCCGCGTTCTGAACAAGGAAGGTGACGCCGTGGGCGAATGGGCAGGCGCGCTGAACGCGGAGGAGCTTCGAGAAGGCTTGCGCCATATGCAAACTCTGCGCGTTTTCGATGACCGCATGTTGAATGCCCAGAGGCAAGGCAAGACCAGCTTTTACATGCAGCATTTGGGAGAAGAAGCGGTGAGTTGCGCTTTCGCCAAGGCGCTTGAGCCGGGGGATATGAATTTCCCGACTTACCGCCAGGCCGGACTTCTTATCGCCTCAGATTATCCGATGATCTCTATGATGAACCAGATTTTTTCCAACGCGGATGATCCGCTCAATGGGAGACAATTGCCGATCTGCTATTCTTCCAAAGATCATGGGTTTTTCACCGTATCGGGAAACCTTGGGACGCAGTTTGTGCAGTCTGTCGGTTGGGCAATGGGCTCCGCAGTTTCAGGTGACACACGTATTGCGGCCGGTTGGATTGGAGATGGCTCCACCGCTGAAAGTGATTTTCACGCCGCAATGGTTTTTGCGTCTACCTACAAGGCCCCGGTGGTCCTTAACATTGTGAATAATCAGTGGGCCATTTCGACATTTCAGGGTATCGCGCGCGGCGGTGTCGGCACATTTGCGGCCCGGGGCCATGGTTTTGGTATCGCCTCCATCCGTGTGGACGGAAACGACTATCTTGCAGTTCACGCGGTGGCCAAGTGGGCCGCAGAGCGGGCGCGCCTTGGATTTGGTCCGACCCTAATCGAGCATGTCACATATCGCGCTGGAGGGCACTCGACTTCGGATGATCCGTCGGCTTATCGGTCCAAACGGGAGGCGGCAGCTTGGCCCCTAGGCGACCCGATTGAGAGGTTGAAGCAACACCTGATCAAAATCGGCGAATGGTCCGAAGAACGCCACACGCAGTCTGAGGCTGAAATTACCGATGAGGTAGTATCTTTGCAGAAAGCCGCAGAGGCGGTTGGCACACTCGGCGATGGCAAAGCGCCTTCTGCACGAGACATGTTCGAGGGCGTCTATGAACAAATGCCGCCGCATCTAGTGCGTCAAAGGCAAGAGGCGGGGTACTAAACGTGGCACAGATGTCGATGATCGAGGCAATCCGCGACGCCCATGACGTGGCTATGGCGGCCGATGAGCGAGTCGTGGTTTATGGTGAGGATGTGGGCTTCTTTGGCGGTGTATTCCGCTGTACGGCGGGCCTGCAAGAAAAATACGGAACCTCACGCTGCTTTGACACTCCGATAAACGAAAGCGGTATTGTCGGAACGGCCATTGGCATGGCGGCTTACGGATTGAAACCGGTAATCGAGATGCAATTCGCCGATTACGTCTATCCGGCATATGACCAAATCGTTTCCGAAGCCGCGCGCTTACGCTATCGCTCAAACGCTGATTTTACCTGTCCTATCGTCATTCGGATGCCTGCAGGCGGTGGTATTTTTGGCGGTCAAACCCATTCACAGAGCCCCGAAGCTGTCTTTACCCATGTCTCGGGCCTAAAAGTGGCTATGCCTTCCAACCCACGCGACGCCAAAGGTCTGCTGCTCGCTGCAATTGCCGATCCGGACCCGGTGATCTTTTTGGAGCCAAAGAGGCTATACAATGGGCCGTTTGACGGTCATCACGATAAACCTCTTGTGTCATGGAAAAAGCATCCACAAGGTGAGGTGCCCGACGGCGATGATATCGTGCCCCTGGGCAAAGCGCATACTGTACGTGAAGGTGCAGATGTCACAGTGCTTGCCTATGGCACCATGGTATATGTCGCCGAAGCTGCCGCCGTCGAGACCGGGGTTGACGCTGAGATAATCGACCTTCGCACGTTGCTTCCCATTGATCTGGAGGCGATCACCAACTCTGTGCAAAAGACCGGGCGCTGCGTTGTGGTTCATGAAGCTACGCGCACCTGCGGCTATGGGGCAGAGCTCGTCAGCCTTGTGCAGGAGAATTGCTTTTATAATCTGGAAGCTCCGATCATCCGCGTAACCGGCTGGGATACGCCCTATCCGCACGCTCAGGAATGGGAGTATTTTCCCGGTCCAGCCCGCGTTGGTGAGGCGCTCAAGAAGGTCATGGAGGAGTAGGCCATGGGTGTGCACACGATCCGCCTTCCTGACATTGGCGAGGGAATTGCCGAGGCCGAGCTGACCGAATGGTATGTGAAACCGGGCGATATCATTCGCGAGGATGATATTTTGGCTGTGGTGATGACAGATAAGGCAGCTGTTGAGGTTCCGTCGTCTGTTTCTGGTAAGGTGCTCGTACTCGGAGGCGAGATTGGAGAGTTGATTGCCGTAGGGGCCTTTCTGATCAAGATTGAGGTGGACGGCGCGGGCAATACGGAGCCGACAACCGTCGAGTCGGTTCCGGAAGCAAAACCAGAACCAGAGGCAGAGCCAGAAACAAAACCTGTACCAAAAGAGACACCAAGAACAAAGACATCAGCATCGCCGGTTGTGCGAGCAAAAGGAACCAAACCCTTGGCCTCCCCGTCCGTCCGGGGTCGGGCGCGGGAAGAGGGCATTGATCTGCGTCAGGTACTAGGAACGGGAACTTCTGGACGCATAAGCCATGACGATCTCGACCAATGGATTGCGTCTGGCGGTATTGTTCAGGGTCAGATCACACGTCGGGAAAACACCGGGATAGAGGAAATTCGCGTCATCGGCATGCGCCGCCGCATCGCTGAGAAAATGCAGGTCGCCAAGCGCCAGATCCCGCACATCACCATCGTTGAAGAAGTTGAGATTGAGGCGCTGGAGTCCCTTCGCGCGGCTCTCAACAAAAAACATGAGGGGGCACGACCCAAACTGACGCTGCTACCTTTCTTAATGCGTGCTATCGTCGAGGCCGTCCGGGAACAACCGAGCCTAAACGCGCGTTACGACGATGATGCAGGCATTATCCATCGCCATGGCGGGGTGCATGTGGGTATTGCCACGCAAACGCCGCAAGGTTTGAATGTGCCGGTCATTCGTCATGCTGAAGCGGGAAGCCTGTGGGAAAACGCAACCGAGCTTTTGCGCCTGTCCGCGGCGGCGCGCGACGGCACGATCAAGCGCGACGAATTACAGGGTGGCACGATCACGATTACGTCCCTTGGACCTCTTGGAGCGATTGCAACGACACCCATCATTAACCACCCCGAGGTGGCCATCATCGGCATCAATAAAATACAGATCCGCCCGGTCTGGGATGGCCAACAGTTTCAGCCGCGCAAGATGATGAACCTTTCAGCGAGCTTTGATCACCGGGTGATCGACGGCTGGGATGCGGCAGTTTTTGTGCAAAAGCTCAAAACCCTTCTGGAAACCCCGGCCATGCTTTTTGTGGAGGGTTAGATGAGCGATCTGACTTGCAAACTTTTGGTGATTGGTGCCGGACCTGGTGGATATGTTTGTGCCATACGCGCCGGGCAATTGGGCATCGACACGATTATCGTGGATGAGGCGGCGCCGGGTGGGACATGTCTTAATGTAGGATGTATTCCTTCCAAAGCGCTGATCCATGCAGCTGATGAGTTTTACCGCATTACAACAATGAACAAGAGCCTGCTCGGCATTACCACTTCGGCGCCTGAGATAGACCTGAGCAAGACCGTCGCATGGAAAGACGGGATCGTTTCGAGGCTAAATGCAGGTGTTTCGGGTCTGATGAAAAAGGCAGGCGCGCGTTTTGTAGAAGGCCGAGCTCGCTTTCTGGACGGCAAGAATGTTCTGGTGAGCGGCAAAGACGGGGAAACACAAGTCCGGGCTGAATACGTCGTTATCGCCTCAGGCTCGGCACCGGTAGAGTTACCATTTTTGCCTTTTGCAGAGGATATCTTGTCCTCCTCTGATGCGTTGGCGTTATCGGAAGTGCCTAAAACCCTGGGCGTAATCGGCGGCGGCTATATTGGGTTGGAGCTCGGCATTGCGTTTGCCAAGTTGGGTGCAAAGGTGACCATTATAGAGGCTGATGAAAACGTCCTGCCAAGCTATGATGTGCGCCTGACCGCGCCTGTGGCCAAACGTTTGGATGCGCTTGGCGTATCGGTCATGACCGGTGCGAGGGCAACTGGGTTTGAAAATGGTGTGCTGTCCACAGATCAAGGTGAAGTGGCCGCAGAAAAAGTGCTCGTCACGGTTGGTCGACGGCCTCGCACGCACGGGATCGGCGTTGAAGAACTAGCCCTGACCTTCGATGGTCCATTCATTCGCATCGATAAGACCTGTCAGACCTCAATGCGAGGTATCTATGCGATTGGTGATGTCACTGGCGATCCAATGCTGGCGCACCGCGCTATGGCTCAAGGCGAAATGGTTGCCGAACATATCGCGGGGCACGCAGTGGAATGGGATAAGCGCTCCATCCCTGCCGTTTGCTTTACCGATCCGGAAGTAATCACGTGCGGTGCTCTTCCAGGTGAGATCGAGGGTACCAGCGCGAGCGAATTTCCCTTTGCTGCAAATGGCCGAGCCATGACCACAGAGCGAGAAGATGGGTTCATTCGTGTCGTCTGGCGCGAAAGTGATCATGCAGTCCTCGGCCTTCATGCGGTGGGCGCGCATGTCTCGGAGCTTTCGGCCTCGTTTTCGCTGGCAATTGAAATGGGCGCTTGCCTTGAAGACATAGGCGCAACGATCCACGCGCACCCTACCCAATCAGAGGGTTTGCAAGAGGCATGTCTGCGGGCATTGGGTCACGCCCTGCATATATAAGGCTTTGACCTAGCTGCAATCTACTAAACGACGCAATTTTTATCGTGCGACGGGAACGTGGCGCGTTCCACAGATCAATACAAATTTATCCCACATAATTGTGAGACAGTGTTGAGTTCAGTGAGTGCCAAATCAAGCTATTTAACACCACGGACGAAAGCTAGTCCCATCGGGAAGAACCAAGGATCCAACATGGCAAAACACTTGATCATAGCAACAATCGCGGCAACGACCGTCGTCTTCTTCGCGGCGCAAAACGCGACCGCGCAAGCATCATCCAAAGGCATCTTTGGCTACAACGGTGCAGATCAGGCCATAGACGATAGGGCTTCTTCAAAAAGCGAAAGTAAAAAAGCCGAAAAGAAACGCAAGAAAGTCAAGAAGCCTCGCAAAACCCGTGGTAGCTTCTACTGAGATTTGAAGTTGAATATTTGAGACCGAATGAAATTAAAAATTGCCGCAGGCCCGTTCCCTGTAAATTGGATCACATTGGGTATTTTCGTTCTGGTTTCTGCCCTAGCTATGCGCGCCGTGGCACCCGCATTCGCTTATGAGGCACCCTTTTCCGAGATGCCAATCCTAGGCTTTGTCTTTGCCTATATGTTCAGCGCCGCTGTCGTTGCCTTCTCTCTCTTGGCGATGATTGAAAAAACGGACCGGCCAAATATTGGGTATCTGTTTCTTTTCATTTTGATTGTAGGCACGCTTGCCCGCTTACTGCAGTTTGGCACGTCCACGATCATAGAGGATGATTACTATCGGTATCTCTGGGATGGCGCAGTTGTTTCCATCTGGCACTCTCCGTTTAGTCATGCGCCGCTAGATGTTCTCAATGGGACGGCTGGTTCAACCGAGTTGCAGGATTTGGCCAAGCGAGGCGAAGATATTCTATCGCGTGTCAATCACCCTGAGATCAGAACAATCTATCCAAGTGTTCTCCAGGCCATATTCGCTTTTTCCCACCTCCTTGCGCCGTTCGATCTTGACGGCTGGCGCGCTGTGCTTTTGCTCTTTGAGTTTGGCATAGCAGGTTTGATCCTCGCCCTGCTGCTTCACTTTCAACGCTCACCGCTTTGGCTTGCGCTTTATTGGTGGAACCCCTTGGTTATCAAAGAGGTTGCCAATTCAGCGCATATGGAACCGGTTCTCATGCTTCCGGTGCTGCTTGCTGTCTATGCGATTGTGCGGCTGAGGCCGATATGGGCGTCAGTGTGGTTCGTGATCGCCGCTGGCGTCAAAGTCTGGCCGTTTCTCATTGGCGCACTTGTGTGGCGCAATTGCTTTTATGATCGGCCCCTATTTCTAAAGTGCATTGCCGTTGCTTGCGTGATCACTGGGGTCTTGTTCTTGCCCGTCGTACTTTCAAGCCTCGATCAAAGCTCCGGTTTTGTGGCCTTTGCGCAAAATTGGAAAGCGTCATCGGCGGCGATCCTGGTAGCCGAATGGATCACGGGCTTTTTTACCACCGATCCAGAGATTGCTTCCGGTGCCGCGCGTTTGTTGTTAGGCGTGGCGCTGCTTGCCACGTTCGTAGCGATCTGTGCCCGACCTGCGGTCAATGAGAACATACTCATACGACGCGTGTTCCTTATGATTGCCGCTCTTTACCTTTTGGCGCCGTCTCAAACCCCATGGTACTTTATCTGGATTGCCCCCTTTCTTTGCCTGTTTCCGGTACGTGGGCTTATCCTTGCCGGCGTCACGCTGCCATTGCATTACCTGTTCTTTTTTTTCGTCCTGCATGATCAGGAACAGGTGTATCGGCAGGGCGTGGTTTGGCTGATTTGGATACCAGTTTGGGCCTTGCTAGCCCATGACGTGCTCATTGAACGCTTGAGATCAACTGGGCCAAAAGACGAGCCCGCTTGATGCGAAATGGCGTTTGTATTGGGTTGATCATCCCCGCGCTAAACGAAGCCAAAGCAATTGGGAAAGTTCTCGGTGACGTGCCCGATTGGGTCGATCATATCGTGGTGGCCGATAATGGCTCGACCGATGGCACGATAGCGATGGCAGAAAAGCGTGGCGCGCAAACAAGCGTTGCTGAAACGCGCGGTTATGGCGCGGCCTGCCTTGCCGGGATCGCGGCCATGCCAGATTGTGATCTGGTTGTCTTTCTTGATGGTGATTACAGCGACTATCCAGAGCAGATGGACCGCCTCGTAGACCCGATCTTGAATAAGCACGCGCAGCTTGTGATCGGTTCGCGCCGTCTTGGCAAAAGAGAGCAGGGTTCTTTGACCATTCAGCAGCGCTTTGGTAATTGGCTTGCCTGTTGGCTGATCTGGGTATTCTGGTCCGTGCGTTACACGGATCTCGGCCCGTTTCGTGCCATCGAGGCAGAAGCGTTGCGGCGTCTCGACATGCAGGACAAAGCTTTTGGTTGGACCGTCGAGATGCAGCTGCGCGCAATTCAGGAAGGTCTACAGGTTCTCGAGGTTCCAGTGGATTACCGTGTGCGTATCGGGCATTCAAAGATTTCGGGCACGATAAAAGGCACTATTCTGGCCGGGAAAGCTATTATTGGTACGATTGTCAGAACCGTCGTTCAAGAACGGCTCTTGGGAAGAAAGAAAAGACACGATGGCGAAGCTTGAATTCTGGTATGAATTCGCAAGCACATATTCCTACCCTGCAGCAATGCGAATTGAAGATCTGGCGGGTCAAAAAGGCGTGGAAGTTGTATGGATGCCGTTTCTCCTGGGACCGATCTTTCGCGAACAAGGCTGGGAAAACTCGCCATTCAACGAAATACCTGCCAAAGGCGACTATATGTGGCGGGATCTGGAGCGCACGTGCGAGCGTTTGGGTCTCGGATTGCGCCGCCCGGATCCCTTTCCTCAGAATAGCCTTCTTGCTTCGCGTGTTGCCAAAGCGCTGCCTGACAATCGGCGTCGTGCGGCCTTTAGTCGTGCGGTCTATTCTTGTGAGTTTGAGGAGGGGGGGCAGATTTCAGAACCTGACGTCTTGGCAGATTTATTGGAGACCCTAGGAGAAGATGCAGACGTCTTGTTGGATCAGGCCTCTAATCAAGGGAATAAAGATGCTTTGAAATCTGCCACAGCGCTGGCCAAGGAATTTGGTCTTTTTGGTGCACCCACGTTTCGAACTTCGGACGGCGAGATTTTCTGGGGCAATGATCGGCTCGAAGAAGCATTGGATTGGGCCAAGAAGCTTTAACGTCGTCTGAATTGCAAGAAATCATCTCTTAGCCTGCTCTTTTCTAAAACCTCTTTCCAAAGACTGTAGAATCTCCTATACGCCCCCATTCATTATCGGACCCTGCTGGACGACATCCCGGCTTGTGCCCGCAACCTCTTGATAAAAAGGAGACACCGATGTCGATATCCGCCGAAGAAAAGGCCAAGGTCATTAAGGAATACGCGACAAAAGATGGTGACACCGGTTCGCCTGAGGTCCAAGTCGCTATTCTGACGTCACGCATCAGCACGCTGACCGAGCATTTCAAGACGCATAAAAAAGATAACCACGGTCGTCGCGGCCTGCTAAAGATGGTTGCTCAGCGTCGTAAGCTGCTTGAATACGTCAAGGACAAAGACGTCGCGCGTTACCAGGATCTGATCAAGCGTTTGGGCATCCGCCGCTAAAACGCTCTTTATCAAACATCGCGGCGCTCCCGCTCGGGGGCGCTTTTGTTATTCGGGGTTCTGTTTGCTCCCAGCAGCCGCCCATCGGTGACAATAAAGCCCACGACGATTATACCAAAGCCAATCCAGGCCTCTTCGATTACCCGTTCACCCAAGAAAGCTGCGCCAAGCATGATGGCAAAAACCGGCACAAGCAGTGTGGCTAAGAGGAGATTTGCTGCCCCGGCACGGGCGAGAATCGCGAAGTAAAGAACATACGCCAAAGAGGTCGATAAAATGGCTAGTCCAAGCAGCGCCCCCCAGGATTCATGGGACAGGTGCAAGCTTGGCACGCCATCAACGATCAAGACAATTGGCAGCATTAGAACCGCGCTGCCAACGAGCATGCCAGAAGCATTAACCAAAGATGGCAGATCAGACAGCGCCGTGCGTCCCCAGACCCCGGCCAGCGCATAGGAAAACGTAGCGGCCAGCACAGCCAATTGCGCCAGGTTGGCCGGATCAAACGAGGTCACCGCTTGTGGTCCCATAATGTACACCACTCCAGCAAAACCGAGGATCGCACCCAAGAGCTTGCGAGCAGTTAGAGGCTCGTCCTTGAGCAAGAGCCCAGCGATCACTGCTGTGGTCATGGCGGTCGTCGCATTTAGGATCGAGGCAAGCCCGGCATCGATCTTTGTCTGACCCCAGAAGATCAGCGAAAACGGGATCGCGTTGTTGAGCGCGCCCATAACCATATAAGCGCCCCAGACTTTCAGCGATCTTGGTAAGGAAAGGTTTCTTACCAATAAAACTACGCCAAGGATTGGCAGCGCCCAGATCACTCGATGCAGGGTGATCGTCAGAGGCGGCACCTCTGGCAGGGCAAGCTCCACAAAGAAAAACGATGCGCCCCAAACCGCCGAAAGCAGAAGAAGCATAAGACCCGATTTCAGATCGAGGGAAGGATTAGGCTTTTGGTTCATAACAATCGGGTTCATAGAGGGCGCATAACGGCGTGACGACCCGTTTCCTGCGACTTTTGGTGCGCTGCAATGACAAGAGTTTTCCTTTCGGTATTCACGGCCATGTCGCTCATCGTTTTGGGGGACACAGCGGGAAAATTTCTGACAGAAGCAGGTGCCGCGCCAGCATTTGTGGCCTGGACGCGATTTGGATTAGCTGCGTTATTGTTGCTGCCGTTTTGCGGTCTTACGCGGGCGGATTTGCCTTATCTGATTGATTGGCGACTCTGGCTGCGAGCTTTTGTAATTTGTGCGGCGGTCACTTCAATTTTGAACGGCCTCAAGCTTGAACCGATCGCCAATGTATTCGGAGCCTTTTTTATAGGACCTTTGGTGGCGTTCTGCCTGTCTGCGGTCTTTCTCAAAGAGCAGGTGACTTTCGTGCGTGCTCTTTTGCTGTTGGTAGGACTTGGCGGAGTTCTTTTGGTTGTCAAACCAGGCTTTGGGGCATCGATTGGTTTATTGTTTGGACTGCTCGCGGGCACGCTCTACGGTGGATACCTGACGCTTACCCGATGGCTAGCCCCGCAGGTCAGACCTCGCCTGTTGTTGTTTTCGCATCTTGCAATTGGCGGACTCATTCTTGCCGCGCCCGGATTAAGCCAACCTTTACCGGCTCTCGATCCATCAACGGTCTTCTTCATTTTTGCCAGCGCTTTGTGCTCGGCTGCAGGCAATTACATCCTGGTAATTACCAGCCGATCAACACCGGCCAGTGTCATTTCACCTTTGATTTACACACAGCTTATCTCGGCAATTATCGCGGGCTTCGTTTTCTTCGGCGATCTGCCCGATCTGATTGCATTTGTTGGACTTGTGCTGATCTTCTGCTCTGGCGTGCTGTCTCTGGTTTTTGTGGGCCGCGAAGCTCAACGCGCAATTGAGTGATCTTGATAGCCTTCAGCGGTTCGCACCACAAAGACTGCTCAGTCATGGTCGACATGTCTGAAACGCACTTGACCGACGCAAAAGAAACGCACTGAATACCCCAAAAAACGCTTTGGACGGTGAGAGAGGGTTATACGTTGGTTTATAGAAGGCTTTTTTCAGCTAGCGTCAGAATGCTGGCTGTATTTGCCGCTCTGTTTCTACTTGCGAACCCGCTTTCGAAAGCGAATGCTCAATCCGAAACATCCGGCGGGTCTGACCCTGCTCTTCTGAACGCAATCGTCGACTGGACCGCACTTACCAATAGTCCGGCTAGTACAATCCGGTCTTTCAATCGCCTGACCGAACACCTGGAACAAGCCCTGCTGCAGTACGAAGTTGAAAAAACACCGGAAAACAGATCCACGATTTATTTGGTGGCGAGCCAAATCGGGTCTCTCTATGATCTTTCTCAAGTGTCTAAGGTTTCGCAGGCGCACACTGCGCATATCACGACGGCGGCGATGCTCGATGTTTTCAACCGTATCGGAAAACCAGACCCATCGCTCGCCCCTAGTGCAGCCGATTTAGGTTCGGACAATGGCGCCGCTTATTCCATTCCCGAAACGCCATTTCGAATTGTCTTGCAAGCGGACGGACCTCGAACCGGCGAATGGATTTTTGAGGCACGCACTGTCACCGCCTCAGTGGCCTTTCTAGAAGGTATTTCCACCTTGCCGTTAAAGTCAGACCAGGGAATTCAAAACTGGTCCGATTTACTACAACAAATCACCGGGCCTGCCATTTCTCAGAGATTTGTAGCTGCAATCCCAACGGTTCTAAAACAACCTTTCTTGGGGCTGCCCATCTGGAAAGCGATCGCGGTCGTCTTGTCATTTGTTATTCTGTTTTTCTTGGTAAATTTTTGGCTCAGGATGCTACCAGATTTATCATCAGAGGATGCTGGTTCCAGAGCATACTTCTTTAGGGTTCTCGGGCCTATTGGGGCGAATTTCCTAGTTTATACGATTTATTCTTGGGTGAGTTATCAACTCGCGTTGACGGGCATGTTTTCGTTGATCACCGACATCATGGTGTCAGCTGTGTATTGGATTATTTTTGCTTGGGGTTTCTGGAGAGTTACGAGCGCGATTTCCGAATTTATTCTGGAAAGACAGAACGTAGCTGAAGGCACCGTCGACGCAAATATGATAAGACTGAGTTCTGGCGTTTTCGGTATCGTGGGCTGCGTGATCATTTTGGCGTTTGGGGCGCAGACTATTGGCGTTCCTATCCTTAGTGTTCTGGCAGGTCTCGGTATCGGGGGTGTTGCCGTTGCCTTGGCCGTGCGCCCAACGCTTGAGAACCTGATCGGCGGCATCATACTTTTCCTCGATAAACCAATTCGTGTTGGCGAATACGGTAGCTTTGGCGACAAGAGCGGGACGGTGTAAAAGATCGGTGCTCGCTCGGTGCAAATCCGTGCACTGGATCGAACGACTATAACAATCCCAAACTCCCGTTTTGCCGACATGGAGATCATTAATTGGTCCAAATGTGACCGATTATACATCAACCAAACACTCGAGTTGCGGTATGAGACCACCAATGAACAGCTGCACTTCATCCTGGCGAAGGTCCGCGAGATGTTTCATGCCCATCCCAAGATTGATGGTACAACCGGAAGAGCTCTTTTCGTTGGTCATGCAGATTCCGCGCTTAAGGTGGTCATCCAGGCCTATGTGAATACACCCTGGTGGACAGAGTATTTTGCTGTTCGAGAGGATGCGCTGATGCGTGTGCGAGAGATTATCGAGAAATCTGGTACGTACTTCGCCGTGCCAACCAGAACAGTATTCTACCAACGTGATCCAGGGCTGGATTCGGAACGCGAAAAACAGACAACCGCAGAAGTCGAAAACTGGCGTAAGGAAGGCGAATTTCCTTTCCCTCGCCACTCAGAAAAGATCGTCGAAACCTTCCAGGGCAAAATAGAATACCCGGTTCCAGGATCTCCCGATTATGCGCAGACAAAAGACACTTAATTGGGTCGCAAGATGACAGGCTGCAATAAGCTGTTTCTTTTTGACGTGTTCTCCTGTAGGGCGCAAATATCTGAAACGTGACGCCCTAGACCCCGGCGCATGGAATGATAAGGGGGTCGGCGGCAATGGGGCCGCCAATGAAACGGAGAAACCGGGATACGCCCGGCCTGCTCTCCATACAGGAAACGATGAATGTTCAAAGAAGTTAAAAAATCGATCCAGTGGGGCGAAGAAACGCTGACACTGGAAACGGGCAAGATTGCCCGTCAGGCGGATGGATCCGTCGTCGCCACCCTTGGCGAAACCTCCGTGATGGCGAATGTAACCTTCGCCAAGGAGCCAAAAGAAGGTCAGAGCTTTTTTCCGCTGACCGTCCACTATCAAGAGAAATACTATGCCGCGGGTAAAGTGCCAGGCGGCTTTTTCAAGCGCGAAGCGCGTCCGACCGAGAAAGAGACGCTGACCGCTCGTTTGATTGACCGCCCGATCCGTCCACTTTTTGTAGATGGGTTCAAAAACGAAGTGCTGGTGATGTGCACCGTGCTGTCACATGATCTGGTCAATGATCCCGATATCGTCGCGATGATCGCGGCCTCGGCAGCGCTTACCATATCCGGCGCGCCTTTCCGTGGCCCAATAGCGGGCGCCCGTGTGGGCTTTGTTGATGGCGAATACGTCCTCAACCCTGAGGTTGACGATATGGACATGCTGCGCTCCAACCCAGAGCAGCGTCTCGATCTGGTCGTTGCGGGCACCAAGAACGCGGTGATGATGGTCGAATCCGAGGCCTATGAGCTGACCGAGGAAGAAATGCTCGGCGCGGTCACTTTTGCCCATGAGCAAATCCAGCCAGTCATAGATCTGATCATTGATCTGGCCGAGGAAAGCGCAAAAGAGCCGTTTGATTTCCAGCCACCGGATTACTCGGAGCTTTATGAGGCTGTGAAAGCCGCAGGCGAAGATGCAATGCGCGACGCGTTCGCAATCGCTGATAAGCAAGAGCGTGTGGCGGCGGTGAATGCAGCGCGCGAGGCGATCAAAGAAAAGCTCTCCGAAGAGCAGCTTGAAGACGCCAACCTCGGCTCTGCCATGAAGAAGCTCGAGGCCGGTGTTCTGCGCGGTGATGTGGTCAAGAACGGCCGCCGTATCGATGGCCGCGCCCTTGATGAGGTGCGCGATATTGTCTGCGAGACCGGTCTTTTGCCGCGTACGCACGGCTCAGCGCTCTTCACACGTGGTGAAACACAAGGTCTGGTGGTGACGACGCTCGGCACAGGCGACGATGAACAGATCATCGACGCGCTGCACGGCAATTTCCGTTCCAACTTCCTGCTGCACTACAACTTTCCGCCCTATTCGGTTGGTGAAGCGGGTCGCGTGGGCCCTCCTGGTCGGCGTGAGATCGGCCACGGGAAACTCGCATGGCGCGCGCTTCAGGCTGTTCTGCCAGCGGCGACGGACTTCCCTTACACGGTCCGCGTGGTCTCTGAGATCACCGAGTCCAACGGCTCGTCCTCGATGGCGTCTGTCTGTGGCGGCTCTTTGTCGATGATGGACGCGGGTGTTCCGCTCAAGGCCCCGGTGGCCGGCGTGGCCATGGGCCTCGTGCTCGAAGATGACGGTTCCTACGGCATCCTGACCGACATCCTGGGAGATGAAGATCACCTCGGCGATATGGACTTCAAGGTTGCGGGTACCGAGGCAGGTATCACCTCGCTGCAGATGGATATCAAGGTTGCGGGTATCACGCCCGAAATCATGAAATCCGCTCTGGCGCAGGCCAAAGAAGGCCGGATGCACATCCTGGGTGAAATGGCCAAGGCATTGACCGAGGCGGGTGAGTTCTCTGTTCACGCGCCACGCATCGAGACCATGAACATACCGACCGACAAGATCCGCGAAGTGATTGGCTCCGGTGGTAAGGTGATCCGCGAGATCGTTGAAGTTTCCGGTGCCAAGGTCGACATCAACGATGACGGCGTGATCAAGATCGCCTCGCCCAACGGCGAAGCCATCCAGAAGGCCTATGACATGATCCACTCGATCGTGGCAGAGCCGGAAGAGGGTCACATCTACAAAGGCACGGTCGTGAAGATCGTGGACTTTGGCGCATTCGTGAACTTCTTCGGCAAACGTGACGGTCTGGTCCATGTCAGCCAGATCGAAAACCGCCGCCTGAACCATCCATCGGATGTTCTAAAGGAAGGCCAGGAGGTCTGGGTCAAACTGCTCGGCTTTGACGACCGCGGCAAGGTGCGCCTGTCGATGAAAGTCGTAGATCAGGAAACTGGTGAAGAGGCCAAGAAAGAAGAGCCCGCCGACGAATAATCCTTTTTGGACAGATTGAGAAAACGCCCCGGTCGAAATGCCGGGGCGTTTTCTTTTTTGCCACGGGGGCAAAACCGCCAGTTTTTTCCCATGATAAAATCGATCAAAAACCATCAACTAGAGTGCAACACCAGGCTGCAGCTATCACTCACGGGCATGCCTTCTGGTGGGGGCCTCAGTTCCAGCGCTGAGGCCTTTTCATTTAGACAGGTAGTGCCGTGGTTTGTAGAACCGTCCTTAACGCAAAGCTTGATTGCATCTTTGCCACGCCCGGCAGGCGGGTCAGGTACTGCCGGTGGATACGGGCGAAATCCTCGGTGTCTTCGGTCATCAGCTTCAGAATATAGTCCGCCGTACCTGCCGTCAGATGACATTCCAAAATATCGGGGATCTTTGAAACTGCCTTTTCAAACGCTTCCAAAATCTCCTCCGATTGCGTAGTCAGCGTGATCTCAACAAACACTGTCGTCGGTACGCCCATCTTGCGGGGGTCGAGTAAGGCTACATATTCCTTGATATATCCCTCTGCTTCCAACCTCTGGACCCGCCGGTGACAGGCCGATGGCGACAGGCCCACTTCATCAGCGAGATCTGCATTGGATATTCTTCCGCGCTTTTGCAGCGCCGCGAGAAGTCGACGATCCATCGTATCAAGCGACATTGACAGAATTTCCTTCTAAATAATTTTTATTTTTGTACATAATATTCGTCAAATAAGCCCTTAAGCAATGAAATTTTCAAACCAATTGCATCGCTATTACCCTAACAATGAGGCAGTTTTAACGAGGAACGTCACATGAAAATCGGTTGCCCTACAGAGATCAAACCTCAGGAATTTCGCGTCGGTATAACGCCAAACGCAGCACAGGAGGCCGTCGCCAATGGTCATAATGTGCTGATCCAGGCAGGGGCCGGGAAAGGCGCCGGTTTTGATGATGCGGACTATACGGCGGCCGGTGCGGCGATTGTGGACACAACCGAAGAGATTTTCTCCACTGCGGATATGATCGTGAAGGTCAAGGAACCACAGGCGGTGGAGCGCAAGATGCTGCGCGAGGGGCAGGTCCTTTTCACCTATCTCCACCTCGCTCCCGATCCAGAACAGACCAAAGATCTGATCGATAGTGGCTGCACCGCGATCGCCTATGAGACCGTGACAGACGACCACGGCGGCTTGCCTTTGCTTGCGCCAATGTCGGAAGTTGCTGGGCGGCTCGCGCCACAGGTTGGGGCATGGACCCTGCAAAAGGCAAATGGTGGTCGCGGCGTTCTGATGGGTGGTGTGCCCGGTGTTGGGCCTGCACGCGTGCTGGTGATCGGCGGCGGTGTGGTAGGCACGCATGCGGCACGGATCGCGGCCGGGATGGGGGCCGATGTGACGGTGCTGGATCGCTCCCTGCCACGGCTCAAATACCTCGACGATGTCTTTGGCGGCACCTTCAAAACAGGCTATTCCTCTGCCGGTCTTCTGGCGGAGCATCTGGGTGAAGCGGATATGGTCATCGGCGCGGTCTTGATTCCCGGTGCAGAAGCGCCAAAATTGGTCAATCGTGCACAGTTTTCTATGATGAAACCCGGTGCGGCACTGGTGGATGTAGCAATTGATCAAGGCGGCTGCTTTGAGACCTCCAAGCCCACAACGCACGCCGATCCGATTTATGAGGTCGACGGCATAATGCATTACTGCGTGGCCAACATGCCGGGCGCTGTGGCGCGCACATCCACGATTGCGCTCGGCAATGCCACGATGCCATTTATGCTATCGCTGGCCAACAAAGGCTGGCAAGCGGCATGCTCAGATGATCCTCATTTGCTCAATGGCCTCAACGTACACGCGGGTAAGCTAACCTACTATGCGGTCGGCAAGGCTCTGGGCCTCGACGTCATCTCACCGCAGGTTGTAATTAAGGGGTGATATAAATCTTTCATATCCTTGCTTGTTGTTGATGAGAAATCCCGGCGAAAAGGAACTGCAAAAACGATGTTGAAATCCTTGTCGTCCGAAAATTCCGAAATTTGGACATCGACAAACCGATCAAACGTAGCAATGCGTGAATTGTTGGAGAAGTTCGAGTAGAAATTTCGCGGTGATCTGGATAGTTTGGACGAACATGATCCAGAGACGTTCTTTACAAGAAACTGGTTTGGCTGGGTTCAACCGATATAAATTCAAAACACATTTGGCTTTTCGCGTTGCTAGCGCGTGCTTTACAAAAACCGTTTCATTAAAAGCACTTTGGTTAAAGCAATTCACACACTTCGCGATAATGCGTGATTGGATCGGTTGCACTTGACGACAATCCTTCTACGTCCTCCGCTACTTCTCGCAATCGGCTACACCGAAAGCTGCCTTCGATGAGGCAATCACTCGGATCGTTGCCACCAACCGGCAACGCAGTGCTCTCAAGAGCGACCCAAGCTTAACAATAGGAAACCATGAACGCGTTTTACTCTTACCGTGATCAGTGGACTGGCAATGTCCGTGGCGACATTCTGGCTGGCCTCGTTGTGGCGCTGGCATTGATCCCTGAGGCCATTGCGTTTTCGATCATTGCTGGCGTTGATCCCAAGGTCGGCCTCTACGCATCTTTCTCAATCGCCGTCATCGCGGCCATTACTGGTGGACGACCCGGCATGATCTCAGCTGCCACGGCAGCCACGGCTGTCGTGATGGTCACATTGGTCAAGGAACACGGGCTGGAATACCTGCTGGCGGCTACGGTACTTGCAGGTCTTATCCAAATCGCGGCGGGGCTAGCAAAGCTTGGTCGTGCCATGCGCTTTGTCTCGCGCTCGGTTATCACCGGTTTCGTGAATGCTCTGGCGATCCTGATATTCCTGGCGCAAATGCCCGAATTGATCGGCGTCACATGGATCACCTACGTCATGGTCGCAGCCGGGCTCGCCATTATCTATCTCTTCCCGCTTCTGACCACCGCAGTGCCGTCTCCTCTTGTGACGATCATAATCCTAAGCGCCGTCACAATTGCCTTTGACATTGATGTTCGCACCGTCTCGGACATGGGTGCACTGCCGGACACCTTGCCGATCTTCCTTATCCCAGACATTCCCTTCACGCTTGAGACGCTGCAGATCATTCTGCCTTACGCGCTTGCCGTTGCGGCGGTAGGTCTGCTCGAGAGCCTAATGACCCAAACCATCGTTGATGATCTGACCGACACCACTAGTGACCGGAATCAGGAATGTATCGGCCAGGGCCTGGCTAACACCTGCACTGGGTTTATCGGCGGTATGGCAGGATGTGCGATGATCGGGCAATCGATCATCAATGTGAAATCCGGAGGGCGCGGGCGTCTTTCGACATTCACTGCTGGTACGATGCTTTTGTTCCTGATCGTTGTTCTGGGTCAATGGGTGGGGCAGATCCCTATGCCTGCGCTGGTGGCGATTATGATCATGGTCTCTATCGGGACTTTCTCCTGGACCTCCATCAAGAACCTGCGCGAACATCCGCGCTCTTCTTCTATTGTGATGTTGGCCACTGTTGTCATGACCGTCTACACCCATAACCTAGCGATTGGCGTGCTGACCGGTGTGCTGCTCTCGGGCATCTTCTTTGCCGGAAAAATTGCGCAACTCTTTGCAGTTCGATCTGCGATTTCGCCTGATGGGAGGGAGAGAACATACACCATCGAGGGTCAGCTGTTCTTTGCCTCGTCAGAGGACTTCATGGGTTCTTTTGATTTCGGGGAGGCGCTGGAGCGCGTCACAATCGACGTCAGCCGAGCTCATATATGGGATGTTTCTTCTGTTGCCGCGCTCGATATGGCGGTACTTAAATTCCGTCGCGAAGGCGCCGATGTGGAAATCGTGGGTCTGAATGACGCGTCTGAGACGATCGTCGATCGCTTGGCCGTGCATGATAAGCCCGGTGCGATGGATAAATTGCTTGGGCATTGAGGAGGGACGATGTCTGGAATTTTGATGGCTCTGGTCGACGGGTCGGCCTATTCCGAGAGTGTTTGCCACCACGCCGGATGGATCGCGCGTCGCACTGGTGCCCAGGTGAAGCTTTACCATGTGCTGGACCCGCGTCGCGCACGCACGCAAAGCGATCTTTCCGGTTCGATCAAACTCGGAGCGAGGTCTGACTTACTGGAAAAACTCTCCTCTTTGGATCATCAGCATGCCAAGCTGGCACAGGCGCATGGCAGGGCGATACTTGAGGATGCCAAAGCAATTGTCGAAGGCGACGGCGTAGGGAACGTTGTGACCCGTTTGCGCAATGGTGATATCGTCGAGGCAGTTTCCGTCAAAGAGCAATCCGTCGATATGATCCTAATCGGTAAACGCGGCGAGGCAGCTGGTCCCGAAGCCCCGCATCTGGGTTCCAACTTTGAGAGGATCGTGCGGGCAAGTCATAAGCCGGTTTTTGTGGCCAATCGGGCCTTTCGCCCCATCAAACGGGTGCTGATTGCCTATGACGGCGGCGTTTCGTCTATGAAAGCGGTCGACTACGTCGCAAGAGATCCGTTGTTTTCCGAGTTGGATGTGATTGTTGCTACTGTTGGTGCCGAAACGGATGAAACCCGTCGCGCTCTTGAAGACGCCCGCGCAACCCTGACGGCCGGTGGCCACAATGCCGAAACCCGCATCTTGAGTGGCAGTCCAGGAAAAGCATTGCACGACGTGGTTGAGCAAAGCGATATCCACCTTCTGGTGATGGGCGCCTATGGCCATTCACGGATCAGAACGCTGGTCGTCGGCTCCACCACAACCGAAATGATCCGTACATGTCCGACGCCGGTGGTTTTGGTGCGCTGATACAGGCTGTCTCATCGCGTCCGATTTAGTGTTCAGATGTGCTTATTCGCCTTAAGAAATAACCAACTTCCAGATATCGCTAGCGGATTGATCCTCGACTTTCTGCATCTGTCTATACAAGCCGCCTTCCCAAGATCCCTCTAAGGACTTGGCATTTTCTATTGCAAATTCATATGCGGCTTTGGCCACCTCAACTTTTCCAAGTTGGGCAACTGCGATACCCTTGTTTGACATTATCGGTGAACGCTTAGCCCTTTCCCTCGGAAACGCGTCCATCCAAAACCCTGTGACCAAAGAGATTATGCAAAAACTTAGTTTCCGTTGATCCTCGTAGCGATCTTTGAAACACGCGCTTGCCATTAAAGACGACGTCATTCCACTGATCCAGATCAACATGAAACAATTGATAAGGACATCAGCGACCACTTTCTCGAGGCAGACCTAGGAATTTACTCCTCTCGAAAATGCGCAACGATGAAAAACCCGCAGGCCACGAGGAAAAACAGGCTGCCCATGATACCCCAGAAGCTACCGATGCTGGCGATCAGGAAGGCCACCGCAGATAGCGTGAATAGGATCCAACCCACAAGAAGCAGGGTTCTCGTGCTCACCAAGACACCTGTTTGCCCTCCAGCACAATAAATGGCTCATGCCCTTTTGTGCGCTTCCAAGCGTAACCTTCGTCAAGCCGCAGCACCGTATAACCGGTCCAGCCGGTTTGCTCCCACCAGCTCTCGTATTCGTTTGTTTCTGAGTTCACTCGCCAGCGTCCGATATCGGGCATGCGCCCCTCGGGGATGTAGGCCGTCTCGCCATTTTCACCGAAAAACTGGGTGTAGTTGCTGCCAGACCAAGTGCCTTCAATCGTATTGCCCGTGAGCAATTCTTTTATCTCTTCGGCCGAAAGCGCTTCCTCCGCAATCGCCGTTGAAAGGCTAAATACCAGCAATAGAACAGCTGCTATAATGCGCATGGATCAATCCCCCGGTTCGATCAGAATAGCACGAAAATCGTTGACGTTAGTCAGTGTGGGACCAGTGACCACCTGATCCCCGATACCTTCAAAAAACCTGTGCGCGTTATTGGCAGTAAGCTCGGCAGCGGGGTCGATTCCGGCGTCACGAGCCTTTGCAAGAGTATTTGGCCCAATCACAGCGCCCGAGACTTCTGCGGCACCGTCTACTCCATCGGTGTCGCAGGCCAGAGCGTGGATCCCGCTCGCGCTGTCCAAAGCAAGCGCGAGCGCGAGTACGTATTCCGCATTCGGCCCGCCGATCCCATCGCCGGTGCGCGTTACGGTCAATTCGCCACCGGACAGCAAGAGCACTGGCCCTTTTGCTAATCTGGCTTTCAATGCAAGCTCAGCATGCTGATGCGCCACATCGCGGGCTTCGCCTTCAAGCGCATCGCCTAAAATTTGCACTTCGATGCCAGCCTCGCGCGCGATTTCGGCGGCGGCTTCTAAAGACTGCGACGGCGCCGCATAGATGATGTTCTCGACCTTCGAAAGACGGGTATCATCCCTGGCAATGGGAGCGCCGCCTTGCTCCAGATAGTTGCGGATCGCGCCATCTGGTTCGACGCCCCACTTGGACAAAGCCGCAAGTGCGCTTGCTGCATCACCATCATCACCGACAGTCGGACCGCTTGCGATATCGCCAGGGTTATCGCCGGGCACATCAGAGATCAAAAGCGCATGCATCTTCGCTGGATAAGCCGCCGCGGCAAGCTTGCCGCCCTTCACGGCTGAGATCTGTTTGCGGATCCCGTTGATCTCTCCAATCGGCGCGCCAGAGGCCAAAAGTGCATCGGTAAGAGATTGCTTTTCGGCCAATGTGATGTCTCCAGCAGGAGCACAAAGCAAAGCTGACCCACCGCCCGATATCAAGGCCAATACCGTGTCCTGCTCTCCCAAGCCCTCGACAAGTTCCAGCATCCGGCGCGTTGCGATTACGCCTGCCTCGTCGGGAACCGGGTGCGAGGCCTCAACAATTTCGATGCCCTCACAAGGTCGCCCATAGCCGTAGCGCGTTATGACAAGCCCCTCACACGGCCCATAAGCGGCCTCGACAGCCTCCGCCATGCGTGCACTTGCTTTGCCTGCACCAATCACAACCAGCCGTTCTGGTTTTTCGAGCAGATGGGCGGCCAGCGTTTGCATCGGGTCGGCCACTTCCACGGCGCGATCAAACAATCTTCGTAAAAAGGCCTTTGGATCTTCTGCCATTTTCAGTCCTGCAATCAAAGTCAGCGTAACCTGAAGCGTTTCGCGATAAACCTGAATCACAGCTCATCGTGAAACGCAACAAAACAGCCATATCTTGCACGCCTTTCGCATTTTGCTAGTGCCTCAGGTTAAAGGCGAAAGACTTTAGCCAAGCTTTGAAGCAAGCAACAGAGGCAATAGAGCGTTTGCTTGACAAACGTCATGCCCCGAGCGACAGACGCGGCAATGATGATGAGCTTTCTTTTGGTCGGAATCGGCGGTGCAATCGGCTCAATGCTGCGCTTTGGCGTGGGCACGGTTGTGGCGCGCGCAACAGATACGAGCTTCCCGCTTGCTGTCCTGCCGGTCAACATTGTCGGCTCATTCCTAATGGGGCTGTTCGTTGTGCTGTCATTTCAGCGCGACCTCGCGCATCTCAATCCGCTGGTTATGACCGGGATTCTGGGCGGTTTTACAACCTTCTCGGCCTTTTCGCTCGAGGCCTTCACCCTTTACGAACGCGGAGAAACAGGCGCGGCGGCGCTCTACGTGATCCTTTCGGTGGTTCTGTCTATCCTTGGGCTGGCCTTGGGTGTTTGGCTGGCTCGCGGCCTTTGGCAATGAGTGGCGTCCAACTTATAATCGTTGGGCGGGATGAGGGCGAACAGCGGGTTGACCGATGGCTTCGCCGAAAATTTCCACAGGTCTCCCAGGGCAGAATTGAAAAGATGTGCCGTAAGGGTGAGCTTCGTGTCGATGGCGGTCGGGTAAAGGCCAACACGCGCCTCAGTGAGGGCCAAACCGTTCGTATTCCGCCGCTGCCCAAAACGGCTCCAAGTCCGGTATCGGAAACCCGGCAAGTTTCTGATGCAGATGCAAAGATGATCCAGAGCTGCGTCATTTACAAAGATGATCATATCATTGCCCTCAATAAACCGCCGGGCTTGCCGGTGCAGGGGGGAAGCAAGCAAACCAGACATGTTGATGCGCTTTCTGAAGCACTTCGTTTTGATTTGGATGAACCGCCTCGTTTGGTGCATCGGCTTGATAAAGATACCTCTGGTGTTCTTCTTATGGCGCGCACCCGTTCCGTCGCAGCGAGCCTCACTACGGCTTTCCGGCAAAGAGAGACGCGCAAGATTTATTGGGCAGCGGTCGCTGGCGTGCCTTCCCCTCGCATGGGCACGATCCGTTTTGGTTTGGTGAAAGCGCCCGGCCACGGCTCCAAAGGCGAAGGCGAGAAAATGCTTTGCGTTCACCCCAATGATATTGGCGAAAACCCGGGGGCCAAACCTGCAACGTCAGATTATGCCGTCCTCGAGGCTGGGGCCACGCGTCTAGCCTGGGCTGCACTGGTGCCAATCACCGGCCGCACCCATCAGCTTAGGGCGCATATGGCAGGGATCGGCCATCCGATTGTCGGCGACGGAAAATACGGCGGATCCGGTCAGGAAAATCTTGGCGATGGATGGGGGGCACAGTTGGGTGGTGAGATTAGTCGGAAACTGCATTTGCATGCGCGTTCTCTTTCCTTTCAACACCCGATTACTGATACCACAGTCAATCTTGTAGCACCGTTGCCTGACCACATGCGGCGCACCTGGGAGATGTTCCAGTGGCGCGAACAGGATGCCCCTGTTGATCCTTTTGAGGATTTGCAATGAGCGGGCCTCTAAAGCTTATAATTTTTGATGTCGATGGCACGCTGGTAGACAGCCAAAACGATATCGTTGCCGCCATGTCGCACGCGTTTTGCAAGGCCGACTTGGTCGCCCCGTCAAAATCGCAAGTGCTCTCTATTGTCGGTTTGTCTCTTGATCATGCAATGCGAAAGCTTGCACCCGATGCACATGCCGAGACCCATGTAGAAATGGTTGAATGGTACAAAGAAGCGTATACGCAGCTACGCTCGCAATCGGGTGCGGCGCAATCCTCCCCCCTTTATCCTGGCGTTTTGCGCGTGTTGAAAGAATTGCAAAATTGGCCGGAAACACTCCTTGGCATTGCAACAGGAAAATCTCGTCGTGGCCTGGATAAGCTGATGCAGGCTCATGATCTCTATAAGTATTTCATCAATACTCAGGTCAGCGATCACCACCCGTCAAAGCCACATCCGGCAATGCTTCTTGCCGCGCTTGAGGAAACAGGAGTTGAGCCAGAGCATGCCGTCATGATCGGCGACACAAGCTTTGATATGGATATGGCCAAAGCGGCGGGTATCCGGGCGATTGGCGTAACCTGGGGTTACCATTCAGTCGAAAAACTTCACGCTGCTGATACAGTGATCGACAGGTTTGACGATCTGACAAATGCGTTGGAAGACCTCATGGGAAATATCAAATGAGTGCTTGGAAATCAAAGCGGTTTTGGGAAAGCACATCTGTTATTGAGCGCGACGGAGGGTATTCGGTCCTTCTCGATAAGCGGGAAGTTAAGACGCCGGCAAAGGCCGCTCTGGTCGTGCCAAGTTTTGCGATGGCCAACGCGATCTCGAAGGAATGGGACGACCAAGAGGAAGAGATCAAGCCTCAAATGATGCCTGTCACGCGTGCCGCCAATGCAGCAATTGACAAAGTGTCGATTCAGCATAGCGAAGTGGCAGATATTGTCTCAGCATACGCGGATGCAGATTTGCTGTGTTATCGCGCGGACGGACCGTCATCTCTGGCTCAAAGACAATCGGAGGCTTGGGACCCGCTGCTCGACTGGGCCGCTGAGCGTTTCCATGCACGCCTCACGCCTGTGGTAGGGGTCATGCACACCGCACAAGATAGTCAGGCGCTCTCGATCCTCACTAAACGCGCTCACCAAATGGATGCCTTTGCGTTGACTGCATTCCACGATTTGGTGAGCCTCAGTGGGTCCTTTATCATCGGCTTGGCGGCGATCGAAAACCATCTATCCCCTGAAAGTCTTTGGCAAATTTCACGTGTCGATGAAACCTGGCAGCAGGAGCAATGGGGCGAAGATGAAGACGCGCTAGAGACTGCGCGGTACAAAGAATCAGAGTTTCTGCAGGCCAAGCAATTCTACGACTATTTGAAAACTGATCGCACCGTAGAGGCCGAATGACAGTTTCCCCATAAGAAACAGTGGGAAAACATGACGCATTTGATATCTCAGGGCTTGACCTCGGATGGTGAATCCACACACAATCCACAGCACTTACATGGGGACAAGCCCTATATCGTATCGCTACGGCCTGGGAGGGCTGTGTATCTGCTCTGCGAAGGGTAGGAAAAGGACAAAGAGGTAAACATGAAAAAAACCGTAATTCTTGGCGCGCTAACAACAGCTGGTATGGCTGTTGCTTCAAGCGCAGCCTTTGCTGGCACGCTCGATGACGTGAAAGCACGCGGCAAGCTGAATTGTGGCGTAACGACCGGTCTGGTCGGATTTGCGGCTCCAGACGCCAGTGGCGAATGGGCTGGGTTTGACGTCGGCGTATGTCGTGCTGTTGCGGCTGCTGTGCTTGGCGATCCAACCGCCGTAGAATTCGTACCGACAACCGGTAAAACACGCTTCACAGCGCTGGCATCTGGCGAGATCGACATGCTGGCTCGTAACACCACGTGGACTTTCTCACGTGATGTTGACCTGAAATTCGAATTTACCGGCGTTAACTACTACGACGGTCAGGGTTTCATGGTTCCAAAAGACCTGGGCGTGAGCTCTGCAAAAGATCTCGATGGCGCGACAGTTTGCATCCAAACTGGTACAACCACAGAGCTGAACTTGGCGGACTTCTTCCGTTCCAACAACATCAGCTATGAGCCGGTTCCAATCGAAACAAACGCTGAAGCTCAGCAACAGTATCTTGCTGGGGCATGCGACGTTTACACAACAGACGCGTCTGGTCTTGCTGCAACACGCGCAGCGTTCGAGGATCCAGCCGGTCACGTTCTGTTGCCAGAGATCATCTCCAAAGAACCACTCGGCCCGCTTGTTCGCCACGGCGACCATGACTGGGGTGATGTTGTTCGTTGGACGCTCAACGCTCTGATCACAGCGGAAGAGCTGGGCGTCAATAGCGCAAACATCGGCGAGATGTCTGCAGCAGCTGGCAACAACCCAGAAATTAACCGCCTGCTCGGCACAGAAGGCAGCCTGGGCGAAATGCTTGGCCTTGACGCTGACTGGGCTGTTAAAGCGATTTCCGCTGGCGGCAACTACGGCGAGCTGTTCGAAAAGAACATTGGTGAGAATACGCCCGTCGGTCTGGCACGTGGCCTGAACGCCAAATGGACAGATGGTGGCCTGCTCTACTCTCCACCATTCCGCTAAAAATATAAGCAGCGAAGGGCGCGGTCATTCCGCGCCCTTCCTTTATCTAGGTAAAATATCAGAGCTTCGTGTTACACTATAATTAAATCAAACGAAGCTTGATGACCGGGGGCACTTTACATGACAACAATGACCGACCCTCCAGCGGAGTCGTTTCGCCTGTCGATGTTGCTGAACGATACGCGCTATCGTTCCTACACCTTTCAGTTTATCGCACTTATCGCGCTCATCGCATTCTTCGCGTATTTGGGCTCAAACTTGGTGCAGAACCTGCGCGCCGCTGGATTAAATATCTCTTACGAGTTTCTTGGAGAGCCAGCGGGGTATGACATCAATCAGCGTTTGATTGAGTATACTAGCCAAAGCACGCATTGGCGCGCTTCGGTTGTCGGTATTTTGAACACGCTTCTTGTAGCCTTTCTGGCCTGTGTCACAGCGACCATTCTTGGCGTGGCGGCCGGTGTGTTGCGGTTGTCCAACAACTGGCTCGTTCGCAAACTTATGGCGATCTATGTAGAAGCTTTCCGTAACGTTCCGGTCCTGATCTGGATCATCATCATCTTCACCATCATGACGGCCGTACTGCCCGGACCTAGGGAATTCCGAGGCGACGATCCTTCGGCCACAATGGTGCTGGACATGTTTGCCTTCACCAATCGTGGCGTTTATGTTCCCGCGCCAAGCTTTGAAAGCGGATTTTTCCAAGGAGCGGGAAACTGGCTGCTCATCCTTGCATCACTGGTCGTCTCTTTCTTTGTGACGCGATGGAATTTCCAACGCGCTAACGACGTGCAAGAAGCCACTGGTCAGCGCCCAAATACCCTTTGGATCAACCTGGCGATTTGGTTTGTGCCTTTGATCGTTCTGTGCTGGATCATGGGCCTCACATGGGCATACCCGGAACTCAAAGGCTTCAACTTTGCAGGTGGCGGGACCATTCGTGGGTCGCTGATCGCACTTTGGTTTGCCTTGGCGATCTATACCGGTGCCTTCATTGCCGAGAACGTGCGTGCAGGGATTCAAGCGATTTCCAAAGGTCAAACGGAGGCAGCGGCATCGCTTGGCCTACGTCCGGGTCGGATCATGAACTTGGTCATTTTGCCACAAGCGCTTCGCGTCATCATTCCGCCACTGATTTCGCAGTATCTGAACATTACCAAAAATAGCTCTCTGGCGATTGCTGTTGGCTATATGGATATCACCGGCACTCTTGGCGGTATCACCCTTAACCAGACCGGACGCGCAATTGAGGCGGTTTTGTTGCTTATGTTGTTCTATCTGGTCATCTCACTTACGATTTCGGCGGTGATGAACGTCTACAATAACGCCGTAAAGCTGAAGGAGCGCTGATATGTCTGATGCAACTTCACAAAACATGGGCGCGTATGTCAGGACAGAAATGCTCCCCGAACAGGCACCACCTGCTGCTGAGACCGGTATCGTTAAGTGGGTGCGTCAAAACCTGTTCTCTAGCGTGCCAAATTCGGTTTTGACCGTCCTAGCAATCGTGTCGATCTACTATATCCTGGTGTCTTCGCTTCCATGGCTTATGAACGGGGTCTGGAACTCATCTTCGATCCGGGAATGTCGCGAGATACTAGAAGGTGCCGCAGGCGGCTGTTTCGCGGTGCTTTCTGAACGCTGGAATCAGTTGCTGTTTGGCTTCAAGTATCCAAACGATCAATATTGGCGTCCGACCGTGGCGTTTATCCTGCTATTCGTCGCTGTTGCGCCAGTGATGTTCTATAAATATCTGCCGCGTCAAATGCTGGTATTTACTGGCCTGTACCCATTCCTGGCCTACTACCTGATCTGGGGTGGCCCGGTACTTTCGCCGATTTTTGGACTTCTCGGCTTTGTCGCCGGATATCTGGTCTGGTCGCGCTTCGTTGCGTCGTCTTTTGCAGTCGGTTTCTTCGGAGCCATTTTCGCAGCGATCCTGACTTGGACTGTAGGGGGCTTTGTTACAGGCGCTATCGGCACAGAAAATACCCTGCTTTCGGCGGTGCCATCGCGGGATATGGGTGGCTTTATGCTTAACCTGATCCTCGGAACAGTCTGCGTTTCACTTTCGTTGCCATTGGGTATAGCGTTGGCACTTGGTCGCCAGTCCGACATGCCGATCATCAAATGGATCTGTGTGGTCTTCATTGAGTTTGTCCGCGGCGTGCCACTTATCACCTTGCTTTTTGTTGCAAATGTGGTCCTGGCCTACTTCCTGCCGCCTGGTACAACCTTTGACCTGATCCTGCGTGTGATCATCATGATAACCATGTTCTCATCTGCATATATCGCAGAGGTTATACGCGGGGCGCTGGCGGCATTGCCGCGTGGTCAATATGAGGCAGCTGATAGTCTTGGACTGGATTATCCACAGGCAATGCGGCTCATTATTCTACCGCAAGCGTTGAAGATTTCGATCCCTGGGATCGTTAATGTGGCCGTGGGTCTCTTCAAGGATACAACACTGGTGTCGGTCATTTCAATGTTCGATCTGGTTGGTATGATCCGCGGACCGATCTTGGCATCAACCGAATGGAACGGGGTCTATTGGGAGCTCTTCGGCGCTGCCGCTATCCTGTTCTTTGTCGTCTGCTACGGCATTTCACAATATTCGCAATGGCTCGAACGTGAGCTTGCGACAGACCATAGATAAGGGAGGGCTGGCTATGGCTGATGCTGCTCAACAAATGCAGGTCTCAGATGAGATCGCCATTCAAATCGAAGGCATGAACAAGTGGTACGGCACGTTTCACGTGCTGCGCGACGTCAACCTGACCGTAAATCGGGGCGAGCGTATTGTTATCGCGGGTCCCTCCGGATCGGGTAAATCCACGCTTATCCGCTGCATCAACGCGCTGGAGGAGCATCAGCAAGGCAAGATCGTCGTCGATGGCACGCATTTGTCCTCGGACATCAAGAACATCGACACGATCCGATCAGAAGTTGGGATGGTGTTTCAACATTTCAACCTGTTCCCGCATTTGACGATCCTTGAGAATTGCACGCTGGCTCCGATCTGGGTGCGTAAGACGCCCAAGAAAGAAGCCGAAGATACGGCGATGCATTTCCTGGAAAAGGTGAAGATTCCTGAGCAAGCCGATAAGTACCCAGGTCAGCTCTCTGGTGGTCAGCAACAGCGTGTGGCAATCGCCCGCTCGCTCTGCATGCGGCCTCGGATCATGCTGTTTGATGAGCCGACGTCGGCGCTCGATCCCGAGATGATCAAAGAGGTGCTCGACACTATGGTCTCTTTGGCAGAAGAAGGCATGACCATGCTCTGCGTGACCCACGAGATGGGCTTTGCCCGTCAGGTCGCCAACCGTGTGATCTTTATGGACCAAGGCCAGATCGTAGAACAGAATGAACCCGAAGAGTTCTTTAACAATCCAAAGAGCGACCGGACGAAACTTTTCTTGAGCCAGATTCTCGGACACTGAGGTGCTGCTATTGTCAAAAAGGCCCCGGCGTTAAACTTGCGCCGGGGTTTTTTATTTTGCAGAGATTTATCGATTTGCATGGCGCGTGCGCCGCTCATGCAAAGTCAAGGTTACTGCCAGTCAGCTTCGTTAAGAACTTTCTGTGCTGCAGTTACGTTGTTAGAAATCTCTGTAAGATCGATTGTATCCGGGCGGAAAATGCCGAGTTTCGCTACGGAATCTGACAAACCGACGCCAGGAACGGCTGGATACTCATCGTTGCCAGCCGAGAAATATTCCTGGGCTTTCGCTGATGCGAGATACTCAAGAAACTTCACAGCGTTTTCTTTGTTTGGCGCGTTAGTCGCGACTCCGCCGCCAGAAATGTTCATATGCGCGCCAATGTCGTTCTGATTAGGGAAAACCCATCCGATGTTTGACAGGTCTTCATCTGTCATAGACTTGTCGCCTTTGCGAAGAGCCCTGGCAAAATAATAGGTGTTGGACATTGCAATGTCGCACTCGCCGGACGCGATACCGCGTAGTTGGTCCGTATCGCCGCCTTGTGAATCACGGGCAAAATTTCCGACAACCGCCTTGGCCCAATCCTGCACGGCATCTTCGCCCAAATGTGCGATCAAAGCTGCGGTATTGTTTTGCGTGTAGACATTAGTTCCAGATCGAATGCACACCATCCCAGCATATTCAGGCTTAGCGAGATCTTGGTACGTCATTGGAGGGTTCGCGACATCATTTTTGTCATAGAAAAGGATGCGCGAGCGCTGTGAGAAACCAAACCATCGGTTATCCGCGTCCTGAAGATAGGCTGGGATGGCGGCCTCCAGCAAATCACTTGACACCGGCTGTAGCAGGCCGAGGTCCTTCGCGCGCGCTAAACGGACTGTATCAACAGTCAGGAATACGTCCGCAGGAGAATTCTGTCCCTCTGCTTCCATCCGTGCGATAAGCTCGTCGGCCTTGCCTTCGATACGGTTGATTTCGATACCTGCGGCTTCCGTAAAGTCAGAATACAGCCTCTCGTCTGTGTCGTAGTGCCTCGATGAATAAAGGTTCAGAACACCCTCTGCCACCGCGCTTGATGCGATGAGAGCTGCCACGAATGCGATTGCCGAAGTTCTACCTATCATTAGTTTCTCCTATAGTCATTCAATTCTTGATGCCTTTGGCAGGCTTGGCAGTCTGATAAAGCGCATGGCTTACCTTCGTAATTGGGCCGCCAAAAGCTGCATATACTGCCGCGATCAATGTCATTATTTCGGCTATGACTGCCCACCGTCCCCTTGCTAGGTTCGCGACTTCCCAAACCTATCTCTGCAGGGAAGTCGCGTCGAAGTGCTTGAACATTCGAGGCGCGCCAATGGCTACGGTGGATATGTGGCAAACTAAAAGATCGAGTAGTGGCGGAACCCCTGAAATTTTGATAGGAAAAACCTAACAAGCTTCCACTTCAATTTTGATTTCCGGGTCAAGGATGCCAAATAACCTGACACTTAAGCAGCTGACCTATTTTGTGGCACTTGCCGAAACGCGCCACTATCGCAAGGCGGCTGACCGCATAGGGATAAGTCAACCTTCTTTAAGCCAGCAAATCGTCGGCTTGGAAGCAAGTTTAGGCGTTGACCTCGTTGAACGTGGTAGGTGAGGAGCGGTGCTTACACCTTGTGGTCGAGAGGTCTTGGTGCAGGCCAAGACAATTCTCGAAGAAACATCCGTGTTACGCACGCTTGTCGAGACCACGAGAAAAGGTACGAGTGGGACTATCAGACTTGGCTCGTCACCGACTATTGGTCCTTACTTCATGCCTTATGTGTTGCGCCAGCTTGAGCAATCGCATCCGTCATTGAACGTCGTTCTGCAAGAAGCTGCACCAATGGTCCTGCAAGACGAGCTTTTCGAGGGCAAGCATGATCTTTTGTTGACACAGCTTCCAATTCGCTCTGCAGATTTTGAGGTAAAACGTCTGTTCCGGGAGCCGCTGCAACTTGCATTATCGAGAGCGCACCCATTGGCAGGTTTATCAGTGGCCGATGACTTGGACCTTAAAGGCCAGAATATTCTGACACTTTCACGCTCTTATCTTTTACACGATCAAACCGTTGCATTATCCCAAGAGGTGGGTGCGCGTCTTAGGCAAGATTACGAAGGCACAAGTCTTGATGCGCTACGTCGGATGACGGCTTTAAACATGGGTGTTACATTCTTGCCGTCGCTATACGTACATTCTGAGATTTCATCTAAGAGTGGTGACGTGGTGGTTCTACCGTTTCGAAAAAACAGATTTACGCGTTCGATTGGTCTGGCTTGGCGCCGTAACTCTCTGCACAGCGAAGTTATAGAAAGCGTCGCGGTCGTATTTCGCGAGGTTGCCAGTGAACGGTTCAAGGGCTTGGTGACTGTAGAGGCTTAGGTCGATGTCCGATTCAAGACAAATGCGCAGTTGTTCTTGGCCACGGATCATCAAACAAATGCCCGGCTTTCCAAAGCGCGACCTCATCATCACTACAAATACATTCGCGCACTGCATTCGCAAAAGTTTCAAGGTTATCGTGATTTCCGATGACGGTCATGCGGCAGTGGCGATCACCGAAATCAGCTGATAGGTTTTTCAAGTCTTGGCGGATCTGTTCAATTTCTTCCGGCATCAGGTTTAGGTTTTTGTCTTCAAGTGCAGCAACCTTCCAATAGTTCACAATCTCAAGTCCGACACTGCCCGCAGTCTGGTTCCACAACAGTTGCAGATGGTCGCGGGTTGGAAGCCAAAAGAAGCCTTTGCTGCGGTAAATGTCCTGCCCCAAAAAATGGTGGTAGACGTTCCAAAGACGCTGCGGATGGAAGGGGCGTTGGTCAGAAATAACCACGCTTTCAATCTGGTAATCGGCCGCGCTGCTCATTGAGGTGACACCGTGCTCTGCGTCCCACTCCGTCAATTCCGCGCCAAGCTGTTTCACCCGTTTATGATCATAGGCGGGCATCGTTAGAACGCTCTCCAATTTAAGGTTTCCCCATTGCATGCCCATAATATCAGCGCCCGTATTGATTGGGTGAATAGTGCTGGCCACTGTTTGTAGATTTTCGGGTGTCACCCTGTCCACTTTACTTAGGAGGATACAGTTCGCGAACATGATCTGTTCCGCCAGCAGATTTTCAACGCCGCGTTTGCCCGCCGATAGGTTACGCGACGCAGCTGGCAAAATGGCACGACCAAGATCGTAATCTTGCGCCAGAGTCACTGTGTCGACGACCGACAGAAACCCGTGAAGGCGGAGCGCGCCATGTTTGCGTAGCGCTTCTAGTAAAGGCCACGGATGAGCGCTACCAGAAGTTTCAACCAAAATATGCGTGGCACCTGTTGCGCGAAATTTTTCGACCGCAGCGTTAAAACGCTCCAGACCATGCCGGCTGCTGATACTACCAGCAGGAATTGAGGCAAAACGCGCGTCCTGCCGTGACATTACCTCACTTGTATCAAGAATTCTGCCGTCGACATCCAACGAGCTCATTTCATTGACTATCACCGCGAGCTTCACGTCCGGCATGTGTCGCGCTTGGACTAAAAGGCTTTGCAACAGGGTCGTTTTCCCTGCCCCAAGAAAACCATTTAAGATTGTGACAGGCAGCGGCGAAGAGCCGTGTTTCATTTTTTGAGTCGTGCCTGCGCTTCGCGAAACCATTCTAGTGTTTTGGCATGATGCGCTTTGCCCCATCGGGCTATGAATTTTTGTGTGGAATAGTCTTTGTCGTCTTGCAATGACTTTATGCGGGTATCGACAAATTCCGCGGTCAGAGGGATGCCGCATTCAACTGTTATGCAGTGTTCCCATTCTGCGTAGTTGGTGGGTATGACCGGACTTTCTGTCATTTGGGTGAACTGACTTTCAAGGAGCTGACGTAATCAGATATGATATAATGTAACATAGGTTTGCAGGCAACTATGGCACCGCACATGTGTTTCTGATCCTCGACGAAAATCTGAGCTCAAACCCAGATTTCTTGCCTTTTTCGCAAATGCGAAATGCGTGTCCGCACTTCATCCGAAATTCCACCAGGCTTTGGTTTGTCGCGCAAAGTTTCCACGAGATAGTCGGGTAAATCTCCGCGCTGCCGATTCCACGAAAGTGCGTTTAAAACAGCAGTCGCCGGATCCGGCAACCGATCCGGGATATCAAATCCGTTCAGCGTCGCCCAAACGCCAGCCCATAGGCGACCAACTGACCACGGGTTATATCCGCCGCCGCCAAGCACCAAAAGGCGCGGAGTGAGAGCTTTGGCGGCATCTACCGTGCGCCAATGGCAATTGTTCGATAGCTCAAGCCGGGCGAGAGGATCCTCGGATACGCCGTCGGCTCCACATTGCAAAACGAGCACTTCGGGTTCAAAATTAGTTATTGCGGGCAAAATCACCTCGTTAAGTACCATGTCAAAGTCACTGTCGCGTGTCCCCTTTGGCAATGGCAGGTTGATGGCCAACGCCCCAGCCCGATCATCGATATCACCGGTGAAAGGCCATCGATTTTCTTCATGGGTTGAGATCATGAGGACACGTTGCTCACCGTGAAACGCCATTGCAACACCGTCGCAGTGATGCGCATCAATATCTAGGTAAGCAATCCGGGTAAGACCCTGCGCCAGAAACGCTTTTATGGCCAAAACCGGATCGTTTAGATAGCAAAAACCTCTGGCGTGATCGGACATACCGTGATGCGTGCCACCGCCGGGGTTATAGACTATACCGCCGTCTTTGAGCAGTTCAGTCGCCAGTAAAGAGCCACCTGCAGCGGTTGCAGGCCTTCGATACATTTCCAAAAAAATCGGGTTTGCAAATGTTCCAATCTGGTGGCGTTTGCGCACGTCTTCTGTAACCTCACCTGTTTCTTCCGCAGCTTGCAGCGCCGCGATATAGTCAGGCGTGTGAAAAGACATCAGGGCGGCCGGTTTTGCGCACGGACTATTGATAAATTGTTCTTGCGGAAGCCACCCCATCGCGCGGGAAAGGTCAGTGACCGTAGGCACCCGCGGAATTCTCAGCGGATGTTTGTCCCCGTAACTGGATCCGCGATAGATTTCTGATCCGATAAAAAGCGGTCGCTTCATTGTGCTGGTTTAAACCATACCGGCCAGACCCGAAACGGCCGAATACCTATACGGATTTTAAATGGATGCAGCACCTCAACCCGTGAGTTCGCGCGGGACAATAAAATCAAGCGCGCGACCTTGTCCCGGCTGTAGCTCTCTCCAGTTTTTTAACGGAAACTCCGCGACAAGTGTGGCACCTGTTGGATAGTCGAAAAAGCTGGGATGCGGCGGTGGGGCGGCCAGAAGCTCTTGGGCAAACCATGCGATCCCAGGATTATGCGCAATCATTAGGATTGTTTGCGAGTTCGCGGTCTTCAGCTCTGCCATCATTTGCGCAGGACGCGCGTGATAGAGCGTTTCCAGAAAGTTTACCTCACACTCCAAGACAAGCCTTTTAAAGGTCTCTTTGGTGCGCGCAGACGATGATACCAGAGCTTGATCAGGAATATAATGCTTGTCCCGCAACCAGTTTCCCAATGCCGTTGCAGAGGACCGTCCCCGACCATTTAGAGCTCGATCAAAATCATCTTGTAAAGGGTCGTTCCAGCTTGATTTGGCATGACGCATCAGGATTATCTTCATTTCGCAAAGATCCGCGAACGAAATGGCGAAAGCTGAGCAGTCTTGGCAAGTATGGATTGCACTTTGGCTGCGGCTGACGAGGATTTGACCAAAATCAAATTATTCGACATCATTCGCACACCACACACCATTTTACCTAACCTTCTCGGATCAAAGAGCCGGAACCATAGTCCGTAAAAAGCTCCAACAGAACTGCGTTTGGCGTTCGTCCATCCATTATAACAACCGCCCGCACGCCGTCATGTAAAGCCTTAAGTGCCGTTTCTGTCTTTGGGATCATACCTCCAGCGATCACACCGCAATCCGTCAATTCCTTGATCTTACCTGATGAAAGCTCTGTCAGAACGTTGCCGTCCGCGTCGCATACGCCCGCTATATCGGTCAGCAGCAAAAGCCGATCTGCGTTGAGCGCGGCCGCAATGGCACCAGCCGCTGTATCGCCATTGATATTGAATGTCTCGCCTCCCTCGCCCGAGCCGAGCGGCGCAATGACCGGGATGGCATCATCCTTGAAGAGCGTTTGCAAAATCGCTGGATCAACCTGGTGAGGTTGACCTACCAGGCCAAGCTCCGGGTTGATTGGCACACAAGTGATGAGTTTTGCATCCTTGCCGGAAAGGCCAACAGCTGTGCCGCCTTGCTCGTTGACCGCCTGAACAATGCGTTTATTGACAGTACCCGAAAGCACCATTTCAACGACTTCCATCGTGGCCGCGTCTGTCACGCGTTTGCCGCCGATGAAGTCTGATTTGATCTTCAGCTTTTCCAGCATCTGATTGATCATCGGTCCGCCGCCATGGACGATCACTGGGTTGACGCCCACTTGCCGCATCAAAACAACATCGCGTGCAAAGCTCGACATGGCCTCATCGCTACCCATAGCGTGACCGCCAAGTTTGATCACCACAACCGCATCATCGTAGCGCTGCAGATAGGGCAGCGCCTCGCTCAGTGTCCTTGCCGTAGCTATATTGTCGCGCTGCATGTCCCTGATCTTCATCTTTGTGCCTTGCGAGAAGGGTTAGCCGCCAAAATTACCAAAAATCAAGGTTTTCTGAATGCTTTGGGTCAGTCGATGCTCGCGATTGACGCGCGAAGGGAGCCAATACCGGCACCAGATTCCGAAGAAGTCACAAGAATTTCCGGGAATGCAGCCGGGTGTTTGGCTAGCGCTTGGCGCACTTGCGCCAGAACTTTATCTTGCTCTGCTTTTTTGACCTTGTCGGCTTTGGTCAGAACGCATTGAAATGTCACCGCCGAGCGATCGAGCAACTGCATGATCTCCTCATCGACTGGCTTCACTCCATGACGGTGGTCGACCAGAACAAATGCCCGCCGCAGTGAGGCACGACCAGCCAGATATTGCTTCAACAGGGCCTGCCATTTCTCAACCTTGGCCAATGGTGCGTTGGCAAAGCCGTAGCCCGGCAGATCAACCATGTAATAGCTGTCGCCGATTGCAAAGAAGTTGATCTCTTGCGTGCGGCCCGGAGTGTTTGAGGCGCGAGCCAGCGCCTTGCGGCCGGTCAGTGCATTGATCAGGCTTGATTTTCCGACGTTTGACCGACCAGCAAAACAGATCTCAGGCCGATCTCCCGCAGGAAGGCCTGACATTGCCACGACGCCCTTTACAAAGTCGACTGGGCCCGCGAATAGCTTTCGTCCCGTCTCTAGGCTTTGCGCATCAGGCTCTTGCGTCAAAGGGAAGGCAGGAACGCTCACTGCAATATCTCAACCAAGTCGCCGACGGCCACATCGCCGCTTCTTATCACCACCAGGTTCATTCCAAATTCCTGATGATTGAACTTGCGATCAAGCGCGGCCAGAACGCCTGCATCGCGTTTGCCTGTCTTGGGGTTGGCATGGGTCGCCAGACATCGCGTTATAGGCTCTTCGACACGAAACTCGGCCCCTCCCACGCGAAGTGTCTTACCAACCAGGGTGAATTCTTCCCAGGCTTCCAAACCGTCAACATGGATGTTGCCACGCCATCGAAGTGGGGAAATTTCCTGCTCCATAGCCTTCGCAACTGCGGCGTTAGAGGCGAGGTTAAGAAGGCTTACGGAAGGATAATTCGAATCTGTCATGCCACGCCCGGGAACTCGAACAAGGCGTACTGATTGCGGCCGGTTTTTCGGCATAAGTGGACGCACCCAATCGAGAAACTTCTTTGCTTCTTCGTCGGGATTAAAGCGCAGCGGTGTTAGCTTGGGATGCGAGACCTCCAAGCTTCCGGTTTCAAGATCTGATGTCGTAGAGATCGCCATAAGTGCAGGCACTTTGGCAGCGCGGGCAAATCTATTGCATTGGGACCATGCGGAATCATCGGCATCGGAAAGTTCATGTGCAACCGCCCAGCGGCGATCCCAAGGCATGGTTTCCCCTTCGGTAAAGCGAACTGACTGAACCTCTTCGCGACCATGCGCCTTAATCGGGTGGCGCCACAGGGCCGCAACGGAGGGCATTACTTTTTCTCCGATTCCGGTTTTGCTCTTTTCTTGAAGCTCTCTCTGATGTTCCCAAAGACGTCCGGCTTATAGCCTTGAGACAGCATGATCAGGTATTGCTGCACAAAGGTTATCATGTTGTTTGCGATCCAATAGATCACCAGGCCTGCTGCAAAGCTACCCAGCATGAACATGAACACCCAGGGCATCCAGGCAAAGATCATCTGTTGCGTCGGATCGGTTGGTGCCGGGTTCAGCTTTTGCTGCAGCCACATGGAAATGCCGAGCAATAGTGGCAGAATACCGATGAACAAAAGTGCAAGAATACTACCTGGCTCTGGCCCAGTCCAAGGGAAGATGCCCCAAAGATTGTAAATCGAAGACGGATCTGGCGCGGACAGGTCTTTGATCCAGCCGATCCAAGGCGCGTGCCGAAGCTCAAGCGTGACGAAAATCACCTTATAGAGGGAGAAGAAGATGGGGATTTGAAGCAGGATTGGCAAACAGCCGGAGGCCGGGTTCACTTTCTCTTTTTTGTAGAGCTCCATCATGCCCTTTTGAAGCTTTTGACGGTCGTCGCCTGCAGCTTCTTTGAGCTTCTCCATCTCAGGCTGCAGTTCTTTCATCTTGGCCATCGAGACGTAGGACTTGTAGGCGAGCGGCAGAAGCACCGCCTTGATGATCAGTGTGAGCGCGATAATCGCCCAGCCCATGTTGCCAATATATACGTTCAGCCAATGCAGGAGCGCAAAGATGGGTTTCGTCAGAAAGAAGAACCAGCCCCAGTCAATCGAATCCAGAAACTTCGGTACGCCGCCTTTGTTCTGATATTCGCGAATGGTTTCCCATTCCTTTGCGCCAGCAAAAAGACGGGTCTCGTAAGAGATTGACGCATTAGGCGCTAGGGTTTCGGTCGTTTGTTTGATGTTGGTTTGGTAGATATTGCGCCCAACGTCCTGAAACGTGCTGAAGGTCGATCCAGCCGCTTGACCAGGGATCAGCGCGGTCATCCAGTAATGATCCGTAAACCCGATCCAACCATCCTGCGCAATCGCTACATTCTGATGCTGACCAGCAGGCTCGAAGTCATCATAGTCGGTTTCCACCAATTCTTCATCATTCAACGCAATTGCGCCTTCGTGCAGGATAAAGAAATTCTTCAAATCCACAGGTTCTCCGTGACGCGCAAGAATGCCGTAGGGTGCAAGCGTCACGTTTTCATCGCCCGTATTCGAAACTTCTTGGATAACCGTGAACATAGACTTTTCGTCGACGCTGATTTTGCGCAGGAATGAGAGACCCGCGCCATTATCCCACCTCAGTTCAAGTGGATTTTGAGGGGTCAATGGTCCATTCGACGTCACGTCCCATATCGTGTTGGCGCCAGGAACCTGATCTGCGGTGAGCCCAGAACCAGGAGCCCAACCAAACAATGCATAATAGGCCTTGTCGCTACCCACTGGCGAGAGCAACGTAACGATGTTCGAGTCTTTATCGATGGTCTCGCGGTAGTTTTTCAGGCGCAGTTCATCTAGTCGACCACCCTTGGCGGAAATAGTGCCTTCGAGCGTAGGTGTATCAATCTCAACCCGCTGCGCTTGAACATCGGGTTCCGGCTCGGATGACGCGGAAGCAGCAGTATCAGCTGTTGCTGCTCCTGCGTCCGCCGGGGCAAGTGCTACGTCGCCTTGACTGTCTTCGAGGCTTGACGTGGCCGTGTTGCCCGCTGGGTCTGTAGTCGTCGGCTCAGGCGGTGGAAAAAGGGCGAACCAGATTACGATCACAAGCAGGCTTAGCGCGGTCGCAAGCAGCAAATTCTTATTCTGATCATCCATTGAAGACGGCCACCTTTGGTGTTTTTATGTCACCCGGCGGTTCAACAGAGTAAGACGCCGAAGGTCAAGAGCCCAAGCTAAAAACCTTGACCCTAAACTTAGGAAGAGTTTCGGCTGATGCAAAGATGCGATTGCAGTCTAATCGCATGTGCGGTGATCCAATCATGTGTGTCGCGCAATGGCAAAGGCGGTGCCAAACCTGCGCCTTGCACATTATCGCAACCGAGCTGTGCCAGACAGGCATGCTCGCCTGCCGTCGCAACGCCAACCGCAGTGGTTTCAAGCCCTTGATCCTGGGCCATGAGTATCACGTTGTTGATCCGCTGTTTGTGCTCGGGTGTCCTATCGATGCCAGCAAACAAACGTCGGCTTAGATTGAGGTGGTTTGCACCGGTTCGCCGGATGAGGCTTAGTAAATGCGTTTTTGTGCCAGATACCTTTAGCCCAATCGAGCAACCATGATCCGAAAGTCGTTTCAATTCCAAAGCGCCATCTTCTCTAAAGCTCTTCGCCTCTGAAATAACAAATGACAGTTGCTCAGGCTCCAGTGAAAGCCGGTCAATTTCCCAAAGTATCTTGTCTGCAATAAGCGTCTCAAGCGCCCCATGCGCCGACAGTGATATCTCGACACATGGTGCGACAAACCCTGTCTTTTTCCAAGCCACGATCGCTTGCTCAGCGTCGAGCATTGTTTCGTTCAGAGCTGCAAACGTTTCCGTATTTCCAATGCTGCGGGAGTTAGAGGGACTTCTGGTACCACGGTCGCATGCGGCAAAGCCAGATATTTCACCGGTGTGATTAGATATCTGCGGTTGCCACCAGGTCTCGCAAACGCGCTTTTCTATTTTTGTTTCCGCGGTATTTATTGGATGCAAAGGCTCAAATTTTGGCTTTTGCACGGTTTTCGCGTCGAACTTCGTTTCTTTTAATTTTGCTGTGTTTTTCTTTTCAGTTCTTAGAAGAAGCGCCATCACAGGCATCGCCAGCGTAATCGTCAGAAGAGCAGGCTCGCCACCAAGCCAGTACCCCGCCAGGACAAAAGCTGGAATAAAAGAAAAAGCTTGCGGGCCGGTGAAAATGCTTTTCACGCTCATCTGCACCACCGACCACATTCTACTCAAACCCATTTAAACACCCGAATGCCCTGAGTTGGGCATAAATGGTAAGCCTTGAATGGTGTCTTAACGTCCTCGTGGAGGTTGCTTTTGATTTTCCTCTAAATTTAGAGACCCAAGTTGCATTGCATGAAAATCGAACAGTTTCGGATCAAGCAAATGCGAGGGGCGGGCGTTCATAAGAGCGCGGAACATAACCTGACGTCTGCCAGGAGAGTTCTTTTCCCAGCCATTAAGGATCTGTTTGACTTGTTGACGCTGAAGCCCGTCCTGCGATCCGCAAAGATCGCAGGGGATAATGGGGTAATTCAACGCCTGCGCAAACTTCTCACAATCGACTTCTGCAACATAGGAAAGCGGGCGGTAGACAAAGAGATCGCCTTCTTCATTCAGAAGCTTCGGCGGCATCGTTGCTAGACGTCCGCCGTGAAATAGGTTCATGAAGAACGTCTCTAGGATATCATCGCGGTGATGGCCTAGGACCACTGCGGAGCAGCCTTCCTCGCGCGCTATTCGGTATAGATTGCCGCGCCGTAGCCGCGAGCACATCGCGCAATAGGTACGACCTTGCGGCACCTTGTCGACAACGATGGAATATGTGTCTTGATACTCGATCCGGTGGGGCACGCCCACTTTTTCAAGGAACTCTGGTAGAACCGTAGTGGGAAATCCCGGCTGCCCCTGATCGAGGTTGCACGCCAGGATGTCCACTGGCAAAAGCCCGCGCCATTGCAGTTCATGCAGAACCGCCAAAAGCGTATAGCTGTCCTTGCCACCCGAAAGACACACCAGCCACCGCGCACCCTTCTCGATCATGCCAAAATCTTCGATGGCCTGACGCGCATTGCGTACAATCCGTTTGCGCAACTTGCGAAATTCTGTGGATTTCGGGGCGTCCGCGAAAAGCGCGTGAATGTCGTCGCTATGGTCTAACATGGCTCTGGCTCAACTGATTTTCTGGACAGAGCTTAACTCGACCCTTTCACCGGGTCGATGGGTGTTATTTGCAATTCAGGAGGGTTCAGTCCGCTCGATCAAAGCCTTCAAAAGCGTCAAAGCCTCATCAGAGCTCCAATCCGCATCACCTTGGAGGCGGGCGATCTCTTGCCCCTCGCGGTCCAATATAATCGTTACAGGTAGACCAAATATGCCCATCTCCCGCGACAGACCCATGCGCGGATCGGCATGCAGCGGCAGGTTTTCCACTTCGATTTCCTCGAAAAACTTCTTCATCGCGGGCGGTGGATTACGTCCGGTTGCGATTGTCACGACCTCAAACTCGTCCCCGCCAAGCTCTTTTTGCAGCTGTGAAAGCATGGGCATTTCGTGTCGGCACGGGGCGCACCAAGTGGCCCAGAAATTCAATACGGTGATTTGGTCGGTGTACTCTCCGATTTGGCCTTCACCGCCATCTTCAAGCATGAAAGCGGTCTCGGGTGCTGCTTTCGGTTCCGAATGCACCACCAGCTTCCTCATATCGCCTTCGCGCAAGTCGGAAATTTCGTACATGTCGGCAGATGCTGCGTTTGCAGAGAACGCCAGCGCCATGTAAAAGACCGTATATTTGAACAACTTCATAGGGCCTCCGAGGCGCGTGGGACATGACTGACAAGACCTCAAACCAAATGTGGGGCGGACGTTTCGCCGAGGGACCAGATGCTATCATGGAGGCCATAAACGCCTCGATCGGTTTCGATAAACGCCTTGCCACGCAGGATATTGCAGGTTCAAGGGCCCACGCCGCTATGTTAGCCGCAACAGGCATTGTAGATGATAAAGACGCGCGCGCGATAGATGAAGGCCTTCTCACGGTCTTGTCAGAAATTGAAGCAGAAAAGTTTACCTATTCAACGTCTTTGGAAGACATTCACATGAATGTGGAAGCGCGGCTCAAAGAGATAATCGGCGAGCCTGCCGGGCGACTGCATACCGCACGCAGCCGCAATGATCAGGTAGCCACAGACTTTAAGCTTTGGGTGCGTGATCAACTCGACGCGGCAGACGGAGGAATTCAGTCCCTAATGTTCGCGCTTTTGGTTCAGGCCGAGGCAGGTGCCGATTGGGTTATGCCGGGGTTTACGCATTTGCAGACAGCACAACCAGTCACATGGGGCCATCATATGCTGGCCTATGTCGAAATGCTTTCGCGTGACCTCGGCCGCGTTCGCGATGCTCGTACGCGAATGAATGAATGTCCGCTTGGTTCAGCGGCGCTTGCCGGTACATCCTTCCCGATTGATCGCGAAATGACGGCAAAGGCGCTTGGTTTTGACAGACCATCGGCCAACAGCCTTGATGCCGTCAGCGACCGTGATTTCGCGCTGGAGTTTCTGTCCGCTGCCAGCATTTGCGCAATGCATTTGAGCCGCCTTGCAGAAGAAATGGTGATTTGGTCGTCTGCTCAATTCAGGTTTGTCAGCCTTTCAGATCGGTTTTCAACCGGGTCGTCGATCATGCCGCAAAAGAAGAACCCGGATGCAGCGGAGTTGATCCGGGCAAAGATCGGAAGGATTTTTGGGGCCAATGTGGCTCTAATGACCGTAATGAAAGGTCTTCCGCTGACTTATTCCAAGGATATGCAGGAAGACAAAGAGCAGGTCTTTGATGCCGCTGATACCCTGATGCTGGCGCTTGCGGCGATGGACGGGATGGTCCGCGATATGACCGCCAATCGCGAAAATCTTGCGGCTGCGGCCGGTTCTGGGTTTTCTACGGCGACTGATCTGGCCGATTGGTTGGTGCGCGTACTGGGCCTCCCTTTTCGCGAAGCACACCATGTCACGGGTGAGATTGTGGCGATGGCTGAGCAGAAGAATTGTGATTTAGCCCAGCTTGATTTGTCTGATATGCAATCAATCCACGCGAGGATAGACGAATCTGTGTATGATGTTCTCAGTGTTCATGCTTCAGCGGCCTCTCGCACCAGCTACGGTGGAACGGCACCTGAGCAAGTAAAACAGCAGATCGCACGCTGGAAGGAGCGTTTGGTATGAGAGCTTTGGGTATAATCGCAGCACTGGGTTTGCTCGCCGGTTGCGGCGTCGATGGTGAGCCTCTGACACCGGCCTACACGACGGTTATCGGTGTCAGCAATAAAGGCGTCTCTGGCGGAGTTGCAACAACGCTTAGCAACAGCAATGTCGCGATTACAATCGGAACTGGTGGGTTCTTTTGAAGTATGCCTTCCTGGCCTTGGCTGTTTGGGGCTCAATCCATCCGATGGCCTATTTCATTCAGTGGTTTAATCAAAACGGCTATAACATCATGGCTATGGTCGACGCCTGGCACGTGAATGCAGCGACAAGCGGTCTTGTTTGGGATTTGACCATTGCTGCCGTGGCTCTGACCATCTGGATCATCTGGGAAACCGTGCAGCACAAAGATTGGCTGCGCCTCATCGCGATCCCTGCTACATTCTGTATCGGGGTAAGCTGTGGTCTACCGCTTTATATCTTCCTTCGGATGCGACGCGACTAAAGTGCCATTGCAAAGACCGGTGTGAATGCTATGTCCCGCCGGGTTAACTTGAGCCGGATACCATGGACCACTTTCTTTACAAGGATGGCGAGCTTTATGTCGAGGACGTGCCCGTTGCAGAGATTGCAGCAGAAGTGGGCACGCCGTTCTATTGCTATTCGACGGCCACGCTGAGCCGTCATTTCCGTCTGTTTGATGACTCGCTGGGCGGCATGCCGCATCTGGTTTGCTACGCTATGAAGGCGGCTAGTAATCAGGCAATTATCAAGACATTGGCTGGTCTTGGCGCCGGTATGGATGTGGTATCCGGTGGTGAGTATTTGCGCGCCCGTGCCGCTGGTGTGCCGGGTGAGAAAATCGTTTTTTCCGGCGTCGGCAAAACCCGTGAGGAAATGAAAATCGCTTTGGAAGGCGGCGTGCGTCAAATCAACGTGGAAAGCGAACCTGAAATGGACGCGCTAAGCGAAGTTGCTACTTCACTAAGTGTGACCGTTCCGATCACCGTGCGCGTTAATCCCGACGTTGACGCCAAAACCCACGCCAAGATCGCCACCGGCAAGAGCGAGAACAAGTTCGGCATTCCCATTTCCCGCGCCCGAGAGGTTTATGCGTATGCAGGCAAGCTGCCGGGTCTGAAGGTCATCGGCATCGACGTACATATCGGCAGTCAGTTGACCGAGTTGGAACCCTTCCGCCTCGCCTATGAAAAGGTGGCGGAACTCACCGAAGCACTTCGCGCTGATGGTCATGAGATTAGCCGCCTCGATTTGGGTGGCGGTCTGGGCATTCCCTATACTCAATCAAACGAGCCGCCGCCATTGCCAACAGATTATGGAGCGATGGTAAAGGAGACCATCGGACATCTTGGCTGTGAGATCGAAATTGAACCTGGTCGTCTAGTGGTTGGAAATGCAGGTATTCTGGTGAGCCAGGTCATCTATGTGAAGTCCGGCGAAGGGCGCGATTTCCTTATTCTTGATGGGGCCATGAACGATCTTATACGTCCGGCGATGTATGAGGCGCATCACGACATCATTCCACTAAAAGAGCCTGCAACAGACACTGAATTGGCGCCCTATGATATTGTAGGACCGGTCTGCGAATCCGGCGATACCTTTGCCAAACAGCGTCTAATGCCTACGCTGCAGGCAGGTGATCTCGTTGCTTTCCGTAGTGCTGGTGCCTATGGCGCGGTTATGGCCAGTGAGTACAATACGCGCCCATTGGTTCCAGAAGTACTCGTAAATGAGCATCAATTTGCCGTCATTCGGCCCCGTCCAAGCTTTGACGAAATGATAAATCGAGATACACTTCCTGGGTGGCTATAGTGCTATAACCGGGTATCGGGCTCGAAAAGTATATGTCGAAACGTAAATCTCCATTGTCTTCCGTGCTGCATCACTTGCGCTGGCAAGTTAATCTGACGTGGGTTGGACTTCTGGCGGAGCGTATCTCACGTGCTTTCTGGCCATTTTGGAGCTTACTGATCTTTGTCGGCGCTATTCTTATGTTGGGACTGCATGAGGTAGCATCTATCGAAGCTGTTTGGATTGTTGGGGTTTTGGCTGCAGCTGCGGCTCTTGGCTTTGCGGTTTACGGCGTCAGCCGTTTTCGCTGGCCATCCCGGCAAGAGGCCATTGATAGAATTGATGCTTCGCTGAAAGGGTACCCGCTTTCAGCGTTAGCAGACACCCAAGCGATTGGCGATGGCGATGCGAACTCGGAACTTCTTTGGAAAGCTCACCTGAAACGTATGCGAGGTCGAGCTGCTGAAGCTAAACGCGTCTCGCCTGACCTGCGGCTGGCCTCGCGTGATCTTTTTGGACTGCGGTACGTCGCGCTTCTGTTTCTCGTGGTTGGTTTGCTTTTCGGCTCTATCTGGCGCGCAGGCTCCGTTGGCGATGTCATGGGGGGCAATAGTGCGGCCTTGGCTGGTGGCCCAACCTGGGAAGGCTGGATAGAACCGCCCGCATACACGGGCTTGCCGAGCCTTTATCTTAATGACCAATCGGAGACGGTTCGCGCGCCTGTGGGAAGCCTGGTCACATTGAGGCTTTATGGCGAAGTCGGTGCCCTCAGCGTGGCAGAGACTGTTTCTGGCCGGACAGAAGATATCGGGGCCGCAACCGACAGTGCGCAGAACTTTGAAATCAACTCTGACGGAGAATTGCGCATCAATGGGCCAGGTGGGCAGACATGGGACGTTACTGCAATTCCTGATGAAGCGCCTGCCGTTTCCTTGGTATCTCAAGAGTTCGAAGTGACTTTTGATGGTCAGATGAGCCAGCCGTTTTCGGCGCAGGATGACTATGGCGTTGCGGGCGGCGTTGCGACGTTTGAGCTTAATATGGCTGAGGTGGACCGGTCACATGGTCTTTCCGCAAAACCTGATCCGCGAGAGCGGATCGAGCTTGACCTACCGCTTCCAATCACAGGCGGTAGGGACGCTTTTACAGAGACCCTGATCGAAAACCTGTCGCAACATCCTTGGGCCCACTTACCGGTAACGTTGACGCTCGAGGTCTTTGATGAACAGTCGCAGACCGGGAAAAGCGAACCCTACAAAATGGACCTACCTGCGAGGCGGTTCTTTGATCCACTTGCCGCGTCTGTGATCGAACAAAGGCGCGATCTGCTTTGGTCCAAATCAAATGCCAAACGGGTCTCGCAAATCCTGCGGGCAATCTCGCATGCTCCCGAACAGGGTCTTTTCCGTTCTGATACGGCCTTTTTGCGAATGCGGGTAATCCTGAGGCGGCTTGAAACGCTCGAGCAACATGCAAGTCTTACCGACGAGGCCCAAGAGGAGATTGCCCAGGCGCTTTGGGACTTGGCCATTGTTTTGGAGGATGGCGACATCGGCGACGCTTTGGAGAGGATGCGTGCAGCGCAAGAACGGCTCAGCGAGGCCATGCGCAATGGCGCCTCTGACGAAGAGATTGCAAGACTGATGCAAGAGCTTCGCGAAGCGACGAATGATTTTCTTCGCCAACGCGCGCAGCAAGCGCAGCGTGATGGCGAGAGCGACGAACAAGGTGAACAGCAAGGCCAGCAAAACGCCCAAAACCTCAGCCAGCAGGACCTTCAGGATATGATGGACCGCATTCAGGAGCTGATGGAACAGGGTCGTTTTGCCGAGGCGCAGCAGGCGCTTGAAGAGTTCCAACAAATGATGGAAAACATGCGCGTAACCCAAGGTCAGGGCCAGGGTGGTCAATCTGAAGGCCAGCAAGCCATGGAAGGCTTGGCCGAGACACTGCGTGAGCAGCAAGGCCTGTCAGATGACGCTTTTCGCGACTTGCAAGAGCAATACAATCCGGGCGCTCAGGCTGGCGAATCCCAAGGTAATCGAGGTCGCAGCGGTGGTCAGGGAGAGGGCCAATCGCACGAAGGCCAGGGCAGTGGTGACGGTCAACAACCAGGCAGCGGTGAAGGTGACCAACAATCAGCCCAAGGTCAGGGTGGAGGTGGCGATGCGCTCTCAGACCGTCAAGAAGCGCTGCGTCGCGAGCTCCAGCGCCAACGTGAAGCGTTGCCAAATCTGAATGGAGAGGCTAGCGAGGACGCTCGCAGGGCTCTTGATCGTGCAGGCGAGGCTATGCAAGGCGCTGAAGATGCATTGCGCCAGGATGATTTGCCTGAAGCGATTGATCGTCAGGCAGAGGCGATGGACGCCTTGCGCGAAGGCATGCGCAATCTTGGCCAAGCTTTGGCAGAAAATAACCAAAGCCAGGCAGGACAGGGTCAGGCGCAAAGTCAGAACCTGGGCCAGTTTGGCGAACAAGACCCACTGGGCCGCACACAGCGGGGCTTTTCGCAGGGCGATGGGAATTTTGAGGCGCGAGAGGATGTTTATCGACGGGCGGGAGAGCTTCTTGATGAGATCCGTAAGCGATCCGGTGACGCATCACGACCTGAGATCGAACTCGATTATTTGCGCCGCTTGCTCGACCGGTTTTAATTGGTTCTAGAACTGGGTGATTATCCCGACGCCCGCCGAAGTGAAACTATCCATGTCGGCCAAAGCATCAATCGATTGCTCTAGGGTCATACGTTCACTGATCAAGTCCTCCGGCGATAGCTGCCCCGACGTGATCATACCTAACATCGCATCATAGCGATGCGCTTACATATCTTGGCTGACATATATCTCAAGCTTATTGGCAATAACCTGCGCCATCGGCAAAGGTGCGTCGGTGTCCCAGGCCAGCATCAATCCTACCTGAACATGCCTGCCGCGCTTACGAAGGTTTGCGATGGAATGGAATCAAGTCTGACCATGACCGAGCGCGTCAAGAGAGACATGCGCGCCGGCACTGGTCGCGTCGGGCACGGCTACAACGGCGTCATGGCCCATTCGCCAATCGCTGCGATAGACACCAGTTGTCTCAACCTTAAGCATAACCGCTCCCGGGAATAGCTTGGGATCCGGGAAGTTTGAAATCTTCGGCCTCCCGTCGAATTTTTCATGCACAACAGCGTGCATCTCACCTCCTCTGCACTACTATTCACGTGGAAAGACCATGTGTCTGGTTTCAAATGCACGCGTTAGATAGTTTCAGAGCGCTCACCGATTTTTGTTTACGATTTTCGCATGCTAGCCCTTACTTATGTGACTGACTGAGCCACCAAAATCGCGAGGCGAGATGGATAGAACAAAGAAACCTCTGTTAAAACGCCGAGCCGTGCTTTTTGGTGCTGTGGCGACTATCGCCGCTGGCGGAGCCACTGCCGCCTATTTTTATCGACCGAATTACGAAGGAGGCGCGCTAACCGTTACAGAGGCGCATCAGGCGGCTGTTGCCGGTGATGTTTTTTTGGTCGATGTACGCAGACCAGATGAATGGGAAAAGACCGGCGTCGGTGTCGGTGCCAACCCAATCGACATGCGCCGAGATGACTTTATTGCAGAGCTAGACAAATTAACGGATGGAGCAAAAGACGCGCCTGTCGCATTGATTTGCGCGCGCGGTGTGCGCTCCGCGCGGCTTAGCAACCAGCTAACAGAGGCGGGATATACCAACATCATCGACGTTCCAGAGGGCATGCTCGGATCTACCGCAGGGCCCGGCTGGCTCAAAACCGGACTTCCAACAAAAACTCCCCAAGGCTAGCCCACGTGAACCCAAGCTATTTCTTTTCCGCCGCGCTTGCATTCATTCTAAGTGCAAGCACAGCTCAAGCCATATGTGCCGACAGTGATGACATGTGTGAGATGGAGGGCGGAAGCTATCACCTTAAACTGCCCTATGAAGTGACCGAGCCTGCGCCAGTCGTCGTTTTTTTGCATGGCTACGGCGGCAGCGGTCGCAATACGATCAATATTGATCGTATGGTTGACCCGCTTCTGGCACGTGGTTATGCGGTGATCGCTCCCAATGGTTTGCGTAGTCGTGGCGATGGCCCGATGAGTTGGAATTTCTTTCCAGGCTGGGAGGGGCGCGAGGAGGTTGGCTTTCTCACCGACGTTGTGGCAGACGCCTCGGAACGTTTTGGTACAAGCCCGGATACTGTGCTTTTGTCTGGCTTCTCGGCAGGCGGCTTTATGGTGAATTACCTGGCCTGCGATGCGCCTGAGACATTTAGCGCATATGCCCCGGTATCTGGTGGGTTCTGGAGGCCGCATCCGGTGTCGTGCGAGGGTCCAGTGAAGCTATTTCACACCCATGGTTGGAGCGACAACACAGTGCCGCTTGAGGGTCGAAAACTTGGCGGCGGACGGTTTGAGCAGGGTGATATCTTTGCTGGGCTTGAGATCTGGCGCGAGGCCAATCAATGCTGGGATGAAAAACCAAGCGGTTTCAGTCGGGACGGCGAGTTTATGCTGCGCAAATGGAACGGTTGCGCCGAAGACGCCGCTCTTGAAATGGCGCTGTTTCCCGGCGGTCATACAGTGCCCGAAGGCTGGGCCGATATGGCGATCGATTGGTTTGAGGGCTTGGAGTAGTTCTGATCTTTGAAACCTTAGCTTCTTGTTCGCTTTGCGGCTGAAGTTACTGGTGCGGCTTTAGTGCAATGGCTGCTGTTGTTGTGAGCTATTGCTTTTAAACATCCGGATAGTTATCACGCAAAAGCGCTTTGGAGGTGCATCCAACCTGCGGAAAGGACTGAGTCCACTCCACTTAAAAGACCCGTCATTCGAACTGACCTTTTGGCGAAAGATGCAGGCAACCCGCTAATGAAAGGAAAGTTCTATGCCTACAAAACGGCTGCCGGACTCTGCAAATCTTGACCAACTTAAGCGTCAAGCGAAAGATCTTCTAAGTGATTTTAGAACGGGGCAAATGTCCGCGTTCCAACGCGTGCGAGAATTTCATCCCAAGTATAGTGGCCTTTCTGACGAGGTGTTAACCGCAAAGACGTTTGCACTCAGTGATGCTCAACTAGCGATTGCGAGAGAATATGGTTACGTTTCCTGGCCGCGCCTCAAAGCAGTGATAGCGGATCGGCATCACGAGGCACTTGTTCTTTCGCACAATGACCGTCTTCAATATGGTCCGTTCAAGCAAGCTTTGGACTTTATGGATGCGGGTGATTTAGCACGGCTGTCGAGACTTCTAAAACAACACCCTGGTCTTGTGTATGAAAGGGCGGTTTTTGAAGGAGGCAATTATTTCTCTAATCCCACATTATTGGAGTTTTTGCCGGAAAATCCGATAAGACAGGGCAGTCTACCGGGAAATGCCTTGGAAATCGCAGAACTTCTTTTGGAGTCCGGTATGCGTAACAACCAAGACTCCTTGGATGAAACATTGATGCTTGCCGCTTCGGGACGTGTGTGCCGGGAATCTGGACTTCAATCGCCACTTTTGAAATTGCTTTGCAATTATGGTGCTCACCCGGACGCGGGTATGTATAGCGCTTTAGCTCATGAAGAGTTCGAAGCGGCTCGCACTCTCCTGCATTGTGGGGCTACCTTGGATTTGCCTGCAGCGGCGGCTTTGGACGAACGGGAATCAGTTGAGCGTTTGACCAACAGTCCGCGCGAGGATCACCTCCAACTTGCGCTATCCCTTGCGGCAAGCGCGGGTCGCACATGGGTCGTGCATAAGCTGTTATCCGCGGGTGCCGATCCAAATCGATACAACCCGCCCGGCGGGCACAGCCATTGCACCCCACTTCACTCTGCTGTTGCAAACGGTAGGTTTGAGACAGTTGTTGCTCTGGTGGAAGGCGGAGCTGAACTTGGTATGAAAGATATTCATCATTCAGCGACTGCTTATGAATGGGCAATTCATTTGAAACATAGGAAAATCGCGGACTACTTGGGCACTGCTGGTTAAGCGTCTAGTCGTGTAAATAGCAGCAAAGCTTCTTGGCTTAAGCCGGACTTTGGTTCTCACTCAGCAGGCGTGGCCTTGCCTTGACCCTGCAAGCTTGCCTTAAGCTCTGCACGGTAATGCCGCGCGGCTTTGGTGATCTGAGGCTCGCGCCAATGTTCACGGGTGCCCATCCATTTTGCCACAGCACCGTGCAGGGAGACACCGCTTAGCGCAGAAAGCGGCACTGCTACGGCAAGACTTATAGCGATCGGCAGTAGCCAGAGCGAGACAAGCCCTGCAACCATACCAAAGATCAGAGCGATCCCGCTCACGGTTTCAAGCGCGTGACTGATCAGCAGCGTTACCAGCCCATAACTACCACCTTCTCGACTTTGCGGAGTCCACCCTTTTTGAAGCCCAAAAGCTGTGCGGAAAACTGCTATCATCTGCTGCACCATCAAAATGGGCGCATAGGCCACCGATAGCAAAAGCTCTGAGAAAAACGACATCGAGAAACGCAGGGGACCGCCATAATCGGAAAACCGGGTGCGCGTCAGCGGGATCGCCACAATGCCCATCAGTTTCGGCGCAAGGAGCAGCGAATACATCAGCGCGATTACCAACGCATGCCGACCTTCGCTCATTTCCGGCCATGTGGGCATCAGCGGGTTGTCAGGTGAAAAATAGGTCAAAACGGACGCATCGCTGCCCTGGCCGATCAGGGCCCACATTACCAGCAGGGCGAACCATATAGGCGACAGGATATAGCTCATAGCGCCATGAAACAGATGATAACGCGAGGCTGGGCGCAGGCCCTTGGTTGCCAAAAGCTGCAAGTGTTGCAGGTTACCCTGGCACCATCGCCGGTCACGTTGAATATGGTCGATCAGATTGGCGGGCGTTTCCTCATAAGAGCCGCGCAGGCGCGGCAACACACGCACGGACCATCCAGCGCGGCGTAAAAGGCCCGCCTCCACAAAATCATGGCTCATAATAAGCGTGTCTCTACCAAGTGGGCTCCGCATATGGGGCAGACCGGCGCTTGCCGCAAAGGCCTCCGTGCGAATGATCGCGTTATGCCCCCAATAATTGCCTTCTTGCCCGGTCCAACGTGCCAGCCCTTCGGCAAGCGCTGTGCCATAAACCCCGTTGGCAAATTGCTGCATGCGGGAAAACACTGTCTGTGCACCAATCAGCTGTGGACAACTTTGGATGAGTCCCGCGCCCGGATCGGCCACAAGTGCGTCAGTGAGCTGACGAATGGCGCGTCCTGTCATCAGGCTGTCAGCATCAAGGACAACCATCGCAGGCCAGTCACCGCCCCAACGGCGCACCCAATTTGCGATGTTTCCAACCTTGCGGTCAGTGTTTGAGACGCGTCGGCGATAGTAGAGCGTCACGTCGGGAGAGCTCTCTTTCAAGGCTTGAACGCTCGTCTGCTCTATCTCCGCAATCTTATCATCGCGTGTATCGCTGAGAATAAAGAGCGCGTATTCGTGTTGCCCTCCACGACCGCGTAACTCCTCAAGCATGGATCTTGCATTTCCAAATACATTCCAGGGAACTTCGTTGTGTATCGGCATTAAAAGCGCGACTTTAAGTGATTTGTCGGGCCTGTCCGCTTGCGCGGGCCTTGTGAGAGAACCAAGCCCAAGCGCCACCGTACTGACCGTTAGGCAGAGCCAGAAGAAGTTGAACGCCATCAGCCCCAAAAGCGCGCCTTCGACGATGCTGATCCCGCTTTCTCCAAACCAATTCCACATCAGGTGAACGAAACCAAAAGTGGCCAATATCGCAGGGACAAAAACGAAAAACCGGCAGGCAGTCACCATGTAATCGGTGCTGATTTCCGGCGCCTTCGGATCTGCATAGCCATCCTGAAGGTTCTGCTCTGGCATATCCAGAGGTGCCTCTGGCGGCATGATATGCAGGTCCTGACGCATCAGGAGGTCCACCGATAGAGCCAGACTTCCGAGGCCATCTTGCCGTCTTTGCGTAGCTGTGCACGAAGCTCAACATGGTTACGCTCACCAGGATCGAATGAGAAAGCCAGGCGAAGACCACCCGTTTCCGGGTTTCGTTGTAGCACGCCCTCGGTGGTTTCGACGTGCGGCGATCTGGTCACCACGGTCATTGCGTCGGGGCCATCCGCAAAAAGTGGATGTGCCTCAAAATCTATGACTACGACACGTCCATCGCCCCAGTGCTTTTCGCCCATTGCCGTCTGAATCACGCGCGGCATATCTGTCCTGACCGGCGCGTCTTCGCCCCATGTCAGCCGATAAGATAGGTTCGTTTGTTCGCCGGGTTGGAGCGGTTCAGAGGGCCGCCAATAGGCAACGATGTTGTCGAATATTTCTTGATCTGTTGGGATTTCAACGAGCGTCACGGTGCCACGGCCCCAATCGCCCTTTGGTTCCACCCAGAGTCCCGGGCGGTTGTGATACAGCGCTTCGAGATCAGCAAAATCAGACAGCTTGCGCGCTCGCTGCATAAGACCAAAACCGCGCGGATTGTTGTCGACGAAGCTCGAAATCTCGAGCGCAACAGGATTGGCCAGCGGTCGCCAGATCATCTCACCATTGCCATTCCACATCATCAGACCGTCTGAATCGTGAACCGCGGGGCGGAAATCATCGAACCGCGACCGGTTTGTCTCATCGTAAAGAAACATCGATGTCAAAGGGCCTATGCCGACATTTTCCATCTCGACACGGGGGAACAGCGTGGCGTCTACATCCATGACACAGTCCGCACCTGGCCGGATATCAAATCGATAAGCGCCCGTCACGCTTGGGCTATCCATGAGCGCGTGCACGACCATATTTTCCTGGTCAGACCCTGGTGCTTCAAGCCAGAAATGTGTGAAATCAGGGAATTCTTCTCCCATCGGATCGCCGGTTTTGATCGCCAATCCGCGCGCCGAAAGCCCGTAGGTCTGCGCCAGTCCGATAGCGCGAAAATAGCTCGCGCCCTGAAATACGCAGTACTCTGTTTTGTATTCTGGATGGCCCAGATCGGTACGCAAACGAAATCCTGAGAAGCCCAAGGCGGAGTGCTGTTTGGTCAGATCAGGTACGAGTTTGCCCTTGTCGAAAAGATCAAGATTGAAATCCACCGGCGTAGCCATGCCGTTTGCGACGGTATAAACCTTTGTCGCATGAGGAAAGTAGAGCCCCGGTGCAAAGAAATCGACGTTGTAGGAACGATCCGTATCTGCCCATAGCGCATTACCGCGAGGGAACCGGATATCGCGATACTGGTCATAGCTCAGATTGATCCAATCATCGGGCACCGCAGGCCGTTTTTTATACTTTTTGCTCGAGAGCTCACGCGCCAATTGCACAACCGTTTCATGCGTGAACGGCGTTTCCACCGCTGCTTGAGCTAGATCGGGTCGGGCAAAGACGACCATCGCGGTGCTGGCAGCCAGGAAGGAACGGCGCGAAAGGGTCATGATCTTTTGGCCTTCCACGGTGATGATTTGAACCATCCGGCCAGGTAGGCGCAGCCGATGATCAGGCCAAAGCCCACTAGGTTAATACCCGCATTTGCCCATGGATCACGCACAAACCGATTTCCGTTTAGTGTCGAGGTTTCGTCGAGCCATACGCCCAGAAGGCGTGCTAGGAGCATGGAGAAGACGAACACAGCAAGCGATTGCTGACCCACCTTCATGATGATTTTATCCACGATCCACGACCACCAAACGCCAACCTTAAGATACTTGCCGCGCTCACCGACCAACGCCCAGGCAAGGTAGGCCAGAGCCAGCATGTGAAGATAACGGAAGAGGCCAAAATCGGTCTTGTTCGCCAGCGGTCCCATATCGCGGCGCACGCCGCGAAGCCATTTACGTATGTCATCCCACCACTCTGGTTGCCAGTCGAATTGCCTAAGACCAACCGAAGAAAAGAGGAAAGACGCAATCACAATAACCAATGCAAGTCCAACCAGAAGCTTGTTCACCGGGGGCTGAGGCAGCCAGCCGATCATCAGCGCAAATCCAGTAAAGAAACAAAGTTGCCAACCGAATGGATTGAAGAACCACGGTCGAGTATTGCGCCCTTCTTCAAACCAAAGCTGCGCAGGTAGCTGCAGAGGCGTGACATCTTCACGGCCAAACAGCTCCAAAAGTTCCATGTTGCCGCCGGCCCAAATGACTAAACAAGCGCCGAGAGCCACAAATGGATGAATCCGCGAAAGGGCCATCATCAACGGGATCATGGCGAGAATGACGAGATACATCGGCAGAATATCAAAATAATTGGGCACATAAGTCAGGGTCAGCAGCCCAATAAGATTTCCCTCAACGTTGTTTATGAAGGGGGGCAAATTTAGCTGCCTGACATAATCGCGCAGTTCAAACCCAAGATGTGGCAGCAGCAAAAGCACGGTCAATGTCGCGAAAAACAAACCTATATGCGCCCAATAAACCTGCCATACGCGGAAGCAGATGCGAGCTGATCCGAGTGCTAGACCTCTATTCTGAAAAACCTTTCCAAAAGCGATAGCAGAGGCCATGCCGGAACAGAAAACGAACATCTCTGTTGCGTCAGAAAAGCCCCATCTGGCTGGAATCCAGCGGGTCCACAGATTGCCCGGCGTGTGCGCCAAGAGGATAATAAACATCGCAATGCCACGAAAGAAATCTAGACGCGGATCTCGCGTGCTGGCAGCAGACGCAGCTGTCAAACCAGTTTTGGCGACCGGGTCTTGGTATTGTGATGATGGCGAAATTGTCGCCATGGTGTCTTCTCTCTTGTTGAATGGCAGCGTGATGGACGATCACGTTTTGGGTTACTGGGCCGGCACAGATGCCGCGTCAAAATCACCTCGACCAACCGCAATCAGTTGCCGTCTTGCGGCGGTGTAGCCGTCCTCGCGTCCCGCACGTTTGGACTGACGTTCGTTCAAAATGGCCTCGGCTTCGTCGAGTCTACCCGCGCGAATACCGGCATCGATGGTTATTCTTTCAAATACATCTCTTTGTGCGTGGCTTCCACCCGCTCTTTGCATGCCGCCTCGAGCTTGACTTAGATGGGTAAAAGCGTTGTCATACTGGCCTTCGCCAAATGCCTCCAGGCCACTGGCCGCAGCCACACCGGGATCACTCATCCGACTTGCCATTTCATCGTTGGATTTCGCATCCTTGGCTATGCGCTGCAGCATTCGCTCTGTTGCGCCGGGTTTTTTGTCGCCTGTGAGCGCCATGAGATAATGTAAATCCGCAAAGATCAGACATCCATCTTCGGTGCGCATTTGACAAATATCGGACAGTTCTTCCCAACGATGGCCGACATCTACACCGTCCAACTCGAGCCTCATCAGAAGCGATGTAGCATTGGAAATGTCACGGTAATCGTCGGTCTTCTCGCTTCGTATTTCGGAATCGTAAAGCTCTAGCACCGTGCTTACCTGACCCAGATCAAGATGCATCAGCGCCTTGTGCCACCAGACGTGATAGCGAAAGTTGTTGCAATGGGACCAAGCGTTTTCGCGTCCGGTTAACCATTCCAGGCCTTTTTTAGCATTGCATGTCATGTCATGAACATGCGCAACCGCGTGCAGGCCCCATGCGTCATCCGGCGCCATCCAAAGCGATTGGCGTCCTGCGATTTCAGCTTTCTCGTAATCGCCCGTTTCTTCCAGCGCAAAAGCGTGGCAACCAAGCAGGTAACCACGTGCTGCATGGTCGTGTTCGTACGCATCCATCACGCGTTCTATAGAACGCCGCATACCTTCGCCGTCACCCAATACAAACCGGATCGCATGGCTAAGCTTCATGGCTAGCGCATCAGCTGGATGCATCCGCAAAACATCCTCGATTAGTTGAATTGCTTCGCTAGGGCGGCCATCAAGCCAGACGCCCAAGGCTTGCACAAATTTCTGCTCACGAGCCGTAATATGTCCTTCTTTACTGCCGGTTAGTGCCGCTGCATATGCATCATGAGCGGTTTGCATCAGCTCTCTGCGACCCAACAATATATAAAACATACCTTTGACAGCGTGTCCCAACGCAAAACCTGGCTCAAGTTCGAGAACCTTGCCCAAGTGCACTGGCGTGATTGCTGCATGGGCGAGAAAACCCATCAGAGTATCATTCCAAGCCGCCAACGCCGCTCTGTTATTCAAACTCGTCGGTTGCCCAAAAATGTCTGACCTCATACCCAATCCGCTCCTTGTCGCGCATATGGTAACAATAACCTTGTCTAGCAGTCTGAAAGATGGTGACCCACCGCTATTTGAGCCATTAACAAATTGGTGATCAGCCGTGAAAGGTTCCGCCAGCTTTTATGCGGTTTATTGCCGAAAAACCGGCAGTTATGCGCGAATTTGGGCTAAATATTTCAATTCTTTAGAGGTTACTGCCTAAAAAACTGACACTTTTCCGATTCGTGTGAGCGGAGTTTATTTGGCGGTAAAACCATCTCAAGACTTCCAAAGGTCTGGAGGCTGCTTTGCCCTCATATTCGGCCGTCATAACCGCCTGGTTCGATTTTTGCCGCAATCACGGAAAAAGTCTTGCACTTAAGCGCCGCGTTGAGCGCAAGCCTCAATTGCTCTCGATTGGATACGGTGTGCCCTTCGCCGCCAAATGCACGACCGATTTCGGCGTAGTCATGATGTTGAAAATCGACACCTTTGTTCGGAAGTTGTCGCTGCCTTTGTTTGAGCTCGATAAGAGCCAAGCTTGAGTCGACAAAAACCAAAAAGATCGGCGCAACCTTTAGCTCAACAGCCGTCGCAAGCTCGCCCGCCACCATAAGAAAACCGGCATCGCCAGAAAAGCTTATCACAGGGCGCTTTGGCTCTGCTATCTTCAGGCCGATAGCCATAGGTACCGCACATCCCATCGTGCAAAGCGCCGAAGATTGGATCAGCCCCCGAGGTTCACTGCATGCCCACATTTGGCTGAGCAGGATACGGTGCGCACCGCTGTCGGCAGTTGCAAGAGTGTTGTCCGGAAGTACTTTACGTGCCTCGTCTATGGCACCGGCCGGCCCCCATTCATCATCTTTCGGGAAAGCCTCTGATAAGGCGGTTTGCGCTGCCTTCGGCTCCGCCCCCGTCCACACCTCTCGCGTAGGAGTAAGTTCCGCAAGCATCTCCATCGTTTCGCCACTATGGGCGATCAGGTTCAGATTTGCTTGGTGCATGTAATGGGTATTTGGCACCGCCGCGATATCGATAATGGTTTGGCTGTTGGGATCGAAAGCATTCCGCCAACCCTGCCGCATTTCGATAGGATCGTAGCCGATGCAAAGCACTAGGTCGGCTTGTTTTACAATCGGTAAAAGATGTTTGTCAGCCAAAGGAGAAAGCCCTGCAGCCCCAAGGCAAAGAGGGTGGTTCTCCGGTAATACACCCTTGGCCTTGTAAGTTGTGATGAAAGGGATGCTGAACTGTTCCAAAAAGGCGCGCAACACTGTCTCGGAACGATCTCTGAGCACATCAAGACCGACTATGGCGATTGGTCGTTGCGCTTTGGCCATGGCCTCCCGCGCTCTGGCCGCATCGGCGCCGCTTGGAGCTGCCGGGCTTGTTGATGCGCGCCGTGGCTTTGGCGTATCAATAGGCACTTTCGTATCGGCGACGCTGATCGGGACATCGATATGCACTGGACCACAGCGCGCCTCGGTTGCAATGGCGACGGCTTTGTCCGCGATTATGCCAGCGCTGTTTGACGTTAGTCGATAGCTGGCTTTGGTGATCGGGCGCATCACCTGCTGATGATCGAGGATCTGATGCGTATAGGTCAGTGCCTCATCAGCATCGACGCAACCCGTGAGCACGATCATTGGCACTCGGTCTTGCTCAGCATTTGCAACCACATTGATGCCGTTCATCGCACCAGGGCCAACAGTGGCCACCAGTATTGCGGGTGCGCCATCGCGATGATGGACACCCTCAGCAATGAAGCCGCCGGCGTTTTCATGCTTCACCAAGATGAACTTGATGCCTGCCTTTTCCAGCGCATCAATGATTGTGAGGACTTCGCCGCCCGGCATGCCAAAGGCATATCGACATCCAGCCGCGAAGAGCCTTTGGGCCAACACATCAGCGGCGCGTAGTTCTGATATATTCATTCAAAGTCCTTGGGATCGCTTCGCACGCATCACATCGCGAGGAAAGCGTTAATGAACAAGACCGCTCACGTGAGTGTTACCGCAGATTACTTTGTGGCCCCGCCTGCTATGGATGCAAAAACGTCATTCAATTCCTTTGCCAATTCTGACAAAGCAGCGCCGCCTTCTTCCATGTAGGGGGCAAAGACAGAACTTGGTTTTTTGTACGATAACGTCGCAGTCGCGTCTTTGTTTTCAGTAACATAGAGCCTTATCGGCGCTTCGATCATTGCCGCTGTAGAAGTGGCAAGAACCTTAACCGCAAAATCGTTGTTAAAAACGCCAATGACCCTATTGCCCGGGATTGTTATGCCACGTTTTGCCGCAGCTTTGGTCGGCCCTGCTTGAGTGACGACGATCATGCCATTTGCCTTCACTGCTTTGCGCGTGGCGTCCACCAGTTCGTCAAACGACTTTGAAGTCGGGACAACGGCCCAACCTTCGCGCGGCTCCAAATCCTCTGCAAAACTTACCAGCGCGCTGAAGCATATCGCAATTGCGGATAAAGCCATTCGTTTCATAACGCGACTCCGTGATGCAGAAAGAAAAGAGCCCCGATTGTCGGGGCTCTGGATTGTTTTATGAGTCGGCGATCATTTCTGCCGATTTAACGATCACTTCGGCCTGTTTGATCGATGCAATGTCGATCAATCGGCCTTTGTAACTTGTGGCACCCATGCCTTTGGCTTTGGCTTCTTCCATCGCCGCAAGGATCTCGCGCGCTTCGTTTACGGCCGCTTCTGTTGGCGTAAAGATCTCGTTGCATTGCTCAACCTGGCTTGGGTGAATGGCCCATTTGCCAACCATGCCAAGTGTCAAAGAGCGCAAAGCTTGTGCTTTGAAACCTTCGGGATCAGAGAAATCACCGAATGGGCCGTCAACCGGTAACAGGCCGTGTGTACGGCAAGCGGCCACGATGTTGGCGGTGACCCAGTGCCAAGGATCGGGCCAATAGTTCTGGCCTTCGCGGTGCATATAGTAGTTTTCCTGCGTGCCGCCGATGCCGGTGGTTTGCATCCCCATATAGGCCGCGAAATCCGCTGCACCAAGGCTCATCGCTTGCATGCGTGGGCTGCCTTTGGCGATATCTTCCACGTGGCTGATGCCCATCGCTGTTTCGATGATGCATTCGAAAGCCAGTGGTTTCTTGTGACCCATTGCGATCTCCAGTGAGCTTACCAGTGCATCAACCGCATAGATGTCGTCACCAGAGCCTGCTTTGGGGATCATGATCATGTCGAGACGACCATTGGTTTTTTCAAGCAGATCGACAACGTCTTTGTACCAATATTGCGTATCGAGACCGTTGATGCGAACGCTCAGGGTTTTCTTGCCCCAATCGATGTCGTTGATCGCGTCAATCGCGTTCTTTCTCGCCATTTCCTTGTCATCGGGAGCCACCGCATCCTCGAGGTCGAGGTTGATCACGTCAGCTGCTGAGGACGCCATTTTTTCGAATAGTTCAGGTTTGGACGCTGGTCCAAACAGTTGGCATCTATTGGGCCGGGCCGGTGCCGGTGGCTGCGGGCGAAAGCTCATGGTGACGTCCTTTCCTGACGTGATTCATTAGTGTTGCAGATCGGCTAATGAATTGTTGCACAACTTTCAAGCAGCACGCCATTGGTGGCCTTGCCACAATTTTGCAATCTAGTTCGGAATTAACTACGCTAAATATGACCAATAGTCGAAGAATGTTGCGATATTCAGCAAATATTGCCGTAATTCGGCAAAAATTCGCGGGAAAATCATAGCAAGCTGCCGTCAGAATGATTCTGCCGCGGGGATGAACATGATCGATACGCCATATCTGCTTTTTCTGGGTGATGCGCCCGACATGCTTGCCGCCAAAGTGGCCATCGGTATTCGCGACTGGCGGCCTGATCATGCGGTTGGCCAGATACGCCTGGAAGGATGCGGCGCCGATCTTGGCATTAAGGATATGACGTTGGCCGAAGCCAGGGATCGTGGCGCTAAAACGCTTGTTATTGGTGTGGCTAACCGTGGAGGTGTGATTTCGCAGGCATGGAAAGCCGTGCTGATCGAAGCCATTGAAATGGGTTACGATCTTGCATCCGGCTTGCACAATCTTCTGCGAGACGAGGGCGATCTTGTCGCTGCCGCGCAGACACACGGTGCGACGCTCCATGATGTGCGTGTGCCGACGGTGGCCTATCCGATTGCGAACGGAAAGAAACGCACTGGTAAACGGTGTCTAGCGGTTGGCACCGATTGCTCCGTCGGAAAAATGTATACTGCTATGGCGATGGAACGCGACATGCGCGACCGTGGTATGAAGGCCACCTTTCGCGCCACGGGGCAGACCGGAATTCTGGTCACGGGCGGTGGCGTGCCACTCGATGCGGTGATTGCCGATTTCATGGCGGGCTCTGTGGAGTATCTAACACCCGACAATGATCCAGATCACTGGGATCTGATCGAAGGGCAGGGAAGCCTTTTCCACGTATCATATTCGGGCGTGACTATGGCGCTTGTCCACGGTGGCCAGCCGGACGCGCTGATCCTGTGTCATGAACCGACGCGAGAGCACATGCGCGGCTTGCCTGAGTACACACCACCAAGCCTTGAGAGGCTGCGCGATACCGCTCTGCCTTTGGCGCAGGTTGGTAATCCGGACTGCAAAGTAATCGGTGTTTCCGTGAACACGCAACATATGAACGAAGATGACGCCAAGGCCTATCTGGCCAAGGTCGAGGCGGATATGGGCCTTCCTGCAACTGACCCATACCGCTTTGGCTCAGATAAGCTTGTAGACGCGTTGGAGGCCATCTAAGAGCGTAAGCATCGATCATTGAAAGGCGTATTTCGTGGAAGTTTCGGTAACCCGAGATGTCTTTAACCTGGCGCAGATTTTCACTATCAGTCGCGGTTCTCGTACCGAAGCGCATGTTCTCACGGTGCGATTGGGCGATGGTGACGTAAACGGATGGGGTGAATGTGTGCCTTATGCGCGGTATGGTGAAACACTTGAGAGTGTGACCGCCGAAATCGAAAGCCTTCCTGCCGATTTTACGCGAGCAGACCTTGTTGAGCTTTTGCCCGCGGGTGCGGCGCGCAACGCATTAGACTGTGCCCTTTGGGATTTAGAGGCCAAAAGGGCAGGAAAGCGTGCCTGGGAAATTGCTGGGTTAACTGAACCGGGTCCCGAGATTACCGCATATACATTGTCTCTGGATACCCCAGAAGCAATGCGGGCTCAGGCAGAAAAGAATGCCTTTCGCCCGCTTCTGAAAATCAAACTTGGCACGCCTGACGATATGCCCCGACTTGAGGCGGTTCGTGAGGGAGCGCCAGACTCAAAGATCATCGTTGATGCTAATGAGGGTTGGAGCGCTGAGATTTATCGCGACCTAGCAAAGCATTTGGTTGAGCTTGGGGTTGCTCTTGTAGAACAACCCTTGCCAGCCAGCGAAGACGACGTTCTTTTAGGCATGGAACGCCCTTTGCCTGTTTGCGCCGATGAGAGCTGTCATGATCGGGAAAGCTTATCTGCACTGAAAGGCAAATATGATGTTGTAAACATCAAGCTCGACAAAACCGGTGGTCTCACCGAGGCACTGGCGCTGCGCGAGGCGGCTCTGGCAGAAGGCTATAAAGTGATGGTTGGTTGTATGGTCGGATCAAGCCTTGCAATGGCGCCTGCGACGCTGGTTGCGCAAGGCGCTATGGTGACCGATCTCGACGGGCCGCTTTTATTGTCAGAAGACCGTGACGCCGCTTTGAAATTTGATGAGGCCGGTGTGCACCCGCCGGTTTCCGATCTTTGGGGTTGATGCATGTCACGTACATTCCCTGCAGAAAGGTTAGACCTTGCGACAATTCCTGCTACTACAACGGATCTCTACATTCACGAGATAAATAAGAAGCATATTCGCAAGCTTGTTGGGCTGGACAAACTTCCGCTGGAAAACCTCACTTTACGCTGGCTGTCTGCGCCCGATTTGCAAGATATCCCTTTGCCCCCCGGTCTCCAGACTTTGACGATTTGGCATAGTCCAAAGCTCAAGAGCCTTGCCGGAGTGGAAAAGGCGACCAAACTTAAAGAGCTTCATCTGCGTGAGAATGGGCAGCTGGAACACGCAAAAGCTCTTGCGAGCTTGGATAGGTTACGGGTTTTCAGCCTTGAGGGCGGCTACGGTGCGCCGCAAAAGGTTATCTCACTGAAGCCATTGCTTGGTTTGAAGCTTGAGTCCATCAAGATGGTGAACGTGGCTGTCGGCGATGGGGATGCCACGCCACTTGCTCAAATGAAAAGTCTCCAAAACATCGATATTTTCCCCAAAACGTTCCCACCAGACGTTCTTGCGAAGTTTTGTTTGGCACATCCTGAATATCTTAAACGCGTGATGGATTGGCCGAATCTCGAGAGCTCATTCAAGCAATCGGTGCAGCACGCTTACGAAAATCAAGAAAGGAATTCAAAGTGACACGTACTGTCTATGTAAATGGCGAATACCTGCCTGAGAACGAAGCCAAGGTCTCGATTTTCGACCGCGCGTTTTTGATGGGTGATGGGGTTTACGAGGTCACTTCGGTTTTGGGAGGAAAACTGATTGACTTCGACGGTCACCGCGCGCGGTTGGAACGGTCTTTAAACGAGCTCGACATGCCGCATCCTGAAGTGATGGATGATCTGCTTGAAATCCATCGCGAGCTGGTGCGCATTAATGAGATTGATGAGGGTATGATCTATCTTCAGGTCACTAGAGGGGCAGCGGGTGATCGCGATTTTGTCTATCCGGATGCCGACACTGAGCCCACTGTTGTGCTGTTTACTCAATCAAAACCCGGTCTTGCCGACAGTCCGATGGCCAAAAAGGGTATTAAAGTGATCAGCATTGATGATCAGCGTTGGGGGCGGCGGGATATAAAAACAACGCAACTGCTTTATCCATCTATGGGCAAGATGATGGCCAAGGCTGCGGGCTGTGACGACGCGTGGATGGTTCAAGACGGGCATGTGACTGAGGGCACCTCAAACAACGCTTATATCATCAAGGGCGGCAAAATCATCACCCGTCAGCTTTCCAACGACATCTTGCATGGCATCACAAGAGCAGCCGTTCTGCGCTTCGCTCAAGAAGCGCAAATGCAAGTCGAAGAGCGTCATTTTACTATTGATGAGGCAAAGGACGCAGATGAGGCTTTCATCACATCGGCCAGTACATTTGTAATGCCTGTGGTCGAGCTCGACGGTGCGCAGATCGGCGATGGGTCACCGGGGCCACTCTCGGCGCGTCTGCGTGAGGTTTATATCGATGAGAGCCGCAAGGCTGCAATTTAAACGTTAGACTTTTCTGAGGCCTCTAGAAGAATTGGTGCGACACGTTCGGCCCAAGCTATCTGTTGCCGCGGTGTTTGGATCAGATCATTGCGAAATTCCAAAAGCGCATGGGCGCGCTTTGTTCGGACTGCGTGCGTATCGAGCGCATCGCCCCTAAGAGCTCCGGTATAGGGCTCATTCTCGCCAATGCAGAGATCACCTTGTGCGTTCAGTAAATCGATAACAGGCCGTGAAAGGCGTTCATCAGATGAAAAGAGAACACCAATTTGCCAGGGTCTTGGGGCCCGTCCGCGTAGTTGCGGTGTAAAGCTATGAACCGAAATCAGTATCGTGTTTTCCTGGCGTGCGGCGTGTTTTGCCAAAGTGGTGTGATATGGCCTGTAGCAGAGCTCTAGTCTTTGCTTAATTGACGCTGTGTCCATAACCCGGTTTGCGGGAATGATGGTACCGTCATACAGCTGCATGACCAGCGTCGGATCGTCCTCGCCCCTGTTCGGATCAATCACGAGACGCGAAAAATTTGACCCGATGTACGTCCCGTCCAGCAAATTCGCCAAAGCAAGCGCGACACCGCGCGCACCTGGATCATAGGCTATGTGGCGTTGCATATCCGCATCCGCCAGCCCCAAACAGCCTCCGCCAACGAAGTCCGGCACAGTATTTCGTGCATGATCACAAGTCACAAGCCAGCGTGACGGCCTATCTGCGCCTTCGACTTCAATAGGTTTGTATGTCATCTTGCCCCTTGGGTCCCTTTGCCACGTCTAGGACAGTTGAAAGGGAAAGAGAATTGCATAATAAGCAAGTGCGAATGTTATCGCTAACTTAAATACTGCCGGGACGGCCAAAACGCAGGACTAATATGAGACGCCATAGAAATGTAAAAATCGTCGCCACGCTTGGACCGTCGTCGGATAATTACGAAACGATCAAGAGTTTGCATCAGGCCGGTGCTGATGTTTTCAGGCTGAATATGAGCCATGGCGATCACAAGTCGATTAAATCCAAACATGAAATTATCCGCCAGCTTGAAGAAGAGCTTGATAGCCCGATAGCAATTTTGGCGGATTTGCAGGGTCCAAAACTCCGCGTTGGTGCGTTTGAAAATGGCGTCGAGAACCTTGTAGAAGGTGCCGATTTCCGCCTTGATCTTGATCACGTTCCAGGTACAGCGGAGAGAGTTAACTTGCCACATCCCGAGATTTTTCAGGCGCTTACTCCCGGTGCGACGTTGCTCGTGAATGACGGTAAAATACGTCTTCAGGTGACCGATTGTGGCCCGCAGTTTGCCAAGACTAAGGTGATTACAGGCGGCGCGATTTCAGATCGCAAAGGCGTCAATGTCCCTGATGTGGTTTTGCCGCTTGCGGCGCTCACCGAAAAAGACCGTGAAGACCTCGAATTCGCTTGTGATCTCGGTGTTGACTGGCTCGCGCTGAGCTTCGTACAGCGACCACGAGATGTAATCGAGGCCAGCGCCCTGGTGAACGGCCGTGCTGCCATCATGGTTAAGGTTGAAAAACCCTCGGCGGTGAAGGACTTCGATGCAATTCTCGATGAGGCCGACGGCATCATGGTCGCACGCGGCGATCTTGGTGTTGAGCTGCCCGTGCAAAACGTGCCGCCTTTGCAAAAGCGGATGGTGCGCAAATGCAGGGCCGCTGCCAAACCAGTTATCGTTGCGACGCAAATGCTGGAATCCATGATTGAAAGCCCGATGCCGACGCGCGCCGAGGTTAGCGATGTCGCGACCGCCATTTACGAAGGCGCTGACGCAATCATGCTTTCGGCAGAGTCGGCCGCAGGCGAATATCCAGTGGAAGCGGTATGCACCATGGATAACGTAGCCAAAGAGGTCGAAGATGATCCAATTTACCGTGAAATCATGGAAGCTTCGCGCAGAGCCGAACGCACGAGCGTCGCCGATGGTATCGTTTCTGCCGCACGCGAAATTGCCGAAACGACCGATATCAAGGCAATCTGTTGTTTTTCGCAATCTGGCACAACGGCCCTTCTGACATCGCGTGAGAGACCTCGTGTTCCAATCCTGGCAATGACCAATTTGTTGGGCACGGCAAGGAGGCTTGCACTGAGTTGGGGCGTGAATTGCGTTATGACACCGGAGCTATCTCGTTTCAAACAAGCGGTTTTGAACGCTGCGCAAGCCGCACGGGAACAAGGTTACGCGAAGGCGGATGACCAGATCGTCGTGACAGCTGGTGTTCCCTTCAATGTACCCGGAACGACCAACATTCTTCGTGTAGCCCCTTGTCAGGTAAGCTTAATTTCTTCAACCGATCCTGAGTAAAATACGCTATAGTATGTCCCAGAGCAGAATGGGCATAAAAAATGGACCCCGATTTATTATTCGCGATTGGCGTAGTTGTTGGCGTGTTTTCAATCCCGGCCATGGTATCAGCTTTCTCTGAAAGGCGAGCCCCGCGTGTGGCAATGTTTGCGGTTGTTGTATCTGGTTTGATGATAATTTTTGCGATTGACGAAAACCCAGGTCGTTACAGCGTCGGCAAGATACCCGAAATTCTGGTTAAGGTGGTGGCCAAATACCTGACCTGAAGGATTCGCGCGGATCGCAGGAATTTCTCTTGCCTTAAAGAAGGCCTGATCGTATACGGCGGCTTCATTCGCGCGGCCGGCCAGAGTGGCATGCCGAGTCGCGCAGTCGACCGACTAATCGCAAGGAGCCGGAAATGCCCAAGATGAAGACCAAATCAAGCTGTAAAAAGCGGTTCAAAGTGACCGCCAACGGCAAGATCAAAACCGCTCAGGCCGGTAAGCGCCACGGAATGATCAAGCGCAGCAACAAATTCATTCGCAACGCCCGTGGCACCACGACGTTGAGTGAGCCGGACACAAAGATTGTCCGCTCCATGATGCCGTATTCGCGCTAAGGGAGGTTTGATATATGTCACGCGTCAAAGGTGGAACAGTCACCCACGCCCGTCACAAGAAGGTCGTCAAAGCCGCAAAAGGTTATTATGGCCGTCGCAAGAACACGTTCAAGGTCGCACGTCAGGCCGTCGATAAGGCCAATCAGTACGCGACCCGCGACCGCAAAAATCGCAAACGGAATTTCAGAGCCCTTTGGATTCAGCGTATCAACGCTGCAGTGCGCGCCCATGACGAGGCGCTGACCTACTCGCGCTTCATAAATGGTTTGAACCTTGCCGGCGTCGAAGTTGACCGCAAGGTTCTGGCCGATCTGGCGGTACATGAGCCAGCCGCATTCAACGCAATCGTTGATCAAGCAAAGAGCGCACTTGCGCAATAAAATCGACCACCAGTCGTCGAGGGACAGAAACGCCGTCGGATTTCCGGCGGCGTTCTTTTTTTGAATTTAACGGAATCGTGAGAGCTATCCTCTAAGTCGCCTTAAAATTGCCAAATGTCTTGGTGATACCAAATAAGCAGACACACAAAATCGGACGAGCAATGGTTAGGAATGCGACACCAAGCGGTGACAGAGAAACCAATCTGAGCGAAAAAGCAAAAAAGCTCCTTGCTGCCCATGATAATGAAGTTCTGGGTCGTTTTTCGCAAAATCTTGAGGATCTCCAAGGCGCTCAAGCGTAGACCTTTGTTATATCGGTGCGGTTCCGTTAAGATCAGCACCAGATGGACCATCGGGCATTCATAAAGTCTTTGCCGCGCGATCTTCTGCGCGAGCTTAAAACATCGGACAACAGAATCGGTTTATTGCACCTTTCTGGGCATGTCGGTCTCATCCTATTTCTTGCTACGTGGATCGCAAAGGGTTGGCCGCTTTGGTGGGCGGCGATCGCGGCGCAAGGAATTGTGATATGTTTTCTCTTCACGCTTGAACATGAGGCGACCCACAAGACTCCTTTTGCTACGTCTGAGCTCAACGAATGGGTTGGGCGATTTGCAGGTCTTTTGATATTTCTGCCTTTCGAATGGTTCCGCCACTTCCACCTCGCGCACCACAAATTCACCAACATTCCCGGCAAGGATCCTGAGCTTTTGTCCGGTGCAAAGCCGGAAACGCGTCTCCAATATGCCAAATATGTATCAGGTCTGACCTACTGGACCGGCATGGCGGGGCAGATTTTTTCCAACGTAATATCCCCTCTTTCCGGCGGCTACGTGCCAAAATCCAAGGCGAGACATATTCGTTTGGAGGCTTGTTTAATGTTGATCTTTTACGTCATTGCTTCGCTGAGCTTATTCTTTTCGCCATTTCTGTTTTGGGTCTGGTTGCTGCCTATTTTGTTGGGCCAGCCTTTCCTTCGCCTTTACCTTTTGGCAGAGCACGGCCGCTGTGCATTTGTTGCCAATATGTTTGAAAATACTCGCACCACATACACAAACAGGTTCGTGAGATTTCTAGCTTGGAACATGCCCTATCACGTCGAGCATCATTCCATCCCGCAGGTGCCATTTCATAAGTTGCCAGAACTGCATGATCTCATGCAAGGCAAGCATAAGGCGGTGTCAAACAGCTACAGTGAATTTACTGCCGAGTTCGTCTCTGACTTGCGCTAGACGTGCGAGCAGGCTAACCCGCCTTGGACGAAACGTAGGGCGAGGCTCATGGACGATCTGCGCAACAAATATCTGACCGCCATTGCAGATGCTGCTGACGAGGCTGCGCTGGAGGAATTGCGCGTGCAAGCGGTCGGCAAAAAGGGAGAAGTTGCCCTGCAGATGCGCGAGCTTGGCAAGATGACCCCCGAAGAGCGGCAGGTCATGGGCCCAAAGCTCAATTCGCTCAAGGATGAGATAAACGCTGCACTGACAGCCAAAAAGGCAGCGCTGGCGGACGCAGAGCTAGATGCACGGTTGCGAGAAGAATGGCTCGACGTGACTCTTCCGGCACGTGGGCGGCGCCGCGGCACGATCCATCCGGTCAGTCAAGTCACCGAAGAGGTCACAGCAATCTTCGCCGATATGGGCTTTTCCGTCGCTGAGGGACCGCAAATCGAAAGTGATTGGTTTAACTTTGACGCGCTGAATATCCCAAGCCATCACCCTGCGCGGGCCGAGATGGACACATTCTATACGCACCGTTCCGAGGGCGATAACCGCCCGCCCCATGTGTTGAGGACGCATACCTCGCCTGTGCAGATCCGGTCGATGCAAGCCCATGGCGCCCCGATCCGCATCATCGCGCCCGGACGTGTCTACCGCGCCGATTATGATCAAACCCACACGCCGATGTTCCATCAGATCGAGGGGCTTGCGATTGATCGCGATATCTCCATGGCCAACCTGAAATGGTGCCTTGAAGAGTTCGCCGCAGCCTTCTTTGAGGTAGACAAGATCGAGGTCCGCTTCCGCGCCTCGCACTTTCCGTTCACGGAGCCATCTGCAGAGATCGATTTTCGCTGTTCCTGGGAAGGTGGTAGCCTGAAACTTGGCGAGGGAGATGACTGGCTCGAGGCAGGCGGCTCCGGCATGGTGCATCCTAAAGTACTCAAGGCAGGCGGGATTGATCCGGATGAATGGCAGGGCTTTGCCTTTGGCCTCGGGATCGACCGGCTGGCGATGCTGAAATACGGCATCCCCGATCTGCGCGCGTTTTTTGAAAGCGATCTGCGCTGGTTAAAACACTACGGTTTTGCGCCTCTCGACGTCCCGACTTTGCATGGTGGACTGAGCCGTTAATACCAATCAACAATCGGTGGATTGGTGTTTTCTGCAAAAGAGTGATTTGTTCTGCGGCGTTTTCCAAGTAGGTGTAGGGAGAAAGGCAATCACATGACTATGATTCAACTTGTCTACGCCTCTATGCCCTTCGGTTTCGATGATGCTATGCTCGGTGGTATTCTCCTCGATGCGCGGCGCTGCAATGAACGCGACGATATCACCGGGGCGCTGATTGTGCGCGCTGATCTTTACATTCAACTTCTGGAAGGTCCCGAAAAGCTCGTCGAGGAATGCTATGCCCGTATTCGCCGCGATGATCGGCATGTTGATCCGCGCACTTTGCTTCGCCGCACGATCAAGACGAGGATGTTTCCGGGCTGGGCTATGAAAGACGATCCGGCTCAAAGCTGGATATGGACCCGTGATGAGGTGCGCGAAGGTGCGGTCGAAAAAGCAACCGAGGATGAAGTCTTGGGCTTTTTCCAACGCATTTTGGCCGATAACGTGACACCTCTACCACGTGCTTGAAGCATACGGGTTCGTGAAATGACATTTCGCGCATTTTCGTTATCTATGTCCGTATGAACAATGTAGTTAATCATTTGCGTCACATCTTGTTTTCAGGCGCTTTGGCACTGGTCTCGTTGCCTGCAAATTCTTCTGAAATTGGCAAATGCATTGATCAGGTTCCATGCGAGCTTGGCGCTCGATCCTATCACGTCAAGGAACCCGATGAATGGAATGGCAAAACGCCATTGCCGGTTCTTTTCCATTTCCACGGCTGGCAGAGGCAGGGCACGCTTATCGTGAAGCACGGCCGTATTTCCGGGGCGACCCGGCGGCGCGGCGTTCTTTTGGTGGCGCCTAATGGACAGCGAAAGACGTGGGATTTCTGGCATTCGGAAACGCCGGATGTGGGATTCGCGCGTGCCGTTTTGGAAGATGTGAAAGCGCGCTATCCGGTGGATGAGACCCGCATTTACGTCTCTGGCTATAGCTGGGGAAGCAATATGGCCTGGCGTTTTGTGTGTGAGGATGGCAGCGACATCGCCGCTTTGCTTGCGATCTCTGGCACACTTGATCAAAATGAGGATTGCACAACTGCGCCAAATGAGGTGCGTCAGGTTTATGGGCTAAGCGATACGGTTCTGGATTTCCCCTATGGTCCTGATGGTGAGACCACCTATCCCGTTGCACTCTGGCGAGAGAGGTTTAGATGCGGCGATGGCGTTGAGACGGGTGATTGGGACATCACAGAACATGACGTCTTTACCCGGACTGTTTGGAATAATTGTGAAGAAGGATCCGTGTCTTTGGACATCCATGACCGAGGGCATTTTATCCCGCGCGGATGGATTGCCCGCCAGCTCGATCAGCTGCTCGAACGTCCTTATTCCTTCCCTTGAATGAAGAAAGTCTCGCCCACCACTTGGGCAGGCGAGACGGTACTCGTGACCAAGGCACTCTTTACAGATCAGCGTGTTTTTCGCGGGGTGAGTTCTCCTTTGATTTTTGCTCTCAGGCGATTGCCGGATGCGTCTGATTGTGCCCCCTGCGTTCGCTTTTTAGCGTGATTGCCATGAGATGGTTTAGGCTGCGCTGAAATGCCTCCAATCGTATCAATCTGCGCGCCACTCCATTTGCTGCAGATAACTTTCAGCTCTTTGGGTTTGGAGTATTCCCAGAGGTGTTTGTTGGAATTTGGCCCGTTGCTATCGACCTGCGCGGCAAGCCCTATTTCAAAATAGACTTCGCGGTCTTTGGAGAAAATAACCTGGTTGCTTTTGCCTTGTTTACGCAATGTGTGCGCCATTGTGTTGCACATTCCGACGGCCCGGTCCTTAAGAATGCTAGCAGGTATGCCGAATTGCAGAGTTCTGTTGATGGACTTTGGTCGTTGACCAATGGGATAACTAGCAGATTGTTTGTAAAATGACGTAGCGGGTACCGTTGCAGCAATACCGTAGCCATTTCTGATCTTCGGATATGCCTGCCAACTCTTGATGCGACCGGCAAAACCTGTGTCGAACTGTAGTTTTCCAGTGATAGCGATTTTGCCAGAGTTGGTGATCTGTGTGTAGCTCTGGCCATTGCCAAGGACCCTTACCTCTGGCTTTGCTGCTGTAACATAGGCGACACCGCCATCGGCAAATGCAGATGTGGCGATAAAAAGACCAAAGGTGGTTGTGGCGATAAGGTGTGTAATATTCATGATTGGACTTCTTTGCGTGCTATTGAGATGACTGTTCGTCGTCTCACCCACGAAATCGGTTCAATTTTTCCAAAAAGCTTTTTGGTCGCTGTATCTGACGCCTTGGTCTTCTAATTTGGTGCGCGTTGGAAAACGTGTTTCCGTCCGTCATCAAAAACGGCGCGTTTATCACACGTGTCCTCATCATTGAACCCAATACACCTCGGCTTGTTGTCAATAGCCTTTATGCGACACCGAGCGCGAGAACTGGCAAACTGGTTTAACCATGTTGCCGCTCGCTCATCGATGCGGGATGTGGCTTGACACTCTGCCGCATGGGCGAGAGCCTGCGCGAAAGGGAGATCAGCGCCATGAAAGACGAGCCCGCAAACCAATTTACCCTGCATGCGCGACGCGACGGTGGCGGTACGCCGACGCTTAATGGATGGGGTGCGAATTCTGATTACGGCACTCTACGCTCTGTCTTGCTTGGCCCGATTGAGAATTATCGCTGGCTGCAGACGAGCTCTGTTTCGAAAAAGACCCTGCGCCGTGCAGTGCCGTTTGACCACAAAACTGCCCGACGACAGCATGCCGAGATGGTCAGTGCTTATCAAAGTGCGGGTGTCGAGGTGCACACTCACAAAGGTGATCCTAACCTGCCCTATCAGGTTTACGCCCGTGACAGCTCTGTCATGACGCCTTACGGCGCGATCATCACGCACATGGCGCAGTGGTGGAGACGCGGTGAGAATTTCCGTGCCATCGAAACTTTTCAGTCTTTGGGCATTCCGATCTACGATTTCGTCACTGCTGGGACCTTTGAGGGCGGCGATTTCAACGTGATCGAGCCTGGCTGCGTTCTCATCGGTTGGGAAGGCGATGAGGGCCGCACCCAAGAAAAAGGCGCGAGACAGGTAGCGGATTGGATGGAGGCTGAAGGCTGGGAAGTGAAGCTTGCCGACATCGATCCGTTTTATGTGCATATTGATTTGATGGTCGTCATGTTGGCTCCAAAACTGGCGGCGGTTTGTACCGATTGCACAGACCCAGAAGTCGTGAGTTGGCTTAAGGCAAAAGATATCAAGATCGTCGAGGTGCCGTTTCGGGACACTATCGCTCTTGGCTGTAACGTTGTGGCGCTCGGCGAAGATCGTGTGCTTTTGCCTGAAGGATCAAAAGTCCTCAAAGAGAAGCTCAAGGCGCTTGGGTTCACGATCTTCGACCCTGACCTTTCGATGATCACGCAGGGTGGTGGCGGCGTGCATTGCATGTGCCAAAGCTTGATCCGAGATCCGGTCTGAGCAACAGACACCACATGCGCGCCCTTGTCCTCAAGCATACGATTGTAGCTCTTTGGACGCTATCCCTTGGTGCAGGCCCCGCCCTTTCACACGCATCAGAGCAGGGCTTTGTCCTGCTCCTACCAACAGATATCTACACTAACGCCGGTGTGACAGCCGTGGCTGCCACGGTTGTGCTGCTCGCATTGCTGCCTGAAGCCCTTAGCAAGTGCCTCTTTCGGCCACTTCACCTTTGGCCGATTTCCTTGAAAAGACTACGTTTTCTAAGCTGTGCTCTGTCTACGGGCTTACTTTTTTGGATGATTTGGCGGGGCCTCGTCGGCGACCGCGATCCGCTGGACAATCCAATGCCGTTGCTCTTTTGGACGGTATGGTGGGTCGCACTGGTAAGCCTTCAGGGCGTTTTTGGCAATATTTGGCAATGGATCGATCCGCTGCGTGTCCCTGTGCATTTGTCATCTTGGTCAAATCCGGTTTTTCGGTACCCTGCGAGTATGGGGTACTGGCCTGCCGCAATAGGTTTTCTTCTTTTCGCTGGTTTCCTGCTTGCAGATATCGCGCCAACAGACCCAAATCGTCTGGCTCTCGTCGTTGCTTTTTACGTGTTGGCTACATGTTTTGCTGTGATGTTGTTTGGTCGCCGCTGGATCGTAAGGGCAGAGTTTGTTTCTGTAATGATGCGCAGCTATGGCCGCGTCGGTCTGTTTGGTCGGGCTCGAGGCAGGGTGTCTGTCGGTCTCTGGGGTTGGCTTGCAACGACACAGACCGCGCCACCGCTGTCATTGGCGGTTCTCTTTGTGCTGCTGCTTGGCACTGGCAGTTTCGACGGTCTGAACGAGACGTTTTGGTGGATCAATTTCCTTGGGCTTAATCCGCTAGAGTTTCCCGGTCGGTCCTTTGTTGTTCTTCCGAGCCTTATTGGTCTAATTGTGTCCAATGCCCTGCTAATTGGAGTCTTTGCCACCTCACTCTGGCTTGGCGCACAGATTTCAAACGATCGGCGCTCGCTGCCAGACCTGTTTCGTGCTTTCGCGCCTAGCATCTTGCCGATTGCTCTAGGCTACCATATCGCTCATTATCTCACGACCTTTTTGGTTGATGGACAGTATGTCTTGCAGATCGTCGATGATCCTCTTGGCCGAGGCTGGCACCTTTTGGGTTTGCAAGACTTCTTTGTCACAACTGGCTTCTTTAACAGGCAAAGCTCGGTTCAGGTGATTTGGCTTACACAAGCGGGGGCTGTTGTTCTGGGGCATATCATCGCTGTTTTGATGGCGCACCGGATCGCCTTACGCGATGGAGCTACAAGCTGGGGCGCTTTTGCCGGTCAGTTCCCACTCGCGATGTTCATGATTGCCTATACCTTCCTCGGTCTGTGGCTTTTGGCAACGCCGCGTGGTGCCTGAGCCATCTAATTAGCTGGACAAATGCGGTGTAATGCGTGCTCAATCGTTAACAAGGGATGCGAAAAGCGATCCATAGATGGGAGATATTGTCATGACAAAGTCCAAAACAACACGTCGCGCGGCGCTTCAGACCCTTGCCGGAGCGGCGAGCATGCCGCTTTGGGCGCGTTTCGCCGATGCGCAGAGCGCCGAGCCGATCAAAATTGGTTTCCAGGTTCACAGGACGGGGATCGGCGCGGCCTATGGGCGCTGGTATGACAGAACCACCCAAGCGGCAGTAAAGCTTATTAATGAAGCTGGCGGCATCAATGGCCGTCCTGTTGAGATCGTGGCCGAGGATGACGGAACGGATCCAAAACGAGGCGCGGAAGTGATCGAGAAATTCGCCAACCTGCATAATTGCGATGTGGGTTTTGGCACGCTTTTTAGCCATGTTGTGATCGGCTCATCACCTCGAGCTGGCGAACTTAAGCTGCCATATTTTGTGGTTTCTGAGGGTCACCACGTGGCCTCAGGTGCGTTGAACCGCTACACGTTGCAGCCCGGCATAACCGACGTAAAAAGCCAGGTTCAGGCGATGGCGCCTTACGTAGCTGATAATCTTGGTAAGAAGGTCACAATGATCTTCCCTGACTTTGCTTTTGGACATGATCACAGGGACTTTTTCACCGCAGCGATTGAAGCGCAGGGCGGTGAAGTGCTTGAACAAATTGCGATCCCACCGGTTGAGACATCCTTCACCAAATACTTCCCGAATATCCCACGTGACACTGAAGTGCTCTATCACGTGATGGTAGGTCCTGCTGTATTGACCTTTGTCAAAGAGTTGGGCGAGTTCTTTGGCCCCTCACGGCCTGAGGTATTTGGCTTTATCGACAGCCTTGAAGCCGTCGATATGACCAGCTCTGGCCTGGAATTCCTGGAAGGTACCTATTTCTGGGAAGGCAACCCACGCTACGCCCAAACCGATCAGAGCGAGCATGACAAATTTTACCGTGCTGCTGTGGGCGTCGATGCAAACGGCGCCTCGATTAGCGACCCTGCGGATGTATCTACCTATGCTCATATGTTTGGATGCTGGGAAACGTTGCATATCATCAAGGCCGGCATGGAGGCCGCAGGGTATCAGAGCGCTGCAGATCGGGCCAAGTTGGTCGAGGCCGTCGAGGCGATGGGCGAAATGCCCGAAAGTCAGGCTCATCCGCAGGGTGCCAAGTTGTTCAATGGCAAGACCCACCAGGTCTTTGGCCATCAATACATCTCGCGTGTTGAGAACGGCAAACTCGTCAAGGTGCATACAACATCCATTGAAGATACGCTTTATCCCGATGAGGTGGACTACACCACACAGCCTCTCTAAGCGTCGAAGCTATCCATGGAATTCGGCCCTCACCTCTTGCTTGCCACGCTCGAAGGCGCGGTTGGCGCGTCGGTACTTTCTCTGACAGCGATCGGGCTTTCGCTCGTCTTTGGTGTTATGCGGGTCGTGAATATTGCCCATGGTGAGTTTTACATGCTGGGCGCTGTGTTGGCTTGGTTTGTTGCCCAAGGTGTGGCTGGTCATCCCGCGCTCGGCTTTGCAGCGGCCCTCGTAATTGCACCTTTACTCGTCGGTTCCATCGCGGCTGCGGCTGATCTTACCATCCTCAAGAGGCTGGATTACGATCCGGAACGTACCATCGTGGCCACGATTGGCCTGCTCTACATCATTCAGCAGCTCACATTGATGAGTTACGGCCCAGAGGCGCGGCCGGTTGAGCCTCCATTCAACAGTCGTATTGCGCTACCTTGGTTCGAATGGGGGCAGAACGGTTTTCAGTTCTACTATCCTTGGGGGCTTTCAACCACGACTTATAAGCTTGCGGTGATCGGAGCAGCGGCTGCTGTTCTTTGCGGCGTCTGGCTCATGATGACGCGCACGCGTATTGGTTTGATCATGCGCGCCACTCAGGCTGATGGAGAGATGGCGCTCGCGTTTGGCATACCGGTTGAACGGGTTTACGCACTTGTTTTTGGTATAGGCGCTGGTTTGGCGGCGCTTGCGGCGGTGCTCATTGTACCGATCCAGCAAGCGCATTACCTGATGGGAGGTGATCCGCTTCTGCTGAGTTTCATCGTCGTGATTATTGGCGGACTCGGCAGCCTGCCGGGGACGGTTCTTGCGGCAATCTTTATTGGTCTGAGCGACGGCATTATTTCTGTTTTCTTCTCGCCAACGCTGGCCAAAATTCTGGCGACCCTTTTGGTGGGCCTTGTCCTTGTTTGGCGTCCCCAAGGCCTATTCGGAACGCGCGCCGCATGAGCACAAATCAGCGAATAATGGTCTTGCATATTGGTTTGGTTGCTTTGCTATTTATGCTGCAGTTCATGCTGCCCGCCTATCATCACGGCAATCTTGCACGTGTCATGGTGCTCGCCAGCTATGCGGTGGGGTACAACATCCTATTCGGCTACACTGGATTGCTAAGCCTGGGTCATGCGCTTTTCTTTGCGGCCGGGATGTATGGTATGGCGCTTACGATTGAGCACCTGAATTTTGCACCAACGTCAGCATTGCTCACCGGTATCGCGGCGGGTGCACTTGTGTCGCTTGGTCTGGCCTTGCTGGCGCTGCGCACCACTGGTGTGGCTTTTATGATCGTCACATTGATGTTTGCTCAGGCAGGGTTTTTGACGGTGCTTTATTTTGGCGAATATACACGGGGCGACGAAGGCTTTGTCATTCAGCAGGCGCAACGCATCCTGGCCGGTATCGATTTGAGCGATGCGACGAACCGCTATTTCGCGGCTTGGGCCCTATTCTCCGTCTGCTTCATCATCTCGCTGATCCTTGTTCAAAGCAAATTTGGTCGGACGTTGATTGCGATACGCGAGAATGAAGAGCGGGCGCGGATGTTAGGCTATGACACACATCGGCATAAGCTTATCGCAATGGTCATATCTGGCACGCTTTCGGCCGCTGCAGGAGCCTTTTACGGCCTGCTTTTTGGATATGCGGGGGCAAGCTTTGCCTCGGTGCAGTATTCGATCCTGCCGCTTCTTTGGGTGCTGCTTGGCGGTGCAGGGACGGTTCTGGGGCCGTTTATCGGCACGCTGTTCATGTTCTATCTGATCGATCTTAGCTCAAGCGTGACCACCGCGCATATGCTCGTCGCTGGCATTACACTTGTTCTTCTGACGCTTTTTGCCCCTCAAGGCCTCACCGGGGAGTTGCGTCGCAGGCTCTGGAAGGCGCTGCCATGACGCTCTTGTCACTGCAGGGATTGAGCAAGTCATTCGACGGGCTCGATGCGGTTTCCGACGTTAATTTCACGCTCTCTCAAGGCGAAGTGCGCGCTCTGATTGGACCCAATGGCGCAGGCAAAACGACCTTGGTAGGTATGATATGCGGCCGCATAGAGCCTTCGCGCGGAACGGTGCAGTTCGACGGCAAAGACATCACGAAACTGCCTGCACATGAACGTATTGCACTCGGCATGGCCTATACGTTTCAGATCACGTCGATCTTTCCGCGCTTGCCAGTGCGAGAAAATGTGGCCCTAGCTGCCAGGCTTCGTTTGAAAGGTAAAGCCGCGCAAGAAGCGGTAGATCAGGCGCTCAACACCGTTTCGCTCATGGAAGAAAGCGATGAGGAAGCTGGCAATCTAAGCTATGGCCATCAGCGATTGTTGGAAATTGCCATGGGACTGGTGCAGGCGCCGCGCCTTTTGATCCTCGATGAGCCCACCCAAGGTCTATCAGAAGGCGAGATTTCCGAGTTTAACACCCTAATTCGCGATATTGCAGGTGGCACAACGGTCCTCCTGATTGAGCATAATATGAGCGTGGTGATGAGCATCGCCGACCGCATAAGCGTCATGAACGCCGGCCGCATGTTGGCCGAGGGAACACCTGAAGAAGTGCAGGCGAACGCAGATGTTCAGGCTGCTTATCTGGGGAAAGGCTGATGCTGGAACTGCAAAGTATCAATGCAGGGTATGGCGACTCCCAGGTGCTTCGCGATGTATCCTTTGAGGTCAATGCTGGTGAAATTCTTTGTCTGATGGGGCGCAACGGTGCGGGGAAAACCACAACAATGCGGTCGATCATGGGTCTTCTGCCACTTATGGGCGGTCGCGTGGTGTTGGATGGCGATGAGATAAGCGCGATGCCTGCGTTTAACATTCCCAAAGTGGGTGTAGGCTATATCCCGCAGGGGCGAAGGCTGTTTTCCGGCCTTTCTGTTGCTGAAAACCTTGATGTTGGTTTGATGGCCAGTCGTGCGAGCCGACAGGATCATGAGCGCATTCTGGACCTTTTCCCTAGACTGCGCGAGCGTTTAAAGCAGCCTGCGCAGACGCTGTCGGGCGGCGAACAACAGATGTTGGCTACGGCTCGTGCCCTTTGTTTGAAACCCAAAGCTTTACTGCTTGATGAACCTACCGAGGGATTGCAGCCATCGATGATCTCCACGATCCAAGACGTTATCGTCAAAATGCGTTCCGAGAACCTTGCTGTCTTGCTGGTAGAGCAGCGCGTTGAGGCGGTCCTTGATCTGGCTGATCGTGTCGTTTTCATTGAAAACGGTAAAATCGCAGAAACTCTGCCAATTGACGACCTTCGGCAAGATCGCAGTATTTTCAAAAAATACATCGGGGTTTGAAAAGGCGGCGCAGAGACCTTTGCCAACCCTCATGGGCTCTTCACACGAGCAAAAGAACGAAGGCTATGATGAGCAAACCACTTTTCTACATGATGCCGCCGATCTGATCGACCACCTTGTTATGTCGGATCTTAAGTAGAACAGACATATGCGCTTGGGGTGTTTTGCCATTGATTTGATGCCGCGCGCGAGCCCGTGCTTGCTAGGATATCGCAGGGCGGTAGAACAACCAAAGGCTAAAAATTTCCGAACGGTATATAACGAACGAGGTCACCCGGCTTAATCCTCACGGCTCCGTCGGGCAGCTCGACAAGCCCTTCTGCCCAGCTAAGCCCGCTAATGCGGCCAGATCCTTCAGAGTGGAAAACCTCCACGGACCCGTCTCGTACGCGAGCACGAAGGTACTCTCGACGTCCGGGTTTTTTTGACTTTGAAAAACCAGCAGGCAGGTTGTAGGCCTGCGGGCTTTGCCAGCCTTCACCGGCAAGTGCTCGCATAGCTGGACGCGCAAAAACAAGCGTGCATGCCAGAGCAGCTACCGGGTTGCCGGGTAAGCCAAACACCGGCACACCGTCCCAAACGGCAAGCGCAAGCGGGCGGCCGGGTTTCATCGCAACCCGCCATTCTGTCATCGCGCCCTTAGCATTTAATAAAGTTGAGACATGATCTTCGTCGCCCGATGAGGCACCGCCGGATGTTAGGATAAGATCGGCTTGTTGAGCGCCTTGATCCAGTGCTTGCTTCAAAGCCGCTTCATCGTCGCGAATGATGCCAAGATCGACCGACGAATAGCCAAACCTCTTGATCAAACTCAGCAACATAGACCGGTTTGCGTCATAGATTTGACCATCACCGGTAGGCGTTCCCGGTTCGACAAGTTCGTCACCAGTGGACAACACAGCGACCCGAAGTGTTTCGAAAACGCTCAGCTCTGATGAGCCAGTTGCAGCACAGAGCGCCAGATCGGCAGGTGTAATTCGGCGACCCTTTTGTAGTGCTAGATCGCCAGCTTTTACATCCTCGCCAGCTTCACGTGTATTCGCACCTCGCTTTATACCGGAATTGAAAGCGATGTGAGTGGCACTTGCATTCACATCCTCTTGCAAGATGACGGTATCCACACCATTCGGAAGTATGGAACCGGTCAAAATCCGAACTGCATATCCCACTGGCACCGTCTCAGCGAAGGGGGCGCCTGCTGCTGCTCTTCCTTCCACGAGCGGTAGGGTTTGAGCGCTCTTGTTAAGGCTATCAAATGCAAAACCATAGCCATCCACGGCGGTATTGGCGTTCGGAGGGTTGGAGCGTTTGGCGATGACATCTTGGGCCAAAATCCGATCCTGCGCATCCGTCAGAGGTACGGTTTCTTGCCCTACAACACAGCGTAGCCGTTGCTCTAACATAGCCAGAGCTTCGTCAACCGGTGTCCAATCCACGCCAGCAGGCAGGGCAAAGCAGTCGTCCCGCAATGGCGGCGGACGTAGCTCGCTTGCGGCAGCGATGAGTTTGTCTTCGTGGCCGAGGCCCATGATCCATCCTTCTTCCGGGGCAACCACGTCCAACATGGCTTTCATATCGGTCGTAGACAAGCATGACACTGCACGTGCCATAAGTCGCACCTGCGCGGCATCGCGCAATTCATCTTTTGCTTCGGCGTCTTTCACAACAGGATTTATCAAGCTTGGCCAGATCTCGACGATGGCGACAGGTTTTGTCAGGGGCTCAAAAGGCCATATGGCGATTTGATCCGAAAAGGCCCTCCGCAATCTCGAAAGAATCGGCAGCCCCGTGAGCACCTGCCCGCCAACAGCGCCCGCGCCACCCATTTGCCAACAGGTGAATGCGCCCTTCGTCATGGCTTCTGCGGCGCGTTTTTCTGGCATGCCATGCCCATTGCGTATGTCTTTCCGCGGTAGTTGGTCGATTTCGCGCGATAGCCCATTGAACCAGAATGGCCCTATACCAGGGAAGAGAGCGTTAATCTGACCAGCCAGATCAAAACGATTATTGGTCTTTGGCGCATCTTCAAGATGCTTTTCGAGCCATTCCCATACGGCGAATGGATCATCTTTTCCTGTCAATTCCCTGGCAAAACCGGCAGGAAAGCCAAACGGAAAATCAAAGCCGATCAAAAGCCGCCTGTTTGCGTTAAGCTCCTGTTCAATCAGCGCCGACAGCACCTGTTCTGCTTCAATACGGTTACGTATGTATTGAGGCTGCAACTCATATCCATCTTGTACAAGGCCAAGCCATATCGCGTCTTTTCTCGGTCTTGGCCCGGTGTCATTGCCACCAGACCAATCCACAATAGCGAAGCTGTCAAATTTCAAAGCCCGACCTCGGTCAGAATAAAATCGGCGATGTCTTGCACGGCGTTTAGATCATAAACTTGTCGATCGGTTTTAAGTGGAGCGTCGCTGGCTATCGCTCGAATGGACGCGTCTTCTTCGGCGATCAGCGACTTGCCGGTCTCGGCACGATGCGCTTCGATCTTTGGATGTGTCCCACTTTTGAAGCCTTCGATCAGTACCAGATTTACAGGCGATAGTTTGGACAAAAGCTCATCCAAACTAGGCTCAGGCGCACCTCGCAACTCATGCATCAGCGCGAAACGATTGGCCGATGTCAAAAGAACCTCAGTCGCGCCAGCGGCTCTATGTCGATAGCTGTCTTTGCCGGGATGGTCGACGTCAAAGCTGTGATGCGCATGCTTGATCGTTGACACGGTAATGCCACGCCCAGTGATTTCCGTGACAAGCCGTTCCAGAAGGGTGGTTTTGCCGGTATTTTTCCATCCAACGATGCCGTAAATCTTCATTAAACCTGCTCCAGCATCTTGCGCGCTTTTGCCAAATCTTCCGGCGTATTGATGTTGAAGAATGGCTCTCCCTCTGAGGCGAAAACCGCCTCGCGACCGTTGTGCTTTTCAGTCCAGAGCACCACCTTCCGCAACCCGTCTTTAAGCGCCGCCCGAAGATCTTCGCGAAGTGATACGGGCCAAAGACCAAATGTCGGATGTCTGATCAGGTCTCTACCCTTGCTCGATTTGGTCTCTTCGCGCTTTAGTCGCGGTGTCGCAGCAAGGGCCAAGGGGTGGTCCATCCCTTCGGCGGCTAGGAGCAATTGTGGCACTAAATCGCACGGGAAAAATGGTGTGTCGGCAGCCACAGTGATGATGCAATCGGCGCTTTTATCAGCGGCCCAGTCCAAGCCCGCTAAAACGCCAGCCAAAGGCCCTGCGAACCCCGTGATCGAGTCAGTCAAAACCGGTAGATCAAAATGGGCAAAGCGTCCCGTGTCGCCATTTGCATTCAGCGCGACATCCCCCACCTGTGGTCCAAGCCTTTCGATAACATGGTCCAGAATGGTTCGATTGCCCAAAGACAAAAGCCCTTTGTCACGGCCGCCCATCCGTGTGGCCAGACCACCGGCAAGGATAACGCCAAGAGGTTGTTTCATCCGTCACGCCTGGCGCTTTTGCGCTGCATCCGTTTGTCCTCGACAGGAACCGCATCTGGATCCGCATCGCGCTCCAGTCGTTCCTCGCCGCTTAGGCACACGAAACGCTTGCCGCGCATCCTGCCGATGAGAGTTAGGCTAACTTCACGCGCAATCTCTACGCCCCACGCGGTAAAACCTGAACGAGAGGCAAGCGCCGGGATCCCCATAAGCGCACATTTGATAACCATCTCGGACGTTAACCGCCCGGTGGTATACAGCAGCTTATCACCGGCATCCACGTCCTCAGACACCATCCATCCTGCAATCTTATCGACCGCATTGTGCCGCCCGACATCCTCCATATAAACCAGCGGCCTGTCGCCCTGACACAGAACCGTGCCATGGATCGCGCCAGCCTCTAGGTAAAGGCTCGGCGTTCGGTTGATCTTGGCCGCCAGCGCATAGAGATCGCTTGTCCGAACCTTTAAGTCAGGTAGGCGAACCTCCTCCAACCCCTCCATCATATCGCCAAAGACGGTGCCGACAGCACAGCCAGACGTGCGCGTCTTCTTCTTCAGCTTCTCTTCATACGTGGTGTGTCCGTCGGTGCGCACAACGACAGTTTCAAGGTCCTCGTCGTAATCGACGCCTTTGACAGTCTCACTGTCCCTCAACATGCCCTGATTGCGCAGAAACCCAAGCGCGAGATAAGCCGGATAGTCACCTATAGTCATCGCGGTGACGATTTCCTGGCCGTTAAGAAAAATCGTCAAAGGGCGCTCTTCGACAACAGATATCTGTGACATCTGCCCGTCATGATCTACACCCTCAACCGCGTGCGTAAGCCGCTCATCCGACAGGTTCGGCGCGATAATGTAGTCATTGGTGTGATCGCGGGCCGCCACGACTATCCCCTTGTTTGCAAACCCCTTGGGAACCAAGTAGGCGAAGGAAAACCAAATGTCAGCCTAGGACGTTGCAATGTCAACGCAATCCACCAAATCGGTTTTTTGGAAGGGAGTTCGTGACGCGGCGCCGTTTTTTCTCGTCGTTGCGCCGTTCTCGCTCCTCTTCGGCGTTGTCGCGACCGAAGCGGGTTTGAGTGTTTTTGAAACTTTGAGCTTCTCCATAGCGGTTATCGCGGGGGCGGCACAGTTTACGGCCCTGCAGCTTATGGTCGATGATCTGCCGACAGTGATCGTCCTTATCTCAGCGCTGGCAGTTAATTTAAGGATGGCCATGTATTCGGCCTCCTTAACCCCGTATCTCGGGCAAGCACCGCTCTGGCAGCGGGCCGTTGCAGCGTATTTTATCGTTGATCAAAGCTATAGTCTGTCTGCGCTACAATTTGAGGAAAATCCCGCTTGGACGATAAAACAGAGGATGGCCTATTTTTGGGGCACGGTCGCACCCATTTGTCCATTCTGGTATGCGTTTACTCTGCTTGGCGCTCTAATCGGTGAGACGATACCGGACCGGCTCGCGCTCGATTTCGCGCTGCCCATCTGCTTTCTGGCTTTGATCATGCCGATGCTTCGAAGCCCCGCGCATGTCGCGGCGGCCCTGGTATCTGTGACGGCTGCTCTGGCTTTTTCCTGGATGCCCTACAATCTTGGCCTGCTCACTGCGGGCATTCTCGGAATGATGACCGGCGCCGAAATCGAGCGGCGCCTCAAACCAGAAGAAGAGGCCCGCTGATGGAAACCAGCACCATATGGACGGTGATTATCCTGCTTGGCCTGGGCAGCTTCGCGATGCGTTTTCTGTTCCTTGGTATCGTCGGGGACAAAGAGCTGCCAGACTGGCTTTTGCGTCATCTGCGATATACGGCGGTTGCTATTATCCCAGGTCTGGTGGCGCCGCTTGTGGTCTGGCCTGGCGCTACAGGAGGGGAGCTAGACCCGCCCCGGCTAACGGCAGCACTCGCTACACTCGTTGTAGGCTGGCTTACAAAAAATGTAATAGCCGCCATCGCCGGAGGCGCGACAACGCTATACACAATGCTGTTTTTCTTTGGCTGATGAATAGACTTAAACGTTTATGAAAGCCAGCAGAACCAGAATGATCCCAACGCCGACCACGGTCCAAACCGTAGCCTTCATAAACCCGTCAAAGGTCTTTTCCTGAACTTCGATGTCCATTTCGCCGTGCTTGTGTTCTTCCGCCATGGGTTTCCCTTTGGTTTCAGGTCTTGCTTGGAGCTGTACCGTACTGAATTTAGAAATTTATGTCATTACCCGATAGTGTCGCAGGCTAGTCGTTATCAAGATCCTGAGCCAGCCTAAAGCCGATGCGCGTAGGTTCATCAACCTCAACCGCTTTTGGCACGGCGCGGAGCATAACGCTCAGCTGGCTCACATGCTGTACAAGCTGGGTTTTGGCACCGGTCGGGTCAGAGCCGTAGAAGGTAATGATATCGGGATCAAAGAATCCCATACCCTCGATCCGCAACACACCTGCTTCGCCCCCGGCAAAGCCCATGGCAACCTCATGCTTGTTATCGAGCGTCTTCTCAAAGTTCTGGATGTAGAGCACCAAGCGCTCATAAGCCCATTGCGCCGGGCTTTTCTGCTTCACCGGTTTCTGGGCCAGCTTCTCTGGCACATCGGTGTTTTTTGCTTCTGGGTCGGTGTGCACCTCATGACAGCGTGGCAGGATGTCCGCCTCAGCCGCCTCGACACTCGCTTCTATCTTGTCCTGCATACTCTTTCCTACCTTTTCGCCTGCCAGTGCCAAGCTCCGTCTTCGCGCAAGTCGCGTGAAGCTTGGCCAGATTGGTGCAGATAGTTCAAATGCGCAACCGCTTCGACAAGGGCGAGGCCGTAGGTGCCGCTATCAATCTTCCTTTTGAACAAGGGCGCAAAGCACTCGGCAGCAGTTTTAGGGGTTTCGAGATGCTCCAGAAGGCGGGCGAGTGCGCCATGATGGTTTTCGATCAACTGTTGCATTCGCTTGGGCAGACCGCTGAATGGCAGCTTGTGACCGGACAAAACCAGATGTTCAGGTTTGGCCAAACCGGCTAGCCGCTCACATGCCTCAAGCCAATCGGCAACCGGGTTTGCCTCGGGCTCGGTTGGATAGACGCCGATATTGGGGCTAATCGAAGAGATGATCTGATCTCCGGCGATCACCAGGTTGTCGTCCCTGCTCCATAATGTGAGATGCTCTGGCGCGTGGCCGTTGCCGATATGGACATTCCAGCTACGACCACCAATTTGGAGCACGTCGTCTTGCTTGACCCTTGTATAACCCAAGGGCAGCGGCGCACACATATCAGCGAAATTATATGGCCGTTCATTCTTGCGCTTTTCGTATATCTCAGGCGCAATCCCGGCGCGACGGAAGAAGACGAGCGCTTCTTCGGTTGGCAGTTCCTGAACATCTAGGATCAACATGCGTGCCATCAGGTATGCCGTGCGCGACATCAAAAGCTCTGACCCAAAACGCTCCATAAGCCAACCTGCCATGCCGATATGATCCGGATGGTGGTGTGTGAGCAGAACACGATTCACAGGCTTGCCGTTTAACGGCCCGTTTAGAATGTCCTCCCAAAGTCGGATCGAAAGTTTTGACCGTATACCGGTATCGATCACCGTCCAGCCATCACCGTCATCAAGCGCGTAGATATTCACATGATCGAGCGCCATCGGTAGCGGTAAACGCAGCCAAAGAACGCCGTCTGCCACTTCAATGTGCTGACCCGCGTCTGGCGGCACCTCCCAAGGTGTGTGGAGTTGGCCGCCATGTCGCGTCATTAGGCGGCGAAATCCTCGGCTGGCATGGCGTAAAGCTCGGCATCTCCTGCCGTAGCATGGGCTATGTGTGCATAAGATTCTGGCAATAGCCGCTTTATGTAAAACCTCGCTAGCCTACCGCGTGGCCCGGTCTTACCCTCGGCCATAGCTGCCATCAAATGGAAGTGGCCACCGAGCACTTGGGCGAAGGCCCTGAGATACGGCACAGACCCGGCAAAGCGTGCATTGAAGTTTTGTTGTTTTACCATCCAATCAGTCGCCTCTCGCAGGGCCTCTGAGGCTTGCCAAACTGGTTCCGCCAATTCCGGGAACTTTGCACGCCCGCGCTCAGCATTGTCGGCGATTTCGTCAATCATCGCATGCGCGGCCTCGCCACTGTCGGATAGTTTGCGGCCAACAAGATCCATGGCTTGTATTCCTGTTGTACCTTCGTAAATCGCGGTGACCCGCACATCACGCACATACTGCGCGGCGCCAGTTTCTTCAATGTAGCCCATACCGCCATGAACTTGAACACCGTGATCAGCCACTTGAATGCCCGTTTCCGTGCCAAATCCTTTGCAGATAGGTGTCAGCAGTTCGGCACGCGCGGTCCACTCAGATGCTCCAGTGGCTTTTTCCATGTCAATAGCTGCAGCACAGGCAGAGGCAATCGCTCTGGCGGCAAAGGTGTTAGCTTTCATGGTTGCCAGCATCCGGCGTACATCAGCATGGTCGATAATCGTGCCTATACCATTTTCCACCGGCGAGAGCCCCTGTTTGCGATCCGCCGCATAATGCGCTGCGTGTTGGAAAGCAGCCTCAGCCACGGCCACGCCTTGTGAGCCAACGCCAAGCCGGGCGTTGTTCATCATCGTAAACATTGCACGCATGCCGGCGTGCTCCTCGCCGATGAGCCATCCGGTCGCGCCGTCATACTGCATGACTGCCGTCGGGCTGCCATGCAGGCCCATTTTGTGCTCAAGGCTCACGACCTTCAGCGTGTTTGCAACGCCTGGATTTCCATGCTCGTCGGGAATTAATTTTGGCACCAAAAACAGGCTGATGCCCTTCGTCCCCGGTGCCGCATCTGGCAGACGGGCGAGCACGAGATGCACCACATTCTCGGTGAAGTCATTATCCCCCCAGCTGATATAAATCTTCTGCCCGCTGATCGCATAAGTTCCGTCACCATTCGGCTCTGCTTTTGTTCTCAAAGCACCCACATCGCTGCCAGCATGCGCTTCCGTGAGGTTCATCGTGCCATTCCACTCGCCACTTACAAGTTTGGGAAGGTAAAGCGCCTTGATCTCATCACTTGCGTGGTGTTCCAGCGCATCGATTTGGCCTTGAGTCATCAACGGGTTGAGCTGGATGCTGAGGCAGGCTCCTGCAATCATTTCGTTGACTGCGTTCGTGACAAGCATTGGAAGGCCCATACCGCCGTGTTGCGGATCGGCGGAGATAGAGATGCATCCCGCGTCTGCAATGGCTTTGTAGCCGTCGGCAAATCCAGGTGTCGTGCGCACAATTCCGTTTTCGAGGCGCGCGCCGTCTTGATCACCACTGCGCTGCAAAGGGGAAAGTACTTCTTCGCAAATTTTTCCTGCCTCGTTTAAAATGGCCAAAACAACGTCATCAGATGCGTTCTCGAACCGGCTCGTTTTTGCAATAGCTTCGAGTCCGACAATGTTGTCAAAGAGGAACTTGAATTCTTCCACAGGTGCGCGATAGGGCATCGAAAACTCCAAAGGTGCTATCTGCATGTCTGTTCACCGCAAAATGCGTGACTCACTTTCGTAAGCAGCCTATGCCATCCACTAGCACCGGCAACGAAAACGCGGCGTCATAGATCAAATGTTGTCTAAACCGAACATTTTAAAGTCAGATGGTGCAGCTTTAACCGCGGCTTGTAATTTTTTAACGCAAGGTCGCTTGGTCGCCTTCCCGACTGAGACGGTCTATGGCCTCGGTGCTGATGCGCGTAACGTCGAAGCTGTTGCGCGTATTTACAAGGCAAAGGGAAGGCCAAGCTTCAATCCACTAATTGTTCATGTCGCGAGCGTTGAAGCCGCTCGGAAGTACGTTGCATGGAATGAAATGGCGGAGCGACTTGCATCGGCTTTTTGGCCTGGTCCTTTGACTATGGTTTTACCCTTCAAAACAGATACACCGCTTGCGCCGGCAGTAACTGCAGGCTTGCCAAGCGTTGCGATTCGAATTCCAGGTCATCAAGTCGCTCTTGATCTATTACGCCACTTCGATGGTCCATTGGCGGCGCCATCGGCCAACCCCTCAGGGAAAATTAGCCCGACAACAGCGGTACATGTCGCTGATGGTCTTGGTGATAAGGTAGATATGGTAATCGATGATGGGCCATGCGCGGTTGGTTTGGAATCCACCATTATCGGCATGTTGGAGGTACCCAAATTACTGCGGCCCGGTGGCATTCCGACTGAGGATGTCGAACGCGCAATTGGCCAGCCACTCGGTGCCGACTTAGATGATGATATTACTGCGCCTGGCCAACTCGCATCTCATTATGCTCCTGAGACGGCTATACGTCTTAATGCCTATGAGGCGCTCAATGGTGAGCTCTTCTTGGGATTTGGAGCTATGGAGTGTGATCTGAACTTGTCGCCGTCTGGTAATCTGGCCCAGGCAGCTTCGAACCTGTTTGGACATTTGCACGAACTGGATGAAAAAAGCGCCACGCGTATCGCTGTGGCGCCCATTCCTGATGTCGGGATAGGAGCGGCAATCAACGACCGTTTGCGCCGTGCCGCTGCTCCTAGAGCATGATCACTGACAGCGTTTTTCAGCCTCGTCCAAAGCCGCTGTGAACCCAAGCAACGAAAAAGTATCTTTGGTAATCGTGCCGCGGCTGGAGCGTGCTGTAAGCACCGCATCAGTACCGCGTTTCATTGCAGCGATGATCTTGGCGTCGTCACCGGTCGTTGCGGGCCAGGCCCATTCACCCTCGGTGAACATTTCAAACTGATTGCCGCCGATATTCACATTAACGCTGGAGCCACCTGCAAAAGGATAACCTCCGGTAAAGGTCACCTGACCTTTGACATCCTTGTCCGGACGGAAGAACGTCATTAACAGGATATCACCCCGGCGCACAGCAACCACGCGGCCATCTTTTGTATTTACGGTCTCGGTTGGCGCGGACACAGCCCAGCATTCTTTCGGGTTGGTTTCCTCAAAAATACTCCAGGCCGTTTTTGCAGCCACCTGATTGGTGCTTTCTTCCTGCGCCACTGCCGCTGACCCGAACAATGCCAAAGCCAAGCCGAATATGCTCATTTTTTTTGTTGATACCATCTAACCAGCCTCCAGCTGTCTAGCCTCATTTTTTCCTGACCACGCCCCGCCTTCTGGCTCATTATATTGTGGTCATTTCATTCTCGACATATCAATATTAGCCCGAAACAGGCGAGACTTGGAAGAATGAATTGGCGAATAATTGCTGCAGCGGATGACAATTTGCTGAGTGGAGTATGCAAATGAACGCGGCGGTGCCTTTGACAGAAGTTTGGCGAGGTCCGGTCGTAGAGAGCCTGCACTTTGGTCATGCTTTGATTTGCGGTGCTGATGGCGACATTATTGAGTGTTGGGGTGATCCGAATGCGGTCGTTTATCCACGCAGCTCCGCCAAGATGATTCAGGCATTGCCCTTGATCGAAAGCGGTGCCGCCGAGGCCTATAGACTTAGTGATGAGCAGTTGGCCTTGGCCTGCGCATCGCACCAAGGGGCGGCGGCTCATACCGATCGTGTAGCAAGCTGGCTGAAAGAACTTGGTCACACAGACGACGATCTGCGCTGCGGCCCGGCCATGCCTCAGGACCGTTCGGCATTCAATGCATTGGTCATAGCCGATCAAAAACCCTGCCAGATGCACAATAATTGCTCTGGTAAGCACGCGGGCTTTCTAACCCTGTCAAAGCATCTTGGCGGATCAAAAGAATACATCGAAATTGATCATCCGGTTCAGAAGGCCTGTTTAGCCGCATTCGAAGACCTAACAGAAGTGACAAGCCCGGGTTATGGCCTCGATGGATGTTCTGCGCCAAACTTCCTTTCGACGATGCATGGCATGGGTCGTGCGATGGGGTGGTTTGCTGCCGCTAGATCCGGTGTGAATGCACGCCAAACCGCTGCTGTGCGTTTGCGAGAGGCAATGATTGCACATCCCTTCTTGGTCGCGGGTGAACGTCGCGCTTGCACTGAATTGATGCGCGCCTGTCATGAACCTGTGGCGCTCAAAACAGGTGCCGAAGGATATTTTGTAGCCATTGCACCGACTAAGCAGGTTGGCGTTGCCCTAAAGATTCTTGATGGATCTATGCGCGCGGCAAACTGCACGATTGCGGCTTTGCTGGTGCGTATCGGCGTGCTTGATGCAAACCACCCGACGACGCGGCGTTTCATGAACGCGCCCGTTCTCAATAAAAACAAGATCGAGACCGGCTCGATTCGCCCAGTAGCCGCGTTGATCTGAATTCTCACCCAGTTCAGCAAATATCTGCCAAAACTGTGCTAGCTGTGAGATGATCAGCTTTTCGCTTATATCCCCGCTGCGAATGCGCCAGTTTTCGCAACCCGGCACTGATTTGCCGAACGTTGGCTAAGCCCCGCGCATGAAAACAAGGGCAATGAGCCTGTTTCTGCGGGAAACCGCGAAATTTCAAACCTGCCCGCGACAATGCCATCCGTAACCCCCAATCTTTGTATCCGAGATCGCGATTAAGCATCTCTAATCCACGCTCCAGAAAGGGAGAAAGATTATGACTAAGACGAAATCAGCCTTTATCTTGGCGTTTGCAATCAGTGCTCCGGCCTTTGCGATGGCCATGGATACTGACGGAGACGGTCTCGTCTCGCCATCTGAGTTCCAAGAGGCGCTTCCAGATGCACCAGAGGGCACGTTTGAACGGCTTGACGCCAACGGAGATGGCGCGCTGAACGAAGCAGAAGTTGCAGCTGCGAAAGAGGCAGGGATCATCCCGGCCTAAGCTCAGCGCCCATAGCGGCCCGGTCTGAGCTGCACCGGGTCGCATTTGCCTGGCAGAACCATGATGTTAATCTTCCCCGTCCCCACACAGACGAGCATCATGGTTCTGTCAAAACATACCAAGCGCGGTCACATTTCCATAATCGGCGCGACTTCCACAGTGCCTTTACCATCTTCTAAAATCGGGCAACCTTGCGCCATTTCGCAAGCTTCGCTTTCGGTTTCAGCCTGTACAATTGAATAACCAGACAATGGATTGGATCCCCCATGCTGGTGTATTTCGGAAACGCTGACAGTCTTTGATATGCCCACCGGTGCACCAAAGTCGACGCACTTAGCGCCCATGCCATCGCGCCAGCTCAGCCATTTTTCCATTTCCTGTGCACCAGCTTCTGGCGTTTCCGGTTTGCTGCCGCCGTGATAGGCAAAGATATATTTAGGCATTAGATTTTCTCCTTTGAAAGATCGTTTTGGTTAAGGAATTTAGCCAGTGAAGCAAGGGTGCTCGCCCAGCCACGCTCATGTCCGGCGCCGGTTTCATTGTCACCGAGATCTCGGTGCTCAATGATAAGCCTTGCACCTGTCATGGTTTCGATCACGGACATTGTGACATGGCTTTCCTCGCCACGTTTATCAGTTTCTGTATCATGCCAAGCCCAGGTAAATCCGATGGATCGTGGGGCATCGACATGGGTGACGTGGCCAGAAACCTTGTAGTTTTTTCCTTCAGGGCTGATCATATGCACAAACCATGGACCGGTGGTTGTCATATTCAGTTGATCGTTTGTCACCTTGAAACCTTCGGGTCCCCACCAAAGAACGGCTTCGGCACGTTGTGTTACCGCGGCGAATAGCCTTTCCGCGCTTACCGAGAATTCTCTTTCTATCCGGATGTCGGTCATTCTTCGGGCTCCTTCTCCAGAGCCAAATGGGCCTCAAGCCGGTCAAGCGAGGCCTCCCAAAACATGCGATGGTCCATAGTCCAATCAACGATGGCCTTCATCGCTTCTGGCCTGACAGAATATAATCTTTGAGTGCCAGCGACGCGCTGATTTATGAGCCCTGCTTTTCGCAATACTTTCAAATGTCGCGACATTGCTGGAGCGCTCAATTCAACACCTTCCAGTAGTTTTCCTGCTGGAAGTTCACCTTCTTTCATAAGCCGTTCAACGACCGCGAAACGCGTGTCATCTGAAAGGGCAGCAAATGCATTGGTAAGAATCATCATGGCTTATAATTAACAATATTGTTAATTAACGTAAATAGAAAATTTAATTTGCGACTTCTGTCTCGGCTGCCATTCTTTGGCGACAGTCCTGTGATTTCTAGAAATCATGCATAAGTGAAGCGCATGGCAAAAGAGCATATGAGCGAAATAAACAATAAATATGTGTCTAGAAGAACAGCTGGCGGGCTGGAGCATCGCGTTATCACTTTACGTTGTCGCGACCTGCCAGAATTTGTTCTCTTCCCAATGATCCACGTTGCCGAACGTTCATTCTACGAGAATGTGATATCAAACGCGGATCAATGCGACGTCGTTTTGTATGAGGGCGTTAAGTCTGCCGCGGCTCAATCCGTTCGCAAAATCTGTGAAAGTGTGGCCAAGTCTGACGGAAAACTGACTGTGCAGCCTGCAGCATCGCAAGTCATTGGCGGACGTTGGCGGATATCGGACATCTCATCGGACGAGTTCAAACAAAGCTGGACAAAGATACCGTTGCGCCGACGGCTAATGTTTTACGTTTTGCTGTTCGTTGTCAGGGTCGCGATGCGTTTCATCGACGCGCGCAAACTTTTGATCGAACCGTTTTCATCGGAAGAGGTACCTGGCAACCACCTCGAAAGCGTTTTTGGTCCAGAGCTCAGGAAAATATTGTTGGACAAGCGTGACGCAACGCTCCTTTCGAATTGCGAGGAGTTGATTTCAAAAAATAGCGTAAAGTCCATCGCTGTCGTCTGGGGCGCAGGGCATATCCCGCAGCTTGCCAAATCTCTGATGCTAAAACATGGCTATACAGTCGATGATGCGGTTTGGTTCTCTGCAATCAAAGCAGAGAGCACGACGGAGCTTAAAGGCTCCATCAACGTGGAAAAAAATCCGCCGCGTGATACCCTTGCATGAATAAAAGAGCGCGTAGATCGCAGTGGTTGATGCGCAGAGCGCATTGGGCGGCCACGTTTGGTTTGGCGTGCATCGCTACGCCTGATCCTGCGCGACCCAACATTCCAAGGTCGTTTGCTCCGTCCCCTACCGCGATGACATCCGCGTTGGTAAGTCCAAGCTGCTTTGTGATTTCATCCATCGCTTGCACTTTCGCATCGCGGCCCAAGATCGGGTAGCCTACTTCGCCAGTAAGCTTGGCGTCATTCACCAGCAAAACGTTGGCCCTATTCTCATCAAACCCAAGCGTTTCGGCAATGTGGAACGTGAATGCCGTAAACCCACCCGACACAAGCGCAGCGTAGCAGCCGTTGGCCTTCATCGTCGCGACAAGCTCACGACCGCCAGGCGCCAATGTAATGCGCTCGTCAATGACCTTCTGTATGATGCTGACCGGCAGATCCCGCAAAAGCGCCACGCGTTCTTTGAGGGCGTCTTCAAAATCAAGCTCGCCGTTCATCGCCTTGGCGGTCACGGCTTTGACAAACTCGCCAACACCGGCCTCTTCGGCCAATTCGTCGATGCATTCCTGCCCGATCATCGTGCTGTCCATATCTGCCAAAAGCACGCGCTTGCGGCGGTATTGGCTCTCTTGGATGACCATATCGATCCGTGCAGCCTGCAGGTTTTCCCATACGGCCCAGAAATCTGACGGCATACGAGAAACGCTGAATTCCGCCGCTTCATTGTCGCTCAGCCATACTGGTTTTTCGCCGCTCCATGTTTCGCACTGACCCTCGACGCGGTCATGTGAAAGCTCGCCAGGAGGCGCGATCATACTGATTGTGAACATGTGATTTTGTTTCCGATCATAAATTTCCGCGTACGATCAAGCGACAGCGTTGACCTTCTATCTTTGTTTCTGCAGTTGCGAAAGTGTCTCGACGGGCTTAAGCACGTTGGTGGGACACCCTTCCCCAACGAAGGGCGCATATCTGTAAGGATACCACCTATGGACATTCAAAAACCGGCAACGCGGCCGGCTAATCCGCGTTTTTCGTCCGGCCCCTGTGCCAAACCCCCAACATTTGATTTTGACAAGCTGCGTGACGCGGCGCTTGGTCGTTCGCACCGTGCGGCGGTTGGTAAAGCCAAGCTGAAGGCCGCGATTGAGGAGACACGTGATCTTCTCGGTGTGCCAGCGAATTACCGGATTGGTATTGTCCCTGCGTCAGACACGGGTGCGGTCGAGATGGCGATGTGGAGCCTTTTGGGCGAGCGCCCTGTTGAAATGCTTGCCTGGGAAAGCTTTGGCTCCGGCTGGGTTACCGACGCGGTGAAGCAGCTCAATTTGGACGCCATCATCCGCGAGGCAGGTTATGGCGAGATTATTGATCTGGATGATGTGAACACTGACCATGATGTGGTTTTCACTTGGAACGGGACGACCTCAGGTGTTCGCGTTCCGAACGGTGACTGGATCAAGTCTGACCGTTCAGGCCTGACCATTTGCGATGCAACCTCTGCGGCGTTTGCTCAGGACTTGCCGTGGGACAAGCTCGATGTAGTGACGTTTAGTTGGCAGAAGGTGCTTGGTGGAGAGGCGGCACACGGTATGCTGATCCTTAGCCCGCGTGCTGTTGAAAGGCTGGAAAGCTACTCACCGCCCTGGCCACTGCCAAAGATTTTCCGTTTGACCAAAGGCGGCAAACTCATCGAAGGTATCTTTGAGGGCGCTACTATCAACACGCCCTCCATGCTCGCAGTCGAGGATTACCTGTTGGCATTGGAATGGGCGCGTTCCGTAGGTGGGCTCAATGTTTTGATGGCTCGGGCCGATGCGAACGCTACAGCTGTGAATGATTTTGCCGACAAGACGCCTTGGTTGGAAAATCTCGCAGCCGATCCCGCGAACCGGTCCAACACGTCCGTTTGCTTGAAGTTCAACGATCCGCGGATCAAAGATGGTGCAAGCTTTGCAAAGGCGGTGGCCGAGCGGCTGGAGGCCGAAGGTGTCGCTTTCGACATCGGCGCCTATCGCGACGCGCCTCCGGGCCTGCGCATCTGGTGCGGTGGCACGGTCGAGACATCTGACATCGAGGCGCTCATGCCCTGGATTGAATGGGCGTTTGAGACCGAGATCAAAGCGCTCTCAATCGCTGCTTAGGGTGGGCGAAAGCCCACGTATTCAGACAAAAATTCACAACACGTAGGGTGGGTGGAAACCCACGTGACCTCAAATACAAGGACCAACCAAATGGCTCCCAAAGTACTCGTTTCTGACAAGCTGTCAGAAACCGCCGTTCAAATCTTTCGCGATCGTGGCATCGACGTGGATTTCATGCCCGATGTTGGCAAGGACAAGGAAAAGCTGCGCGAAATCATCGGTCAATATGACGGTCTCGCGATCCGTTCTGCCACGAAGGTGACGCCAAAAATCCTCGAAGCGGCCGACAACCTGAAAGTCGTTGGTCGCGCAGGGATCGGAACCGACAATGTCGATAAGGAAGCGGCCTCCAAGAAAGGCGTGATCGTGATGAACACACCTTTTGGCAACATGATCACTACCGCGGAGCATGCCATAGCCATGATGTTCGCCGTCGCGCGTCAAATCCCGGAGGCCAGCGCGTCGACCCATGCAGGTAAATGGGAAAAGTCGCGCTTTATGGGTGTGGAACTTACGGGCAAGACGCTTGGTGTAATCGGCGCGGGTAATATCGGAGGCATCGTTTGCGCCCGTGCCTTGGGGCTCAAGATGAAGGTTCTAGCCTATGATCCATTCCTCGGTCAGGAGAAGGCCGATCAGATGGGTGTCGACAAGGTTGAGCTAGACGAGCTTTTGACCCGTGCAGATTTCATCACGCTGCACGTGCCGCTCACTGATCAGACCCGCAACATCCTCTCTGCTGAAGCGCTGGCCAAGACCAAAAAGGGCGTGCGCATAATCAATTGCGCGCGAGGCGGTCTTGTTGATGAGGCGGCTTTGGCGGAACTTTTGCAATCGGGCCATGTCGCAGGCGCAGCTTTTGACGTCTTTGCCGAAGAACCTGCGAATGAGAACCCGCTTTTCAACCTTCCCAACGTCGTCTGCACGCCCCACCTAGGCGCGGCAACGACCGAAGCGCAGGAAAACGTCGCGTTGCAAGTGGCAGAACAAATGTCGGATTATCTCCTGACAGGTGCCGTCACCAACGCACTCAACATGCCTTCGGTCACCGCAGAAGAAGCCAAGGTCATGGGCCCATGGATTAAGCTCGCCGATCACCTCGGCAGTTTTATCGGCCAGATGACCGATGAGCCCATTCGCGCGATCAATATCCTGTATGATGGTGTTGTCTCGACGATGAACCTTGAAGCGCTGACTTGTGCCTCAATTGCTGGAATTCTGAAATCGGTTAATCCAGAGGTTAATATGGTTTCTGGACCGCTCATTGCCAAAGAACGTGGTGTGAAAATCTCGACGACGCAACAGGATAAATCGGGTGTTTTCGAAGGTTACATCAAACTGACTGTTGTTACATCAGAGCGCGAACGTTCCATCGGCGGCACAGTTTTCTCCGACGGCAAGCCTCGCTTTATCCAGATCAAGGGCATTAATATCGATGCAGAGATCGGTAGTCACATGCTTTACACGACGAACCAGGATGAGCCGGGTATCATAGGCGCTCTGGGTCAGACCATGGGCGAGAACGGCGTCAATATCGCTAACTTTACCCTTGGTCGCGCGGCTGCGGGCGGTGAGGCCATTGCCTTGCTTTACGTTGACGCGCCGGTGCCAGATAAAGTGATTGCGAAATTACATGAAACGGGACTGTTCCAGCAGATCAAAGCGCTGGAATTCGAGGTCTCATAGAAACACCGAGGAAAGGCATGCCGAACGAGGTCTTTGTGATCCCGGATATTCATGGGCATCTGGAAAAGCTAACACAAGCCTTAGCTCTGGTCGAGGCTCACGCGGGTTCGTATGCCAAAATCGTGTTTCTCGGCGATTACGTGGATCGAGGGCCAGACAGTCGCGGCGTGCTGCAATTTCTGATCAATGGAAAAGCCGAAGGTCGTGATTGGATCACACTGCGTGGTAATCACGATCAGCTGTTTCTTGACGGTATCAAGGGGCAAATGCCGGATCAGGAAAAGCTTAAATGGTGGCTTAATCAAAGAATGGGTGGCAGCGATACGTTGCGGTCATTTGGTATCGAAGGTGACGCTCGCTTCGCTGATTTTAGGTCTGCGATCCCGAGCGATCACTTGAGTTTTCTCGACAAGCTCCCGTTCTCCTTCGAGACTGACGAGCTGTTCTTTTGTCACGCGGGCGTTCAACCGGGCATAGCTTTTGGTCAACAGGCTGAACAGGATTTGATCTGGATACGGGAACCGTTTCTTTCGGATACATCTGATCATGGCAAATTAGTCGTGCACGGTCATACGCCCGTCGATTTTCCCGAACACAAAGGGAATCGTGTTGGTCTAGATGGTGGCGCGGCTTGGGGGCGCAAGCTTCATGTAGCGGTTTTTGAGGGTCGCGAGGCATGGCTTTTATCCGGTGCTGGTCGCACACCGCTCAAGCCGTTGCCGCGTGATGAGTTCGAAATCTAGACTTTACGGAGCGTCCGTCTTGCAGAATCTCACAGCCTCTGGATGATCTTCACTAACAAACGGGAGCGACGAGATGACGGATATTGTTCTGCTAGACGGAGTGCGGACCGCAATTGGAACTTTTGGCGGCTCTCTTGCATCCGTACCGCCCACAACGCTCGGCGCGCATGTAACCAAGATAGCCATGGAGCGTTCGGGCGTTGAGCCGGGCCAAGTAGGTCATGTTGTATTTGGCCATGTGATCAACACAGAGCCGCGCGACATGTATCTGTCTCGTATTGCTGCGATTGATGCGGGGATCCCGGATACAACGCCTGCAATGAACGTCAATCGTCTTTGCGGCTCTGGCGCGCAAGCGGTGGTCTCGGCCGTGCAATCTCTTATGCTGGGTGACGCCGATTTCGCCGTCGCTGGCGGCGCGGAATCGATGAGCCGTTCGCCCTTCGTTGTGCCAAGCCAACGTTGGGGCGCAAAGATGGGCGATGTGCGTACGCTCGACATGATGCTCGGTGCACTGAACTGTCCCTTTGGCACGGGGCATATGGGTGTGACGGCGGAGAATGTCTCAAACGAACATAGTGTGACCCGCGCGGACCAGGACGCGTTCGCCCTACAAAGCCAGGAACGTGCTGCGGCGGCGATGAGCGAGGGGCGTTTTGCTTCTCAGATTGCGCCAATCGAGGTCAAGGTGAAGCGCGACATGGTCCCGTTTGACACCGATGAACATCCCAAAGCCACAACGGCAGAAGCGCTCGCCGGGTTGCGCCCTGTTTTTGCCAAAGAAGGAACCGTCACGGCCGGGAATGCTAGCGGGATAAATGATGGCGCCGCGGCATTGGTTTTTGCCCGATCCGAGGCGGCGGAAAGCGCAGGCTTGAAACCAAAGGCGCGTGTGCTGGGCTATGCCCATTCCGGCGTGCGGCCGGACGTTATGGGCATCGGTCCTATTCCTGCGGTGCAGTCATTGATGAAGCGCATCGATTTGGATGTTTCTGATTTCGATGTGGTGGAGTCAAACGAGGCATTCGCCGCACAGGCTATTGCGGTGAACCGAGGTCTAAGACTTAATGAGAGTAAAGTGAACCCGAACGGCGGTGCGATTGCGCTTGGCCACCCGGTTGGCGCGACGGGGGCCATCCTAACGGTCAAAGCACTTTATGAGCTTGAGCGGATCGGTGGCAGCAAAGCTTTGATCACTATGTGTATCGGCGGCGGTCAAGGGATCGCGCTGGCTATTGAACGGCTGCAAAATTAGGTTTCATTAAGCTGTTTTTCATTCCTTCGCGTCAGGTTTGCGCTATCCCCAAAGCGCTTCGGAAGGCTGATGTATGGATGGAAAACCGGTCTTTGACGGTTCCTTGTCGGAATTACCTGAATGTCGGCAGAGCAATTTAGCCAAGTCTCTGCAGCATGGATTCGCAGTCTTTGACGCTGAAAACCATTTGCTTTCCGCCAACGCTCCGTGGTTTTCGGTCTTTGATGGGATTGAGGATGTGAAACCGGGTATCCAATATATCAACGTACTACGGATTCTGACTGAGGAAGGGATCGTCGATACGGGCGCGAGAAGCCCAGACCTCTGGCGCGAAAGAATGCTGACCCGCTGGCAAAGTGAAGTTCTGGAACCAGTGGTCATAAGGCTTTGGACTGGTGACTATATCAAGCTGATCGATCAGCGCAGTGGAGATGGAGGCGTTGTCGGTATGGCTGTAAACGTCACGGACAATATGCGCGCTCAGACACGGCTTTTGTTACAGGCACACCTTAGCGAAGCGGAGTTTAGCTTGGGCGGCTGATGCAGATTTACAGCGAGCTTCCCGTTAAGTGTCCACGTGTTCGCGCACGAATACAGGTTTGTCCGGCTCGCTCATCGCCTCGTTATAGGCGTACCCACCGATATCAAAATCGCGCAAATCATCGGCGTTAGTAAGCCGCTTTTGCACGACAAAGCGCGCCATCGCACCACGCGCGCGTTTTGCGTAAAAACTAATGATCTTGGTCGCACCCATTTTGCGTTCCATGAACACCGGGGTAATCACGCGTGTTTGCAAAGCATCCAGATTAACCGCGCCGAAATACTCCTGACTGGCGCAGTTAACCAGTGTATCGCTTTTGGTTTCTTCCGCTTGGGTGTTGAGGGCGCGTGAGATCCGATCCCCCCAGAAATCATAAAGCGACTTGCCGCGTTTCGTGACAACCTTGCTGCCCATTTCCAAACGGTATGGTTCAATAGCATCCAAAGGCCTCAACATCCCATAAAGGCCTGACAGGATGCGAAGGTGGCCTTGCGCCCATGTCATCTCGTCCCGATCAAGGCTCGACGCCTCAAGGCCCAGATAGGTATCTCCAGCAAAAGCGAGAGCGGCGGCCTTACGCTCCATATTTCCAAAGTCCTGGAAACGTTCATAATTCAACTGCGCAAGGCTGTCGCTTATGTGCATAAGCTTCTTTAGCTTGTTGGCCGACATCTTGCGCGCAACGCCTGCGAGTTCCTTGGTGTCCTCGGGAAAACCCGGTTCAGTCAGTGGCATGCCATTCATCGGCGTCATGTCGAGTTTCTTGGCAGGCGAGACCACAACGAGCATAATTTTCCCTATCCAGCTATTCTGACCGAAGACTTAGTCCGCAGCCTGCAGAACGTCCAGAAAGGCACGACCAAATCTTTGAGTTCTTTTCTCGCCCAACAGTCTTGCAAGCCCCGAAAGATCGCTTGGTCGCATGGTTGCAATCCGCGCAAGCAAGCTAGCGGAACAGCTAAGCGGTTTTTCAACCCCGGTTTCGCCGCGCGCCAAAGCGGTCTGCGCCGTCAAAAGTTGGTCATAGAGATCACCACTTTCACGGCCTGCGATTTTACGCCGAGCAGGGTGTACGCGTTGCGACTCTCCCTGGATTATTTCGAGGAAGAGCGCGCCAAACTTTTCGAGTTTCTTTGCACCGACGCCCGACACGGTAGCCATATCATCTAGGTTTGAGGGTCGTTTCTGAGCCATTTCGATCAGGGTTCGATCGTTGAAGATGATATATGCCGGTGCCTTTGCGACTTCTGCAAGCTCGCGCCGCTTGGCCTTGAGCGCGGCCAAAAGCGGCTCATCCTCCTCCGACACAAGCATCCTTGGCGTTTTGTCGCGGGCAGGTGCCGTTAGAACATCACGCCTGAGTATGATTTGTTCTTCGCCGCGCAGGATCGGGTGCGCTTTTTCGGTCACGCGCAGGCCGCCAAAGCGTTCCGGATCTGGCCGAAGCAGGTCAAACCCCATCATCTGGCGGAAAATACCTTTCCACGCATTGCGGGCTATCTCTTTTCCAATTCCGAAGGTTGGTAACTGGTCATGTTGTTTGCTTAGCACCTTGTCTGTAAGCGTGCCGGTGAGAATATCGATAAGGTGGCCTGCGCCAAAGAATTGCTCGGTACGCAAAGCTGCCGACAGGGCCATACGCACTGCATCGGTTCCATCAAACGTTTCAGGAGGCGAGGAACAGGTGTCGCAATTGCCGCATGGCTCTGCATCTTCGCCGAAATATTGCAAAAGGTTCTGACGGCGGCAGCCATGAGTTTCGGCAAGACCGAGCAACCTATTAAGTCTTGCGTGATCTGCATCGCGCTGCGCCGCAGGGGCAAGGCCCTCGTCAATCTGTGACCTTCGCAAACGAATGTCATCAGCCCCAAAAAGTGTAAGCGTCTCTGCTGGGGCACCGTCCCGCCCGGCGCGCCCTATTTCTTGGTAATAGGCTTCAATAGATTTCGGCAGGTCGGCGTGGGCTACCCACCGAATATCGGGTTTATCGATCCCCATCCCAAAGGCGACCGTGGCAACAACAATCAGGCCATCTTCACGCGAAAACCGTTCTTCTACTTGGCGTCGTTCCTCAGAGTCCATGCCGCCGTGATAGTGGCATACTTGATGGCCATCATCGCGCAAGGCATGAGCCAGGGTTTCCGTCTTGGCGCGTGTACCGCAATAGACGATCCCTGATTGCCCACTGCGTGCCTTGGCAAATTCCAGAATTTGCGCACGCGGCTTGTTTTTCGCGGCGAAGGCCAGTGTAATATTTGGTCTGTCAAATCCACGTAGGAAAACCTGCGGCGTCACCCCGTCGAACAATTTTTCGATCATATCTGCACGGGTCTCGGCATCCGCCGTTGCGGTAAACGCTGCCAATGGCACCTCAAGCGCGCGGCGCAGCTCTCCAATCCGCAGGTAGTCGGGGCGAAAGTCATGGCCCCATTGGCTGACGCAATGGGCCTCATCGACAGCGATCAAAGACACTCCGACCCTGCGCAGCATGCCAAGAGCCGATCCCGAGGCGAGACGTTCTGGTGCGATGTATAGAAGCTTCAGCTGACCGGACTCAATCGCTTGCCAAACTTCGTTATTCTCTTCCTCGGAATTGCCCGAGGTCAGAGCGCCTGCCTCAACCCCAACAGCGCGCAACGCGCGAACCTGATCACGCATCAGGGCAATCAGAGGGGAAATGACGACCGTCAGCCCATCGTTCATTAACGCCGGAAGCTGATAACACAGAGACTTGCCGCCACCGGTCGGCATGATGGCCAGAGTGTTTATACCGGCGGCCACAGTATGAACTATGTCCTCCTGCCCCGGGCGGAATTCATCAAAGCCAAAAATGTCTTGCAACAGCGTGCCAGCGCTCTGCATTGGGAACCTGTCGATTTTATTTATTCTGCTCTTACAATCGACTGTCCCACACTAAGAATCGCTTAACAAGAGGCGATCAGCCGCAGAATCCCAAAGGACGTCCGCCGCAAAGGATTTCAGGCAGTATGAAGTCCCTCAAAGAGATTAGAATTATGAACGCAACGAGAGGGGAAAGATCGATACCACCGGTGTCTGGCATAAAACGCCGGATCGGTTGATAGATCGGCTCCAACAGGCGGTTCAGCCCGTACCAGATTTGCGCAACCAGCTGTTGATGAAGGTTGAGTACCTGAAACGTGATCAGCCAACTCATGATGATATGAACGATCATGATGAAGAACGCGACATCAAGGATCAGACCGATAGGACCAGCGATTGCCTGCATTTGGCGGTTTCCTTCAAAGTTTCGCACGTAGGTAATCAGGCATGTGCCAATTCGCAAGCCTTACGCGCGGTTGCTGTTGAACATGCCCGCCTGTGGTGACAAATCTGAAGGTGAAAGGACGCCCCATGTACCCTGTCATCCGTATGCTCTGGCAAATGTATAAACACCGCAAGGCGGGCCCGCTGGAGCCGCTCGGCACCAATGTCTCGCATCACTATTGCCTGCCCTGGGACATTGATATCTGGATGGAGCTCAACAACGGTCGCACGCTTACCATATTTGATTTGGGGCGCGTGCCTATGGCCGTTCGGGTCGGATTAATTGAAGTAATGCGAAAAAACAGGTGGAGCCTTGCGGTCGCAGGCGCGAGCGTTCGTTACCGTCGCCGTATCCGAATGTTTGAGAAAATCGAGATGCGCACCCGCATGGCCTATTGGGACGAGAAATTCATCTACATGGAGCAATCCATGTGGAAGAAAGATGGGGAGTGCGCCTGCCACGCGGTTCTGCGGATCGCGGCGACCAGTAAAGACGGCATTGTGCCGCCGCAAAAAGTCGTTGATAGCATGGCGGCAGATATCCAAAATCCGGAGCTACCGCAATGGATTTCAACTTGGATTGAAGCAGAGAAACAGAGGCCCTGGCCGCCAATGCAGTAATCGCTTGCGTCTACTCTGCTAAAGCCTTTCAATCAGTGCAGAGCAGAGGAACCCATGGCCGAAATCTCAAAGAGGAAAAGACGTTTCGGATGGTACTTTTTTGACTGGGCCAGCCAGCCTTATCATACGCTGATCGTCACTTTTGTATTCGGTCCCTATTTCGCGGCTGTCGCTGCCGAAAATTTCATGGCTTCCGGGTTGACGGAGATGGCCGCAGACGCGCGTGCGCAAGGGCTTTGGTCCACGGCGCTCGCGGTCTCTGGCCTCATAATTGCGTTCGGAGCACCACTTATCGGGGCTATTGCAGACAATGCGGGGCGGCGCATACCGTGGATCGTCGGTTTTTCGGTTCTTTACCTCCTTGGCGCGCTTGGAATTTGGTGGACGTTGCCAGACGGCTCAAACATGTTGTTCGCGCTTTGTCTTTTTTGCCTTGGCTTTATCGGCGCAGAATACGCGCTTATCTTTGTCAACTCACAGCTGCCCTCGATCACGTCCGAAGATGCAGCCGGGGCAACGTCCGGCAATGGCTTTGCCTTTGGCTACCTTGGTGGCCTGCTGGCTTTGATATTTATGCTGGTGTTCTTCCAGGCGATGGATAGCGGCAAGACCGTTGTTGGAGTGTCCCCAATTTTTGGGCTTGATCCTGGCGCTCAGGAAGACAAACGGATCGTCGGCCCTTTCGTGGCCTTTTGGTACCTGATCTTCATGATCCCGTATTTCCGTTGGGTGAAGGAAATACCGCAGACGTCTCACGTTGGCGGGGTTAGTGGCGCTTTGCGAACGCTTCGAACGACGCTGAAAAAGCTGCCATCGCGCAAAAGCTTGCTCAATTATCTGGTGTCTTCGATGTTCTACCGCGATGCACTGAACGGGCTTTATGCCTTTGGCGGCACCTATGCGGCGCTCGTGCTCGATTGGTCCATCGTGAGCATCGGTATTTTTGGCATAGTAAGCGTGATCGCGGCGGGCGTGCTAAGCTGGCTCGGCGGAATGTTTGATAAAAAATATGGGCCAAAACCAGTGATTGTTTCGGCCATCTTGGGATTGACCGTTGTTTGCTTTGTGATCGTGGGGATGGACCGCACGCAGCTGTTTGGAGTGTCTCTGCCAGAGGGCTCAAACCTGCCGGACACTATATTTTTCGCATGCGGGGTTTTGATCGGCGGTTTTGGTGGAACTCTGCAGGCGGCAAGCCGGACATTGATGGTTCGCCATACTGATCCGGCTTCGCCGACGGAGAGTTTTGCACTCTACGGCCTGTCCGGTCGCGCCACGTCTTTTGTCGCCCCGGCACTTATCGGTCTGATCACAACACTAACAGAAAACACCCGATTGGGCGTTGCACCGCTAATCGTGCTTTTCGCAATCGGGCTTTTTCTGTTACTCTATGTCAAAGCAGAAGGGGACAAGGAAACATGGTCTGTCTCGCGCGCACCCGCTTTCTAAAATACGCGTTAAGCCTTGCATTGCTGGCGGGGTGCGGAGCCTCATCTCCCCAAAACTCGACAGATATCCAACCTGCGGTCGCGAGTAAAAGTATTCCCGCAGAGTTGGCTGGCGTTCCGGCGGCAAAGCTCTTTGGTCAAAAATCTGCTGGATCGGCGCAAAGCTCACGCGCCTTTGGTTCCCATTCCAATGGCTGTCTCGCCGGGGGTCAGCAACTGGCCGAGAGCGGACCCACTTGGCAGGCGATGCGGCTCAGCCGGAACCGTCACTGGGGCCATCCGGAAGTGATCGATTTTGTGCAAAAGCTATCGCGCAAGGCAGCGGAACAACCCGGATGGAACGGGATTTACGTAGGTGATATCAGTCCCCCGCGCGGTGGGCCGCATTCCGGGCACCGCAGCCATCAAATCGGTCTTGATGTCGATTTTTGGATGCTTCCAGCCAAGCGGCTTGATCTGAGCAGGACCGAGCGGGAAAACCTGTCATCGATTTCGTTGCGGCGTTCAAGTGGAGCATTCACAAACAAAAACTACACCCGTCAACACCATGAGATCATGAAAGCCGCGGCGCAGGATCCCCGCACAACCCGGATTTTCGTCTTTCCCGGTGCCAAGGTGCGGATGTGTAAAGAAGAGACGGGAGATCGCTCTTGGCTGCGCAAGATTAGACCTTGGTTCGGGCATCATTTCCATTTTCATGTCAGGCTGAAATGTCCGGATGGGCAGGCCGGATGTGTGGAGCAGACGCCACCGCCTCCCGGTGATGGGTGTGCAGAGGCCGAGCAATGGGTGCGCAATATCTTGAACCCGCCACCACCGGATCCAAACGCGCCGCCGCCGAAACCGCGTAAAACAATCACCCTGCGCGATATGCCGGGACAATGCCTATCTGTTTTGCAATCGGAATGAATGCTGCATCTGGTGGCGATTATTTTGCAAAACCCATCATTTTGTTTTTGACATGTGCGAAAACTGTGGCAGGGTGCCGTTGAGTTCAACAAACGAAAGGAGGTGATCCAGTGTCTATAAAGAGATTGGAGAGAGGTGTCGGAACAGTCAGGGAGGGACGTGTCTAGGGCAGACCCTGGGCGCAGTAGCCCACTGATTGGCTCGGCCTAACCGGCCCGCCTCCGAATTCTTTGTCAGGGCCGCTCTACACGGGGCGGCCCTTTCCGATTTTAAATTATGCGTTCAGGTATGAGGACCGAACCGTGCCCCTAACGGTAAATGAACAGATCACCATCGAGGATTGGGAACTGACGGAGCAGTTCATCCGTGCCGCCGGTCCCGGCGGGCAGAACGTCAATAAGGTGGCGACTGCGGTTGAGCTTCGGTTCGAGGCGGAGCGCTCGCCCAACCTGCCCGATCCGGTCAAGATAAGACTGCGCCGCTTGGCGGGACGCAGGTGGACCCGCGAGGGGGCGGTTGTGATCCAGGCGAGCGACGAACGCAGCCAGGCCCGTAATCGAGAAATCGCCCGCGCCCGTTTGGTCGATCTGATCCGCAAAGCCGCCACCCGCCCCAAACGCCGCATACCGACGAAAGTGTCAGCCAACCAAAAGCGCAAACGGGTAGAGGCGAAGAAACGGCGAGGGGAGGTGAAGGTGCTGAGAGGGCGGATTGAGGAGTGACTTGGGTTCTTGTTCATTTGCAGGGTTTTGCCACCTAAAATCAATAAGATCTTAAGCTTTCCAACTTTTGCCAAAGTTCCAGTTTATCCTTAGGGGATGATACTAAGATGCTTCTGTTGTTTAGCCGTATTCTTCCTATTCCCGTTAAATGCGAGTGCAGCAATGCACGGGTCATTTTTGGAAATGGTCGAAGCTTGTGAACGTGTCATTTTGGAACAAAATTATAGCGCTTTGAAAGACTATCCTGTCGCGCCGTTTAATTCGGGTTTGCCAGGACGAAGAGAATATTCAAATTATGATCAAACCAGACAGTTGGTCGTAATCGCAAGGCTTGAGGGTGACCGATGGTCGAACTGTTCCGTTGCCGAAAAAACTGTGACAAGAGCCAACCATAAAGAGTTGTTCGCCGATTGGGAATACGTCAGCGAGAACGTGTTTTCTGTTCCTCCTTATAGCAAAGTAACTTGGCCACTTAACCCAACCCGGCCCATGCCTGGAGCAGTTCGGGGCACGGGAAATGAAGAAGGGATAGTACTCATACCTGGTTTTATAGTTGATTGGACTTTGAGCATGCAAGTTACGCGGCTAACTAGCCAAAAGGAATTATGTGCAAAGCAATAGAAGTCACGTAAATTGAAAAACAATGAAATGATGAAGCATCTACTGTTTTGCGAAGCAGAAATATTTCCGCTTAACGCGCCAAGGGTGGAGTTTGCAGTACGCTATAGCCTCCAAACCCTTCTCAAATAATCATCAAACATCGGCACCGTGAAATCGATGTCGCCGTATTCCGGGCTGTAGATCATGCCTTTGGCGATGATCTGGGCGCGGCGGGGGCCTAGTTTGGTGGGGGCCTCGCCCAATGCGTCTGCCACATCGGATGAGCGGTAAGGCCCTTTACCAAGGCCTGCCATAGCGATCACATATTCCCGCTCTTTCGGGGTTAGGCGATTGAAGCGCACCTGAAAGAAGCCCTCGTCCAGCCGCTTCATCGCAGCCTCGGTGGCTTTTGCAATGTCGCCCTCGTCAATCGGGGAGTCCACGGCCGCATTCCACGCCTGATACCCCCATTCCTGCAGAAAATAGGGATAGCCTTCGGTCAATCGAAAGATTTCTTGCAAGCTTTCCTCTGCGATCTCTTCCCCCTCTTCGACGATCGGTCCGCGAATGGCCTGCATCGCTGCCTCCTCATCGAGGGGGCCAATTCCGGGATAGGCAAATAGCCGTTCCGCATAAGATTTCGCATCGCCGGAAAGCCCAGCCAGCTGCGGCAGCCCAGCGCCAAAAAAGATCACCGGCAGTTGTTTCTGACCGATACGGTGCAGTGCCACGATCAAAGCTGCCAGCTCTTCGGCCTTGAGATACTGTACCTCGTCGATCAGCAGGCACCATCCCTTGACCGCAGATTGCGCCGCCTCGCCGATGGTGACGAACATGTCGGTCAGGTCAAACTCAAGATCGCCGCTATCGGCCAGGCCGGGTTCGGGATCAACAGAGACCGATAGATCGCCGATGTTAACCTTGAACGTACTTGCAAAGCCCTTGAGCGCCTGCATGGCGCGGTGTGCCTTTTCCCTGGCATTTTCAATCAGCGAGAGCTTGCGAAGGGTCTGCTGCATTTTCGGATAAAGCAAATCGGCAAGGCCGCGTTCTTCGGGAGCTTCGATGAAGGACGTCGCGTATCCAGCTTCCGCAGCGATGCTCTCTATTTTATTGAGCAGCACTGTCTTGCCGGTCCCGCGCAAGCCGAGAAGCATCTGCGACCTATCATGCCGCGCGATCAAAACTCGTCTGAGCGCAGTTTCCGCGTCTGATATAATATCATCGCGACCAGCCAATTGAGGGGGTTGCGATCCTGCGCCGGGAGCGAAGGGATTTCGTACTGGGTCCATGGTTTATAGTATGTTATACATAGTTATAAGTATTTTCGTATATAACATAGTATAAGTAAATATACGTCAACGAGTGCAGTTTCATTTTCTGCAAACCTGAGTGAGTAAAATCAATGGCATTGGCGGCAAAACATGGACTTCTTGTACTTACGGCTGCCTCCATAATGTCAACGCTGCTCGGCTCTGTTCATGCATTCTCTGTGTTTCTTGAGCCGCTTGAGGCTCAGTTTGGCGCAAGCCGGTCAGCCGTCAGTTTCACCTATTCCGGTGCGCTTGTCTGTCTGACCGCTGCCGTGCTTTTGGGACACCGGTTCTATGGGTGCGTCTCTGCGGCATCATTTATCTTATTCTCTGCCTTTCTCGCCGCGAGCGGGGTTGTTCTGGCAGGGATGGCACCAAATCTGACTGTTATTTGGCTGGGCTATAGCGTGATATTTGGCACGGCAAACGGGCTTGGCTATGGTTTTGGCCTTCAGATTGCGGCGCAAGCAAATCCAGGAAACGAAGGGGTCGCAATGGGCATTGTGACGGCGGCCTACGCGCTGGGTGCGGTGTTATCACCGGCGCTATTCGCTTATCTTCTGATCGATGGTTTCGAAGCGGCGATGATAGGTTTAGCGGCTGTCTTGATGGGTGCAGGGATCTTGTCGTCTCTGGCTATGCGTAGAGCTCATGCGCAGTTTCATGTGATCGAGGCTCATGCAGGCGATGGTTTCTTAGCCTTGCAAAAGCTCGGGTTTTTGTGGCTTGCCTATTTCGGTGGCGTTATGGCAGGGTTGATGGTCATTGGCCATGCCGCGGCCATCGCGGGCGGCGGCTGGTTGCCTCCGGCAATTGTTGCTACCTGTAATTTAGTCGGCAGCCTTTTTGGCGGTCGGTTGTCTGATAGACTGTCCGATGTGCAGCTTTTGACAGGACTGCCTGCGCTTACGGCCTTCTCTTTATTGGGTCTAATGATAGCGAGTGAGCCAGCCCTCGCGATGGCATGTCTTGGTGTTGCTGGCTTTGCCTATGGTGGCACGATTGCTGCCTACCCGGCCTATGTCGCCAAACGATTTGGCATGGAACACAGCCCGCAGGTTTACGGCAAGGTTTTTACCGCTTGGGGTACAGCAGGTCTTGCCGGGCCGTGGCTTGCTGGGTTGCTCTATGACGCAAGCGGCTCATACTTTGTTGCTTTCCTAATGACAGCCTTTTTTGCTGTTCTCTCGATCCTGACGCTGCCACGGGCTTTCGGTTGATAGTTCAGACGCACCTATTTTTCAGCAATCGCATCAATCTCCAAAAGCCAGCCATCTTCGAACATTCCGGCTAGAACCACGGTCATAGCAAAGGTATGCCCGCCAAGCATCGCTTGACGCACATCGCGGTTCTCAGCGCGGTACTTTCGATCAACCAGAAATGTCGTGGCTTTTACCAAGTTCTCGGCCGTCATGTCCGCGGCACGTAGTTGCGCGAGAATGTTGCTCCAGACCGCTTCTGCCTGACCTTTGAATGTGTCGGGTAACCTGCCGTCCTTTGTTATCGGAGCCTGACCGCTGATATAGAGCCGTCGCGTCGTGTCCTTGATCTCTAGCGCCTGCACATAAGCACCAAAGGCTTGGGCGCCATCCTCTGCATTTATGCGTCTGATTGCCATTTGCTTCAGTCCTTCACAAAAAGCTTGCGGTCGATTGTTCCAAATGGCTGCGCCGGGCCTTCTTCGCCAATCAAAATGGTCTCAGTCGTCTCAAGGCCCCAGCTGTCCATCCAGAGAGCAGGCATAAAATGAAACACCATGCCTGGCTTTAAAACGGTTTCATCTTCTGGTCTTATTGATGCTGTTCGCTCGCCCCAGTCTGGCGGATAACTCAGGCCGACGGGATAGCCACAGCGGCCTTCCCTTTCGATGCCGTATTTGGCCAGTACCTTGTAAAACGCGTTTGCGATATCGCGGGTCCGGTTGCCTGCGCGCGCGGCGTCAAGCCCGGCTTCAATACCCTCAAGCTGTGCCTTCTCAGCTTCAATCATGTCTTGGGGAGGTTTGCCCAGGAAAACGGTACGACAAAGCGGAGCGTGATAGCGGCGGTAGCAGCCGGAAAGTTCAAAAAAAGTGGCTTCACCGAGCTTCATCGGTGCACCATTCCACGTTAGATGGGCCGCCGTCGCATCAACGCCAGATGGTGTTAACGGCAATATCGCTGGATAGTCACCCCAGATATCATCGACGCCGGATATGCCAGCCTGCAAGATATCGGCAACAAGCTCGTTCTTGCGCAACCCAGGCGCGGACCGGTCAATGGCGATTTGAACGATTTTGTCTGAAATGTTTGCTGCGCGACGCATGAATTCCAGCTCTTCGTCAGATTTGACCAACCTTTGCCAATTGACCAAGGCAGTCGCATCAACAAACTCTGCATCTGGTAATCCAGCGCATAAAACCGCGTTAGCCTTGGCTGAGAAATAATAATTCTCCATTTCGACGCCTATGCGAGCTCGGCTTAGTCCGAGTGATTTGATCCGTTTGGCCAGATCCTGCATCGGATGACGCTCGGTCGATTGCACAAAATGATCGTCGTAGCCAAGGATTTGCGCATCATCCATCCAACAGGTCCGCCTGCCGCCCAGCATATCCATATACCGACCCCACCAAAAAGGCGGGCCTTCTCCGGTCAGCAGAACACCTTGGTGCACGTAGAATGACCAGCCGTCGTATCCGGTAAGCCAATTCTGATTGGATGGGTCTGTAACAAACAAAACATCAATACCGCGTTCTTCCATCATCGCTCGGCAAAGACCGATCCGACGGTCAAATTCGGACTTTGAAAACGGAAGGTTCTTAGGGCAGCTTGCCATGTCTCACCTCATACAAACGAAAATATAAAAAGGATGCGGTATTTTGTACTTTTATGAAGTCAAATCTTGACGCAAAGCGCAGAAATTACAAAGTTAAGCTCTGACACGGGACGTCAAAATGAAAATGAAATGAGCGCGGGCTTAGCGGATGCCTATTCCAGCGGTCATTTGGCGCGAGTTGGTGTGCGGCACGAGCGCCATCATTGAAATGCCCCCGTGAAGTGAAGTCGAAGCGAGGAAATACAATATGCGTGTAACCTGCCTCCTAGGAAGTCCAAGGGCGCGTGGCAACACCGATTTGCTGGTAGAACACTTTAGTGGAATTGCAGAATCTTTAGGTTGCAATGTGAGAAAGCACGCTTTGCGTGATCTGAGGTTTTCCGGATATCAGCCGCCGTCTGACGGTATTTACGCCACGCCAGATGACGATGTTGACCAAGTGCTAGCCGATGTTGAAACATGCAATATCCTCGTTCTAGCATCACCGGTATATTTTTGTGATATCACAGGTCATTTGAAGCAAGCCTTCGACCGCTTCGCCACGTTTTTGGATCAAGACCCACAAACTGGAGAGATGCGTTCAACGGTCGGTAGGGGGAAATCACTCGTTTTCATCCAGGTGCAAAGCTACGGCGAAGATCAGCACCGAGATTTGTTTGACCACTATAAACCTGCGTTTAGAGAGCTTGGCTTTATGCAGACGCACCTGCTTCGCGCGTGCGGTTTAAAGGATCAAAGAGCGGTTTTAGAAAGCCCGAGCGTTCTAAAGGCCGCCGAGCAATTGGCCCGAGAACTCGTTCAGCCTGAAGCGGCAGACGCCTGAAATCCGGGCCAAGGTGCAGCTTGGAGTTGATTTTTTTGGTAAAAAAACAAAAACACAACGACTCTTCTTGCATCGTTTGCAAATTGTCGTTTTAGTTTCGCCGAACGCGGGCTAACCGCGAAAAAAATATGTAGGGAGACATCATTGGCCGAATCGCAAACTAGCGATGCTTTTGTTGCGTTTGAGCGCGTACAGAAAAGCTATGATGGTGAAACGCTCGTAGTTAAAGATCTCAACCTCTCCATGCCAAAGGGTGAGTTTCTCACGATGCTAGGGCCATCAGGGTCCGGCAAAACAACGTGCCTAATGATGCTGGCCGGGTTCGAGACAGCAACCCACGGGAAGATTCTTCTTGATGGTGTGTCGATAAACAACATTCCACCCCATAAACGCGGAATTGGGATGGTGTTTCAAAATTACGCGCTGTTTCCGCATATGACCGTGGCAGAAAACCTGTCTTTTCCTCTAGAGGTTCGTAAAATCGGTAAGTCTGATCGCGAAGCGAAGGTTAAGCGCGCGCTCGATATGGTTGAAATGGGCGCTTTTGGTGGGCGTCGTCCGGCACAGCTTTCAGGGGGACAGCAGCAAAGGATCGCGCTTGCGCGCGCTCTGGTATTTGAACCGGAACTTGTCCTTATGGATGAGCCGCTAGGTGCGCTTGACAAACAGCTGCGGGAGAAGATGCAATTTGAGATCACCGATCTGGCTCATAATCTTGGTATTACAGTGGTTTACGTGACGCATGATCAGACCGAGGCTTTGACTATGTCAGATCGTGTTGCGGTGTTCGATGACGGGCGAATTCAACAGATAGACGCGCCTGACACGCTTTATGAAAGCCCACAGAACAGTTTTGTTGCGCAGTTTATTGGTGAGAACAACACACTTAACGGCACCGTAAAAGAAATGAATGGAGAACAGGCACTTGTTCAACTGGAAGATGGCGAACTGATCGACTGTAAGCCAGTGAACGTCTCGGACGTTGGTGAAAAAACTCAAGTTTCGATCCGACCAGAACGCGTCGAGTTTAACAAGGATCGCTTGCAACAAGGCGCTCATACGCTGAAGGCTGAAGTGCTGGAGTTCATCTACATGGGTGATATTTTCCGCACCAGACTACGGGTTGCGGGCAACAGCGATTTCATCATCAAGTCGCGAAATGCACCGGATCAAACCCGGCTTTCACCCGGAGAAACAATAGAGATCGGCTGGTTGCCGGAGGATTGTCGCGCACTTGATGCGGTTTAGAATTGAGAATTTCCGCACGCTTTGGTGCGAAAATCATGAGGTTTCGGGGCTTTCACCCGTGGCACGGAACCCAAACTGTAAAACGGGATGGTTATTGGGAGACTGATATGAAAATGACAAAGACACTACTAGCAACAACCGCTATCGCGGCGATTGCCGGTGGCGCGATGGCAGAAGATATGACCATCGTTTCATGGGGTGGCGCTTATACTAAGTCGCAACAGCGCGCTTACCATGAACCTTATTCCGCGAAAACCGGTGTGAACATCATCAACGATGATAGTGCGGCCGAAGCGGTTGCGAAATTGCGTGCCATGAATGAGGCTGGCAACGTCACCTGGGACGTTGTCGACGTGGTTGCGGCAGATGCTATCCGTTTGTGTGACGAAGGTTTGGCCATGGAGATCGATCCCGACACCATGTTGGCTGATGCGCCCGATGGCACAAAAGCGTCCGAGGACTTCGGCGATCTTTTGGTAAGCGATTGCTTCATTCCACAGATCGTTTATTCCACAACATTTGGTTACCGTACCGACCTTGTGGGTGATACACCGCCAACTGACGTCTGCGCTGTTTTTGATACCGAGACGTATCCTGGGAAACGTTCTCTTGAGAAGCGTCCGATCAACAATATGGAATGGGCTCTGCTCTGCGACGGCGTTGCCAAAGCAAACGTGTATGAGGTCCTTGCAACTGCTGAAGGTCAAGATCAGGCGCTGGCCAAGCTGGACACTATCAAAGACGACGTGATCTGGTGGTCTGCTGGTGCTGATACGCCGCAGCTTCTGGCCGATGGCGAAGTTGTCATGGGCTCGACGTATAACGGCCGTTTGTTCAGTGTGATCGAAGAGCAAAAGCAACCTGTTGCAATGCTTTGGGACGCGCAGGTGTTTGACCTTGACGGTTGGATTATCCCAACCGGTTTGAGCGAAGAGCGCACGAAGCGCGCACTTGATTACGTCAAGTTTGCTACTGACACACAGCGTCTGGCCGATCAGGCTAAGTACATTTCCTACGGTCCGGCTCGCGCCTCTTCGGCTCCGCTGGTTGGTAAGCACGCTGACCTCGGCATCGACATGGCACCACACATGCCAACCGACCCAAATAATGCCAAGAACACGTTCCTCTACAACTACGAGTTCTGGGCTGACTTCCGTGACGATATCGACGCTAAATTTCAGGCGTGGCTCGCACAATAAAACCTAGTGTAAGGCGGGCTCTGGCCCGCCTTACCTTTTCTTGGTGGGGGTAAGGGCATCAGATGGCGGATATGACAGCACAATCAGGCCCGATGCTGGCAGCAGATGGTACGCCGCTAAAACGTAGCCTTGCGCGATCTCTTCGAAATCAAAAACTTCGCGCCTTGGCCCTTGTTGCTCCCCTTTTGATTTTTGTCATGATCTCCTTCGTCATTCCGATTGGGGACATGCTTTTTAAATCGGTTGAGAATCGGTTGGTTTCCGAAGTCTTGCCACAAACAGTTGTTGCTCTTCAGGATTGGGATGCAGCAAGCGGAGAGCCGCCCGATGAGCCGGTCTATGCGGCTTTTGTTTCTGACATGATTTCTGCGATCGAAGCAAAGAAGCATACGCGTCTTGGGACCCGGCTTAACTACGAAAAAACCGGTATGTCGTCCCTGTTCCGTAAATCGGGACGAAAGATAAAACGACTGGACCCAACAGCGGACGCCCCTTTCAAAGAAAAACTGATCGATATTGATAAAAACTGGGGTGACCCGGTTATTTGGGCAACGATCAAGACCCACGCCGTTCCGATCACTAACGGGTACTTCCTCAACGCGGTCGATATGCAGCGGACGCCTGATGGCGCTCAAGCGCAGCCGGAGGATAAGCAAATCCTGATAAAGCTGTTTGGTCGCACGATGGTGATGTCTCTGATCATAACAGGAGCCTGTATTTTGCTCGCCTATCCTGTTGCTTGGATTATCGCAAACCTGCCGATGCGCACGGGCAACCTTCTTTTGATCCTGGTTCTACTACCGTTTTGGACCTCACTGCTGGTGCGTACATCTGCATGGAAGGTGATGCTGCAACAACAAGGCGTGATAAATGACGTTTTGGTCTGGCTCGGGATGGTGGCCGATGACGGACGTCTCATAATGATCAATAATCAGTTCGGCACCATCGTCGCTATGACGCATATCCTGCTGCCGTTTATGATCTTGCCGATGTACTCCGTGATGCAAACCATACCGCCGAGCTATCTTCGCGCTGCAAAGTCGCTTGGAGCCACAAATTGGACAGCGTTCTGGCGGGTCTATTTCCCGCAAACTGTACCGGGCATCGGGGCGGGCTCCATTCTCGTCTTCATTCTGGCTATTGGGTATTACATCACACCCGAGATTGTTGGTGGAACCAAGGGCGTCTTTATCTCCAATCGAATTGCCTATCACATCTCTAGCTCGCTGAACTGGGGGCTAGCGGCGGCTTTAGGTACCATCCTTCTGGCGGCTGTTTTGATCCTTTACTGGGCCTATGACAAAATTGTCGGCATCGACAACGTGAAGCTGGGTTAACGCGATATGGCCACTTACACGCTCACCAATGTTGAAAAAAAACCAATGTCTTTCTGGCTGCCGGTGCTGGCCGCAGCGGGCGGGTTCGCTGGTTTTTTTGTAGGCACCGCCCAAGGGTCGAGTCTAATCGGAGTTTTTATTGGCGCGGCCGCTTTGGCGGCGCTTGGGTTTTTGTGCCTGGAAATCCTGAGCGGTCCGCAAGAGAAAGTCGCACGTTGGGGTGTATTTGGACTGATCGCTGCGATTGGGTTTTTCCTGGCGGGTGTGCCTGGACTTATCGTCGGCGCAATTTTTGGCTGGTTTTTCCAGTGGTTCATCTATTGGATTGGCGAGGGTCGCTATCGCGCACATTTGGTGCCGTACCTGACCAGTAAGCAAGTGCTATGGCACTACAGTTTTCGCATTATTTGCGGATCAATTTTTGTTTTCTTGATCACGCCGATCCTTGTCGTGCTGCCTTTGAGCTTTAATGCGCAGGACTTTTTCACCTTTACCCCGGAGATGCTTCGCTTTGAGGCGGAGGGGTACTCGCTCAAGCATTATAGAGATTTTTTCACCAACAATGAGTGGCAACGATCTTTTAAGAACTCGCTGATCATCGCACCGATTGCCACGATCATATCGGTCACCCTTGGCACGCTGGCAGCAATTGGGCTTAGCCAAAGCCATGTGCCGGGGCGTCGTGCGATCATGGCGATCCTGATCTCACCGATGATTGTGCCGCTGATCATTTCGGCCACGGGCATGTTCTTCTTCTATTCCGACATTGGCCGGTTCCTGGAAAACTCGGTTGGTATGGATAAAAACACCGTAGGATACATTAAGGTGATCCTGGCGCATGCGGTTCTGGGTATTCCGTTTGTAATCATCACGGTCACGGCGACCCTTGTGGGCTTTGATCGCTCATTGACACGGGCGGCGGCCAATATGGGCGCGGGACCTGTGACGACCTTCTTCCGGGTGCAGATGCCATTGATTTTACCCGGCGTGATTTCGGGCGGGCTGTTTGCCTTTATCACTTCCTTTGACGAGGTGGTGGTGGTGCTATTCGTCGGATCAGCCAGCCAAAAAACCCTTCCGTGGCAGATGTTCACAGGCCTGCGCGAACAGATCTCGCCCACCATCCTGGCAGTTGCAACGATCCTTGTAGTGATGTCCATCATCCTGCTGGCGACCGTAGAACTCCTCCGCCGCAGATCAGAGCGGCTGCGGGGGCTGTCGCCTGGGTAAATTTGAGTTTGCAAAGAGTGCTTAATTGGAGGGCATACCTTCAACTCGCGCGGACATATGGCGGCGAGTGTAGCTACGAACGTTTAGAATTATTTTCACAGGGCCCTTTGAGAAGCACATGGCTATTGGTTCGTTCCTTCAAATTGACCTGCGTTGGGTCTATAAGTGAGAACCAATGTCCGCTTCGACTACACGCTCGGCCGACGCTTCACAGCCTAAATTCGCACCAGTTTTTCGTAGCTTTCCGCTACATCCCTTGTGAGCGCGCCAACCTCAAAGTTATAGTCTCCTATCTGGCCGACTGGGGTTACTTCGGCGGCTGTTCCGGTGAGCCAACACTGTTCAAATCCTTCGAGCTCTCCTGGTTCGATATGACGCTCGTGCACCTTGATCTGACGATCTTCAAGCATGCCTATCACGGACTGGCGGGTTATGCCGTTAAGGAAGCAATCGGGTTTCGGCGTATGAACCTCACCGTCTTCAACAAAGAAAATGTTCGCGCCCGTCGCCTCGGCAACATAGCCGCGGTGATCAAACATCATTGCGTCTGAACATCCTTTGGCTTCCGCCTCGTGTTTGCTGAGCGTGCAGATCATGTAAAGCCCGGCGGCCTTGGCAAAGCATGGAATGGTTTCTGGGCTCGGACGTTTCCATTTTGAAATGTCGAGCTTGGCGCCCTTCATTTTGGCATCGCCGTAATAGGCGCCCCACTCCCAGGCCGCGATTGCTATCCGCACCGGGTTACGCGCAGCAGCGACGCCCATATCCTCTCCAGAAGCGCGCCATGCAATGGCCCGTACGTATGCATCAGAATAACCGTTTGCTTGCAAAACTTGAACTTTCGCAGCCTCTAGTTCGTCGACTGTGTAAGGGATTTCGAAATCAAGCTCGCCTGCAGAGAAGTGCAACCGCTCGGAATGCTTCCGGCTCTCAAAGATTTTACCGTTATATGCACGTTCACCTTCAAAGACGGAACTCGCATAGTGCAAACCATGGGTCAGGATATGCACGTTTGCGGCGCGCCAATCCACCATCTGACCATCCATCCAGATTTTGCCATCGCGATCATCATATCCAGCCATCTTGCGTCTCCAGCGGCCTAAGTTTTGCATTAGTTTCAAGAAATTGGTCCGTATCGGACATAATATTACTCACAAACTAACGCGGAGTATCAGTTGCTTCTTGGAATGTCAACAAGGCTGACGTATATTGCTGTGATGATATACGTCAAATGCGTAGGATAGTGATGGCGGAGCGGCAGCAGAACAGCGATAGCCCGCGTTTTTCAAGCGATGAGCAGTTGAAACAAGGCATTGAAGCCATGTTTTTTGCCTATCGCGGTTTTACTGCTGACCCAGACCGAATTCTCGCCAAGATCGCCTATGGCAGAGCCCATCATCGCGCTATCCATTTTATTGCACGCAGTCCTGGAACCACGGTAAACAACCTTATGAGTATTCTTGGCGTGACCAAACAATCTCTAAACCGGGTATTGCGTACTCTCATTCAAGATGGGCTTGTATTAAGTCGTCAGGGTTCCGTGGACCGGAGGGAACGCAGGCTCACGCTCACTGATAAAGGGTCAGACCTCGAAAGACAGCTGTCAGATGCGCAACGTACGCGTATGCGCGCCGCCTATGATAAAGCAGGTCCAGAAGCTGTTGACGGATTTCGAAAGGTGCTTGAAGCTATGATGGACCCGGAGATGCGCCATAAGTATCATGCGGTCAGGGAGAATGGGACATGAATGATCCAGCACCTCATCTTCTGATTGTTGATGATGACGAACGTATCCGGGATTTGCTCCGAAAATTTTTAGCGAGAAATGGTTTTCTTGTTTCTGCGGCGCGGGATGCAGATCATGCGCAGAGAATTCTTTCGGGGCTGGAATTTGATCTGATCGTGCTGGACGTGATGATGCCCGGTCTTGACGGGGTTGGTCTTACTAAAGCGCTGCGCGAGACGATTGAAACGCCGATATTGCTCTTGACTGCGAAGGGTGAAACGAGTGACCGGATCAAAGGCCTGGAGGCAGGCGCTGATGACTATTTGCCAAAGCCATTTGAGCCAAAAGAACTGCTGCTTCGGATTAATGCAATTCTGCGCCGGATGCCCGACCCGGAGCCCGATAACGCCACGCCCAAAGTTTTGAACATGGGCCCGGTACGTTTTGACATTCAACGATCCGAGCTGGTGCGCGGTCAGGACCTCGTACGGTTGACCGCGACAGAGGTGCAGCTGATGCGTATCTTTTCAGAAAACCTGCGTGAACCAGTGAGCCGCGCCAAATTGGTCGAGGACCTGGGCCGCGATAAAGGCCAGGCGCAGGAACGAGCGGTTGATGTGCAGATCACCCGACTACGTCGCAAGATCGAGACCGATCCGAAACAACCGCGCTACCTGCAGACGGTACGCGGTGAAGGTTATATGCTCGCGCCCGATTAATGCTTCTGACCTAAGAAATTTTGGTTAAAAGAGTTGCGATTTTGGCAGGGCTAATTTGGCCTGTAGCACCCCGTTCTTATTTTCAGATCCTTGTGCCGAGTTAAGCCTATCAACCCAAGGTAGGCAAAAGACCATAGCGGTTTAAGCGATTCTGTCGCAGTATTCCTACATTTAAATGCATTTGTAAGAACGGGAGGATCAAATGCTCGACACGACTATTTCTGATACGACCCAGACTTTCCTAGATAACTTTGGTCAGGCGCTTGAGAGCGGAGACATCGCCGCGGCCTGCAATATGTTTGAAGACGATTGTTTTTGGCGTGATTTGGTTATTTTTACCTGGAACATCAAAACTGTCGAGGGCAAGGACCAAGTGGCTGAGATGCTGCAACAACAGCTTTCGGCGACGAAACCAAGCGGCTGGAAGATCGCTGAAGGAGAGGTCGCAAACGAAGAAGGCGGCATAACCACGGCATGGATTGAATTCGAAACTGACGTGGCCCGCGGTTATGGCTTGATACGTCTCAAGGGTGATAGAATCTGGACGCTTTTGACCTCTATGGTCGAGCTTAAAGGCCATGAAGAGCCAAGCGGGTTCAATAGGGCACTGGGCGCCAAACATGGTGCTGGAAAGAATCGGACAACCTGGGCCGAGGAACGCGCTCAAGAAGAGCAAGAGCTGGGCTACAAAACGCAACCATATTGCGTCGTTATAGGTGGTGGTCAGGGCGGTATCGCAATGGGCGCGCGGCTTCGACAGCTTGGTGTGTCGACGATCATCGTGGAGAAGAATCAGCGGCCCGGTGATAGCTGGCGCAATCGCTATAAATCACTCTGCCTCCATGACCCGGTTTGGTACGACCACCTGCCCTATATCAAGTTCCCGGATAACTGGCCTGTCTTCTCGCCAAAAGATAAGATCGGCGATTGGCTTGAGATGTACACAAAGGTTATGGAGCTGAACTATTGGGGCAGCACGACCGCCAAATCGGCCACGTTTGACGAGGCTTCACAAACCTGGACGGTCGTCGTTGAACGTGATGGCGAAGAGGTTGTTTTGAAGCCTACGCAACTCATCATGGCGACCGGGATGTCTGGCAAGAAAAGGATGCCAAATTTCCCCGGTATGGATCGCTTTCAGGGTGTGCAACAGCATTCGTCTGAGCATGACGGACCGGACGCATGGACCGGCAAAAAGGTCGTTGTTGTTGGATCAAACAATTCGGCTCATGACATCTGTGCCGCGCTTTGGGAGGCCGACGCCGATGTAACCATGGTCCAGCGCTCGTCCACGCATATAGTGCGTTCGGACACCTTGATGGAAGTCGGTTTGGGGGATCTTTATTCTGAACGGGCCGTGCAAGCCGGGATGACAACTGAAAAGGCCGATCTGATTTTTGCCTCGCTGCCCTACAAGATCCTGCATGAGTTCCAGATCCCGGCCTATGCCCAGATGAAGAAGCAGGACCAAGCGTTCTATGATGGTCTGGAGAATGCAGGTTTCTGGCTTGATTGGGGGGACGATGAAAGCGGTCTCTTTATGAAGTACCTGCGCCGCGGCTCTGGCTATTATATCGATGTCGGTGCCAGCCAGTTGATTATTGACGGCGAGATCAAGATCAAGCGCGGACAGGTGACCGAGCTCGATGAAACCGGGGTGATTCTTGATGATGGCTCTCGTTTGGATGCGGATCTTGTGGTCTATGCCACGGGTTATAATTCGATGAATGGATGGGTCGCGGACCTGATGGGGCAAGAAACGGCGGATCAGCTTGGAAAATGCTGGGGTCTTGGATCAGACACCACGAAGGATCCCGGCCCTTGGGAAGGCGAACAGCGCAATATGTGGAAACCCACGAATGTGCCAAACCTTTGGATGCATGGCGGTAACCTGCATCAATCCCGGCATTATTCCCAGTTCTTAAGTCTACAGATCAAAGCACGGTTGGAAGGCATCCCGACACCCGTTTACGGCCTGCAACCGGTTCATCATATGAGTTAGTACAAGGGACGCTCGGCCGGTCATTGGCCAGCCGGGCGTTTCATAGGTCTTTGGCTTTATGACCCTGTAGACAAAGCTGGGAAGACAGCAGTTAGACCCGCGACGAGCATTTCCACGGATATCGCCAGAAGGATCATACCCATAAGACGGGTCATGATAACCCGCATCGTGTCGCTGAGAACCTTGCTAAAGATTGACGCAAAAAACAATGTCGCGAAAAGGATTACAAGAACAGCGCCAACCACGGCACCAAGAGAGGCGAGATGACTAATGGATGTGCCGTGACCTGCATAAATTATCAGGGTCGCGATGCTCCCCGGGCCTACGATCATCGGGAACGTGATCGGGTAAAAGGTTAGAGCGGACAAGTCTTGCTGGTGGTCCTGTTCTTTCTGCGATCCATGGTGAGACGAGATCGATTGCCCCTGCAGCATGTTCCAGGCGATGCTCGCCAATACAACGCCGCCTGCAATTCGGAATTGATCTACGGTGATCCCGAAAAATCCAATGATCTGATTACCTGCGACAAGTATGACAGCACACATTATCGCGGAAAATACCGTCACTTTGACCGATAGCGTGCGCTGCTGCGCAACCGTGAAACCCGATGTAAGCGTCAAAAAGATCGGCAGGTTAACAAAAGGGTTCATGATTGCAAAGAATGCACCAAAAGCCTTTGTAAGCTCCATAGAGTCCATTTCTGCTGGCCCTTACTTCCTGGGCATGCCGAGACGGGTCAGCCCAGTTTAAATTTCGATCACAACTTTACCGATAGTTTGACCGATTTCCAATCGCCCATAGGCCGCACCGGTCTGCTCAAATCCAAAATTCCGCTGATCAAGTACCGGTTTACGGTGACCACCGTCGACCATATCGGCAAGGGTTGTCAAAATTGCACCATGTGCTTCACGGTCTACATCATGCATCATTGGAAGCAACATGAAGACGACGTGTAAAGACAGACCTTTGAAATGAACCGGCGTAAGGTCGATCTCTAGCAGCGAAACGGTGGAGGCGACATGACCGTTGAGTTTTGCGGCGGCGAACGAATTGGTCATATTCTCACCACCGACACTGTCAAATACAACGTCAAAACCGGCACCGCCGGTATGCTTTTCCACGTATTCCTCTACGCTCCGTGCTGTGTAGTCGATGGGACGTGCGCCGAGGTTTTTGATAAGCGCTAATTTATCCGCGCCTTGGCCAGTGGCAGATACGTTCGCCCCGAGTTTTTTCGCAATTTGAATGGCCACATGCCCAACACCTCCTGCGCCGCCATGGACCAACACATTCTGTCCCTCTGAGACGCCCGAACGTATAAGCCCCTCATATGCCGTTATACCGACCAAAGGCAGGGCCGCCGCTTCTCGCATCGAGATCGATTTTGGCTTGTGGGCAATAAGGTGCGCGTCGGCGTTGATGAACTCAGCCAAGGCGCCGGGCAGTTCCATCAAACCCCCGGCACAGCCATAAACCTCATCACCTACTGAAAAGCCCGTGACGCCCTCACCAACAGCCTCGACAATTCCCGCGAAATCCATTCCGAGTACCGCCGGCAAGCCCGGTGACAAAGGCAGGTCCGTCCCCATGTTGCGGATCATTGTATCGACCGTGTTAACACTCGTCGCAGCAACCTTAACGATGACATGCCCTGGCGTTTCTACCGGATCATTCACCTCGGCCAGCTCAAAGGTGGAGTTAGGACCATAGGTGTTCAGCGTCATGGTTTTCATCAAGGAGCTCCTTTGTTGTGCTTTCCTCAGGACATACAAAGAGGGTTGCAGAGCGAAAGAGGCCATTTCGGAAATCAGAATTCGCGTATTTTTGATAGTTCAAAAGATGCCACGCCAAACGGCGCGGCATCCATCTTTGAGCTTTAGTTGATCTCTTGGACTTTCATGACCAGTTCGGCCCAGTTGCGCTGGTTCTCCATGTCGTGTTCGAGACCCTGTTCATCAGCTATGGTAAAACGCTTGATAGCGGGTGTTTTGCTGGTGGCCTGATATAGCCAGTAGGCCTCGGCCTTGAGCGCCTCATCAATTGGCTTATCGATAGATTCGTAGACCATTTGCTTGCACGCATCGATCGATTCCGCTGGGAATTGTGCGATGCGTTGAGCAAGCGCATCAACGAACGGCCCGATCTCGTCCGCATCAAGCGCCCGGTTGATCGTGCCAAAGCGTTCGGCATCATCAGCATCGTAGTCATTGGCGCTGAGTATGATTTCAAGTGCTTTACCAAGACCTGTCTGTCGGGCCATGCGAGAGGCACCGCCACCGCAGGGTAAGATGCCCATTCCAACTTCCATCTGCATGAAGCGGAATTTGCCGCGTGCCGCGAAACGCATGTCGAGCGCAAGGGCCAGTTCGTGACCACCGCCGCGCGCAAAACCTTCAAGCTTGGCGATGGTCGCCTGTGGCACTTTGCTGATGCGTTCGCACACGGACTGCAAATCGAGCAGCTGCGCGTCTTCGCGCGATACGGCCTCTTCGGACATGTCTTTCAAAAGTTCAGTGTCATAGTGGCAGACCCAAACCTCGGGGTTGGCGGATTGAAAAACCACCACCTTGATGTTTCGGTCCCGTTCCAAACGCATCGCCAAACTATTTAGATCGGCCAACATTTCTTGGCCCTGCACGTTGACTGAACCAAAATCAAAGGTGACGGTCGCGATTGCATCTTTCACGTCGACGTTGAAAGTCTGGAAGTTCTCATATTTCATGATTTGTCCTCATCTAGCTCAACCGCCTTGGTTGAGAGGGAAATTTGTTACTACGCGCCTTTAACCAACCCGCGCGCACAAAGTATTAGCTATAAGAAATATATAAACGGATAAGAATATTTATCAGAATTCGTTTTTAATATATAATTGATCAAAAGTTTTGTTCATTGTGCTCAATCTTGGACACACATAAAAATCCACGAGTGGAACAACCTACCATCTGAAAAAGAGCGACGGGGTTCGTGATTTGAATGATCTCATAAGGCTTGTTGGCAATGCCAAAGCGGGATTGCGGTTTGAACATGACCTGTTCGTTGCAGAAGGCCCGCGAGTCGGTCAATGGACAGCGAGCAACCAAGGCATTGTGTGTCCTAGGGCCTATCGATTGAAAGACGGCTTTGAGGAGTTATCAGAGCATTGTGCGTCAATTGGTTGGCCCGTACATCTTAGGCCAACCGGCGGCGGTGCTGTTCCTCAGGGGCCGGGAATCTCAAATCTCGCACTTGCCTTCAATGCCCGTGAAGGGGTCACGATTGAAGATGTTTACAAACTGCTGACCGGAATACTTAAAGACGCGCTCGGCAGCCCGGGCAAAAGGCTTGAACATGGCGAAACCCCAGGCAGTTTTTGTGACGGAGCTTGGAACCTCTCCTTCGATGGACAAAAGCTCGTCGGCACAGCGCAACGATGGCGACCTCGACGCGGCAAGCGGCCCCGTGTGCTGGCCCACGCAATGATCCTGGTGAGTGACGATTTTCAAAGCGGAACAGATGCTGTCGCAGAGTTCCATAAGGAGCTTGGGTTGTCCCCGGTTCGGCGCAACGTGCATATCAGCCTGAACACGGCTTTCGGCGTGACCGAGTTGCCAAGCGCTGCCTTACAGAAAATAGCTCTCACAGCCTTAAGTGGTTTGCACGTTGAGTATCAGTGAGACGTCTGTCCCGTCTACATGCCCGCGATAGTGGAGAGTGATTTCATCACGGCATTGACCTGCGCAGGGTTCGACGCTGCTGGGTGCGGCGGAGCAAATTGACCGCTATCATTATCGAAGTATTTACCAGATGCGTCGGCAAAACCTGGGCCTGTCGCGGCCTCGATCAAAATGTCTGCGCCAACATTGAGATCATTTCCCGCGACGCCAAAGCCTTCCTTGACCATTTTTGAAGCAAGAAGCGATCCAGGATTTACAGCAATCATGGCTGGGCCGTCTGGATTATCTGCGGCCATTACGGCAGTCCATATTGTGATCGCAAGTTTGCTTTGCGCATAGGCGTCCATCTCACCCATGGGGCGATATGTTTCCATCGCGCTGACATCGACAGGCGCTTGTGCCGCAGAAGATAAGTTCACAATACGCCCATCCGCCGGAATGATCGGCAGCAGCTTTTTTGTCAGGATGTATGGGGCCACCGTGTTCACATCGAAACGGATATCGCGCCCGGCCTCGGTCTTTGGGTTTGGCGATTTGAGGATACCGGCATTGTTGATCAAGACATCGAGGCGCTCGTGATCTGCCAAGATCGCTTCGGCCATCGCCTGCACGTCACCCATCTTGCTTAAATCAGCCTGATAAGTCTTTGGCGCGCCGCCGACCTGATCAGCCGCAGCTGCGAGTTTTTCGATGCTGCGACCGTGAAGTAAAACAGTATGTCCGCTGGTCACCAGTTTGCGCGCGGTCAAAAGCCCGATACCGTCGGTGGATCCTGTGATGAGAATGGTCTTGCTCATTTTGCTATTCCTTAAAGGCTGAATTCCGGAAGCAGATCATCGGCAATCCGCTTCATTGTGTCTTCGACATCGTCGCCATTGAAGCGAAGGTTAAGCGCCACGTGATTGACCCCAAGCTCGCGCACTTCAACAAGGTACTGGCGCAAGAAATCTGTGCCCGACGAAAATCCCAGATGTATTGGGCGCGGTTTGGCCTCAGGCTCTGGTTGCAGATCGACATAAAGGGACTGCATCACCGGTTTATTCGGCAGGTTTGCGGCGGCAACCCGCGCGCGATAATCCGCAACGGCGCGGCCTTGGCTTGCGGGATCGCGTGGATAGGTGGTCCAGCCATCGCTGTTTTCGGCAACCCAATCGGGATGCTGACGTGAGCCACCCGTAACCAGCAGAGGAAGCCGCCCACCTGTGGGCTTTGGCAGCATATCCGCATTGCCAGTCAAATTGCCTTGTTCCGTTTGCACATGCGGATAGTCCTCTGACATGGCCCGGATATAGCGAACGCTGTCACGGAACCGATCGCCTCTGTCATGGAAATCCATGTTCATTGCTGGATATTCCTCCGGCCGATCACCGGACGCTACGCCCAAAAGTAGACGACCATTTGACAGGACATCAGCACTTGCCGCGGACTTCGCCACATGGGCCGGATGGCGCAGCGGCAAGATGATCGAGGCGACGCCAAGCCCGATCCGCTTTGTCGCGCCGGACAGGAGGCCAAGATAGACGAACGGGTCAAAGGTCTGCCCGGCATCGCCAAAAGAGGGCACGTTGAACGGCACGTCTCGTAGCCAAATGGAGGAAAAGCCAAGATCATCTGCCAGTTGCGCGCGTTCCAGGTGCCGCTCAAGTTTTGGCGTCGGGCTATTGCCATGGGCCTCAATCGGCGCGACCAGCCCTAGGGTCAGCTTTCCTGGTTGAAAGGCTTGGGCATAGGCACTGTTGATCTTTGGGAAGTCTTGCGTGCTGGTGTCCAACATGTCGTTCCTCAGTACCGCACAAGCGTGCGGCTTTCGATGCTTTTGCGAACCCGTGTGATGCTCGGGTCTTCGATCAGGTCGATCGCACTGTGCCCAATCGAGGCCAGACCACCGTTGTCATAGATATTGAAGATGGCAACTTCATCTGGCGTCATTTTCGATTGGTAGACCCATTCATGCGCGGGATTGGCCGCAAGTCCCATAATGTGCCCCTTTCGGTCAGGATAGATCAAATCGATCTCGATCCAGTCCTCGGCGGCGACGCTTGACGGTCTTACAAACCCGAGCGGAGCCGAATTGATCGGCAAACCGACCGGACGCCAGACATTGATAAAAGCATAGTGACCTTTTGCCCATTGGGCGGCGCGATCCGGTCCAAGTATGTCGACAAGCCGTTTTTCGGCCCCTTCAGGGCTGTAGTCGCTGTGAACGTTTCGTGCAGGTTTGCGATCAGAGTTTGGGTCGTCCTCGCGCACCGTATGGTCGAAAATTACAACGTCTTGCGCACCGACTTCTTTGCTCAAAAGCGCGGAAAGCTCAGTATCATAGGTGTCTTGCCAGGCGTCTTGACCAAAGTCGCGTACATTGCTCGGAGAGCTAAGTATCGCCACGCTGTCTTTTTCAAAGCTCACCTTGGCATCGCCCTCGCGTACATCGCGCATTTGGACTTCGGTCTCCGCCAATTCCGGTGAAATCAAACGCCCGACAACGCCGCCTGCGTCAATCTCAAACGCTTGCTGTGCTGGTTTGTGAATGTGGTAATTGACTGTGCCGACTTGTGCCATGATGTGCCCTAGGGAAACTTCTTTGTTGCCTTCAAATTAAGCATTGTATTCATCGAATAAACGCCGATTATTTACATTCAAAATTCGGTTTTTGGAGATAATAAGATGGACACGGATGCGCTGCGCCTTTTTGTGCTGGCGGCTGAAAAGCTGAATATAAGTGCCGCCGGTCGTGATCTTGGCCTTGCGCCAGCGGTATCTAGTGCAAGACTGGCAAAGCTGGAGCAAACCGTTGGTGCTGATTTGCTGCATCGGTCAACCCGCAAAGTATCGCTGTCGCTAGAGGGTGCGGAATTTCTACCTTATGCGCGTGAAATTCTCGCGCAGGAGGACGCGGCTCTCGCAACGCTTGGAAAAGGTGAAGCAGAAGCCACCGGCACATTGCGATTTACCGCGCCAAGCACGTTTGCGCAGCTGTACATCGCTCCGATACTGCCGGAATTCCTGTCTCGCAACTCCGGCCTTACGCTTGATCTGCGTCTTTCGGATTCGGCGTTTGATCTTATTGAGGGGAGCTTTGATCTGGCGTTACGCAGCATGGTCATGGAGGACACAAGCCTAAAAGGACGCAAGCTCAGTGACGACAACCGCGTTTTGTGCGCCTCGGCTGCTTACCTGAAATCGAGAACCGTTCCTCAAACTCCGGAAGATTTGCAAGAGCATCAGTTGGTTGCCTTCAAAGATCTCTCTCCACGCTCTCTGGTAAACCAAGATGGTATCACCGCCGCTTTCGACCCTCGAGGCGCCAAGAGCAGACTGATCGTGGATGATGGGCTAAGCCAAAAGGTTGCCACGCTGAGTGGGGCCGGAATATCCATCAACTCGCTTTGGAGCGTGCATCAAGAATTGCGTTCCGGCGAGTTAATCCATGTTCTGCCGGATTGGCAGGCCAAGGCACAATCGGCGCTCTGGCTGGTCTATCCAAAGTCAAACGTCGTCTCCGTCAAAGTCCGATTCTTCATGGACTTTCTGCTGGACCGCTATAAAGGCGGTCACGCATGGAGGGTTTAAGGCCAACGCGTTGCATGATTTTGCGAGTGTTGGAGCCTTCGTCAAAAAGCAATAACCGTTCCCGTGTTTTCTACACCCAATCGGTCGTGACAAATCGCGTCCGGTAAAGGCACAACAGTTTCACCACAAATAAGTGATGGCAGGTGGTTTTTCTTGCCTGATTGGGTTTTTGCGCCTATTTGCAAAATATGACACGGTCATTTGAGATAGCGGATCAGGCATTTTTGCCTTGGCGGTTCTTCGGGGCAACCACAGGTGCGATACTAGCAAGCCTATAAAGGCGCGGCCGCTCCCGAACGTTTTTTTCGCAAACACTCCAGACATTTAGGCAAAGACCCGATGTCATCAAAAACCTTATATGATAAAATTTGGGATGCTCATGTGGTCGATCAGGCCGCTGATGGCACCTGCGTGGTCTATATCGACCGCCACTTTGTCCATGAGGTGACAAGTCCGCAGGCCTTTGAGGGGCTACGCATGGCCGGACGCCCGGTGCGTGCGCCGGAAAAGACCATAGCGGTGCCGGATCATAACGTTCCCACCACGCGCGACCGTATGAAAGGTATCCGAAACGAAGAAAGCCGTATTCAGGTAGATGCTTTGCACAAGAACGTCGCCGACTTCGCGCTGCCCCATTATTACGACATGAATGATGTGCGGCAGGGTATTGTTCACATAATCGGGCCTGAACAAGGCTGGACCTTGCCCGGTTTGACGATCGTTTGCGGTGATAGCCATACCGCGACGCATGGTGCGTTTGGAGCGCTTGCTCATGGCATTGGGACATCTGAGGTTGAACATGTTCTCGCCACGCAAACGCTGATCCAAAAGAAATCTAAGAACATGAAGGTTGAAATCACCGGAAAACTTGCACCCGGCGTCACAGCCAAAGACATTACTTTGTCCGTAATTGGCAAAACCGGCACGGCGGGCGGCACTGGCTATGTGATTGAATATTGTGGTGAGGCGATCCGCTCGCTGTCCATGGAAGGCCGAATGACGGTTTGTAACATGGCCATTGAGGCGGGAGCGCGGGCAGGACTGATCGCGCCTGACGAAACCACATTCGAATATGTCTTTAACCGCCGTCACTCACCCAAGGGCGAAGCTTGGGATAAAGCGGTCGCGTATTGGAAAACCCTCTTTTCTGACGAGGATGCGCATTGGGACAAAATAGTCACTATCAACGCGGATGATATCGCACCGGTCGTGACCTGGGGAACCAGCCCCGAAGACGTCTTGCCGATCACCGATCATGTGCCAGCACCCGAGGACTTTGAGGGCGGTAAGATTGAAGCCGCGGCCCGATCCCTTGATTACATGGGACTGACGCCGGGGACGCGTTTGCGAGATATAGAGATCGATGCTGTCTTCATCGGATCTTGTACCAACGGCCGGATCGAGGACCTCCGCGCAGCTGCAGACATTTTGCGCGGTAAGAAAATAAAGGAAGGTTTGCGCGCAATGGTCGTGCCTGGCTCCGGTCTGGTTCGATTGCAGGCGGAAGAAGAAGGCATCGCGGATGTATTTCGCTCTGCTGGATTTGAATGGCGGTTGGCGGGCTGTTCCATGTGTTTAGGTATGAACCCGGATCAACTATCAGAGTTTGAACGCTGTGCTTCTACGTCGAACCGTAATTTCGAGGGTCGTCAAGGCTATAAGAGCCGTACGCACCTTATGAGCCCGGCGATGGCGGCAGCTGCGGCTGTTACCGGACGGCTGACCGATATCCGCGAGCTGTGCTAATAAATAGCAATGAATTTCGTGTCATCGCGGGGCGATTGTTATTCAAAAAATGAAAACAGTTTGTGCAGCTTTCAGTTTAATAATTGCGGCCTAATTGAGTGAGAACCACTACATGTTGTACCCGTACCAAGGCTTGCCTCAATTCCGCTTTAAATTTGATGCATTCCCGCACCACAGCCACCATCATTTCGCCGAAAATTAAAAGTCTAGTAGTACTGCGTCTTGAGCCAGAACGGCAAAAAAGGCAAAACTTTGGCAAAAATGAGGCGAGCTGTCACAAATGGCGGCAAAAATTGGAATAATGACGCGGCATAGGACCGGGTCAGGCCAGTTGGAAGGGAACCGGGCAGTGGTTTCACAAATCTGTGGTTCGTTCATACGAGCCTTCCTTGTCGCTCTACTTATTGCGACTCCGGCTTTGATGCTGCCATGGGTAGCTGCTGACACAGCTCAAATTGTGGTTGTGATAGCTTTGCTGTTCTCTTTGCTTACGTTCATCGAGTATTTCGGCAGGTATCCGAGTTTTGTCGAATTTCGTTTTGCAGCACCTTACAACCGCCTCAAATTCATCGCGGTGTTTATCGTTGTGATGATGCTTTCGCTAATTGCACGTGGACAGACCAGCCCTAACACGTTGTCCAGCATGCTGTCTTTCATTGGTCAGTTTATGGGCAACACCCTTGATTTTCCATTCTCGCCAGTGCGGCTTATCGTTTTGATGATGCCTCCTGATGCGACAGAGCAGCTGACGAATTCTGTTCGTGTGGCGGCGGGAATCTCATATTCGGTGTCTTTGATTACGGTGATCACATTCATTGTTTTTGTCAAAATGTTCGGCTGGCCGATGCGAAATGGCGCCTTTAATGTTTGGGTTAACTTACCCTTGTTCGACCCGACGCGCGGCGGTGATATTGTGGATCGCCTGCGTAGAGACTCTGGTCTTAACATTGTATTAGGGGTTTTGCTGCCATTCATGATCCCAGCAATCGTTAAAGCGGCGTCAATGATTATTGAACCGGTGACCATTGAAAGCCCGCAAACGCTGATTTGGTTGATGACGGTATGGGCCATTTTACCAGCGAGTATTCTGATGCGGGGCATCGCGCTCATGCGCGTGGCGGAGCTCATCGAAGAAAAACGCCGCCGCGTTTACGCCAAGGCCGCCGCCGAAAGCATGCAAGAAGCCTGAAGCGAGCCGCGCTTGCAATCCTGATTTTCGCGGGTCTGGCTTATCCATCTTCTGCAGAGACATCGCTTCGGATTGCTACGTTTAACGCGGAACTTACGCGTGATGGCCCTGGGCTTTTGCTGCGGGATTTGCTGTCTGGAAAGGACGAGCAGGCGACAGCAATCTCCGAAATAATCGCCCATATACGTCCGGATATTCTAGTCCTGCAAAACGTCGACTATGACTACGAGCTTCTGGCCTTGCGAGCGCTAGGGAACCAGATTTCGGACAATGGCCACGCTTTGCCCTACGCTTTTGCCCGTCGACCGAACACGGGTCTCGCGAGTGGTGTTGATTTGGACGGGGACGGCCGGTTTGGTACTGCAAAAGACGCCCATGGTTTTGGCTCCTTCTCCGGTCAGGGGGGTATGGCAGTTCTTTCGCGGTATGCAATTGACGAAGAGGGCGTGAAGGATTTCTCTGATCTGCTTTGGAAGGACCTGCCGGACGCCAATCTTCCGATGACAGAGGATGGACCATTTCCATCCCTCGAGGCGCAACAAAGGCTGAGGCTGGCGGAGGTTGGTCATTGGGTTGTTCCAGTGACAATTGGTGAACGGTCGCTGCAACTGCTCACGTTTCATTCCAGTCCTCCGGTATTTGACGGGCCAGAAGACCGTAATGGCAGGCGTAATCACGATCAGATGCTATTTTGGAGGCAATATCTTGATGGTGGCTTTGGCCCGCCGCCGGACGGTAATTTCGTCCTTGCGGGAAACGCCAATATCGATCCGCACAAAGGTGAGGGTCGTAAAGGCGCAATTCAGACACTTCTTTCCGACCCAAGGTTGCAGAACCGCGTGCCCAATCGAGTGGGAAAGCTAGGTACTAAAGCCAAAGATGGAGAAGCAGATACCGTTGATTGGCCTGCGCCTGGTCCAGGAAAGCGGCGAGTGAGTTATATTTTACCTTCCTCTGATCTGCATGTAACGGGTGCCGGTGTGTTTTGGCCAAAAGGTGCCGAACCGCTTGCCCAGCTTGTTGAAACGGCTAGTCGTCATCGTCTTGTTTGGATCGATATCGAGCTGGATTAAACCCGGGCGCTGGCCGTTATATGTGCCGTTTCTTGACGCCCCATCGCCTTCAAGTTAGGCGAGTGTGTAATCGCGATTATAGGGGCGTTCATCATGGCTAATCCATCTCTTCTTATCCTGCCCGGTGACGGCATTGGCCCCGAGGTCATGTATGAGGTCCAAAAGGTAATCGGATGGTTTGGTGCGAAGCGTGACCTGAGCTTTGATGTATCCGAGGATCTGGTAGGCGGTTCGGCCTATGACGCCCACGGAACACCCCTTCACGATGATACGATGGCCAAAGCGCAGGATGTCGACGCGGTATTGCTGGGCGCCGTTGGTGGGCCAAAATATGATGCTCTGGATTTTTCGGTTAAACCAGAGCGTGGCCTCCTGCGTCTTCGCAAAGAGATGGACCTGTTTGCAAACCTGCGACCAGCTCAATGTTTTGACGCGCTTGCAGATTTCAGCAGTCTGAAACGCGATGTTGTATCCGGCCTGGATATAATGATCGTGCGCGAGCTCACGTCTGGCATGTATTTCGGCGAACCACGCGGGATATTTGAGGAGGGAAATGAGCGCGTCGGCATCAACACGCATCGTTACACAGAATCCGAGATCGCCCGTGTGGCGCGCTCTGCCTTTGAGTTGGCCAGGCGGCGGAACAACAAAGTCTGTTCCATGGAGAAGCGTAACGTGATGGAGGCTGGTATTCTGTGGCACGATGTGATCGACGAGGTGCACCAGGCAGAGTATGCCGATGTCGAACTCAGCCATATGTTGGCTGATGCGGGTGGAATGCAACTTGTCCGCTGGCCCAAACAGTTTGATGTGATCCTGACCGATAACCTGTTTGGAGACATGCTATCGGATTGTGCTGCGATGCTTACCGGATCGCTTGGAATGTTGCCATCGGCAAGCCTTGGCGCACCGATGGAAAATGGACGGCCGAAGGCACTTTACGAGCCTGTGCACGGCAGTGCGCCTGATATTGCGGGCCAAGGCAAGGCAAATCCGATTGCTTGCATTCTGAGCTTTGCCATGGCGCTGCGCTATAGCTTTGATCAGGGGGAGGAAGCCACGCGGGTAGAAACAGCAGTAGAGAAGGTCTTGGCCGATGGTGCACGCACTGCGGACTTGCTTGGGGAGGAGGGTGTTACGCCTGTTTCTACCTCTGAAATGGGGGATGCGGTGATCGCGGCACTCGACGCTAGCCTTTGATCGTTACGCGCGCATACGAGCTTAAATACCAAAGCGACTTTTTGCGCCTGTCACGCGAGTGCATGGAGCACTACGATTTGGAACCTTTGAGCCAGGAAAAAGAGGCTCGTTTCATAAGCCTTCTGAACAGCGGTGCGCATGGGTGCCACTTGGCTTTTGACGGTGAGAAAGTGGTTGGCTTCAGCACTTGGATCGAAACAATACCCGGGCATCAAGGCACAGCATTTTATATGAAAGAGCTTTTCGTCTCTCAATCGGCACGGGGCCGGGGCGTCGGCAAGGCTTTGGTCCTCGCCTTGATCGATGAAGCTAATTCGTTGGGCTGTTGTCGTATTGATTGGCAGACGGACAAGGATAACGCAGCAGCACAAGAGTTTTATAGACGCATCGGCGCGCCGCTTTTTGAAAAGGTGACGTACAGAGTTCGCTCAGAAGAGTTCGATACGTTTCTTGCGCGTGTTTCCGGGCTTTGACGAGAATTCGACACCAGTTTTTGATCTCCCAGCTTTCATACATTTGGCTCTCGCCCGCAGAGTTCAGCGTTTGCCGAACGTTCCTTGGGCCATTTTGCCTTGTAATCGGCCGATGGCACAGCGTGCAGTGGCATTAGCAGGCTCGAGGAGCTTACTTTTTTGTTGTCTCGTAAAAAAATTGGCTAAAGACTCCACAAAAGAGGAGAGACCAACGTGAGACGCATCTACGACTTCAGCCGAAATCCGGCCAAGCGCAATTATACGATCTCTGATCTTCAGGCGCTTAAGGGCACAGGGACGAAGCTCAGCATGGCCAATCCGGCCAATAATGAAGAGCTGATTGCCTGTGTCGAGGCGGGGATCGACCTTTTTGTCGTGGGCGGCGATCAGATCGAAGATGTGCGCCGGCTCGCACCGCATCACTTCACCGGGGTTGGCTCAAGCTGGGCACAGTTTGGTTCGACTGCGGAAATACTCGGGCATGCCTTTGAGATGATGCGCAAGGGAGGCGATCTTTATTATACGCTGCGGTCCTTTGAAGTAATGGATGAGCTATCGCGCGAGGGCATCCCGGTGCAGAGCCATATCGGCCTGATCCCGACCTTTAGCCACTATTGCGGCGGGTTGCGGGCCTGGGGGCGCAAGGCGGAGGAGGCGATGCAGATCTTTGAGACGCTGAAGCGGATGGAGGATGCGGGTGTTGTGGCGGTTGAGGCCGAATGCATCGCCGAAGAGGTGCTTGAGGCGGTAAACCTGAAGACCTCGATTGTGACGTTTTCGCTAGGCTCCGGGATGGCGGGGGATGCGGTGTTTTCCTTTGTCGCAGATATCTGCGGGGAGGCCAGCGAAGAGGACAATCCGCCAAAGCACGCCTATGCCTTTGGCAATGTCGGGCGGCTGCATAAGCAGATTCATCAGGAGCGCGTGGCGGCGCTATCAGAGTTTCACAAGGAAGTGGCCGCGCAGAAATTTCCCTATGCCGAGACGAATGTCACCATGCATGCGGGCGAGAAGGACAGGTTTCTAGAGAGTTTGGATAAGTGGCGGCCAACCCACGAGTGAGGTTCACAGCCGTGGTAGTGACGGGCCTTGAATCGGCGCTTAATCGCCCAGTGCGGCAATCTCATCTTCCGAGAAAATCCGGGACCGGGTCAGGAAGCGGGTGTTGCGGCCGTTGTCGAGGCTGAAGGCTCCACCGCGTCCAGGGGTGGCGTCTAGGATCAGCTGAGTGTGTTTCCAGATCTCGAATTGCGCGCCGGAAATCCAGACCTCTGCGCCGTCGATCTCACCCAGTTTTACATCATTCGCCCCGGTTCTGAATTCACCGAGCGGATAGCACATAGGGGCTGACCCATCACAGCAACCGCCCGATTGGTGGAACATGACATCGCCGTGGTCTGCGCGGATATCATTTAAAAGCTGCACCGCCGCAGGGGTTGCCGTAACCCGTGCCAGCGCGACTGCGCCTTCGGGTGTTTCAGCATCGGTTACGCGATGGGGCGCGTTGTCTTCCATTATCGGCTCCTCAAAAAGAAAAGGCGGCGAGGTTTACCTCGCCGCTAATTATATAAGGTCGCTCTAGAAGAAACCTAACTTATTTGGGTTGTAGCTCACCAACATGTTTTTGGTCTGCTGGTAATGATCGAGCATCATCTTGTGGGTCTCACGTCCGATGCCGGACTGCTTGTACCCGCCAAAGGCCGCGTGGGCCGGATAGGCGTGGTAGTTGTTGACCCAGACGCGGCCCGCCTCAATCGCGCGACCAAAGCGGTAGCAGGTATTGGCATCACGCGACCAGACCCCGGCACCAAGGCCGTAGAGCGTGTCATTGGCAATCTGAAGCGCTTCATCTTCGTCCTTGAATGTGGTGACAGAGACGACAGGGCCAAAGATTTCCTCCTGGAAGACACGCATCTTGTTGTTGCCCTTCAGGATCGTAGGCTCGATGTAATAACCACCGGCCAGATCCGGGCCAAGATCGGCAGCGCCGCCGCCGGTCATAACTTCTGCGCCTTCCTGTTTGCCGATGTCGAGATAGGACAGGATTTTCTCCTGCTGCTCTGATGACACCTGCGCGCCCATCATGACGCCATCCGCACGCGGATCACCCATGACAATGGCTTTGGTACGCTCAACCGCGCGTTCCATAAAGGCATCAAAGATGTCCTCATGAATAAGCGCACGGCTTGGGCAGGTGCAAACTTCACCCTGGTTCAGAGCAAACAGCACAAAGCCTTCGATCGCCTTGTCAAAGAACGCATCATCCTCGCGCATAACGTCTTTATGGAAGACGTTAGGGCTCTTGCCGCCAAGTTCTAGCGTGACAGGGATCAAGTTTTCGGTGGCGTATTGCATGATCAGTCGGCCGGTCGTGGTCTCACCGGTGAAGGCGACCTTCGCAATACGGTTTGACTGCGCCAGCGGCTTACCAGCTTCTAGGCCAAAGCCGTTGACGATGTTGAGCACTCCTGCCGGAAGCAGATCAGCGATCAATTCGGCAAAGACCATGATTGTGGCTGGGGTCTGTTCCGCTGGTTTAAGCACCACGCAGTTGCCTGCCGCCAGTGCCGGAGCAAGCTTCCAAGCGGCCATCAGCAGCGGGAAGTTCCATGGGATGATTTGGCCGACGACGCCAAGTGGCTCGTGGAAGTGATAGGCGATAGTATCCGCGTCGATCTCACTCATCGTTCCTTCTTGGCCGCGCAGGACCGAAGCAAAGTAGCGGAAGTGATCAATCGCAAGTGGAAGGTCGGCGGCCATGGTTTCGCGGATAGCTTTACCGTTGTCCCAAGTTTCGCAGGTCGCCAGCATTTCCAGGTTTTGCTCAATCGTGTCAGCAATTTTGAGCAAGATGTTGGCGCGTTCTGTTGGGGATGTTTTACCCCAGCCTTCTTTCGCCGCGTGCGCGGCGTCCAAAGCCGCGTTGATGTCATCGCCGTCTGAGCGGGCGATCTCATTGATAACGGCGCCAGTAATTGGCGTTACGTTTTCGAAATACTTGCCATTCACAGGGGGCATGAATTTGCCGCCGATGAAATTATCATAACGGGTTTTAAAGGGTGAGGTGAAGTTCCCCACCGTCTGAGACATGACGTTCATATTTTCCTCCAAGCAAACCGGGTCCTCCGCCCGGTGATGCTTTAGAGTAGCTAATGCTTGAAAATATGGCAGATCAAATTTCGGCTTTAGCCAAATCGTGCTGCTCAATCTGTTTCAGTTCTGAGACAGGTGGAGAATTCAGTCGCCGATATTCAGCCGTTTCATGCGGCGATAAAGTGTCGCGCGCCCAATACCAAGGGCGCGCGCTGCGGCGGACACATTGCCGTCTGACCGGGCAAGCGCGCGCATCACGGCAGCACGTTCCGCCTTTTTGAAACCGGTCGGGCCTTTGTCGCGGCCAAACAGGTCCGAGGCGGGACAGGGCCGTAAAGCGCCGGTTGCATCAAGGTCAAATGCCTTTCGTGCGCTTCTTGTGGCCCCGATGACAATATCGTCCCGGTCAACCGCCAAAAGCATGCTTCCATCGGCCTCGGCATGATCTGCCACGATTATCCGAGCTTCTGGAAAGGCTTGGCGAAAATTATCCGCCTCAATTTTTTCCGCTGTTTGAGCGACCATAGCGGCGATCAGAGCATTGATTGATTCTGTCTGTTCGGACCTCGCAGACGAGACATCCAAGGCCGCGAGCAATTCTCCCTCCGCACCAAAAATCGGCGCATCGATGCAACTCATCGCGGTGTTTCGCGCCAAAAAATGCTCATCGCGATGAATAGTGACGCGTCTGCACTCGGTCAGACAGGTGCCAACGCCGTTTGTGCCTTCTGATGCTTCGCTCCAATCCATACCGGTCCACAGACCCCATTCTTTGAATACTCTCTCGTCTGCTTCTAGAATGCGTTGGTCTAGCACGATGCCGTCAGAATCCGTGAGTAGAACACCACATCCGGAAGCACCCACAAGTGTGAAAAGGTGATCAAGTTTTGGCGCTGCAACCCGCAAAAAACTTTCGAGCTTTTCCTGTCGCTGGCCCAGTGACTGCGAATCCAGCCGATCTTGCATACGGGTTTGAGCCGGGTCGAGACCATGTTTCAACATGGAGCGAGTCCATGATGCGGCCAGCCTCGAATGTGCCGCCGCGGAGTGGGAATGAACAGTTTCGGTGACCCGGTTTATATGTCCGTGTGCCCTCGAGATATGGAATCTCCATGGAAATGAATTTTAACCCTGTCCATTTAAGTATATCGCGATATGGCTCTCAAACAAGCGTGCGGTGGTGTTTTGCTGGTTTGGCCCCTGGTGACAAAGCATTCTTTCCCAACTCACCTACATATTTTAAGACCTGAGCGTGAAGTACGCCGAACGAAAGCTCTGCTATCGCGGCGGGCAACTCTTGCAATTCTCCATGACGGGCGACGACGGTCAAAGAGCGTGACAAACCAGTCACTGGTAGGGTCTTTAGCTGCAGCGGCATATTCTCGACCATCCCGTCGATCAGCAGTGTGGGGGTAAGGAGGCTAAATCCCATTCCGCGCGCAACACATGAGGTTACCATACTGGAACGGTCGGCCTGAATGACCTGACGCGGCTCAAACCGAAGGCGGCGCAGATGTTGCATGATCTGACGCCCGGCGTACGTCGTATCGGCAAAACGCACCAACGGAAGGCGGTCTTGAACGGCGTCTAGGCTGTCCGTTGGTCCGACATAACTTGCGGGCAAAACGAGCAAGTAGCTTTCCGTTAGAATGTCGTGTCGTTCCAGACCGTCAAGATCAAGAAACGGGTTTGAGGTGATTGCCAAATCGGCCTGTTTGGTGCGCAAGAGACGTTCGTGATCGCCGCTTTGTCCGGCATGAAGAGTGATGTCACGAACGCCGTAGTTTTGTTGCGCGAGCTTTACAAGAGAGGGCGTGAGCGTGGTTGCAATAGAGGCCTGAATGCCTACCCTTAAGAGGCTTATTGGCCCTCCATTCAATCGCCGCGCATACGCCTCCATATCGGCCAGCGCATTTAGGATTTTCTGTGCCTGCGAGTGAAGTGTTTGACCGGCATGCGTAAGTCGCATTGGACGGGACGACCGATCCAATAGCTTTTGCCCAAACTCCTTTTCAAGCGCTCCTATGTGCTGGGACGCTGCGGGTTGTGTCAGACCGAGGAGCTTGGCCCCCAATCGCATCTGGCCCGTTTCGGCGACTGCGATGAGAACCTCGAGCGCGCGCATGGTTTTGGCGTTGAATTGTCTGGGTTGCACGGAACTTTTGTATAATGAGTATAAGTTTTACTGATACTAGTGCATTTCATTTGCCTGTGGTCAAGCCTCTCTGCGAGATTTCAGTATGGCTCAATCTCAACGACATCGTCGCCGTGCGAGGAAAAACGCGAATGCACCCGATGTGCCACGCGCGCCTTACATTATTCGCAAAATTGGAACGATAAACGTGCTGAGCGAGGAAGGGCTTTGTCTTATAGAGGAGAATGCGGATCGAATCCTGGCCGAAACCGGTATGGAGTTCAAAGACGATCCTGAAATCCTTCAGGTTTTCGCGGCTGCCGGGTGTGATTTGCAAAGGGACAGGGTGCGCTTTGCCCCCGGCATTTGTCGTAAGATCATCCAAACGAACGCACCGGCGCAATTCCAACAACACGCACGTAATCCGGCCAACACGGTGCAGATTGGCGGAGATGCGACGGTGTTATGTCCTTCTTGGGGACCGCCCTTTGTGCATGACCTGGACGCCGGGCGCCGATACGCGACCTATGAGGATTTCAAGCGCCTGGTGAGGCTGCATCACGCTTTGCCATGGCTGCACCACTCGGGCGGAGTTGTTTGTGAACCGGTCGACCTGCCAGCAACCAAGCGCCATCTAGATATGCTTTACGCCCACATACGGTACTCTGATCGCGCTTTTATGGGGGCATTCATCGGCGCTAAGCGAGCAGGACACGCGATCGATATGGCGCGTATTTTGTTTGGCGCTGACTTCATTGCCGAAAACCCGGTTCTTTACTGCGTCTCGAATACCAACGCGCCGTTAGTGATGGACGCGCATATGTCAGGAGCGTTGAAAACCTATGCGCGTGCTGGTCAGCCTGTGGCTTGCACGCCCTGGGTGCTAACCGGAGCAATGTCACCGACCACAGTTGCCGGTACCTTGGCGCAGGTTTTGGCAGAGGCGTTGGCGAGCCTTACGCTGGTACAGCTCGTGGCACCTGGCGCACCGTGTCTTATGGGTAGCTTTGCCTCAACCATGTCGATGAAATCCGGCGCCCCCACCTTTGGCTCCCCCGAGGCTGGGCTTATGATCCTTGCCGCGGGTCAGCTGGCACGCCGTCTTGGAGTGCCGCTTCACACCGTTGGCACGCTGAGCTCCTCCAAAGTTCCCGATGCCCAAAGCCAGCAAGAGGCAACCTGGGGGCTGATGATGTCAATGTTTGCCGGCGCTAACCTGATCAACCATGCCACTGGATGGCTCGAAGGGGGGCTTGTTACCTCATTTGAGAAAACCATGATCGATCATGATTTGTGCGGCAAGGTCGCGCGGTTCTTTGACGGGATTGATCTGAGCGAGAACGCTCAAGCCATGGCTGCCATTGCCGCGACGGGACCAGGACAGCACTTTCTTGGATCAGACCATACGCAGGCGAATTTTATGAGCGCGCTGTTCCGTCCGCTGACGGCCGATGACGTGTCATTTGAGCAATGGTCATCAGCAGGCGGAGAAGATACGGCAACCCGCGCGAACCTGCTATGGAAAGAGCAGTTGCTGGCCTACGAGGACCCTGGCCTTGATCCCGATACCGATGCCGGGCTTCAGGATTACATTGCTCAGAAGAAGGCAGAGCTGCCGGACAGGGACTATTTCTGATGTCGCGCCGCCTCGACCAGCTTGTCAAAGAAAGGCCGATGATAGGCGTAAAACCCGGTATATGGCGCGCCGAGATCATACAGCTCGGCGGCATAGTTCCGTGTCTCATCCGGTGGCGTAATCGAACGGGTTTCAATGACTTCGCTGTGCCACGTCTCAACCGAACGCCAATCGCGAGGAACTGTTGCGTCCCAGCTCATAGCATTGGGTCTGTCGGGCAGACGCCCGGCTTTCCAATAGGCATTCATGGCCGCTACCGGATCTCGGCGAACATCCTCGGCCACAAGGATGTGCGTCTTGCAACCAAGTTTGCGCAAATTTTGATAAAGTCTCCATTGCGCCTCAAGGCCAACCTCCTCGAGGCTGAAATCCTTTTGACGTTTCACATAAGACAGAATGCTTTGAACCGGATCGCGAACCAAAAACGCGTGAAAAACCTGATGTGCAAAGTCGGGATCATCGGGCAGCTTTTCAACAACGTAATAAGCCATGTCTTTGATAAAAACTGGGTGCCATGCGGACTTTGCCCGAACCAGTTCTCGAATGCCTTCATAAGTCGTCGGATGTCCGGCTTCTGGTTCAAAACCGGCAAATTTCTTGCGCTCGCCACCGATGTAGTAGTCGTACATGAATGGTTCGTGGAACACCTCAAGATCGCCACGCTCGCGCATGATCCGCTCGACCGCGGTCGACATCGATCTGGGGTGACACCAAAGCGCGTGAATTCTCATGCGCGAACGATTGGCGGCAAATACGATCGTCGTCAACAGGAAGCGCTGTTTTGAGCCGTACGGTTATCATAGGTGGTGGGGCAATCGGCCTAAGCGTGGCGTACCACCTTGGCAAGCGCGGCATCTCTGATGTGATCTTGCTTGAGCGCAATAAGCTGACGTCCGGCACGTCTTGGCATGCTGCCGGGATCATCGGGCCTCTGCGCGCCACGCCTAATATGACCCGACTTGCCTCTCACGCTCTGACGCTTTTCCCGCAGTTGGAGGAAGAGACCGGCATGTCGACGGGATATCGACGTACGGGGGGATATTGGCTTGCCCGGGAACAGGCGCGGCTTGATGAGCTGCGCCGAATTTGTGATCTGGGCAGGACGATGGGCTTTTCGCCGAAGATGATTGAACAGGATGAGATTGCCGTGCCTGGGCTCGCGAAGGACGGGTTAGTGGCTGCATTGCAAGTGCCCGAGGACGGCCGTGTTAATCCCGTAGATTTGTGCATGGCCTATGCTCGCGCGGCCAAGTCATTGGGGGTGGAGATCAAAGAAGGTGTTAGTGTCGCCTCCCCGCGCAAAAAGAACGATCGAGTAAGTGGCGTCATTCTGGCCGATGGCAGAGTGATTGAAGCGGATCGTGTTGTGATTTGCGCAGGTGCATGGTCCAGGGAGCTGGCCGCCGAGGCTGAGATCGCGCTGCCACTGCAGGCGGTGGAGCATATGTATGTCGTCACCGAGCCATTGGATGACCTGCCAGATCCGTTCCCGGTTATTCGTGACCTTGATCGTGGCTTATACATCAAAGGCGACGCCGGGAAGCTGGTGATTGGTGGTTTTGAACCTGATGCCAAATGTTGGGATGCTTATGGGCCGGAAGGGGATCGGGCGTTCCTGGAATTGCCAGAGGATTGGGAACAGTTTGGCCCGTTTATGCAGGCGGCGCTGGAGCTTTTCCCGGCGCTAGAGCGCACCGGTATTCAGCATTTCATGAACGGGCCGGAAAGCTTCACTTTTGATAGCAAGCCTCTGATCGGTGAGACGCCCTGGTTGGACGGGCTTTATGTGGCGGCTGGTATGAATTCTGTCGGTGTTATGTCGTCCGCAGGGATTGGATCAGCGCTTGCTGATTGGATTGTCGATGGGCATCCGCCGTTTGATCTTTGGGAGGTTGATATCGCGCGGGTCGACCCAAAAACAGCAGGGCCCGAGCATCTGGCGGCGCGGATGCAAGAGGCGGTGGCTGATGTGTTTGATCTGCACTGGCCCTATAAGCAGCCGAAGGCAGGACGCGGCTTGCGAAAGTCAGCTTTGCATCAGTGTTGGGCCGACGCCGGTGCGGTTTTTGGCGTGACAGCTGGTTGGGAACGCGGGCTTTGGTATGCGCAGGATAAGAGTGAGCGCAATCTGCCTAATTCGACCGGCGCGCAAGCTTGGTATCCGATTGCACAGCGAGAGGCGGCGCAGATGGCGGATGGCGCTGTTCTTCTTGATCTGAGCCCTTTCACCAAGACTGACGTTAGCGGGCGACGAGCGCTGGAGGCTTTGAACTTTTGCTGCACGGCGCAGATGGACCGAAGCCTCGGCAAGGCGACTTATGCGCAGTTTCTGAACGCAGAAGGCGGAATCGAGATGGATGCGACGGTTACGCGGCTGGGTGAGGATCATTTCAGGGTGACAAGCGGTGCCGCAACAAGACAGCGCGATCTGGCCTATTTAAGGCGTAACCTGCCTGATGTGAAAATTGAGGACGTCACCGAGGAATTTTGCGTTATCGGCGTTATGGGTGATGGGGCTGACAAGGTTATGGTCACGCCCCAGGACGTGGCGTTTGGGCAATCGGGCGAAGTGAAGCTTGCGGGTGTTTCATGCCGCTTAACGCGGATCAGTTACGTTGGCGAGTTTGGCTGGGAAATCTCGGTACCTGCGGCTCATGCGGTTGGAGTATTCGATGAGTTAAGAGAGGCCGGTGCCCTACCAATGGGACACTATGCGCTTGACGGCTGCCGGTTGGAAAAGGGTTTTGTGCATTGGGGGCATGACGTTGGGCCGGAGGTGACGCCGCTTGCGGCGAGGCTGGGTTTTACCATCGACTGGAGCAAGGACTTCATCGGCAAACAAGCATTGCTGAAACAGCGAGATGAGGGCGTTCGCAAACGGCTGGTTCTGATGCAGATCGAGGGTGATGCTCTAATGCTGCATGATGAGCCAATCTTCGAAGGCGACACGCATGTAGGTTTGACGACCTCGGGTGCATTGGGTCCGCGCACCGGGCTCAATCTGGCGTTTGGGATAGTATCCGTGTCGCCAGGCGAGAGCCGAGATGGGACGTGCCAGCGACAGTTTAGTGTGCGCGTTGCGGGCCAAGACTATAGGGCCGAACCACTTCGCTACCCGCCATTTGATCCTAAGGGCGAAAGGATGCGGCGATGACCAGGGCGCAAGTGGTCATCATCGGCGGCGGCATCATGGGTGTCTCTTTGCTGTATCACCTCACCAAAGCGGGTTGGAGCGATGTCCTATTGCTTGAGAAAAATGATCTCACGCATGGCTCCACCTGGCATGCGGCGGGGTTATGCACGCATTTTGCCCATAATCCCACGATCCAGGAATTACGCGCCCGATCTGTGAGGCTCTACCGCGATATCCTGCCTGAAGAGACGGGACAGGATTGCGGCTTTCACGCCTGTGGCGCCATGCGCATAACGCGCAATCCCGACCGGATGGATGAGTTTCGCCATGTTGCGGGTCTTTCCGCTTTCACTGGCTATCCGCTCGAGGTGCTGACGCCGGATCGCATTGCTGAGCTGCATCCACTGGCGCGTCTCGATGGGTTACTGGGCGGGATTTATGAGCCGGATGATGGCCATGTGGATCCGAGCCTTGCCACCAACGCAATGGCTCAAGTGGCCGTCCGCGAGGGTGCTACGATCTGGCGTCAATGCCCCGTACAGGACATCCGTCGCGAGGCAGGCGAGTGGTTGATTGATACGCCAAAGAGCATTGTTCACGCGCAGCATATCGTGAACGCTGCGGGTACTTGGGGCTGGGAAATCGGCAATATGATGGGGCTCAATATTCCCTCTGTGCCGGTGCTGCACCAGTATCTGGTGACTGACACAGTTGCAGAGGTGGCTGCGCGCAAGGCAGCGGGTCTTGTTGAGCTGCCAATAATCCGCGATCCGGAGGAAAGTTGGTACGTCCGGCAGGAACGCGATGGTCTCATTCTCGGTCCCTATGAAAAGGAGGCGCAGGTCTGGTCAGTTGACGGTGTACCGCCGGAATTTGGTGCCGATCTCATGCCACCTGATCTTGAACGGATCGAACATATCATTTTAGCGGCAATGGCACGTATTCCGGCGCTCGAAAGTGGTGGCGTTAAGTCTGTGATCAACGGCCCGATTACATTTACGCCTGATGCCAATCCGCTGATCGGACCGGCACATGGCGTCGAAAACGCGTGGTTGCTAACTGGGTCGTCAATGGGTGTCATGGAGGGCGGCGGTGCGGGCTGGTTCCTCGCCCATTGGATGACGCATGGCGCGCCGCCTTTGGATGCTTTGGCGGTTGATAGCCGTCGTTTTGGTGCGTGGGCGGATCGTGACTATCGCGTTGATAAGGCAGTCGAGTGTTTCGGGCTGCAATTTGGTGTGCATTACCCTTTTGAAGAACGCCCTGCCGGTCGCGGTCTTACCAAATCGCCCCTGCACGATGACATGCTCGCAGCTGGCGCGGTGATGGGATTTGCCTATGGCTGGGAGCGGCCGTTACATTTCGGCGGAGTAGAAGCGCTTGATACCTATGGTAGACCTGGTTGGTTTGACCACGTCGCGCAAGAGGTCGACGCGGCGACAAACAGAGTTGCTTTGGCAGATCTTTCCGCTTTCTCAAAATTTCGGGTGAAAGGTGATGTCGAAGGCTTCCTGTCCCGTCTCGGACTGAATCGCGTGCCTAAACCCAGGCGTATTGGTCTGACGCATATTGTGACGCCGGCTGGGGGTGTGCAGGCGGAGTTCACCGTTACTCGTGTTTCTGAGACAGAAACCTATCTAACATCTGCTGCGGCGAGCCGTCAGATGGATTGGGATGTCTTGTGCGCCAATTCTGCGGACCAAGTTGACCTCAAAGACGTGACCGAAGAGCGGGGCGTTATCGGGATAATGGGGCCTTTGGCTGGCGAAGTTTTGACCGATTGTTGTGATTCAGACCTCAGTTTTCCATGGTTGTCTTGCAGTCATATCCAAATTGCAAAGCATGATGTTCTGGCTTTACGTGTGTCTTATATTGGCGAGTTCGGCTGGGAGCTGCATATGGAAATGGCAGCGATGCGCGATGTCTACGCCGCACTTTTGGCTGTGGGTAAGCCACACGGGATAGGTCACTATGGGGCCTATGCGGCAAACTCAATGCGGCTCGAGAAAGGGTATCGCGCTTGGGGAGCTGATCTCACCACAGAGCGCTCGCCCATAGAGGCCGGGCTCTCAGCTTTTATTGAATCAGATAGCGATCAACTTCGTGCTGTTGAGGATCGAACAAATAATTGGGAGATGGTGCTTTTGGAGGTTTTGTCTGACGACGCTCATCCGTTCTACGCCCATGGTCTTTGGCAGGATGATCGTAGCGTCGGGATTGTGACCTCTGCGGCTTATGGCCATCGTTGCAGCAAATCACTTGCTTTGGCTTATCTTAGCGATCGCGATGCACGAACGGATTTAGAAATTGGTATCCTTGGTCGCAGGACGTCTGTCAAAATCCTGGAGCAAATCCCTTTTGATCCGAAAAACATCCGCCTCAAGAGAGGAAACGAAAAATGAATGAGCATTTCCTTCATACCGATTGGAGCCATGACGGCACTGCCGTGCGCCGGGATCAGTTCTATTCGGCGTCCCTGACCCGGTTTACGCCATTCAAAGAGCCGATCGTATTTCGCAAAGGACAGGGGCAATACCTCTGGGATGCGGAAGGTAGAAAATATACGGACCTTCTGGCAATGAATGTCTGCATTTCCGTGGGCCACTCCCATCCAAGGGTCGTCGCGGCGGCTATGGAGCAGGCGCAGGAGCTGACCCATTGTACGACCATGTTCTACCACCCGACGCCTGCGCATTTGGCCGAAGAGCTGGTGGCGACCATGCCAAGGGGTCATGAATGGGCGGTTCATTTTACCAATTCCGGTGCCGAGGCCGTTGACCTTGCGATGGCGATGGCGCGCACTTACACGGGCAACCTTGACTTGCTTGCGTTGCGCACGGCGTATCATGGGCCTACTGCTGCGGCGCAGTCGGTGACTGGAATATCCGGCTGGCGCCATCCCGGCATGCCCGGCAATGTGGCATTTGTGCCAGAACCGAACCAGTATCGCGGGATATTTGGGCCCGGGACAGGACCATATCTCGACGAGATTGACAGGGTGATCGCATCGGCCACGTCCGGGCGTGTGGCGGGTATTTTCGTTGAAAGCGTGCAAGGTTACGGTGGAATTATTGAAATGCCGCCCGGGTATATGTCCGGTGCTGCAGCGCGGGTAAGGTCTGTTGGGGGTCTCTACATCGCGGACGAGGTGCAATCCGGGTTTGGCCGCACAGGTGAGCATTTCTGGGGGTTTGAAGCTGACGGTGTTGTGCCTGATATTGTAGTCATGGCCAAAGGCCTTGGGAACGGTTTTCCTATTGGCGCTGTCGTGGCGCGCAAGGCCGTGGCGGAGCCGATGGTCGAAAGGTTTATGTTTCATACCTACGGCGCCAACCCTACATGTGCCGCAGCCGCACGTGCGGTACTCGCAGTGCTGAAAGACGAATCATTGCAACAGAACGCACAGCAAGTGGGCTCGGAGCTCTTATTGCGTTTAGCGGACCTTCAGAAAAGGCATGAGGCCATTGGTGATGTGCGTGGAAAAGGTCTCATGATTGCAATTGAGATTGTCAGTGATCGGGCACGTAAAACTCCGGATAAAGAGACAACCTCAGCGGTTTTCGAGGCTTGCCGTGAACAGGGGCTGGTACTCTCTAAATCTGGCCCTAATCAATCAGTTCTGCGCATGGTGCCGCCTTTGTGTCTTTCCTTGGAAGACGTGAAAAAGGTCGTAGACGGGTTGGACCAAGCGTTTGGTCGATTGTCCTAGTCAATGTGGTTAGTTCTGTCCTTTGACAAAGCCCGACATCACCTGTTGCAGAGCCGCTCGGGCAGAATTGACAGTCTCGACATAATCCGTCAGTGGGCCTGCAAGATTGGGGACAGCGTTGGAAATCTTTGGAGCAAAGATATAGGCCATCAGGAACAAAAGTGCGACTATGATCGCGATCCGGAAACCTAGGCGGAAGCTGGACTTTTCCTCTTGCTTTGTTGCATGCGCCACGGCGGCCGAAACAGATGATTTGCTTTGCTCGCCTTCAGGAGCCAAAGATGAATTGATCTCCTCAATATCAGGTAGCAGGTTGCTGCGCGAGGCAGGATCGATTTCTAAATTATCGTCAACGGACGGCGCCATTGCCGACGCTGCGTCTGGTTTGCCGCGAAGTCGTGCCATGCGGGCCTTCGATTCCTCAGACCGTTGGTCCGGAGCAGGATCATTTTGCTCCAAACCAAATTCTGTTTGCGTTTCAAGCCCGGCCTGGCTTTCTGATTGGCGTGCTCTGCTCTCTCGCTCCGCTTCTTCACGAAGTAGGGTAGCAATATCTTCATCCAATTCACGACGGGGTGCCTCTGGTGGCGCTAATTCCCGTTGCTCCAGATCATCATCGTCTTCGTCGGTGTCTTCTGAGGTTTTTGTTTCTTTGTTTTGCTCTGGTTCGCTTTCGGGCTCTATCTCCGATTGTGGTTCCTGCGTTGGTTCCGTGTCCGCCTCTGGCTCCGCCGAATACTCGTCGACATGTTCTAAGGCTTCTTCTTCTACTTCGGGGTCGGTTCCGGCAACCGCGGATTCTGGAGGATGGTCTGGATGATGCTGAAACCAAGTATCACCGCACTCAGAGCATTGCACATCACGCCCTGTTTCCGGAATAACTTCTGCGGGCACTTCGTATTGTGCCGCGCAACTGGGGCATATCAGCCGCATTTCACCACCCGTTATCTTTAACCTAGACTGTCATCTTCGCATGTCTGGTATCACAAGCATATGCATAAAACCCTAATCCGAAAAGAGGCAACCAGAATGCCGCTCAAGGCGTTGCACAACTTCGTCTTGTAAGGCATTTAGAACCAAAACCGAGGGGGTCCAGGTGATCGAGCTTGATGATATCGGCTATAGCTACGGAGGCGGTGAACTTTTCAACGGTATTTCTCTGACGCTGCAGCCCGGATCCTTTCACTTTCTAACGGGTCCTTCGGGCTCTGGTAAGACCACATTGATGAAACTTTGCTACGGTGCGTTGCACGCGACGTCTGGCCAAGTTCGCCTGTTTGGTCGTGATCTGCGTGAGATGGAAAGCGACGATCTGGCCCACATTCGACGCAGAGTCGGCGTGGTGCATCAGGATTGTCAATTTCTCGATCATTTGAACGTCGTCGATAATATCTCGCTGCCACTGATTGTCTCAAATCAGGAACTTTTGCCGCATGCCGCAAATTTGAAGGACCTGCTCAATTGGGTCGGTTTGAAATCCCGCGCTGAAGCTATGCCGCCAGAGCTTTCGGGCGGTGAACGCCAAAGGGCCGCCGTAGCGCGCGCGGTTATCATGTCACCCGATGCGATCCTGGCCGATGAACCGACAGGGAATGTGGATTGGGAAATGTCGCAGCGATTATTGCGCTTGCTGACCGAACTCAACCGCATGGGAAAAACGATTCTAGTTGCGACCCATGATCTGGCCCTAATTCGCGCCGCCAAACAGCATGTGCAGGCTCGCGTCTTGCGTATTGCAAATGGCAAACTGCATCTCGCGGGGGCGGATCTTTAGTCATGGATTTATCCAACATCACGGAAGCGATAATTGGCGACACCCAAGCCGGTCGTGTGGTACCTTCAACGGGGTTTACCGCCACTTTGACGCTTTTTAGCGCTTTCGCCATGGCGTTTCTGGCGGTTTTCACTTTGGCTCTCTCGATGGCGTCCGGACGTCTTGCTGATAGATGGGGTTCTGAGCTTGCCCGTAATTCCACAATCCGCATTTCCGCACCGGTCAGTCAAATAGCTGCACAGACCGAGGCAGCACTTCGTATTTTGCAAACTACGTCTGGTGTCGCTTCCGCTCGCGCGCTCGATGATGGCGAACAGCAAGCTCTGCTGGAGCCTTGGTTTGGTCCAGACCTTCCGATTGATACCTTGCCAATCCCTCAGCTTATTGAGGTTTTTGAGGATGAAGACGGTTTTAACGCCGATGGCTTGCGGCTCCGTCTTGCCGCCGAGGTGCCAGGTGCTGTTCTAGATGACCATACGCGCTGGCGAGAACCCTTGGTTGCGGCGGCAAACCGGCTTCGGAGCCTCGCAATCGTTTCGATCGTTCTGATTGCCGGGGCCACCGCCGCAATGGTCACTCTTGCGGCTAATTCTGCGCTTGCTGCCAACACACAGGTTATTCGCGTTTTGCGGCTTGTTGGCGCGCAAGATAGCTATATCGCCCGCGCTTTTGTGCGCCGCTTCACGCTGCGCGCACTTTTTGGGGCGTTGACCGGGGTAATCATTGGAGCACTAGCTATACTCGCTCTGCCATCGCCCCAGGAAGAAGGTGGGTTTCTAACAGGACTAGGGTTTCAGGGCGCACAATGGCTTTGGTTGTTGCTGATCCCTCCACTGGCAGCAATCGTTGCTTTCGTAGCAACTCGGACCGCAGCTTATAAAATCTTGCGGAGCATGCCATGAAAAATACGGTCCAATGGTTGCGTTCTTTTTTCTTTGTGGCTCAGATTTATTTTATGATGCTACCGCTTGGCATTCTTTTTCTGCCTTGGGCTCTATTTGACCGTCGTGGTGCAAACGTGGCATGCAAAACCTGGTGTCGATGGACAATATGGACAGCGCTCTGGATGATTGGCCTTCGCACCGAAGTGAGGGGCACGCCACCTAAGGAGGAATGCCTCGTTGTCGGCAAACACCAGTCATTTTTAGACATAATCTTGATCTTTTCGAGTTTGCCCGCCGGTAAGTTCATTATGAAGCGTGAGCTGATGTATGCGCCTATTCTTGGCCAATACGGACTGCGCCTCGGTTGCGTGCCGGTTGATCGTGGCAAACGAAGCCAGGCCATTCAGAAAATGGTCGAAGATGTCGAAGCAGGTAAACAAGCGCCGGGTCAGCTTATCATTTACCCGCAAGGCACACGCATCCCTCCGGGGGTTAATGCGCCGTATAAGATCGGCTCTGCCGTACTTTATGAGGAACTCGGTCAGCGTTGTTTTCCAGTCGCCTGTAACGTGGGCCTGTTCTGGCCAAAGAAGGGCATTATGCGAAAGCCTGGAACGGCTGTGATAGAGTTTTTGCCGCCTATCGAAGCAGGCATGGACCGAGATGCGTTTATGGCGGAACTGGAAAATCAGATTGAGGGTAACTCCAACCGATTGATGCGACAGGCCGGGTTCGATGCCAATTGATTTCATAGAAAATGCGGCCGCGCTGGAGGCCCTGTACGGACAACCGGGTTCAGCCTCGATCAACAAAGTTGCGCGCAAGATGACGCCGCTTTATCGCAAATGGATCATGACTTCGAGGTTCTGTGTGCTGACAACGGTTGGCGCGCAAGGCACAGATGGCAGCCCGCGCGGCGATGACGGCCCTGTCGTTACAGAGATTGATGAGCACACCCTCGCCATGCCCGATTGGCGGGGCAACAACCGTCTTGATTCCTTGCGAAATATTGTCGAGGACGGGCGTATTTCGCTGATGTTTATGGTGCCGGGATCAAACACAATCGTTCGGCTTAACGGACGCGCAAAGCTTACGGCTGATGACGAAATGTGTGCTCGTTTTGATCGTGGCGGCCGTATGCCATCGACGGTGATCATTATTAAGATTTCAGAGATCTACACCCAATGCGCTCGCGCGCCGATGCGTGCGGGCATTTGGCAAAGAGACGATAGTGCTGATTTGCCCAGTGTTGGCGAAATTTTGGCGGAACAAACCGATGGTGCCGAGGGTGGCGAGGCCTATGATAAGGCTTGGCCTGCACGAGCCTCGAGCACCATGTGGTGATTTTTTTTTCGACGGAAAAGATAGGCCCGTACGTTTTATCTTTAGTTTCTGGTCGGATCCCCTTCCCAAGTCAGAAATGGTGTAAAATCGTGTGTTGTAAGCCTTGGGCCGGTGCCATTGCAGCGCCGGCCCTTTTTCGTAACAATCAACGAAATCCTAACCTCCCTCTGACACATTCAGCGCCGTGTTTTCGGCTGTGGGGTGATGTCTTGCGATGGTTTGGCACCTGGTATTTCTATGGGTATGGCTGCTTTCAGTTATCATAAGTTTTTCCAGCCCTACAGTAGCATCCGAAAAAAGCCGGATATCAGGTTTTTTTGCTGGCAACTTACGCTTTCCAAATTCCAACCAACCCAGCGACGAAGGCAACGGTTTTGGCGAGGTTTTAGGGCGCGTCGGATATGCGCTTTTTGAGGATGAGACACACCGAGTATCATTATTTACTCATGCAATTATCGTTGGGGATACAACGGGTTTTTCTTTCAATAACACCAATAGAGTGGGTGTCGGTCTGCGCTATCGGGTGAAAGCTACAAGGCGGCTGACATTTACGTTTAGTGGGAGATACGACTGGTTCGCACAACGCGATACGGATGTGCGCCTAGATGGGGAGCGCTATGCGATTGACGCTTTTTATTTTCGCTTTTGGAGCGCTAAATCAGGATTGCGCCGGTTTGGATTACCTGTGCATTCTTCCGTTCTTCGTATATTCAGTACGCTATCAACCCCTGGTTCTCTGTCGCCGGGCAACAAAAATGTTGTCCTCGATTTCGGTGGAGAAATATCTGAGCGTTACACGCTTCCCAAAACAAATTGGCGTTTTGCCTCTTTCGTCGATCTGACGGGCACCTGGGACCTGGACGGGAATAGTTTCAACAACCGGGTCATCCCGGCTGTTGGGCTGCGATTTGAGCGTCCTCTTCAGGGTGGATCCATTCGAATTGGCGCACGCATTCGAGCCGATTATCGATGGATTGACGACACGTTTGACGTAAAGCCGGGCTTTATCGCGGGATGGTTCATTGCATTTTAGAGCGCACTCGCCCTTTCGTTCCGCAAAGGACGAGGTGGCTTTTTTAACTGATCAAGCTGGGGCTTGTTCCATCCTTGAGCCGACCACTTCAGCCAGGATCTGCTGAACCTGCTGCCCCGACATCATCATCGCCTGGGCAAGCTTTCCAACGAATTGTTGCTCTTTGCGATCGAGCCGACCGTCAGCCGCGACCACCATCAAAACACCTTTCATCATAACGTCTTTTTCTGCAGGTGTTCGACCGCCAACCAGACGCTTAAAGTCCTTGTCCGATGGGTTTGCTTCCGCAAGCTGAGCCATCCGCTGAACTTGTCTTGGATCAAACTGTTCGTCGGTCATCTTTTGAGCCGCATCGGTGATTTCCGCAACTTCTGATGGGCTCACGTAACCGTCGGCTTTGGCCGCATGACACATGGCATCGAGCACTGCCATCGCTGCTGGCGAGGCATTCCCCATCATTGACCGACGCTGTTTGCGCCGTTTACTGGCATTGACCGCACCTAAGCCGAGAAAACCAAGCGCCCCTGCGATCAATCCGAGACCCCAGTGACCGCTTACCATTGCATTGGTAGAAAGCTTGGGCTCGGTCGGGATAGAAATATCGATCAAACCCGCTCTCTTTGCTGCGGTCATATCCTGGACGCTCATTGGGAAATAGCTTTCACCTACGCATTTATCGGGCGCAAGCACGTAGCCTTCGATGCTGCGTGTCACGTTAATGAATAGGACAGAGCGATCATTCACCAGATGGCACAATGCTAAGGATGTACCATCGCGCTCAATTTTAGTGGGCGCGACAAAATGCATATCCTGAGACTTACCGCCGCTGCGTCTAGCCTCGGCAGGGTCTGCCATACCGATGAGAAATGCGGCCGATAGCGCGGTCAGAATGAAATTACGCATTATTGAACCTCCAGGAATGCGGGTTTGACCGCTAACCCGGCAGAGGTTTGTGTCTAAACTATGGAGGTCATCACGGTGTCGTTATGACCCTTTGGTTGTGTTGCGTGATATCCACTACGAATGGATTGGTCCATCGCCGCATGCAAGCGCGGCCTCTCGCACCGCCTCGGATACGGTCGGGTGCGCGTGGCAGGTAAGGGCGAGATCCTCGGCCGAGGCGCCGAACTCCATGGCGACGCAGATCTCATGAATCAAATCGCCCGCTGTCGGGCCAATGATATGAGCCCCTAAAATGCGGTCTGTCTCTTTGTCAGCCAGAAGCTTTACAAAACCATCGCCGGCGAACATCGCCTTGGCGCGACCATTGCCCATGAAGGAAAACTTTCCGACCTTATAGGCGCGCCCTTGTTCCTGGAGCGCGTCCTCGGTCTCGCCAACGGTTGCTACTTCCGGGTGGGTGTAAATCACTCCAGGAATGACTCCGTAATTAACGTGGCCATGCTGGCCTGCGATGACCTCTGCGGTGGCCATGCCTTCATCCTCTGCCTTGTGGGCCAGCATAGGCCCGTCAATTGCATCACCAATCGCGTAGATGCCTGCCACATTGGTGCGCCATTGCGCGTCTGTCTTAATCTGTCCGCGATCTGTCATCTCAACGCCGAGAACCTCTAGGCCCAGACCATCGGTAAAGGGCTTGCGACCAGTAGCGACCAGAACCGTATCGGCATCCAGCGTGTGCTCGCTATCATCTTTGCGCAATTTGTAAGTCACGGTGGCCTTGGTTTTGGCGGCCTTCACGCTTTGCACTGCCGCACCCAGAACGAATTCAATCCCCTGTTTTTTAAGCGTGCGCTGGAAACTCTTTTGCACCTCCCCGTCCATGCCCGGCGTGATGTGATCCAGGAATTCAACAACTGTGACAGAACTCCCCAGCCGCGCATAGACAGAGCCAAGCTCCAACCCGATCACGCCTGCACCGATAACCACGAGGTTCTTGGGTATCTTGGCAAGCTCTAGTGCGCCGGTGGAGGAGACGACAACCTTCTCATCAACCTCGATACCGGGCAGCGTCGAGGGCTCTGATCCGGATGCAACGATGATGTTCTTTGTTTCATGCACCTCATCGCCAACCTTCACTTTTCCAGCTTCCGGGATCGATCCCCAGCCCTTGAGCCAGTCAATTTTGTTCTTTTTGAACAAAAACTCGATGCCTTTGGTGTTCTGGCCAATGGTGTCGGTTTTGTAGGTCTGCATTTGCTTCCAGTCGACCGAAGGGGTTTTGCCCTTAAGCCCCATGGTGGCGAAGTTGTGCTCTGCCTCATGCAACATGTGCGAGGCGTGCAATAGGGCCTTGGAGGGAATACAGCCTATATTCAGGCAGGTGCCGCCCAGTGTTTCACGCCCTTCGACACAAGCAGTCTTTAGCCCCAGTTGTGCGCAGCGAATAGCGGCCACATATCCGCCTGGTCCGGACCCGATTACGATTACGTCATATGCGGCCATGTTTGTCTCCTAGAGCAGAGGTTGTTTCGAGATGTAGTTTATGAATAGTTATGGTCATAGAAGCGCAGCCAAAAGCATCACAATGGTTGCGATAAAACCAGCGCCGAAAAAGGCGGACCGCCAAGGGACCCAGCCGAAGGCATAGGCAGGAATGTAGAGGATGCGCGCGCCAAGATAGACCCAGGCGCAGGTGGCAGTAAGCGGGCTGGATTGCTCCGACAGAGTGACGACGACAACGGCAATAGCGAAAAGGATCAGCGCCTCAAAATGGTTGTTCATCGCGCGGATCAGACGGCCCGTACGCTTTGAGACCTGCTCTACGATCGGTTTGCCAAGCCTATCGGGATCGCGGGGCGAAGCGGTCTTACCAGTACCCAGCTCCATATTGGTCGGAACCGCCATCAGGAAGAATTGAACGACCTGTAGCAGCGCGGCGAGAGTGAGGGCGGTGAGTTCGGGGGTCATTGGTCAGGAATCCCGTTGGCCTTGAAGGATTCAACACAGAGTGCATTAGTATATGCTTCCACTGGATTTCTCAGCGCAACTTCAGCGCAAGACTCAAAAACTCTCTTATTGATTTCTTGGATCATCGCCTGACGCTCCGCTTCCATTCTATGAAGGCGCTGTTGTTCTTTAAGGGTCTCTTGAGCTACGCGCTCAGTTTCAATTTGAGCCGCAGACAAAAAACGCCCTCGGGTTGGCTCGAACACCACTTCTCCGTTTAGTTGACGGGCAAAGGATATACATCGAACCGCACTGGAGTTTAGCTCGGGTAAAAGTCTCGCTAGTTCACCAGCGTCGGAAACTGATTTTGCTAGTTTCTCTAATTGGTCGGCAACAGTAGCCAAAGCTAATCTGGCGGTCAGATTTTTTTTTGATTTTTCAATTGTTGATACGCATTGTGCCGAAGTTTGTTTGAATTCCTGAACTTGGTCTGCGAAAACCCTATCCGTTGTGATGCATAGCAAGATAGCGGCGAGCAAAAACAACCGTTTAACCTGCCAGAAATCCGGGCAGAAGAACTGTTTACCTGATGAGCCAGATTGCCATCCCAACGAGACGATGCGCTTGTTTTTAGCATTATAGTTCTCAGCAAAAACCGTCATAGATCCATCAACAACCGCCGGGGATCCTCTAGAGCTTCTTTGACCCGCACGAGGAAGGTCACAGCACCTTTGCCGTCGACGATCCGGTGGTCATAGCTGAGCGCCAGATACATCATTGGCCGCGCCATGATCTCTCCGTTCACGACCATCGGGCGTTGCTGGATTTTGTGCATGCCCAAGATGCCCGATTGCGGCGGGTTCAGGATGGGTGAGCTCATCAGGGAGCCGTAGACGCCACCATTGGAGATGGTGAATGTCCCGCCCTGCATTTCGGCCATGGAAAGCTTACCATCCCGCGCTCGCGCGCCTTTCTCGGCAATCGCTTTCTCAATCGCGGCAAAGCCGAGCTGATCGGCGTCGCGGATGACCGGCACCACGAGGCCTGTCGGCGTGCCCGCTGCGATGCCCATATGTACGAAATTCTTATAGACGATATCGGTGCCGTCGATTTCCGCGTTGACCTCTGGCACCTCTTTCAACGCATGACAGCAGGCCTTGGTGAAAAACGACATAAAGCCGAGTTTAACGCCGTGTTTCTTGGCGAAGTCATCCTTGAATTGATTTCGCAGGGCCATAATTTCGGTCATGTCCACCTCGTTATAGGTGGTCAGCATAGCGGCGGTGTTCTGGCTGTCTTTCAACCGTTTGGCAATTGTTTGGCGCAGGCGGGTCATTTTCACCCGCTCTTCGCGCGCCACGTCATTGGCATCCACCGGACCACGCGGGGCTGATGGGGCTTCGGCGCTTACGGCTGGTGCTGGAGCCTGAGACGCAGCTGCCGCTGCGCGTGCAACGTCTTCTTTCATCACCCGACCGTCGCGACCGGTGCCCTCAACCTGATCTGCGCTTAGGCCGGCCTCTGCCATGGCCTTCTTGGCAGATGGAGCGTCTTCCACGTCCTTGGCCGAGGCGGGCGCGGGCGCCGCTGCTGGCTCTGGCGCAGGGGTCTCTTCGATCGTTGGAGCAGGCTCGGCCGGTTTGGATGCTGGTGCTGCACCTGCGCTATCGCCTTCTGCGATATTGGCAAGCAGGGCATCAACACCCACGGTTTCCCCCTCTGCGGCAACGATTTCTGTAAGATTGCCTGCCACTGGTGAAGGAACCTCTACTGTGACCTTGTCGGTTTCCAACTCGCAGATCATCTCGTCCACAGCGACGGCGTCTCCCGGTGCCTTGAACCATGTGGCGACGGTTGCCTCGGTCACGGACTCGCCCAGTGTGGGCACGCGCACTTCGGTAGTCATCTTATCTTATCCTTCGCTGCTGAGCGCGGCATCAACCAGCGCTTCCTGTTGGGCTTTGTGTTGGCTAGCCAAGCCGGTGGCCGGTGAGGCCGAGGCTGGGCGCCCGGCATAAATCGGACGCGTGTGTTTGGCTTTGATCCGCTCCAGAACCCATTCGATGTTGGGCTCAATAAAGCTCCATGCGCCCTGGTTTTTGGGCTCTTCCTGACACCAAACCATCTCGGCGCCTTTGAAACGCTCAAGCTCTTTGACCATTGCGATCGCCGGAAATGGATAGAACTGTTCTATACGCATCAGATACGTATCGTCCTGGCCGCGCTTATCGCGCTCTTCGAGCAGGTCAAAATAGACCTTGCCCGAGCACATGACGACGCGCTTAATCTTGTTATCGGGCTTAAGTTTGGTCTCTGATTTGCCCTGCTGCGCGTCATCCCAGAGCACACGGTGGAAGCTACTGCCAGTGGTGAAGTCCTTCGCCGATGACACGCAAAGCTTGTGCCTCAAGAGCGATTTTGGCGTCATCATGATGAGCGGTTTTCGGAAGGTCCGGTGCATCTGCCGCCGCAATATGTGGAAATAGTTCGCCGGTGTGGTGCAATTGGCCACGATCCAGTTGTCCTGCCCACACATTTGCAAGAAGCGTTCAAGCCTTGCTGAAGAGTGCTCCGGCCCCTGACCTTCAAACCCGTGGGGCAGAAGACACACAAGGCCCGACATGCGCAGCCATTTGCTCTCACCTGAGCTGATGAACTGATCGAACATGATCTGTGCGCCATTGGCGAAATCGCCAAATTGGGCCTCCCAAAGAGTGAGGGCATTCGGCTCGGAAAGCGTATAGCCATACTCAAAGCCCAGTACCGCATATTCGGAGAGCATCGAGTCGATGACCTCGTATTGCGCCTGACCCTGACGGATATGATTGAGCGGGTAATAACGCTCTTCGGTGTCTTGATTGATCACCCCCGAATGGCGCTGTGAAAACGTGCCGCGCGTACAGTCCTGACCGGACAATCGCACCGGGTACCCCTCAAGCAAAAGAGAGCCAAAAGCGATGGCCTCTGCTGTCGCCCAATCAAAGCCTTCTCCGGTTTCGAACATCTTGGCCTTGGCATCCAAAAGGCGCGCGACCGTTCTATGAAGCGGAAAGTCTTTGGGCGGGGTCGAAAGGGCCTTGCCGATGTCGGCAAGCGATTCCGGTTTTACAGCCGTTTCGCCACGCTGATAATCCTCGTCCTTTCTATCCAAGTGAGACCATTTTCCGTCAAGCCAGTCGGCCTTGTTCGGGCGGTATTCCTTACCGGCCTCAAACTCATCCGCCAGATACGCTTGAAATGACGCTTTCATATCCTCGATCTCGCCCTCGGGCAGTAGACCGTCCTTGATAAGCTTGTCGGTATAAAGAGAGAGCGTCGTCTTCTGCGTCTTGATCTTTTTGTACATGATCGGGTTGGTGAACATCGGCTCATCGCCTTCGTTATGGCCAAACCGGCGATAGCAGATCATGTCGATGACCACGTCTTTGTGGAATTTCTGGCGGAATTCCGTCGCGACGCGGGCCGCATGTACAACCGCCTCCGGGTCGTCGCCATTGACGTGAAAGATCGGCGCCTCAACCATAAGCGCAATATCAGTTGGGTAAGGTGACGAGCGCGAAAAATGCGGCGCGGTGGTAAAGCCAATCTGGTTGTTGACGACAAAATGCATGGTGCCGCCGGTTTTGTGGCCTTTAAGACCGGAAAGGCCAAAGCACTCTGCAACCACCCCCTGACCGGCAAAGGCCGCATCGCCGTGCAACAGGATCGGCAACACCGCGGATCGATTCTCGTCATGTAACTGATCCTGCTTGGCACGCGTCTTGCCAAGGACGACCGGGTTCACCGCCTCCAAGTGGCTTGGGTTCGCTGTCAGGGACAGGTGCACTGTGTTGCCGTCAAATTCTCGATCTGACGAGGCGCCGAGGTGGTATTTCACATCGCCGGAGCCATCAACCTCTTCGGGCTTAAAACTGCCGCCCTGGAATTCGTTGAAGATCGCGCGATAGGGTTTGGCCATCACATTGGCCAGTACGCTCAGACGACCGCGATGCGGCATGCCGATGATGATCTCTTTGACACCGAGCTGACCACCGCGCTTGATGATCTGCTCCATCGCGGGGATCAGGCTCTCGCCGCCATCGAGGCCGAAGCGTTTGGTGCCCATGTATTTGACGTGCAGGTATTTTTCAAAACCCTCTGCCTCGACCATCTTGTTGAGGATCGCCTTACGCCCTTCACGGGTGAAGCTGATTTCTTTGTCGAAGCCTTCGATGCGCTCTTTGAGCCAGCTGGATTGCTCAGGATCGGAGATATGCATGTATTGCAGCGCGAAGGTGCCACAGTATGTGCGTCGCACGATGGCGAGAATTTCGCGGATCGAGGCGACCTGTAGGCCTAGCACATTGTCGATGAAAATCGGCCGGTCCATATCTTCGCGCGAGAAGCCGTAGGATTTTGGATCAAGCTCGGGGCGGAACGGGGTTTCGCGCAGGTTCAGAGGATCAAGATCGGCGATCAGATGGCCCCGGATCCGATAGGCGCGAATGAGCATGAGCGCGCGGACACTGTCGAGCACGGCTTGTCTAACCGCATCATCAGAAACCTCGACACCTGTCTCTTGGGCTTTGGCCTTGATCTTATCTGCGGCTTTCGTGGCCTCTGCTTCTGGCGGATACTCTCCAGTTAGCGCGCCAGTTAGCTCATCATCGGGCTGCGGCGGCCAGTCACCCCGCGCCCAGGACGGCCCAGACGCCTCTCGTTTGACGGAAACCTCGTCGTCTCCCATTGCTCGAAAGAACGCCTGCCAAGCCTCATCAACCGCATTCGGATCATTGGCATAACGCGCATAAAGCTGTTCTAAGTAAGCCGCATTATGCCCCTGCATGAAGGAAGAGGCGTGAAATTGGTCGTTGGGGGATTGGTCGGTCATTGTGCTTCCTCCTGAACTCTGGTTCGTGCTCAGTTGTTCCCGCGCTCATAAGTGACGGAATAAAAGTAGATGGTTTGATCAGAGCCAAATTTTTCAGCGGCCTTTTCGCCATCAATCGGTTTCGTGCGTGAGACGGTAACGACACCGCCAGCTGCGTTTCGTCCGCCGAAAGCGGCGAGCTCGTAGATCCCATGGGATGTGGAGATATCTGGCGTGGCCAACCTGGATTGTTCATCAATAGATGCCAGGTCGGGTCCGGCATAATTAATAACGCATTCCTGTTTCGTCTGAGAAACGCCCGAGCCGGGCGTCACTTCGGACAAAGTGAAATTCACTGTCAAGTTTGCTTCTTCGCCAAACTTGTAAAAGCGCGGTCGAAGCTTGACGCCTTGCTCCTTGAAAGCCTCCATTTGAGCCTCCTCAGTTCGCATTTGTTCCAAGAAGACTTCTTTCGTCGCTTGTCGCGTTATGGGCGTCGGAAAGGTATTCGCGTCACCGGCCAGATATATCCCCACAAGTCGGGCCTGCGTACGGTATTCGGCGAGATCATCAAAGAGATCGCTCTTGACAGGCGTCCAGCCAGCAGCTTCCGCCTGATCTCTCCAAATGTTAGGCGCCCCTTCGGAGTTGGCGCAAATTTGTGACATTTTCAAAAACGCAAATTCGACGTTTGTCGCTTCTTGAGCCGTGGCTGCATTTGCCGCGCAAAGCAAAAACGCAGTAGCTAAATTGGTTTCCCAAAAACGGATCAACCGATTGCCTCCATTACTGCTTCGCCCAGGCCGGCCGGGCTGTCGCTTACGACGATACCGGCAGAGCGCATTGCTTCGATTTTGTCCTCGGCGCCGCCCTTGCCGCCTGAGACAATCGCACCTGCATGGCCCATGCGGCGGCCGGGAGGGGCAGTGCGACCAGCGATAAAGCCTGCGACGGGTTTGGAGCGACCCTTTTTGGCCTCGTCCTTCAGAAACTGAGACGCATCTTCTTCTGCAGAGCCGCCGATCTCTCCGATCATGATGATCGATTGAGTCTCGTCATCGGCCAGGAACCATTCGAGCACGTCAATATGTTCTGTCCCTTTAATAGGATCGCCGCCGATGCCAACGGCGGTGGATTGACCGAGTCCCAGATCAGAGGTTTGCTTCACCGCCTCATAGGTCAACGTGCCCGACCGGCTCAGAACGCCGCATGAGCCGCGTTTATGGATGTGCCCCGGCATAATGCCGATTTTGCAGGCATCTGGTGTGATGACACCGGGACAATTTGGCCCGACAAGGCGGCTTTTGGAGTTTTCAAGCGCGCTTTTGACTGGGATCATGTCGAGCACAGGGATGCCTTCGGTGATACAAATGATCACTTCTATCTCGGCGTCGATTGCCTCAAGGATGCTGTCAGCCGCAAATGGGGGCGGGACATAGATCACCGAGGCATTGGCGCCAGTCACATGTCTGGCCTCATGCACGGAATTGAAAACGGGCAGATCAAGATGCGTTTGACCGCCTTTGCCCGGGGTCACACCGCCGACCATTTTGGTGCCATAGGCGATGGCCTGTTCAGTGTGGAACGTCCCCTGAGAGCCCGTAAGACCCTGACAGATGACCTTGGTGTTTTCGTTGATGAGGACGGCCATTTTGGCGTGCTCCTATTGCTATGCCGCGTGCGCGGCGGGTTAGTTATGTTGCTCCCGCGCCTTGCTGACGCAGGAAAATGAGTGTGTATGACGTGGTCGTGCCAAGCTCGACTGTGCGGTTTGTGAGGATGGCGCCGGGGCGCGGCTCCCCAACCTTCCAGACCTGCTCGACATCTTTGCCAAAGGGTGCCGGTGTAAGCGTTTTTGCATCTGGGAAGGTCTCGGCCATATAGCGTTTCACGCGGTCGGTTTGACCGGTGCGAGACAGGGCGCGAACCGCGCAAGAGCGTTCGGATATCGCAATCGCCGGGCGGCTGTCATCGACAATATAAAGCCGTGTGCCATTGCGTGTGCTGGTGGGAACATAACTCACGTCACGAAGGGCTTTGTCTACGTCGTCGATAGAATCAGGTGCGTTCACGCAAAACGTATCAAATGCACTTACAAAAGCTGTGGCCGAGGATTTGGGAACGACGTTTCCGTCGAACGTGTTGAAGAGCTCAAGCGCATCGGGACTAGCTGCTTTTGTACAGCCTATAAAGCAAGCCGTGCCCATCATTGAGGTCAATGCAAACGCTTGTCGCACCGGGTTAGCCTTTGACCGCTTTTACGATCTTTTCGGCACCATCTTTGAGGTCGTCGGCGGCGATGACATCGACATCGGATCCGTTAAGGATTTCCTTGCCTTTCTCAACATTTGTACCCTCAAGCCGCACCACTAGTGGCACTTGAAGCCCAACCTCTTTCACCGCTGCAACGACGCCCTCGGCGATCACATCGCAGCGCATGATTCCGCCGAAAATATTTACCAAAATACCTTTGACCTGCGGATCGGATGTGATGATCTTGAAGGCTTCTGTCACCTTGTCCTTCGTCGCGCCACCGCCAACGTCTAGGAAGTTGGCAGGCTCCGCGCCGTAGAGCTTGATGATATCCATTGTGGCCATGGCAAGACCCGCGCCATTCACCATGCACCCGATCTCACCATCGAGCGCGATATAGTTGAGGTCGAATTTGCTGGCCTCAAGCTCTCTGGCGTCTTCTTCGCTCTCGTCGCGCAACTCGGCAATATCGGGATGGCGGTAGACGGCGTTGCTGTCAAAGCCCATCTTCGCATCAAGGCATTTCAGATCACCGTTTTCCGTGAGGATAAGGGGGTTTATTTCAAGCATCTCCATGTCCTTTTCTAGGAACATGGAATGAAGCGTGCCCATCAACTTGACGCATTGCTTCACGGCTTGGCCTTCCAACTCTAGCATGAAGGCAATGCGGCGGCCGTGGTAAGGCTGGTACCCAGTCGCAGGATCGATTGAGAAACTTAGGATTTTCTCTGGCGTGGAGTGGGCGACCTCCTCGATATCCATGCCGCCCTCGGTTGAGCAGACAAAGCTGACCCTGGATGTGCCGCGATCAACAAGAAGGGCGAGATAGAATTCCCGGGCGATACCCGCGCCGTCTTCGATGTACACGCGACCCACCTGTTTGCCTGCCGCTCCTGTCTGTTTCGTAACAAGCGTACGTCCAAGCATATTTTTGGCGTGTTCGGCTGCTTCCGAGACTGATTTGGCAATGCGGACGCCACCGCCTTCACCCGCTTCAGCTTCTTTAAAAGTTCCTTTGCCGCGACCGCCTGCATGAATTTGTGCTTTTACCACCCAGACTGGCCCGTCTAGCTCTCCTGCCGCGGTCTTTGCCTCTTCTGAGCGCAATACAATTCGGCCGTCTGAGACCGGTGCACCATAAGAGCGCAGGAGCGATTTCGCCTGGTATTCGTGTATGTTCATGGGAGCGTCCTTAGTTCTTCGTCACCTTGGTATAGGCATAGGAATTGGCAGGACTTAAGCCCTTGCCTTTTCACTTTTGCGAATTAGCGAGTTATTTGATAATTTTGTGATCACACTTATAAATTTAGTGATTACAAAGGTAAAATCTTTGGGAATTCAGAATTTTAATAGCGTTGTGAGTCTTAAAACTAATTGCCCGGCGCACGTATTCACATGCGGCCGGGCAATACTTGTTTATGCTTAGACGGCGCTTTGGCCGTCGAATTTAATTGAGGCTTCCGTCGATACTTTTGCATGCCTCGACTAGGCCTTTGACGGCGTTCACAGAGTTATCGAACATCGTCTGCTCGTCGTCGTTTAGGTTGATTTCAACCACGCGTTCAATACCGCCTGAGCCGATTACCGTAGGCACGCCGACGTAAAAGCCATCAAGTCCGTATTTTCCATCAACATAAGCCGCGCATGGCAGAAGCCGCTTTTGATCCTTAAGATAGCTCTCGGCCATTTCTATGGCTGATGTGGCAGGCGCATAAAATGCGGAACCTGTTTTGAGCAATCCAACGATCTCTGCGCCCCCATCGCGTGTGCGCTGCACGATCGCATCAAGCGAATCTTGTGTGGTCCAACCCATTTCAACCAGATCGGGTAACGGGATACCTGCAACAGTAGAGTAACGAGTCAAAGGCACCATTGTGTCGCCATGTCCTCCGAGCACGAATGCGGTGACATCTTTCATCGAGACGTTAAATTCAAGGCTTAGGAAGTGACGGAAGCGCGCGCTGTCGAGCACCCCTGCCATGCCGCAAACCTTTTCATGTGGCAGGCCTGAGAATTCGCGCAACGCCCATACCATCGCATCCAGCGGGTTTGTGATGCAGATCACAAATGCATCCGGAGCATAGTCGCGGATGCCTTCGCCGACGGATTTCATGACCTTAAGATTGATTCCCAAAAGGTCGTCACGACTCATGCCGGGCTTGCGCGGCACGCCAGCGGTCACGATGCAGACATCTGCACCTTCGATATCGGAATAGTCCTGTGTGCCATTTAGTGCCGCATCAAAGCTCTCGGATGGGCCGGATTGCGCAATGTCGAGGGCCTTGCCCTGTGGAATACCTTCGGCAATGTCGAACATGACGACATCCCCGAGCTCTTTTAGCGCTGCAAGATGCGCAAGTGTTCCGCCGATTTGTCCGGCTCCAATAAGAGCAATTTTTGATCTGGCCATGGATTCATCTCCGATCAGGTTTCATTTCTGCCAAGGGGCTAGTCGGAAACCGTATCAGGTGCAAGCATGGTTCTAATGGGGGTAACGATTGGATTTGCGTCGGTACGCCATCGGCCTAGTATTAGCGCTTACGCTTTTCACACATTGGATGAGATCTACATTTGCGGATCAACTTTGTGCTGAATTGTTGGAAATTGCTGGTCGCAAGCAGTCTTAAAAGCAATCTGTGATGTTTCGCTTGAACGCGCCTAGTCACTCTTGTCCATAAACAAATGTATTTTCAGATGTGACTGACCGATTGCAGTAAATCGGATGAAATCGGGGAGTCACACCTGTGGGTTTAAGCGTCGTTGCCTTCAATAGGCAGAACTTCAGCAATTGGCTCATATGCCTGACCGCTCGCCATTAAGCATGTCAAACCGCTGACCGACGTCACCACGATTGTCCATGTGCCTGTCTCTTCTGATGCGAAAACCTCTACCACCGAGTTGTTGGAACCAAGACCAACAGATTGACGGGATTCGCCGTAACGCTCTGCTAGGCGGTCCACGACCGTCTCGCGGGGCGCACAGCTCGCGGCGATAGCAGGGCTGGCCAGACCAAGAGCCAAAACAGCAACTGTAAAAAGAACCTTCGTCTGCATTGTCTTACCCTTTCTGTGTTAGATCCCTGCCCTTTGATGCAGAAAGCCTCGCGCCTTAGCTAACAAGACAAGGTTAACGTAGCGTTCTTTGGGTGAACAAATGTCACGGTAGTGATGATGGCGTGAAATGGCTTGAACTACCGCGTGCTTAGATGGCAAGTCTGCGCCGGAAAAATGAAATCACAAAAACAAGGGCGGAACATGGATCTCCAAAAGCATCCTTACCGATCAGTTCTTTATATCCCTGGTTCAAAGGAGCGCGCGCTTGATAAGGCAAGGATTTTGCCAACAGACGCGATTATTTTTGATCTCGAAGATGCTGTGGCCCCCGATGCAAAAGCCGAGGCGCGCGCCACTTTGGCCAAGGCGCTGACCGATGGAGGCTATGGCAACCGGGTCAAAATCGTGCGGACCAATGCGCTGACAACGGAATGGGGTTTTGAAGACGTGCGTCAGCTCAAGGATGCAGGCGCCGATATTTTCCTGCTCCCAAAGGTGAACGCGTATCCAGATGTCGATTGCCTGGCCGACATGATTGGGCCGGATATTCCAATCTGGACCATGATGGAGACCCCTGCGAGTGTCTTTAATGCGCGCGAAATTGCAGCACATGCGCAGGTGACAGGTTTGGTGACAGGGACCAACGATCTCGCAAAAGAACTTGGCACGCGTTATCGCCCGGATCGCATGCCGCTTTTGCAGTCTCTGCAGATGATCGTCATGGCGGCGCGCGCGTCTCGTGGCGTCGTGGCCATTGACGGCGTCTACAACAAATTTAAAGACGAGGACGGCCTGAAGATCGAATGCGAACATGGCCGCGATCTTGGCTTTGACGGCAAAACCCTGATCCACCCTGCGCAGATAGATGTCACAAACGCAGCATTCGCACCGACAGAGGCAGAAATCGACATCGCGCGTCGTCAGATTGACGCCTATGAAGAAAGCAAGGCTGCGGGTTTGGGCATTGCTGTCGTCGATGGGCAGATCGTGGAGAACCTGCACGTCGTTGCCGCACAGAGGATTCTGGCCAAAGCAGACGCGATCTCGGAAATGGCGGCGGAATAGACTTATGCGGCTTTATCGATTTCTTTCCGGTGATGACACTTCTGCGTTTTGCCACAAGGTCACTCATGCCTTGAACGAGGGTTGGGAGCTACACGGCGATCCCACTTATGCTTTTGATGCAGCCAATGGCGTAATGCGCTGTGGACAGGCCGTGACCAAAGAGATTGAGGGCGAGTATAGCGCCGATGTCAAATTAGGAGAGCAGTGAGTATGGCCAAAACAAACTCGGGCCGGTTTTTTGAAGATTATAGCGTTGGCGAAACGATCCACCATGCTGTGCCGCGCACTGTGTCCGGAGGCGAGCGAGCACTTTATCATACTTTGTACCCGGCTCGTGGCGCTCTTTATTCGTCTGACGAGTTTGCTCACGCCTGTGGTCTGCCGCAAAGCCCGCTCGACGATATGGCAGCATTCCACGTTGTTTTTGGTAAAACCGTTCCGGATATCTCTCTAAATGCGCTGGCCAATCTCGGCTATGCAGAGGGCCGATGGCTAAAACCTGTTTATCCAGGTGACACTCTTCGCTCTGTTTCAGAGGTGATAGGGCTTAAACAGAACTCAAACGGTAAGTCCGGCGTCGTGTGGGTTCGCACCAAAGGGCTCAATCAACGCGATGAAACAGTCATCGAGTATGTCCGTTGGGCCATGGTGCGAAAAAGAGACCTGGATGCACCCGCGCCAGAGACAGTTATTCCCGAGTTGAAGCCAGCCCTTGAGGCAGGTGACCTGACGTTGCCAGACGGGCTGCATTTTCAAAACTATGATTTCCAACTGGCTGGGGAGCCTCACAGGTTCTCCGACTATGAGATTGGCGAAGTGATCGACCATGTTGATGGCGTCACAATCGAAGAAGCTGAGCATATGATGGCCACGCGTCTATGGCAAAACACCGCCAAAGTGCACTTTGACGCGACGGCGCGTGAAGATGGCAAGCGCCTGATTTACGGCGGCCATGTTATTTCCATGGCACGATCGCTAAGCTTCAACGGGCTTGCCAACGCACAGATGATCATCGGATTAAATGCCGGCGCGCATGCAAATCCGTGCTTTAGTGGTGATACCGTTCGGGCATGGTCCGAAGTTTTGGACAAAGCCGAAACTTCTGCTCCGGGTGTTGGTGCGCTGCGCTTGCGGCTGGTTGCGACAAAAGCTGGAGAAGCGCCCCACTTACGTGGAGAGGATGGCAAATACCTCTCGGGCGTCCTTCTGGATCTTGATTATTGGGCACTTATTCCGACCTAGCCGAGAGCTATGAAAGCGCTTTTTTGTTAGAAAACCGGCTGGGCTTGGCCTTTGCTTTCGCGCATTGTGAAGACCATGAGAACCCTTCGATCATATGTTGCAGCGATTCCATGTTTTGTCTGGTTTTGCACGAAGGCTTTGGCTTGTGATCTTGCTTTGATCATGGCCGTTGATGTGTCTGGTTCCGTGGACCAGCAAGAATTTGCAACTCAAATGAGGGGCTTATCAGAGGGTCTTCGCGATCCGGAGGTGAGTAATGCGCTGATCGCTGGGCAGGCGGCTTTGATGGTCGTACAATGGACCGGAGCATCCCGCCAAGATGTATTGGTTCCCTGGTCTGTCATCGATGGTCCAGAAGTGTTAGCAGTTTTCGCCGAAGACACGGAAAATGCGCAGCGTCGCTGGCGTAATTTCTCAACGGCAATTGGCGAAGCGCTACAGTTTTCAGCAGCACAATTTTCTGATGCACCCGCCTGCACAAGGCGGGTCATAGACATTTCTGGGGATGGTTCTTCCAATGAAGGTGTCGATCCAAAAGACGTTCGCGACTTGCTTGGTCAACTCGGTATTGTTGTGAATGCTCTTGTCATCGAAGGCGCCGAAGAAAATATAATAGAGTACTTTTTGCAGAACGTGATATCCGGGAATGGCTCCTTTGTGATCACAGCAAACTCGTATAACGAATATCCTGAAAAAATGCGTCTGAAGTTGCTGCGAGAAATCGCAAAACAAGTGGCTTCAAACAGCGAGTGAAGACGGCCCAAAGCGGAAATCAACCAGATAAGTGATCACAAAAAACATAATGTTAGCACGTTGGGGCCAGATTTCTTTGATATCCATTGATAAAGGTTCTGATCAGACTTTAAAGTTGGCAACTGAAATCAATATCCGCTTAATATGATCTCGTCACTGAACCCGAGCGTAAAAAGCGAGCTAGGTATAAAGGAAACAAGGCTATGGCCGATGTAGAGCGGGGCAATCGCCCTTTGTCGCCACACCTCACAATCTACAGACCGCAGCTGACCTCCATGTCGTCCATCATGGTGCGTATCACAGGAATTGCGCTTTTGGGGCTGTCAGTGCTTGTGGTCGCATGGTTTGTCGCTGCTGCGACCTCTGAAAATGCCTTTACCTTTATCGATGGCCTTGTGCGCAGTTGGATCGGCTCTTTTGTGCTGCTGGGCGCTGCTTGGGCCTTCTTCTACCATATGCTTGGACGACTACGGCACGTTTTGTGGGACTTCGGCTATTGCCTGAGTGTACCGCTTTCTGAAAAACTTGCGATTGGAATGTTTGGTTTGTCCACTGTGCTCACGGCCCTAGTGGCGTTGTTTTTGTGAGGACTTGATATGAAATTCGCAACAGACCGCAAGCGGGCGCAAGGATTGGGTTCTGGCCATGAGGGAACGCATCATCATTGGCAAATGATCGTCAGCTCTATGGCTCTGGTCGTTGTTGTGCCGGCGTTTGTTATCACATTTGCTTTGGGGCTTGGCGGAACCTACGAAGAAGTGTTAGCTTTTTATGGTCGCCCAATACCAGCGATGGTCATTATCCTGAGCCTTATCGTTGGGATACTGCACTTGATGAGCGAGGCTATCGTTGCAATCGAAGACTACGTGCCCGGAGTACCTGGGAAACTCACCATAATCGGAGTAACTGCATTCTCCTACACGCTAATCGCTGTCGGCATCTTCGCCGTCGCAAAAATAGCAATCTAGAAAACGGAAACTCAAATTGGCTGCATACGAATACGAGACGCATGATTATGACGTCGTAGTAGTGGGCGCAGGGGGCGCGGGCCTCCGAGCAACGCTTGGAATGGCGGAGCAAGGTCTAAGAACGGCCTGCATCACCAAGGTTTTTCCTACCCGATCTCATACGGTCGCGGCGCAAGGAGGAATCGCGGCGTCCTTGGGAAATATGGGTCCCGATAGCTGGCAGTGGCATATGTATGACACGGTCAAAGGGTCTGATTGGCTCGGTGATACAGACGCGATGGAATATCTTGCGCGAGAAGCGCCAAAAGCGGTCTATGAACTTGAGCACTACGGCGTTCCATTCAGCCGAACCGAAGAGGGCAAGATTTATCAGAGGCCATTTGGCGGTCACACAACAGAATTTGGCGAAGGTCCTCCGGTTCAGCGTACATGTGCAGCAGCGGACCGAACAGGTCACGCAATTTTGCACACGCTTTACGGTCAGTCGCTGAAGAATAACGCTGAGTTTTACATCGAGTATTTCGCGATAGACCTGCAGATGACCGATGATGGCGTTTGCACCGGTGTGATTTGTTGGAAGCTTGATGACGGCACATTGCACGTGTTCAATTCCAAGATGGTCGTGCTGGCCACCGGTGGATACGGTCGAGCTTACTTTAGCGCTACATCTGCGCATACATGCACAGGCGACGGTGGTGGCATGATCGCTCGCGCAGGGTTGCCTCTCCAAGATATGGAGTTTGTGCAATTTCACCCGACTGGTATCTACGGCTCTGGCTGTTTGATCACCGAAGGCGCGCGCGGCGAGGGTGGATATCTTACTAATTCTGAAGGCGAGCGTTTCATGGAACGCTATGCGCCGCAGTACAAGGACCTTGCACCGCGTGACTATGTCAGCCGGTCCATGACGATGGAAATCCGCGAAGGTCGAGGCGTAGGAGAAGAAGGTGATCACATTCACCTCAATCTGAGCCACTTGCCAGCAGAGGCATTGCACCTGCGCCTGCCCGGTATCTCTGAAAGTGCTCGGATCTTCGCCGGTGTCGACGTAACAAAAGAGCCGATCCCCGTGCTGCCAACCGTGCACTACAATATGGGCGGCGTGCCGACGAATTATTGGGGAGAGGTTCTTAACCCTACGCATAATAATCCAAACAACGTAGTACCCGGTCTTATGGCAGTTGGTGAGGCTGGTTGCGCGAGCGTGCACGGCGCCAATCGCTTGGGCTCTAATTCCTTGATTGACCTTGTGGTATTTGGCCGTGCTTCGGCGATCCGCGCTGGTAAGGTTGTGGACCGTGAAAGCGCTATCCCTGATACCAATCAAATACAGGTCGATAAGGCAATCCAACGATTTGACGACACGCGCTATTCAAAAGGAGCCGTTCCAACGGCCGATCTGCGTCTAGAGATGCAGCGCACTATGCAGGCGGACGCGGCAGTCTTCCGAACCTCGGAAACGCTCAAAGAAGGTGTCGGCAAAATGGATGCCATAGCGCGGAAAATGACCGACCTGAGCGTCACTGATCGCAGCCTGGTTTGGAATTCTGATCTGATGGAGACGTTGGAGCTTGCGAATCTGATGCCCAACGCGCTTGCCACCATTTATGGCGCTGAGGCACGTAAAGAGAGCCGAGGCGCTCATGCGCATGAGGACCATTCAAAGCGTGATGATGACAATTGGCGCGTGCATACGGTGATCCGCGTTGACGAGCACAACGTTGACCTTAGTTATCGCCCGATTATCGTCGATCCTCTGACATCTGAGATCGAAGGCGGCATTAAGCTCAAGAAGATCGCACCAAAGGAACGGACCTTCTGATGTGGCGACTGCGGCATATCCTTGTTGGTTCTTTGGCCTTTACCGGGGCCTGTTCGGATGCGCCAGCTAGTAAAAGTGCGGCTGATCTATTGGTTGATGAATGCCGCAAGATCACGGGGGTTTCTGGTACTTATAGCTGGACCCAAGTTGCGGTGCCGGTTGTTACACCTGTCGCTACGCAAGGCGGCACTCAAAGAGGCGCAACGATTTTGAATGCGTGCATAGACAGCAGAACAAATCCGAATGCGGCAAGTGATTTTGACGGTTCTGCGTCCAACGTCGATCCGACGGTTGAGTGTCCAAAAACCAAAAAGAAAAGCAGCAACGTCTTCGCGGGCGGTGGGTTATATTGCAGCTGATGAAACGCCTTGTCACCATAACGCTCTCGATGGCTTTGATCAGCGGTTGCACAGCAGCAAATGATGCTGCTGATAAGATTGCACGAGATCGAGCGAAAACGGTCGTGAATTCCGTCGTGACGGATAGATTTCCGGGAGTAAACCCAGCTCCTGTTACAGACTGTGTGATAGACGCTGCTTCTGCGAGTGAGATTGTTTCAATCGCAAGTGCCTCGATCACAGGTGTGCAACAATCGACGATTGAAAAGGTTGTAGAGATTGCCGCGCGGCCCGAAGCAATTAAATGTATAGCGAACAACGGCCTGACTCTGTTAGGTTGATCAAAGAGATCTAGGAAGCATGGTACAACTTACGCTACCCAAAAACTCCCGCATCATGCGAGGAAAGACGTGGCCCAAGCCTGAGGGCGCTACAAACGTGCGCAAATTCCAGATCTATCGCTGGAACCCAGATGATGGCGAAAACCCGCGCGTTGATACGTATTTTCTGGACATGGACCGATGCGGTCCGATGGTTCTTGACGCGTTGATCAAGATCAAGAACGAGGTTGACCCGACCCTGACATTCCGCCGGTCCTGCCGTGAGGGGATTTGCGGCTCTTGCGCGATGAATATCGACGGGATCAACACTTTGGCCTGTATCTATGGCCTGGATGAAATTCGTGGTGATGTCCGTATTTACCCGCTTCCGCATATGTCAGTCGTCAAGGACCTTATTCCGGATCTGACGCACTTCTATGCGCAGCATGCATCGATCATGCCGTGGCTTGAGACCAAGACAAACCGTCCGGCAAAAGAGTGGAAGCAGTCCATTGAAGACCGTGCCAAGCTCGATGGTCTTTACGAGTGCGTCATGTGTGCGAGCTGCTCGACATCCTGCCCAAGCTATTGGTGGAACGGTGATAAATATCTTGGCCCGGCTGCGCTTTTGCACGCCTATCGCTGGATCATAGACAGCCGCGATGAGAATACCGGTGAGCGCCTTGATAATCTCGAGGATCCGTTCAAGCTTTACCGCTGCCATACGATCATGAACTGCGCCAAGACATGCCCCAAGGGCCTAAACCCGGCAAAGGCGATTGCACATATCAAGAAGATGATGCTCGAACGTGCTGTTTGAACCGTTTGTGAGCTGGAGACTTCACAGATCAAGTTGGTGTTGATCGCGCTACCACCATAACCTGCGACTCACATGTTTCAGCTCATTATCATACGAGGGAATTCCGGTTCGGGTAAAAGCACTGTAGCGCAAAGTCTTCGAACGAGGCTAACGTGTAAGACCGCGCTTATCGAACAGGATTATTTCAGACGAATGATCCTAAAAGAAAAAGACGAAGAGCAAAACAAAGACATTCTCGAACTGCTGTTGCAAACGGTTCGTCTTGCCGTTTCAAAAAACTATACTGTTATCCTTGAAGGCATCCTGCACGCGGCGAAATATTGAGAGATGCTATTGGATTTCCGCGATGATTTCGAGTGCCTAACGATCTACATGGACGTTTCATTTGAAGAGACGCTTCGGCGTCACAAGACCAAGCCCAACCGTCATGAGTTTGGGGAAACCGAGATGAAAGACTGGTTTGTGCCGAATGATCTTCTGGATGTTGCGGATGAAATAGTAATCCCTGAAGGTTACAGTCTGGAGCAAACGACCGAGGATATTCTCGGGCGGTGTTATGGTTAAATCTGACACAACCCGTATTACTCTAGGTCAAAGACCGTCTCGATGGCCTCCACCTGCAGGTAGGGGATTTCGAGCCGCTTGTAGCGCCTGCCAAGCTGCTCGCTACTGACCTCTATCGTGAATGTCGCGGCCGTATTCGAAACCAAACCGCCATCGACCCAATCGCCGGAGCTAAGCTTGATGCGGATGTTGCGCGCGTGACTATCTGCTGCGTTAACTTCCTTATTGAACTCTGCCACGATGATTTCGCGCAACTCTTTAATATACTGTTCCATTAAACTGCCCCATTTTTCATGTTTGCGTCAGCTTGGCTCGAAAGTTGCGCATTGGCAAGTTAAGCCGGATCAGAATCCAGCAACTCCAATAGCTTCGCCATGCGTTCAAGCTGCCCTGGTTTTGCGCGCGCGCTGAAAAAAGATGAAAGCACATCGTGATAGGTTTTGCCCATTGCGGCAAGGTTTGAGCGGCCTTTAGCCGTGATTTGCAAGACTTTCTGTCGGTGGTCCTGTTTGCCGGTCGTGCGTTTGATGAGGCCTTGCCGCTCCATCCGCGAAAGCAGCCGCGAAACCCCATATTGCGGCATCAAAAGCGCGTCTTCCAGATCTTTCGCGCTGGTCTCTTCTGACTTTTGTAATTCCCGCAGGGCAGAGAAAACATCGGTGCCAGGCAAACCTGCATCATTGAACGCCAGATCGAGCACGGATTGCACGCGAACCTGCGCGCGATAAAGCGCCTGCCAGGCTACATCAAATCTTGGATCGCTTTCGTTCATAAGTTCATTATAGATGCGCTCGCATATGCCAACAAGTAATTCAGTTTGCACGAAATATGCGCAAACACTCTTTTCGTTCTGCGCTGGCGCCAGGTCAGAACAGGTATGTCAAAATACAAAAGGAAAATGGCATGCTGAGATCTCCTGGCACACGCTTCATAATTTTGGGACTACTGGTTTTGTTGATGACCATTCCGGTTTTCTTTGTCGGTGCGATTATAGATTCCCGCGCTGACTATAATCGACAAACCATCCGTTCCGTTGGTTTGGAATGGGGTGGGCCTCAGACGCTTTCCGGTCCCTTACTCGTCATACCTGTCGAGGAAACAGTCACGGTGCGGGAAAAGGAGCCGGTCATTGATCCTGTCACTGGCCTGCAGGAGTTGGACAGTGATGAAGAGCCGGTTTTCCGATTGCGAGCGGTGGAACGAACGCAAAGACGTCGGTCTGTCTTCCTTTATCCAGAGGAATTGAACCTTTCTTTGAACAAAACCACACAAGAGCGCAGTCGCGGCATCTTCTCTGTGCCGGTTTTCACGGCCAAAGGCGCTGTTGATTTCAAGTTCAAGGCGGACAAAGCCAAGGATGTATTAGTCAATAATGAGGTCCTGCTTTGGGATGAGGCTGAGCTTCGTATTCTGGTGTCGAACAATCGTGCTTTGCGAGTAGAAGTAGAGCTTTTGGCCGATGGCAGGCCGATAGCGCTCGAACCACTGAGAACAGATCATTCAAGTAGCGGCGGTTTGAGCGCCGCAATCGGCGATCCGCGAGACGTGGTGCTTTTTGATCTAAGTCTGGGATTAAACGGTGCCGACAGGCTTTTCTTTACGCCAGCGGGCAGGGATACCCTCGTCAGTCTCACATCAGACTGGCCGCATCCGGAATTTTCTGGTGCTTTCCTGCCCGATACGAGGGAGGTCACAGAAAAAGGCTTTACAGCGAATTGGGTGATCCCGCACTTGGCGCGCTCATTTTCGCAAATTTCACGTGAGGATCAGGAGCCGCTGGCCCGAAGCCAAAGTAGCTTTGGTGTGTCGCTCTACCGTCCAAATGATTTCTATCAAAAAGCCTATCGCGCTGCTCGATACGGCGTGCTTTTTATTGGCCTGACCTTCCTGACGATCTTTCTCGTGGAAGGGCGTAAAGAGAAGCCAACTCACCCGGTGCAATATATTCTTATCGGCCTGTCACAGTCTGTCTTTTTCCTGATGATGCTCGCACTTGCAGAGCAGATCGGCTTTGCCAAAGCGTATCTTTTTGCGGGAGGTGCCACGGTCATTCTGATCACGGCTTTTTGCGCCTCAGCGCTCAAGCTGGGCAGACGTACCTTGGTTATCGGTGTCCTGCTCGCGGTCCTTTACGGAGTTTTGTACATGATTTTGCGCACGGCTGATTACGCGTTGCTCGCTGGTTCGATTCTTGTCTTTGCCTCACTGGCGGGAACGATGTTTGCTACTCGGAACGAAGATTGGTACGGCGCACCAGGCGATAAAGGACGGCGCGGTTGGTTTCGATCCAAAGGGGCAGTGACCCAGCCACCGCAAGAGCCTTTGCCGCAAAGCTAAATTCGAAAGCCCCGGCCGAATCTGTGTCGGGGCTTTACAATTTCCATTCTTGCTCTTTGGATACCGCGGAAACTTTAACAGGACGACCAATGCAAGCCCCAAAAGACGCAGACGCCCGCCGCGCGATCAAGCCAGTAATTTGTTATCCGACTGAAACCTTGCCAGATCCAGATTTGGCGCTCTACGCGGCGGCAAGGGCTGGGGCTCAAAAAATTGACGAGGTGGTAGCTCAGCCACGAGATGCTGCCAGTTTTCATGTCAAAGCTGGCCATTTTTTTCGCATCACATCCGTCGATGGTCCGCAGGTTGGTGACCTTAACCTTTGGCACGCTCAAGATCTGTCCGAGAGGTTCTATTCTGGAAAAACCCGTGCACTTCATGGCACCCACCTCACCACTGGGGAGCGAATGTGGTCCAGCTTCCCCTACTTGCGCCCGATGGCGACCATCGTCGAGGACACACTGGGATGGTATGGCATAGATGAGTTTGGCGGATCGGTGCATGATGTAATTGGCACGCGGTGTGATCCCTATACGGCAAATCTGCTTTCGGGTTCACAGTATCACAATTGCTGTCATTCCAATCTCACGCGCGCGCTTGCTGATGCGACCGGCATGAGCTTGCACGAGGCCGAGCCGCATGTGCATGATGTGCTTAACGTGTTTATGTGCACGGGCTTTACCCGCGACACCGGACAGTACTTTATGAAAGCCACGCCTGTACAGCCGGGTGATTATCTTGAATTTTTCGCCGAAATTGACCTTTTGGGCGCTTTAAGCGCTTGTCCCGGCGGCGATTGTTCTTCGGAACACTCAAGCGACGTGGCGGCCTGTTTTCCTCTTTTGGTCGAGGTTTTCGAGCCGCAGGATCACGCGCTCGAAGGCTGGCAGTCTCCGCAAATCAACAAATATGATCGCAGCCACGGACGCTAGAAAACGGACCAACCGGTTTTGTGTGCAAGTATCGCAGCGGCGCGCGTTCCCGCATGGGAGTTGCCATAATTATTCAAACCCGGTGACCAAATGGCTATTGACGCCACGCCCGGCGCGATAACCAGCAAACCACCACCGACACCGCTTTTGCCCGGAAGGCCAACTTGAAAGGCAAATTCGCCTGAGCCGTCGTAGTGCCCACAGGTCATCATTAGTGCATTGATCCGCCGCGCATGAAGTTGCGATACACCCGATCGCGCCGGTCCGAAACCGGCCAGCGTTCTGCCTGCCATTGCCAGTTGCGGGGTTGTCATTTCGATGGCGCATTGGTGAAAATAAGTGCCCAAGGTGCAATCAGGATCGTTGATGAGATTGCGGTGTGATGCAAGATAGTGCGCGATCGCTCTATTGCGTGATCCGGTCCGTTTCTCGGAGGCGGCAACCTTGCGATTTATGTAGATTTCTTCCGTTTCCGCGAGTTGTCGAATTAGTGCGATGACTTCGGCCAACGCTTGTTTGGGCTCACGCCCAGATAGCAATGCATCGGTTGTAACAATCGCACCTGCATTAACAAATGGATTACGAGGTCTGCCCGATTCTCGTTCAAGCAAGACCATCGAATCAAACGAATTGCCTGAAGGCTCACGCCCGACACGATGCCAAAGCTGGCCACCCATTCGACCAAGCGTTGCAGCCAGCGAGAAAACCTTTGATATACTCTGTATGGAAAACGGGATGTCATAGGCGCCAGCACTCAGACATCGGCCATCGGATAGACAGACGCTGATTGCGAATTGCTTGACATCGACCAAGGCAAGTTCTGGGATATACTGCGCTGGCTGACCCCATTCGTTTTGCTTGATTATTTCGGCTTCGATACCATCAAGAATATTTTGGGAAAGTGTCAGGTCGGTCGCTCCTATTCGGTCGGAGTTTGAACATATTTTTTCAAATGTTACCTCTCTGGTAACATGTCCAAAAATTCCTAGGGACAAAAGAGGGAATAGAAACGTTGTCGGACGAGTTACCAGAAACGCAGATAGACCGCGTCGATTGGGTGATCCGCGCGCCCACCAATCAGGAAATGCGTAGGCGGTACGATATCTGGGCCTCGAAATATGATGAGGATGTAGGATCTATCGATGATTATCTGGCGCCGATGGAACTGGCCAAAGTGGCCAAGGACCATCTTGAGCCATCAATGCGCATTATTGATGCCGGCGCTGGAACTGGTCTTGTGGGGCAGGCGCTAAAAGCGCAGGGGTTTAATAATCTGACGGCGTTGGATTTCTCTGCCCAGATGCTGGAGATCGCTCGTAGTAAAGACATTTATCGCGAGTTGCATGAATGCGACCTAACCAAGCAAACCACGCGAGCCTCAGGATGCGCTGACGCATTGGTGAGTTGTGGGACGACTACCCAAGTGCCATGCGCAAGCCTACGAGAATACGCTCGACTTGTGCGCAAGGGTGGCAAAATCGTTTTCGCGGCGGTCCAAGGGACGTGGGATGAATACGGCTATGGCGAGGTCTTTGCCGAGTTGGAAGCCGCCGGGAAATTAGACCTGTCATTCCGGGGCAGCCCTTTTCAGATGATGCCGACAACAGAACCGCAGTTCATTTGCGAAATCTGGGTGATAGGTGTGAATTGAAGAGCTCGGATCCGTACCTCAACGGCTCGCCGTGTTCGCCATGAAATCCAACGTATTTTCCAATGACGAAACAACGGCTTGGCTACCAAGGCCCAAAGCATTCTGAGCCGATGATGCTTGCCCAAGCATGATGCAATCCTCGATGTTTTTGCCAAGATGCAACCCAGTGGCAAAACCTGCATTGAAACAATCACCACAGCCGCAAGTGCAAACGACATCGATCATATAAGCAGGTAGATCCATCTTAGTGCCTGTTTGATCGCGGTACATGGCGCCGTCTTCGCCCAAGGTCAGGATCACCGCACCCGTTCCCTGATCGAGAAGGAAATCGGCTATTTCGTCAAAATTGGTCAGCCCCGAGAGCGCCATCGCCTCTTCCTCAGACGGCATAAAATAATCGGTGGACGCCAGAAGCGGTTTGATTTTTTCAAGATCGTCCGGGGTGGAGGCGAAAACGTCCAGCGTTGTTTTGCAGCCTTTGGACTTGGCCGCTGCCATAACCTCTGCTGCGCGCCCTTGATCCATGGCATCCATTAGGCCAACGCCGCCTATGTGGAAAATCTTCGTATCTATGACGGTGTCGACTTCGTCATCATTGACGAAAAATCCTGCCGTTGCTCCTCTTTTGTGAAGCGCAGGACGCGCGCCGTCAGGACGCGTCGTGACAATAGAGGATGACGTCATCATGCTGTCGACGCGCTGCACATTCGCGGTGTCTACGCCAAAATCGCCAAGGCGATTCAACACCCAATCACCCATAAGATCATATCCAACCCCACCCACGGCCTGTACTTTCAGTCCATGTTTGGCGGCAACGATGGCGGCAGAACCCGCCGCGCCTGATACTGCCATGGCAAAGTCGTCGACGAAATAGGTATTGCCGCCGGGCGGAATGTCAGTGACCGGGCGGCAAAGCGCATCAAAGGTGTAAAACCCCATCGAAGTGTAATCGAAGCGCGCCATCTTTAGCGAACCCTCTCGCCTGTTTTCTGGTCAAAAAGAAAAAGCCGTTCTGGATCAAACCGGACCTGCACGACCTCGCCCAATTGCGCGCGAAAGTCTCTGTGTGCCTTGAACTCGATCATTTTTGGCCCAGCTTTAATTGTAAGATAGGTGACGTCACCAGTTGGTTCTACGCCGTAGACCTCTCCGACAAGATTGCCGCTTTCGGATAAGGTGCAATCCTCCGGACGCACGCCAAGTGTTACAGGTCCCGCGTCTCTTCTGGTCAAACCCTGCACGTTAATGCCCTCTGACGTAAATTTACCGTCTTCGATTTTGCCTTCGATCAGGTTCATCGGCGGCGCGCCAATAAAGCCTGCTACGAATGTATTCGCCGGATTGTTATAAATCTCATCCGGTGTGCCGATCTGCTGTATCGCGCCTGCCTGCATCACCACGATGCGGTCGGCCAATGTCATGGCCTCAATCTGATCATGGGTGACGTAGACGGTGGTGATCTTTAGCTCTCTTTGGATGTGTTTGATCTGCACGCGCATATTTTGGCGCAGCTTGGCATCGAGGTTCGAAAGTGGCTCGTCCATCAGGAACACGTGGGGTTGACGTACAATCGCCCGGGCCAATGCCGCTCTTTGACGCTGACCGCCCGAGAGTGCAGCGGGCTTGCGATCCAGCAGGTCAGATAGTTCTACCATCTCGGCCGCACGGCGCACACGTGAGTCTTGCTCGGATTTCGGCACGTCGCGCATGCGCAAGGGAAAGCGGATGTTTTCATAAATCGTCATATTCGGGTAGAGTGCGTAGCCCTGGAAAACCATGGCAACGTCTCTGTCTCGCGCGTCGATCCCATTCATGATCTCGCCGTCCATCTTAATGTCGCCTTCCGAGGGCTCCTCCAAACCGGCAATCATCCGCATGGTCGTAGTCTTGCCGCAACCGGATGGACCCAGGAAAACAACAAATTCCTCGTTGGCGATAGTGAGGTTCACGTCCCTCACGCCCCAAACGGCGCCCCAACGCTTTTGAATATTATGAAGCTCAATCTCCGCCATGGGTCCTTTTGGTCTTTGGAGCGTTTTGCTCGCTAAGCATCATCCTTTCACAGCGCCCATTGTAAGACCACGGCTAAGGTGTTTCTGGATCAAAAGCACGACAAGGAAAACCGGCAAAAACGCAAGGAAAGCCACGAGAGCAATCGCGTTATAGATCACCCCATCCGAGCCGCCCGTGAAATTCGCAAGCGCCACGGACATCGTATATGCGTCAGGCGTAGATGCGATCAACAGTGTGAAGAGAAACTCATTGATCGCAAAAATCATTGCGATCACTGAGGCAGTGATGATGCCGGGTAGGATCGCGGGAATGATGATTTCCCACAATATCCGCAGGTCAGATGCGCCATCGGTGCGCGCGGCGTCTTCAAGCTCTTTTGGAATGTCCAGCATGTAAGAGCGGATGATCCATGTCACCAAGCTAAGGTTGATGGCCGCGTAGACGATCATGAGTGCCCATATCGAATCCAATAGGCCGACATTGCGGAACAAAAAGAAGATTGGCACTGCCACGATTGCGGGGGCCATCATACGCGTGGAAAGGATATAAAAGCCTATGTCGTCGCGACCGCGATAGGTATAACGGCTAAGAGAATAAGCCGCCGGGATGGCAAGAGCCAGGTCGATCACCACAGAGCCAATGATCGCCGCGACCGAATTACGGAGGTATTTTGCCATCGGCCAGTCTTCCCAAATCATCTGCCAGGCATCCAGCGAGAAGGTGGGCCAGTAAATCGGTTGCGGTGTGATGATCTCAGTTCTGGGGCGCAGCCCTATAGAAAGAAACCACAGAACCGGGGCCAAACAAAACAACGCCCAGGCTCCAAGGATCAGATAGCGGATAAAGAGATTTTCCCCACGTGATCTGCGCAGCGATGCCATTGCTCAATCCCTCACCGAGACAAAAGCGCGTTTTACGACTGTCTGCGCGATGATTATGGTAAGAATCAGCATGATCACACTGGCCGCAGAGGCGTAGCCAAAGTTGAAGAACTTAAACCCAGTACGGTAGATGAAATAGCTGATCGTCTCGGTTCCAAAAGCTGGACCGCCTTTGGTGATGATAAAGACATTGGCAAACATCGTCGTGATATCGATGGCGCGCAGTGTGAGCGCCACAATAACGACTGGCCGCATCAGCGGAAGTGAAATGTGCCAAAAGACTTTGAACCAAGAGGCACCATCGAGACGTGCCGCTTCCTCGACCTCTTCATCTTGGCCTTGGAGTGCAGCAACAAAGATGATGAAGAGGAAGGGTGTCCATTGCCAGATATCCGCGAGGATCAGAAGTCCACGGCTCATCCAAATCGATGATTGTATCGCCAGGTTCTGCTCGATCAGGCCTACACGGATAAGGATATCTGAAAAAACCCGGCCGTCGAGAAAGGCCAATTTATAGATAAAGGCCACGGCCGAGGGCATGAACAGCATAGGGATCAAAAATAAGATCCGCCAACCTTGCACCCATGGATCGCGATAGGCGTAGAAAGCCAGCGTTAGCGCGATCACGCACTGCAAGGCCAAGGATATTGATCCGATAATGAACGTATTCAGAAGCGCACCCCAAAACTGCGTATCGACGAGAAGACGTTCATAATTGGCAAAACCCACGGGATTCCATGGCCCGAATTTGACGGCGTAAAAGCTCTGAACGATGGCGAATATGCCAGGATATAATGTGATCAACACAAGATAGATCACAGCCGGAGCGACAAGCAGGTACGGGAACCACGCCTTAAGACGCCGGGATCGGCGCTTGAATTTGCGCGACGCCAATGCAACTGTTCCCGCATCGGCGTCGCTCAGGGAAGAATTTGGCATCCCAACGGACCTGTTTTGCCAGCCTTGGGTTAGAACGGTAACGGCTTTCCTTCACCGACGTAAAGCCCAGGCGCAGCGGCTGCATATTCTACGGGATCATTTCCGGCATAAAATCCGTTCTCTGACATGATCTGTTTCACAGCTGCCGCCGCGTTATCGAGTGCTTCTTTGGCCGAAATTTGCCCAACCACGGCGCGGTTGATCTCATTTCCGATGGCCTGTTCGATAGGGAAAGCACCGGGCAGACGTGGCGAGCACCATGCGTGATGCAGGCTGTCACCCCAAACCTTGGCGGGTTGCGACACAGCTTGCAGGTTCTCGTTTTCAAGCACTGATTTGTAGCCGGGTGCAACGCCGTTGGCGTTTGCCTCGTTCATGGCCATGATAGATGACGTGGTTAGAAACGCGAGCATGAGGAACGCGCCCTCTGGATTTTGCGATGATGCTGAAACGCAGGATGTGGAGCCCGCAATATTAGGCGGCGCAAATCGACCGCCTTCAATCCGTGGCTCATAAATCGTCACGAAATCATCGACGATCTGGCTTTGATCCGGACGCATCGCCTGTGTGCCGCTATCCTGCCAAGAGATGTTGGTCGCGAGCTGACCGCCTAGCCACGCTGCGCGATTTTCCGGCCAGCCTGCGCCGGCGTGTCCGGGATTGGCGTTCTTGCTAAGATCAAGGATGATCTCGAGGCCCTTCATGCCTTCGTCACCGTTAAAAATCGGCTCCCAATTCTCGTCAAACAGCATCATGCCAGCTTGCGCCGAGATGTGCTCCCATGTGTAAGTTGACCAGAACCCTGGTGCCACCATGAGACCTACACCAGAAACGCCTGGCTCTACATTGTTAAGCTCGGCAGACAAACGGATAAGCTCATCATAGCTCGGCACAGAATTGACCCTGTCGATTTCACCGCCAAGCACTTTCTCAACATAACCTTTCCGAAGATGAATCATCTGGATATCGCAATCGAAGGGAATACCAAACATCTGACCATTGAAGAAACCGTAGTTCAGGCGGTAGGTGTCGTAGAAGTCATCAAGCGGCAGACCCCACTTTGTGGCAAAATCGTCAAGCGGCTGCAGGAAACCGGGTGCTGCAAAATCACCAAGCCATGGTGAGAAGAACTGCAGCGCATCAAAAGACGCGTTGCCGGAAATGAATTCGGTCAATGCTTTGTCGTAAAAGCTATCGTCCGGGATTGGCACAAGTTCGACTTTGATGCCCGACAGAGCCTCGAAAGGCGCAAGACCTTCGGCTGCAGATTCTTGGTCCGCGGCGCCAATTGCAAAACGTACGGTGGTACCAGCAAGTTCTTTGCGTGCTTTTTCCCAATCCACCGTCCGGATCCAGTCCTTGGAGTTGTCCCAGATGGGCTTGTCATCGGACATCCCATAAAGGTCACGGTAGTCTGGTCGAACATATTTTCCGATGGAGATGTCAGCCAAAACGCTGCCAGGATCGGGTAGGTTGTTTTGCGCCAAGGTCGGTGTTGCCAAGGCTGTTCCTGACGTCAATGTGGCGGCTGATGTGCATTCTAAAAACCTCCTGCGTGAAATACTAAGCGTCATTTTTTCCTCCCTAACTCTCGTATTATTGTCCGATATCAACATTATAGCGGCTCTTCGAGATCAATTCATATTCTTGTACAAATAGTACTCAACATGTAAAAAAGTTCATAACTTTTGTCAGGGGACCCCCAAACTGCCGCACCAGTCAAGCAAATAGTCATTTTAAGGCTGCACTTATGATTTGACGACGGAGCAAATGTTCACCATCTTGTTGAACAAATACAGGGGTATTTCACTCTATGGGTTCTAATGTTGCACCGATCGGTCTTGCCCGTGATCTCGCCCAGCGTGGCGAAGATGGTTATCCGGTTCGGCTCGGCTTGATTGGATGCGGTGAGATGGGAACAGATATTGTCACCCGAACCCACCTGATGGACGGAATCGAGATTGGCGCGATTTGTGAAATCGATGCGTCTGTGGCGCACAAAGCGGTTGAGATAGCGGCGGGCACGGCGGGCAATAGCACAGACGCTGCAAGCTCAGATGCCGTCAATGCCGCGATAGAGGCGGGCCAAGTCGCAGTCGCAGACACGCCCGCAGCAATCCTAAATTCTGGCCTGATCGATGTGGTAATCGATGCCACTGGCGTGCCTTCCGTGGGTGCAGAAATCGGTCTTTGCGCAATGCAGGCGGGCAAGCACCTGATCATGATGAACGTGGAGGCCGATGTCACCATTGGCGCCTATCTGAAGCGCGAAGCAGAAAGGCTCGGAGTTGTTTACTCTCTTGGTTCAGGAGATGAGCCATCCGCTTGCATGGAGCTAATTGAGTTCGCCTCTGCAATGGGCCACCGAGTGATTTGCGCCGGAAAAGGTAAGAACAATCCGCTGAATTTCGATGCGCTGCCCGAAGACTATGCCGAGGAAGCAGCGCAGAGAAACATGAATCCAAGGTTGCTGGTTGAGTTCGTGGACGGGTCCAAGACCATGGTCGAAATGACAGCAATCGCCAACGCAACTGGTCTGATCCCGGATATTGATGGGATGCATGGGCCTGCGGTTAGCCTGAAGGAGATTTCTCAAACGTTGATCCCACAGAAAGATGGCGGGCTTTTGCGCGACATTGGTCGCGTTGATTACTCCATCGGTCATGGCGTAGCTCCTGGCGTTTTCGTGGTGATCGAGGCGGAGCATCCGCGCATTCATGAACGCTTGCGTGATCTGAAGATGGGCGAGGGGCCTTATTTTACTTTGGTGCGCCCGTATCATCTCACCTCTCTAGAAGTGCCGCTGACCTGTGCCCGCGCTGTACTTTATGGTAAGGCCGATATGGTTCCTTTGGACCGTCCGGTTGCAGAGGTATGTGCGGTCGCTAAGCGCAATTTGGCGCCGGGCGAAATTCTCGATCAAATAGGTGAGTACACATACCGCGCCTGGGCGATGGAGGCTGGACGAGCGCGGGATGCGCGTGCACACCCGGTCGGGGTTCTCGTAGGTGCCAAAGTGAAGTCGCCCATTGCTAAGGGAGAACTGATCACCGCCGAGAATGTAGCTCTGCCCGACAGCGCCATCGTAAGGCTGCGCAAGCGCCAGGACGAAATGCTTTTTGGCAAGGAAGCAATTGATGCCTGATGCAACCGCCGAAAGCGAAACCAATACGCCTTACATTATAACCGCCTATTCGCCCGACGCTTTAAAAGAAGCGCTGCGAAAAATGTATCTCATACGCAAATTCGAGGAAGGCGCAGAGGCGAGCTATATGCGTGGTCTTGTCCACGGGACCATGCACCTGTCTATTGGGCAAGAAGCCTCTGCTGTCGGCTCTTGCATGGCGCTCAGTGACTCTGACAAAATCACCTCGACGCATCGCGGTCACGGTCACTGCATTGCGAAGGGTGCCGATATTGGTCGCATGTTTGCGGAATTCTTTGGAAAGGAAACCGGCTACTGCAAAGGGCGCGGTGGCTCGATGCATATTGCCGACCCATCCAAAGGCAATCTAGGAGCAAATGGTATTGTCGGTGGTGGCCTGCCAATTGCGGTGGGGGCCGCTCTTTCGGCAAAACGCTTACAAACGGGTGCTGTAACGGTTTGTTTTTTCGGTGATGGGGCCAACAACGAAGGCGCATTTCATGAAGCGTTGAACATGGCCTCTATTTGGACACTTCCAGTGGTGTTCGTTTGTGAAAACAACAAATACGGAATGTCCACATCCACAGAGCGCTCAACAGCGGTGTCCACTATTGCGGACCGTGCATCGGCATATGCAATGCCTGCTGCAGCGGTGGACGGAAACGATGTCAACGCGGTTACGCGAGCCGTGGACTCTGCAGTTAAACGTGCCCGGTCCGGCAAGGGTCCTAGCTTGGTAGAAAACGTAACCTATCGCTGGCGCGGACATTCAAAGTCTGATCGCAATCGCTATCGCTCTAAGGAGGAAATCCAGGATTGGATTGATCGAGACCCAATTCCTCGCTTCGCCAAGTTACTGCTTGAGCGTGGAATCTTGAACGAGATGCAATTGGCCGAAATGGAAGAAGTTGCTGATCAAACGGTCAAAGATGCAATCGAATTTGCCAAAAAATGCCCCGATCCGAAACCTGAGGAAGCCACACGTGACGTTTATACCGAGGCGGCCCAATGAATGTCGAAGGTCGAATAGCATCGCGAGAGATTTCCTACGCGGAGGCTATTCGCGAGGCCATGGATATCGCGCTCAGCTCTGATGAGCGAGTTGTGCTGATGGGCGAAGATATCGGTGTCTACGGCGGCGCATTTCAGGTCACCGGTGATCTTGTTCACAAGTATGGCGAAGAGCGCGTTATAGATACGCCTATCTCTGAGCTTGGTGCGGCCGGTGTGGCGGTTGGCGCGGCGCTGACTGGTCTCAAGCCGATTTTTGAATTTCAGTTTTCTGATTTTGCTGCGCTGGCAATGGAGCAGATTGTAAATCAGGCGGCGAAGCTACGGTTTATGCTGGGTGGCGAGGTATCGGTTCCACTTGTCATGCGCTTTCCCGCTGGATCGGGGACCGGAGCTGCGGCACAGCATTCTCAATCTATCGAGGCCTGGCTTGGTCACGTTCCTGGTTTGAAAGTGGTGCAACCCGCCACGCCGGAAGATGCCAAGGGTCTCTTGCTTGCAGCGCTGGAGGATCCCGATCCGGTTATGATCTTTGAGCACAAGCTTTTGTATAAAAAGAAAGGTCACGTACACAAGGGCCACTATACGACACCGATTGGTACGGCGGCTGTCCGGCGTACGGGCCATGATGTCAGCATCGTGGCCACCTCTATAATGGTCCAAAAGTCATTGGAGGCAGCCCAAACCCTTAGCAGCGAAGGTATCGAGGCCGAAGTCATCGATCTGCGCACAATTCGGCCAATGGACCGAGAAAGCGTTCTTACTAGCGTACGCAAAACTGGACGACTTATCTGCGTTTACGAGGGCGTTAAGACGCTGGGCGTCGGCGCCGAAGTGAGTGCAATGGTGGCCGAAAGCGATGCTTTTGACTTTCTGGAAGCGCCAATCATACGGCTTGGTGGGGCTGAGGCACCTGTCCCCTACAATCCGGATCTCGAAAAGGCCGTTGTGCCACAAGTGCCCGATATTCTGAGAGCTGCAAGAGACATTTGGTCAGGGCGTATCTGATGGCCGCTGAAGTTATAATGCCAAAAGTAGATATGGATATGACCGCTGGTAAGATCACTGTCTGGCATGTGGATGAAGGCGGTTGGGTCAATAAGGGTGACGTGATCTTCGAAATCGAAACCGACAAGGCTGCTATGGAGGTTGAGTCTGAAGCAGAAGGTTTTTTGCATTTCCGCCTTGATGAAGGCAATGAAGTGCCAATTGGGGCACCGGTTGCCTGGCTTTTCTCAAAGGGCGAAGAGGTTGAAGGGCCGGTGACATCGCCTGAGAATTTGGCTGAAGTGGTGACCGTTGAAAAATTTGAAGCGCCGCCAAACACCGCTTTTTTTTCAATTGAATCAATTGAGGGGCAGCGCGCGACACCAAAGGCGCGGAAATTGGCGCGCGACACGGGGATTGATCTTACCACAGTCGCGGGTACGGGACCCAGGGGCCGGGTTCAAGCTTTGGACATCGAGGGTCACTCCGCGAATGCGCCTCTTTCATCTGAGTCAACGGAAGGTCCGCTTGCGATCAACCACTCTAAAGTTGGCGAGGGTGATCCAATCGTACTTCTGCACGGGTTCGCCAGCGACGCTTTGTCATGGCGTCTAGTTGAATCGGTCCTCGAAAATCTTAACGTCATTCTTATTGAGTTACCTGGCCATGGTAAGTCGCCGAAACCGGGTCTGCGTGACTTCGCTGATCTTGTTTCTCATGTACAGAAGGCCTTTGATGCCTTGGCCACAGGCCGCGTGCATCTTGTTGGTCACTCGCTCGGTGGGGCGATTGCCTTGGCTTTGGTGGACTCCCGACCAGAAAACGTCGCGTCTCTCACGTTAATTGCGCCTGCAGGTTTGGGGCCGGAGGTTAACGGAGACGTGTTGCATGGTATTTGTAGAGCTAATGAAGCAAAAAGCCTCGAGCCTTGGCTCAAATTGCTGGTGCACGATGAGAGCTTGATCACCGAACGCTATGCACGGCTTGCCTTGAGGTCACGCGAGGATCCGGTCTTGCGCGCTGCTCAGCTGTCCTATGCGAACATACTCTTCTCGGATGGTATACAGGCCTTTGATTTGCGCGCCGAGCTTGTGCGTGTGAAAGTTCCTACCAAGATTATCTGGGGAAAGAACGATCAGATTATCCCTTGGCAACATGCGCTCCAGGCATCGGGCAATATGGCGCTTCACCTTTTTGAAGACATTGGTCACATGCCGCATATCGAGGCCGCTGCCGCAGTTGGCAAGCTAATCGCAGACAATGTAGAAAATGGAATTTAGTTCAGATTTTTGGTTTGGTCACATGCCCGAAGACGTCTTATCAGGTCGAAACAATCGCGTTGGTGCCGATAGCAACCAACAACTGCGCGTTCGTGCGGTCTGGCTTTATTATATAGAAGGACTAACCCAGGCGGAGGTGGCAAACCGGTTGAAGGTCAACCGCGTCGCGGTTACCCGGATGATTTCCGAGGCGCGTAGACGTGGTGAAGTGCGTTTCACTATAAACTCAGAGATAGTGCCGCTAGTGGTTCTTCAAAACGCCCTCGAAGAACGCTTCTCACTTTCGCGCGCTGTTGTGGCCCCGAGCCCCGGGGCCGGTGTGGATCCGACCAGAATAATTGCCGCCGCCGCGGGACCGATCGTTTCTGAGATGATGCAGGATAACCTGACTGTTGGCGTTGGTTGGGGGCGCACTTTGCAGGCGATGCTGCCATTCATCGAGGCGAATAATCATAGCAAAATGCGCGTTGTTTCGCTTTTGGGTGGGATCGCGCGTGCAAGGCGTTTCAACCCGGCAGAGTTTGCTTGGCAATTTGCAGAGAAGTACGATGCCGAAGGGTTTTTAATCCCTGCGCCCGCCATTGTGGATACACCTGATACGAAACGCGCGTTATTGGACCGCTGCGGGCTGGAAGACATTTTTCAGATGGCTGAAACTTCGGATATAGGTCTTCTTTCCTGCGGCGGTATTTCGACGCTGACGACGTCTTACAGGCTGGGACATGTGTCCGAGTCAGAGCGCCAAGCCCTGATCTCAGAGGGCGCCGTCGGTGATTTGCTCTACAACTTTCTCGATGCGGATGGACGCCCAGTAGACCACCCAGTGAATGAACGTGCGATCTCGCTATCCCTTAAACGCCTCGCAAGCATTAAACACAAAATGCTGATATCCGGTGGTCAGGAGAAAACGGAAATTATACGCGCCGTCCTCAAAGCGTTAAAAATCGATACGCTTGTAACTGACGAAGCAACCGCTCAATCGTTGGTTTCGGGTTGAAATCGGAAGGCCTGCAATGGTCGAACATTGCTCTGAAGCTGGCTGGTCGAGGGCGCCACAAAAACAAACCCCGCCGAATTCGACGGGGTCTTTGCGACTTTTATGCAACGCGGCTTAACCTTGGCGGGCTTTGAATCGGCGCTGGGTCTTATTGATTACATAGACGCGGCCTTTGCGGCGCACGACGCGGCAATCGCGATGACGGTTCTTCAAAGAACGCAGCGAATTCTTGACCTTCATTGGTCGTCTCCTTTGTCGTGGCGCTTGGGCGCCTAATTTTAAAGTACTTCACAGATGTGAAGCATGAAAGCATGGTGGGCGATACAAGGTTCGAACTTGTGACCCCTTCGATGTCAACGAAGTGCTCTACCACTGAGCTAATCGCCCATCAACCAGTTTGGCCCTGCCCCAACAAAAGGGGCGCGGAAGACCGCGCCGATGAGCTGTGCGTATAAAAGGAGTCGGACCAGCGATCAAGGGCTTTTAGCGCAGCAAAATCGCGCTATTATCTTGGCCAGGAGACACAATGCCCAAAACCGCATACACCTTGACCCATCCGGAGCGACGCACGACCTCTGTCGTGTTCGCCTCGCCACATAGCGGGCGGGATTACCCTTGGTCATTCGTGCGCCGCACTGCGCTCAACGAACATAGCGTTCGCAGTTCCGAAGACGCCTTCGTTGATGAGCTGTATGATACGTCGCCGCGCTATGGCGCGCCTTTTATTAAAGCAGGAGCACCGCGGGCATATGTTGACCTTAACCGTAGCGTCGACGAACTTGATCCGGCTCTGATAGAGGGGGTGCGCAAATCGGGTCATAACCCGCGGGTGGCGTCCGGTCTTGGCGTGATACCCCGGGTCGTCGCTAACGGGCAGGCGATATACTCGGGTAAGCTTACTATGAACGAGGCGCAACGGCGTATCGACACCTATTGGCGGCCTTATCATGAGGCTCTGAAGACTGAGCTGGATAAGGCTCACCGGCAATTTGGCGAGGCGATTTTGATCGATTGCCATTCCATGCCGCATGAGGCGATGGACTCAATTGCACGTACTGGTGCGCAACGGCCTGATGTCGTTTTAGGCGACCGGTTTGGTGCAGCGGCGGACGAGGATATTGTCGATCAGATCGACGAGGCCTTTCGTCATGCGGGACTCGTCGTGACGCGTAATACACCCTTTGCGGGCGCCTATATTACACAAACCTATGGTCGTCCGTCGCAGCGGCGCCACGCAGTGCAGGTAGAGATTGATCGCTCTCTCTACATGAATGAACAGCTTGTCAGGCCAAATGCCAACTTCAGCGAGTTCAAACGCATTCTCGAAGATGCTGTCGCACGCATTGCAAGGATCGGGATGCCAAGCGCAGAACGCCCCTTGGCGGCGGAGTAAAATCTACCGGAGCGAACGCCCCTTAAGAATGGCATCGGAGCCGAACCGCGCGCGTATCTCATCTGTGGCGCGCTCGGCCCCTCCACGCTTGATGGCTTGCGGATCGAGCAGATCACCAAGTGCATCTGCCGCACTTTCCGGAACTAAATCAGAAAGTCCCACGCCCAGAAGACGGTAGGACTGATCAGGGGGGACTTGCACGAATAGATCGCGTGCTGTGTGATAGATTACATCGGCAAGCTGGCTTGGATCGCGCAGCGAAAGCCGCCGGGTCAGAAGCGAATGGTCTGAGCGTTTGAGCTTTAACGTCACCACACGTCCTGCCAGCGCTCGGCTTTTGGCCCGGTCAGCAACCTTTTCGGCCATCCGCCAGATATGCCCATCGAGAATGTCGGGATTGGCGGTATCTTCGGAAAATGTTGTCTCGTTTGAAATGGATTTCATTGGTGCATTCGCAGACACACGGCGTTTGTCCTCGCCGCGCGCCAGATGCCAAAGTCGCTCTCCCATGGAGCCGAAACGCGCTGAGAGATCGCGTCGATCCCATCGGCGCAGGTCGGCGAATGTATGAATACCTGCCTTGTTAAGCGCCTCACGCGTGCTTTGGCCAACGCCCCAAATAAGGTTTACTGGTTTGTCTTGCAGAAAGGTGTCCGTCTCTGCCTTGCCGATGATGGAGAAGCCGCGTGGCTTATCCAAATCAGACGCGACTTTGGCCAAAAACTTGTTATGGCTCAGACCAATGGAGCCGGTCAGGCCTAGTTCTTCGCGCATGCGTTTCGTGAGCCGGGCAAGCATCACTGCGGGCGGCGCACCATGAAGTCGCGCGGTTCCGGTCAAATCAAGAAACGCTTCATCGAGGGACAAAGGCTCGATATCGGGTGTCAGTTCTTGCATCATTGCGCGGATCTCGCGCGAGACCTCCGAGTAGACCTCCATACGCGGCTTAAGGACCAACGCGTCAGGGCAGAGCTTGAGCGCCTGAAACATTGGCATGGCGGAGCGTACACCCTGAATGCGCGCGATATAACACGCGGTTGAGACCACGCCGCGCCGGCCACCCCCAATGATCAAAGGCTTATCCGCAAGCTCTGGATTGTCTCGTTTTTCAACACTGGCATAGAAGGCGTCACAATCCATATGCGCAATGGACAGGTCAAATAACTCAGAATGGTTGAGCACGCGCGGACTGTTGCAACTCGGGCAACGAGCCCCGCTGTCATATGTATCAAGGCAATCTCGGCAAAGCGCTGGCATGGTTTGATAGTAAGATGCGCGTTGGTCGAGTGAAAGAGGCACCGGAACAAGAAATCATACTCTTAATGACCGTAGAACTTCTTGGCTGCTAGTTTCTAAATGAAAGACAGAGGCGCTAAGCATCGCTGATCTGTGAAAGGATCGCCGAAGCGGCTTCGCGTGGTGACGGTGCGGCCCAGATCGGACGACCGACGACGATGTGGTCTGCTCCGTCTTTGATAGCTTGCGCTGGCGTGGCAATCCGCTTTTGATCGCCTTTTTGGCTGCCTTCCGGGCGCACGCCGGGTGTGACGATCAGCTTACCTTCAGCTTCGGATAAAGCACGGATCATCGCGGCCTCCAAAGGGGAGGCGATAACCCCGTCGGCCCCTGCCTCAAAAGCGCGCTGCGCGCGAGTAACAACGAGGTCGGCCATGTCGCCTTCAGTTATCATCGCCGCGTCCAGATCATCTCGGTCCAGTGAGGTCAGGATGGTGACTGCAAGTATTTTCATCGGCTTACCACTCGCGCCTTCCTTCGCCGCCCGTACTACGTGAGGATCGCCATGCACGGTTAGAAAATCGAGATCAAACTGGGCAAGACCTCGCACGGCATTTTCTATCGTGGCACCGATGTCGAAAAGCTTCATATCCAGAAAGATACGCTTTCCGTGATCTTGCTTTAGCTCATTGGCCAGAGCCAGCCCGCCACCTGTGAGCATCCCCAGCCCTATTTTATAAAAAGAAACCGCATCGCCCAGCCTTTCGGCCAATTGCAAGCCTTCTAGCGCGTTGGGAAGATCAATTGCTACAATCAGACGATCATCGGACTGAGATGTCATGGCGCGGCTCCAATTTGCTCGCGCAGTTTTTGCCGCTTGCGATTAAGACGTCAAGCGTAACTCATCCAATTGCGCGAAGCGCAATCACGCAGCGAGCGCAGTAATCTCTTCAACCTGTTGCCGGAAGGAACGAAGGGCTACGTTTTCCTTTTTGTGAAGCGCCATGGCTTTGACCTTCAGCGAGCGCGCGATCCTGTCGAATTCCGCATTCAGCGATGCTTTGACTACAACAGGATATATGAAACTGAGCATGCCCTCGCGGATACGCACAGATGCCTCAAAGCCTTCGATTTCGGGGTTATAACGCACTGCCTCGAATGCGATTTTTTCAACTTCCATTGGACTGCTCCATTTTGTTCTTATGAGCGATACTTGGGAAGCCACGTTTTACAATTCAATGAAACTCACGAAATCTGGAAAAATGGTGAATCCTTTGGGTCTTGCGCGGGCATGGGATAGAAATTCCCTTATTTCGCAAAAGCCTTGAACACACCCACGTGAATATCCATGTTTCTGTCGAGGTCTCCAACCGCGGTACGCCTATGGCAGGGTGCCCAACTGGGGGAACGCTTTGAAAAGGAGTTGAGCGATGGACTTATCCAAGTTCACCGAGCGGTCGCGTGGCTTTATTCAAGCAGCGCATGTTATCGCAACACGGGAAAGCCACCAGAAACTGGCGCCTGAACATATTCTAAAAGCATTGATGGATGATCCCGAAGGCATGGCGAGCAATCTTGTTCGTCGCGCGGGTGGTGCGCCAGAAAAGGTGATCCAAGCGCTTGATTTGCAATTTGGCAAAATACCGAAGGTCACCGGAGATGCTGGTCAGGTCTATACCGACGGGCAATCGATCAAGGTGCTCGATGAAGCGGATAAACTATCAAAAAAAGCCGGTGACAGCTTTGTCCCGGTTGAGCGTTTGCTGACTGCGTTGGCCGTGGTCAAAAGCGGCGCGCGCACGGCTCTCGAAGAAGGCGCAGTTAATGCTCAGGCGCTCAATTCGGCTATAAATGACGTACGGAAAGGGCGTACGGCCGACAGTGCGAGTGCTGAGGACAGTTATGAAGCGCTCGAGAAATTTGCCACCGATCTGACCAAGGCGGCAAGCGAGGGCAAGATCGACCCAATCATTGGACGCGATGAAGAAATCCGCCGCGCAATGCAGGTGCTTAGTCGTCGTACCAAGAATAACCCCGTCTTAATCGGCGAACCGGGTGTGGGCAAAACAGCAATTGCCGAGGGACTGGCACTCAGGATAATAAACCGTGACGTCCCGGAAAGCCTTCTAAACAAAAAACTACTCTCACTCGATATGGGTGCGCTGATCGCAGGCGCGAAATATCGCGGCGAATTTGAGGAGCGGCTAAAGGCGGTTTTGAATGAGGTTACAGCCGCCGCTGGTGAGATCATCCTATTCATCGACGAGATGCACACGCTGGTCGGTGCCGGAAAGTCAGAGGGTGCGATGGACGCGGCCAACCTGATCAAGCCGGCCCTGGCACGGGGGGAATTGCACTGTATTGGCGCCACCACGCTTGATGAATACCGGAAGCATGTTGAAAAAGATGCTGCCCTGGCGCGGCGATTCCAACCGCTAGTCGTTGAGGAGCCGACAGTTGAGGACACCGTTTCGATCCTACGCGGCATAAAAGAGAAGTATGAGCTTCATCACGGCGTACGAATCTCAGACAGCGCGCTGGTCTCGGCGGCAACACTGAGCCACCGGTACATCACGGATAGGTTCCTGCCGGACAAGGCGATTGACCTTGTAGACGAAGCGGCCTCGCGGCTTCGCATGGAGGTAGATTCCAAGCCTGAGGAACTGGATGCTTTGGATCGTGAGATTCTGCAGAAGCAAATCGAGGCGGAAGCGCTCAAGAAGGAAGATGATGCTGCAAGTAAGGATAGGCTCGAAAAACTTGAAAAAGAGCTTGCCGAGATGCAGGAACGCTCATCACAGATGACCACGCAATGGCAGGCGGAGCGTGACAAACTTGCCTCGGCGCGCGACATCAAGGAACAGCTTGATAAGGCGCGGATTGAGCTCGATCATGCCAAGCGCAACGGTGATCTCGGTAAAGCAGGTGAGCTATCTTACGGCGTTATTCCAACTCTGGAAAAACAGCTCTCAGAGGCCGAAAAGGTCGAGTCAGATGGCGTAATGGTCGAAGAGGCGGTACGCCCTGAGCAGATTGCCCAAGTTGTTGAACGCTGGACCGGCATTCCAACGGCCAAGATGCTCGAGGGTGAACGGGAGAAACTCCTCAGCATGGAAGACAATCTGCATGGTCGGGTGATTGGCCAAGAGACAGCAGTCAAAGCGGTAGCAAATGCTGTGCGCCGCGCGCGTGCGGGTCTTAACGACGAAAACCGCCCGCTTGGTTCGTTTCTTTTCCTAGGTCCCACAGGTGTAGGAAAAACCGAGTTGACCAAAGCCGTGGCTGAATTTCTTTTTGACGATGACAGCGCCATGGTGCGTATTGATATGTCGGAGTTCATGGAGAAGCACTCCGTTGCCCGTCTGATCGGAGCGCCCCCTGGCTATGTTGGCTATGATGAGGGCGGTGTTCTGACCGAAGCTGTGCGGCGGAGGCCCTACCAGGTTGTTTTGTTCGACGAGGTCGAGAAAGCGCATCCAGAGGTTTTCAACGTGCTGCTTCAGGTTCTCGATGATGGTGTATTGACCGATGGTCAGGGCCGGACCGTGGATTTCAAGCAAACGCTGATCATCCTGACCTCTAATCTCGGTTCTCAGGCGTTGAGCCAGTTGCCGGACGGGTCGGACGCTTCCGATGCGAGGCGAGATGTAATGGATGCTGTGCGCTCCCATTTCCGCCCTGAATTCTTGAATAGGCTTGACGAAATCGTGGTGTTTGACCGGCTCAACCGAAGCCAAATGGATGGTATTGTAGACATACAGCTGGCACGACTGAGCAAGCGTCTTGGTGCCCGAAAAATTACGCTAGAACTTGATGAAGCCGCGAAGGCTTGGCTGGCCGATGAGGGGTATGACCCTGTCTATGGCGCGCGTCCGCTCAAGCGTGTCATCCAGAAAGCGCTTCAGGATCCGCTTGCGGAAGCATTGCTTGCCGGTGACGTTTTGGATGGTGCCAATGTATCCGTTTCGGCCGGTGCTGAGGGCCTCATTATTGGCGACAGGGTGGGAAGTTCAAATAAACATCCGCCGAAAGATGCGGTTGTGCACTAAAATTAGGGCGGCCTGAGCCGCCCTGATTATTATTATTTTATTTTGGCAATATAACCCCATCGATGACGTGGATCACGCCGTTCGAGGTTTCAATGTCTGCGGATACAACATTGGCACCGTCAACCGTAACACCATCAGCGGTTTTGATTGTCACTTCGCTGCCTTGCGCTGTCGCGGCCTTCATATTGTCGCTTAGATCGGTCGACATTACTTTGCCGGGCACTACGTGGTATGTAAGAATGGCGGCCAGCTTTTCTTTGTTCTCTGGCTTCAACAAATCTTCTACAGTGCCTTCGGGCAGTGCGGCGAAAGCCTCGTCAGTTGGAGCAAATACGGTAAAGGGGCCATCGCCCTTCAGGGTGTCAACCAAGTCTGCGGCTTGTACCGCTGCGACTAGAGTGGTGAAGCTGCCCGCTGCAACAGCGGTGTCTACAATGTCTTTTTGCTCACCGGCAAAAGCTGTGCCACCAAATGCGAAAGTTGCGGCGGTCAGGGCCAAGTATGTTCTGCGAAGCATGTGTTTCCTCCATTAGCTACAGAATAGTACGTGGGATATTTACACACATTTTACGTGGGCAGTTTTGAAACGGTTCACTATTTTTAAAAAAAATAAAAAGAACCTGCGGAATTACGCCACCCGCAGGTTCTGCATCTCTAAATGTTTCCATTTATGAATTAATAGAGAAGTATTTTCGATACTGTTGCTATGGCTTCACTGTGCTGAATGTATTATTGGTGATCAAATAGGGAAAATCGGCTACTATTTGCCCTGCAAAAAGCAAACAAAACTAAGTTCGAGCCATGGCAGAGCAGGACACGGACGAAACTGAGAATGTGCGGTTACCAGACTGGTTCGACGAGATTCGACCCGGCGGAGAAATGCGTGGATTCTTTGACCGGCGATTGAGGCACTCGCTTGTTTTTGTGGAGCGACCGGTAAAACGTCTTTTGATTTCTTTTGATAATCTTTCGAACGTCAACGATGAATCTATTGCGCGTGTTCCATGGGCATACAAATTCGCTCGAGACATCAACATATCGCACTTAGGTGTAATGGCCCATGTGGCTGATTGGTATCGTGACGAGGATCTCATTCAGTATTTCGAAAAACTAACTTCGGAGGGTTTCTTTGAGGGGTACGACCGGGTCATCTTTGCTGGTGTTTCTATGGGTGGTTTTGCAGCGGTCTCTTTTGCATCTCTGGTGCCCGGTGCGCATGTCGTTTCGATCAATCCGCAAAGCACTCTTGATATTGATCTGGTCCCTTGGGAGACGCGTTATGCAAACGGACGCAGGCAGGATTGGACGCTACCCTATTCTGATGCTTCCAAGCTAACCCGGAGCTTGGGCCGCGTTAATATTTTTTATGATCCGTATTTCGAACTCGACAAAAAGCATGTGGAACGCTTTACCGGCAAAAACGTGCGTATCTTCAATTGTCGTTATTCTAACCATAAAACCGCTGTTTTTCTGCGAAAAATTGGTGCGCTCAAACCCATTATGAGAAGCGCAATTTTTGATGAGATCACGGAGAACGACTTTTACAAACTATACCGTGCACGCAGAGACTTGCCTTGGTTTCGCGGCGCCGTTGCGCAATACTTCGTCGATAGTGATAGAAATGAAATTGCAGAACGCTTCGCCGTAGCATTCAGAAAACGCCTGCGTCAAAACGCGAGACAGGCAGCGAATAGTGCGCCTGATGAGGAAAAAATCGAGGAGACTCGTGAACAAGATGGCCTGCAAATTGATCAGGTCGAAGATCCGGTTGTCGAAAAAGAAGATATTGATGAGGTAAGCGAGGCTCTCGCGGACGCTTCAGAGCAGGTAAAATCAGAACCTAAGAAGCGTATTATTCCGAACTTCAGCGAAGAGCTAGTTAAATCGCCGCGTCTACTGGGTGAGCGGGGTGGGTCAAGGCTCGCTCTGGTGACAACGATGAAGAATGAGGGCCCGTTTATGCTTGAATGGGTGGCTTATCATCGCGCCATCGGCTTTACTGACTTTTTGATTTACACCAACGATTGCGACGATGGCACGGATAAGATCGCAATGCGTCTTGAAGAGCTAGGCCTCGCTGTTCACCGTGATAACCGGTTCAAAAAAGGAGCGAGCCCGCAAAGAGTGGCGCTACGCCGGGCATTGCGTGAGGAAATCTATCAGTCTTCTGATTGGATAATGTGTTCAGACTGCGATGAGTTTGTGAATGTGCGTGCCGGGGATGGCACAATGCCTGAGCTTTTGGATGCAGTTGGCGAAGCGGACGCGATATCTCTTTGCTGGAAGCTATTTGGTTGTGGTGACCAGGTGACCTATCAGGATCGCTTTGTTCATGAACACTTCACTTGGTCAGCTCCGGAGGATTTTCGCTCAAAATACCGTGCCCTGGGCCTAAAGACCTTGTTTCGACCATCCAAAGTCATCCGTAAATTCGGTGTCCATCGACCGAAGTTCTTTAATGACTATCCGCGTGAATTTGTTTGGAAGGACGCCGGCGGCCAACTTATGCCTGAAAGTTATTTTGTTCAGGGTTGGACAGCGCATAAAGATTTCAGCCATAAGCACGCGCGATTGCACCATTATGCCGTTAGGTCAGTTGACAGCTTTCTTGTGAAGCGGGATCGAGGTCGAACGAACCACATAGACCGCGATCAGGGTGTATCATACTGGGCCGATATGAATCTCAACACGGCAAAGGACGACGCTTTAGTATCCAACGCAGACAGAACGCGCGTAGAATTTGATAGCATACTAGAGGATAAAGAGCTTTCGCGCCTTCATAAGGAAGCCTGCAAATGGCATCAGACAAAGGTAGAAACACTTAAGTCCAATTCGGAATGGGCCGGGTTCTTCGATCTGCTTCAGGCCATCAATCGTCCCGGTGAAGAACCAGTAAGCCACGATCAGCTGCAGCAGAAATTGGCAGCTGAATGACGCAAGACCCATACATTGTTTTACACGGCGGATTCCACAAAACGGCTACCAGCCATATACAATCTACGCTGGCGCGCAATTCGAAGCAGCTCCAACGTGCTGGGGTAAGCTATGTCAACCATAGGACAACTCGAAAGCGGCTCACCATTCCTGTGCAATGTAACGCGTTTGAGAAAATTGGAATTGGTTGGGATCCGAAGATTTCGGATACGGAACTCACGCAGATGACGGCTGAGTTTTTCGATGAAGTCTTGCTAAGTAAGCCTGAGCGCGTGATCGTTTCTGACGAAAATATCGCAGGTCACTGCGGACATTGCGTCAGACGTGGTGGCTTGTATAGGTGGCGACATAAACTTTTGGAGACATTCGCAGATCAATTTCCCAATGGTGTTGACGAAGTTCATTTAGGGATACGCAATTATGCTGATTTCTTCGCATCAGCCTATGTGGAATACCTTCGTTCCGTTAACGGGAAATGGTTTGTTGACGAACAGACTATGCGGCTGAATGTTATGAGTAAAATGCCAAACTGGAATGCTGTTCTTACGACGATAGCTGAGATCTTTTCGCGAGCAAAAATTTTCGTATGGCGATATGAAGATTTCAGAAAAATCGATCAAAGAATTTTCGCTAACTTGTGTGGAAGCGAGGTAGATGTAGCCGACCTCAAGGAACCCAAAGATCAAAATAAGCGACCGACGGCCAGCGGTCGAGCAGTCAGAGAGCTTTTGCAACTCATTCATAAAGACGGGGCGGATGCTGCTCTGCAGCGTCGGGTAGAATTACAGGAGACCTATCCACGCGGAAAAGAATTCGGTTCTTACAATCCTTGGACGGAGCAAGAAAGAACACATCTTACGAACATTTACGCGCGGGATATCGAAGAAATCAAAATGAACCCAAATGTAGAATTTCTGGAATTTGGATATGCTTAAAGCGCTCTCCTCGAAGAACTACGAAATAGGTATGCTTTGGGTGGAAGGTCCTCTTAGCTATGTTGAGGTTTTGTGCGCGCAGTCTTTTCTGGATGCCGGCCATCATGTGAAACTTTATCACTACAAGGACGTTCAAAATGTCCCGGACGGTGTCGAGCTCATCGACGGCAACCAGGTATTGGAAATTGATAATTTCATTTCGCATGGGCGGACAGAAAGCCTTGCTCTGTTTTCGGACATTTTCCGATACCATCTACTGCAGCAATATGACCGTATAATCTGGGCTGACCTTGACGCGTATTGTGTCAAACCTTTCGAAACTGAAACTGGTCACTTCTTCGGGTGGGAGTCCCCACACCACATAAACGGTGGCGTTTTAGGTTTACCGCGTGACAGCGATGCTTTGGGTCAGTTGCTTGAAATGACCGAGGACGAATTCGGCATCCCTGAATGGTATTCCGAGGATGAAAAGACAAAGCTCAAGACTTTACGTGATGCGGGAAAACCTGTGCACGTTGCCGAAATGAAGTGGGGTGTTTGGGGGCCACACGCGGTGACTCACTTCCTTAAAAAAACTGGGGAGGCAAAATATGCGCTTGCCGTTGATGGTTTGTATCCCGTCGGCTTCCGGAATCGAAGGCAGCTGATGCGAACGCGTCACTGCACCAGGGTCGAAAAAATGATAACCAAAGACACGTATTCGGTGCACTTTTATGGCCGTCGTGTGCGCGAATTTTTATCAAATATCGGTGGTATGCCGGAAGAGGAGAGTTGGATGGATCAGACGCTCAAAAAGCATGGTATCGATTGCGAAGAAGCGCCTGTGATTTCGCGGGAAGAGAAAGCGGCTATGAAAAAAGAAGCAGCAGTGCCCAATCCGGAGGTTAGTGAAAATCTGACGGACTTGGCTGATCGGTATGGATCTGACAAAGGTTCAAAAAAACACCGTTATACTGAGCTCTACCATATGCTCTTTTATCCCTATCGGAACCAAGAGATCACCTTTTTGGAAATGGGCCTTTTGATAGGCGGCCCGGAACACGGTATGAGTGCTGATCGCGAAACAAAGGACTTGCCCTCAATTCGCATGTGGTTGGAATATTTTCCAAAGGCAAATATCCACGGTTTGGATGTTTCGGATTTTTCATGGTTTGAGCACGAGCGTTTTACATTTCATCGTTGCGATATGGATGACCGAAAGGCGATTACAAAAGCCATGGCGAATATTGATCCTGTGCCAGATATTGTCATTGATGATGCAAGCCATGCCAGCCATCACCAGCAAAACGCATTTCTTGAGATATTTCCCACCCTTAAATCGGGCAGTCTTTACGTCATCGAAGACCTAAGATGGCAACCAGAGACCTACGAGAAAAAAGGCATTACTAAAACAGCAGAGCTGTTCAGAAGTTGGTTGGATCACCGGGAATTCCACCACTCTGATATTATGGTTGCTGCGGAATTCAACGCTCTGTCAAAAGACATCTCTGGCTGCATCATAGAGCCGGCTCGTTTTCAAAAGGGTCGCAAAGATCAGGTCTTGGCGATTCATAAAAGATAAAGCCGTTCGTTCTTAGGCTGAAGACTAAGTTGTTTACTGTTTTTTTATCTCGCCCATGGTTGGAACTTTGAGCAGTTCCGGGCAAGCGCAATCCACAATAAGACGGTAAATCTTTAACTTCAGATCCGCACATTTTTTCGCAATGCAAAAAACATGCCATGGTCGCACGCTGCGAAGCATAGAAACAACGGTTAACCTACGATCATTCGTTTGCAACCGTTAATTCGGTTGGAGTCAAGTCACTGCAGAAATGTAACTCCCGTCGCCCAAGCCGTTTCATATGATTTGGTGAACGTGACCATAAGTGCGTGACGTCGACTTAAATTTTCTAGCTAAGGCAATTCGGTTCCCGAAAGGCAATAATTTATTGCATTCTTTTCAAGAAAATGACTGTTTTGTATGCCTGAAACCAAGATTACTTCCTCGTGAGGTCACTTGTTTTATGCTGCTATGGTTCTTTTGTTGGGCTACCTGTTCGTAACGAGGCAAATTACGGAGTTCGGAATGGCATTCCGCTGGAAGAACAATTTAAAAGACTGCGATGTAACGGACGAGGCCGTTTTTCTAAATCGTCGGCAGTTGATAGCAGGTGCTGCCGCGGGTATTGGATTGACTGGACTTGGCGCTGACGTTCGAGCGCAGGAAACGCCCGAAGAGCTTGTTCCAAACGATTGGGAAGACATCACCAATTTCAACAACTACTACGAATTTGGTACTCGCAAAGATGAGCCAGCGAAATATGCACATCGCCTGACGACTAAACCCTGGACCGTCAAAATCGATGGGATGGTTGATAATCCAGGTGATTACGCCTTCGAAGATATTATGGCTCAGATGACCGTCGAAGAGCGCATATATCGCTTTCGCTGTGTAGAAGCGTGGTCAATGATCGTTCCGTGGAATGGCTTTGAGCTTGCCGATCTTTTGAACCTTGCAGGTGTGAAAAGTGGCGCGAAATACGTTGGGTTTGAAACTGCTCTGCGTCCCGATGAAATGCCAGGTGTCGCGTTTAGGGTTCTTGACTGGCCGTATGTCGAAGGGTTGCGTCTTGATGAGGCAATGCATCCTCTGACGATGATGGCCACCGGCATTTACGGCAAGGATATCCCAAATCAGAACGGTGCTCCGCTGCGACTGGTGGTGCCTTGGAAGTACGGATTTAAATCCATCAAATCGATTGTGCGTATCACGCTCACGGATAAAGAGCCTCCCACCAGCTGGAATAAATCCGCGCCACAAGAGTACGGATTTTACTCAAACGTAAACCCGACTGTAAATCATCCACGTTGGAGCCAAGGTACGGAACGTGTTCTGGGGTCAGGGCTTTTTGCAAAACGGCAACCTACGTTAATGTTCAACGGCTACGAGGAAGAAGTGGCCAATCTTTATGAAGGCATGGATCTTACCAAGAATTTTTGATGGCTCTGAAGAACCAAATAAATTCTGCGCTTCGCCGTGTGCCACCCTGGCTGCTGTATTTTGCGGCACTGGGATATACCGGCTGGATGCTATGGCTTGGTGTCAATAACCAACTTGGTGCTGACCCTGTTAAGGCGCTAGAGCACAAGATGGGTGAAATGGCGCTCTATTTTCTAGTCGCGGGTCTTTGTGTGACGCCTCTTAAGAAAATTACCGGCGTTAACTTGATGAAGTATCGCCGCGCTATAGGCCTTGTGTGCTTTTTCTTTGTGGCGATGCATCTGTTGGTCTGGGCGGTTTTGGATGTGCAGCGCTTGAGCGCTGTTTGGGCCGACATCGTAAAAAGACCTTACATCACAGTTGGTATGGCAAGCTTTGTCATTTTGCTGCCTTTGGCGATCACGTCGAACAATTACTCGATACGAAAGCTTGGAGGCGCGGCCTGGGCCAATCTGCACAAGATGATTTATCCGGCTGCGATTTTGGGCGGTCTTCACTATGTCATGCTGGTTAAGGGTTGGCAGATCCGCCCGATGATCTTTCTGGGCATAATACTGGCGTTGATCGCATGGCGCTATTGGAGCAAACGCCCGGCGCGTCGTGTGCAAGCAAGCAGCGCGTCAGGTTGAGTCTCTCGATTCCCGTAAATTATGCGGTGAGTCTCTCTCATAATCTTAAGAATCCGGGTCAAATTCTTTACGGAATGGCCCATTGCTATCGAAAATTGGCATGCCCAAAGTGTTTTCAACAAAAAAAACACGCTGGTATTGGCCGAAACGCTCAATAAAATAAGGACGAGGGCGCAATAAGCAAAAAAAGATGGAGTTTGTTGAAAAAAGGGGTTGCAGGGATGCGACGCCAGACGTAAATACCCGTTCACCGACAGCGCAGATGTGCTCGCGGGACGCAAAACGGATCAGATGCTTAGGCAAAAGATTACGCGGCGGATATAATAATGAGAGATATTTGAGGCCGGGCGCGCCAGAAGTTAAAAGGCGCATCCTGTTAATTTTGTCTCTCGCGCTCTTTGAAATCGATAGTTTCTGAAGAGATATGTGGGCGGTTTGGTCTATTCGATGATCAACATACTGCATATCAACACTACCTAGAATGAGGCTTCGGTCGAAGTTCGATGATGGATAGTCAGCTTCACTGTTTGGACGGTTTCCGGTTTCTTATGAAACCAGAAGCACAACAAACAGAGACGGTTCCAACCTAGCCGGTTGGAATTGATGTGCAGAGGTTCGAACGTCAAGGATAAGCTGGTAACAGCTTTTCAACTTGAGAGTTTGATCCTGGCTCAGAACGAACGCTGGCGGCACGCCTAACACATGCAAGTCGAGCGCTCACTTCGGTGGGTGCGGCGGACGGGTTAGTAA